>NZ_JACAKB010000009.1 GCF_030326305.1 Myroides odoratimimus | reverse complement strand
CTGCTAACCAGTGGGAGAGTATGTCGCCGCCTTTCTTTATAGAATCCCCAATCTCATTAGAGGTTGGGGATTTTTTTGTTTGTATAGTAGGTGATTACTTTTAGAACTTAGCTTTTCGCAGTAATTTGGTGTTGATGTTTTGTTTCTCTTAATTTAAATTTGGTATCATTGATTACTTTATTTGTAAAGAGTAAAAAGCATAAGAAAAGGGTGAAGAGACTGTATTTTCTAGTGTAGAGTAATAAAGGTGACATTTTATGCATTATATTTGCAGTTAAAATAATTGTAATAATTGCTACCAAAAGAAAATCGTATGAATAATGCGCTGAAAAGACAGTTAAAGCGTGATACACCAAGGGGTATCATATTTATAATAGACTTATTAATTGTCTTGTTTACCTATTTTATTTCTAACCTTTTGTTAACTAATTTTTTTGGTAATTTCTCTATTGAATTAATGTTGAAGAGAATACCTGTATTATTAGTTTGTTATATCGTTAGTTTTTTAATATTTAAACCGTTTAAAGGTGTTATTAGGCAAACGAGTATAAAAGATATTGAAACTATTTTTATTTCATGTTTATTCTCTGGGGCAATCATGATGATTGTAAGTTCACTACAGCGAAATGAGTTATTAGGATCTAGTTTTGAGTCTTATTTGAGGTATTCATATTCTTTTGTATTGCTGCATTTATTCTTTACATCAGCGATGCTTATTTTAGCACGCTTGTTCTACAGTCAGTTTTATCGTAGCTATGTATTAGATGTTAGAAATCATAAACGTGTGATTATCTATGGTGCTGGTGATTCTGGAATAATTACTGTAGGGGCATTACAAGGGGATACAAAAGTTAGAACGCATATTGTCGCTTTTGTGGATGACAATCCTAGTAAATCAGGTAATAGGTTAAGCGGATATAAAATATACAATCCATCTATCTTAGATGAAGCATATGTTACAAGTAATAGAATAGATGAAATAATTATTTCGATTCAGAATATTACAAGAGAAAGATTAAATGATATATCAGAAGTATTAGAGAAGCTTCCTGTAAAGATAAAGATTATTCCACCTGCTACAGATTGGTTAGACGGTTCTTATACTAATAAACAAATTAAGGAATTAAAGATTGATGATTTACTAGGACGTAAAGCTATACAATTAGATAATCCTATTATTGGTAGAGAGATAAATGATAAGGTTGTATTGATTACTGGGGCTGCTGGTTCTATTGGAAGTGAGATAGCTAGACAAGTAGCGCGCTTTAACTTTAAGAAGCTTATACTGGTTGATCATGCAGAATCTCCATTATATGATATACAGCAGACGATGGTGTCTAATAAGTGTAATGACATAGTTTATGTTGTTGGGAATATTCGAGATAACAAGAAGATGGAATCTTTATTCGAGTTGTATAGACCTAATTTAGTATATCATGCAGCTGCATATAAGCATGTCCCTTTAATGGAATCTTTTCCTTATGAAGCAATTCATACCAATGTGAAAGGAACTAAGGTTATAGCTGATTTATCAGTTCAGTTTGGCGTATCAAAGTTTGTAATGGTATCTACAGATAAAGCTGTTAACCCTACTAATGTTATGGGAGCTACTAAACGTGCTGCTGAACTATATGTGTCAACATTAAAAGATAATGGTATTACAAGCTTTATAGTAACTCGCTTTGGAAATGTTCTTGGATCTAATGGATCTGTGATTCCATTGTTTAAGCGTCAAATCGATGCCGGTGGACCGTTAACAGTAACACATCAAGATATTACACGTTTTTTCATGACAATACCTGAAGCTTGTCAATTAGTGTTAGAAGCTTCAATTATGGGGAATGGAGGTGAGATCTTTGTTTTCGATATGGGTAAATCTATGAAGATATTTGATTTAGCTAAGCGAATGATACGTTTGAGTGGTTATAGTTATCCTGAAGATATAGACATTAAGATAACAGGATTAAGGCCTGGAGAAAAGATATTCGAAGAGTTGTTAGCTAATGATGAGAATACTGTGAAGACGCATCATGAAAAGATAATGATTGCTAAAGTACGTAATCAAGATTTAGATGTGATAAAGGCGAACCTCGAAATGATGTGTAACTATGTATGTGAGAATGAGGGCCAGGATGATGTGGAATATCTTGTTAAGCAATTAAAAGTAATAGTTCCAGAGTTTAAATCTCAGAATTCTAGATTTGAATGTTTGGATGAAGAAATAGAAAAAAGTTCAGTTAGTTAACTGAACTTTTTTTTGTGGTATAGGGAGTGTAACAAAAACTATGTCTATCTTTCAGGAACTTAGTAATGTTTGTAGTTTTAATCTCTCAGTACTGTCAGTTCTGAAGAAATTAATTGTTTGATCAAGGTCTCTTACTTCTTCTGGTGATTTAAAGGTGTGTAGTTTGTGATACAGGTATTGTTGTCCTATTAAGGAGTGTGTTCTGTCTAGATAAGTAAACGTATCGTCTAAATCAAGATCTTGATTAATGGTTTTACTAATTGTTTGATACGATGTACTATGACTTAATGCAAGATGGTAGGATGCTATTTTGGCAAAATTAAAATCAGTTAATCCTTTTGGATGTCCCCAGCTTTCTTTTAATTTTTGAAGTTGAGCATTCCTTTTGTTTCTATTCCTTTTTTTATTGAGAAGAATATATAGTATCAGTAATATAAGTGTACCTAGGATCCAGTTCATAATTTTGGTTTAGTTAAGTAAATATAAACCAATTCTAGCAATGTGTATAAGAGAGAATTCTCTTATAGTAAAGTATAAAAAAAGAGACTACTAATAGCAGTCTCTTTATATGAATTGAATAAGAATATTACAAGCTAAATTTAGCTTTGATATCTTCTACTCTGTCTAATTTTTCCCAAGTGAATAATTCTACTTCTACTTCTTTAGTTTCTCCACCAGGTCTAATGAATACTTTTTTCACTACTTGAGGTTTACGTCCCATATGTCCATAAGCAGCTGTCTCACTATAGATAGGGTTTCTTAATTTAAGACTAGTTTCAATGAAGTATGGTCTTAAGTCAAATAACTCACTAACTTTTTTAGCAATTTCACCATCAGTTAGATTAACATTACTTGTACCGTAAGTATTGATGTATAAACCTGTTGGTTTAGCAACTCCAATAGCATAAGAAACTTGCACTAATACTTCGTCAGCAACACCTGCCGCTACTAGGTTTTTAGCAATATGTCTAGTTGCATAAGCTGCACTACGGTCTACTTTACTAGGGTCTTTACCAGAGAAAGCACCTCCACCGTGAGCACCTTTACCACCATAAGTATCTACGATAATCTTACGACCTGTCAATCCTGTATCTCCATGAGGACCTCCAATAACGAATACACCTGTTGGATTGATTAAGTACTCTATTTCTTCGTTATTCTCAAATAAATATTTGTATTGAGGATATTTATTTAAAAGACGAGTAATTAAGATTTCTTTGATGTCTTTCTCTATTCTTGCTTGCATTGCTTTCTCAGCAACTTCTTTAGCTTGAACAGAGTTATCCGTTGGTTGAACGAAATCATCATGTTGAGTAGAAAGTACGATAGTAACGATTCTGATAGGAGTATTGTTATCATCATATTCTAATGTAACCTGACTTTTCGCATCTGGTCTTAAATAAGTAACTTCCGTATTTTCTCTACGGATAGCTGCTAATTCTTGTAACAATTTATGAGAAAGGTCTAATGCTAGAGGCATATAGTCTTCAGTCTCTTTAGTTGCGTAACCAAACATCATTCCTTGGTCACCAGCTCCTTGTTCTTCTGGACTTTTTCTATCTACTCCTTGATTGATGTCAGCAGATTGCTCATGGATCGCTGATAAGATACCACATGAGTTAGCGTCAAACATATATTCACTCTTAGTGTAACCAATACGTTTGATTACCTCTCTAGCGATTTGTTGTACGTCTAGGTATGTTTTAGATTTAACTTCACCAGCCAAAACTACTTGTCCTGTTGTTACTAAAGTTTCACAAGCTACTTTAGAGTCTTGATCGAAGGCTAAAAAGTTATCGATTAAAGCATCAGAGATTTGATCAGCAATTTTATCTGGATGTCCTTCACTAACTGATTCAGATGTAAAGTAATAAGCCATAATAATTATTTTTTTTTAGATTTTAAAAATAGAGGAAATGGCTAAAGGGGAAGTATGAATTTCTGCTTTAGCATTTTTTACCGAGGTTGCAATCAGTACAAATTTTTCCTCCTGTTATTTTATGATGCAAATGTATTAACTATTTTGGTAATCAAACAAATATTTTTGCAATTTATATTAATGTTAACGATTGATCACAATTATAACTGATTGGGAAATATATATTTAGAATTAACAATTGATTAGAATACAATGCTAATTTTCTATCTGTGTATTGTTAGTCGCTTTTTAACTCTTTTACATTGGAGAGTAGGATAAAGATTGAGATATTAATTGTTAATTATTGTTTATGAATTATAGTATTAATAAAAATTACTTCAAAAAATAATAATACGTTATATTTTATTGATTGTTTTGTATTTTTGCTATTAGTTTACAACTTAAATAAACAACAAACAGAATGAGACTACACAACATAGAAGATCAAAAATCAATTACTCCAGAACTAGCTTTAGAGTTTTTAAAAGAAGGAAATAAACGTTTCGTAGAGAACCTAAAGGCTCATAGTAATTTATTAGAACAGGTAAACTCAACTAAAGAAGGACAGTTTCCATTCGCTATCATCTTGAGTTGTATCGATAGCCGTACCTCTGCAGAGTTAATCTTTGATCAAGGGTTAGGAGATATCTTTAGTGCTCGTATTGCTGGTAATGTATTAAATGAAGATATTATTGGTTCTATGGAATTTGCATGTAAATTAGCAGGAAGTAAGCTTATCATGGTTTTAGGACATTCACATTGTGGTGCTATTACTGGAGCTTGTAAAGGTGCAAAATTAGGCCACTTAACGAATCTATTGGCAAAAGTAGAACCTTCGATAGAGTATGTCAAAGAGAATAATAAAGACCTTGATATACAATCAAAAGAAGCAGTTGATTTAGTAGCTTATCACAATGTAGATCATACTATTGACCACATTTTGAGCAAAAGTACTGTTCTAAGTGAAATGTATCAAGCTGGTGAGATTGGAATTGTAGGGGCTTTTTATAAAGTAGAAACAGGAGAAGTAAACATTGTAAAAGAAATGTTTGTAGAGAAAAAATAAGACTATGGCACATAGTGATTTTTATAAGAAGATTTTAGAGCGCAATAAGCAATGGGTAGAGGAGAGGCTAACTGTAAATCCTAATTACTTCAAAAGACTTAGTGAAAAACAGACACCTCCTGTATTATGGATAGGGTGTTCTGATAGTAGAGTACCAGCGAACGAAATTATTGGGGCAGAACCAGGTGATGTTTTTGTCCATCGTAACATTGCTAATATGGTTATACATTCAGATATGAACATGCTGAGTGTACTAGATTATGCTGTTAATATTCTTAAAATTAAAGATATCATAGTTTGTGGTCACTATGGATGTGGTGGAGTGCTGGCTGCAATGAAGAATGAGTCTTATGGTCTAATAGATAACTGGATTAGACATATCAAGACCGTCTATCGATTACACAATGTAGAGTTAGATCAAATTGATGATGAAGTTCAGCGATTTAATCGATTTGTTGAACTAAATGTTCAAGAACAAGTGTATGACTTAGCCAAAACATCCATTGTACAAGAAGCTTGGGCTCGCAATCAAGAACTTGGAATACACGGATGGGTATATGGTCTTAACTCTGGTTATGTAACTGATCTAAATGTAAATCTGATGAACAATGCAGATCTAGATGAAGTATACCAGCTCCGATTTAAAAAGATATAGTCTGTCCTAAATTTACTGCTCTGTATTTTCGTTGAATGAAGAAGGTAGTAATGAAGGAATAAATTTTAATAAAATAGGTAATAATATACCTCCTCCAGGTAAAATAAAGATAGCAAGAGAAGGGATGGTTTTAATAACTTCTATAGTTTGTTTTTTAACCATCTTTTTTTCTTCTTTATTTAAGTCTCTATGTGTAGAGTCCACTAATAACTTCATGAGTTGTGTATTCTTTTGTAACTCATTGATTAACCTAGTTTTGTTTCGCGTTAATAGAAGTTCTATATAACTTGTAGAATTTTTAATGACATTATCAAATAGATTACTTGATTTGTAATAATGATAATCATATTTATTTTTGACTAATACTATCGAAAAGTAAAAGATACTTTCCTCTATCATCGTTTGTGAATAAGGAATAGCTAAGAAAGGAGCTTCCTCAAAGTTAGGAAGTATAATCTCCTGTATATCATTTTTCCAAGAATTACATACGATATAATCTATCATAAAGTTTGCTTCAAAGCTGCTGATAGGTGTATTTAACTTTATAGAGTCTATTGAGTTAGTACTATTCGTTTTGTCTAAAAAGTCAATAAGTTGTAGATCTTTTTTGCTCAACTCCTCTTTATTTCTTTTAACGGATAATGTTATTTCCTTTAATTGTTCTACCGTGTGTTGTATAAAGATCGTAGGATCTATTTTTTCATTGATATAAGCCTCGAATGCTAGTGTATCAATGAATAATAGAATCATGTTTAGTACAAAATCATTGTTTTTTGACTGTGAAAAGAAGTGTTCTTTACATCTGATCGAAAAGATATTTTCTAGTTTGTTATAAGGATTCTTTTCTTCAAAGAAAGAAGAGAAAATATTGCTCTTGTGAGGAATGAATACTTCGTAAAACTCTATGAGCTTATCAATGAAGTTTTGTTGATTATCCCCATTGTTATATATATAATAGATTTTTTCTAAGAGCTGTAAGTAACAGATTTTAGAAAGTTCTTCTTGTGTGTATTTAAAGTTTTTATAAATACTAGGTAATTCATCAATATCAATTATTCCGTAACTAAAACCTATTTTTCTAATTTGTGTTGATATCTCATGACAGTTCTGTGTAGAGAAGATTTGATAGTCTCGGTGTTCTGTAAAGTATTTTTTGATCCAGCCGTTAGTAGATGGGTTCATAATTTATATTGATTTTAAAAAGAATAAAAGTGGTGATTGTTAGATCACCACTCTCTTATAATATTACCATTTAACTTGTTTTTCTATCGCTTTAATCATCTCCGAAGCAATATCTTTATTTGTAGCACCTTCTATTCCTTCTAATCCAGGAGAAGAGTTTACCTCTAATAATAGAGGACCTTTAGCAGAGCGAATAATATCTACTCCAGCTACTTTTAGATTCATTGCCTTAGCAGCTTTGATGGCTATCTTCTTTTCTTCAGGTGTTACTTTGATCACAGATGCTGTTCCACCTAAGTGAATATTAGCTCTAAACTCACCTGGTAGAGCTTCGCGCTGTATCGCTGCTACAACTTTTCCGTCTACTACAAAACAACGTATATCCTTACCATTTGCTTCTTTAATGAATTCTTGTACTAAGATGTTTGCATTCAGACTTTTGAAGGCATTGATTACACTTTCTGCTGCTTTTTTAGTTTCTGCTAATACTACACCTTTTCCTTGTGTCCCTTCTAACAATTTGACAATAAGAGGGCTTCCTCCTACCATTTTTATCAAATCATTAGTATCTAAAGGTGAGTTAGCAAATCCTGTAGTAGGAATGTCTACCCCATTATTTAGTAATAACTGAAGTGAAAATAGTTTGTCTCTTGACTGTGCTATCGCTGCGGCACTATTCAAGCTATATACTTTTAAAGATTCAAAATGTCTAGTTAATGCACATCCATAGTACGTCATACTAGGACGTATACGTGGTATTACTGCGTCAAAATCATTTAGAACTCGTCCACCTCGATAGTGTATCTCTGGTTGGTTAGCATCTAGTTTCATATAGCAGTACTTCAGATTTAAGAAGTGCATTTCATGACCTCTTAATTCTCCTGCTTCTATAATTCTTTTATTACTATACAAATCAGGATTACTTGCTAATAGACCTATACGTAGACCTTTTTTCTCTGTTTTTGGTTTAGTATAGTATTCTTCTAGTTTTTCTGTAGTGGGTTGACCTAGTAAGAAGTGTTTTTCAGGATCTACTAGTACACGTCCTCCCATAGCTTCTCTTCCTAGTAGCATTCTATATCCCATAGAATCTCTATTGGTCAAAGTTAGCTCGATCATCCAATTCGTGTCAGCAATAGATATTTCGGTTTGGATTACATATCTAGATTCTCTAGAGCCGCTAGAGCTCTTTACGATTCTTTTATCTATTACCTTAGATTCACAATGAATTACTGTTTTTCCATTGTTCTGAAGAGGATTGACGTCAAATTTAACCCACTTTTCTCCCTCTTTTTCAAAAGGGACAATGTTTATAGCATGTAACGCAGATGTCTTAGCACCTGAGTCAACACGCGCTTTAATAGCAGGAATATTTAAAGTAGAAAAAGAACACCATTCTTCACTACCAACAATTACTTTGTCTAACATATAATAATAAATCTAATGCGAATGTAGTGTAATAAATATAATGCTTTTACACGAGATAGAAAAAAAAGTAAAATTTAATAATTTTACAACATATTGACAGTGCTTTAGAGAGAATATGTAAGAAACAAGTAAGTTAAGTGTTTGATTTTTTACGTTTTATAGTAGGGTTTGGATCGTAAAGCGGACTATGATCATTAAGAGTAAAAAATTATAATCAAATCAAAAAATAGATGGATAATTAAGTTGCAGTGTAATAGTTTTGGTTTAAAAAATAAAATGTAAGGGCTTAGCTTGCACTTTCTTGAGGTTTGTTAGGGGTATACTTGGAGTTTACTAGGTAAAAGGAGGGTTTTGTCGAAGAAATGCTTTAGAGTACTCCTGGGAATCCTAAAGCAACTTAGAACGAGATAGAGAAAAGTATGGAGTAGAAGGGAAGAGGAATAAAATACGTAAGGAGGTAAAAAAAGAGGATATCCCTTAGGGATATCCTCTTTTTATTGATTTCTTCTTGAGAGAAGAGTATTTATTATTTTGCTATAGTTGCTATTTCTAGTGCATCTTTCGCTTCATTAAGCTTCATTTCGATACTGTCGCCTAGCATTATTTTAGAGTTTACAATTTCTTCTGCTAGCGGGTCTTCGATATACTTCTGAATCGCTCTTTTAAGAGGTCTTGCACCATATTGTTTATCAAAGCCTTTTTCTGCGATAAAATCTTTTGCGTCTGTACTTAATGTTAATTCATAACCAAGGTCAGTAATTCTTCTAAATAACTTCTGAAGTTCTATATCTATGATTAAGTCTATGTCTTTTCTTTCTAGAGCATTGAACACAATGATATCATCTATTCTATTTAAAAATTCTGGAGCAAAGGCCTTTTTTAGTGCATTTTCTATCACAGATTTAGAATGTTGATCTGTTTGTTCCTGTCTAGCAGTTGTACCAAAACCAACTCCTTGTCCGAAATCTTTTAATTGACGTGCTCCGATATTAGAAGTCATGATGATAATGGTGTTTCTAAAATCAACTTTGCGTCCTAAGCTATCAGTTAGATGTCCATCGTCCAGTACTTGAAGCAGCATATTAAATACATCTGGATGTGCTTTTTCGATTTCATCAAAAAGAATCACGCTATAAGGCTTTCTTCTAATTTTCTCTGTTAACTGACCACCTTCTTCATAACCGACATATCCTGGAGGCGCTCCTACTAATCTAGAGATAGCAAACTTCTCCATGTATTCACTCATGTCGATACGGATAAGAGCATCTTCTGAGTCAAACATTTCTTTAGCGATTACTTTAGCTAGTTGGGTTTTACCAACTCCTGTTTGTCCTAAGAAAATAAAGGAACCAATAGGTCTATTAGGATCTTTTAATCCTGCTCTATTTCTTTGAATCGCTTTCGCTATTTTGCTAACAGCTTCGTCTTGACCAATTACCTTACCTTTAATTAACTGAGGAAGATTAGCGAGCTTAGTGATTTCTTTTTCTGCAATTCTATTTACAGGAATGCCTGTCATCATTGAAACTACATCAGCTACATTCTCTTCAGTAACCACTATTCTGTTTTCTTTTACTTCTTGTTCCCAGTTTTCTTGAGCTACAGCTAAGTCTTTCTCTAGTTGTTTTTCATCATCTCTTAAACGAGCAGCTTCTTCATACTTTTGTTTTTGTACCATTTCATTCTTTTGCTCCTTAGTATGTTCTAGCTTTTGTTCTAGTTCAAGGATATTATCTGGTACATTGATATTAGTTATATGAACACGAGAACCTACTTCGTCCATAGCATCGATAGCTTTGTCTGGTAAGAAACGATCACTCATATATCTGTTCGTTAGCTTAACACATGCTTCGATAGCTTCGTCAGTATAGGTTACATTATGATGGCTTTCGTACTTGTCTTTAATGTTGTTTAAGATGGTAATTGTTTCGTCTACAGTAGTAGGTTCTACGATTACTTTTTGGAAACGACGTTCTAAAGCTCCATCTTTCTCGATATGCTGTCTAAACTCATCTAATGTAGTAGCACCAATACATTGGATTTCTCCTCGAGCTAATGCAGGTTTGAACATATTAGAAGCATCTAGTGAACCCGTAGCTCCACCAGCACCTACTATAGTATGTATCTCATCAATAAATAAGATAATATCATCATTCTTCTCTAGTTCATTCATTACAGCCTTCATACGCTCTTCAAACTGTCCTCTGTATTTAGTTCCAGCTACAAGACTAGCTAAGTCAAGAGTTACAACTCTCTTATTGTATAAGATGCGAGATACTTTTTTCTGAATAATACGTAGAGCTAATCCTTCCGCTATAGCAGATTTACCTACACCAGGTTCTCCGATTAGTAGAGGGTTGTTCTTCTTGCGTCTACTTAGAATTTGAGACACACGCTCTATTTCTTTTTCACGTCCAACTACAGGATCTAGCTTGCCGTTCTCCGCCATTTCGGTTAAATCTCTACCGAAATTATCTAATACAGGAGTTTTACTTCTCTTAGATGTTTTAGCTGTAATATTGTCATTACTGTCAGTACTTTTACTGTCATCTTGACTTGCATCATCAAAAGTTTGTGCTTTAGGACTTTCGAACAAATCATCAGAAGAGTCTTTTTGAGGCTCACTAGTATTTAAATAAGCTTGTTTCACAGCTTCATAATCCACCTTCATCTTATTTAAGATTTGCGTAGTAGGATCATCGCTATTTTTTAGAATACAAAGTAGCAAGTGAACAGAGTTTATCTCTGTACTTTTGAATAACTTTACTTCTAAGTATGTAAGTCTTAATGCACGCTCAGCTTGCTTTGTGAGGTGTAATTGTAGTTTATTACTCAGCAGTTCTTTATTATGAGAAGCAGGGTTTAATGTTTCTATTTTGTGACGTAGAAAATCAACATCTATGTCCAGGTTATTTAAAATATTAGACGCTTCACCTTGTTCCACTTTTAATAGTCCTAGTAATAGATGCTCAGTACCAATAGAGTCATGACTAAGCCTAATAGCCTCGTCCTTGCTATACGAAATTACATCTTTTACTTCTTGTGAGAAATTATCATCCATTTTTCAATTCAAATTAGGTGAATATTCATTTTAATCTTTAAAGATACAAAAAGTGTACCTATAGTATAAAGCTGACATTAGCTAATTGACAAAAAAAAACTTTAATAAAAAAGGAAGAAAGTGTTTTTTTTAGAAAAAATCAATTTGTTAGATAATCAAGTGAAATACTTGTATAAAAACATGGAGAAAACCTATAAAAACTGTATATTAGCGCGTTTAATAATTTGACAATTTTTAATTTTATATACTTATGTCTGAAGGAGAAAAGTTAATTCCTATTAACATAGAGGAGCAAATGAAATCTGCTTATATCGATTACTCGATGTCAGTTATTGTTTCTAGAGCGCTTCCTGATGTTAGAGATGGCTTAAAACCTGTTCATCGAAGAGTATTATTTGGAATGTATGAATTAGGCATCATGTCTAATAGAGCACATAAAAAGTCTGCGAGAATTGTAGGAGAGGTTTTAGGTAAATATCACCCACATGGAGATAGTTCAGTGTACGACGCTATGGTACGTATGGCACAGGATTGGAGTATGCGTTATCTACTAGTGGACGGACAAGGTAACTTTGGATCTGTAGATGGAGATAGTCCTGCAGCGATGCGTTACACAGAGGCAAGAATGAAGAAGATGTCTGAAGAGATTCTTGCTGATATTGACAAAGAGACTGTAGATTTTCAATTAAACTTCGATGATACTTTAGAAGAGCCTAAAGTAATGCCGACTAGAATCCCTACTTTATTAGTGAATGGGGCATCGGGTATCGCAGTGGGTATGGCAACG
Organism: Myroides odoratimimus; assembly: GCF_030326305.1. Lineage (GTDB taxonomy): Bacteria > Bacteroidota > Bacteroidia > Flavobacteriales > Flavobacteriaceae > Flavobacterium > Flavobacterium odoratimimum_A. The sequence goes on along the minus strand of NZ_JACAKB010000009.1, from coordinate 109,038 downwards.
AATATGGCACCTCATAACTTATCAGAGGTTATAGATGGTACATTGGCTTATATCGATAATAATGATATTGAAATCGATGAATTAATCAATTATATTAAAGCTCCTGATTTCCCTACTGGTGGTATTATCTATGGATATGAAGGAGTACGCGAAGCTTTTAAAACTGGTCGTGGACGTGTAGTAATGCGTGCTAAAGCTAATTTTGAAGAAGTAGATGGTAGAGAGTCTATCGTAGTGACTGAGATTCCTTTCCAAGTTAATAAAGCAGAAATGATTAAGAAAACTGCTGAAGCTATTAACGAGAAAAAGATCGAAGGTATTGCTACTATTCGCGATGAATCTGATAGAAAAGGAATGCGTATTGTATACGTATTAAAGCGTGATGCTGTTCCAAATATTGTTTTAAATACACTTTATAAATATACTCAATTGCAGTCTTCGTTCAGTGTGAATAATATCGCATTAGTAAATGGAAGACCTCAGTTATTAGATTTAAAAGAGTTAATCTCTCATTTCGTAGATCACCGTTTAGATGTGGTGACTCGTAGAACTCAGTTTGAGTTAAGAAAAGCAGAAGAAAGAGCGCATATTTTAGAAGGATTAATTATTGCATCTGATAATATCGATGAAGTAATTGCTCTTATTCGTTCTTCTAGTAATGCTGATGAGGCTAGAGCTAAATTAATAGAGCGTTTTAGCTTATCAGAGATTCAAGCTCGTGCTATTGTAGAAATGCGTTTACGTCAGTTAACAGGACTAGAGCAGGATAAACTACGTGCTGAGTATGAAGAAATCATGAAGTTAATTAATCATTTAAGAGAGTTGTTAGCTAGCGTAGAGCTAAGAATGAACTTGATTAAAGAGGAGTTAACTGAGATAAAAGAAAAATATGGTGATGAGCGTCGTTCTGTTATTGAATATGCAGGAGGAGATGTTAGTATCACTGATTTAATTGCTGATGAGCAAGTAGTAATTACTATTTCTCATGCAGGATATATTAAACGTACTCCACTGACTGAATACAAAACTCAGAATAGAGGAGGAGTAGGGCAGAAATCTGCTGGTACAAGAGATCAAGATTTCTTAGAGCATATGTATGTGGCTACTAATCACCAATACATGTTATTCTTTACTCAAAAAGGTAAGTGTTTCTGGATGAGAGTTTATGAAATTCCAGAAGGAACTAAGACAAGTAAAGGACGTGCTATTCAGAACTTAATCAATATTGAGAATGATGATAAAGTGAAAGCATTCATCTGTACTCAAGATCTTAAAGATGAAGAGTACATCAATGAGCACTTCGTTATCATGGCTACCAAACAAGGTCAGGTGAAGAAAACACCATTAGAGCAATATTCTAGACCTCGTCAAAATGGTATTAATGCAATTACGATTAAAGAAGATGACGAATTACTAGAAGCAAAATTAACTGATGGTAAGAGTAAGGTGTTATTAGCACTTCGTTCTGGTAAATTAGTTCGTTTTGATGAAGAGAAAACTCGTCCTATGGGAAGAACTGCGTCAGGTGTTAGAGGTATTACTCTAGCAGATGATAAAGATGAAGTAATCGGAATGGTATCTGTAAGTGATTTAAATAGTGAGATTCTTGTGGTGTCAGAGAATGGTTATGGTAAGCGTTCTTCTTTAGATGAATACCGTGAGACTAACCGTGGAGGTAAGGGAGTTAAGACAATGAACATTACTGATAAGACAGGATTGTTAGTGTCTATTAATTCTGTTACTGATGCAGATGACTTAATGATCATTAACAAATCAGGTTTAACCATTCGTATGAAAGTTTCAGATCTTCGTGTAATGGGACGTGCAACTCAAGGAGTTCGTTTAATTAATATTAAAGGAAATGACTCTATCGCAGCTGTATGTAAAGTTATGGCAGAGGATGATGAAGATATCTTAGAAGGAGATATTGATACAATCATTGATATTGATGATCAAGGGAGTGATAATTTAGAATAAAACACATACCAATATATTATGAATAAAAGATATGTTTACTTATTGTCAGCTTTAATGTTATCAGGGTTGACAATGGCTCAAAAAAAAGAGCTTAAAGACGCTGAGAAAGCTGTAAAAAAAGGAAATGTAACTGAAGCAACTGCTGCTTTAAAAGCAGTTGAAGCAGTATTAGGAAATGCTTCTAACGCTGAGAAAGCACAATATTATGCTCTACAAGGAACATTAGCCTATTCTCAAATTCAAAAGGATGTAGATGTAGATAATAACGTTGATGCTATTATTGCTTCTTACAAAAAATTGAATGAGTTTGAAACAAATAAAGGAAGTAAAATCGTTAAGCAAGCCGACGAAGAGATAGCAAGTGTTGCTACTAAAGTTGTAGGACAAGCTATCGAAGATAATGGTTCTGCTAATTATAAAGGTGCTACTAGACGTTTTACTCAAGCTTATGAGTTAAGTCCTAAAGATACTGTGTATTTATACTATGCGGCTTCTACGGCTATTAACTCTAAAGATTATGCTACTGCTGTAGAGAACTATAAGAAATTAGTTGATTTAGGATATAATGGAAGTGAGTCTTACTATACTGCAGTAGAGAAAGCTTCTGGTCAAGTACAAAGTTTCGGGAAAGACGCTAAAATGCGTGACTTGATGGTAAAACAAGGTACTCATACTGACCCTAAGTTTGTAAAAGAGGACTCTAAAAGACCAGAGATTCTTAAAAACTTAGTGTTGATCTATAGCCAAGAAGGTAAAACAGAAGAGGCTGAAAAAGCTATCGTAGCAGCTAGAGAAGCTAATCCAGACGATATCAACTTATTATTAACTCATATGGATCTTTACCTAAAGTCTAATAATATGGGTAAATATGAGGAATTAGCAAAACAAGCTTTAGCTAAAAACCCTAATGATGATGTATTATTATACAACTTAGGAGTTACTAGTTTTGATGCTGGACGTTTTGAAGATGCTCGTAAATATTATGAACAAGCTATCCGTATTAACCCTAAGTCTGAAAATGCTTATTTAAACATGGCTTTCCTTAAGTTACAACCAGACCAGGAGTTGACTAATAAAATGAATAGTTTAGGTATGTCTGCTGCTGATAATAAGAAATATGAGCAGTATCAAAAAGAAAAACATGCTATTTATAAAGATGCGATGAATGACTTAGAGAAAGTTATTTCTATCAATCCTGGTAATGAAGCAGCTATTAGTACTTTAAAAAATATTTATCGTGCATTAGAAATGACTGATAAATTAAAAGCATTAGAAGCTAAAACAAATAAATAATAATAGGATTCTATTATGATATAAAAAGGTGGATTTATTAAATCCACCTTTTTTTCTAAAGTATTTCTGTTCAAGAATACAAAAAAAAAGAGAAACCTTAGTTTCTCTTTTTTTGTACTTATATATTTCTGATTTGGGTTAATTTATCTTCCCAGATTTTTAAATCATCTCTTTGTTTTTCTATGCTCTTTTTAACTTCTTTTACAAAAGGATTATCGTCACTAGGATTCTGAATGTAAGCTAGGTTATTTTCTAATTGAATAATAGATGAGTTTATTTCTTCTATTTTTCTTTGAATAAATACAGCTTCATTCTGTAGCTTTCGCTTATCATTTGTCTCTAATATAGATTCTAATCTATTATTGAACTTAACCGCTTCAGTTTCTCTTTTACTTAAACTTAGTTTGTCAAATAGCACATCTAGAATCTTGTTGAATTTACCTTCTATAAAACGTTTGTTAGCAGGTACAGCACCAATAGATTTCCAATTGTTGATATGATTCTTGATTTCTCCTAAATCTGTCTTGTGATCACCAGATAATTGAAATCCTTTTAATAGATCTAAGTATTCTTTCTTTCTATTATAAGCATCTAGTTCTACGGCAGATTCTTTATTTTTAATAGCATGGTATCTATCAAAATAAGAGTTACAAGCTTCTTTAAAATCAGCCCATAGTTGATCAGAATATTTGCGAGGTACATGACCTATTAGTTTCCAGTCATCCTGTATCTTTTTCATAATAGGAGTAACCTTTGCAAAATCCTCACTGTCCTTTAATTCTTGAGCTCTTTTTATCAATGCTAGTTTTTTAGCATAGTTGTCTTGTTGCTCTTTTTTAAGCTCTTTGTAATAAGCATTTTTATTACTATTAAAGTTTCTTGTAGCTAGTTTAAATAGATCCCAAACTTGTTCGTTATTATCTACTGGTACTTTACCTATAGAGAAGAAACGCTGTCTTAGCTCTTCTACTTTAGCTATTTCTTTCTGCCATTGGTTATGGTTGGTTATCTTTTGCTTAGAAAGAATGTCTATTTCGCTTATTATAGCCACTTTTAAGGCAAGATTTTCTCTTTCGACACTTCTCAGTTGTTCGAATAATATTTCTCGCTTATCGTGTAGTTGTTTTGTGATTTCGCTGAACTGATCCCAGATTTGTTCTCTTATCTCTCGATCTACTGGTCCTATCTCTTCTTTCCAGATTCTATGTAGCGTCTGTAGCTCTCTAAATGACTTAATAATGTCGTCATTTTCTAATAGTTCTTCTGCTCTTGCGATTAGCTTTTGTTTCTGTTCTAAGTTATATTTAAAGTCAAGATCTCTTGATTCTCTATCTAGGTGTAACTGGTCATAGAATCTCTCTACATGGAAGTGATAGTTATTCCATACGTGATTGTATTTGTCTTTGGGTATAGGACCAGCGGTCTTCCATTCTTCTCTAAGTTCTCCTAATTGTTTTAATGCATCACCATTATGCTCGTTTTCTATTAATTGTTTTAATTTCTCTATAATAGCTAAACGTTTTTCTAGATTTACATTAAGGTTATTCTGAAGTTGTTTAAAGTATGCATTTTTAGCTACTCTATACTCATCATAGTATTTGTCAAAATCAGTTTTAATAGGAAGGATGTACTGAAAATCTGATTCATTTGCATCAGGGTTTTCGTCAAAGAAAGCTTCTTTCTTTTCATCTATAAGATCATTATATTTACTATAGAATTCTTTTTTGATGTCTTCTACGTGATCTTTAATAGCTGTTACTTTGTAATTCTTGACTAATTTATGAAGTTCTTTAGTTAGTTTTTCTAAGTCTAGTTTTTCGTAGTTAACAGTAGGGATGTTGGTTTCTTCATAAGAAGCTAAATCTTCACCTTCCTCAGCATTTGAAGCTGTAATAGAATCAAGAGCTATTTCTTTATCAGTTGGGACAACCGCATTTGAATTTGATTCCGGTTTTTGTCCATCTGCTAGCTCATGCAGGTTATCATTCTTTTGTTCTAACATGTTTGAAAAAGTATTTATTTAAACAATATGTAGTAAAGCGCAATAAATAAACGCGCTCTCTCAAATTTAGTAAAAAATATTGAATAAATCGTACTTTTATTCTGCTAGAACTAATTATATCAATTATTTAGTATTAATCTCTACTGAATGGTTTATTCCAAATCTTATATGCTTTTTCCGCCTGAAGTACTAGCATTTCATAGCCGTTCTTCACTTTTGCGCCATATACTTTTGCTTCTTTCATTAGGGTAGTTTCTTCAGGGTTATAGATAAGATCATATACTATATGCCTTTTTGATAGCAGATGTACAGGAACTTCAGGCATCTGGTCAATATTAGGAAATGTTCCAACCGGTGTAGTATTGATTATGATCGTATAATGATTCATTATTTCTTCAGTCAGTTCACTATAAGTTAGATTATAGTCTTCTTTTGTTCTGCTGACGAAAGTGTATTTTATACCTAATTTCTTAAGGGCATATTCAATTGCCTTGCTAGCTCCTCCAGTACCGAGTATTAAGGCACGTTTATGATGAAACTTTAGCATTGGTTTTAGGGAGTGGTAGAAGCCATACCAATCTGTATTATAGCCTTTTAATTGTCCTTTTTTATTGATTTGAATTGTGTTAATAGCTCCAATAGCTTTAGCTTTCTTAGAAAGTGAATCTAGATAGGGAATAATTGATTGTTTGTAAGGTATAGTTACATTTAACCCTTTTATATCCTTGTGGTTTTCTAGTATTTTAGAAAACTCATTTATGTTTTGTAAATCAAAGTTTACATAAATACTTTTTTTGTCTTTTAATTTCTCAAACTTTTCTGCAAAGTAGGTACGTGAGAAAGAATAATCTATGTTTTTACCTATTAATCCGTAGCGTTTAGTCATATTGAGTTTTTATAAAAAAAGCTATTCTTAAGAATAGCTTTATTGTTTATTGTAATTTTTGATAATACTTTGTACTATAGGGTTCTCCCATTGATTAGGGAAGTATGTTTCTATAATTGCTCTCTTTTCAAAGTTCTTATTCAGACCATTAATTAGATATTCTGTACCTTTATCTATATCATGTAGGGTAAAGTATATAACAGCTAATCTATAATCAATTTCAGCATCATTAGGATGGAAGTTAGCTATTTGTAAAAGTTTCTGTATCGCAGTGTTAAAATCTCCTAGAAGATACAATACATCCGCCCAACCTGTCCAATGCTCTACAATATCTGTTCCAAGTTCAGCAGCTACCTTATAACCTCGTTCAGCCTCTTCAAAGTTAAACAATGTTTTATTTAGAATAGCATGTCTTATCCAGTATTTTTCATTGAATTCATCTATTTGAAGTGCTTTTTGCAAATAGAATAATGCTTTCTCATAATTAGACTCTGTGATACATAAATCAGTTAATGCTATCCATCCTTTGTCTAGCATAGGGTCTTCATGTACTGCTTTTTTGTAATATTGATAAGCTTGAGGAAAGTTATTAAGACTTTCATGACAACTACCTATGCGCATTAATACATAAGAGTTAGGATCATCTAATTCTAAAGTAGTCATATAGTTGTCAATAGCTTCTTTAAACTTATTTAGCTTCTCTTGTGTTTTACCTTTTTCGATATAAGCACCGATAAACTCTTCGTCTATCAGGGTAGCATAATCAAAAGCCCATTCTGCTTTTTCGTAATTTTTAATTGTAAAATACTGTCTTCCCAATTGGTGCCAAGCAATCTCACTATAAGGATTCTTGTCAATAAATTTAGTTAAGAACGATATAGCTTCCTCATTCTCACTAAGGAAGTCAAAACAGTATACAACATTATATAAAGCAGACTGATCTTCTTCATCATGTTCTAGACATAGAATAAAGTTATCTTTTGCTTGATCTATTTTATCTAATAATAGATATTCCATTCCTAATAAAGAGTAGACGTCTGCTAGATCCTCTGTCAGAGTCAATGCTTTTTGTAGAGATACGATAGCCTCTTCATGTCTTCCTTTTTTAGAGTATACAGTAGCGCGTTGAATGAACACTTCTTCATTCTCCGGATCTATACTTTCTATTTCGTTTAATAAGCGGTCAGCAGCTTCTAATTTATTTTGGAATACTAATAATTCTACTTCTACCAGTTTTAACCCAATAGAGTTAGGATGTTGTTCTAGTCCCAGTTTTAGCGCTTTTTTCGCTAGGTTTAGCTTTCCAGAATCGAGATAGTGTAGAATGATATTCTCAAACTCTTCTGAATCAAAAAACAAAACCTTATTGGTCTTTAACATAGACTCAAAACGAGATAGAGATAATTTGTATTCTTCTTCTTCGTTATCTAAATGCATATTTGTATTTAAGTTGATTATTTAGGATATTATAATCCTAATTCTTTTTGTACTTCATTTAGTGCTTCAATGATGATAGCACATCCTTCTTTTATTTCTGTTTCTGATACTGTAAGGGGAGGAGTGATTCTTATCGCTTTTCCTTCAAACAGTAGCCAGAATAATATTAATCCTTTGTCTTGACACTTCATGATTACTCTATTAGTAATATCAGCACTAGGTGTCATAGGTGCAATCATTAGACCACGACCTCTGATTTCTTCAATAAGGGGGTGAACTAATAGTTCTCTAAATAACTTTTCTTTTTCTAGTGTCTGAGCCATAAGGTCAGTTTCTACTAATTCTCTTAAAGTTGCTAAACTTGCTGCTGCGATAACAGGGTGACCACCGAAAGTAGTGATATGTCCAAATCTAGGGTTGTCATATAACTGATTCATGTGTTCATCACTAGCAGTGAATGCACCTACTGGCATCCCACTAGCCATACCTTTTCCCATAACGATCACGTCAGGAACTACGTCATAGTTTTGGAATCCAAACAGTTTACCTGTTCTACCGAAACCTGGTTGGATTTCATCTACGATCATTAAGGCACCTACTTCAGTACATCTTTCGCGTACTTTCGTTAAGAACCCGTCAAAAGGCTCTACAAATCCAGCGCCTCCTTGTATAGTCTCTAAGATAATACCAGCTGTTTTGGTTGTTATCTTTTGTAAATCTTCTACACAGTTAAAGTGAATGAAGTCTACATCTGGAAGTAGTGGTCTAAAAGCACGCTTTCTTTCCTCAAACCCCATAACACTCATAGATCCCATAGTATTACCATGATACGCGTTGAAGCAAGAGATTAGTTGACTTCTTCCTGTTACTCTTTTTGCTAACTTTAAAGCACCTTCAGTAGCTTCAGTACCTGAGTTTACTAAATAGGTTTTATTTAGTGGAGCAGGGATATTCTCTGCTAGCAGTTTACAAAATTCTACAGAAGGGTCTTGGATATATTCACCATATACCATTACATGCGAATATTTATCTAATTGATCCTTAATCGCGTTATTCACTCTTTCGTGTTGATGTCCTAATGTACATGCAGATACACCTGCTACGAAGTCTAAATACGCTTTGTTATTCTTGTCATATATATAAGAACCTTTAGCATGAGATATCTCCATTGCTAGAGGATTAGGTGAAGTCTGTGCTTGATATTTATAAAAATCTTCTTTCATTACTTTACTTTTTGCCTTTTTTAGGCGCTTTGTTCTCTTGTTTTTTGCTGTCCTCTTCTAGTTTTTTAGATAGTCCAGGTGTAGCTTTTATTGTTTCAGGGAGAATGTCTATAGGCTTATTATAACCTTCTTTCATGTCTTCTCTTGCTTGTTCTCCTTTTTTCTCTTTATGTAATTCCTCATCAGTGAATATATCTTCTAATGAGTTTATCTTTTCGTCACCTCTGTATAAGAAATCTCTTAATAGACGAGCATTTTTAGGTAGTAGCTTCTCAGGATATAAGTCTCCTTTAGGATCTACATATTTTGTAGCCGTGTTAATCTTACCTTCTAAGAAACTGACATTGATATGACTACAAATCCCTTTATCGATACCGACTAATTCGTTCTTGTCATTATACATATAATAGATAAGCTCTGCATTTTTAATCAAGTCTAACTCATCTAGTTTATTCTCTTTAAATTTACCGTATAAGTTAACACCTTTTAATTGATTATAACCATCTCCTATTGTATCTTTTTGAATCACGAAGGCATTTTCTAATACTTTTAGAGAGTCCATCTTCTGAGTCTCTGCATTACTAAGTAGGTGAATAAAACGACCTGTGACCTGACTATCTCCATTCCAGATAACAGGTTTACCTATCATCTGTGTTAAGCCCGCTTTTTCACTCCAGTGAATAGAGTCTGCTTTACCACTCATACTATCACGTAGTATACGAGCATCGTTAAAGGCGCGTATTACGCGCTCTTTATCCTTTCCTGTCAGTAAAATACGCGGAGCGTGCATATACACAGAATCTCCCTCTTGTGATTTCATACTAACTAAAGCTTTTTTAGTAACGAACATCGAGTCCTTAGCTTTGTATAACTCTGCGTAGTGTCCAGTTATTTTACTTTTATTGATAGTATCAGTTATTCTAACGTTATTCGTTGCAGAAGCAAAATCTTTTAGTTTAGAATAATAGATAGAATCTCCTTCTATTTTTCTTTTATCATACCAGATAAAAGAGTTCTTTACCATCTTACCTAAATCGTTTTTTACATCATAAAAACCATTTTCAGTATAGATATAATCTTCCTTGTTAGTTATAGTGGAAGGACCGAATACATATGAGTGTTGTGGTACTTCATAAAAATCTAAGTGATTAGACTTGATCACTGTTCCTTTATCTGAAGTTACTTTTACAGCTGTGAAGAATTGGAACTTCTTTTCTGTAGTGTAGTAACGTCCTTTTTCGCTTTCTAATACATTACCCTTGTTGTGAATAGTGGCATGACTGTCATAGAATACAAGATCCTTTAAACGATCATATTTTAAAGTATCTGTCTCTAAGGTAGAGTCTGGAGAAGTAAGTAATACATCTCCTTGCGCATAAGCAAAACCGTTGATTCCATTATATTCAGCATAATGGCTATTCATTGTTAAGGTATCTCCTTGTACAATGTGAACATTCCCAAAAAGCTTTAGATAATTCTCTTTTTCGAAGAAGTACGCTTTATTACATGTCATATTCATACCGTCATGCTCAGCAGATATATTTCCTGTTAAGATTACAGCATCTGGCAGTACCTCATGATTGATATCAGAGTAGTCTGCGTGATGTATGATGATTTTTTTTTTGTTTTGACTAAAACCTAGTAATGCGAATAGTATAAAAAGTAAATAATACGGTATTGTTCTCAAGTCACTATATTTTTTTCAAATTTAAGTAAAAAATACGTACAAAGATTTTAGTTAAGAAGAATTTATAAACAGGCTAGAAGAAGGGCAAAAAAAAACACTTCGTAAGAAGTGTTTTTTAAGTATCTTATTTTAAGATAGTCTGTGTTCTATCTGGACCTACAGAAACTATTTTTACTGGTACACCTACTTCATCTTCGATGAATTTGATATACTCTTTTAGTTCCGCTGGTAATTGATCATACTCTGTCAATCCTGTTAAGTCAGCTTTCCAACCTTTTTTCTCAACATAAATTGGCTCAACGTTTTCTGGCTCGATATTGTAAGGTAAGTGAGTGATCTCTTCTCCTTTATACGAGTATTTAGTACATACTTGTAATGATTCAAAACCTGATAATACGTCAGCTTTCATCATGTATAATTCTGTAACTCCATTCACGTCTACTGCGTATTTTAAAGCCACTAGGTCTAACCATCCACAACGTCTAGCACGTCCTGTAACAGAACCGAACTCACGACCTACAGTTGCCATAGTAGCACCGATTTCGTTATCTAATTCTGTAGGGAATGGCCCACTACCAACACGTGTAGTATAAGCTTTAAAAATACCAAACACATTTTTAACTTTATTTGGAGCTACTCCTAATCCTGTACATGCACCTGCTGCTGTAGTAGTAGATGATGTAACGAATGGATATGTTCCAAAGTCAACGTCTAACAGTGATCCTTGTGCACCTTCTGCTAGGACAGATTTACCTTCTCTTAGAGCTGTATGGATATAGTTTTCACTATCGATGAACGTTAATTTCTTTAATTGCTCCACTGCTGCGAAGAACTCTTCTTCTAATTCAGCCAAGTTGTATTGTAACTCTACATCGTGGAACTTAATCATCGCCTCATGCTTGTCTGCTAAGTTGCGGTAACGCTCTTTAAAATCAGCAAGTTCGATGTCTCCAACTCTTAATCCATTTCTACCTGTTTTGTCCATATAAGTTGGGCCAATACCTTTTAGTGTAGAACCGATTTTTGCCTTTCCTTTTGCTGCTTCAGAAGCTGCATCTAGTAAGCGGTGAGTAGGTAAGATTAAGTGAGCTTTTCTAGAAATTAATAATCTTGTGTAAATGTCGATGTTGAACTTCTCTAATCCCTCAATCTCTTTGATGAAAACTACTGGGTCAATCACTACACCATTTCCAATGATGTTAATAGAATTTTTATGGAAAATTCCAGAAGGGATAGTGCGTAATACATGTTTAATCCCATCAAATTCTAAAGTGTGTCCCGCGTTTGGTCCTCCTTGAAAACGAGCAATGATGTCATATTTAGAAGTTAGTACATCTACGATTTTACCTTTTCCTTCATCGCCCCATTGCAAGCCTAGTAGTAAGTCTACTGTCATTGTTTGTGTTGTTAAAAAGTTTGAAAATTAGTTGTTGTTTTCCACTTGTTCTTCCTCTTCTACTGTCTTTCTATTTCCATAGAAGTATAGAGAATGATTGTGGATGTCTATATTAAAGATTTCTTCAATTGTCTTTTTAATAGTCTGTATACGAGGATCACAAAACTCGATTACTTCTCCTGTATCAGTTAAAATAATGTGATCATGTTGTTTATCGAAATATGACTTCTCATAGTGTGCTTGGTTTTGACCGAATTGGTGTCTTCTAACAAGTCCACATTCTAAAAGAATTTCAATAGTATTGTAAAGCGTAGCTCTACTTACACGATAATTTTTATTCTTCATTTTGATATAAAGAGACTCTATATCAAAGTGCTCTTCGCTATCATATATTTCTTGAAGAATAGCATATCTCTCAGGTGTTTTACGATGTCCTCTTTCTTCTAAAAACTTCGTGAACACATTTTTTACGATTTCTTGATTTTTTTCACTTCCCATATTCAAAAATATCTTAGTTGCAAATATAGAGCTATTTTCGTTTGAATTATAATAAATCAAATAAGGTTAGTCTATATGCGAATAAATTATAATTATTTTATGATGGATTTACACGTGTTACTTTTTCTATTCCCTCGATTTTCTTAAGGTTACCCATCATTTTTTTCAGTACATCATTATTCGGAACGATCACTGTGATAGATCCTTTAAATATTCCAGCATTTTCACTTAATGAGATACTGCGAATATTGATGACTTTACTTTCTATGATAATCTTCGTAATCTCAGTAGTTAGACCAGCTGAATCAAGACCTGTGATATTGATAGTCGCTTCGAAGTTCATCGCTTCCTTAGAATCTACCCAGTGTGCTTGGATGATTCTATAAGCATAGTTAGATCGCATACTGATCGCGTTAGGACAGTCTGTCTTATGTACTTTTATTCCTTCATTTATCGTTACGAACCCGAATGCATCATCACCTGGTATAGGGTTACAACAGGTAGCTAGTTTGTAATCTAACTTCTCATTGTCTTTACCGAATACAAGTAAATCACCTGTTTTATTAGCTGCTGTATCTGTGATAACTGGGATAGAAGGCGCTCTTTTTATCGTCTTTTTAAAGAAGCTAAATAAAGAGTTGTTTCTATTGGCAGCATATTCTTTTAACTGAACGTTATCAATGACACCAGCTCCAATTCTATAGAATAAATCTTGACTTGTTTTTAGCTTAAAATAAGCTACCATTTCATTCACAGTTTTTTCGTCTAGATTTACTTTTAGATGTTTCAGTTTGCGCTGTAATTGTTCCTTACCGTCTTCAGCAATGCGCTTCGTGTCTTCGTTTAGCGAACTTTTAATCTTATTTTTTGCTCGAGTAGTAGTCACATAGTCTAGCCAGCTTACGCTCGGCTTCTTATTCTCAGATGTGATTACTTCTACCTGGTCACCACTGACAAGTACATGATTTAGCGGTACTAATCTGCCGTTGACACGAGTACCTCTAGTGCGCAATCCTACTTCTGAGTGTATCGCAAAGGCAAAGTCAAGAGCAGTAGCTCCTTTAGGAAGTGATTTAATCTCTCCTTTCGGTGTGAAAATATAAATCTCTTTAGCGTATAGACTCAGCTTAAAGTCTTCAACAAAGTCTACAGCGTCTGTCTCTGCATTTTCTAAAGCTTCTTTAAGTTGATTTAACCATTTGTCTAAGCTATTTTCTTCTGTAATACCTTGCTTGTACTTATAGTGAGCGGCATATCCCTTTTCTGCAATTTCATCCATGCGCTCACTTCGGATTTGAATCTCTATCCATCTTCCTTTCGGCCCCATTACTGTAATATGTAAAGCTTCATATCCAGTAGATTTCGGTGCTGATATCCAGTCTCTAAGTCTATTCGGACTAGGGCGGAAGTGATCTGTCACAATAGAGTAAATCTTCCAGGCAATGAATTTCTCATCGTGGGGAGTAGATTTATAAATTATACGCAAGGCAAACTTGTCATATACCTCATCGAATGTTACATTCTGTGCTTTCATCTTACGACGAATAGAGTAGATCGACTTCGGCCTTCCTTTCATTGAATATTCTACCTGTTCTTCGTCTAATGACTTTTTCAGAATATCACTTACTGTTTGTATGTATTGATCTTGCTCTTCTTTACTCTCTTTCATCCTATTGACGATGTCCTGATAGATGCGAGGTTCTGTATATTTTAGACCTAAATCTTCTAGTTTAGTCTTAATATTAAATAACCCTAATCGATGAGCTAACGGAGCATAGATATATAAAGTCTCTGACGCTATTTTCGCCTGTTTATAATCTACCATGCTTTCCATGGTCTGCATATTGTGAAGTCGGTCAGCTATCTTAATCAAGATTACACGCACATCATCATTTAGTGTCAATAGCATTTTACGGTAGTTCTCCGCTTGCATAGAGATATGAGGATCTGGCTCTAACATAGCCATCTTGGTCAATCCTTCTACAATTTTGGCAATTTTTGGATTAAACCATTCTTCTATTTGCTCAACTGTAATATCTGTGTCTTCTACTACATCATGCATTAATGCCGCAGCAATGGAAGTAGGGCCTAAACCGATTTCTGAAGCGACAATTTTTGCCACAGCAATAGGGTGGAAAATATAAGCTTCTCCAGATTTTCTTCTTTGATCTTTATGAGCTTCAACCGCTACATCAAATGCTTTACGGATTAATTTTTTATCATCCTCAGATAAGGTCTGATAACTTATTTTTAAAAGCTCTTTGTATTCTTTAGCAATTGCTCTGTTTTCTAATTCTATTTCTTCCTCTGTCATATATAATTCGCAACTTTTATATCTAAAATAGTGTTCATTAAATATAGTGAAAAAACAGTTATAGATGAACTATGTTTTGTTAAAAAAATAGAGATTTATTATTTAGAATTATTTGTTACACCTTGTTTGTTATCAATTGATTAGGTTGTATATTGCAGTGCATATAGGATTTGATAGACTAAATAACACAATACGTGATGATAAAATATCAATTGGTGAAGGTGAATTGATGAAGTATATTCTTACGAAAGAGATATATTCTGAATGATATTGTGTAATTGTTAAGAATAATCTAGTAAATCCCTTTGACCTCTCTTAATGTTTATGTCGAGTCTGGCTTGAAATGAATAAGCAGTGATAGAGAAATGCTTCTATATTCACTCCGTTATTTTAGTCAAAATAACGGATTCATAACGGACTCACTACGGACTCATAACGGACTCATATCAAATCAACCTAACACCTGTCAGCTAGAAAACTAGAGTAGTTCTGGATAATTAGATAATTTGAAATATTTTATGAGTCATTAATCTGAAAGTGTCTACATAATGATTAGAAATTCTAGAGCGTAATATAATGAAAATAAAATCTATTTTCTCATTGCTTTTCTTCTTTCTGCTACTTCTGACATATATTTTTCTATGTAGGGAAGGACTTCTTCTAAAGTAGGAACCCCGTCGAATACCTTAGTCTTTCCGCCAAAATATCCTCTTAGCTCGCTCTGTATTTTACCATCTTTATTGACTATAGATACAGTATTGTCAACACTGGCTTTACCTTCAAATATTAGAGCGAATTGATATAACTTTTGAGAGCAATATTTAGCTTGTTCTATTAGTACATCTATAGGCAGTGTATTTTTAGTAATCTGAGTAGTTAATCCATGGGCTTGATGTAAAGTTGCTTCTTCCTCTGGTAAGTTTAAGAAAGGATGGCCTTTTTGTAGAGGTTGGTTCATTAAAGAGTTAGCGTCCTTTTCCCACCAAAAACCTCTTGCGATAACTTCAACAAATTGGTCGTGAAACTTAAAGATATAATGCTTAAAGTCTGTACGCATATCTTCTACATCACCACCAAATTCATAAGTTCTTCCATAATGACTTTTTTCATACATATATCGTTCCATTTGCCATTTAGAATGCTGTACTACATAGACCCAAGGCACTTCCTTATCTTCTGTCCAGTCATCTGGATAGGGAAGATATTCTCCACGACATACTCGTATCGCATCTAGATTACTAAATGTGATACGACCGTACTGCTCATCTTCTGTGTTAAAGTAGATACCTGTAAGTGTATCATCATATAGTACAGTAGGTGATAGTACATAATCTGCCTCTATTGGTATGGTGATACCTATTGCATAGTCAGTTTGCTTCATTTGTTTTATGCTTTGTCGTCAAGACGCATACGCATAGAGATATTAAATGGTTCAAACCCTTCTCTTAGGTATAGGTCTATAGCTTTTTTATTTTGAGAGAGAACATTTAGTTCGAAGTAGTCTACCTTATTTTGTACTCCCCATTCTTTGACAGCATGGATTAGCTTCTTTCCATAGCCTTTTCCGCGACTATCTGGGTCAACAACTAAATCCATTAGATAAACACAACGCTGTTGTACAAAGCAGTTATAGGGTGGTGCACTCTGCAGCTGTGCTATAGCAAAGCCTTGAACTTCCTTATCGTCTTCTGCTGCAAAAATAATAAAATCATTTTCTCCTTTGATAACGCTTTCTATAAAAGCAGTGTCTTGCTGAGCAGCCTTCATATAGTGAGATTCTAAGTCAGCCATTACTTCGAATAAATTAAAGTATAACTGTTGTATAGTAGGTATGTCTTCTAAGTGTGCTTTTCTAATCATGTGTTATAGTATTATGATGACTAAAATAAGGGATTTAAAGATAAGAAAGTGAACAAGGGAAGGGTTTTATATGAAAGGAGTTGGTAGCATAGGTTATGTTTTTATTTTAGTAGGTAGTTGACCATAGTACTTCTTAAATGCTGTGGAGAAGTGGTGACTGTGTCTATAACCTATATACTCTGCTATCTCGTAGATATTATACTCTCTACTTTTTATCATCTCTAAGGCTTTCTGCATGCGCAGGTCATGGATGTACTTAAACGTAGTCGTCCCGAAGAGTGCTTTAAAGCCTTTCTTTAGTTTGGTTTGATTAATACCTACTCTCAGTGCTAACTCTTGTATCGTGAAGTCTTTGTTATAATTATCTGTAATATACGATTTGATTTCGTGTAGTGCTTGTTCATCTTTTCTGTGAAGGCTTAATTCTTTAGGGGTTTTATTATAACTCCAATTGTGGTATTGTAATAAATGAGCTTCTTCTATTTTATTATTGATATAATGCTCAGCAAGTTTTCCTTGATAAGGATGAGAAACTAATTGTTGTAAGACTTGGAGGGAATTTAGATTTAAGTCAAATACAAGTTTAGGAGATTGGCTACCTAATAGCTCTTCTAAGTATTCTTTTTCTTCTTCAAATAAGTTGGTAACAAAGGTCTTGTTTACTGCAATTTCTAAAAACTCTCCTCTTTTGTCTTTTGCCGTTTTCATAATGTGTTCATAAGGAACAGCTCTTTCTTTAAACAATAGCGCTCCTTGTTCATGAATGTTGAGGTTGTCATGGTTTAAGGTTAAGCTACTTCCTTGTATACAATTACACGTAAGAATAGATTCTTTAGTAGGAAGTACAGTGTGATAGAAGTCTTGTTCCGCAGTATAAGTTCCGTGTTTTATACTGGCTATAGCGGTATGGATCACTGTAATATCCATAGTATGTGTAGCTCCTTCTATATGATGACTATCTACGATTAAGTTTCCCTGATTATTTCCTTGTAACATAGCTTATGTTTCTTATCGTTTGCAAAAATAAGTATTTATATTGGTTTTAAATAAGTTGTTAGTAAAATGATTTGTAGTTAGTTATAATACTTCTTCTAACGTTGTTTATAATTCTATATGCGTTATCTATTAGGTGTAATTCTTTAGGAATTTTGTAAGGTAATAATAGCTTAGTTGAGTTAAAGCTTAAACTAAGTTTTTAAAATGTGTTCTATGATTTTTAAAGACAAAAGGTTTATACTATTTATTTTATTAGTAGCCACTATACTTTCTCCCTTGGATTTTTATATTGTCAATTTAGCATTGCCTTCTATACAATATTCTCTTCGATCGAGTAGTAGTGAATTGCAGATGATAGTATCTTTCTACACTTGTGCTTATGCTGTGTTTCAAATATCAGGTGGTAGATTTGGAGATATTTATGGGCGTAAGAGAATATTCATTATTGGATTGATAGGTTTTATTAGTTCATCTGTACTCTGTGGTCTCTCTCAATCTCCTGTGATGATGATTATAGGTAGAGTATTACAAGGGGTATCAGGAGCAGTTATGATACCACAGGTTTTGGCTATTCTTCATACGCTTTTTGACGAAAAAGAAAAGCGTTTAGTAATGGCTTTGTATAGTTTCACTTTTGGGATAGCCGCTGCGTTAGGACAATATCTTGGAGCAGTTTTGATAGAGTGGAATATATTTGACTTAGGGTGGCGTGTGATATTTTTAGTTAATTTACCCGTTGGGGTGATTGCGTTGGTGATGGCAATTATAACATTACCAAAACAAGATCATAAGTCTATAGAGAAAGTTGATTATAGAGGGACTGCATTGTTAAGTCTAGGATTAATGAGCTTTATTTATCCTTTAACGACAATAGTAGAGAAAGGAATAGCTATACAGACTGTTATGTTTTTAATAGCATCAGTAGTGTTTTTGTACTTGTTTATCAAGGTTCAGAATATGCGTAAACAAGAAGGAAAGAGCATTTTAGTAGACTTTACTATCTTTAAGTTTAAGAATTTAAAACTAGGAGTGATTATAAGTTTTCTATACTATGCAAGTGGAGTGTTTTATTTAGTATTAGGTATTTATTTACAAGAAGAATTGTATTGGACAAGTATGGAAGCGGGTAAGGCTATTATTCCTTTTGGTATTGGATTTATTATTATGTCATTGAGTTCTTCTGTAATTAGTAGATATTTTAAACAGACTATTCTTTCTTTGGGATTAGTTATTTATGGTATAGGTTTCTTATTATTACTATATACTTTGTATAGTTTTGAGCCCTTGTTGTTTAAGGTTGATTTGTTTGTCATTGGATGTGGAATGGGATTGACCTTAGCATCTGTAGTTAGATTAAGCTTAAGTAATGTACCTGTTCAGTTTGCAGGATTAGCTTCGGGAGTAGTAAACTGTAGTCTACAGATAGGTTCAGCATTTGGAGTAGCAGCTATTGGAAGTGTGTTTTTTGGAGTAGCAAATAGAGTAGATTACACTTTAGCATTTGCAGTAGTGCTGGTTTTAATTTGTGTATTGTTATTGATAGCTTTGTTTTTGAGTTTTGGCATTGTCAAAGGTCTAAAAGAATAATAAGAAATGCCTTTGCAATGATATATAAGGGTATTTCTATTATATTTTATACCTCATTACGGTATGTACAGGTTCAAAGTGTTCTTTGAGATAGAGGTCATAAGCACGTTTGTTTTGCTCCACTACCAGAAGTTCTATGTAGTCTACTTGTCTATGTTTTGCCCATTGTTTAACAGCATCTATTAATTGTTTTCCAATCCCTTTACTACGATACTCAGGTTCTACATAAATATCTGCAAAGTTGAGGTATTTATGAGGTACAAAACACTCATAAGGTAAGGTTTGCTCAATAAATAAAGCAACCATACCAATAAGCTTGCCTTGATCAACAGCTACTAAGAAGTCCCATTCGTCTGATTGTATTGTTTCTTCTAAGAAATCAATAGCAGGTAGATCAGCTTTAAAGTAATCTGGTTGATATTCTTGCATCACTACAAACTGCTTTTGATAAAGCAGTTGTAGTTGAGGTATATCCTCTAATATGGCTGGGCGTATGTGTATCATATTATTTAAACCATTTCTTTAAAAAACTTTTTAAAGTGTTTTTACCTTTGAAGTCAGTAGGTAAATCTAAGTCATTCTCTTTAGCTATTTCTAAATAGTAGGCTAACTTTTCACTGTTTTTAAACTTCTCGTCATAGGCATAGATATATAACAAATCGGTGGCTGCATATACATAGCCTTTAGATACTGCCTGTTCAAAATATTCAATCGCTTTAGCTGTATCTTGTTTGACTTCATAGCCTAAATTATAGCATTTACCCATTAAAAAGGAACCTAAATGATCTTCTCCTTTAAGGTCTTTTTTGATGAATTTCATTGCTTTTTTATACTCACCTAATAGATAGTAACAATCTGCAATATAGTTGGTAACATAAAATCCACCAACTTTTTCTAATGGTAAGAAGTAATGTAAGGCTTTTTCGAAATCTATGTCTATACCTTCAGCTCCTTGGTAATATAGGTAAGCTAAGTTAAGTTTAGCTTGATTATTTCCTCTTTCTGCTCCAAGTAGGTAGTATTGTAATCCTTTTTCACTGTTATAAGGTACTCCTAAAGCCTCAAAATACATATAACCAATATTGGTAGCTGCGTAATGATTTCCGAGCTCTGAAGCTTTTAAAAACAGTTTCATAGCTTTAGGATAATCAATATAGTCCTCTTCTGTGAGATAACGATAGGCTAAATCCTGAAGCAGTTCATCATTATTGAGCTGTTCTGCAAAGTTGATTAATTGATTGTATTCTTCTATCCAGTCATTATCTAAGTAAAAGTCTTTAATTCTGTGGATATAGAAAGACTCTAAACTTAGGTAATCATCTGTAGTGACTTGTTTTACTCGTTCTGCAAAATACGGTTTAAATAGGCTTACTTCTCCGTCTTGATTATAGTGCATACGCGTTGCTAATGCGATTAACTGTGTAAGTGGTAATAAGTCTAAAGCATTATCTTGGTATTGGTATACTTTTTTATCTTTATACACCACTACAACTTGTGGTTCATGATTTAGGGGGTGCAAAGCAATATAATTACAATCTTCTACTACAGGTATAGTTTGCCCAATCGGCGTTATATTCCATAGGTTGTTCTTAATTGCATAAGCTTCTATGCCTAAAACCTTAAGCTCAACAGCTATTTGTAGTGGGATAGCCCAAGTGCGATTGACACAATCGTAAACACCTTTTTTCTTTCCTGAACTGATATATACCTGTCCGATTTGTAGATTGATGTCCATCAAGATGTACTTCTCTATACGTCCTTTCACATAATCAATTAAGTTCTCCTTTAGTTCTATATCATAGATCGTCATTCCGTGATCTGTGATTACTTTAATACATTTATCCGTTAGGCCTTCTGCCATCTTTACATCGTCTAAGACCAAGTTGCCGTGTGCATCAATTATCTTTTTTAGTTTAGTACCCTTTGCAGATGGCACTAATAGACAATCTCCTGTACCAATATCAGAAATATCGCTAAAGTCATAATTACCTATAAAACTATATTGATTAGAATACATAATGTCCTTATTATCGTGCTTACCACAGAAGAACTGATAGTAATATTCGAATGGTGCAGTAGAGGTAAACGGAATGCATTCCTCTCCTTTGTAATTGAATACGGCGTATAGATTTCCTTGAAGAACGTTATAGTAATCGTCTTTTAATAATTCAATTTCGTCATAGATAAAATCAGTGATATACGACTGCGTACTGATATTGTATAAGGCATATTTCTCGTTCATTTTTAATGAACAAGTTATAATAGATGTATATTCATCAGGATTGTCAGTTGTGCTTTCTACATAAGTTATCCCTGTTGTACTAACGTAGTCCCATACTGGTTCAAGTACAATGTTTCCTTGTTTATCGATTAAACCACATTTGTCATTTAGAATAATATAGGCTAAGCCACTTTCCTCAAACTCTCCAATTCCATCATAAATAGCAGGTAGAATAACCTCTCCATTAAGCTTTTTTATTCCCCAGCGCTCATTTTCCTCAAAGTGTAAAAAGTCGTAGTTTGGCTCAAAAGCAACTTCTAACCAATCCCATCCATAGTTGGCATTATCATTATTAAGATACTCTTGAAGGGTGCTAAAAGGGAAGAAATAGCTGGCAATATCTGAGGTGTTAAACTCTTCTACACTTGCATTACTATCTAATAGTTCTTTAAACTCAGTAGCTAACCCTTCTAAAGTAGCTAAATATTCTTTCGCTAAAGTCTTGTGACTACCTTCACTCATATTATACACATCAGAACCATCAAGTACAAGACTATCACCTTCTAAATTATTGAAGTAATATAGTTGCTTTTGATAAGACTCAAAGTAAGCAGGTTGATGTTCCTTAGGAACGAGTAGATCTATATTCGATTGTATCCATTGGTGGAATTGTTCAAATAGAGGCATGGCTTCTTTCATTCTAAAGTATAGAAGATAAGAAGGTTTTAGACTGTAATCTTTTAACTCTTTAGACTGTACCGGAATGCTGAATAGAGGAAAGAAGAATAAAGGTATTTCATATTTCCACTCTCCTATAAAATGATATTCTACTTCTCCCTGTGGTGTTAAGTCTATATTAGTTACGATATGTCTGTGTCCCATGTTGCTTTATTTTTGTATTCAAAAATAGAATAAAAAACAGTATTGCAATGTCACTATTTACCGCTATATAAAATAAAAAAGCACCTTGGATGAGGTGCTATGTTTGTTGTTATTTAAAATCTCGTTGGCGTTTTGCTTCGAACAGTAAGATAGAAGCAGCCACAGATACATTCATTGAGTCTATTACTCCACTCATCGGTATGATGATATTCTTAGTGCTAGCATCTCTCCATTCTTGTGTAAGTCCTGTAGCTTCAGTACCTACTACGAAGGCAGTAGCTTCTTTGTAATCTCTCGTATGATAAGAAGTTGAATCTTGTAATGTAGCACAGTAGATATTGATATTGTGTTTTTTTAGAAAGGCAATAGCATCTGTTGTAGAGGCCATTGCTATCTGATTTGTAAAAACACATCCTACACTAGAGCGGACTACATTAGGATTATAGATATCACTTTTAGGGTTAGCGATGATGACAGCATCTATATTAGCTGCATCAGCAGTTCTAAGTATAGCACCTATGTTCCCCGGTTTTTCAGTCGCTTCAGCTACTAAGATAATAGGATTTTCAGAAAGCTTTAGATCCTCTAGAGCTAATGATTTTGTATGCGCGATAGCTATCACCCCTTCAGTTGTATCTCTATAAGCTAGTTTTTGATAGACCTCTTTAGAAATTTCTATTAACTCTGTTTCTCTTGAAATGAAAGGTCGCAGAGAAGTCTCAGATACAAGGTCAGGATAAAATAAAAGAGTCTTTAATGCATATCCTCCTTTAGTTGCTAATTCTATTTCTCGAAGCCCTTCAATAACAAATGTACCTGATTGTTTCCTATTTCTAGATTTTTCTTGTAGTTGGACAATGCTTTTAATCAAGGTGTTTTGTGGGCTATCTATTCTTTTAATCATCATGTTATAAGGTACCTTTAGCTTTGATTTGCAGATATTTATTAATCGTGTTTATGGATAATTCTTCTGGAGCTGTTAGTATAGACTGAATACCATATTTGGTTAATTCATTTACTATTAAACGCTTTTCAAAGTTAAATTTTTCTGCAATTACTTTGTCAAAAATATCATCTGTGTTTTTAGCCTTTTTTTCAGTGAGTTTAGTTAATTCTGTATTTTCAAAGAAAACGACTAATAAAACGTGATTTTTTGCAATAGCTCTTAGGTAAGGTAATTGTCTTTTTAAACTAGATAAGGATTCAAAATTAGTGTAAAGAATAATCAAACTGCGATGTGTAATCTTGTGTTTGATGTGTGCATATAACCTACCGAAATCACTTTCTACAAAGTTTGTATTAACTCTGTATAGTTGTTCCATGATTTTTTGTAATTGACTTATTTTACTTTCAGCAGGAAGTTGGTTTGTGATATTCTCTGAGAAAGTCATTAATCCTACTTTATCATTTTTCTTAAGGATAACATTAGATAAGGCTAGGGTAGAGTTAATCGCATAATCAAGTAAAGATAGACCATTAAAAGGCATTTGCATCACACGTCCTCTATCGATAATATTATAAACAGATTCTGTATTCTCATCCTGAAATTGGTTGACCATTAATTGACTGGATTTAGCAGTTGCTTTCCAGTTTATATTGCGTATATCGTCTCCTAATACATATTCTTTTATTTGTTCAAACTCAGTAGTAGTACCTATTTTTCTGATTTTTTTCATCCCAAAAGCATATTTGTTTTTAGAAAAAGCAATCAAATCATATTTCTTCATCTGAATAAAAGAAGGATAGGTAGCTAAAGTAATGTCATCACAAAATACAAATCTTCTAGATACTAATCTAAGAGGACTAGATACATATATGTTTAACTTCCCGAAGACATATTCTCCTCTATTCGTAGGTCTTAAGGTATAGCTAAGTGTTTTTTGCTCCTTAGAAGTCAGAGTTTTAGTGATTTCAAAATCTCTTTTTTGAAATTGAAAAGGGATCTCATCTATAATGTAGCATTGTACTGTGATGTTATATTTATTCTCTATGGAGATATAAATGGTATTATCATCACCATTAGACAATTTTTCTGGTAAGATACGCACAGCATCTATTTTATTCTTCTTGTTGAATAACAGTGTGATATCTACCAAGATGATAGCAAAAAATAATATAAATAACCCCCAAACAACTTTATACAGTATTGGAAATATAAAGGCAAGTACAAATAGAGCTATAATAGTCCCTAAGACCATATACACTCGTTTTTGTAAATAAAGTTGCTTGAATAATTTAAACATAAGTATTGTCTTTATTATCTAGGAATATCTATTGATTCGATGATTTGATTAATAATGTCATTCGCTGTTAGCCCTTCCATCTCTCTTTCAGGTGATACTATGATACGGTGTTTTAGCACTGGTATAGCAGCTTCTTTAATATCCTCAGGTGTCACAAAGTCCCTGTTGTTAATAGCAGCGAATCCCTTGGCAGCATTTAGAATAGCAATAGAGGCACGAGGTGAAGCTCCTAGATATAACAGTGGATTAATACGAGTATCAGCAACGATCTTAGCAATGTATTCGATGATCTTTTCTTCTACGATAATTTCTTTGATTAGCTTTTGGAAAGAAATAATCTCATTAGGAGTAACTACTTTATTAATCATCGTAGTTTTCTTTTTATCTAATAATTCATGCTCTCTCTGAACGATTGCAATCTCTTCTTCTAATGAAGGATAGTCTATATTAATCTTAAATAAGAAACGGTCTAATTGTGCCTCAGGTAATCGATAAGTACCTTCTTGTTCAATAGGGTTCTGAGTAGCAATTACTAAGAAAGGTTCTTCCATTTTATAAGAATGCCCGTCTATTGTGATTTGTCTTTCTTCCATTACCTCAAATAAGGCAGCCTGAGTTTTAGCAGGAGCACGGTTTATCTCATCGATCAAGATTAGATTAGAAAATATAGGACCTTTTTTAAACTCAAACTCACTTTTTTGCATATTGAATATTGAGGTACCTAATATATCAGAAGGCATTAAATCTGGTGTGAACTGGATACGACTAAAGTCCATATCGATGGTCTGTGCCAGTAGTTTAGCAGAAAGTGTCTTAGCTACTCCTGGTACACCTTCTAATAGAATATGCCCATTAGCTAATAGAGATACAATGATTTGATCTATTGTTTTATCTTGACCAACGATTACTTTCTGTATCTCACTTTTGATTCCTTTTACCTTCTCTTGTAACAAACTCAAATCTAGTCTAGATTCGAAGTGTAAGTTTTCTTCTGGGGTTACTGTATTTTCCATAGTATATTTTTAATCAATGATTTTCTCAATTATTTTGTTTAATTCGATTAGCATTTCTTCTGATGCATAGTGTGGTGCAGCTTTAAACTGCTCTATAAACCTAACAAATTTGATGATATCTTCTTTATCCTTCTTGGTTTTGATATGTAAGTTGTTGATAAATAATTCATCTAGTTTGGAGGTGTCTAACCAATGTACACGTCTTATTTTCTCTAGAGTATATATTATATGTTTATTAATCAGGTCTTCGTAATCTTTATTTTGAATATAAAGGTTAGATACTGTTTTGGTAAACTCAACAGTAGTATTAGACAGCGGTGTGATAATAGGTATAACTCTTTGCTTTCTTTTAGCTGTGAAAATGATAAATACAAACAAAGTTCCTAGGAAGAAATACCACGCCCATGTCAAGGCTGGATGTTTAAACACAAATCTAAGAATAGAAGTAGAGTGGTACTCATTATCTCCTGGTAATCTAGATACTGTGAAGTAGGTATTCTGTTGAGGTAAGTAGGATAATATACCCTGAACATAAAGGTGATTATTACTTTCTAACAAATTATAGTTTGTAAATGCAATAGGTTGAAGTCCTAATATAAGTTGACCTGATCCTTTTTTATAGCGGATGAGGTTAGGATATTTGACTCCTTTATACTTTAAGTATCCTAGCACTTCTACCTTTGTACGTAGAGAATCTGGAATATTGAAGTAGTTTGTATTTAAGTCTTTTAACTGAAACGAATAAGTAGAAATATTCGGATTAGTCAATGTCACTGATACTTTATCTTGATCTAATAGTTCTTCTTGTAATGTATACTGTAGATGATTCATCTCTATACCTTCTATTAGCCCGTCTATATTATCTTGAAAGATAACAGCACTGTTTCCCTTTGCGATATAGTGATGTAAATTTACTCTAGCAAAAGAATCAATATACCCATAGCTCTTTAAAGAAAACAGTGTGCTGTTATGTACACTATCATATTTTTTATCTCTAAAGAAGTCATAGACGTTTCCTGTTATTCTGATTACACTATCATTAGGGAATATTTTCTCTATCTCCTGATCTAGTATATATGTCCCAAAGGGAATCTTATGTGTATTATCTAAAGTTTCGCGCCAATCTATCGGATCTACTTTATTAGACTCTATGAAATAAACAAAGCCCATAATCACGATAAAAAGGAACAACATTGTTTTTGTCGATTTACTCATTTTAGCTTTGTTTTAGTATAGTGTCAAATGACTGTTTTGCACGGTTAAACTCAGATTCCTCTATTTCGAATTCTCCATACCATATATTGTTATACAGATAAGAAAGGTACCTGAAATCCTCTTTTAGTTTGCTATCTTTTATTTCGTTTTGATAGTCAGAGTTTGTTTTTTCGATATGCCATTCGATCTCCTCTTTTTCTTGTAATCTCTGTAGAAGCCATAGGTAATAGTAACGAATACTTAGACGGTATTGTTGCTCTGCAATGGTTTTGCTTAATAGAGAAGGGAAGTCCACTACTTTAAGGTTTAGCTCTATTTCATCTACCTGTATCTCCATCTTTTTAGCGCTCTTCTTGAATAGCCAATAGGCATCTTTCTGAATAACAGCTCTTGTGATATAATAAATTAAAAGAAAGATAACTAGTGTTCCTGCTATTCTATAAAAAACTTGTAAGCGGCTACTTGTTTCATAGTCAATATCAAATTGTCTAAAGAAGTCAGTTAGTTGTTGATTAAACCATCGCTTAAAGCGCTTCCAGATAGAGTCTTTGTTAAGCTCTTCTTTATAATCGAAGTCTGGATCTTTCTTGTATTTCTTTTTATAATCTGTCTCAAATTTAGTAGGTACTATATCTGTACTCGTCTCCTCTAAGTACGGAAGTACATTGACAGGTTTAGCCTTGATAACTCCAGCTTCATGAGCGTCTTCTTCATCTTGTGAAGACTCTACACCAGATACAATAGTATCCTGCTCTGCCTGCCCAAAATGAGGAGTAGAGAATGATAAAAATAATAGTATAAATAAGAATCTCTTCATTAGTTTTTTCCGATCATATCAATGTCTGTATGAGACTGTGTGTTTTCTTTTTGTTCTCTGATGCTGTAGTAAATTAATCCTTGATTAATCAACATAATATTGTTCATCACAAAAGATACTAGTGTACTTAAGATAACGATACCGATGAACATTAGTTTAAAACCTTGTGTGTCTTCTAGATCATAAGAACTTTTTTCACTGAATATTGTACCTCCATAGAACATGATTTGAGGGATAATATTTACCATAGTAGTAACGATTTGTATTACTAGATATACTAAGAAAGTGTTCCCTACGATAATCCAGAATTTACTTTTCAGCATATAGTAAGCTGTTTGATATGATTCAAAGATTCCACTTCTATTGGTCACATATTCATAATAAGCTAAGTTTATCCATGAAGCAATAGCAGGCATCATAATCAGTAAAAGGGGAATCCCTATTAATAAAAATATTAAAACAGCCGCGATAGAGAAAGCAATTATAATTAAGGGAAATATAGTGAAAAAAGAAGCAAGTGCGAAGCCAAGTAATCTCCAAATATCCTTTTTTAGAGGATTAGTAATATGCTTTATATCTTGATAATCCTTAGGGTGTTCTACCATCGCCTTTAGATAGTATACAGGATATGACATAGCGATAATACTTATAAGAATAGTAACAACCGCCGCTACTAAGACTACTAAGAAGAAAAGACCAACATTATTGTCTATAAATGTATCTAATGATGAGTTATTTGCAGAGCTAGACCCAGAAAATACCATATCAAATAAAAAGTAAGTACATACAAATAAGACTAGTAATAGGATACCACATAGGGTAAAGTAATTTTTGAAGAATGGTTTTCCTTCTTTTTGAAAGAATGAAATTGTATCATTCATTAAGTCACTAAAATCTCTTTTTTTAAAAACAACAAACATAGATTATAATTTAATAAGTTTTGAATATACTCTTCTCGGATAGATGAAGAAGTAATAAATAATGATAGAGAATGTACCTAGTATAATAATATAGTTTAGTACATCAGGCATCTCTTTAGCATAGCGTGTTATAAAGCCCTCTATAAAAGCAGCTGTGATAACGAATGGTACCATCGCTAAGAATATTTTAAATCCATTCTTAAATCCTCGAATAAAGGAATTCTTTCTCGAGAAGGTTTTAGGAAATAGAAGACTTCCTCCAAATACAAAGCCTGCAAATGCCTCAATGATAATCCCTGTGATCTCTATAGCTCCATGTAACCATATCCCTCTAAAGCTATCCATAAAAGCATTTTCTCTAATAAACATATATTGAAACGCACCTAGCATAATGCCATTATAGAGTAGATAGAATAGTGTGCCTAACCCAGCGAAGATTCCGTATATAAAAAATTGTAGAGATACATATAGATTGTTAAACGCTATACCTACAAAGCTTCCCCAGTTACTACCAGATTTATAGATACCCATCGCGTCATCATTCTGTATATTATCTAACGTTAGATTAACATAATGATCTCCTAATATTAAACGAATAAACTCTAAATCATAATGAGCAGAAACAAAACCAATACCTACAATAATCAGAAAGGTTAGTACAGAAAAGTAAAGATAATTACGATTTTCATGCACAACTAGAGGTACTTCTGTTTTAAAGAAATAAACAAGTCTATTTTCCTCAATACGTTTTGTTTTGTAAATTTTTTGATAAGTTTGCGCTGCTAAAATATTGAGATATTGTGTAACTTTACTCTTGGGATAATAAGTTTGTGCATAGGATAAGTCATTCATTAACTGAATGTACATATCGGCTAAGTAATCAGGTTTATGAATTGAGTTAGAATATATTGTATGTTCATATTCAATCCATTTTTCTTTATTATATTTGATAAAAGCGACTTCTCTCATTTAAAAGCAGATAATTTATGGCTAATTTAACAATAAATACAACACAAAATATCAAAATAGAATTTAAAACTGCATCTATTGGTGAAAGAATGATTGCTTCTATTTTAGATCTTATTTTTAAGGGATTGTATTTGATTCTGATTTTTTATATTGTAAGTCAACTAAGAATAGTTAATGCTTTTATAGATGATTGGTCTAAAATTGCGGTTATGATTCTCATCGCTTCTCCTGCTTTGTTTTATACTCTATTTTTTGAGACGATTATGCAGGGAGCTACTCCTGGTAAGAAGATTATGAGGATTAAGGTAATTAAGATAGATGGCTATGAAGCTTCTGTGGTAGACTATGCTAGCCGTTGGGTAATGAGATTAGTAGATTTTTGGATAGGTTCAGCAGCAGTTGGTTTGATTACAATTATATGTACAGATAAGAGTCAGCGATTAGGTGATATTTTAGCAGGTACAGCAGTGATATCTGTTAAAGAAAGATTACTTTTGTCATCCACTATTTTTCAGGAAGTAGAGGAGGAGTACACCCCATTATTTGCGCAGGTGTTAAGTTTGACAGATAAAGATGTTTATATTATAAAAGAAGCTTTAACTACTTTTAAAGCAAATAGAGATCACGAGTTATTACAGAAGCTAGTCGTTAAACTTAAGAGCGTACTAGGTATAGGTGAGCTGAAGACACTCTCTGATCAGGAGTTTATAGAAACGGTATTAAAAGACTACAATTATTTAACAGCTAAGGTTTAGCGCATTATTTTTATACTATTTAATGTTTAATTTTTTCGATATTTTAGATTTGCTCGGAACATTAGCTTTTGCAATTTCGGGAGCATTAGCAGGGCGTGAAAGAAGGTTAGATCTGTTTGGGATGACTATTTTAGCATTCGCGACAGCTATTGGAGGAGGGACTATCAGAGATATGATGATCGGATGGACACCTGTGATGTGGCTTACTAATCTTAGTTATTTTTATGTAACCTTATTAGGGGTAGCTATGGCTATTGTGTTCTATAAGAAGTTTAACTTCTTGCGTTATTCTCTTTTCCTATTTGATACCATAGGTATCGCTGTGTTCACACTAATCGGTATAGAAAAAGGGATGACAGTAGGCTTACACCCGATTATCTGTGTTACCTTAGGTACGATTACTGCTTGTTTTGGAGGGGTTATTCGCGATATTTTAGCGAATAAGATTCCACTTATTTTTAAACAAGAGATCTATGCCACAGCATGTATCCTTGGAGGTTTGGTTTATTATTTACTAAATTATTTTGAGCTGAGTAAGGATATCTTATACGTAGGTACAGCAGGTATTATTATTCTGATTAGAGTATTAGCTGTGAAGTATAAGTGGAGTTTGCCATTTGCGAATGTGTAAGCTTGCTTTCTTAGAATAAATAACTAAAGAAAGAATATAAAGTGTATAGTACATATCATGATGTAGTATATACTTTTTTTTATTGATTATATTGTTAAATAATAGGTGGTTATAAAAGTGAAAGAGTAGAAGAACCTATATTACAAAGAGCTAAGGAGATAACAATGCATTGGTAATAATATAGCTACTCATACATCAGTACATTTTTTAAAGCCAGGTAAGTAAGTAATTTATTGTACTCTGAGAGCATTCTTATTCTTGTCTCACTTGATTTGAGTCCGTAGTGAGTCCGTTATGAGTCTGTAGTGAGTCCGTTAAATCAAGTAAAATAACGGACACAATATAGACCTATAGCATTATCATATAGCTTTTATACAAAATGAGACTAGAGCATCATACGTGCTTCAGTGCAATAGAGTGCTAATCCGAATCTTTGGATGATATGCGTTAGAAACTAAGTGTGGTTAATCTAATACTAAGATAAAATATTAGATCTATTATGATTAGAAAATAGTTTACTAATTAGGTTAGAGATAGGTACTAGTATAAGGATAGTAGCTAGCCCAATAGTGTTATACCATAGATAATGAATAGGAGTAGTGATGTATAGGGTAATAATAGTGATTTGAGTTAGTAAAATGGTGTAAAACAAAGCTTTATTATTGTTTTTAAAGTACATGGTCACTAGTAAAATACCAAGTAGAGTTCCTGAAAACAGAGAAGAGTACGCCCATAGTATTTGGATAAGATTTAAAAATACGGGAATATTATATACTATAATCAGAGCAAGGATAATAATAATAAGAGTAATGATATCATGATATCTTTTGCTGTCTGGATGAGGCAGAGCACTTGACTTGGTCTGAGATAACAGTTTTTTTGTTTTTTTTGATAGCCAATTTATTTCGTGAAATCCTATCGAAAGTAAACAGATAAAAAATAAAGCCATGATAACACCTGCTATCCCTGTGGGTACATGAAAGTTGATAAAGTGAAGAAGTATAAAGTCAGAATCATTCACTTCTACATTATGATTCGCCTTTTTAATTAATTTTTTTGCTTCTAGTTGAAGTTTATTTGCATTTTCTGTTAAGCTTAGTATTTGATCTTTTAGTATTTGATTACTGTAGTTCTGATAGATTTGCCCACTGTATAAGAAGCTAGCTTCTTTCTTTAAGTTCAATATTTTTTGATACTCTTGTTTGATATGGTCGTATTGTTCTGCATATTCAGATTGATATACTGTGTGTACATTATGAGGGTTGTAGTGTAGCGGGGCATCGTTAAACTGATAAAATGTAAATAACACACACCCTGTCAATAGAATAAAGAAATGAAATGGGACATTGAATAGCCCATTGATAATCAATCCATCCTTAGTCTTATCAGAGTATTTACTCTGTCTATATATCTGTAGAATCTTTGTATCTATAGATAATAGGGCGACGAATAGTATAGTACCATTTACTAAACATTTAAGCAAGTCAAAATTATCTTTTAAAGCAAGATCGCTATCGATCACGGTAAGTTTATCAAAAGAGGCGGTGAAGCTTAATGTATCTTCTAGATACATACCTTCTGGTAGTTTATATAATATGGTCAGAAAGATGATAGTCGTTATTATAATGGCGTATAATAACTGGTTTCGTCTAGGGAATAAATTGGTTTTGTTTTTAAAAAGAATGTTTAGAACGATAAAAATTGCACTTATGATTAAGAGTAAGATTTTGAAATCTATTTTTAATAAAATAGAGAGTATCATAGCCGTAGCATAGAATGTAATAGTAAGAACAAGTAATCTTAGGATTAGATAAATAATGCTGGTTAAGTAGTAGACTCTTTTATTAGACTTCGTCTTGATGTACTCAAATGCGCTTTTAGTATTGTGTTTTTTGTATTTTGGGATAATTAAGAATATAACGATAAATACGGCTAAGGGAATACCTAGATACAGCTGTAGGAATGTCATTCCTTGTGAATAAGCTTGTCCTGGAAGAGAGATAAAAGTGTATATAAAAGATTGTACCGCTATAATCTTGAAACCATAGTGTAGTGTTGACTTTTCGTAAATAGAGTTGTTATCTGCTTTATTAAGTTTAAAGTGCTTAATGGTGATAACAATAAATAAAATTAGTATAAAAATACTCCAATCAATTGCATTCATTTCAACGAAATTAAGGAGGTATAAACTGCAAATGATCTCGTGGTACTGTTCTTTATATAGCTAGAATAGAATCTATGATCTTCTATAAAGAGTACAGTATAGATAAGTGTTTGTGTTCTGAAGTAGTTTTATTGATTAGTTTTGACTTTATAAAAAAAAGACTAGTAAAACCTATAAATAGGTTAACTAGCCTTTCTTCTACTACCATTTGACTATTTAAACCGAAATGGTAAATACAAAATTTGTGCCACTATTATATTGTAGGATTGTCTATATCCTCTTTTTTATTGACTATAACGATTCCCTTTTGTAATAATAAACTGTTTGGATAAGAGATTTTCTCATTCTCTGTAGTGAGTAATATAGTACAGAATGCCTTGATATCAATGATCTTAGCTTCTATAGGAAAATCTTTGTCTTGTAATCTGATGGTATCTCCTATTCTAAATGGAAATGAGAAGAATAATAAGATTCCGGCAGTGATATTACTTAATAAAGACCACTGAGCGAACATCGCTACACCTATTACTGTAAATACAGACGTAAGTGTAACCATGAAATTCTCCGGCTGAACTCCCCAAATCGTTAGTATGAGAATTAGAAAAATAACAGATAGAAGTGTATTAAATAATCTGATGATCAGTAGTACTCGGCTATCTTTACGCTGTTCTTTAGTAGAGAATGATCGGATGATATATCCTATTAACTTTCTACAAGGAATATATAGAACTAATGTAATTACAGTCGCTATGATCTCTGTGTAATATTCTTTTAGCATATTTATTTTTTAATGAATTTTAGTAATTCTTCAACAAGCTCTTTAGTAGGTAAGCCTACTATATTAGTATAAGAACCATCTATTTTATCTATGCCTACTAATCCTATCCATTCTTGTATACCATAAGCCCCAGCCTTATCATAAGGTTTGTATTGGTCTATATAGAAATAAAGGGCTTCATCAGATAGGTCAGAGAAACTCACTTTAGTAATACAGTGGAATACACTTACGCTCTCCTTGCTCTTTAAACATACAGAACTGATTACTTCATGCTCATGACCACATAAGCTCTTCAGCATGGTATAGGCTTCATCTCTACTTTCAGGTTTGCCTAGTGAGGTATCATTATTCCATACTGTAGTATCACTGGTGATGATGATTTCGTTATCGTGTAGTATTTCTATAGCATCAGCCTTTGCTTTAGCGATATAGTCAGTGATTTGTTCTCTTACTAGTTCTTCAGGATAAGACTCATCTATATCCGAAGCTCGGACTGTAAAGGTGAATCCTAAGTCTGTTAAATATTGTTTACGTCTAGGAGAATTAGATCCTAGTACGATATTATAATCCTTAAATAGCTTATTAAGCATAGTTTTTATTAGTCAAATTTAGCGTTAAAGTGTTGAAACCACTTTTGTTGTGTTTTCATGACTTGTTCGATCACATCTCTCACAGCCCCTCTACCACCGTTAAGATGAGAGATATACTTAGAGATTCTTTTTATTTCTGGTGCAGCGTCCTGTGGAGCAGTAGGTAGTGCTACTTCTTGCATGATATGATAGTCAGGTATATCATCTCCCATGTATAATACAGTATCAGGATTGATGTTATTAGCTGCTATATACTCTTTAAATACTTTTACTTTATCAGGTACTCCTAAGTAGATGTCTTTCACTCCAAGATTAGCAAATCTAGTACGTACACCTTCATTACTACCTCCTGAGATAATACATACATTGTATCCGTTTTCGATAGCGGCTTTCATCGCATATCCATCTCTAATGTACATATCTCTTAGTAAATTTCCTTCTTGCGTTACGTGTACAGTACCATCTGTTAATACACCATCTACATCAAATATGAATGTAGTGATGTCATTCATTATTTCTTTAAAATGTTTAGACATTAGTTATTTTGTATTGAATTAGTTATAAGTTGATATATTTCTTTTTTTATTGGGTCATTTAGCGCTTCTAGATGACGGTCTATAGTTCCTTGATCATTACGTGCAGCAGGTCCTGTCTGGGCTTCTCTAGGAGATAAAGTCTGGACCTTAGTAGCAGTCTCTAGAATTAGAGGCTTTAGAATGTCAAAGGGCACCATATTCTCTTTACAAATATCTTCACCTAGTTTAAAAAGATGATTGGTGAAGTTGTTTACAAATACTGCTGCTAGGTGTATAGACTGTCTCTGGTCAGTAGAGATTTTATACACTCTTTCAGAAAAAGATAAAGCTAACTTTTCTAAAAGTTCAAAATCTTGTTTGTTACTAGCTTCGATACAATAAGGGATAAGGCTGAAATCAACCTCCTTATCGATAGAGAAAGTCTGTAGCATATAGAAGACTCCTTTTCTACTTGTGGTAGCAATAGAGTTCATCGGCATTGTCCCAGAAGTATGAACCACAAAGGCATCTTTTAAAGGGATGATAGAGGATACTTCTTCTATAGCATCATCACTAACTGCAATGATAAAAATATCTGCAGGTTTTAGCTCATTGATATCTGAAATAATTTGATTCTGAGAGACTAAGTCCTTAACTTTGTTAGGAGTTCGTGCATACACTTGTTGTAAACAAATATTGTCGTGTTCTAAAAAGTTTAGTATCAAGTGTCGAGCAACTTTACCAGAACCTAAAATGGATATTGAAATCATAGCAGTGAAGTTTAGTATTTGTTTGTAAACAGATAGTGTGTAAAAATAATAATTTGTAATGAGAAAAGATATAGAAAACATAGAAGATATTAAGGTATTAGTAGATACCTTTTATGGAAGAGTACAGGAGAATGAGTTTATCGGTCCTATTTTTAATAGTAAACTAGAGGGGAGATGGCCTGAGCATTTAGAGAAAATGTACGCCTTCTGGCAAACTATTCTATTAGAAGAGTATACATATAGAGGAAAACCTTTTCCTCCTCATGCACAGCTACCTGTAGAAGGCGAGCATTTTGAAGAATGGAAGAGAATCTTTAATGGTACGGTGGATGAACTATATGAAGGAAAAATAGCTGATGAAGCGAAGTGGCGAGCAGAGCGTATGGCTGCGATGTTCTTAAGTAAAATAGAGTACTTTAGAGAAGCAGGGATGAAGCCATTGGAGTAAAGAAGAATATAGTGTTATCATAAAACGGGGTTGCTTTAAATAGTAACTCCGTTTTTTTGTTAGTATCATATTGCTTTAATTTATCGCATTACTTTTTTTATTCTGTGTTAGATAATCTATAAACTTGTAGCATTAAATCAGTGCTTATGGATTTGTTTAGTGATTATAGTCAAGAGTTTACAAACATTCTTCCTTATGATGGAGAAGTTGATTATTATGGGATAGTATTTAATAAAGAGCAGTGTGACTACTATTATGATCAACTTTTGACTCATGTAGATTGGCAATGTGATCAAGCTATTATCTTTGGGAAGAAAGTAACTACTAAGCGAAAGGTGGCTTGGTATGGCGACATTCCATTTAGTTATACTTATTCGAATATTACAAAGACAGCATTGCTCTGGACGGAAGAGTTATTAGCATTAAAGAAAATAGTAGAAGAGAGGACAGGGGAGACTTATAATTCATGTCTTTTAAATTTATATCACACAGGAGAAGAGGGAATGGCGTGGCATAGCGATGGAGAGAAGGATTTAAAAAAACATGGAGCTATAGCTTCTCTGAGCTTTGGTGCAGTTCGTAAATTTGCTTTCAAACACAAAGAGAATGGAGTTAAGATTGATATTATCTTAGACAATGGAAGTCTATTAGTCATGAAAGGGACTACACAAGAAAATTGGCTACATAGATTACCTCCTACAAAAGTGGTTCATACTCCACGTATTAATCTTACCTTTAGAACCATCGAAATAAAAGAGTCTGTCTGATGAGAAAGAAGTCATTTAGTACACTGTCTAATGTGATAGAACAAGACTTGTGGAAGTCATTATCACTATTAGTACAAGAGCAGGTATTAGAAAATAAAGAAATGCTAATCTGCGAAGGAGAGGTAGCTGATAAGATAGTGTGGATAAAAAAGGGGGTTTTGCGTTCTTATTTTCTATTAGAAAGTGGAGAAGAGCGTACATACTGTATCACCTTCGACGAAAGTATGATGACAGCGATGACTTCCTTTATATCAGGACAACCATCTAAGGAGAATATACAGTCTATAGGCAAAACAGAATTATATGTCCTCTATAAAGCAGATGTAGATAAACTATGTGTAGATAGCATAGTATGGACAAACTTCTTTAAACAGTTATTAGAAGAGCAGTTTATGGAATTAGAAGAAAAACTCTTCGATATCCAACGTCTAGATGCTAAAGATAGGTACCTGAAGTTACTTCAGAACTATCCTCACTATATACAGCAGATACCTGGTATATACTTAGCTTCATTTTTAAATATTACCCCAAGGCATTTGAGTAGAATACGCAAGGAAGTGAATTTATAGACCTATGTCCTCTAGGATGTGGTAAAAAGACAAGACTTTTGTTCTTTACAGTAATCATTTAAGATATGAATATAGATAAAGAACTATTAATAGCACTTTCGTTAAGCGCTTGGACTCAGATACCCTATGACTCTCTTTTAGAGTATAATCCTCAACAAATACGCATAGAAGAGGAACGGTTAATGCTAGGGGAGGGAGCTATAACTATACCTCATGATATCAGTGTATATAATCAAGTAATTTCTACAGCATATAATACTTCTCTTAAAATAAGAATATATAAGCCAAGAGAAATAGAGAAACCCTTGCCTGTAGTCTTGTTCTTACATGGAGGAGCTTTTATTTTTGGAAGTCCAGAGCAGTATGATTTTCAGTTGCGAGATCTAATGAGAGAGGCTCAGGTTATCATAGTTTCTGTTGACTATAGATTAGCTCCAGAACATCCTTTTCCAGCAGCTTTAGAAGATAGTGTAAGTGCTCTAGAATGGTGTTATAGCAATATAGAAGCAATAGGAGGAAATAAACAGAATATCAGTGTGATGGGAAGTAGTGCAGGAGGAACAATAGCGTTATCACTCTTACACTTAAATAGAGATCATCATAATATCCCAATAAGCAATGCTTTTATTCTATATCCTCCTACATCAGATGAGCTGAATACTCCTTCTATGGACACTTATGCTTATGCACCTATGCAATCTAAGAAAAGTGCAACTTATATGTGGAAACATTATTTGTCAGGGGATAAGAATAAGTGGAGGGAATATGCAGTGCCTAATAAGATGCAGAACTACCAATCACTACCGTCTATGACAATGGTACTAGCAGAATATGATCCTCTAATAGATGAAGCAAAAGAGTATGTGACTTCTGTAGAGAGCAATGGAGGAAAAGTCACAGTCTTAGAAGTAAAAGGTGCTGTGCATACTTTTGATTTCTTTGAGTGTAAACTAACAGATGATTTTACAAAGTATAAGATAACGTATTATAAACAATTACACTTGAAGTAAGTATCTTTGTTTTATAACTTATATTCAATGAACAAACTTATACAACATATCGAAAAATTCGTAGGGACTTTATCAGTACCTGAAGCAGATTCTATTTTATCTTATTTTGAGCTGATCAAGGTCAAAAAGAAAGAGATTCTTTTAGAAGCAGATATGCTTTGTGATAAGTTATTCTTTGTGGAAGTAGGGTGCTTGAGAAGTTATTATATGAAGAATAATGGTATAGAACAGACTACGGATTTTGCCATAGAGAATTGGTGGTTAACGGATAATATGGCTTTTGAACAGCATACGAATAGTAACTTTTATATTCAAGCAGTAGAGAAGTCAGAAGTAATCGTGATTACTAGAGAACAATTTGTTTTACTAGTAGAGAAACACCCAATTATGGAGAAGTACTATAGACAAGTTTTTCAACGTGCATATGCTGCTGCTCAATATAGAGTGAAGTATTTGTACGAGTTTAGTAGAGAAGAGTTGTACTTCCACTTCGAAGAGAGATTTCCAGAGTTTATACAACGTATTCCTCAGTATTTAATGGCTTCTTATTTAGGGTTTAGCCCAGAGTATTTAAGTGAGATAAAGAAGAAGAGATTTTCTTAAACCTGTTTAAGTTTATTGATTAATCATAGCTTTAGATTTGTTGAAATTAAAAACAATAAAGTTACGATTATGAGAAAGACAATTTATGGTGTACAGCCTAAGGCGTATGAAGGAATGTTATTATTAGAAAAATACTTAAACGAATCAGAATTAACACCAATACATAAAGAGCTAATAAAGATTAGGGCATCTCAGTTAAATGGATGTGGGTACTGTTTAGATATTCATACACAAGACGCTTTAAAGCATGGAGAATCTGTTAGAAGATTATTAGTGTTAGCAGGGTGGCAAGAAACAGAGCTGTTTACAGAAGAAGAACGTGTGATTCTGGAGATGACTGAAGCGGTTACATTTATTCATCAAGGAGGAATTAGTGATACATTATATGCGCAAGCAGAAGAGTTATTTGGTGAAGTGTATTTAGCGCAACTTATTATGTGCATGGTTACTATAAACGCATGGAATAGAATAGGTGTAGCTACTCATCTTAAAGCAAAATAGTAATTATAGAATAGAAGCGGGATAGTATATCCTGCTTTTTTATTATACAGAAGTATTTGTTTTTAGTCAAATATGCTTTCTTTTAGAGGGGAATAGAAAAAATAAATATCAAAAAAAGTAATATTGATTTACTCATTTAAGTATATCTATTTGATTAATAGAATGTTGATTCACTTCTGTTTTGTGGTTAAAAAAGAGGGATTATTTGTGAATAATTGTCGAAATATTCATAATTTTAGTAAAGACCTATTGAGAATAGGGAGTAGAGAGCGCAAAATTCTCTCATTACGTATTACCTAATTCATTAATATCTATTACTATGATAAAAGATTACTTGAATAAATTAGTAGGCATTCGCTTAAAAGGTAGAAAGAAAGAATTAATACTAGGTATAGTATTAGCTTATAATGATAAGTGGTTATTAACGAAGTGTAATTCGGTCGATTATATTATAGATGGGTATGAGTTGATAGCTGTGGATAAAATATCTACTATAGAGCGTGGAGAAAATATTGCTTTTATTGAAGAAGTACTGAAAGCAAAACATGTTGACTTTTATAGTAGCCCTATTCAGTTAAAAGACAATATTTTTGATACTTTAAAAGCTATTGGGAATAAATATGGTGCTTTTGGATTAGAATTTAAGGAAGAGGATTGTGTCTATGTAGGGAAGTATATGGATAGTGATGATAGTGAGTATTTTGCATTCGAAGAGTTATCTGCTTCAGGTGAATGGTTTGAGGAGATAGAGGAATTTAAGGTGTCTAAAATTTATAAGATTGACTTTGATGGAGACTATGTAGAGTCTTTATTATTGTATGCGAATAGAAAACTAAGTGAATAAGAGTATTAGAAAATTTTAATGGTAGTTCATACATAGACTTGCATGATTATTGCATGTCGTTATAAGTAATTAAAGATGATGAGAAACTAATTTAAAAAGATCTATTATGAAAAGAGTTTTAAGTTTATTGACAGTATTGCTTCTAAGTTTTGCAGTGTTTAGTTGTAGCAGTGATGACGATTATATTGATTTGTCAGAACATGCAGGTGGTTTTACTATGGTAAATGCCTATGAGAGTGAAGATGCACTTATTTATGTTGCAGATGGTCGCCCTATTCAGAGTCCATATTATCCTCTGTTTTATCAGAGTGTAGGTTATGTGAATCTATGGCAAGGAAATAGATTAATAGACATCTATGGAGGTAATAAGGTCAAGCCAATTACTACAACTACGAAGAAGATAACTAGTGGGCAGTTTTATACTTCTTTTATAGGAGGGAACGAATCGAAGGTAATCCACTTTATAACAGAGGATAATGTTAAGAAAGCAACCCCTTTAAATGAAGTTAAGCAGTCAGGAGTTCGTTTCTTTAATTTGAGCTCGGATAATGTAGTAGCTACTGTTCAGTTTAATGATAAGACAGTAGTAAAGGAGTTTGAAAATAGAGTTCAAGACAATGAGACAACTGCTGTGAAAACACAGGAATTTAATGCATTAGATGCTAATAGTTATGCACTAACAATCAAAGATAAGGATGGTAAGGTACTCGCAACTAGAAAAGATGTTGTGTTTAAACCTTCACAGTTTTATTCTATTATCTTAATTGGTGCAAAAGATAATGCGAAAAAGCCTTACTATATAGGTGTTGTAAATCAAGTTGTAAAGTAAGAATGTAGTAACTTATAATAAGAAGTCCTTTAACGGTGTATTACTTTTAAAGGACTTTTTTTATGGATTGCATACAGTAGTATCTCTTTTTAAATGATATATTTACTAGTAGAATTAATGTCTGTTTACACAGAAGGACAAGAGTATGAATAGTATGTTTGAAAATAAACAAATCGATATCGATGCATTACCTCAAGTAGGGCAAGTAATGTTTAAAAACTTAGATTCTAGGTATCGAACAGTAGTCGGGATAAGGTTAATAATAATTTCTATTATTATCTTACTAATTGCTTTTACACCTTATATTTTTCAGTATTTGACGAGTGAACCTTTGTTGAATGAAGCATTGTTATACTCACTTATGGGATTAGGAGTTATATTGATTATTCTTATCTGTATTATCTCTATGAAGGGAGTAGCAATGAAAGGCTATGCGCTACGTGAGCTAGATATTATTTATAAAACAGGTATTATTAATAGATCTCAGACTGTTATTCCTTTTAATAGAGTGCAGCATGTAGGAGTATATGAAGGAGCATTACTACGTGTATTTAATTTATGTACTGTGGAGTTTTTTACTGCAGGAGGAGCATTAGGTGATCTGAAGATAACAGGGATATCTAAAGAGGAGGGAGAGCAACTAAAAGCGTATGTTATACAGAAGATAACGAAGTCTCCTCAACAGGCTTTAAGGACTAATCTAGATATTGTAGAACACTCACACGAATCTGTTCATGAATAAGAATAGTTTTTATCAGCCTACTAGACAAGCTACAATAGGAATCATTGCTAATTTTCTGAATGCTTTACAGAAGATAGTAAGAGCTTTTGTTCCTCTTATAGTCTTATTTTTAGTGAATAAGCGTATAGATTTACCTATTAGTATTTGGGGAGTAGTGATCTTAGGAAGTATCTTAAGTTTGGGAATAGCTTATTTAAGTTATCGTAACTTTCTGTTTTACATTGATGAAGAAACTAATTCTTTTATAATTCAAAAAGGGATTATTAATAAATCTAAAGTTACTATTCAACTAGAGAAAATACAACAGGTGAATCTTAATCAGAGTTTTATCAACAAAATAATCAATGTGTACTCTGTAGAAATAGACTCTGCAGGTAGTAAAGATAAAGAAGCTACCATCCCTTCTATGGCTTTATCAGATGCTAATGCATTAAAACAAATACTACTGAACTATAAGAATGAACACGTAATACAAGATACCTCAATAGACTTAGTAGATGGAGAACAAAACATTATAGAAGAGCAAGAAGATTCAAAACGAATCAGTATAACGACTCTTCTAAAAGTAGGTATAACGTCTAATTATCTATACACATTGGGGTTAATACTTGTATTCTTTAATATGGTGTATGATTCTATAGTGAGAAGTATTTCTATAGAAGAGTATATTGATAAAGAAGAGGTGACAAATTATATAGAAGGAGGGCTGCCTTTGGTCGCTTTTCTATACTTAGTTGTTTTTTTAGTGATTACGGTATTAGTAGTGAATGTGATCCGTACTTTGTTGCGATTTTGGGATTTTAAAGTGACATTTTCGAATAAGACATTGTTGTTGTCTCATGGATTACTATCTACACGAAATACAATCATTAGACCTAATCGAGTACAAAAAATAGAGATAGAGCAGAATTATTTTCAGAAGTTATTTGATATCTGTAGTTTGAAAATAAGCCAAGTAGCAGGGGATAAGGAGAATAATAAGAAATCAGGATTACAGATACCTGGCTGTTCTACTCAAGAGAGAAAGGATCTGTTTAAAATAATAATGGCTAAAGAAGATAACAAGGGGTACACTACTGTTCTAAAATATAATTATCGATACTTAGGATTTAGAGTATTCTTATTCATAGTTGTTCCTTTAGTGTTTTTAACCTTGTTCTTTAGAGCAAACTTTAGTTCTGTTACGTTTATAGGAATGGCAATGAGCTATAGTGTGATAATGTTATTAGCTCTTTATAGACTTTATAAAGTAGGATTACTTCAAGTAAATGAAGACTTCATCGTGATAAGAAGAGGAATATGGGATATCTCTCATATCTATTTAGAACCGCATAAGATACAGAAGATAGTGGTGTCACAGTTATGGTGGCAACAGTCTGCAGATGTAGGTAGTTTAAAGATATATACCGCAGGTGGAATAGTATCCTTTAGTACTACTCAGTATAGTGAGTTAGTGAAGTTAAGAGATAAATGGCTTTATCAGGTAGAATCATCAGCATTACACTGGATGTAATAAGTATAAAAAAACGAGGGAATACATACTATTCCCTCGTTTTTTATTCCTCTTCTTGTACTTTTTTTAAAGCACGGTTTAAGGTACGTGTAGTGATACCTAGATAAGAAGCCATATCTTCTTTAGAGATATGTACTTGTTCTTTCTCTTGTAGCTCTAACAGTTTTTCTAGTGCGTGTTCTACTGTATAAAGTTGTTGAAAAGATGCTCTTTCGCTAGTATGAAACACTCTTAATGCTTCTACTTCTAGTAGGGTGTTATTAAAGGTTATATCTGTTTTTAATAAATGTTCAAATACGGATAGAGGAATGATATAAGCACTTACGGGTGTTATAGCTTCTACTGAGCATAGACAGTTTTTTTTACCAATAAACTCTATCTCTCCCATTATCTCTCCTGTACTTAAGAACTCAGGGATATATTCCTTACCATTTTCTTCTGTGATATAGCATTTAGTAATCCCTTCTTTAATAACAATAACCTTAGTAACAGGATCACCCTGATGTAGTAGAACTTCTTTAGGCTTATAAGGTTGCAATAAAATTTTGTCATTAAAAACATCAGTCTGTGCCAATGATTCAATGTATGATAGAAAGTCAATATTTATTCTTAACATTTTTTTATAGCATTAAGGACAAATGTCCTATGTGAGTTATACAATAATAGTGATTTTTGCAGTATCAAAATTAAGTATTAATACTTATTAATTTAAATGAATTAAGGAGTTTTATACTAAGATTAAGAAGAATGCTGTGCTAGTGTTTTCATTAATTAAATTTGATAAGTTTTTTTCAATTATATATTACAAAGTGATAAGTGTTTTTTAAAATTAAAACGGGAGAGCAAGGTAAGTGGTGTTTTCCCGTTTTCTTATGTAAATGTAGAATTGAATTATTTTAGAACAATTTTGTGTTGTTTATTTGTTGTAGACAGCATTCATATAAATAATTGTGTTACGTGTGTTTAAAAAAGCAGGGAGAGTAGTGTGCACTACTCTCCCTGCTTTTTTATTTATTATAACTCTTTGATTCTAGCTGTTTAGCTGTAAATTGATAAAATGAAATAGCTTCATCTACATACTTAGATTGTACATCATCTATTGGAGTAAGAGGAGTTACTAGATTATTAACAGTCTGAGTATTGAATCCATATTGTCTTACCTTTTGATTAGGACTAAGGATGGTTAATGTGTTGTCTCGGATATAACCTAAATCTTGATAAGTAGCTATAAAGGCTCTTGGTTTATAATCTGCTTGTAAAACATTAGTTCCAAAAAATTTAGAGTCATATTTAAAGTTAAGTATACCTAATAAGG
Organism: Myroides odoratimimus; assembly: GCF_030326305.1. Classification (GTDB taxonomy): domain Bacteria; phylum Bacteroidota; class Bacteroidia; order Flavobacteriales; family Flavobacteriaceae; genus Flavobacterium; species Flavobacterium odoratimimum_A. The sequence goes on along the minus strand of NZ_JACAKB010000009.1, from coordinate 64,258 downwards.
TAGGCATGACATCTATCTGTGAGATCATTTGATCAAATTGTTGTGGGATAAGCCCTTTAGGAGCATATATCATAGCAGGTATTCTATATTTATCTAGAGGTAGCTGTGTCTTACCCGCACTAGAAGCACAGTGGTCAGCTAAGATCACAAAGATGGTATTATCATACCATGGTTGTTCTTTAGCTAATGCAAAAAATTCTTTGATTGCATAGTCAGTATATCTAACTCCTTTATCTCTAGCACTAGTAAGGTCAGAGGTATCTAATACTCCATCAGGATAAGTGAAAGGTCTATGGTTACTTACAGTCATGATATGATTAAAGAAAGGGTTGCCTTGTTGATATTCTTCATTCATTACTTCTATGGCTTTCTTAGCCATATCTCCATCTGCTACTCCCCATACATTCTGAAAGGTAATCTGATCAGGCTTAAAATTAGACTTATCTACAATGCTATAATTATTGCCTTCGAAGAAGTCTTGCATATTATCGAAATATGCGTCTCCTCCATATAGATACTTAACAGTGTATCCATTTTTAGCAAATATACTTCCTGTTGTAAATTTATCTTTATTGTCTTTACGCTTTACAACGCTTTCACCAGGAGAAGGTGGTATAGACAGCGTTATAGCTTCTAGTCCACGTACAGTTCTGTTACCAGTAGCATATGTAGAGGTAAAGAATAAGCTTTTCATCGCTAGACTATCTAAGAAAGGAGTAAGTTTATTTGTATTGCCATAAAACTCCATAAAGTCTGCACTAAGGCTCTCTATGCTTATGAGGACTACATTTTTTTTGGTAGTTGTACTATCATTATCGATATTTCTAAGAAGTGAAGAAGCTCCATTATATTGAGGGTAGAATTGTTTAATATTTTTAGCTAGTTCATCATCAGGTAGCGTATTGTAGAACTTAAAATAATCAATGACACTGTTATTAAAAGCTTGATAGAATTTAAAAACCCCATTACTTTCTAATTCTTCAGCGAATATATTATCTGTATTTAGAGGAGTCATTACCTTAGTAATAGCAGATAAAGAAATTCCAAATACAAGTAAATAAACAATACTAAGTATAACCTTATTTTTCAATGGAGCAAGATGTTCTATAACATACTCTGTTTTTTTGAAAATGTAATATGTAGTTAATAATGTGATTAAAGCGATGATGCTAAATAATGGAACCACTGGATAAGACTCCATAATATTACCAATGACTTCATTAGTATATACGAGATAATCAACTGCGATAAAGTTATATCTAACACCAAACTCATTCCAAAAAAAGAATTCACTCACTGTGTTTTGCACAAGGATTAATACGAAGATAAATAATGTAAGAGCATAACTTATTTTTCGAACGGTTGTTCTATGTTGAGGTAAGAAAAGACAGATGCCGAATAACACTGTTTTTATAGATAAGAAGGTAATAGCTATCTCAGGAAGTACACCACCATATTCTGATATAATAGTTTTGCCAAAGGTAACCCATCCCCATAAACCTAATAGGATAGCGAATATGATATATCCATAGGGTTTATTATACTTCTGATTTGAAAAGAAAATAAAGTAGAGCCAAAATATAAAATATCCTATACTGAATATGAGAATATCACGGATAAAACCTAGCCCAAATACAGATAATACTTCTCCTGAGGTAAAAGTAGAAGTGGTTATAGGGTGATTAATTAATACAATGCGGAGTACAAAATTCAGTAATAAGTAAAAACAAAGTAAGTATTTATACGGAATAAAGAATGATGGATTGTTTGACATAGTGATTGAGTTTTTTGTGTAATCTGTTTATTGTTTTTTCTATAACAATAAAGTAATATATTTTATTGTGTTTTTAATGTTATTATTTTGGTAATAATTAATTGAATGTGTATTTATTTTTTATTTAATGTATTAATGCTTTGCTTTAATTAGATTTAATATAATTATGGTGGTGTTATATATGAAATATAACGAGTATAGAGTGGTTGGTATAAAATTAGAAGTGGAATAGGTCTAAATCTAAAAGTGGACTATTCTTTCTTTTTTCTTTCCTTTTATTTTTGAAATATCTATCATAAATAAACAAAGAGAAAATGGAAATTAGACACAACTGGACTAAAGCTGAGATTCAATCAATATATGATACTCCTTTATTAGAATTAATTCATCAAGCTTCTTTAGTACATCGTCAATATCACAATCCAGAGGAAGTACAAGTAAGTACTTTATTGTCTATTAAAACAGGAGGGTGTGTAGAGGATTGTTCTTACTGTGGACAGGCAGCTAGATATCATACAGATATAAAGGTACAGCGACTACTGCCTTTAGAGACTGTATTAGGCACTGCTAAAAAAGCAAAGGAAGCAGGGTCTTCTCGATTTTGTATGGCAGCTGCATGGAGAGAGGTAAGAGATAACAAAGACTTCGATAAAGTACTTGATATGGTTAAAGGTGTAAATGAAATGGGATTAGAAGTCTGTTGTACTTTAGGAATGTTAACAGAGGAACAAGCTAAAAGATTACAAGAGGCTGGCTTATATGCTTATAATCACAATTTAGACACCTCAGAAGATCACTATGACAAGGTTATCTCTACTCGTACATTTTCTAATCGTATTAATACTATTGATAATGTGCGCAAGGCAGGTATAACAGTATGTTCAGGAGGTATAATTGGTTTAGGAGAAAATGATGTAGATAGAATATCTATGTTGCATACCTTAGCTACTATGGATACACATCCAGAATCTGTACCTATTAATGCTTTAGTACGTGTAAAAGGGACACCTATGGAAGAAATGCCTAAAGTAGAAACTTGGGATATGATCAGAATGATTGCTACAGCTCGTATTGTGATGCCTACTACTATGGTGAGGTTAAGTGCTGGGCGTATAGAAATGTCTGATTATGAACAGGCAATGTGTTTTATGGCTGGAGCTAACTCAATGTTTTCAGGAGATAACGAAACATTATTAGTGACTCCTAATCCTAGTCTATCATCAGACCAAAGATTATTGAATAACTTAGGGTTGAAACCAATGCTATCTAAAAAAGAAGTAGAAGTATAAAAGATATTTTTATTTATAATATGTACTGAGAGTCTTAATCAATGTGATTAAGGCTCTTTTTGGTTAAAAAGTAGAATAATTGTTTAAAGTAGCTATTTAGGAATAGTTTTTGTCTGTAAAAATATTGATAATGTGTTTAGAGTATAGATAAGGTTTTATAAGTATTGAAAAGGGTTTTTTGAAATACTTAGGTGTTATATCGTGTTTTAGGTGAGATATGATGTATTTTATTGATGTAGAGTGAGTTATTGTGTTTGTAGATTCCAGAGCTAGTGACGGTGGGGACTGTTGTTTTGTAAGCTCTGGAATCTCTTTTTTAAAGCTAATACTCATGTCATGGCTTTTACTGTATTTGTATATTGCTAAGGTGTTTTATTAATGAGGTTTGAGATATTATAACATTTTTGTTGATGTGATCTCTAGTTTTAATAAAAATAGTAGATGCCTTTTATGAAAAAAGAGGTATTAGGAGTTAAAAATAATTTGCGATATATAGTGGAAATAGAGGTCGAAGAGATATAAAAGTTAAAAAAACAGATCAAAATGTAGAATTATAATCTTTTATGTCTTTAAAAAAGCAACAAAAAATTAAGGTAATTCTTGTTGTTGTTTTTTATTGTATTTCTGGTTATTCGTGATTTGTTTGTGGATATTAGTGTTAATAAGGTTAAAGTACTGTGTTTAGTTTGTTATATTATAAATGTTAACTTTTTGTATTGCTAAAAAAGTTTCTAATATTAGAATAAGATTAGGGTTATTCCATTAAGTTAGAAGTTAATATGTAGAATTTTTATGATTTATGTCATATTGATGCGAAAACTACGGTTATACATTTGTCTCAGAAAATAAAAGATAAGGTAACAATGTCGGAGTTACCTAGTATTTAAAAACGTTCTTTTTTAGTCTGTTTTTTATTATGTAAACTTAATTGTGTTTATTTTATTTACAGTGATTTTATATACCTGTAAAACGTCGAAAAGGGGAATGCAAGGCAGTTGATGTATTAATACCTCCAGAGGGAGAGGAGGTGTACACGGATTAAAAAAGATTATTATTAATTTTTTTTAATTATTTACATTATGAGACGATGTGCGCAAGTTTTAATTGGAGTTTTGATTATTGGTATGAGTTCATTATTAGCTAGTTGCAGTGCAGACGATAATAATAACTTAGAAATTGACAAAGCATTAAGTGTTAACAGTATTAATATTGAAAAAACATGGATTGTAGCTCATTTCGACTTCCAAGAAGGAGTGAGTAGAAGTCATAAAGAAAGATACCAAAAATCACTAATTGAAATTGATATCATGAAAGGTGGAAAGTACCAGGCAATTGACAAATACAGTTTAGAGGAATCTAAAGGAAATTGGGTACTAGAAGGTGAGATGATAAGTCTAGAAAATGATGCCGACGGAGAAGTGAAGAGATACAGAATTATTGATTTGAGTAGAGCTGAAGCTCTTGTTAGTCCTATCAATACTAAAGAGATCTCACAAATGGAATTAGTGAGCTTTAAGAAATAGCTTCAGATAAGTTCACCTTATTGACAAAAGAGCAATCTATGTTTTATAGATTGCTTTTTTTATTGTATTGAAGTTTAAGTATTGGTGTTTTTTATTTTATTTTGAGAGTTAGTTGTTTTTGTAAAATAGTTATGTTAAGTGGTTGTTTTGTAGTGGTATTATTTGTGTTTGTTGTTTTTATTTAAAATATTGTTATATTTTTCTTGTTTGTTGGATAAACAATTTTAATTTTGCAAAAAAAATAATATAAAAAGATGGAACAATTTACTACACAGAAGAGTGCAACTACTCCTTCTCAAGAGAACAAAAAAGTGGTAGCTGGTATTTTAGGAATTTTATTACCTATTTTCGCTATCCATAAATTCTACTTAGGGTATACTAAAGAAGGTGTTATCCAATTAATCTTAGGATTAGTTACTTGTGGATTTGCTGGAATCATTGGACTTATTGAAGGAATTATCTATTTAACTAAAACAGATGAGGAGTTCTATAATACATACCAAGCAAACAAAAAAGGTTGGTTCTAATACATAGAAACATATAAACAAAAAGCCACTATTCAGTGGCTTTTTTCGTTTGTCTTGTACTTAGATAAGTCGCAAGAAGGGCTATTATAGTCATGCCCATAAGCGTATAGAAGAACCCATTCCAATTGCCTTTATTCACAAAGACTCCTGTAGAACTGCCTATAATACTTGAGCCTATATAATAGAAGAACCAATACAAGGCTGTTGCGGAACTCTTTGCTTCCTTACCTAGAGTCGTTACTACTCTACTAGCTATGGTATGTCCACTAAAGAATGAGATGGTGAAGAAAGTCAATCCTAATAGGATAATAACAAGGTTGTCCATATACATACCTATTACACCTATTAACATTAATCCTAAAGCGATTAGAAGTATCATACGAGATGAATATCTATCTGATAAAGATCCGGCAACCATATTACCAAAAATACCAAATGCGTACATTAAGAATATCATAGCGATAAGATAATGTGGTAAGTTATAAGGAGCTGATTCAAGTTTAAAACCTAAAAAGTTATATACACTTACGAACGCCCCCATTAGACAGATCGCGACGAGATACATAGCCATTATCTTATAGTTCTTAAATATAGACTTCATCTGTCTTAGCTTGTGTTTTATTTTTAGCTTTTTAGGAGTGAAGAATCTAGACTCTGGAAATAAGATATAAAATGCAATGGCAATAACTACAGCGAGTATACCTATAGTAAATACTGCTGCTTGCCAACCAAGCCACCCAGATACTAATGCGGCAACAATTCTTCCAAACATTCCTCCAAAAGTATTTCCTGCCAAGTAAAAACTTATGGCTGTTCCGATGTACTTAGGATCTATTTCTTCTGCTAAGTAGGCTAATGTCACTGCTGATACCCCAGATATGCACATTCCTTTTATAAAGTTAATATTGACTAAGATAGAAAAATCATTAGCCCATACAGATAAGAGGGTGAGCATCGTAGAGGTGACTAGAGAGAAGAGCATGATGTCTTTACGTGGATAACTATCTGCGATAAATGCAAAAAGTAATAGACCAATAGCCATACCTAAAGTACTAGCAGATACTAGATAGCTACTTTCAGAAGGTGTTACTTTAAAGTATTGTGTGATTTCAGATAATATAGGTTGGAAATTATATAATTGAGCGAATACAGAAACTCCTACTAAAAATATACTCCATTTAATCTTTTTGTACGTAGTGGTTCCTTTAACAGCTTTTATATGAACGACTTCTTCTGTATAGGTGGTGGTATTCATATTCTTTATTTTTTGTAAAGTTACGAGGAAGCTCTATATTAGTAAAACGGTATTTTTCTATTACATCAATCGGTAAAAACGATCAACTCATGGAACTAAGACAACTAAGGTATTTCTTAAAAGCAAAAGAATTACTCAATTTTACGGAAGCTTCTAAGCATTTATTTATTACACAGAGTACATTATCTCAACAAATAAAACAGTTAGAAGAAGAAATAGGCCAACCACTATTTGATAGAATAGGAAAGCGTATAGCACTGACAGAAGCAGGAGAGTTATTCTCTTTTTATGCTGAGAGAAGTATAAGAGCTGCAGAAGATGGAAAGCTCTTATTAGAGGATTTAGAGGGGCTAAAGACAGGAGTATTGCGTATAGGGCTTACGTGGGGACTAAAGTCTTTAGTACTGTCTTCTCTTACTCTTTTTACACAGACATATCCAGAAGTGAAGATAGAGGTGACATTTGGTACGACCAATGAGTTAATGCATTATCTAGAGAAACAGTATATTGACTTTGCTCTGACTTTTTTTGATGGAGCACATGAAGAGAACTTCATTTATAAGACTGTATTGATATCAGATATGGCTTTTATGGTTGCTAGAGATTCTGAATTAGCACTTCTAAAAGAGATTAGACTAAAGGAGATAGAACAGTATAGACTAGCCTTGCCTGTACAGGGGTTCAGTACGCGTAACTTTTTAGACAGGGAGTTCGAAAAGTATAATATCCGACCTAATATTGCCATAGAGACTAATCAAACTTCTATGATTATTGACCTTGTCAAAAAAGGTGCTTATCAAACTGTTCTTACTTACGCAACTGTACATGGAGAAAAAGACCTTTATGCTATCCCGATTATAGATAGTGATATGAAGCGAGAAGCTGTTATTATTCAATTAAAAGACAGTTATCTCAAAAAGTCCGTGAGAGTATTTGTCGATTTATTAATGAATGAGAATAAAGATGGGTTAAACACATTATAACTGTATGTTTCAGTCTCTGTTTAGGTAATAAATGAGCTGTTATTTACCATGAAATAGAACTTAATGAGATTTATTTTAAAAAAGGCCGAATTGTGATTACTTTAATTTTAACGTTATAAAATTTAATTAATTAAAAAATGAAGAGTTAATACTTGTGTTTGTTTGATAGAATCCGTGTATACATTAGTATACCGATAATCTAACTAATTGAGTTTACATAAATTGATAAGTTTTTTTCTTTTGTTAGCCACTTTACTTTTTTATATTTGCGATTATTTAATTTGATTCTAAATAAAAACAAACGAGTAAATGATAAGAATATTATTAATTCTTATACTGATTATAGTTTCTTTCATCTCTGTATTTGTTGGCGTAAAAGATATATCTGTATTTGATATACACCGACTAGATCAGGATGAGATATTGGTTATGTTAGTAAGTAGATTACCCCGTATGATATCTGTATTAATAGCAGGTATTGGTATGAGTATTTCTGGATTGATTGTACAACAGATTTCTCTTAACAAATTTGTCTCACCGACTACGATGGGGACTTTAGACGCTTGTAAGATGGGAATATTATTTAGTATGATATTATTTCCAGGAGGAGGGATGGTCTATAAGATGATTTTATCATTTACAATAGCTTTATTAGCAAGTGTTATTTTCTTAAAGATCTCGAGTAAGATAAAAATGCGCAATATCATTTTTATTCCATTAGTAGGGATAGTTTTTGGAAATATCCTTAATGCGATATCTACGTTCTTTGCTTATAAAACGAACTTGGTTCAGAATATGGAAGGTTGGCTGATAGGAGACTTTTCATCTATTATCAAAGGGAACTATGAGATTTTATACTTAGGAGTTCCGATTGTGTTCTTGAGCTATTTATACGCTAATAAGTTTACTATCGTAGGTTTAGGAGAAGACACCGCGAGTAGTTTAGGATTAGATCATAAGAAGATTACTTATCTAGGATTGATATTTGTAGCTATTACTTCTACTGTAGTGGTTCTGACAGCAGGTGTGATTCCTTTTTTAGGACTTATTATTCCTAATATTGTGAGTTTGATGTTTGGAGATAATCTTAAGAAGACGATTAGTTATACAGCATTGATAGGAGCGATCTTTTTAATGGTATGTGATATAATAAGCAGAATGTTAATAGCACCTTATGAGATTCCGATAGGATTAACAGTAAGTATTATAGGTGGATTAATATTTTTAATACTAATATTTAAACGCGCTAAACATGTTTAAGAACAAGATTATTACAGTTTTAGCAGTTGTTTTATTATTATTCATTGCTATATATATGTTCACCTTTACGGGAACCAAATTAGATTATGTATTACCTAGAAGAGGATATAAGGTTATTGCGATGATTTTAATATCGTTTGCTATAGGGTATTCCTCTATTATATTTCAGACAATATCAGCTAATAGAATCTTGACACCTTCTATTATGGGGTTTGATTCATTCTATTTGTTGTTACAGTCTTTGCTAGTGTTTGCTTATGGAGATAGAACATTTCAGGTTCTTAATTCAGAAACCAACTTTGCGATATCTGTAGTATTAATGTTAGGATTCTCTTTAGTGATGTACTATTTAGTATTCAGAAGAGAGAGTAAGAGTATGTATTTATTACTATTAGTGGGACTGTTAATGGGAACACTGTTTAGGAGTTTCTCTTCTTTTATAGTAATGCTTATTGATCCTAATGAATTCTTAATCATACAGTCGGCAATGTTTGCTTCGTTTGATAAGATAAACCTAAATCTATTGACTATATCCGCTGTCTTATTAATAGCCTCTATGCTAGTGGGGATTAAATATTTTAGACAGTTAGATGTACTTAGTTTAGGTAGGGAGAATGCCATAAGTCTTGGGGTAGACTATCATAAAGTGATCAAAGCTAATTTGCTTATTATCTCTGTGATGGTAGCTATTTCTACGGCATTGGTAGGGCCTATTACGTTCTTAGGAATATTAGTTGCCAATTTGACTTACGAGCTTGTGAAGAGTAGTAAGCATAGTTATATGGTACTAGCATGTTGTTTGCTAACAGCGGTTACTGTTGTAGGAGGACAATATCTAGTGGAGCATCTCTTTAATATGAGTACTACTATTAGTATTATTATCAATTTTGTAGGAGGGGTGTATTTTATTTATTTATTATTAAAAAGTAACAAAGGATGATAGAAGTAAAGAATGTATCTAAGACGTATGGTGAGAAGATGATTCTAAATGATGTGTCAGTTTCTTTTCCAAAAGGAAAAATCACATGTCTAGTAGGAGGGAACGGAACAGGTAAGAGTACTCTGTTATCTATTATTAGTCGTTTAGTCGCTAAAGACTCAGGACTTATAAATTTATTAGATCAAGATATTGTCAATTTTAAGAATAGAGATTTCGCAAAAAGATTATCAATCTTAAAACAAGCAAATCATCCTAATGTAAGGTTAACAGTTAAAGAGTTAGTCGAGTTTGGGCGTTTTCCGCATTCTCAAGGTAGAATGAATGCTATCGATCATGAGAAGGTAGAGGAGAGTATCGCTTTTATGGGATTAACAGATATTCAAGAACAATACATAGATGAATTAAGTGGAGGACAGCGTCAGCGTACTTTCTTAGCGATGGTATTGGCACAGGATACAGAGTATATTCTGTTAGACGAGCCGCTTAATAATTTAGATATGAAACACTCTGTTGAGATTATGAAGATTCTTCGAATTTTGGCAGATGATTATGGAAAGACCATAATTATTGTAGTGCACGACATTAATTATGCTTCTTCGTATGCAGACTATATTGCAGCAGTTAAAGATCATAAGATTATCCATTTCGGATTAACGGATGATATTATTCGCGAGGATATTATGAAAGAAGTTTTCGATATAGATATGACTATAGTTGATAATTGTAACAATAAGGTATGTATATACTTTAAATAATTTTAACTAATCGAGTTGTTATGAGTAAATTTTTAATAAGCTGCGTGGCAGCTTCAGCTTTAATCTTTACGTCTTGTAAAGAAACGAAGACAGAGACTACAGAGGAGAATGTAGCAAAAGTGACAGTTGAGCACTTGTCAGGAACTACTGAAGTAAAAGAAAACCCTAAAAACACTGTTATTCTTAGTTATGGAATGATAGATACTTTTGAGGATTTAGGTATAGAATTTAAAGGAGCTCCTAAAGGTAATATGCCTGCTTACTTATCTAAGTATGCAGATGATGCTAACTTAGTAGATGTAGGTGGTATTAAAGAACCTAATATGGAGAAAATAAATGAAGCTGAACCAGAACTTATCATTATCGCAGCTCGTACTGCTGCTATGTATGATGAGTTTAGTAAAATAGCTCCTACTATTAATCTTGATATTGATATTAAAGATTATATGAATTCTTTTAAAGCTAGCCAACGTACAGTAGGTAAGTTGTTTGGTAAAGAAGAGTTGGTAGAGAAAGAGTTAAAAGTAATCGATGAGCGTGTGGCTAAGATTAACGAGACTACTGCTAAATCTGAGAAAAGAGGTTTAGTTGTGCTTGCTAACGAAGGACGTTTAAGTGCTTATGGAAAAGGATCTCGTTTCGGGATTATCCATGATGTATTCGGATTAAAACCTGCTGATCAAAACATCGAAGCTGCTACACATGGTCAAGCGATCTCTAATGAGTTCATTAAAGAATTAAACCCAGATTACATCTTCGTAATCGATAGAGGAGCTGCTATTAAGAGAGCTACTATGGGTAAAGAGGAGTTTGCTAATGCATTAGTAAAACAAACAAACGCATATAAAAATGATAAAATCATTTTCTTAAACCCAGAAATATGGTATTTATCAGGAGGAGGACTTAAGTCTATCAAAATGATGTTAGACGAAGTTGAGCAAGCAATTGCTGAATAATCTTTAATTTTTTTTGCGATAAAAGCTATCTGAATAAGGTAGCTTTTATTGTGAAATAGTGTTGTGGCTTGAGCAAATTCTTGTTAGAAGACGCCAAGCGTGTGCTGTTTTTAGAATAGAAATCAAAACAGTGTGTATAAAAAAATCCCTAATGATTATTCGTTAGGGATTTTTTGTATGATATAAAGATTTACTATTCTTCTACTTCGTCAAATACAGGAACAGGGCGTTTGCTCTCATTGATCGCTACTAAAGTAAATGTACCAGTCATCGCTTTTTCTCTTCCTTCTCTGTACATACTTTCTACGAATACATCTACGCGTACATCTAGGCTCGTTCTTCCTACACGTACTACTGTCCCGATAAGCTCTACTAGTGTTCCTGCAGGGATAGGATGATTAAAATCAATCTTATCACTAGATACAGTTACAATAGGTTTACGACAGAAACGTGTAGCTGTCATGAATGCTATCTCATCCATAATGTACATTACCGCTCCACCGAACATGGTGTTGTGGTGATTAGTTTGTCCTGGGAATACAGCTTTAAATACGTGTGTTTCCGAATCCTTTATTTTTTTTTGGATACGTAACTCTCTGTTTGTTAATTGACCTTCCATATTGTTGTAATGATTCTTTTTTGAGTTAGTTATTACTTTTAATATTCATAAATTATGGAATAGCTATTTTGGCTTTTAGTTGTTTAGTATACTATTCTTTCTAAAATGTCATAAGGGAAAGATATTAGTATAACTATGTTGCTTCAAATCGCGAAAGCAATACCATAATATTATACTTCTACTGTGTAGGTGATCTGACTTATAATTAGTTCTAATTACTTACAGTTGCGCGACAGCTCGTGAGTTTCACACGATTCCCCTGACAGAGTAGTTTATTCAATGTATAACCTTGCAAATATAAGTACTATAAATGGGAAATGATTAATCTAGTGTAAATCTTAGTTCATTTTTAACCCAGATTATGTATTTGGCATCTAAACGAATAGTTATTATACAAAACAGGTCTACATGAGTGATTTCACTTAGAGTAAGGTTATATCGCTAATGAAAGAACCAGGGGGCAGAATTGCTTTGTAGTATTGGGTTAATATGTAAGGTGATTCTGAGGGGGATAAAGCTTTTAGGGGGAGTTATTTGTTGTATTAATCAGTGTATATTTCGCCTTGATTTGTATGTAAAAAAAACTTATTTAGATCTAATTAGCGATACGTAATCTGATTTATAAAGTGAATAGCTTAAATTGACTATTTATGTCTTTATTTATTACTGTTCTAAATAGTAGTGTTTTTAAATTACATTTCTGTTTTTAATATTTTTTATAAGTTATTTATTTGATAATCTATATTATCTATGATATTGTTATAATACTGTCTCTCTATTTTTAATATACTTCAAGGGGTAGTATATTTAGAATCATTAAAAATAAGAATAGTAAAAATGAAGACAATTAAATTAGCCTTGATGTGTTGTGTAGTTGCAATAACTATGACATCTTGTTATACAGCAAAAGTAGCAGTAGGTGATACTGATCTAACAATGCCTGTGGTAGAAGTAAACAAAAAGAAGAATCATGCGCTTATAGCAGGTTTAATTCCTTTAAACAAAGGGTATAAAGGAAGTGAACTAGCAGATAAGAAAACGAACTATGTTGTGAAGACTCAAATGAGCTTTGTAGATGGTCTATTAGGATGTATTACTTTTGGTATTTACACTCCTACGACTACCACTATCTATGTACCTATGGAGGACTTTAAGAAATAGTTGTTGCTCTTAGAAGTATTAAAAAGGATTAGATAATCAGTAGGTTATCTAATCCTTTTTTTGTTTTAAGCGTTACATCAGTTATCATCATCAGATTATATAGTTCATTATTCTACCTAATGTACTATGAAATGAATCTGATAGATAATATAAAAGTTCTATTAGGTATAATAGCATAGTGTATCTACTTCATTTCTATCGGTTGTTTAGGCAGGAATGAAGTAGAGTACTACACTGTATCTGATCAGCTAATCTAGAGCTATTTCTTCGTGATATAAACTTGTGCTATTCAGTGTCTCTTCTTTGTTTTTCCACATTGTCCAGATATGGATCGTACCGTAAGTCCATTGTTCTTTCAGTGTGATCAGTCCTATTTTATCCATTCGTTGTCCTACCGTATCATAGATCTGAAATTCCTCTTCTTCATTGTGAAAGATTACGACGCTTAGCAGGTCAGATTCTGCTGTCATGCTGTTATAGCTATTGTCTTCCCATTCTAGTTTGATTTGCTTATCTTCTGTAAGTTGTATTTTATGGATATGTGCTACAGGAAGTGTTCCTATAGATACAGTGACTAGATTGAGTTGTAAGTACCCTCTGTCACCTTCATAGCCGATACCATGTCTGAGTAAAAACGAAGATTGTTGTTCTGTCCCATTGATAAGTGATTTCTCACCTTGTCTCATTGGTGTGTATTGATTAATAAATCCTCTTATTTTGGCTAAAAAAGAAGATACAAGTGCCATTTTCTCCTGCTGTATCCGTTGTTTTTCTGAAAAAGGTTTAGTGCTTTTCCTCGCTTTAGATCGCCAGAAATAGCGACCTCGCCATCTTACGCCTATTACGGGACCTACCTTACCAGATACGCCACCTAACATTCCGTTCATTGCTTCTGCCATAATTTTGATTTTTAAATGGTTGCTTTATTTTTTGTAAAATTAAGATATCAGAAGGGTACTTTTCTTCTAGTTCACTTCTCGTCCATTTATTGAACCCTTGATGAAGCCAGTAAATACGTTTTTAGAGGCAAAAAAAGTTAAAAATACTTTGAATACTATCAGCATTTTATTTAAAACTGTCTTTATTGAAAGTTGATTTGACATTTGAGTTTAGCTTATATTTCTATGATGTTGCTTGAGGGTTGCTAGAGGCATCCTTGCACCTTCCTTCGAGAAAATGCCTCTCTAGGCTAGTAAACTGCAAGAAAACCCCTAGAATACTCCTAGAATCAGCAAGAGAGATGGTGTAGATTGTGAATTATACTTATAAGTAAAAAGGATAAGGGAGCTGAATGAAAATAACTTTATTTTTAAGGAGTTAATAAAGTTGAAATATGAAGAGTAAAATAATATTATTGTTATTAAGTGTGGTATTAGTCACTATATCTTGTAAGAAGAAGATAGAAGAATTTCCTAATACGACTACAGAAGAAGTGGTTCTTGCAGAAGAGGAGTGGGATGACGAAGGAGAACTAAGCGAGTGGGATGATAGTGCTGATTTTACAGATAAAAGATGGAAGGATGTAGATGTTCATTATACGTACCATTTTACAGGTAAGATAGATGATAAATATGCTTTTGATATGTATTTAAAAGTATTTGAAGACGAGATATCAGGATATTACTATTATCTAAATAATGGAACTTTTATTGATATTAATGGAACTGTGAGTCATGGAATTTTAGAGTTTAAAGAAGAGTTTGGTAATACATTCAGAGGGCACTTTGATTATGATAAAGGAGAGGTAGTAGGTGAATGGACTAATGTGAGCAATGGTGCTGTAATGCCTTTTGTAATGGCTAACCCTAAAGGTAAGGGGTACCCTCAGAAACAGTATAAAGCGTTTTTAAATAAAACTGATTATTCGAACGATACTTATAATGTAACTGAGATAGCTGAAATAAGTGATAAACATGAGGTTAAACGAATAGAAATTGAGTCTGTATTTTGGTATTATAAGGACGAACCTAATTTTAAGATTTATTTACAAGATTATAATTTTGATGGTTATTTAGATATTTCAGCATTTCATTTTTTACCAGCGTATCCACCAGTCAAATTTCAATTCTTATTGTATAATTCCAATAGTAAAGAGTATGTTTTTGATGAAGTATATAATGATTCTATTTATACCTCTGTACCTGGAACAGATTTTAGAAAGAAGTTATTATACGAATATGGAGAAGGTAGAGGAGGAACTGAAAAAGTTTATAAGTTACATGAGAATAAGCTCTATGCTGTTTTTGGAACCTATATTGGAACAAGAGAAATAGATGATTCTTTTAATCCGCCAACATGGTATTATAAGATAAAGAATGGGAAAGAAATAGAAATAACAGAAGAAGAGTTTAATCAAGTTTATGGTAAGAATGTTTTAAAGTTTTTTGAAAGTAAGTATTGTTATGAGTTGTAAAAGTGATTATAGAATAATGTAATTACTTGTTTAGAATTAATTTGTTTAGTAGGGGCAAATGCTTATTTTTAGAGTCTATTAAACCAATTATGAAACAATTACATTACGACCGAAAAAACTTAACAGACCAAGAGTTACTTGGACTTTATAAAAAATTACTCAAACCTAGAATGGTAGAGGAAAAGATGCTTATCCTGATCAGACAGGGCAAAGTATCTAAATGGTTCTCCGGAATAGGGCAAGAGGCTATCAGTGTAGGAGTGACTGCTAGTTTAGAGCAGGACGAATACATTCTGCCTATGCACCGAAACTTAGGGGTGTTTACCTCTAGAGATATTCCTTTACACCGCTTGTTCTCTCAATGGCAAGGAAAGGCAAATGGGTTCACTAAGGGACGTGAGCGCTCTTTTCACTTCGGTACTCAAGAGTATCATATCGTGGGGATGATTTCTCATCTAGGGCCTCAGTTGGGTGTAGCAGATGGTATTGCCCTAGCGCATACCTTGAGAAATGAGAATAAGATAACAGCAGTATTTACAGGTGAAGGAGCTACTTCTGAAGGAGACTTCCACGAGGCGCTGAATATTGCTTCTGTGTGGGACTTACCTGTTCTTTTTGTAATCGAGAATAATGGTTATGGACTGTCGACTCCTACGAATGAGCAGTATAGATGTGAGCATCTAGCAGATCGTGCGATAGGATATGGGATGGAAAGTCATATTATAGATGGGAATAATATCTTAGAAGTATACCAGCGGATCAGTGCACTGGCACAATCTATGCGTGAGAATCCTCGTCCTGTATTGATAGAGTTCTTGACCTTTAGAATGCGTGGGCACGAAGAAGCTAGTGGTACAAAGTATGTGCCTCAAGAACTGATGGATATGTGGCAACTAAAAGACCCTGTGGAGAATTACAGAGCTTATCTAAAAGAAATAGGCGTACTGACAGATGCTTTAGACGAACAGATTAGAGAAGAGTTTAAACAAGAGATAGACAAGGACTGGAAGGCAACACAAGAAGAGCCTGCTATAGTAGCGGACTTGGCTACAGAGCTGAATGATATGTATGCTCCTTATCAGTATGAAGATATACAACCAACAGCAGAAGTAGCTAATATTCGACTGATAGATGCGATATCAGAAGGGTTAAAACAATCTTTTGAACGCCATGATAACTTAATCATCATGGGGCAAGATATTGCAGAATACGGAGGTGCATTTAAAGTAACAGATGGTTTCGTAGAGCAGTTTGGCAAAGGGCGTATTCGCAATACACCTATCTGTGAGAGCGCAGTAGTCTCTGCCGCGATGGGGTATTCTATCAATGGAGGAAAAGCGATTATGGAGATGCAGTTTGGCGATTTTGTATCTACTGGGTTTAATCCGATTGTAAACTATTTGGCAAAGATACATTACAGATGGAATGAGAAGGCAGATGTGGTCGTGCGTATGCCGTGTGGTGGTGGTACACAAGCAGGCCCATTCCACTCACAGACCAATGAAGCTTGGTTTACAAAAACACCAGGACTTAAGGTAGTGTACCCTGCTTTTCCGTATGATGCAAAAGGGCTAATGGCTACTGCTATTAATGACCCTAATCCTGTGATCTTCTTTGAGCACAAACTGTTGTATAGGAGTATTTATCAGGATGTACCTAAGGATTATTATACACTGCCGTTTGGAAAGGCGAGTGTGTTGAGAGAAGGGGCAGATGTGACCGTAGTGACCTTTGGAGCAGGAGTGCATTGGGCGATGGAAGTGCTAGACAAGCACCCTGATATTAAGGCTGATTTGATAGATTTACGAACTTTACAACCTTTAGATGAGGAAACTGTATTTAAATCAGTGAAAAAAACAAATAAAGTTATAATTTTGCAGGAAGATTCCTTATTCGGAGGAATTGCAAGTGATATGTCGGCGATGATTATGGAGAATTGTTTTGAAGACTTAGATGCACCTGTAAGAAGGGTAGCCAGTTTAGAGACAGCCATACCATTTGTGAAAGCTTTAGAAGATCAATATCTGCCTAAGGACAGATTTGAAACAGCGCTATTAGATTTGATAGCCTACTAGAATAGAAAAGAACTACACAACTATAACAAGAATATGAATAACACAATCACAAAAACGGGTTTTGAGTTTCCAAATCAAAAGTCAGTTTACCGCGGAAAAGTAAGAGAAGTTTATAATATAGCAGACGACTTATTAGTTATGGTTGCTACAGATAGATTATCGGCTTTTGACGTTATTATGCCTAAGGGAATTCCCTTTAAAGGACAAATCCTAAATCAGATAGCAACCAAGTTTATGGAGATGACAAGTGACATCGTTCCTAACTGGTTAGTAGCTACACCTGATCCTAATGTAGCGGTGGGGCATGTATGTGAGCCGTTTAAGGTGGAGATGGTGATCAGAGGTTATCTAGCTGGGCATGCTGCTCGTGAGTATGCAGAAGGAAAGAGAGTGTTATGCGGAGTGACCTTGCCTGAAGGGGTAAAAGAGAATGATCAATTGCCATCACCTATTATCACTCCATCTACTAAAGAAGATTTAGGAGCTCATGATGTAGATATCTCGAGAGAAGATATCTTGGCAAGAGGGATTGTCTCTGAAGAAGATTATTTGGTATTAGAGCAATACACACACGCACTGTATCAGAGAGGAAGTGAGATAGCAGCAGAGCGCGGTTTGATCTTAGTGGATACTAAATATGAATTTGGGAAGACTAAAGACGGAAAGATTGTGTTAATCGATGAGATACATACGCCAGATTCTTCTAGATACTTCTATGCAGAGGGCTATGAAGAAAGACAAGCAAAAGGGGAGGCTCAAAAGCAATTGTCTAAAGAGTTCGTCAGACAATGGTTAATCAGCAATGGCTTTCAAGGAAAAGAAGGACAGGCAATACCAGAGATGACGGATGAGTATATCAATAGTGTATCAGATAGATATATAGAGCTATATGAGAAGATTATAGGAGAACCATTTGTGAAGGCTGATATCTCTAATATTAATGAACGTATAGAGAATAATGTTTTAGCTTTTTTGGCTAAGAGATAATTAATAAATTATGGAGTTACTAAAGAGTTTACAGTGGCGTTATGCTACTAAGAAATATAATAGTTCAGTTAAGATAGCAGACGAAAAAGTAATGCAGATCATCGAGGCAGCTCGTATGGCACCTACTTCTTCTGGGTTACAACCTTTCGAGATGATCTTAATCAAGAATCAAGAGTTAAAAGAGAAGCTATTACCTGTGATTATGAATCAAAGTCAGGTGGTGGATAGTTCACATGTTTTGGTTTTTGCTGCTTGGGATGCTTATACAGAAGAGCGCATTGATGCTGTATTCGATAATGTAGAGAAGACGAGAGAGTTAGCTCCTGGTGCTATGAATGATTATAAAGGATTTATCAAAGGTAACTTTGCAGCAATGTCACAAGAGAAGCAAGCAGAGCATGCAGCTCGTCAGGCTTATATTGCTTTTGGTATGGCTATTGCAGCTGCGGCTGAGTTAAGAGTAGATGCTTCACCTATGGAGGGCTTCTATAATGATCAGTTAGATGAGGCATTAGGTTTAGATAAGAAAGGACTGAGAAGTGTAACTATTTTAGCGATAGGAGAAAGAGATCATGAAAATGATTGGTTATTACCTATGAAGAAAGTACGTTTTGCACTAGAAGATATTTTAACAATTATCGAATAATAGATATCCCCTCTTTGTAGGGGATATTTTTTTATATGTGATTACGAAATTCATAATATCGTTTTGTTAAAAATACTTTAATTTTTACTTAGTGTAATTTTTTTACTGTTTTTTTGATTGATTATCAAAAGATGTATGTATTAATTCAATATAATGAAGAAGTATGTACTAGCTTTTTTAGTGATATTATTTTATATTCGTAACAAGTAAATTAGTGTATTTTACAATGAGTCAAAAAGAAACAAAAACGGCTCTTTCTTACGATGATTTTAAGAAAGAAGTAATTCAAGATTATAAGATTGCGAAACTAAGTAGAGAATGTAGTTTACTTGGTAGACGTGAAGTGCTTACTGGAAAAGCGAAGTTTGGAATTTTTGGAGATGGAAAAGAGGTGCCACAGCTTGCTATGGCGAAGGCTTTTCAGAATGGAGACTTTAGATCTGGATATTACCGCGATCAGACTTTTATGATGGCGATAGGACAATTGACAGTAGAACAATTTTTTGCAGGACTTTTTGGACATGCTGATTTAGAGAATGATCCGATGTCTGGAGGTCGTCAGATGGGAGGGCACTTCGCTACTCACAGCTTAGACGAGAACGGAAATTGGAAAAAATTAGTTGACCAAAAAAACTCAAGTGCAGATATATCACCTACAGCTGGGCAAATGCCTAGATTATTAGGATTAGCTCAAGCTTCTAAATTTTATAGAGAGTTTGCAGATGCTGATAAGGAAGGAAACTTTTCTGTAAATGGTAATGAGGTAGCATGGGGTACGATAGGTAATGCTTCTACTTCAGAAGGATTATTCTTCGAGACTATCAATGCTGCTGGGGTATTACAAGTACCTATGGTAATGAATGTGTGGGATGACCAATACGGTATCTCTGTACACGCAAAATACCAAACTACAAAAGAGAATATCTCTGAGATATTAAAAGGATTCCAAAGAGATGAGCATGGTAATGGATATGAAATCTTACGTGTGAAAGGATGGGATTATGTAGCTTTAGTAGATACTTATAACCAAGCTTCTAAAATAGCTAGAGAAGAGCACGTACCTGTATTAGTACACGTACAAGAGTTAACTCAACCTCAAGGACACTCTACATCGGGTTCTCATGAGAGATATAAGAGTCCAGAGCGTTTAGCTTGGGAAGTAGAGCACGATTGTATCGTTCAGATGAGAAACTGGATGATTACTTCTGATATTGCTACTGCGGAAGAGTTAGATGAGCTAGATAAACAACTTAAAAAAGAAGTACTAGAAGGCAAAAAAGCTGCTTGGAAAGCTTATGTAGATCCAATCATCGCTGAGCGTAATGAATTAGTAGCTTTATTAGGTACTGTAGCTGCATCTAGTGCAAATAGAGTATTTATAGAGAAGATGGCTAATGATTTAGCTGGTATTAAAGAGCCAATCAGAAGAGATGTAATCACTACAGCTCGTAAGGTACTGAGAATGGTGATTAAAGAATCAGGTAAAGGTGCATTAGTGCAGTATATCGATGATTTCTTCGCTAAGAACCAACCTAGATATAGCTCTCACCTAATGACGGGTACAGCTACAGCTATTGAAGAGGTACTGCCTACTTATGATGCAGATGCTACAGAAGTAGATGCTCGTGTAGTACTAAGAGATAACTTCGATACTATCTTAGAAAATCATAAAAATGTGATGATCTTCGGAGAGGATTCTGGTAATATCGGTGACGTAAACCAAGGATTAGAAGGACTTCAAGAGAAACATGGATTAAATAGAGTAACAGATACTGGTATTAGAGAGGCTACTATCTTAGGTCAAGGTATCGGTATGGCAATGCGTGGGCTAAGACCTATCGCTGAGATTCAGTACTTAGATTACTTATTATATGCTATCCAAATCATGAGTGATGATTTAGCTACTCTTCAATATAGAACAGTAGGTCGCCAAAAAGCTCCATTGATTGTTAGAACACGTGGTCATAGATTAGAAGGTATCTGGCATTCAGGATCTCCTATGGGGATGATTATAAATGCAATCAGAGGAATGCATGTATTAGTTCCAAGAGATATGACAAAAGCAGCAGGATTCTACAATACTTTATTAGAGAGTGATGAGCCTGCTTTATTAATCGAGTGTCTTAATGGATACCGCTTAAAAGAGAAAATGCCTAATAACTTAGGGCAGTTTAAAACTCCTATCGGTGTAGTAGAGACAATCAAAGAAGGAAAAGATATGACAATCGTATCTTATGGTTCTACCTTAAGAATTATAGAGCAAGCTGCAAAAGAGTTGTTAGAAGTAGGAATAGATGTTGAGATTATAGATGCTCAGTCTTTATTGCCATTTGACTTGAACCACGATATCGTGAAGAGTCTTGCTAAAACAAATCGCCTGTTAGTTATCGATGAAGATGTGCCAGGTGGTGCTTCTGCTTATATCCTTCAAAAAGTGTTAGAAGAACAAAAAGGATACCGTCACTTAGATAGCGATCCTCAAACATTGACTTCTAAAGCACACAGACCTGCTTATGGTACAGACGGAGATTACTTCTCTAAGCCATCATCAGAAGATGTTTTTGAAAAAGTTTATGCAATGATGAATGAGGTAAATCCTAATTTATACCCTGCATTATATTAAAAATATGAAGTAAAAACCTCCCATATTGGGAGGTTTTTATTTTAAAAACACTTTTCATTAGATGTTTTGTGAAAAAAATGGTCATTTTGTTCGCGTTTTTATATTGAGATATTATATGTAAAATGCATTTAATACTATCACAGTTAGAGGGGTTTCGGTTCAAATAGTTCCCTATTTATTATGAAAGCATACAAAATATCATTATTTTTGCAATTGTTTTTTTAAACATAGTTATATTATGGTAAACGATTTATTTGACAGAATACAGAAAAATAAAGGGCCTTTAGGAAAATGGGCATCTCAAGCGGAAGGATATTATGTGTTTCCTAAGCTAGAGGGACCTTTGTCAAATCGTATGATGTTTCATGGAAAAGAAGTTATTAACTGGAGTATCAATGATTATTTAGGTTTATCTAATCACCCAGAAGTTAGAAAAGTAGATGCTGAAGCAGCTGCTGAATATGGAGCAGCTTATCCAATGGGTGCTCGTATGATGTCTGGACATACTACAATGCACGAGCAATTACAAAATGAATTAGCAGCATTCGTACAAAAAGAAGCAGCTTATTTATTAAACTTTGGTTACCAAGGGATGGTTTCTATCATCGACGCTTTAGTAACGAAGAATGATGTAATCGTATACGATGTAGATTCTCACGCTTGTATTATTGATGGTGTTCGTTTACATATGGGTAAACGTTTTACTTATAAACACAATGATATCGAAAGTATCGAAAAGAACTTAGAGAGAGCAACTAAAATGGCTGAAACTACAGGTGGAGGTATCTTAGTGATCACTGAGGGGGTATTCGGTATGAGAGGTCAACAAGGTAAATTAAAAGAAATAGTAGCTCTTAAAGAGAAATACAACTTCCGTTTATTAGTTGATGATGCTCATGGATTCGGTACTCTAGGTGCTACAGGAGCAGGAGCAGGTGAGGAGCAAGGATGTCAAGATGGTATCGATGTGTACTTCTCTACTTTTGCTAAGTCTATGGCTTCTATCGGAGCTTTCGTAGCAGCAGATAAAGATATTATTGATTATTTAAAATATAATTTACGTTCTCAAATGTTCGCAAAATCATTACCAATGATTTTCACTAAAGGAGCATTAAAACGTTTAGAGCTTTTAAGAACTAATCCTGAGTTAAAAGCGAAGTTATGGGAGAATGTAAACTTACTTCAGAATGGATTAAAAGACAGAGGATTCAACATCGGTGATACAAATACTTGTGTTACTCCTGTGTACTTAGAAGGAAGTATTCCTGAGGCAATGGTTATGGTAAATGACTTGAGAGAGAACTATAATATTTTCTTATCAATCGTTGTTTATCCAGTTATTCCTAAAGGAATTATCTTATTGAGAATGATTCCTACAGCAACTCATACTAAAGAGGATATCGATGAGACATTAAAAGCTTATGAAGCTATCCGCGAGAAGTTAGAGAATGGTACTTACAAACAAATTGCAGAAGCAACTACTGTAGATGTATCTAACGCATAATATGTAGATAGAATATATAAAAAAAAGGAACCTAAATATTTAGGTTCCTTTTTTTGTGTCTATTATTTTGAACTTTTTGTCAATCGGTAGGCTATGTATATTAGTGGAATAGTTCCGGTCATAACTAATACAGTAGTAAATAAAGCGTCTTCTGTAAATAGAGAAACTATGGAGCTAGCGATAAAACACATTCCTAATTGAATAGTGTTTTGCAGAGCAGCTGCTTTACCTGAGTTATTAGGATATAGCTTTAAAGCTTCTGAAACTACAATAGGGTATGATGCTCCATTGACAAAAGCCATTAAACAAAACGGGATTAATAAGGTAGTCAGGGTAGGAGTAGTAAACACTGCTAATGCTGTAAGTGAACTAATAGCGATAACAAATAATGCTATAAAGAAAGGCATTAATACGTCTCCATTTACTCTAGAAGATAGTGTTCTGTATCCAAAGCCACCTACTAAGAAGGCAATGGTCTGAGGTACAAAACTAAAGCCTATTTCGCTTTCATTGTATCCCATTTCTTTTAAGAAGAAAGGTGATCCTGTCAGCCATGCAAAGAAGGCAGCAGAGCACAATGCATAGATAAGTACATTACCTACGTATTTTTTTGACTTAAGTATTTCGAAATAAGAAATACTCTTTGCTTCAACTTGTACTGTTTCTTCTACTTTCTTTTCTTCTTTTATAGTGAAAGTGTATAAAATCAGAAGAACAGATATAATTGCTAATGTGATAAAGATAGATCTCCATCCGAAATGATCTAATAAGTATACTCCTAATAAAGGCGCTAGAGCGGGTGATAGGGCTACTAAAGGCATAATAGATGCAAATACCTTATTCGTCTCGCTAGAAGGATATTTTTCTATAACTAAGGCTTGCCAGCTAACAGCAGCAGCACATACTCCGATAGCTTGTATTAGTCTTAATACGATAAAGGCGATTACGCTATCTGTAAAGAAAATTGCTAAAGAGGAAATAGTGAATATACTAAGACCTATTATAATGGTTTTTGGTTTACCGACTTTGTCAGATATTGGTCCCCACATTAGTTGTGCGATAGCGTATCCAGCAAGGAATAAACTTAAGGTAGCGCTAATATTACTTTTAGTGGTGTCAAGATCAATACGCATCTTGTCAAATGCTGGTAAGTACATATCTGTTGCTAAAAACCCTATGATACTTAACCCTACTAGATATACTAAAAAGAAAAAACTATTCTTATGTTGTTGTGGCATATATTAAAAATTTTAGAATCGGCAAAAGTACACTAATTATATACGCGACAAGGGGGTTATTTGTCTAAGAAGGATAAATTAACAGAGACTATGAAGGGATTGATAGGGTAGTTGTTTGATAATGAGGTTTATTGAAGTAGGGAGGAAATAAAAAAAGGATTACCTCTTGTAGAGATAATCCTTATAATATCCAGTTTCTAGCATCGTTTGCGATATCTTGTATGTCTTGTAAGAACATGGAAGTGTGATATCCGTCTGCTATAGCATGATTGACATATATAGATAATGGTATTAAAACCTTATCATGCTCTTGATAATACTTGCCAAAACGAATAATTGGCTTTAAAAAATCAGAGTCATGAGAAGTATCTTGACTAATGCTCTCAAAGCTAATCCAAGGAACGCAAGAGATGGGAACAAAATTAGCAGGTAGACCTTCTTTTATCTTTATTCCTTTAACATCCTTGTACTTCTCGATATCAGAGATGATATTGTGGTGAAAAGCTTTAAAGTCATCAGCGTGTTCACTCCATAAATCAGAAAATGTTTTGTCATCTTCGTGAAAGAGGGTGTATTGTGGGGCTAAAAAATTCCATGTGCCTAGTTGACCTTCATGTATACAAGTGCGAAGCTCCTCACTGTTGTTAAGTGCTTTCATGATGATATATAAGAAGGTAGGAAAGAACTTGTATCCTTTACTTTTGTATAGACTGAATACTTCTGTAATTTCTATTTTAATACTTACCGTATATTTTGTCTTTAGAATATTTCGGTAATATTCATAGTAAGGAGTCCTGTTCCACGATTCTAAGTCGATAGGGGTGAATTTAGCTTCCTTTGCCATTGTTTGTTATTTTGTGTAGAAAGGAGTGGCGTGATTATAGAAATAATCGCTAAAGTTTCCATTCTTTTCTAACTTGATAATATCTATATATTCCTCTTTCGTTAAATGAGGTTTACAGAAGTTAGAGATTAAATCTGCTACTTCTTTAAAATCAGTTAATTCTTTAGCGCACTCTATCGCGAATACATAATGAGCATTTTTATCTAAGATCTCATTAAATGTCCAACCGATATAAGCTGCGTTAATAAGTTCGTGCTCAGAAAAGGCAGTTTTTAACTCTTCTAATAAAACAGTAGGTTCAGTCTCTGGTGCTCCTATTTTTACATTCATCTGAGCTTTTAATACAGGGCTACTTAAGGTGTTGAATATACTACCGTTCAGCATTTCTGCTATTTCTTCTACGACTAATTCTTTGTATACTTTAGAAAAAGGATTGACAATGATAGTAGCTCCTAGTGTCATTTCTAAGAAGTCATTTCCTCTTACTTTCATATAATCCATTTCTTGATGTATAGCACTAGCATCGTATATTCTATCTGGATGTGTAAATACAGGAATACAGTTGTTCTCAAAAGCAATAATAGGAGGTGTAGGATCCATGCTACCATCAGTCTTACCTTCTAAAGCTCCTTTTTCAACGAGCACATAAATATCATCTTTTAAAAAACGATTGTAAAATACAATTCTATATTCTGGATTGGTACCTGCTTGCTCAATGATTTGTGCAAGAGTTAAGTTTGTATTTAGTTTTGCAACTTTATTTTTGTTGCGATTGTAATTGGACATTATCTAAATGTATTTTTATTCAAAGATAGAGGATTTAATCATATTCCTTTGATTTGTTTGTATAAAATTGGTAGATAATTCATAAAAAATAAGGCAGCGAATGGCTGCCTTACTATGTTATTTAAAGTACGAAAAAGTTTCGTTATTCTCTATTTTAAGTAGTGTTTCGTAGATTAGTTTGATTGTGTTTTCAACATCATCTCTGTGAACCATCTCTACTGTAGTATGCATATATCTTAGAGGAAGAGAGATAAGTGCTGAAGCAACACCTCCATTGCTATAAGCAAAGGCATCTGTATCTGTACCTGTTACTCTGCTCATGGCATTGCGTTGGAAAGGAATATTGTTATACTCAGCTGTTTCTTCGATTAACTCTCTTAAGTTATTTTGGATAGCAGGAGCATATCCTACTACAGGACCTCTACCAATCTTATTATCCCCTTCGATATTCTTGTCTACCATCGGTGTATTAGAATCATGACAAACATCTGTTACGATAGCTACATTAGGTTTAATCGTTTGTGTGATCATTTCAGCACCTCTTAATCCTACTTCTTCTTGAACTGCGTTTACGATATAAAGTCCAAAAGGTAGTGCCTTGTTATTCTCCTTTAATAAACGAGCTACTTGTGCAATCATAAAACCACCCATTCTGTTGTCAATAGCACGACATACAAAACGATTATTGTTTAAGATAGTGAAAGTGTCAGGGTATGTAATCACACAACCTACATGTACTCCTAATGCTTCTACTTCAGCCTTAGAGTCACATCCTAGGTCAATAAAGTTTGTTTCTATTTTTGGAGATTCTTCTTTTCCAGCTCTATTTCTGATGTGTATAGCAGGCCATCCGAATACACCTTCTACAATTCCTTTTTTAGTATGGATATGTACTCGTTTAGAAGGGGCGATCATGTGATCACTACCACCATTTCTAACTACGTGAATAAAACCTTCTTCAGTGATATACTTAACGTACCAAGAGATTTCGTCAGCGTGTCCTTCTATCACAACTTTATAAGGAGCATCAGGATTGATTATTCCTACAGCAGTACCATAAGTGTCTGTAATAAAAGTGTCTACATAAGGTTTTAGATATTCCATCCAAGTCTTTTGGTTATTTGAC
Source organism: Myroides odoratimimus (assembly GCF_030326305.1). Classification (GTDB taxonomy): domain Bacteria; phylum Bacteroidota; class Bacteroidia; order Flavobacteriales; family Flavobacteriaceae; genus Flavobacterium; species Flavobacterium odoratimimum_A. Next base: position 36,974 of record NZ_JACAKB010000009.1, on the reverse strand, counting down.
TCATGTCCAGTAGGAGATGGGTTATTTAAATATGTTTCTAAAAAAGCTAGTGAACTGTCATCTAGAATTGTCTTTGTACTCATGATTTTATTTTTTTGCTAATTTACCTAATACTATTATTATTACTCAACAAAAAGAGATAATTTTGGAGTATAATTTAGGTTATGAAAAAGCTTTTAGTAATTAGTTTTGTGTTTTTTGTGCAATACCTTATTGCACAAGATAAGAAGCTAGTTGAAGTACCAGAGATACCGCATGAACTCATAATAGAAGGAGATACTATACAGGAATATACTATTCCTGAGATTTATATTGGGGTAGATATTAAAGACGAGAAGTATCGACGTGATATGATTATTCTTCGCAATAGATTGCGTAGAGTATATCCTTATGCAAAGGCAACAGCAGAGAATCTAGTGATTCTTAATGCAAACCTAGATAAGATGACTAGTAATAGTGATAAGCGTAAATATATAAAACGCTCTCAGAAATATCTAGAAGAACAGTTTACAGCGAGATTAAAGAAACTGTCTCGTAATGATGGGAAAGTGCTGATTAAGCTTATTGATCGTCAGACAGGACAGACTGTATATAAATTGATTAAGGAGTTTAAAAGTGGGTGGAAGGCTTTTTGGTCTAATACTGCCGCCCGAACATTCAGTTTAGATTTGAAGTCGGAGTATCATCCAGAACTTTATTTGGATGACTTTTATATAGAAGTACAGTTACAGTATTTGTTTTATACTTTTGAGTTAGAAAGCAGAGAGCCTCATAAGCCTATTCACTTAAATGAACTTAGAAAACAGTGGTCAAACAAGATAGGTAAAGATGAGTTTTTCCCTGCTGAGTTAAGAGAATAATTTCTGTATTCTAAAAAATAAACTACCTTTGCGATAATAAGAGACCTATGGAACAATTTATCGTATCTGCCCGAAAATATAGACCCCAAACATTTAGAGATGTAGTAGGCCAACAAGCTATTACAAGTACTCTAGTTAATGCTATTGAGAGTAATCACTTAGCACAGGCTTTGTTATTTACAGGACCTAGAGGAGTAGGTAAGACGACATGTGCTCGTATTTTAGCTAGAAAGATAAACCAAGAGGGATATGATGATCCAAATGAGGACTTTGCATTTAATGTATTTGAATTAGATGCTGCGTCTAATAACTCAGTGGATGATATCAGAAGTCTTATTGATCAAGTGCGTATACCACCACAGACTGGAAAGTATAAGGTGTATATTATAGATGAGGTGCACATGCTATCTTCTGCAGCGTTTAATGCTTTCTTAAAAACATTAGAAGAACCGCCTCGTCATGCTATTTTTATATTAGCAACTACCGAGAAGCATAAGATCATACCAACTATCTTATCTAGATGTCAGATATTTGATTTTAAACGAATCACTATTGCTGATGCGGCTAATCACTTAGCTGATGTTGCTAGAAGTCAAGGAGTCAACTTTGAGGATGATGCCTTGCGTATTATAGCGCAGAAAGCTGATGGTGCTATGCGTGATGCATTATCTATATTTGATAGAGTTGTTTCTTATTGTGGTAGAAACTTAACAAGACAAGCTGTTGCTGAAAATCTTAATGTATTAGACTTTGAATATTATATTCGTATCACTGATTTTGTTTTACAGAATAATATTCCTGCATTATTACTAGCGTATAATGATATCTTATCTAAAGGATTTGATGGACACCATTTTGTATCTGGATTGGCTTCTCACTTTAGAGATTTGATGGTTTGTAAAACACCTGAGACAATCAATCTATTAGAGATTGGAGATCATGGAAAACAATTGTTTTATAATCAGTCACAACAAACATCAATGCCTTTCTTGTTACAAGCAATAGAGATAGCGAATGATTGTGATTTAAAGTATAAATCAAGTCAAAACCAGAGATTACTAGTAGAATTGTGTCTAATGCAGTTAGCGTCTTTATCTTTTGAAGGCGAAAAAAAAAAGATAAACAATTTATAATACCAGCTTTAGCGCTTAAAGAATTACTTCATAATAGACAATTTACAAGTAATTTAGATGAGTTAAATGCTTTGGCAAGTGTAAGTAAAAACACATCTGTACAAGAGGTAAATAGTATTCACCAATCAGCTCAAAACATACAAGTGCCTAATAATGTACCTGTAGTAGAGCAAGGTGGTTATGCTCAAAGTGTAAATAATCAATATGATAATACAGTTGCTCCTCAAGGAGCTCAAACTGTTGAGTCAAATCATCTAGTACAACCTCAGGCAAGTGAGTCATTAAATAATCAGTCACTCAATATAGAAAGTAATACTAATCCTATAGCAGAACAACCTAAAAGAGCTTCTGCCTTATCGTTGACTAGTATTCGAAACAGAAAAGAGTTGGCTTCGTCTCTAGAAAAAGTTGTAATTAACCCTGATGACTTACCTAAACAGGCTTTTACCTATGATCAGTTAATGGGAGAATGGAACTATTATATAGATCGTTTGACTAGAGCAGGATTAATGCTAATGGCTTCTTTAATGCGAATGGCTCAACCTACTTTGTATGAAGCTCGTATTGAATTAGAATTGCCAAATGAGGGTTCTAAATTGAGTTTTGAAGAGAATAAGTATGACTTGGTTAATTACCTTCGCAAAAAATTACAGAACTTTGCAATTGAATTAAATATTACTGTAAACGAAGAGATTAAGCTAGTTAAGAGAGTATTAGACTCAAAAGATAAGTACCAACATTTTATAGAGATTAATCCTGAAGTAGAGGTATTGAAGGACATTTTTGACTTAGAATTAAAGTAAAAGTGAACTTAAGTTCACAATATAAAAGATATACAAGAATATGATTAAAATAGGAGATGATAATAAATTAAAGGTTGCTCGTTTAGCGGGTATTGGACTTTATTTAACAGATGGTGAAACAGATATTCTTTTACCTAGTAAATACGAACCTGAGAATATTAGAGTTGGAGATGAGATGATTGTCTTTGTTTACTTAGATCAAGAAGAAAGACCAGTAGCTACTACTTTAGAGCCTAAAATATATGTAAATGAGTTTGCGTTATTAAAAGTAAGCTACATTAATGAATATGGAGCCTTTATGGATATGGGGTTAGAAAAGGATTTGTTCGTTCCATTTAGAGAACAAGCCCGTCCTATGAAAGAAGGGAATAGATATCTGATCTATATGTATCTTGATGATCAAAGTAAGCGATTGGTAGGTTCTAGTAAATTAAAGCAGTTTGTCGATAATAAGGATATTACTGTAGAAGAAGGAGAAGAAGTAGAACTAGTTGTATCTCATATTACAGATTTAGGTATTAATGTAATTATCAATGAAAAACATGCTGGTCTTATGTATAAGAATGAAGTGTTTGAAGAGTTACACACAGGAGATCGTATCATAGGGTATATTAAATCTATTCGTCCTGATGGAAAAATAGACGTTAGTAGAAACAAATTAGGTTTTGATGGAGTAGTAGACAGTGCTACAATTATTATCAGAGAATTAGAGCACAACAGAGGTTTCTTAGGGCTGAATGATAATAGTCATCCAGAAGATATCAAGACAGTTCTAAACATGAGTAAAAAGACCTTTAAAAAGGCAATAGGAACTCTTTATAAAGAGAAGAAGATAGAGATAAAAGAAGATGGTATTTATCTAGTGAGATAGTATCTGAGTTATATAGTATAAGAAGAGGGAGTCATGGGTAAAGTGACTCCTTTTTTATACCTGTATATTGTGGTTAGTAGTTTCTTTACTCAATAAATTACTTGCTTTACTTTTTTTTAGATTATGAAGATTGGTAAATTAATATGTTTGTAATGTTCTTTTAGATGAGCGAATTGTTTTTTAATTAGGAGCGAACATTGTATAGAAGTATCATTACTATCAACCATACTTAGTATAGAACGTGCATATTGTGAGTTGTATAACTTGTGATGCAATTTCTAGTAGAGTGTTGGCTAGCTAAGAATTTAGAGTGTCCCCATAGCGTCTATATTTAAAATAGACGCTATTTTTATTAATAAAGGTGTAATCAAATAACCTTATCGTTGCCTGATTTAAGCTATTTATAAATGTGTTAATACATAGTTGAAGTAGCTGGTTATGAATAAATATTTCAACTATTCTCAAATTGAGATTACTGGGCTTAACTAAGAAAAAAGACACTTTCACCCAATTTTTGAATACCTTGTATTATAATAGGATTACTTTTGTATCCCAATTAGATAGTTTTTTTTATTAGAGAAAAAAGCTAATTTAGTTATTTATAAAAAACACAACTATCACTTAATTTTAATTGGGGTTAAAATGAAGAAATTACGCTATTATTTTTTGGTATTAAATTACCTGAATCAAAATCATTATCCTTCGCGGGAAAAGCTTTTAGAGTACTTAGCAAGTTATGACATTGATATTAGTGAACGTACACTGTATCGCGCACTTAGTGACTTGTCTACAGAGTTTGGGGTAGAGGTATCACTAGATAATGCTAAAAAAGGGTATTATATTGCTCCTAAATATTTGGCAAGAGCAAATCAAGTTTTATTACATTTAAAAGATCTGGTAACTACAGATATACTTAATTCGAGTAATGGATCTAGGGAGTCAGCTTCTACTTATATCGATCCAGTATCTAAGAAAGGAGTATTGCCAATAGATACGATTAGAATGATCTATACAGCAATGACGAAAAATCAAAAAATATCTTTTACTTATACTAATCAGTCAGAAGGAGAGCCATATCGTGTGAAAATAGCACCTATACTGTTTAAAGAATTTGAAGATGCGTGGTATGTTGTTGCGTTAGAAGATAATGATTACCATACTTACTTTTTAGATACTATATCAGATGTGATGATTGAGAACGAACGTTTTAAAGGATGCTCAGAGTCAGCTAGAACTAAGTTTAGTGAAATTATAGGCTTAAACTTTACCGATCAAGATGTTCACGAAGTAGTCCTTTCATTTGATAAGAGTCAAAGAGCTGTTTTAAATTCTTGCCCACTTCACTCATCTCAGGTAATTACAGAGAGTGTATGTGGAGAACGTATTTTAGCTACTTTATTAGTAAAACCAAATTATGAGTTGAAGCAACAAATCATGAAGTTTGGTAAATATGTGAAAGTCGTTTCACCAGAAAGACTAAAGGAAGAAGTTATTGAAGAATTGCGTTTTGCTTTAGAGCAACACCAAGACGAATATATAAAAATACATTAGTTTGGGGGAATTAATGTAGAAGTTGTAACTGTATATGATAAGTTATTATTAAGTCAAAATATACAGATATAACGGTTAGTTTGTTTCGAAAACAATAGCAGGTGGGGGCCTGCTATTGTTGATTTATACTTTAGAGTATGAATCGAGGTTTATTGTAAATGAAAAAGGCTATTCTGTTTAGGAATAGCCTTTTTTAGTATTAGTATTTTAACGCTGGATTAGCTTGTACTTCTTTTTGTGGAATAGGTAGTTGATAGTATTCATCAAAAGCATTAATTATCGTGTTATCAGTATCTACTGCTAGATCACGTGAATCTCTTTCTAATGGCAAGCCTAATCTTTTTAAATCAAAATAGCGATGTCCTTCGAAGGATAATTCTAAGAAACGCTCTTGTAATACATCCTGTAGCGTCACAGTAGTAAAGTGAGTATTATCTTTAATTCTATTGTCTCTAAGCGTATTAATATCATTAGTAGCACTGGTATTATTACCTAGTTTTAGATATGCTTCTGCGCGTATAAGATACATTTCACTGATGCGAAATACTTTGTAATCATTAATACGATCGTTGAATGCGCTACCATCATATTTACTGATGACTGCATCATCTTCTATACCGAAGAAGTGTTCATACCTTTGGTCATTTTCTGAGTCAAAATGATCTCTTAGCTTCTGTGAAGCATAGTACAGTGTTTTACCATTGCTGAAGTCATACCAGAATATGTTAGGTCTAATGTTGTCATCATTGTTGCGCTTCAGTTTAAAAATAACCTCAGCATTAGAAGTGTCCTCCCATATTCCTTCAAACTCTTTTGCCGTTGCTAGTGGATATTTATTAATTAGCAGAGTACTATATCTTTCTGCTTTTGTATAGTCATGTGAATATAATGCCACACGTGCAGTTAAAGCTAAGATAGCATCTTGACTTAAGCGAATAGTGGTATCTTTATTAATATGCTGTTCTGCTTCCACTAGATCATTCTCTAGTTGTTTATAGAAGTCTTGTATTGTTTGTTTACCTGGCTTCCCATATACATCAGAACTCGTCTTATAAGGGATTGTATAAGCTGTCATCCCTAAGTATTCAGACTGTCCAAACATACGGTGTAGTTCGAAGTGTATTAAAGCTCTTAGACCGTGTAATTCACTCTTTAGTTCCTTTAGTTTTTCTACTTCAGCCTCATTGCTAGTAGGCACTTTATGGATGTTTTCTAGTAGTGTGTTAATCTTGTACACGCTGTGGTAGTAATCTATCCATATCTGTTGTAGAAGGTCATCGTCTGCGCTAAAAGTCCATCGGTTAAGATTGACAGCATAAGAGTTTACCCCAGCATTACTAGGAGCTAGTTTACAATCATCTGCCATGATCGAACCGATTAAGGTATTGTATTCTAGGTTTAGCTCTGTATAAGCTCCTAATACTCCAAACTCAAATTGCTTAACCGAACTGTAAATATGTTCTTCATTTACAGCATCTTTAGGGTCTATATCTAGCATACTATCACAACTCTGGAAACTAATAGCTCCTAATGCTAAGCATAGTATTGCACTGATTTTATATATGGTTGTTCTCATTGTCATTGCTTTAAAAAATTACTTTTACACCTGCTGTGATGGTACGTGGTAATGGGTATTCATATTGGTACCAGTTATTGTCATCTTCAGGATCTTGTCCTTTGAAGTTTGTCCAAGTCAATAGGTTTTGCCCTTGAGCGAATATATTGATCTCTTTCACTATTTTATTCCATTTACCGAAGTCTTTAAATCTATAGTTTACACTTAAGTTTCTAAGTTTTAAGTAATCTGCTTTTTGTAGCTCTCTATCAGTCATATAACGAGCGTATTTTGCACTAGGATTATCGCTGACATCACCAGGGTTTTGCCACATATCTAACATACTTGTAGACTGGTTATAGATACGGTAAGTTTGGTCTGCGGATGTTCTGTAAAACTCTCCTGTGTTAAGTCTATACATTCCTTTAATAAAAGAGAATAAGGCGCTTACTTCTAAGTTTTTGTATTTAAAGTTAGTTGTAAACCCTCCTTTGATAGCAGGGTCAAACCCTCCTTTAACTAATACAGCATTATCAGGATCATAAGTAGTCGTGATATTACCTTCTTTGTCATAATAGAGTGGAGCACCTGTCTGCTGATCTACACCAGCCCATTTCACCATATAGAAATGTCCTATTTGCTTGCCGACTTGATGGATAGAGTAGTCTTCTGTGATGATTTCATCCTCATCTCCTAGGCTCAAGATTTTATTCTTGTTATAAGCAAAGTTAACTCCTAAGTTAAAGGTGAAGTCTCCACTTCTTACCACATCTCCAGACAGTTTTAATTCAATACCACGGTTTCGAATTTTACCCATATTATCTGCTATGGATTCAAACCCCGATGTACTAGAAAGAGATCTATCTAAGAATAAATCACTCGTAATACGGTTATAGAAGTCTATTTCTCCAATTAATCTGTTTTCAAATAAACCGAACTCTAACCCTAAGTCTAGAATCTTATTCATTTCCCAGTTGTACTGATTGTTCCCTGGCGTTATAGGGTTAAGGGCAGTACCTCCGTTGTATTGACCAGGGCCATAAAGACGGCGGTACCCGAAGTCACTAGCGAAGCCATTAGCATTACCTGTTAATCCATAACTAGCTCTTAAACGTGCCATAGAGATAACATCTATATTCTGCATAAAGTCTTCTGTTTTCATATTCCAACTACCTCCCACAGCATAGAAGTACTTATATCTGTTATTACGAGGTACACGGGATGAACCATCTCTTCTTAAGCTCGTAGACAACGTAAATCTGTTCTCATATGAGTATCTCACTAAAGCAACTTGAGAAAGTAATAAGTTCTCAGAAGCTCTACCCTCTATCTTAGGAATGAAGTCATTCTCAGGTGTACCTGGTGTGATACCACCTGCGGTATGGTCTAGCCCATCTATTAACCCATATCCTGTAAAGCCGTGATAGTTATACTTCTGTCTATTCATCTCCATTAAGGCTATCGCTTCTATCTCGTGTGCATCCCATCTGTATTTATAGTTAGCCCCGAAGTTAGCCATTAGCCCGATGTTAGTCTGATCACCTTGACTATACATTCCTTTACCACCTTCTTCTACTAGGTCTCCGAAGTACGTATCAGGTTTGATGATATGTGTATTACTTAGCTTAGTATAATCAACCCCTATTGTACTAGTAAGTTTAAAGTCATCTGTAATATCAAAAGCAAAGTTACCTGCTAATACACCTTTCTGCTGTTTTTCTCTTCGGCTAACATCGTTATACATTGCTAAAGCATTTGTACCAAATCTATTCGTACCAGGAGTAAGTTTTCCATCTTCATCATACGGATTCTCATAAGGTAACGCGAAGTACATAGAAGCTACAGGATTTGTCTCGCTTACATCAAAGTCAGACTCTGAAGTTTGACTATTAATATTCGCTAAGTTGAAGAAGAAGTTAGTACTCAATCTACCAGACTTATGGTGAATATTACTATTCACATTGAACTTTTCTATACCTGAGTTGTATAATACACCATCTTGTTTGAAGTAGTTTAATGAAGTATAGTGTTGAGTCTTATCATCGCCCCCTTGGAAGCTTAAGTTATGAGATTGATTAATCCCTCTTCTCATTAACTTCTTTTTCCAATCAATATTAGTCTGTCTAATCTCAGCTAATCGTCTATCTCCTTCTATATAATCAACATCTGTCTTAGCTACCTGTACACCATTTACTGTCTTATAAGGGTTGTTTCTAGAATATGCCCATCCAGGTAAGTCTTGGTCTTGAAGCATTTCTTCGAACTGAAGACGTTGGTTCGTATTCATCATATCCCATTTGCTGTTATTGGCTTCAGAATACCCGTATTGAGTTTGATAAGTTACCCTTAATCCATCAGAGTCATGTGCCCCTTTCTTAGAAGTGATTACGATCACCCCATTAGCTCCTCTAGAACCATACTGAGCAGTAGCCGCTGCATCTTTTAGAACAGTGATATCTTCAAAGTCTTCAGGATTCAGAGCAGAAAATGTAGCAGGAGAGATAGGCATTCCATTTAATACATAAAGAGGATTCGTGTTCTCATCCTGAAGAGAACCGATACCGCGGATAGTCACCCTACCAGGAGTACCAGGTTGCCCAGAAGGAGAAGCCACATATAACCCAGGCACTTGTCCTTGTAAGGCTTGATCCATAGAACTCACTTGTGATTTATTGATCGCTTGAGCTTCTATTTTACTGACAGCTCCTGTTGTTTTAGAACGAGACTGTTTAGTATATCCTGTTACGACAATTCCTTCTAATAAATTATCCTCTACATCTAAGTCTATAAATGAAGGATAATCTCCCACCTTTATTGTTATTTCTTTATCTGTATATCCGATATAAGTTAGGCGTAGTTTTATCTCTTTTAAGTCTGTATTGTCTAATTCGAATTGTCCATTGTCTAAAGTAATATCTACTTTATCATTTGTAATGTCTTCGATAGTCACGCCAGGTAGCGGAATTAGCGTTTCCGCATCTCTCACCACGATAGGTGCTTTTTTATCCTGTGCATAGCTAGTCACTGTCGCTGACAGTACTAAAGCTAGGGATAACAATGATCTTTTAGTGATATGCATAAAATAAATTCTTGTCTATTTTTTTACTTTCTTTTTAACAAGGCAAACTTATTTCACGATAATTAGGACGGTCTTAAAGAGATGTGAATAGGGGATTAAAAGGAGATTAGAAAATTTTAATGTGAGATTGGGTTTAACAGTTTTCATCTGATGTTTAATAGTTAAATACTCTTAGAGGGCCTACCAAGCTCCTTCAACAAACAACTCCACAACATCACAAAAAAAACAGCGAGTATAAAATCTTATACTCGCTGTTAGGTTGAATTATAATTTAGATAATGATTGAGATGACTACTATTGATGCAGTTTCGGAATCATTAAGGTCACTTTAGTACCTACTGTTAGTTCTGATTCTATGGTCAATGTGCCTTTGTGCAATTGTACTATTTTAGAAGCTAACGATAGACCTAGTCCAGTTCCTTTTATCCCGAATGCATTACTAGAACGGTAAAAAGGAAGAAATAGTTTGTCTAGATCCTCTTTTTTTATCCCAATGCCTTTATCTTCTACTATAATAATGATATTGTGGGTATCAGTATCCAGTGTTACTTCTATAGGTGCATTGTGAGAAAACTTGTTGGCATTCAATATAATATTAGAAAGGGCTAGCTCTAATAAGTTGCCGTTGCCATTAAAGAATAGCTCGTGTAAGTCTTCTTCTGTGCTGATGGTCAGGTTTAGGTTTAAGTCTTTTTGAGCTGCTATAAGGTGGTCTATCATCGTCCACCAGAATTCTTCAAAAGCATGTCTATGTAATGGATACACAGAACTGTCTAGTTGTGATAATGCCAATAGATTATTGATCATCTGATCTATGTGTATTGCATCGTTCACTACCCCTTGTAGTACCTTTACGTACTCCTGTTCTGTTCTGCTCTGACGTAGCGCTATCTCAGCATTCCCCATAAGAGAAGCGATAGGCGTTTTTAGCTCATGCGAAGCATGAGACACGAATGCCTGTTGGTTGTCAAAGGATTCTTGTACTCGATTAAAGAGATCATTAATAGTCTCGCTTAACGTACGTATCTCGTCTTTAGACATATCCTGTGTAGGGATGGGCTGAAATAAAGTATTTATATTCTTCTTCGCGAAGTACTTATTAATTCTGGTAATCGGGATTAGAAAATAACCAGCGAATAAACGCGAGAGGAAAAAAGTAATAAGTAAGGCAATCACTAGACTGATCAGCATAACTGTTCTTAACTGTTGTAATGCTGCTACTCCTTTTTCATTAGTTGCTTTAGCCATCACGATAAAGTCCCCAGAATTATCTCTATAGAAAATACCTACCACGTACTCCTGATCAAGTTTAAAGTATATCTTCTTTTTTGCAATAACCTCTTCTAGTGTCTTTTTATCCCATTTTAGATCCCCTTCTTCTATAAAGGTTGGATCTAGATTAATATCATAGATTCTTATTTTCTCTAGAGGTAATGTACGAGGATATTTGCGCAAGACCTCATCGAACTCTGCCTTAGTGAAGTTGTCTTCTGCTAGATAGTTATGGCCTACTGTGAAGGCGCGATCTTCTAATTGTTTAAAGAAGGTATTTTGCCAATGGCTAGATACTACAAAATAGACTGCAATTAGCACTCCCAATAAGAGAATTGCAAATAAGCCAGAGAACTGTAGTGAAAGTCTATTGCGTATTTTCATTATTCTGTTTTTTTGTGAAATAGTCTTTTTGTGAAATAGTGAAACCGTGAAGGTGTGAAATCGTTTTTTTGTGATGTTGTGATGTTGTGAAACTGTTTAGGCTATTGTATCAATCATTAGACTATTACTTCATCTAAGTACATTATGCTCGTAGGGCAATACTGTAAACCGAAAACTGTAAACCGTTAACCGTTAACTGTAATCCAAAAACTATTCATCCTTTAGTATATACCCCATACCGATAACTGTATGTATCAGTTGTGTGTTGTACTCTTTGTCTATTTTGCGTCTCACATAATTTACATACACATCGATGAGGTTCGTCCCTCTATCGAATCCGATACCCCAGACCGCCTCAGCTATCTGTGTTCTCGTTAATACTCTATTCTTATTCACTAAGAAGTATTCTAGTAAGGTATATTCTTTTTGGGTTAAAACGATTTCTTTATTTGCTCTCGTTACTGTCTTTTTATACGTATTCATGATTAGATCCGCAGCTTTATACTCTAGAGTAGGCATAGCCATTGTATTACGACGGGTCAGTGCCTTTATTCTCAGCAATAATTCTTCGAAGTGAAAAGGTTTCGTCAGGTAATCATCTGCCCCCATATTAAATCCTTTGACCTTATCATTTAGCGTAGATAAGGCAGTCAACATGAGGATGGGAATATCTCCTTTGTATTTTTTTATTTGTTGACAGATTTCGAATCCGTTCATATAGGGAAGAATGACATCTAGAATAATCAAATCAAACTCTTGTTCCATCGCTAGTTGTAATCCTATCATCCCATCGTAGGCAAAAGCCACCTGATGTTGGCTCTCCTCTAGACCTTTTCTAATGAAGTTAGATACGCTTACTTCGTCTTCTATTAAAAGTATGTTCATAGCTCTGATTTTATTGCAAAACTAAATCATAAATCAAGCCATTTTTTAGGATTAGAGAAATTTAATGTTAGATGAAGTATATCTATTTTAATAGATTTAGAGCAGAGTAATGTTTATAAAAGTTCTAAATATGAGAATATTAAAAGCAATCTAAAATCTAAAAACAGGACAAATCACAGATGTTAAAAATATTAACATATCAGTGTTTTTTAGTGATTTGAAACACACGGTAAAGCCAATGATAGTAAGGCTTTTGGGAAGGTTGTTTGGGCGTTGTTCGGAAGTTCATTGCAAAGTGTTCGGAAAAAGGGGGTGTTTTCCGAACACCTTCCGAAAAAACCACAACGGAGACCGCATGAATACTCGATTCGTAGTGAATTTATGATGTTAAGAAACTTGTTAAAATTTTAAAAGCTGTGATTTGTGCTTTCTTTTTGGTGAGATGTACCAGACTTTGAATAGAAGAATATTCTCAATAATAGCCATTGAGTCAAAGCCTTTACTGTAGGCAAAGGTAGTAAAAAAATAGATAGGAGAAAAGAGGGTGTAGGAGGAAAAATGAGTAGTGTTAAATTATAGTGCTCAATTTGAATTGTGTAATTCTGATAAGGTTTTTTTAGATAACTTTATTGAAAGATAATAGTGTGAAACGAATAACATTTGGATTTGAATACCCTTAATGCAGCTATGTGAAATGGTTGTTTTATGACTTGTAGTTAATAGATATGAATGTTTATGATTGATAGTAACATGTTAATAAACGATTTTAAGGCGCTTATAGAAGAGCGTTTAACTTATGCTGTGCTCTCAATAATTAGTTTTGAAGAGTATAAGGTTTTGTGTATGCTTTTTTCACAGAATTAGATAGTATTAGAAATAGGGGATTAGAGAAAGTTTGTATAGATCAGTTTTTAAACAGTTATTATAGCTATGTGATGGTAAGCGGTGATGATGATGTGATGTTGGAGAGAAGATTCACTAGTATAATGGAAGAGTTAACAGAGCTCTGTGCATCTCCTTTCTTTTGGAAAACGGATTTCACTATATATATGGAAAAATGGGAAAGTTTTTTTAAAAGTAGTTGGTTTAAAAATGTTTAATGTGTGAGAATAAAAGAACGAATTATGAAATACTTGATTATCTTATTAGTGAGCATATCTCTATTAAGTTGTAAAAATAATAGTAATCGGTTAAAGTCCTCTAAAGAAGAAAAACTAAGTGAACTAGTAATAAAAGACAGTACTTTTAAAAGGGTGTTTGAGAAATCCATAAAAGAGATTGAGTTTGATTTGGTAGATGAGGATGTTAACCAATATATAATTGATTTTCATGTCGATTATGAAAATAGGAGTAATTTAATACTTGCTATTCGAAATTGTCCACCTACAACAGTGATTGATTTAGTGTATTTAAAGCAGTATCAAGGCAAAAAAGTTTATGTATATTATAGTAATTCTTCTAGGGTTAGACAAGCTGTTAGTAGATTTATTGATATAACTGATAAGCCTATTAAGTCAGTAACACTAGAAATACAACCTAGTGAATTTGAATGTATTTACTTAAGAGAGTTTATCGTGCATAATGACTCTTTAATTTCACTTTAAGAGTTAAGAGAATTGGGTATGAGTTAGGTAGTAATAGACTGTCTACTGTAAGGGATGCTACAGGAAATCAAGAGGGTTTTAAGCAAGTCAATACTAGTGGAGCAGATTATGGGTTTGATGACTTCGGTAACCTTACTAGTGATAAGCATAAAAAAATCAGTAAGATTAGGTATAATCACCTAAACTTACCTGTAGAGATTAACTTCGGAAGTGATAAAATAGAGTATCTTTATACAGCTAGTGGAGAGAAGGTAAAGAAGAAAGTCACAGAGAAGGGCGTCGTTACGCTAACGGATTATTTAGATGGATTTCAGTATGTAAAGGGCAAGCTTAGTTTCTTCCCTACAGCAGAGGGATTCTTTAATGCAGAGAAGAGTGCGTATGTATATCAGTACAAAGATCACTTGGGCAATGTGAGACTCTCATATAGTGATGCAAATAAGAATAACGCTATAGAGTCTAATGAGATCATTGAGGAGACGAACTATTATCCTTTTGGGTTAGCCCATAAGGGCTATAATCAGAAGAATGATGGGCTGATGAAGGATTATAAGTATCAGTTTCAAGGACAAGAGATTCAAAAAGAGTTAGGGTTAAATATTTATTTTTTCAGGTTTAGGATGTCAGATCCTTCTATAGGAAGATTTTTAAACATAGATCCTTTATCACCTAAATATTCTCAGAACTCTCCTTATGCTTTTGCTGAAAATAATGTAACAAGTGGAATAGACTTAGAAGGTTTTGAATTATCTTTTAATTTACAAGGAGACAGAGTTACGGTTCAGTATGGTCCTCGAGTTACTGGAGGTGTTAATGGAAACTATACTTCTCAAGAGTTACTAAGTTTAATGACTCAGAGACAGGTAGAGTATGATCGTATGTTTGGTAAAGTAATGGCAAACGACCCAAGGGCATTACCTAAATCTGAGATTAGATTACCAGCTAATAATCTAGATTACGTTAGATATAATGATCCTAGTTTTACTCAGGCTGATTGGGCAGGTCATGGTATGGAGTATGCTGCAAGTGGAATAGGTTTTACTTTAGCTTCTAAAGGGATTATGACAGGGGTAAAGGCATTAATGCCTAAAAAAGTGTAGGGTCTTACCTTCCTTTAGAACGAGGAAGAATAATAGAGCAAATGTTGGGGTAAATCCAGAAAAGGCTAATAATTTCCCTGTAATAGACAAAATAGAAAATGGTGTGGCTACTAGTATAAAGAGTATGGTTCTAACAGGGTATCAAGGAAAGAATGCTGTATATAATACATTGAAAGGATATATAGATAAGTTAGCTAGATTTACAAACGCAAGGCAGGGGACACTTAGTGTTAAAGAGGGAACAAGTTATACTAGTAAAACATTAGAACTTGCTGTTCAAACAGGAAAAGGAAGTACTGATCAATGGGGACAGATTAACCGTGCAATTAAATATGGATTAGATAATGACATTAATATAACAATTAGAGTTATAAGATAATGAAACAATTAGTTGATATAATTCTATTTAAAGATAAGAATAAATATATAGTACATCCTTTTTTGATAGTGAAGGATAGTTTTAATTTTACTATACCTCCATTTACCTCACTTGAAAATCCTAGTATTAGGGTACTTTTAGATACTGTTTTATATACATTGAGTTTTAGCAAGGAAGGAAAAAGACCTGAAGGAGATTTAAAAAAGATGGAACAAGAGTTTCTTGAAGGAATAGGAGTGAAGACAATGGCTAAATTATATAAAAACTCAATACTATTATCTGTATCAGCAAATGATACTGAGATTGTTTTTAGTGCTATGCATAATAAAGGAAGTAGACATGGTTTTATCGGATTAGAAAAAGATGAAAATATTATTATGTCTAAAGATTCTTCTAGAGAGGAGTTAGAGAAAGCACTTGAATTAGCGCTCAGTAGATGTATATGAGTTTTACTCCTTATTCTTATGTGGGTAATTAACTTTTAATAGCTGTAGATTCAGAAGGAAAAAAACAATTATATACAATCGATTAGAATTTAGTGGTTTGTTTAAAATTATTAAGGAGTTGAGAGAAGTTAGGCTCTGATATGGTTTTGACAGGAGCGATAGCTCTAAACTCAGAATCAGAGAAGTATCTACATAATAATAGATAGATAACTTTTCCTTTTTCATCATAATCTATTAATAGTTGCATTGGTCTATCATCAGCCTTAGGCTCATTAATTATTTTGTCCCATTCTTCGTTTCTATTCATTTTATTGTTTTCGGATTTAATATTAATGTTATCAGAATGTTATGTTTTTAGTCAGGAGTGTTTTGATGCCTTTTAATTGATTAATTTTAAGGTAACCAATACAACTACTATGAATGAGTTTTTACGTTATCGATTTCTGATAGATTCAGGAGTTGATGTGCTTTTTAAGCATGAGATAAATGGCTTAAGGCATACTTATAACTTTTCGGATGATTACTTTCGTTTTTTGTTGGTCAGTAGTCATACTGCTTTGATGAGAACTGTTGCTTCAGTGTCTTTCTTTACTTTTACTACTACAGATCATGTATTGTCTATTCAGGAGATGAATGAGGACTCTATCTTCTCTTCGTATATCTTTATTATAGGGAGATGGGATGAGCATACCTTGATAGGAGAATTGTTAATAGGGGAGCATAAAGGGGCTATTGTACTATTAGATGAGAATCAGTACTGTGATATTGATAGTGTAGAAGAACTCTTAGAAGATACAGATTTAGATATAGAATATATCCTACAAGATGATATACAGACATTAACAGCATTATTATCAGAAGAGGTAGGTGTGATTAGTGTATTAGATTATTCTTTTGTAGAATTTTTTGAGAATAGGTTAGTAGGTCTGACAGAGTTGAGATGTTAGGGTTAGAAGTGTCTTTTAATTAAATAATTTGTTTTGTTTCATTTTACCAGAGGTAGTATAGCTAGTTGATGTTATACTACTTTTTTTGTTATTATATATTTGGCAAATGGGTATGTGCTATTTGTATAAATCTCAGCTGATTTTATCTAATTGTGTTTTTTTCGTATTAATTACATGATTTTTGGAAATTAAAATGGGTAATATGGATAAAGAATACAAGTAGGTGTAGTATTTTTCCGTTTCAAGATAGGATATATCATTTTGAGTAAGGTAAGGTTCTAAATGTGGAAATATAGATTTACTTTTGTTATAGAATTTAATTAAGGAAGATGTCGACCAAGAAAGTAAAAGAGGAATCACTGTTTTTAAAACACTATCGATTAATGGTAGTGCCATTAGTTTTTTTACTTTACTTATTCTCTCATTTTTTACTTAATCCTTATGACGCAGATTGGTTCAGAATGGATGTAGAAGAGATGTGGGAGTCAGCCTTTGTTCTATTTCTATACTGTATGGCCATTACAGAGGTGAGCCTTTGGTTGAGTAGAGCTTTGAACAAGTTTTTGCCTTGGGATAAACAGCCAGTGATGCGTGTAGTAGTACAGTTCTTCTTACTACTTATATTTATCTTTACAGTGTATTTTGCTATTAATTTTGTGTATGTCTATCTATCTCCTTACGAGTCTTTTGAGTTAATAGATTTAGAGGCAAAGATAGATTTATGGCAGTCATTAATCATTAGTTTAAATACAGGGATTTTTATCAGTGCTATTCACACAGGTTATTTTTTGATTAATAATTGGAAAAAGTCCATGGTAGATGCTGCAGAGCTTAAATTAAAAGCGGAACAACTAGAACGTATCGCGAGCCAGTCAGAGTTAGAATCGCTAAAGATGCAACTAGACCCTCATTTTTTATTTAATAACTTCAGTACATTATCAGAGTTAGTAATAGAAGATCAGGATATCGCTGTGAAGTTTATAGATCACTTATCACTAGTATATCGTTATATGCTATCTAATGTGAGAAAGAACACCATCAGTCTGTCAGAAGAATTGACTTTCGTAGAATCTTATTTCTACTTAATTAAAGAAAGAATGGGGGCGAAAGTACTGTTAAATATCAATGTGCAAGAGGTGGATAAGAAAAACTTCTATGTGGCACCCATCGCTATACAGTTATTAGTAGAGAATGCTGTGAAGCACAATAGTGCTTCTAAAGAGAGTCCACTAAGAATAGATATTTATGTAGAAGAGGATTATGTGGTGATTCGCAATAATATTCAAGAGTTAGTCGTAACCTTACCTTCTTCTAAAGTAGGGTTGACGAATATTAAAGAACGCTATCGTCTGCTAAGTAAACACAAGGTTCTTATTCAGAAAACGGATAAAGATTTTGTGGTAAGGTTGCCTTTGTTACTAAATAAGAATGATAAATAATTAGAAATAATAGCTTAAGAAAGAAAATATACATGATGAAAGTTTTGATCGTAGAGGATGAGGTAAGAAATGCTAATAAATTATCTCGTTTATTGCAGGTATTAGATTCTACAATAGAAATCGTAGCTGTAGTAGAGAGTGTAAAAGAATGTATAGAATGGTTACAGCATCATGAGGAGCCGTCCTTGATCATGATGGATATTAGATTAGAAGACGGTTTGTGTTTTGAGATATTTGAGCAGATAGAGATAAAAGCACCTGTGATATTTACGACTTCTTATGATGAGTATGCTTTAAAAGCATTTAAGGTGAATAGTATAGACTATATCATGAAGCCTGTAAGGGAAGAAGAGTTAGAACAGGCATTGAATAAGTTTAAAGCACTTAGAAGTTCTCCTGTATTAAGTGATTCGATTAAAGATATATTAGGTAGCTTACACAAGAAAGAAGCATTTTATCGCTCTCGTTTTTTGATTCCTTATAAGGATGGTTTTAAGACTGTGAAGGTGGGTGAGATTGATTTTATTTATTCAGAATTAAAGATTACACATCTAGTCTTAAAGGATAAAACTACTGTAATCGTAAGTCAGAGCTTAGAGGAGTTAGAAGAAGAGCTGTCTCCAGAGATATTCTTTAGAGCTAATAGACAGCATATCGTGAGTGTAGATAGTATAGAGCATGTACAGAACTATTATAATGGGAAATTAAAAATAGGCTTAGTAAAAGATCCTCAGAGAGAGGTGATCGTAAGCCGTGAGAAGGCACCATTACTTAAAAATTGGTTAAATTCATAAAGCTACATTAGTAGCTTTTTTTGTGTCTATGTGTAAGTATAAGAGAGAGTTTATTCAGGTAAGTAAGGCCTTTTGACGCTTCAGGTTCGAATTTTTACGCTTCGAACTAATTCTAGAAGTAGGAGCGGTATAATTTTTGATTTTTGTTGTGTAAAAAGCGTTAGAAATGAATAAAATTTATAGAAGTACGAAAGTTTTGTTTTTAGGAGGCCTATTATTTGGTTTATCTGTATTTTTCGTTAGCTGTAATAAGCAATCAAGTGAAGGAGATGCAGGGCAGCCTTCATTAGAAGTTAGAACAAGTGTAGTAGAGAAGGGTGATGCTCTTGTATTAAAAAAATATACAGCATCGTTAGAAGGAAGGGTGAATGTAGAAGTACGTGCACAAGCTTCAGGTTATATTGATAAGATTCTTGTAGAAGAAGGAAGTTATGTAAAGAAGGGGCAGGCATTAATCTTAATAGACGCTCAACCGTATCAAATACAACTAAATAATGCAAATGCTAGTCTAAAGGCAGCTCAGGCTGCTCTTGTAAATGCTCAATTAGAAAAAGATAAAGTACAGTCTTTATTAGATAATTCTTTTGTATCTCCAATACAGTTAAAAACTGCACAAGCTGTGTTAGATAACGCTAAAGCAAACGTGGCTCAGGCAGAGGCAGCTGTGGCAGAAGCAAAGTTAAACTTAAGCTACTGTACGATTAAGGCTCCTGTAGATGGATTCTTAGGACGTATTACTAAGCGTGTAGGAAACTTAGTGACAGCTGGTGAAGTAGAGGAATTAACTACTATGTCTGATATCTCTCAGATGTTCGCTTATTTCTCATTGACAGAAGCAGACTACTTTAATCTAGTAAAAGAGAATGGTGGTTCAGAGAATGTACTGAAGATGCCTATAGAATTAGAATTAAGTAATGGAGATAAGTATCCTATAAGTGGTAAGGTAGATGTAATTAATGGAGAGTTCGATGCAGGTACTAATTCTATCAGTGTACGTGCAGTATTTGATAACCCAGATCGTTTATTGAGAAATGGAGGTACAGGTATTGTGAACCTGATGGCTACACATAAAGATGCTGTACAAGTACCTATAGCTGCTACTGCAGACTTACAAGATAAGATCTTTGCTTATGTAGTAAATAAAGACAATACAGTTGATCAAAGACAACTTAAAATTATCGGAAAGAACTTGCATACTTACTTTATCGCTGATGGTGTGAAAGAAGGAGAAACACTTGTAACAACAGGAGTAGATAAACTGCAAGATGGTATGACTGTGACAGTATTATCTGCAGCAAAAAATGCAGGAGGTAATACAAGTACAGAAACTGCTAAAGCAAGCGAGTAAGTAGGCTCAAAGATTCTTTATTTAATTAAAACAAACAGATCAAATGCTTAAAAAGATAATACATAGACCTGTATTAGCTACAGTTATATCTCTTATCATTGTTATATTAGGGGCAGTAGGACTTACACAGTTACCTATGGCACAGTTCCCTGATATTGCACCTCCGAGTGTAACTGTAATGGCTTCTTATCCGGGAGGTAATGCTGAGACAGTATTGAAATCAGTAGTGACTCCTTTAGAAGAGGTAATTAACGGGGTAGAAAATATGACTCATATAGAGTCAACAGCTAGTAATGATGGTACAGCAGCTATCACAGTATTCTTTGATTTAGAAACTGATCCTGATCAGGCGGCAGTAAACGTACAGAACAGGGTAGCTCAGGTGACAGGTATCTTACCTGCTGAGGTATTACAAGCGGGGGTAATCACTCAGAAAGAACAGAGAGGTATGATCATGGTAGTAGACCTAATCAGTGAGGATGCTGCTCTATATGATGAAACCTTCGTACAGAATTATGCTCGTATCAACTTAGTACGTGAGTTAAAACGTATTAAAGGGGTAGGTAACGTACAGCTATTTGGTGAGAAGGATTATGCTATGCGTATATGGCTAGATCCACATAAACTGGCAAATAGAGGATTAACGCCTGCTGATGTAGAGCGCTCTATCCAAAGTCAGAGTATGGAAGTAGCTGCAGGTAACTTAGGTCAGAATGCAGGAGGAGCAGTACAATATACATTGACATACCCAGGTAAATATAATACTCCTGAACAATTCGAGAA
This sequence comes from Myroides odoratimimus, assembly GCF_030326305.1. Lineage (GTDB taxonomy): Bacteria > Bacteroidota > Bacteroidia > Flavobacteriales > Flavobacteriaceae > Flavobacterium > Flavobacterium odoratimimum_A. Next base: position 15,741 of record NZ_JACAKB010000009.1, on the reverse strand, counting down.
TATCGTAGTACAGGCAGATAAAAGTGGTAATGTACTTTATTTAAAAGATATCGCACGCATCGAGTTTGGTGCAGTAGCGTATGATGAGGAGAATAAAATCAATGGACAAGAAGCTGTAACAATGGCTGTATTCCAGACAAAAGGATCTAATGCAAATGAGATTCAAACTCAAGTGTACAAGGTATTAGAAGAATTAACTCCTCAGTTGCCAAAAGGGCTAAAATACAATGTAACGTTCGCTAATAAGACACAGTTAGATGAATCTATAAATCAGGTAAAAACAACATTAATAGAGGCATTCTTATTAGTATTCTTGATAGTATATATCTTCTTACAAGATTTTAGATCAACTATTATTCCAGCGATAGCAGTACCAGTATCATTAATCGGTACCTTCTTCTTCTTGAATATGTTAGGGTTCTCGATTAATATGTTGACGTTGTTTGCATTAGTACTAGCTATTGGTATTGTAGTGGATGATGCCATTGTAGTAGTAGAGGCAGTACACAGTACGATGGAACTCGAGGGCTTAGATGCAAAAGAGGCAACTACTAAGGCCATGAGTGAAATCTCAGGAGCGATTATCTCGATTACTTTAGTAATGTCAGCAGTATTCTTACCTGTAGGGTTTATGGAAGGACCAGTGGGAGTATTCTATAAGCAGTTTGCATATACACTTGCGATAGCGATTATGATTTCTGCTGTAAATGCCTTGACATTGAGCCCTGCTTTATGTGCCTTGTTATTAAAGAATCATCACCATGATTTAGAACATACGGGAGAGGTAAAGAAAGATGGGTTTAAGAGAAGATTCTTTAGATCGTTTAATGCAGGATTTACAGCATTAACGAATAGATATATAAAAGGAGTACATTTCTTAATCAAAAGAAAAGTATTGAGTTTCTGTATTCTAGTAGGTTCTATAGTAGGAATGGTATTCTTAATGAATACAACCCCTAAAGGGTTTATCCCTAATGAGGATCAGGGATTTGCGATGTTTGCTCTATCATTACCTCCAGGGTCATCTATTGATAGAACAGCACAGGTCTTAAAAGAAGGGGATGAGATCATGAGAAAGAACCCTGCTATTAAGTCTGTAACCACTATTTCAGGATTCAACATTTTAGGTAATGCAGCCAGTCCTGCTTATGGTATGGGATTCATTTCTTTTAAAGCTTTAGAAGAAAGAGGAGAGGTAACTGACATCAATGAGTTGATTGCACAGTTAAATCAAGAATTATCATCATTAAAAGAAGGTGATTTCTATGTGTTTGCTAACCCAACAGTTCCAGGATTTGGAGATTTTGATGGATTAGAGATGGTAGTTCAGGATAGACGTGGTGGAGATATTACAGAGTTTGCAAATGTTGTAAATCAGTTTAATCAAGACCTAAGTGAGACTGATGAAGTGCTAAGTGCCTTCACGATGTTTAAAGCAAACTTCCCAATGTATAAAATCGTAGTAGATCCTGTAAAAGCAAAGATGCATGGAGTGGAAGTAAGTGATATGATGAGTGCAGTACAGTTGTTCTACGGATCAGCACAAGTAAATGACTTTAACCGTTTTGGTAAACAGTTTAAGGTATTTGTACAGGGAGACGCTCAATTTAGAGCAGATGAAGAATCTTTTAAAACTATCTATGTGACAGCTGGTTCGGGAGAGATGATTCCGATTAGTTCATTAGCGCACTTAGAAAAAGTGTATGGACCACAAGCTATCAGTCGTCATAACTTATTTAACTCTATCGCTGTAAATGGTATTATCAACCCTGGTACAAGTACAGGGGATGCAATGGCGGCAGTAGAGAAAGTAGCAGCTGAGAAGTTACCTTCAGGATATAGTATTGAATGGTTAGGACTGAGTAAAGAAGAGAAGAAATCTGGAGGACAGATGGTGTTTATCTTTGGGTTATCTATTTTGTTTATCTATTTTATTCTTTCAGCTCAGTATGAGAGTTATATCTTACCATTAGTAGTATTGTTATCACTACCAGTTGGTATTATGGGAGTATTCTTAGCCATAGGTTCTGTAGGTATTGCTAATAATATTTATGTGCAAGTAGGACTCATCATGCTGGTCGGACTGCTCGCGAAGAATGCAATTTTGATTGTAGAGTTTGCTGTTCAGAAAAGACAAGGAGGGATGAGTATTGTAGACTCAGCATTAGAAGCTTCGCGTTTACGTCTTCGTCCTATCTTGATGACATCATTTGCTTTCGTAGCAGGTCTAATTCCTTTGATGTTCGTTCAAGGTTCGTCAGCACAAGGTAACCACTCTATTAGTATTGGTACAGCAGGAGGGATGGTATTAGGAGTTATTCTTGGAGTATTCGTTATTCCTTTCCTTTATGTTGCATTCCAGTACTTACAAGAGAAAATTAGTGGTAAGCAACCAGACGTTTCTGAAGTTGTAGAAAACTAAGAGATTAATGGTAGTTCAAAACAAGAAAACAATGAGAAAAATAGTATATATAGCGATTGGTTCGACATTATTAACTGCTTGTAAAGTAGGTAAGAATTATGAAAGACCAACTGTAGACACACCAGAGCAGTTTTATCAAGAGACTGCTTCTGATACTACAGCTAATAATCTAGCGAAGTTGAGTTATTCGGAATTCTTTAAGAACACTGAATTAACGAGTTTGATTGAATCTGCATTAGAGCGCAATGCTGATTTACAAGTTGCTGTTAAAAATATCGAACAAACAAGGTTGTTATTCACTCAGTCAAAAATGGCACTATTACCACAGTTGACTATGAACGTAGCAGGTAGTAGAACAGAGTCTTCTAAGAATAGCCAATTGGCAGCTAGTGGGGCAGGACGTGTTAATGATGATTTTACAGCAAGCCTTGATTTATCATGGGAGTTAGATATATGGGGGAAGCTTAGAAGAGAGAAGGAAGCTGCATTAGCAACTATGATGCAGACGGAAGAGGTAAAGAGAGCTATCCAAAATAGATTAGTAGCTGAGGTAGCTACTAGTTATATCAACTTACTAATGTTAGACGAACAGCTCGAAATAGCGATAGAAGGTATTGCACTTCGTGAGAGTACATACTTATTAACTAAAAAGATGTTCGAGGTAGGTAACGAGACTATTGTAGCGATGCAACAAGCAGAGGCACAGTGGTTAGAATCAAAAGAATTATTACCTCAGATAGAGCAAGAAATTGCCTTACAAGAAAGTGGATTGAATTTACTTTTAAATAATTATCCGCAGGCTATATCTCGCTCTGTTACGATTAGTGATTTAAATTTTTCAACAGATTTAAATACAGGAGTACCTGCGGATTTTTTAAGTACTCGTCCAGATGTACAAGTAGCAGAATATGCTTTAAAAGCAGCTAATGCAAAAGTAGGAGCAGCTCAAGGGCAGATGTATCCTAATTTAATAATATCTGCTCAAGGAGGATTGAACGCATTTGAAAGTTCACAGTGGTTTAAGACACCAGCTTCTTTATTTGGTATGTTTGGTGGTGGTTTAATACAGCCTATATTTAATCAAAAGAAGTTAAGAACAGCTTATGAAATCGCTGTTGTAGAACGAGAGAAAGCTGGTATAGAATTTAAAAATAAAGTTATAATTGGTTTTACGGATGTACATAATGCATTGGTAAAAATCGATAAACTATCTCAAAAAGAAGAGATGATGCAAAAGCGAGTGAATATTCTAAACACTTCTTTAGCTAACATTAAATTTATGTTTGAGATGGATAAGGCATCTTACTTAGAGGTTATTAATGCACAGAGTTTAGCATTGCAGAGTAGTTTGAGTTTTGCAGAGTTAAAAAGAGATCATTTAGCGTCGCTAGTTGATTTGTATAGAGCTTTGGGAGGACATTAATATACTCTAGTAGATTTTTGATTGAGGATGAAACCAATATTGTTTACAATATTGGTTTTTTTTATTGTAATTTAGATGTTTGGATTGTTTTTTTTTCAGTCCTTTGCATCAGTTAGTTATCTTTGTAAGGATAAGAGTGGGTTATGAATAAAAAAAATGTAAAACTTCAGCAGATTATAATGACACTTCTAAGTATTGTATTCTTAGTAGGGGTAGGTTATTATGGAAATAAAGATAAAGGTGGAGAAAAGGAGGTGACTGAATCTCCAACGATTGCAGCTACTGAGGAAGTAATTCAACCTGAAAAAGAAGTAGTCTTAGAAGAGGAAGAGGAGAAAACTGAAGTAGTGAAAGAGAATGTGGCTCCTACGGTGTTAGTGTTGAATAGTAAATACCATACCTATACAAAGGAGTATGCAGCTAAGGTGAAAATGAAATTTAACACACCTGTCAAGGAGTCTATAGAAGGGAAGGTAGTGTCACTTTTTATAAAAGAAGGACAGGCAGTCTCAGAAGGACAGGTAATCTATGAAGTAGAGGTGGGGAGTCTACAGGTCTCTAAGAAAGAGAAAGATAAAGAAAAGAGTGAATACAAAGGGCTCAAGAAAGATTTAGAACGTGCAGAGAATAGATTACAAAAATTAGCTAGAAGAGACAGTGTCGCTTTTGTTAAACAACGTGAAGTTGTGGAAGAGTTGCGTAAGAATGTAATTGAGCTAAGTGATAAAATAAATGCATCAGATACCAAGTATAGTAGATATGCTGTTAAGTCTGAATATAGTGGTGTAGTAAAGAATATCACTGTAAAAGTAGGCGATATACTGACAGCGAATGATAAGCATAGTTTATATACTATAGTGGGCTATGATGTGTTTTTTGAAATACCTACTAGTGATATGGTACAATGGAAACAAGGTATGACAGGACAGAGTACTCTTGTGAGTTCATTCGAGACTAAGGAAGGGCAACACATTCCTATCAAAGTGAATCTTAAGAATGATACAAATATTTTCTTTTTAGATAAATCACCTCAAGTGATGGACGGTTTAAAACTAAATGGAGAGGGGATTGCAGAGAATAGAGTGGTGATTTCGTTAGTGTATAAAGATGTTATAGAAATACCTTATTCTGCTATAAGTTTAACTAGTGATGGAAAACAGTTTATAACTATCATGGGAACAAATGGTGTGGAAAGTAAGAAGGAAATAGTTCCTATCAGAAAATATACCTCGTATGCCTTAGTGAATGATCTTAGCCTTGAAGGTGTGTCTATTAAGAATAAAAGTAATTAATGAGATAAGTTTTTATATATAAACAAAGCCCTTGTAGATATTCTATGAGGGCTTTTTGTTTTCAGTAAATTAACGTTGGAATAGATAATTAATAAAGCGTTAATGTTGGTTTTATTGGTGATTTTAGTAATTGTGTGTGGATTTGTTGAGTTAAAGTATATTTATTTAGATATATGATTCTTTATTGATTCTATTTTTGTTTATTTTATATCTATTTTAAAATATAGTAATTTGTTTATTAATAATATTAACTAAACATTGACTTGATAGGTTGATACTAAGTTTGCTAGCAAAACTATTCAATGTTATTATTATGAAATTAAAGTACTTATTTTTCTTATTTGCAATTTGTTTTGCAATACCAATACAAGGACAAAATAATAGTGTTAAAAAAGGAATTGTGTCAGGAAGAGTAATAGACTCTGGTGATAAGAGTTCATTACCAGGTGCAGCTGTTTTATTAGATAATGGCAAGCAATATACGGTAAGTAACAATAATGGGTATTATGAATTTTTAAATATTCCAGAAGGGAAATATGTCTTATCAGTAAGTTATATTGGCTATACTTCAGTAGAACAAGAAGTAGAAGTGAGTTCAGGACAGAATAAAGTAATTAATTTAAGTCTTTCAACAGATGTAGAAACCTTAGAAGGTATTGTAGTAATAGGAGAACGTTTAAAAGGACAAGCTAAAGCATTAAATCAACAGATGAATAATGCTAATGTTACTAATGTTATTTCAGCAGACCAGGTAGGGCGCTTCCCTGATTCTAATATTGGTGATGCTCTAAAACGTGTACCAGGAATCACAATGCAAAATGATCAAGGAGAAGCCCGTAATATAGTTATCCGTGGTTTAGCTCCTAGTTTAAATTCTGTTACATTAAATGGAGACCGAATTCCTTCAGCAGAAGGAGATAATAGAAATGTTCAGATGGACTTAATTCCTGCGGATATGATATCTTCTATAGAAGTAAACAAAACCTTAACTCCAGATATGGATGCTGATGCTATTGGAGGGTCTGTTGATTTGATTACTCGTGCTTCACCTTATGGTGAGCGTATTTCGGCAACTCTAGCAGGTGGACTTAACCCTATAAGAGACAAAGGAAATTATATAGGAAGTTTTGTGTATGGTAATCGCTTTTTAGATTCTAAATTCGGAATGATCTTAAGTGGTTCTTATAATAGTAATAATTTTGGATCAGATAATGTGGAGGGAGTATGGAGTGAGGATAAATATGACAATATTTATATGAGCGAATATGACATTCGTAAGTATGATGTACAACGCGTTCGTCGTAGTTTCTCAGGAGCTTTTGATTATAAGATTAATGATAATCATACTATCTATGCTAGTGCAATGTATAACTGGAGAGACGACAGAGAGAATCGTTATCGTGTGCGTTACAGAGGTATTAAGCCAGAGTATGATCAAGATAACAGTATCACTGGGTTTACTGGCGATATAAGAAGAGAAACAAAGGGAGGACTTGATAATAATAGAAATAAAAACACTCGCTTAGAAGATCAAAGAATTCAGAATTATGCATTAAGTGGAACGCATTTATGGTCTAGTAATTTAGATATGGATTGGTCTGTTAATTATTCACGTGCATCAGAAGATCGTCCAGGGGAACGTTATATAGATTTTCAAAATAAGAAAGTCGCGATGCAAGAAGATTTAACTAATGGAAAATATCCACTAGTAACTGCCTTAGGAGATCAACCAGATAACTTTTCATTGAGAAAGTTATCAGAAAATGATAATTTCACAAAGGATAGCGAGTTTGGTGCTAAATTAAATTTTAGAGTTCCTTTTTCTGTTGTTGAAAATCAAAAAGGACGTTTAAGATTCGGAGGTCGTCTTCGACTAAAAGATAAAAAGAGAGAGAATATGTTCTATGAGTTCTCTCCAATAGGAACGAATACCATTGGCAATTTAGCTACTGTACCTGGTAGTTATTATGATGGATCTGGTTTTCAGCCAGGTAGTAAATATGTTCCAGGACATTTTGCTTCAAATCAATATTTAGGAGGATTAGATTTACACAATTCTAATTTATTTAAGAAGGAGGCAGTGCCAGGAGAATATTTAGCTTTAAACTATAAAGCTAAAGAAAATATATATGCAGGATATATTCGTTGGGATCAAGACTTCAATGAGAAATTATCTATGATATTGGGAGCTCGAATTGAACATACAAGTATAGATTATACAGGTAATCATATTGTAGATGAAAGCGACTTAATAGGAGAGGTTAGTAATACAAATAATTATACTAATGTATTGCCTAGTGTTACTTTTAAATATCAGACAGATTCAGATTGGATTTATAGAGCAGCCTTTACGACTGCTTTAGCTAGACCTGACTATTATGCCTTAGCTCCATATATTAATGTGGTATCTCAAGATAATATGGTATCTGCAGGTAACCCAGACTTAAAGGCAACTTATGCTTATAACTTTGATTTAATGGCAGAAAAATATTTTCAATCTGTAGGAATGTTTTCTGCTGGTGTTTTTTATAAGAACTTAAAAGATTTTATCTATAACTATAGATCTGATTCTTTTACACATGAGAATTTTAACGAGTTGTTTCCCGGACAAGTTAATCCTATTCAATCAGAGGACACATGGAAGTTTATGCAACAAAGAAATGGGGACCAAGTAAACTTGTTTGGAGTAGAGGTGGCTTTTCAAAGACAATTTGATTTTATACCTGGTAAATTTTGGAAAGGTCTAGGAGTCTATGTGAATTATACATATACATATACAGAAGCTAAGGGAATAGCTAATGAAGATGGAGAGATAAGAAAAAACATGGAGTTACCTGGTGCATCGCCGCATATGTTTAATGGTTCGTTGTCTTGGGAGAATGATCGTTTCTCAGCCCGTGTATCATTAAATTACTCTTCAGATTATTTAGATGCATTAGGAGGAAATAGTTTTGAAGATAGTTATTATGATAAACAATTATTCTTGGACGCAAATGCCTCGTATAAAATAACTTCATATTTACGTGTGTTTGCTGAAGCAAATAACTTGACTAATCAACCCCTAAGATATTATCAAGGAGTGAGTCATAGAGTAAAACAAATGGAGTATTACCAACCTAAATTTACTTTAGGACTTAAGTTTGATTTCTAATAAATAAATATCTATAGAAATTAGGGCGAAGAATATTCGCCCTAGTTTTATTATACAATCTATCATGAAAAAAATAATATATAGTTTATTATTAGCAGTTTGTACCGCTACAATACAAGCACAGACTCCTTTTGAATATGAAAAAAGTACGGGGTATACAGGAAGTAATATTCCAAGTTTAACTTACAAAGAGAATAGTTTTAACTTTATTGTCATGGGAGATTTTGGACGTGTAGGGGATTATTACCAGAAAGATGTGGCTAGAGAAATGGGAAATGCAATGGTAGTATTAGATGGTGAATTTGTAGTATCAGTAGGTGATAATTTTTACCCAAATGGAGTTGCTAGCACAAGCGATTATCATTGGATATCTTCGTTTGAGAGTATATATACTAATCCATCTTTATATACTGATTGGTATGTAGCTTTGGGAAATCATGATTATTTAGGTAATGTTCAAGCACAAATAGATTATACTAATATTAGTAGACGTTGGAATATGCCAGACCGTTATTATAGTAAAGAGTTTAAATTAGATAATGGTGAGAAGGTATTGTTAGTAATAATGGATACAAATCCATTTATAGAAAGTTATCACAAGAGAAGTAAATACGGTGATTTACGACAACAAGACACCGAACAACAAATGAAATGGCTTGAAGAAACTTTAGGTAAAGAAGATGATACTATAAAATGGAAGATTGTAGTAGGACATCATCCAATGTACAGTGGAGGAAAACGTAAAGAAAATAAAGATACACAAGGTTTTGCTTTAAAGTTTGCGGATTTTTTTGATAGACATAAAGTAGATGCTTATATATGTGGACATGAACATGACCTGCAAATTATCAAGCCTAAACATCGTTATACCACACAATTTCTTTCTGGTGCAGCGAGTGAAGTTCGAGCTTCTGGAGATATGGAGCATACCATTTTTGCCGCTGCAGAACCAGGTTTTATGACTTTCACTATTTTAGATAATGAATTAATAGTTCAGGTAGTTCAAGCAGATAAGAAAGAAGCAAAGGTTTTATTTACACATCAAATAAAAAAGTAGAAATAATGAAATATAGATTTTTATACTCTTTAGCAGTCTTAGGATTATTGAGTAGTTGTAAAGATAAGTTAGCTCCTATAGCCCCAGATGCTATTCAGCCAACAATTGTTACAGAGCAAACAGTTTTTGATACAGATGATCCTGCTATTTGGATTAATCCAATAGATCAATCTAAAAGCTTAATTATTGGAACAGATAAAGAAGATGGAGGAGGAGTATATGCATATGACTTACAAGGTAAAGTTGTACATAAGTTTATTGATATGGCACGTCCAAATAATGTTGATATTGCTTATGGTTTTTTTTATAAAGATATGGTGATTGATATTGCTGTTGTTACAGAGAGAAATGCAAATGCAATAAGAATTTTTAAATTGCCAGAGTTAACGCCAATTGATCAAGGTGGTTTAAAAGTTTTTGAAGGAGAAGTAGAGGATGGGTATAATGAACCAATGGGAATCGCTTTATATGAGAAGAAAGAGGATGATAATAAGCAAATCTATGCTATTGTAGGACGTAAAAGTGGGCTTTCTAATGAGTATTTATGGCAATATGCTCTGCAAGCGAATAAGGAAGGTCAGATAAATTTGGTGTTAAAAAGAAAGTTTGGTGTTTATAGCGGAAAAAAAGAAATAGAAGCTATTGCAGTAGACCAAGAGCTAGGTTATGTCTATTACTCTGATGAAACAGCAGGATTGCGCAAATATTATGCTGATCCAGAAAAAGGAAATGAAGAGTTGGCTTTCTTTGTTAAAGGTGATGCTAAGAGAGATCATGAAGGAATAGCTATTTATAAAAAAGATGCTAATTCGGGGTATATTATTGTTTCAGATCAACAAGATAATTCAATTTTAATTTATCCTAGGGAAGGTGAACAGGGAAACCCTCATGAACACAGATTAATTGCTAAGATACCTGTTTCTGCAATTGAATGTGATGGCTTAGAGGTAACTTCTTTAGGGGTGAGTAATATTTTTAATCAAGGTATGCTGGTAATGATGAGTAACGGTAAAGTATTTCATTATTATGATTGGAAAGATATTCAAGAGAGAATAAATAAAGTAAGTAAAAAAGAAACTAATTAAGTATAAAATTGAAAAACTCGTTTTAGTAAGGGATTTTCAATGCTGCTTTGAATACAACAAAAACGTCAGCTTATTTATGTTAGGCTGACGTTTTTGTTATTCAGTTAAATTCGTCTAGATAAGAATTTTTATGAAGCTTTTGTTGAACCACTTTATTTGCAATGAAAGAATGAATTCTCCCATTTCGGAATTTATATGTATTAAAATTTCATCATTCATCCATAAATCCTCAAGGTCTACAACTTTGGGCTTTAATATTTTAATTGCATTAAAGAAATCAGAAAGAAATTCTTCTTTTTCTACACCATTAAAGATTTCAATCAAAAGTTTCTCTGATCCAAATTCAGGGCGAAAATGATACTTATACATTTTATTTCAGTTGTTTATTTCGCAATGTTGAAATGAGCTTGTTGCTAACTAAACTTCGCTAAAACTGTTCCATTATTTGTAAATTTACAAAAAACACGAATATGAACAGCTGGAGATTAGTTTTAAGACATACAGTCAATGACTTTCGAGTTAATTAACATAGTAAAATAGTGATTAAATTCATTAGTATGTGATATACTATACTATATTTGATATTATTACTTTTTAAAAAAATAATACAGAGAATAACACTGCCAATAAAAAATATTAAAAAATTATATAAATATAAATGACTAATACTGAATAATATACTTGTGAAAATTACTGATAAATATATTCCATATTTATTTCTTAATTGTACTAGTATTATTTTTCTAAAAAGTAACTCTTCTAATATTGGAGTTATCAATATTAATCTCGCAAAAGGATAGAGTTCTAAAATTCCATTTCTATTTGGGACAATAATTTTTTCTATACATATATTTAATTTCTCAAGATTTAAAGAGTATGATAAAAAAGGGTATTTAAATATTGGACTTACATAAACCCAAATTATAATGAGACACAAAAAGAATATTATTAAGTTAGGCTTAAGAGATTTCTTATTAATCTCTATTTTATCTTTATAAAAAGAAAAAAATCCCAGAATAAAAACAAACAGAATACTTATATCTATAGCAATCTGAACATGAATTTGTAAGTTTGATTCTGGGTAAAGAAAATGAAAAGCTAATGTAAGTAATATTTGTAATACCAATAATATAATTAAAAGTATTACTGTTTTAATTAGTACCCCTATTTGCATCATTTTTTATACTTATTTATAAAAGAGAGATTATTTTATCAGAAAACAATCTCTCTTGTGTTTTAACTATTAATCAAAAATCCATCTTAGTATAGCTTCTCCTAATGGAGTATATCCTGGTTTAGGTTGACCTTGTACGTGAGCTACATGTCTAATAACGGCTTCATTATGGCATGAATTTTCTGTTCCACCAGAATTTTTGCTAATAAATCTTTTGATGCAATAGCTTCCGCTCTCATTTTAAGAGTGTTTAAACTTAATTTTTCTATTTAATAGATATTCAACATTTATTTATTATAAATAAATACAAAATAACATAAGTCAAATATATGGTATAATTTCAAAAACACAAATTATATGTAATTATGACTGTTTTTTTATAAAAACATGTGTTTTTTACAAAATATCTTTATGTTTAAATAGAAAAAACTCATGACTTCGGAGTAGTTTTCCAGCCGGCTCCAAGAGCAAGTCGTTTTCAAAGTGAGAATCTCAATTTCGAGTGCCTCAAAAACATAATTTGCTGTTACCTTTGCGCTACCTTTTTCAACAGGAGTAGCTCTAAAATAAGTAGATCAATTTTAAAATAAGACATCCAAAGTGTTTTCTCATAAGAATTTAATGTATCTAAATCAACTATTTTTACGAACCATAGCTATAGTAGTACTTTCACCAATACTTCTTATCTTGTATTTTGAATCAAATAAAGTTTGCGTCACACTATTAACCCCTTGATTAAATGATTTACCATACATACAAACCACATAAAGACTTAGCATCCATTGTCAAATATTATTGGACCTTAGAAGTGCCTTTTGATCCAATGAATCAAAAACAAAAAATTATACCGGATGGATGCATCGAAATGGCGTTCAATTTTGGTGACAAGATTAAAAGATACGTTTCTAAAACAGACTTTATATTTCACCCTAATGCAATGGTAATGGGACAAAGAACAAAATCATTTGATATTTTACCTACTGGACATGTTGATACTTTTGCGATCTGCTTCTATCCCATTGGATTTGCAAATTTCGTAAAAACACCGCTTGAAAACTTGGTTGACAAAGAAACTCCTATTTCTGAACTTTTCGGATTAGTTGAAGCCTCAGAACTAGAACAACAAATGATTCAAGCTATTGATACAGAGCAGAGAATTCAAGTTATTGAAACCTTCTTATTAAAAAAACTAAAGGAGACAAATACCATCCATACTATTGTAAGATCAACGGTTGATGCTCTTCTCAAAGCAAATGGAACGACACCCATATACATTCTTGTGCAAGAGAACCTTTCAAAAAGAAGACAAATTGAAAGACATTTTAAAAAACAAATTGGCATTAGTCCAAAGCAGTTAGGAAAAGCCATTCGCTTGCAAGCTACTTTACATTTATTGCTCAACAAGAAATCAAAGACACTTACAAACATTGCTTATGAGAGTGAATATTTCGATCAAAATCACTTTATAAAAGATTTTAAAGACCTCGTAGGTATAACACCAAAAGAGTATTTGGGAAGTGAAAATATGGTGCTCTCTGTACTCTTCTACAAAGAAATAAACTAGTGTCGCATTTATACTATTTTGATCTTCTGCTAACTTGTACTTTTACACTATCAAATTAATTAAAAACATATGATAGTCAGAAGAATATTTTTTAACTCCTTAGTTGCTCTCATCTGTTTTGTTTCATGCCATAATTTGAACAACACCGATGCTGAAGCCAAAATAAAAGACACTTTAATCACTTTTAAAGAAAAAAAGATGAATAGTTACATAGCCTTATTCGAAATTCCTGCTACTGATATTTCAAGAGCCATTCGTTTTTACCAAATCTTGTTAGGCATCGAGATAGAAAAAATAGATATTGATGGAATGCAAATGGGGATTTTTCCTCATGATGGACAAATGGTTCCTGGTATTATCATTCAGGCAGAAGGATATAAACCATCAGCAAATGGTGTTACTATGTACTTAAACGCTGGGGAAGATTTACAAATAGCACTGGATCAAGTAGAGAAAAACAACGGACAAATAATAGTGCCTAAAACAGCACACGCAGATGGTATTGGATACTTTGCCATCTTTCTGGACTCCGAGGGAAACCAAATGGCTCTTAATTCACCTAAATAGGAAATAAACGTAAGGACGAATGGCCATTCGTCCTAGAACCTGAAGATTTATTTCAAAACGACAAGGGATTACAGATCCCCAAGTTGGTAAATAGACACAAAGAAAACCGATAGCTTTCGTTATCGGTTTTCTTCGCGGAGAAAGAGGGTTAGCCTCTTTTGTTCCGTATGCTTTATAAACAGGGATATTCACTTTTTTGAATTGTAGTAAGCACCTTATTCGGAAAGTTTTAAACTATGATTGGAATCGTTTGATTCTATATCAAATATACTGTTTAATAATTGATTTTAGGGGGATAAGAATTTTTTTTAGTATATCTCTAAAATGTGTATTTTATCAATATAGTATTATAGACTGGCATTCTTGTCGTCTTTAAGTTAAAAGTTTATTTTCTGCAATTACTTTTTTCAAGTTGTCGCCTCAAAATGTTATTCTGCCAATATTGAGAAATCGGAGTGTGAACTACTAGTTAATGAAAAAAACGAATTAAAAAATCAATTAGAAAATGTTAATCATTTTTTTTTCGAAAATCCAAAGATAACCAAATCTTTTAGAGAGTGGAGCTGAAAGCAGTAATCCTAAAATTACTGCTGGTGTATCTTAAAACAACACTTCGAAAACTCCATAATATATAAAGCTACTACGGTTCGGTTCAACGGGCTTTCATCTCTAGCCCTGTGGGCAAGACGAAAGCTTAGTTATTATAGGCTGTCATTCTTTTCATTTTGTCAGTTTAAAATTCAATTTTCAACTGTTTATTATTCTCTTGTATGTCTTCAAGTTGAATAAGTCGAATATTTTCAGATGTAATTCCAAGTTTGGCAAGTGTTGCTTTGTGTCTCTTATGTTCGTCAGAGTTGTAATATGAAACTGTCCATTTAACATCATCACTTATATTTCTTACTATTTCTTCAAAGTAAGGTAAGTCAACCGAAGAAATTGAATGTCCATAAACGAAGATTTTCTCAACCGTTTTTAGGTTAGAAAAGAAGGTAGAATATCGATTTATTATTTCTTTTGTTGGTTTATATGTGGCTTTAAAATATCTCATTAAGTTCTGTTTTCCCTCGTCATAGGAGTAGTCATAGTTATCATTTCTATTATACCAATCTTCTAGTTCTTCAGAGTCTAAGTCGTCAGGTGGCTCTGGTTTTTTCTCATCAAAAGTCTCTGGGTCAATTCCGTGTCCAAGTATGATTTCGCCTGCACTATAAAAGACAGAGTTATGAATATAAATGATTCTAAATTTATCTATTGAATAAAGCCTTTCAAGCGTATTAGTGTAATTGAAAGTTAAAAATGTAGCTTCTTTGTCAATTTCAATTTTGTGTTCCCAAGAATAGTAGGGATACTCAACTTGTTGAATAAATTCTTCAAATGCCGAGAAAAGTCCACTCGTTAATTTCTGAAAGTGTTCTTCCATTATGTCAGGGAAAACATATCTATCTCTGTCTCTAAAGTCGTCACTTGCATAATTTGGTAAAGTGTCTGAATGTTCAGATAGAATTTCTTCTGCGTCAAGATTGGCTAAATTCTCTTCAAATCTAGACCACAAGTCTTTATCCGAAGTTGGATAGGAAACATAACTTTCCAATATCGAATAAATATCGTTATGATTTTTACGTAAATAATTAGCAAAATCATTATAGCTGGTTTTCAAATAATGATGAAGGTCAAATCCATTTCCTATTATATAAAGCTTTGTAGTCATTTTTTACTCTGTCTGTTCGTCTGCGGTTATGCTTGTCTATAACGTTTGAGTGCTTTACGAAGTTACAGTGAATTGAAGCGACGAGTTTCAATTCAGCCGAAACGTAGCAAAAGCTACATCTATTTGCCAATATATTAAAAAAGCCAATATAATTGGCTTTTGCGGAATAGAAAGCCGAAATTTAATTTTAGCCTTAACCCGCTATTGCGCCAAGCCCTTGTTGAACTAAACCTTCGGTAGCTTTTCCGTTAGAAGTCATATATTTAGGATATTAAAAAAATAAAATTATGGTAAC
>NZ_JACAKB010000097.1 GCF_030326305.1 Myroides odoratimimus | reverse complement strand
ATTTAAAATTTCACTTGCTCTACTTTTTAATCCGATCATTTCTGCTAAATCATTTTGTGTGTAGCCCATTTGCTCCATTCTAAATTTAATCGCTTCAATTGGATCTGGTAAATCCATAGGAAAATGTTCTTTTTCATATTTTTCAATCAACATTCCCAAAATCTCCAACTCATCACTGTCTTCTGTTCCAGGAAGTGCATCAAAAATCACCTCTAATCTTTCTAAAGCAGCTTCGTAATCTTGTTCTGATTTTATAGGTTTCAATTTCATAATTTAAATGGTATTAGCATTAATTTTATCATATTCTGCGTGGGTCCCTATAAAGCGAATCCACATCATTTGATGCCCAAAGTTTATTTTGACAATTAATCGGTAATGATTCCCTTTAATATTAAAACATATTCTATTGTCGTCTAATATACTTGCGCTTGGATATTCGGCCTTTATTTCATTACTATTTTTCCAAGTTGCTTTTTCTGCCTCTTGATACCAAGCCTTTAATTGTTGCTCACTG
>NZ_JACAKB010000096.1 GCF_030326305.1 Myroides odoratimimus | reverse complement strand
AAGCTTCACAATAAGATTATAAAAAAATGCAAGCAAATAGCAGAACAAGAAAACGTAAAAGTCAGACAGACTTATACACAAACTTTAAAGAAATTAGCAACCTTTCAACGCTTTAGAAATCATCCTAAGAATAGTGCAAAAGCAAACAAGGCAGATAGAAAAATAAAAACAATAGCAGGAAGACTTGTAAGAGAATTAGAAAGAAAGTTAGCTCCAAATTCCCTACACCATCCAACATTAGAAATATTTAAAAGAGTATTGTCTCAAAAAAGGAATACAACAGGTAAAATTTATTCCTTACATGAACAAGCAGTATGCTGTATCTCAAAAGGTAAAGAGCATAAGAAATATGAATTTGGGAATAAAGCTTCCTTTGTCAAAACAGACTCAGGAGTAATAGTAGGAGCTCTTGGGTTCCGTAATGAATATGACGGTCATACATTAGAAGCTGCATTAGAACAAGTAAATAGACTAACAGGTAAGGTTCCTAAAGTAGCAAAAGTTGATCGTGGTTATCGAGGCAAAAAGCAAGTAGGTAAC
>NZ_JACAKB010000095.1 GCF_030326305.1 Myroides odoratimimus | reverse complement strand
TTACAATGTTAGCACACAATAAAAACCCTAATCAAGTGAGTTTTTTATCAACTTTTGAAGAGATCTTAGATCGAAAACACGGCTTATACAAGTTGGCTAATAAAATAGATTGGAATGTTTTTGAACAAGCTTTTTCGCCGTTGTATAGTAGTGGAAAAGGTCGTCCAGCCAAACCAATTAGATTAATGGTTGGACTTTTAATTTTAAAACATCTTCGCAATGTATCAGATGAAGTTGTAGTGGCTCAATGGAGTGAAAACAACTATTACCAATATTTTTGTGGAGAAGTATCTTTCGCTACAGGATCTCCATGTGAAGCCTCAGAGTTAGTGCATTTCAGAAATAGGATAGGCGAATCAGGAGTGGAGTTAATTTTAAAAGAAAGTATCCGTGTCAATGAAAAAGACAGTGATGATGACAATGTGAATATAGATACAACTGTTCAATAAAAAAATATTACCTACCCAACAGATGCAAAGCTTCACAATAAGATTATAAAAAAATGCAAGCAAATAGCAGAACAAGAAAACGTAAAAGTCAGACAGACTTATAC
>NZ_JACAKB010000094.1 GCF_030326305.1 Myroides odoratimimus | reverse complement strand
AATAGAATAAGAAGACACGTTCATAAACATATTGGATTGACAGCATACAAATAAGAGAGTAAGGCAAATCGCAAGATTTGGGATTATACTTTTTTAATTTACGAAATTAAAAATATACGATGAAGAGTTTGATCCTGGCTCAGGATGAACGCTAGCGGCAGGCCTAACACATGCAAGTCGAGGGGTATAAAGAGCTTGCTTTTTAGAGACCGGCGCACGGGTGAGTAACGCGTATGCAACCTACCTTATACAGGGGAATAGCCCGAAGAAATTCGGATTAATGCTCCATGGTTTATCGATATGGCATCGTATTGATAATAAAGATTTATCGGTATAAGATGGGCATGCGTATCATTAGCTAGTTGGTGTGGTAACGGCATACCAAGGCGACGATGATTAGGGGTCCTGAGAGGGAGATCCCCCACACTGGTACTGAGACACGGACCAGACTCCTACGGGAGGCAGCAGTGAGGAATATTGGTCAATGGAGGCAACTCTGAACCAGCCATGCCGCGTGCAGGATGACGGTCCTATGGATTGTAAACTGCTTTTGTACAGGAAGAAACCTCCCTA
>NZ_JACAKB010000093.1 GCF_030326305.1 Myroides odoratimimus | reverse complement strand
AGGTTTTCTGGTTTTATATTTAATCTTTCAGGATCATTAGCTTGATCAAGCCAAGTAGTGTAACTAGCTGTCATTGTATTTCTGGCTCTTTGATCAAAAACAGAATACCAACTACCTTTTCCAAAGGCTACTTTTTCAATAAAATTAAAGGTTCCCTGTTCAATGTGTCCTTGTTCAAGTAAAGTTTTACTTTTTTGCATTTCATTCTGTACCTCTGATAGAATTTGTTTGTATTCAGTTTGTCCTTTAAGCATCCCAAAAATAGGAGGTTCATATAAAACAATACTCTCAACTCTATCAGCGTGATTATTGGCTAGTTCAATTGTGATATTTGCTCCATAAGAATGTCCTATAAAATGAGCTTTCTTAATCTGTAAAGCATCGAGTAGGGAGACGGCATCTTGGACATCCATTGATATTGTACCTTGTTCTTTATCTGGAGAAGAAGCACTATGTCCTCTTCTATCATATAAAATGATGGGATTAGTAGTAGTTTTAATTAACTCTTCTGCCACTGGTAACCAAGAATTATGATCATCCCATGAACCGTGTATAAATACAATAGGTGTACCTTGCCCTTTTTTATAGCGTAT
>NZ_JACAKB010000092.1 GCF_030326305.1 Myroides odoratimimus | reverse complement strand
ATAATCTCATTACTGGCATCTACCCATACTACTTCTCCGTTCTCATTAGTAATCAAGATTTGTTTCTTTCCTCCTGGTTGTACTTTTTCTGGAGTAATTGCTCCTGGGGCAATACTTAAAGTCATTTCTTTTAAAACTGCATCTGCTAATTCTGCCTTGTCATTGATTAGAATATCACTTCCTCCTTTAATAGCAGAAGGTGTACCTTGAGTTATCTCTATTTTAGTGATAATATTCTCGATTACTTCTTGTAGGTTATCTCCCTCTATAACAGTTGAGCTGTTGTCAAAATAAATAGAATTGGCACGGGTACTGATAGTCATTAATGGAGTGTCTTTGTGCTCTCCATCAAAGAAGTCATAAATACCTTTCTCTTTTCCTTCTCTCTCTACAATGCTTAAAGTATTGGCATTAAACTTTACAGCTAAATCTTTATTTAAGCTACCGTCTTTGTTTATTGCTTTCTCATTGTAGTACTCGAAAGTTCCGTTTTCTTTATCTAGTAATACAGTAACAGTTTCATTATTCTTTACTGCATCTATAATGATCTCATTACTGGCATCTACCCATACTACATCTCCGTTCTCATTAGTAATCAAGATTTGTTTCTTTCCTCCTGG
>NZ_JACAKB010000091.1 GCF_030326305.1 Myroides odoratimimus | reverse complement strand
TGTTCCAGGTTACTTTAAAATCAAGCGTTACATCCGATATAAATACGCTACTAAAGGTAAAGACAACACTCAAATTAGTATTGGTGAGCTTCCAGAGCGAATTATAGATAAAGGAATCCCTTCAGAGGGATTATTATCCACAATACTTGTAGATAAATATGTTGACCACCTTCCTCTTTATAGACAAAAGCAACGCTTTTCCAGAGAAAACATCGATATAGCTTCTTCTACAATAGATGGTTGGGCGGCTCAAAGCATGGATGCTTTAAAGCCACTATACCAAAAGCTGCTGATGGACATCAAAAATGAAGGTTATCTCCAAGTTGATGAAACCACCATCAAAGTCTTAGATGAGAAAAAGAAAGACAAAACTCATCTTGGCTACTATTGGGTGTATCACGCACCTATATCCAAGCTTGTAATGTTTAATTACAGTTCTACTCGTAGCGGTAGTGCTGCACTGCCTATATTAAAAAACTTCAAAGGATATCTGCAAACTGATGGATTTAGCGGCTACCAAGCCTATGGAAATAAGTCAGATGTTACACATCTTGCTTGTTGGGCACATGCTCGACGTGAATTTGAAAAAGCTTTAGATAACGATAGAAAAAGGGCCCAGCATGTACTAGTAGAAATACAGAAGTT
>NZ_JACAKB010000090.1 GCF_030326305.1 Myroides odoratimimus | reverse complement strand
TTAAAAGGTTGAATTTCAATAAGTCAAAGAGCGTTGAGTTGTTTCTCTCTCTATTTCTATACTGCTAATATACGGCGACTTAATTTAATACGCAAGAAAAAAGTACAATATATTGTACTTTTTAACATACTATTTTCTTATGTTATTCGGTTATTTATATAGATAAAACCTATTGATATAGAGCTGTTGTGTATAGTTAATCTTTATCCTGTACTACTTGTTTTGTTTATAAAACGCTTAAAAAACCTAACAGACTTTAAGCAAAGCGAAAAGACCTAGTAAATACTTGATTTAAGGACTCAAAAAAAATTCTTGTTATATATTGTTATCTCTGCTTAAAAGTTCCTTGCAAGCCCTAAAGAATGGATTAAAAACCCAAGTAAACTGATCGCGAAGCTCCAAACGTTCCACAGAGACGATGGGCGAGGTTCCCTCGTCTATCGGTGATGTGGCTACTTGAAATAGATAAATTTCAAGTGCCTTATCTAAGCGGTGCTACAAGAGAGGTTTTTAGTTGGCCATAGCGCAACGAAGTGGAGCTGCTGCCAACTAAGAACTGAACGCTTTTTTCTCCTGGTTATCTCGAAGAGTAACCAAGAGAAAAATAAATAAAGACAAGCCCTGTAAGGGATTGACCTTTTTGTTACTCTTTGTATAAAGAGTAACTATCTATAAATTCCTTTTTTATAATCGTGTTTTGTGAGAG
>NZ_JACAKB010000008.1:50073-144889 GCF_030326305.1 Myroides odoratimimus | reverse complement strand
CTCTGTTGATTTGGTTGCTTTATTATACTTCTATAAAATTATCATTTTCTTATTCAACAAATCTAAAGGTAAACTGTCAACCGTGAACTGTAAACTATTTAACCCAATCAACAGGATTAGCTAATACCTTCAACAGCTTTTCTTCCCAACTGTTTTCTTCTGGATGGTGGTCATATACCCATTGCACATGCGGTGGTAGACTCATTAGGATAGATTCGATACGTCCATTGGTTTTTAATCCAAATAGAGTTCCTTTATCATGAACAAGGTTAAACTCTACATATCTACCTCTTCTAATTTCTTGCCATGTACGGTGTTCATCACTATAAGGTGTATCCATACGACGTTCTACGATAGGTGCATAAGCTTCTAAGAAGCTATCTCCTACTTCGGTTACGAAGTCATACCACTGTTGCATAGACATTTCTTCTGTTGCTTCTAAGCGATCAAAGAATAATCCTCCAATACCACGTGCCTCTTCTCTATGTGCATTCCAGAAATATTCATCACATTGCTTCTTATACAATGGATAAAACGCTGGATTATGCTTATCACAAGCTGTCTTACATACAGTATGAAAATGCGTAGCATCCTCATCGAATAAGTAGTATGGTGTTAGGTCTTGTCCTCCACCAAACCAAGAACGCACTACTGTACCATCTTTGTCATACATTTCGAAATAACGCCAGTTGGCATGTACTGTAGGTACCATAGGACTCTTTGGGTGAATTACTAACGATAATCCACAAGCGAAAAAATCTACATCTCCTACATTAAAGTACTTTTGCATCGCTACTGGTAACGGTCCGTGTACGGCAGAGATATTCACTCCTCCTTTTTCGAATACTGCTCCATTCTCGATTACACGTGTGCGACCTCCACCGCCCTCAGGACGTTCCCAAAGGTCTTCTTGGAATTTTGCTTTTCCATCTATATCTTCAAGTCCTTTTGTAATGGTATCTTGAAGCTGTTGTATATATTGATAAAATTGTTCTTTCATATTATAAATAGTACATATTATAAATAGTACATATCCTCTCTCTGTCAGGATACTTATCATTAAAAAACTATTGTTCTGTAGTTTAGCCAATACATTATATTGCACCTCTCCACCTTATCTTTAAATAAACAATAGTAAGCAGACTCCTCTAGTCCTACATATCACTATCACAGTGTGTATGACTCCTCAACCTGTTTCTGCTGTAAAAAGTAATCTCTTAAAGGCGACTAATCTTAGTCATAATATTAAATGAGAATGCTTTGCTCTCATCTTGGATATATTGATAGACAGCCTTTGCTTTTGCTTTTAATGAAGGCTCTTGAGAAGACCACTTCACTAATAGATCTGTAAACTCTTCCATCTTGTCCCAAGGGAAGTTGAATTTATGTAAGTGCAAGGCTAAGTCCTTACCTTCTGTTATCAACAGTTGTTCATAACTCAAGCCTATCTTTTGAAGCTCTACGTCTAGATCTTCTATAAATTTCTTGTCCTCTGGTGTAAACCCAATAGAAGACAACTTCTGAACAATAGACTCTATACGTCTTTCTTCTTCACTTTTTGTTCCTTTGTTTAACATAGGTCAAATGATATAGTAAAACAAAAAAGCCTACGTCATACTTCGGCAGGCTTTTCTGTCAATATTTTACTTGTGTTCGTATTCTTTTACCGCTTCGATAAATGCTTTTGCATGATCTACTGGGATATGAGGTAAGATACCGTGACCTAGGTTCACTATATATTTATCTTTACCGAAAGCATCGATCATCTCGTGTACCATCTTCTTAATAGTAGGGATTGGTGACATTAGACGGCTTGGGTCAAAGTTACCTTGTAATGTGATATCTCCTCCTGTGAATAGACGAGCGTTCTGTGGGCTACAAGTCCAGTCTACTCCTAATGCAGACGCTTTTGACTTCGCCATCTCAGGTAATGCAAACCAACATCCTTTTCCAAATACGATAACTGGAGTGATATCCGCTAATGCTTCTACTATTTGGTTAATATACTGCCATGAGAACTCTTGGTAATCTACTGGAGATAACATTCCTCCCCATGAGTCGAATATTTGTACAGCATTTACACCTGCTTTTACCTTTTCTTTAAGGTACAAAATAGTTGTATCTGTAATCTTTTGTAATAACGTATGTGCTGCTACAGGATCAGAAAAGCACATTCCTTTCGCTAAGTCAAAGCTCTTAGAACCTTTTCCTTCTACTGCATAACAAAAGATAGTCCAAGGTGAACCAGCGAATCCAATCAATGGTACCTCATCGTTTAACATCTCTTTCGTTACTTTAATAGCATCCATTACGTATCCTAATGTCTCTTCGATATTAGGTACGATAACTTGCTCTACATCTTTAGCAGAACGGATAGGATTAGGTACCCATGGCCCTACTCCAGGTCTCATCTCTACATCAATGTTCATAGCTTGCGGTACGACTAAAATATCTGAGAATAAAATAGCAGCATCTGGTTTTACAATACGAATCGGTTGTACTGTAATCTCAGCTGCGATTTCTGGCATTCTACAACGTGTAAAAAAATCATACTTATCTCTTAATTCGCGAAACTCTGGTAAGTATCTACCTGCTTGACGCATCATCCATACAGGTGGTCTCTCTACTGTTTCACCTTTTAACGCTCTTAAGAATAAATCATTTTTAATCATTTCTATTCGATTTTAATACGTCAATTTTTAGCTGACTCTATTTATAATAATCCACACAAGCTTGTAATGTAGCCTCCACTGTAGGTTGCTTCGCTATTACAATATTCTGTGTAACTCCTTTTAATGGTTCTGCTGTAGTATCTCCTATGCAGAAGCACACTTCTGTCGTAATGCTATTCTGCTGAAGATAACTCTCTATCGCTGAAGGACTGTAAAAGCACAATCCATCTACTTTGTATTCATTCTTTACAGGATTAAGCACAGTCTGATATACTGTAAACTCATTAAAGACTACACCATTTGTTCTAAAAGCATCTGGCAACAGATCTCTTCTGATACTTCCACTAAAGAATGTTATATTTCTATCTTTATAGTCTTGAACAATGATAGGAGCTAATTCCTTTGCATAATGTGCCCAAGCCTTAACTTCCCAACCGTTCTCCTCCAACAATTCTTTTGTTTTTATCCCTACACATAGCGCTGGTTTCTTATTCAGAACTTCTCTATACCCTTGACTAATCACACTCTTCACCGCATTCTGACTCGTAAACAATACATAATCATGTACAGCATCCAAGTCGAATACCAAGTGTTCTGTCAAGATATAATCTTGTTCTACTAAATGCACCTTCCCTAAAGCTATAGCTTCTAATACACTCGCTTTAATCTTACGTGTAGATAAAATAGTTGGATTAAAAGACATTTTATTTTTTTAATTGTTGACGTAGTGTTTCCATTAATTCACTACCACCATTCTCAAGAATTTCTTTAGCTGCAAAGAATCCAAGCTTCTTCCACTCTGCGATATCCACTACTTTGTTCACTTCGAACTTCTGTTGGCCATCTAAAGAGAATAGTACCCCTTTAAAATTAATCGTGTCATCGTGATCATTATAAGTAGCTAAAGCACCGATAGGAGCTGTACATCCACCTTCTAACGTTCTTAAAAACTGTCTTTCTATATAAGTAGTCATCTCTGTTTCATAATCATTTAACTGAGCTACTGCGTCTAAAGCATGATTATCATCTGCATTTACGACTACTACCATAGCTCCCTGTGCAGGTGCAGGTATCATCCAGTCAAGATTAATGAAGTTCGATGGTTTCTTTTTAATACGATCTAATCCAGCTGAAGCGAAGATTGCTCCATTCCAGTCGCTGTTTTGCAGTTTCTCCATACGAGTATTTACATTTCCACGTAGGTCAACTGTTGTATGTTTTGGGAAACGGTTTAACCATTGAGCTTTACGTCTTAAACTTCCTGTAGCTACTACTGCCTCAACCTCTTCTGACATAAAAGATGTATCTCCTTTATGTAATAAGATGTCTACAGTATTAGCACGTTTAAGTACTGCTCCCTGTACGATTCCCTGTGGTAGAGCTGTTGGTACATCTTTCATAGAATGTACTGCGATATCCACCTCTTTTTTTATCATTGCCACATCTAGAGTCTTAGTAAAGATTCCTGTGATTCCCATCTCATATAGTGGCTTGTCTAACACTAGATCTCCTGTAGACTTAACAGGTACTAACTCTGTTTTGTACCCCAATTTCTGAAGAGATTGTTCAACTGTTTTTGCTTGCCACATTGCTAGTTCACTATCACGTGTACCTATACGAATAATTCTACCCATTTTAATTTGATTCTATATGAAACACTTTTTCTATCCATTCTATACTCTGATCCACTACTGTATCTTCATGACGAAGATGGTTTGCAAAGTGCGTAGTGATCTTCTGTATGATGCGCATACTGATTAGTTCAGCTTGCTCAGAATCAAAGTTATCATATTTCTTTTTATGATAATCTAATTCCCCATCTTTTATCTGCTCTAGCTTAGATTTAAGAGCATGTATAGTAGGTGCGAATTTTCTCATCTTCGTCCAAGCGATAAACTCAGACATGATCTCTTCTATAATTTCTTCTGCTTGTGGAATGAACTCTCTTCTTCTCTCGATAGTCTTATCTGTCATTTGAGATAAATAATCAAGGTGTATTAACTCTACTCCTTCTATCTCAGTCACATCATCACTCACGTTCTTAGGAATAGACAAATCTAAAATAACAAGAGGTTTTGTCAAGTTAAGTAACGCCTTATCTACTGTAGGCTTCTGTGCACCAGTCGCTACGATAAGCACATCTGATTTGCGTATTTCAGCTTGTAAATCTGCATAATCCTTTACGATAAGGTTAAATTTACCTGCTACTTCTAGCGCCTTCTCTTTTGTTCTATTAATAAGTGTGATATGATCATTCTTTGTATGCTTCACTAAATTCTCGCATGTATTTCTACCGATTTTACCCGTTCCGAATAACAAGATATTCTTATTAGAGATATCTTCTACATGATCCATAATATATTGTACAGAAGCAAATGATACAGAAGTAGCTCCAGAGCTAAGCTCAGTCTCATTCTTAATACGTTTACTTGCTTGGATAACAGCATTAACTAATCTCTCGAAGTAGTTCGTTGTCAGTTCTTTCTCCTTCGCTAAGTAAAAAGCATTTTTAATCTGACTGATAATTTCAAAATCACCTAATATCTGACTATCTAATCCTGTTCCAACGCGGAATAAGTGTTCTATCGCCTCCTTAGTCTTATATACATAAGCTACGTTGCGGAAGTCATCCACCGTACCATTACTGTTATCACATAATAATTTAATCAGTTCGAAAGGGTGTTGTGCGAAACCAAATATCTCCGTTCTATTACATGTAGAAATCACGATTAAACTCTCGATTCCTTCATTTTTAGCTTGAGTTAATAAATTGTCTTTGGCCTCATCACTTAGACTAAACTTACCGCGCATTTCAGCGTCCGCTTTCTTATAACTTAATCCTACTGCATAAAAAGTCGCAGGCTTAGTCTTATCTATTTTGTCCATACCACAGAGTTAATTCAAAAAAGTAAACAAATTTAATATTAAAGAATCGACAAAAGTAACGCTAGAAGGACTATTTATATCGCTAAGGGATTTCTCAAAAAAAAAGCATTGCATTTCATTATAATACAGTACATTTGTAACAACGACAAGGGTTAAAAGACACTCTATATAGAATCATTCTAAATAAAAAGTAACTAAATAAGTTTCTAACTTAAGTTTAAAAAGTATCGCTATGAGTCCTACGGAAGAAATAATAATTGATGATAATTTTTCGATGTTAAGGTTCGAAAACAACCTGACAGAGAATATTACTTTTCAACGAGAAATGGGAACTGGTGTTATCCAATTTTACTTTGGATTAAAAGGATCTGCTAAATTTGTATTCAATCAAGGAGCGTACTCTCTTCCTCTTAATGAAGAAAAATTCCTGATTCTTTACAATCCTCAAAAACAACTTCCTGTTCACTTAGAGATAACACCAAACACTTGGGTAATTAGCATTTTAATCTCTATTAAGAAATTTCACGCCTTATTTTCAACTGAAGCAGAGTTCATCGGTTTCTTAACTGGCGAGAATAGAGATAAAAAGTATTACTCTGAAGAAGAAATCACTCCTTCTATGGCTATAGTCCTAAATCAGTTGTTTAACTTCTATATGAATCCGACTATCAAGAAGTTATATTACACAGGCAAGACTTACGAATTACTTAGTTTACTATTTAATCAAAATGAAGATCAAAATATAGAGAACTGTCCATTCTTATCTGATGAAGATGATGTCGTTAAAATCAAAAAAGCAAAAGACATCATAATCAGTAAAATGGCAGAACCACCAACACTTCAAGAGCTAGCAGACTCAGTAGGTATTAACATTAAAAAACTAAAAATGGGCTTTAAGCAGATTTACGGTGATTCTGTATTCAGCTTCTTATTTGACTATAAGATGGAATACGCACGCAAGCTCTTAGATAATGGTAGTTATAATGTAAATGAAGTAGGACTAAAGATCGGTTATAGTTCTGCTAGTCATTTTATTGCTGCCTTTAAAAAGAAGTTTGGCACTACACCGAAAAAATACTTAATGTCTCTCAACACAAATAATTAACAACATGCAAGGTATATTATTAGTTAACCTAGGCTCACCTAAAAGCCCTACAGCAAAAGACGTAAAACCTTATTTAGGAGAATTCTTAATGGATGAAAGAGTAATAGACATGCCATACATCCTAAGAAGTTTATTAGTTAAAGGAATCATACTGAATACTAGACCTAAGAAATCGGCAGAAGCTTATTCTAAAATCTGGTGGGAAGAAGGTTCTCCACTAATCGTAATTTCTGAAAGACAACAAAAGAAAGTACAAGCAAAAGTGGACATACCAGTAGCACTAGCCATGAGATATGGAGAACCATCTATCAAAACAGGCTTACAAGAACTAAAAGACAAAGGAATAGAGGATGTACTTATGATTCCTTTATATCCACAATTTGCAATGGCTACAACAGAAACGATAACTGTATTAGCAGAGGAAGTAAGACAAAAATACTTTCCGCAAATGAACATCACCAGCTTACCTGCTTTTTATAATAAGAAAGAGTATGTGGATGCATTAGCTCACACTATACAAGGTCATTTAGAAGGCTTTGATTATGATCATATAATATTCTCATATCACGGAGTACCAGAAAGACATATCCGTAAGTCAGATGTAACAAAGGGACATTGTACTATAGATGGGTCATGTTGTCAAACAGCTTCTAAAGCACATGAATTCTGCTATAGACATCAATGTTTAGAAACAACAAGACAAGTAGTAGAGAAGTTAAACATCCCTGCTGACAAATACACTAATTCATTCCAATCTAGATTAGGAATGGACAAATGGCTACAGCCCCCAACAGATGCAACTGTAAATGGACTAGCTGAAAAAGGTATTAAGAAACTAGCTGTAGTTACTCCTGCCTTTGTAGCTGACTGTCTTGAAACGTTAGAAGAAATAGGAATGGAAGCACATGATGAGTTCTTAAAACACGGAGGAGAAGAGTTCAGAACAATCCCTTGTATGAATGATGATGACATGTGGATCGATGCAATGGTTACTTGGATAAAAGAATGGCAAAACAAATAACATTATGTTGTACCTATATCTAAAAGCCTTACATATAATTTTTATCGTATGCTGGTTTGCAGGACTATTTTATATTGTACGTCTATTTGTCTATTACGCTGAGACAAAGGATATGCCTGAAGTACAATCCAACATCCTAAGAGATCAATACACGATTATGACTAATCGCTTGTGGAATATCATCACATGGCCTGCAGCAGTATTAGCAACAGTTTTTGGGATATGGATGCTGATAGTAATACCGGCTTGGTTAAGCCAACCCTGGATGCATGTAAAACTATTATTTGTAGTAGCATTAATTGCTTATCATCTAAAATGTCATCAGTTCGTAAAACAAATCAACAATAGAACGATGACTAAAACATCTTCTTTTTTTAGGATTTGGAACGAAGGAGCAACCTTGATTTTATTTTCTGTAGTATTTTTAGTAATTTTAAAAAGTACTTTTAATTGGATATTTGGAGTTGTAGGACTAGTAGGTTTATCAATACTATTAATGCTAGGAATACGCCTATACAAACGAATTCGCGATAGCAGAAAATAATGAAAGATGACTTTATATTAAAGAACTTTTCTCTGAGAAATAGAATATTTTTCTCACTTATATTTTTGAGTATTATCTCATCTGTATTGATATCTGCTGTATCAGTGTATCAATTTAGAGAAGAAGCACGTACGTATCATCAATATAGACTAGAGAGAACGGAAAACTCTATCAATGAGAATATAAACTACATCTTAACGACCTCAGAATATCCTTTAACAACAGAGAATATTCCGCGCATCTTTAGAGACAAAATACATGAGCTAGCAGCCATACACAATACAGAAATCAATATACACGATTTACAAGGACGCCTCTTGATCACCTCAAGAGGTACCTTTTCTGTAGACAGCATCTCTAAAAATATCTCTCCCTTAGTCTTAAAGACAATACAATCCTCTCCTAACAAACGCTTTGTAGATATAAAAACGGTCGATAGCAACCGCATACGTATAGCATACAGCTTTTTAAAGGATTTAAAATACAAACCTCTTGGTATACTTAAAATACCATATGAGGAAAAAACAGAGTTTTATGAAAATGAGATCCAGAACTTTATGATTAAGTTCGGACAAGTGTATATCATTATGCTTATTATGTCTATTGCCATCTCTTACTTCTTGTCAAACTATATCACTCAAAGTCTAAACAACATCAGTGTCAAAATCACCAGTACCAAGTTTGGACAAAAAAACGAAAAAATCGATTCTAGCAACACCAGTAAAGAGATTTCCGCACTTATCACTGCCTATAATGACATGGTAGAGAAACTCGATGATTCCTACGAAAAACTAGCTCAAACAGAAAGAGAACAAGCCTGGAGAGAGATGGCTAAGCAAGTAGCTCATGAAATAAAAAACCCTCTTACCCCAATGCGCCTGACTGTCCAGAGCTTCGAAAGAAGATTTGATCCTAATGATCCAGATATCAAAACAAAGCTAAAGGACTTCTCTCAAGTATTAATACAACAGATAGATACCATGACCTCAGTAGCTACTGCGTTCTCAAGTTTTGCAGCAATGCCAGCACAACAGGACGAGACACTTGATATTGTCAACACTGTAAGATTAACACTTGACATCTTTAATGAAGACTATATATCGTTTGAAAGTTCAGATCCAGAGATTATATCTAAAATAGATAGAACACAACTAATCAGAATTATTACTAACTTAGTCAAAAATGCAATACAAGCTATTCCATCTGAGCAAAATAATCCACAGATAAAAGTAAGTATTTCAAGAACAACTGAAAGCGCTATTATCAAAGTAGCAGATAATGGAACCGGTATAAAACAAGAAGATCTAAACAAGATATTCCAACCTAAATTCACTACCAAAACAAGCGGGATGGGATTAGGTTTAGGTATTATCAAAAATATAATTACAAATTACAACGGTACAATAATCTTCGAAACTGAAGAGGGTCTTGGCACCACATTTATTGTTACCTTGCCCATTATAAATAATTAATCAAATAAAAAATATTATGGATTTTGAAAATATTCTAGTAGAAAAAGAAGGAAGCCTGGCCATTATAACCATTAATAGACCAACTAAATTAAACGCTTTAAACAAGCCTACAATTGAAGAGCTTCACCAAGCCCTTAAACACTTTGAAAAAGACCGCGAAACACGTGTTATCATCCTTACTGGAAGTGGAGAAAAAGCTTTCGTTGCAGGTGCTGACATTAAAGAGTTCTCTAGCTTCAACACTAGTGAAGGTTCGCAGTTAGCTGCCAAAGGACAAGAGCTTCTATTTGACTATGTTCAAAATTACAACAAACCAGTAATTGCTGCTGTTAATGGATTTGCCTTAGGTGGTGGATTAGAACTTGCAATGGCTGCACACTTCAGAATTGCATCTAACAACGCTAAAATGGGACTTCCAGAAGTAACCCTTGGTCTAATACCAGGATATGGTGGGACGCAACGCTTACCTCAACTTATAGGAAAAGGAAGAGCTATGGAGTTAATCATGACTGCAGAAATGATAACAGCTGACAAGGCTCTATCTTATGGTTTAGTTAATCATGTTGTAGAACAAGAAGAACTATTAACATTCACAAAGAAAATAGCAAACAAAATAGCTTCTAACTCAGCTTCTGCTATCGGACGAGCTATAAAGTCTATCAATGCCAACTTCAAAGACGGAGTTAACGGATATCACGAAGAAATTAAGAACTTCGGAGAATGCTTCGAAACAGAAGACTTCACAGAAGGAACTACTGCTTTCTTAGAAAAGAGAAAACCTGAATTCAAAGGTCAGAACTAATCATAAAAAAAGGTCAGAGCGCGCTCTGACCTTTCTTATTTCAATTCCTTATTCTTGAAATAAAAAAACCTCTTGATTACTCAAGAGGTTTTTGTTGGCCTACTAGGACTCGAACCTAGAACGACTGAACCAAAATCAGCTGTGTTACCATTACACCATAGGCCAATACCACTTCATTACTTTGGCATAATTACTTCAGTAATGCGGATGCAAAATTAGCACATTTTTTGATTCTTCCAAATATAAAATATCTTTTTTAATCACTCTCAACCCCCTATTTCGCTAAGATACTCATAGTCAAGACGGAGTATTAAAAAATTTAACATTTTATTTTTTGCATACAATTAAAATAAAAAAAGCCTCTTGAAAAATCAAGAGGCTTTTCTGTTGGCCTACTAGGACTCGAACCTAGAACGACTGAACCAAAATCAGCTGTGTTACCATTACACCATAGGCCAATACCTTTTTTACATACCGTAAAGCGTAATTACTTCATCAATGCGGATGCAAAAGTATAACTATTTTTATAATCTCCAAACTTTTCTTTCAAAAAAATTAATTTTTTCTAATTCCTTCATGCAACACAAAAAAAATCTTTTCTTTGTATATACAATCTGATAAAATATCTAGTAATTACAAATATGTTGACATTCAATTACAAGAAGTGGAATGTTATAGGAGGATGGCTATGTTTTGCTATCGCTCTATTAACTTATACGCTAACAGTAGAGCCTACAGTGAGCTTCTGGGATCCTGGAGAATATATTGCTACCTCTGCTAAACTACAAGTAGGACACCCTCCTGGGGCACCTTTTTATCAAATGTTAGGAGCTTTCTTCTCGATGTTTGCTACCTCTCCAGATAAAGTTGCCTTAATGGTGAACATGGTCGCTGTTATATCTAGCGCGTTTACCATTCTTTTTATGTTCTGGACATTATCTAACTTACTTAAAAAAATCGTCGTTGCTAAAAGTGAGTGGACGAACCCTAACGCCATCGTTGTTTTAGGTAGTGCTGCTGTTGGTTCATTAGCCTTTACATTCACAGATAGTTTTTGGTTTAATGCTGTAGAGTCTGAAGTATATGCTTCTGCGATGTTTCTAACATCACTTCTATTGTACTTAGGTATAAGATGGTACGATGATATCAACACTCCTAAAGGTAATCGTTGGCTATTATTGATAGGATTAGTTATCGGAGCTTCATTTGGAGTCCACCTAATGGCTTTATTGACAGTCCCATCTATCGCATTACTATATTTCTTTAAAAGATACCAAAAAGTAACAATCAAAAACTTTATCATAGCTAACGTCGCTGCTATAGGAGTATTATTCTTCCTTTTTGCTTTCTTATTCCCTAAGACCTTAGCCTTATTTGGTAAGACAGAGATCTTTATGGTGAACTCAATAGGAATGCCATTTAACAGCGGAACTATATTTGCCTTCTTATTGATTGTTGCCTTCTTTGTATTCGGATTGAGATACACAGAGAAGAAGAATAAAATAATGGTAAACACACTTATCCTAACACTTCTTTTTGTATTTGTTGGATTGACGAGTTGGATAATGTTGCCTATCCGTGCTAATGCAAAAGTAGTGATCAATGAGAACACGCCTTCTGATGCTTCAGAGCTATTAGCATACTACCAACGTGAACAGTATGGGGAAGAAAGTATCTATTACGACTCTTACTTCACTAAAAAATATGTAGGATTAGATAAAAACAATCCTTGGAAAGACGAGAAACCAAACTACGAAAGAAACTACCAAACAGGTAAGTATGAAATCGTAAATGAATATAAAAACGCAGGGCAAAACTTCGATAGCACTCATAAAGGATTCCTTCCTAGACTGTGGAGTACAGACAAGAATCACCGTGTTAACTATATGCGTTACACTAAGCCTTTAGACTTTAAGGTATCTTCTCAATATGCTGGAACAAAAGAGTTAGAAGAATTAGTATCTGGAGTAAAACAAGGTCTTGCTAGTGGAGAAATTGATTATGACGGACTTGATAAATTCCTAGATCAATATGGAGAATACCTAGAAATCGAAGTACCTTCATTCGCTAGCAATATCAGCTTTATGTTTGACTACCAATTCGGATATATGTTCTGGCGTTACCTAATGTGGAACTTCGCAGGGAGACAAGATGATGTACAAGGTCAAGGTGACTTACAACACGGTAACTGGATTAGTGGTATCAAATTCTTAGACGAAATACGCTTAGGATCTCAAGATAACTTACCTTCAGACACATTAGAAAACAAAGGTAGAAACACTTATTTCTTCTTACCTTTTATACTTGGGCTTATCGGTATTGTATTCCACTATCGTAAAGACCCTAAGATGTTCTGGGTATTATTAGTGTTATTCCTATTTACAAGTTTTGCACTTAAAATATTCTTGAACGAGCGCCCATTCGAACCTCGTGAACGTGACTATGCTGTAGTACCTGCATTCTACGTATTCGCGATGTGGATAGGATTCGGAGTATACGCTATCTTCGACGGACTTAAAAAATATGTACAACCAAAAATAGCTGGTCCTGCTGTTCTAGTTGTATCATTATTTGCAGCTCCTGTATTATTAGCACAACAAAACTGGGATGACCACGACCGTTCAGATCGTTATACAGCCCTTGCTAATGCTAGAGCATACTTAGATTCATGTGATCCGAATGCGATCTTATTTACTATTGGAGATAACGATACATTCCCACTGTGGTATTTACAAGACGTAGAAGGATACAGAACAGACGTAAGAGTAGTATGTACGAGTTTACTTCCATTAGACTGGTATATTGACCAGATGAGAGCAAAAGCGTATGACTCAGAGCCTCTACCGATCTCCTTCACACATGATCAATATGTAGGTAATAAAAGAGATGCTATCATCGTAAACAAGATGATCGAAGAAAGAATAGACATCAACTCTCTTCTTAACTTCATTAAATCTGATGACGATAGAACAAAGATTAAAACAGAGGCAGGAACTACATTGTATATCGCTCCTACTAATCAGATCAGAATACCTGTAGATAGTGCTAATATCGCGAAACACAATATCGTATCTCCTCACTTAAGAAAAGATATATTACCTTATCTGGACATTGATATTACAGATCAAGCTATTTATAAGCACCGCCTTATCATGCTAGATATAGTAGCTAATAATAACTGGGAAAGACCTATATACTTCTCTGGAGGTAGCTGGGGAGATGATGATTTCATCTGGATGAAAGATTACTTGCAGTTAAGCGGTTTAGTATACAAACTAGTTCCTCTGAAATCTGCTACAGAGAGCTCTCATCCGCTAGACAGAGGCTCTATAGACGCAGATAGAATGTATGATATCGTAACGAAGTGGTACTGGGGCAATATGGGAAGTGATAAAATCTATCACGATCCTCAGACTAGACGTAATGCATTGAGCTACCGTATCAACCTTGCTAGACTGATGGAACAGTTATTACTAGAAGGTAAAGAAGAGAAAGCGAAGAAAGTTATCGATATAGCGATGACGAATATGCCGATCAAATACTATGGTTTATACGAAGTAGTACATCCATTCGTAGAAGGTTCTTATAAAGTTGGCGAAAAAGAAAATGCTCGTCAAATGGCTAAAGAATTAATTCAAAAATCTCAAGAAGCACTTACTTACTATAAAGGCCTTGAGATAAATGATATCGAATACTATGCTAGAGAGATCATTACTGAAATAGAAATATGGCGCTCTCTGTTACAAATAATAGAAGAAGAAGACCCTAGCTACTACGCTAGTCTAGTACCGGACTTCAATACATATAATGGCTATTTTAAATATTTTAAAAGAGCTAACTTATAGTTTAAAAGGCGATAGAAATAAATCTATCGCCTTTTCTTTTTACCTTTGCATTACTTTAAAATAAAGCAGATATAAGATGATCGAGAATAAAAATCAATCTAAGACCGATATAGGACATTTAGGTGAGTTTGGATTAATAGAACATTTAACACAAAACTTTACAATAGAAAACGAGAGTACAACTAAAGGTATCGGAGATGACGCTGCAGTATTGTCTTTTGGAGAAGATAAAGTAGTTGTTTCTACAGATTTATTAATCGAAGGAGTACACTTTGACCTTGCATACTCTCCTCTTAAGCATTTAGGATACAAAGCTGTAGTAGTAAACCTATCTGATATCTGTGCGATGAATGCCGTACCTACACAGATCACAGTATCTATCGCAGTGTCTAATCGTTTTCCACTAGAAGCTCTAGATGAGTTATACGAAGGTATCGCCTTAGCGTGTAAGTATTATAAAGTAGACTTAGTGGGTGGAGACACCACCTCATCACAAAAAGGGTTGATTATAAGCGTGACAGCTATTGGTAAAGCTAAAGAAGAAGAATTAGTGTACCGCAGTGGCGCGAATGACAATGACTTATTAGTGGTAACAGGTGATATAGGATCTGCTTATATGGGATTGCAAATCCTAGAGCGTGAGAAACAAGTATTCTTAGTAAACCCTAATAATCAGCCTGACTTATCTATCTACGAATACATCATCGAAAGACAGTTAAAACCAGAGGCGAGAACAGATATCAAACAGCTATTAGCAGATCTAGGTGTAAAACCTACAGCGATGATAGACATCTCTGATGGCTTATCTTCTGAAATCATGCATATTTGCAAAAGTTCTAAAGTAGGATGTAATCTATATGAAGAGAAACTTCCTTTAGACCCTCAGTTTATGAACACTTGTGAAGAGTTTAATATCGATGCTACTACGATGGCTATCAATGGTGGAGAAGATTATGAACTGTTATTCACTATTAAAATGGAAGACTTTGACAAAATCAAGGGTAATCCAAACTTAACAGTGATAGGTCACACAACACAAGAGAGTGAAGGTGTTCATCTTATCTCAAGAGCAAACACTAAAATTCCTTTAAAATCAAGAGGATGGAATCCTTTAGAAAACAAAGACGAAGAATAATAACTATTACAAAAGGTAATTTCTAACTAGAGATTACCTTTTTCTTTTTATACTAGCCTTTACCCTCCCTCTACATTCTTTTCACACTTCCTCCAGACTAGTTTTACACCTTAGCACACTTAGTATCTTATCCCTCCATAATTACTCCGTTGTTTAGCACAAAATAACGGAATCACTACAGACTCATAACGGACTCACTACGGACTCAAGTACAATAAGACCCAATGCCAAATAGAGCAAATTAGCTTAACAGAACCAGTGTATACAAATCTCCCCGAATACCCTGTAACCTCTTTTATTTTATTTATTTACAGTCTGGATCAACCAAAATTATTGTAAAAAAACAATATTTCCACCATAGTGTAGTAAAAAATTAAATTATCAATAAATATTATTTATATATCACACATTTAATTATATTTACGAATACCAAAAACTAAAAATATAATGAATAAAACGTATCAATTAAAAGTGAATGCTGATACTGTTTTTGAAAGTGAAGATTTATTACAAGGAGACATCAATGTATCTCGTGTAAATGAATCTACATATCACGTACTCAAAAACAGCAGATCTTATGACGTGGAAATACTTGAGAACCACTTTACAGACAAAAACTATACTGTAAATGTCAACGGAAATAGCTATTCTGTCAATATCCAAACCGAACTCGATAAGCTAATCAATCAATTAGGCTTCTCCTTAAACTCTACTAAGCAGGTTAATTCTATCAAGGCTCCTATGCCTGGTCTTATCCTAGATATTTTGGTAACTGTAGGGCAAGAAGTAGCTGAAAATGACAACTTACTAATCTTAGAAGCTATGAAGATGGAGAACAACTTATCTTCTCCTAGAGCTGGGATTATTAAGTCTATCAACGTGACTAAAGGTGCCACTGTTGATAAAGGATTAGTGTTAATTGAATTCGAATAAAGATGAAAAAAATATTAGTTGCCAACCGTGGCGAAATAGCTGTACGTATTATGACTACAGCTAAAAAAATGGGGATTAAGACAGTAGCTGTGTACTCTACTGTTGATCGTAATGCTCCACACGTACGTATGGCTGATGAAGCTGTATGTATCGGAGAGGCTCCTTCTAACCAATCTTATTTATTAGGAGATAAAATATTAGAAGTAGCAAAATCATTAAATGTAGATGGTATCCACCCAGGATATGGATTCTTAAGTGAGAACTCTAACTTCGCTTTAGCCTGTAATGCTGCTGGGATTACCTTTATCGGCCCAGATACACACGCTATAGAAGTAATGGGTAATAAACTAGCTGCTAAAGAAACCGTAAAAGACTATAACATCCCTATGGTACCAGGTCTAGATGAGGCTATCACTGACGTAGCCAAAGCTAAACAAGTAGCTAAAGAAATAGGCTTTCCTATCTTAATCAAAGCTGCTGCTGGTGGTGGTGGAAAAGGGATGCGTATCGTAGAAAAAGAAGAAGAATTTGAAAGTCAAATGCAACGCGCTATTTCTGAAGCAACCAATGCTTTTGGAGATGGTTCTGTTTTCATTGAGAAATATATAGGTTCGCCTAGACACATTGAGATACAAGTGTTAGCAGATAAACACGGTAACGTAGTTCACTTATTTGAAAGAGAATGCAGTATTCAACGTCGCCACCAAAAAGTAATAGAAGAAGCTCCTTCTGCTGTACTAACTCCTGAAGTGCGTAAAGCTATGGGAGAAGCCGCTATTAAGGTAGCCAAATCTTGTGATTATGTAGGGGCTGGTACGGTAGAATTCTTAATAGATGAACACCTTAATTTCTACTTCTTAGAGATGAACACTCGTCTACAAGTAGAGCATCCTGTCTCAGAATTAATCACTGGATTAGACCTAGTAGAGATGCAAATCAAGGTAGCTCGTGGAGAGAAGCTTCCTTTTACACAAGAAGATTTAGAGATCAAAGGACATGCTATGGAACTTCGTATCTATGCAGAAGACCCTCTAAATGATTTCTTACCTAGTGTAGGAAACTTAGAAATCTATCAACTACCTACTGGAGAGGGTATCCGTGTAGATAACGGTATAGAAGAAGGAATGGATGTACCTATCTACTACGACCCGATGTTAGCCAAGTTAATTACTTATGGGCAGACACGTGAGGAGGCTATAGAGATAATGATCGAAGCCATTAAAGCATATAAGGTAAAAGGCATCAGTACGACATTGCCATTTGGTAAGTTCGTAATGGAACACAATGCTTTTAGAGAAGGCCATTTTGACACGAACTTCGTGAAAAAATACTACAATGCTGATCTAATCAAAGAAGAGTATAAAGATGAAGCAGAGATAGCAGCATACCTTGCGCTACAAATGTATTTAGAAGACCAAAAACAACTTCGATTACCAAACTAAGAACCTATGAATCCGAAAATAAACAAATTACAAGAAATACAAGCCCAAGCTAAACTAGGCGGAGGGCAAAAAAGAATAGATACACAACACAGCAAAGGAAAACTTACTGCTCGTGAACGTGTAGAATACCTACTAGACGAAGGTTCATTTGAAGAGATCGGTATGCTAGTGACGCACCGTACGACTGACTTCGGTATGGATAAAGAAGTATATCACGGAGATGGTGTAGTGACTGGGTACGGAACGATCAACGGTCGCTTAGTCTATGTATTCGCACAAGACTTTACCGTATTCGGAGGAGCACTTTCTGAAACTCATGCAGAGAAAATCTGTAAAGTAATGGATATGGCACTTAAAATGGGCGCGCCCATGATAGGACTAAACGATTCTGGAGGAGCACGTATACAAGAAGGTGTAAGATCATTAGGTGGATATGCAGATATCTTTTACCGCAATGTACAAGCATCTGGTGTGATACCTCAGCTATCTGCTATTATGGGACCATGTGCTGGAGGAGCAGTATATTCTCCTGCGATGACTGACTTCACGATGATGGTAGAAGGTTCTAGTTATATGTTTGTAACAGGGCCTAACGTTGTAAAAACAGTGACTAATGAAGAGGTGACTTCAGAAGAATTAGGAGGAGCGAGTACTCACTCTACGAAGTCTGGAGTAGCTCATACTACCTCTCCTAATGATGTAGCGTGTCTAGAGGACGTGAAAACGTTACTATCTTATATGCCTCAAAACAATATGGAGAAGCCAATGAGTCTTCCATATACCATAGGTGAAGAGTATAGATATGAGCTAGATGAGATAGTACCTGAGAGCTCTAATAAGCCTTATGATATGAAAGAGGTAATTAATCATATCATAGATGAAGGTTCTTTCTTCGAAATACACAAAGACTACGCTGAGAATATCGTAGTAGGTTTCGCTAGACTAGGAGGCAAAAGTGTAGGTATTGTGGCTAATAATCCTATGTTCTTAGCAGGATGTTTAGATGTAAACAGCTCTATTAAAGCCGCTCGTTTCACTAGATTCTGCGATGCTTTTAATATTCCTCTATTAGTCTTAGTAGACGTACCTGGATTCTTACCTGGTACAGATCAGGAGTGGAATGGTATCATCGTACACGGTGCTAAGTTACTGTATGCATTAAGTGAAGCTACAGTGCCTAAAGTAACTGTGATTACTCGTAAAGCCTATGGAGGTGCTTATGATGTGATGAACTCTAAACACATCGGAGCAGATATGAACTTTGCTTGGCCAAATGCTGAAATTGCAGTAATGGGAGCTAAAGGGGCTAGTGAGATTATCTTTAAGAAAGAAATAGCAGAAGCAGCAGATCCTGCAGCAAAATTAGCTGAGAAAGAAGCTGAATATGCAGACAAATTTGCTACTCCATACAGAGCAGCACAACGAGGATTCATTGATGAAGTAATTCTTCCTCATGACACTCGTAGAAAACTGCTTAAGGCATTCTCTATGTTAGAACATAAAGAAGTAAATATGCCAAACAGAAAACACGGAAATATTCCTCTTTAATAAATTCAACAGCCCTTTAGTTACATAGCTAAAGGGCTTTTTTTATCTACTTCTCCCTCTCTACTCAAAGGCATTCTATTCCCTAATCCTTACTCTCTTATTTCTTAAAAAAAACACCTTTAAAATTAACAGCAAAGAAATAAAAAAGAACAATCACTATTATTTTAGCCAAAAAGAGTTAATTAAATATTTATTTTTAAATATATAAGTATATTTTTTTTGTTAAATAAAACCTATATTTGATCTAATAAAATATAGCCACTATGGAAGATAATAAAAACCTAGAAGGAAAGAAAGCTCCTGAACATACAGAGCATACTCCTCCTCCAGTACCTTCATCTGAAGAAACTAAACACGAAGAATCAATTGTTGATAAAGTAACTTCATCTATCGAAGAGACAGTAGATAACATAGAGAAAGAAGTTGTTGAGCCAATCGTTGAAACGATAAAAGAAGAAGTTGTTGAGCCTGTAGTAGAGGCAGCAAAAGAACTTGAGAGAGAAATAGAGCAAGAAGTTAGATCTACACCTCCTCCTCCACAGTCAAACTATAATCAACAAGGATACAATCAACAACAAGCTTATTACCCTCCTGTAGTACCAGAAAAGAATAATCTTGGATTAGCAGGATTTATCTTGGCTATTGTTGCTATTCTTCTGTTTTGGCTTCCTTTTATAAATGGAATATGCTGGTTATTAGGGTTAATCTTCTCTGCAATCGGAGTATTTAGAAAACCTAAAGGATTAGCTATAGCTGGTTTAGTGATTTCATTAATAGGTGTTGTTCTCTTTATATTGACACTAACTCTTTTTGCTACAGCAGCAGTTTTAGGTAGTTAAGCATATATACATACTTTATAAAAAGGTTGTCTAAATAGACAACCTTTTTTTTTGTATTTTGCCAAAAAATAAAACATGAAATCACTTACTGATTTAATAAACACAGAAGAACCAGGAATTGCCCTTATCAATGAATGGCTAAACGATGCAGTAAGACCAATAGCATTATTGCCTCAATATAATAAAGAGATAGCTGAAGAAGCTCTCTTACAACTTCAAGTAACAACACGTTCTCCATTAGGAGCAATAGTATATGAGACTGGAGGGCTACTAATAGACAATGGATGGATCAGAGTATTAGGTGGAGGAACAGAAACACTACCTTCTAGTTATCAATGGAACAAAGGCAAAACAATAGATCAAAACAATCAATCTAATGGCTACTACATTGTCGCGTTAGATGTATTAGGTGGTTATTTCTGTATCAATAGTGGAGGTCTAGGAGAGGACATTGGTAAGGTATATTACTTTGCGCCTGATACATTAGACTTTGAGCCGCTTGATATCAGTTATTCAGATTTAATTTATTTTTTCATAGCTGGTAATGTAGATCAGTTTTATCAAGACTTTAGATGGAATACATGGAAAGAAGATACGGCACAACTTCCGTTAGATCAGGCTTTACATATCTTCCCTCCTTTGTGGACTAAAGAAGGAAAGCAGATTGATTCTACTTCTATCAATCCTGTTGCGATTGAAGAATTGTATCAAATCAATAAAGACTTTAAAGAAGGTTTAAATAAAATAGAAGATAAATATATAGATGAGTAAATTCAATCATTACACCGTCAAACCTAATATCCATACACAATCCACAGAACTAGTATTGCCTTCTGTCGAGGATATCAACAATTGTGAACAACTACTAGACTTCCGCTTTGAAGAAGATTATAAGACCTATATTTTACAATATGGGGTAGGTATACTAGGAGGCACATATATCCGTATCTATGCTCCTAATCGAATTGTTGCAGAGAGAAAAGAATGGTTAGAACGAGTAACACAATACTACTTCTGGGATGATGGCAAAGATGTATTAACTAAAGAACAGGTATTAGAAGGGGTTTGCATAGGAGATACTTTTGATGGAGATGAGATTATATTCTATAACAATACCTATTTTGTATTGCCTAGATATGAAGAGAACATCTATGCTTTAGGAAATAATCTGTATGAAGCTATAGAATGGCTTTGCTCAAAAGGAATACTAACTGAGGCATTTCCAGAAAGAGAGTTTGAACCTTTTAATGAATAAGAACTATTAGCGATAATCTTAGCATAATATTTGTGTTAGTATTAATCTATACAAAGGTTTATTTTAACTTTTAAGCCTTTTATTTTTACTTAATTTACAGTAATTTAGTTAGGGATTCTAGGAATGATATAAACGCTTAACCATTATATATGCAAGACAAAATAACACTTTTAGAGAAGTACTTCGAAACAGGTCTATACGAAGATTTTCACTCTTTACAGAGCGATTTAGTGATCTGGGTAGATTGGAGTGATTACGATGATGCAATAGTAGAATATATAGAAACATGTCTTCAGACAGGGCATCTATCAGCGTCTATAGAAGACCTACCAAATGAACAACTACAGCTAAAGGTAAATTATGATAATAAGGTTCATACTCATATCATTGTAGATAGAGATGATACGATTATATGGCTTAACAGTATATTACAACCTGATTATGAAATTCGCTTTTGCAAAATATCAGATGGATCAGATACATTAGCATTCTTACCATTAACTAGAGAACATTGGAGACAATTAGAAACTATCTATACCTTAGAAAAAATAGAAGAACACTTTGAAGCTATTCACAGTGATTCAGTTTTCTTCAATAAGGAATATGACTTTGACGAAGATAGTTTTTTATCATAAAAATACTAAGCACCTACACTTTAGAGATAGGTGCTTTTTTTGTATCTGTTTCTAGTAATTCTATACTTTATTAAAATCTTATTAGAACTTAACAGTATATTTACTTTGAATAAATACAAATTACTATCTTGCGTCACAATTATACAAGTAATTAGTAACTTTGTATTAGTCAATTCACAAACAACCAATTAAAGTGAAAAGAAAAATAGCAATATTTCTTATGGCACTCTTTTTAATTTCGACAACTGAGCTAGGTCAGGTGTTGAAGTTTCCTCTATTGGTTGAACATTATATTGAGCATACGACAAGTAATCCAGATTTATCTATTTGGGG
Source organism: Myroides odoratimimus (assembly GCF_030326305.1). Classification (GTDB taxonomy): domain Bacteria; phylum Bacteroidota; class Bacteroidia; order Flavobacteriales; family Flavobacteriaceae; genus Flavobacterium; species Flavobacterium odoratimimum_A. The sequence continues at coordinate 122,422 of NZ_JACAKB010000008.1, read as the reverse complement.
ATTCTTACAGATACATTACAGTGAAAGTCATAAAGAAGAAGGAGATCCTATGGATGAGAAGCTTCCTTTTGTTACACATACACATTTTGTCAGCATAATAGGTATCGTTACCCCTACTCCTATTCTAAAAATAGACCGTATTAAGTTTAATATACTTGATAATAAAATACACGCTTTCAACGAAGATGAAGTTGAGAGCAATTACCTATCCTCTATTTGGCAACCGCCTAAATACTGTTAATACCTTATCGCAAAGAATAAGTTAGCTTTCTGTGTATTTATACATGGAGAAGTTAGCTATACCTATCACGCAATTTTAACGTATTAACAGACTAGAATCATGTTAAATAAAATAATTGAGTTTTCTGTAAAGAATAAACTCATCATTGGGCTATTTGTATTAGCTCTAATCGGTGTTGGTATCTATCAGACATCTAAACTACCTATTGATGCTGTGCCTGATATCACAGATAACCAAGTACAAGTCATTACAGTTGCCCCTTCTTATGGAGCTACAGATATAGAGCGATTAGTAACCTTCCCTATAGAACAAGCGAATAGTAATATTCCAGGAATTAAGAATATGAGAAGTTTCTCTCGTTTCGGATTATCGCTAGTGACTATTGTATTTGACGAAGACGTAGATATCTATTGGGCAAGACAACAAGTAGGAGAACGCTTAAATCAAATTAAAGCAGATATCCCACAAGATATTGGACAACCAGAACTAGGTCCTATATCTACAGGACTAGGAGAAATATACCAGTATGTAGTAAGACCATTAGAAGGATATGAAGACAAGTTTGACCTTACAGAACTGAGATCAATACAAGATTGGATTGTACGCCGTCAATTACTCTCTGTTAAAGGAGTAGCCGAAGTCAGCAGCTTTGGAGGAAAACTAAAACAGTATGAAATAGCTGTTAATTCCAACAAACTAGACGCCTATGGCATTACGATTAACGATGTGTTCTCTGCTCTAGAAAACAACAATGAGAATACAGGTGGGGCTTATATAGAAAAAGGACCAACTGTATTATATATACGCACAGAAGGATTAGTAGCCACTATAGAGGATATTGAGAACATAGCTATAACCTCTAAGAATACTGAACTACCTCTTCTAATAAGAGATGTAGCTAAAGTACAGATAGGGCATGCTACACGATATGGCGCCATGACTTATAATGATAAAGGCGAAGTATCGGGAGCTGTCGTAATGATGCTTAAAGGAGAAAACAGTAATGATGTCATCAAAAATGTCAAAGAAAAAGTAGCTGAAATCCAAAAGACTTTACCTGAAGGCGTTGTTATAGAACCTTTCCTTGACCGTACTAAAATGGTTAATAATGCCATCAGTACAGTAGAAACCAATCTAACTGAAGGAGCCCTTATCGTCGTATTTGTACTAGTCCTATTCTTAGGAAATATGAGAGCAGGACTACTAGTGGCCTCTATTATACCCCTAGCGATGTTATTTGCTATTTGTATGATGAATCTTTTTGGAGTAAGTGGTAATCTAATGAGTTTAGGAGCTCTAGACTTTGGATTAATAATAGATGGAGCCGTTATCATTGTAGAAGCTGTACTCCATCAGTTCTCCCATAACGCCAGGTATAAATCTATGAATAGACTGTCTCAAGAAGATATGAATAAGACTGTAGTACACTCAGCATCTAAGATGATGAACAGTGCAGTCTTTGGTCAGATTATCATTCTTATCGTATACATCCCTATTCTTACATTAGAAGGTATCGAAGGTAAAATGTTTAAACCTATGGCTCAGACAGTAGCCTTCGCTCTATTAGGAGCATTCTTACTGTCTTTAACCTATGTACCGATGATGAGCTCACTGATCATGAGCCGAAAAGTAACTCATAAACCCAACTTCTCTGAAAGAGTAATAGCTAAACTAGAGAAGTTCTATCAAAAATGTCTTGTCAAAGTATTAGAAATACCAAAAACAATCTACGCTATTGTAGGAGTCTTATTTGCTATTGCCCTATACGTCTTATCTACTTTAGGAGGAGAGTTCATTCCTTCCCTTGAAGAAGGAGACTTTGCAGTAGACACAAAAGTACTAAATGGAAGTACATTAACCACCACAATAGAAAGTACACAAAAGACTGCACATATCCTTAAATCACGCTTCCCTGAAGTAGAGAAAGTAGTGACTAAGATAGGTAGTGCAGAAGTGCCTACAGATCCTATGCCTATGGATGCTAGTGATATGATGGTTATCCTAAAAGACAAGAAGGAATGGACATCAGCAAAGACTTTTCCTGAACTAGCAGAGAAGATGACTAAAGCATTAGAAGAAGTACCAGGTGTAACTGTAGGGTTCCAATTCCCTGTACAAATGCGTTTCAACGAACTAATGACAGGTGCTAGACAGGATGTCGTAGTCAAAGTATTCGGTGAAGACCTTGATCAATTAGCTGAAATAGCAGGCAAGATAGGTAATATAGCCAATGGTGTAAAAGGAGCTACTAACCTATATGTAGAACCTGTAACAGGAATGCCGCAATTAATGATTGAGTATAATCGTCCTGCTATTGCGCGTTACAGACTATCCATAGCAGAGATTAATAGAATAGTCAATTCTTCACTAGCCGGTCAGAGCACAGGTATGGTGTATGAAGGAGAAAAGCGCTTTGACATGGTTGTTCGTATGGATGAGACCAATCGAAAAAACTTATCTGATATCGAAAATCTCTTAATACCTACTCCTTTAGGCAATCAAGTTCCGTTAAATCAATTAGCGAATGTAGAAATAAAAGAAGGCCCTAATCAAATCCAACGCGAGAATGCACAGCGTAGAATATTCGTAGGGTTTAATGTAAAAGATCGAGATGTACAGAGTATAGTAGAAGAGCTACAAGAAAAAGTAGAAGTACAAATCAAACTACCTACAGGTTATCAAATCACCTATGGAGGACAATTCGAAAACTTAAACGAAGCAAAAGAGCGATTAGCCATAGCAGTTCCCTTAGCGCTTGTCTTGATATTCCTATTGTTATTCTTTGCCTTTAGAGATATCAGAGAGTGTTTAATGATCTTTACAGCCATCCCCCTTTCTATCATCGGAGGTGTATTCCTATTAGCACTTAGAGGCATGCCGTTCAGTATTAGTGCAGGAGTGGGCTTCATAGCTCTATTTGGTGTAGCTGTTCTAAACGGGATAGTACTTATTGCTGAATTTAATAGACTTCAGAAATCTGGAATAAAAAACATCGTATTCATCGTAGTTAGAGGAGCTAAATCTAGACTACGCCCAGTACTGATGACTGCCTGTGTCGCTTCCTTTGGTTTCTTACCTATGGCATTGAGTAACGGTGCAGGAGCAGAAGTACAGCGCCCATTAGCAACAGTAGTAATCGGAGGTTTAATGCTAGCTACATTCCTTACCCTATTTATACTACCATTGTTGTATATCACATTTGAACAAAAATTACACTTCAGCTTTATGAAAAAGAAAAAAGCGATAACAGCTATTGCTATCTTTTTAGGACTAGGTCTTTCTGCTCAGGCACAGACACCTATCAGCCTAGAGAATGCCCTAGCCCAAGCGATAGAAAATAACAGTACTATCCGTGCAGAAAAACTAAAAACAGAATATGCTAAAGCTTTTATTAAGACTGCCACAGATATACAACAAACAACGATCACAGGAGAGTTTGGACAGATAAACGGTCCTTATACGGACAATAAATTCTCTATTGCTCAGGACTTTGCTTTTCCGACGGTATATAATAAACAGAAGAACGTGTACAAAGCCGAACATCAACAAAGCATTTATAACCTTAACCTAAAAGGATATGAACTAAAGAAAACAGTCACGCAAAGCTTCTATGATTTTATCTATTGGCAAGAGAAAGAGGCACTATTACTACGTGCAGACAGTTTGTACGCTAATTTCTACAGCAAGGCTACTCTTCGTCTACAAAAAGGGGAGAGTAATATCTTAGAAAAAACAATGGCTCAGAATCAACAACTAAGTATTCAAGCACAATTAGGTGAAGTACAAAAAACAAAGCAGTTAATCCAACTTCAGCTCCAGTATTTACTAAATACATCTGAGAACATCATTCCTATTTTAGAACAGAAGAAGTTAGAACTGTCTAGTCTAGAAAGTGACTTAGAGAATAACCCTGTGCTACAATTGATAGAAAATCAAAAGATAATTGCACAAGAACAAACTAAACTAGAACGCTCTAAACAACTCCCTAACCTACAAGCCGCTTATCATAACAGTAGCTTTATGGGAATGGCTGCTAACGATGTATACTACGACAGAAATAATCGTTTCCACTCCTTTCAGGTAGGCATCTCACTACCCTTATTCACTAGTGGGCAGCGAGGTCGTATTAAAAGTGCCAAAGTAGCAGAAGAAGTAGCAGAAGCAGAATACGTGATGACTAGAGATCTTATGAATTCACGTTATCAACAGTTGTTAATAGCACATCAGAATAACCAAGATATTCTAAATAAATATGAGAGTTTCTCTTTTGATAATTCTGATACAATTACGAAAACAGCCCAATTACAATTCATCAACGGAGATATCAACTATCTAGAATATGTAATGCTGATCAACCAAGCTTTAGAAACTGTCAATAAGTACTTAGATACACTGAAAATGTACAATGACAATATCATCCAGATTAACTACTTAACTTCTAATAATTAATAATCATGTTATCTAAATATATCAATACCAAATACTTTGTTCTAGCACTTGCCTTAGGGAGTATCACACTATTCACACAATGCAAGACAGAGCCAAAAGAAGAAGATCCTATCTCTACCACAGATGAAGACACTACCACTGTACATCTAACAGATGCTCAGATGAAGAATACAACTATAGAAACGGGCTCTCTGACTGAGCGCAAAATAGCGACAACGCTAAAGCTAAATGGTAAGATAGATGTGCCACCACAGAACCTCATCTCCATAACCAACCCTCTCGGTGGCTACCTTAAGAGTACTAAGTTATTACCTGGTATGCATATCAAAAAGGGTGAACTAATCGCTACGATGGAAGACCCTCAGTATATTCAATTACAACAGAATTACTTAATCGCTAAGGACAAATATGAGTTTGCAAAACTAGATTACAACCGTCAGAAAGACCTAAACGCAAGTCAAGCGAGTAGTGATAAGGTAATGCAAATCGCACAAGCAGAGATGAACAATCAACGCATCACGATGAATGCCTTAGCACAACAATTGAGCTTAATCAACATTAGCCCTGCATCACTGACTCATACTAATATCAGTCGTAGTGTGAATATATACAGTCCTATTAACGGTTTTGTGAGTAATGTTTTTGTCAATGTAGGTAAGTATGTAACTCCTTCTGATGTTATGTTCGAACTTATTAACCCTACTGACATACATCTAAATCTAAAAGTTTACGAAAAAGACCTTGATAAACTAGAGATTGGACAGCGTGTAGTAAGTTATACTAACGGTGCACCTGATAAGAAATACGAAGGAGAGATTATACTAATCAGTATGGATGTAAACACAGATGGAGTCTCAGAAGTACATTGTCACTTTGAAGCTTTTGATAAGAAACTGGTTCCAGGTATGTACATGAATGCTGACATAGATACACACGCAGCTGTATCGCAAGCCTTACCTGAAGAAAGCGTTGTTTATTTTGAGAAACAAAACTTTGTTTTTATAGAAACAGCCAAACAAACTTATGAGATGACTCCTGTACAAATCGGTCCTAAAGAAGATGGATATGTACAAATAATAAACGCAGATCAATTAGCTAACAAGAAGATTGTTACTAAAGGAGCCTACACATTACTAATGAAACTGAAAAATACAGAAGAGGAAGAATAACTTCTCTTTTTATCCACTACCTAAGGGGGTATTATCTAGATAATGCTCCCTTTTGCTTTTTACGCAATAAGGAATCACTAATAAACAATATGTCAAAGAACTACACCTCAAAGCTACTATTCTACTGATATCGCTTCGATGATATAGACTCTTATGACTATATCTGACTCTATATGGTCGATAATGGTCGCAACTAATGGGACACTATAACATTAAAACCTCAATTATAAAAAAAATGCTACCCGAGAAGGATAGCATTCATATTATATCGTGATAACACCTAATTAAGGCATTAAAGCTTTTTGATATTTCTCAGCGATAGCTTGGAATCTAGCAGTTTGCTCTTTAGTGATAGTCGATGGGTCAGTTTTTTGTAACTCCTCAGCGATTTTCATTAATTCTTCACTTACTTTAGTAGCATCAGATACAGCAGCAGCGTCTCCAGCTTGTACTTTTTTCATCAAAGCGATGTGCTCATCAGCGATTTTTTCATACTTGTCTAATACTGCATCGTATCCAGAAGCAGCAGAAGCCTCTTCTTTAGCAGGTGCTTCTACTTCAGTTGTAGCAGCTTCTCCTTCTTTTGCAGTTTCTTTTTTCTCTCCACAAGCAACAGCTACCATAGCAGCCATTCCTAATACCATAAACGTGATTTTTTTCATAGTTAATTTTGTATATAATTAAACAAGCTTTAATTTATTAAGCCATACCTCTATTTACTTAATTATCATAAAGATATAACCCGATTAAAGACTAGGTAAATTTAACACAATTTAACTCACAACAAAATATTTAATAGATTTTTTTTTATTTATTACTCTCATTGACAACAAACAGCACTATTTCGCAAAATATTCACACTATCATATCAGCATCTAATCCACTATTCATAAAGGATAGCGATATTACACAGTTGCTTTTCGCTTCTAGCATACCCCTAAAGCACTCTTACTTATGTATAAATCAACCACTTATTTCCTATTGATTATTGCACTACCTTCAACCAAACGTCATAATACTGATGTAATTCATAAAATTATACCAAAATATTCTAATCTAAGTATCGATTATTCAATAGATATCCCCTAACTTTAGTTTTTCTAAGAGCCTTATCTTCCGATTGAGGCATTTTTTATTTACATAATACAGTAATTCTATTCACTATGAACAGACGTGATTTATTAAAACTATCAGGAACGTTGTTCGCAGGAAGTATCCTTACACAAGGATTTGCAACAACACAAGCATTAGAGTCTATTGCAGACTTAGGTTTACCAACATCAGTTGAAGACCCGTTATTTTTACATTTTAACGAAAATAGCTTAGGTATATCTCCTAAAGCTAAAAATGCAATTATTGACGTTTTATCTAATGTAAATCGATATCCTGACAGTTATATAAAAGAATTACAAAGCACCATAGCTGATACCTTTAAGATGTCAGCAGCACAAGTTACCATTGGTGCTGGTTCTTCTGATTTGATTAGAGCCACAGTGAATTTACAAGTATATAAAGCAATCAAGAATGGGCATAAGGTACAACTTATCTCACCAGATCCATCGTTCTTCTTAGCTGCTAGTCATGCAGAAGGCATGGGCATTCCAGTTGTTAATGTACCGTTAGACACTACATTCTGTATGGACATTCCTAAGATGAAACAAGCTGCAGATAGCTTTGACGGTATCTCTATCATCTATCTGTGCAACCCTAATAACCCGACAGGCACATTAACTAACTCTAGTACTATTGCTGATTGGGTGACTACTGTTGATGCTGAGAAAAACTTCTTTATGGTAGACGAAGCTTATGCAGAATACATTACTGACAAAAGCTTCGTGAGTGGGACTTCTTTTATCAGAGAAGGGAGAGAGAATGTTATCGTATTGCGTACCTTCTCTAAGATATTTGCTATGGCAGGTATGAGATTAGGATATAGTCTATCTACAGAAAGTCTAGCAAATGAATTAGTGCCATATATGGCAGTGGAGAATATCAGTACGCTTACTGCAGTAGCAGGTACAGCTTCTTTAAAAGACAATGCTTTCATCGTACACAGTAGAGCAGTGAATGCTAACTCTCTTGGTATCACCACAGAGACCTTTGAAGCATTAGGAATAGAATATCTACCTAGCCAAGGAAACTTCTTATTCCACAAGATAAAATGTGATCAACAGCAGTATATAGATGGTATGGCATCAGAAGGCATTATCGTAGGTCGTCCTTTCCCTCCCCTATTACAGTGGAGTAGAGTAACGTTAGGTACACCAGAAGAGATGAACCAGTTCTTAGCTGTTATCCAAAAATTCAAGAAGAAAGGATGGGTATAACCTCATCACTAATCTCAACACGAAATAAATAAACCATGCGCAAAATACTTAGTGCCATAGCGATGTTAATCTGTACTACATTAGTACACGCTCAATCTGACAAACTAAAAATAAAACAACTCAATGATAATATGTATATATACACTACTTATCAAGAGTTTCAGGGAGTAACATACTCCTCTAATTCGATGTACGTGCTGACAGACGAAGGTGCTATTCTAATAGACACACCTTGGGATAAAGATCAGTACGAGCCTCTAGTAGAGCACATCCGAACGAATCATAACAAAGAGGTAAAATGGGTCATCACTACCCACTTCCACGAAGATCGTTCAGGAGGATTAGGCTATTTTAACAGTACAGGAGCACAGACGTATACCTACGCATTGACCAATAAAATATTAAAAGAACGCAATGAGCCACAAGCTCAACATTCTTTTAATAAGGAAAAACAGTTTACCTTGGGCAATGAGAAGTTGGTTGTATCCTTTTTAGGAGAGGGGCATTCACTAGATAATACCGTAGTTTGGTTCCCAAAAGAAGAAGTGTTATACGGAGGATGTTTGATTAAGAGTGCAGAAGCTACGACTATAGGTAATATAGCCGATGGTAACGTAATAGCTTGGCCTAAGACTATCGAGGCTGTAAAACAAAAATTTAAGAATGCTAAAATCATTATACCAGGACACGATGAATGGGATATGACAGGGCATATCGAGAATACAGAGCGTATATTATCAGAATACAATCAACAACATTCAACTAAGAACGATTAATTAATATAGTAAATCAATAAACTTTAGGTTATTAACACTAAAATGCCAATGGCAGAGTTCCTAATCTTAAAGTCTTTTATTACTTTTGCACTATGGCAAAACAAGATGATATTTTTAAGAACGTTATTTCGCATGCTAAGGAGTATGGATACATCTTCCCTTCTAGTGAAATATACGATGGTCTAAGCGCAGTGTATGACTACGCTCAGAATGGTGTGGAGTTAAAGAGAAACATTAGAGAGTACTGGTGGAAATCCATGGTACAAATGCACGAAAATATTGTAGGAATTGATGCCTCGATTTTTATGCATCCTACCACTTGGAAAGCTTCTGGTCACGTAGATGCGTTTAATGACCCATTAATTGATAATAAAGACAGTAAGAAGAGATATAGAGCTGACGTTCTTATCGAAGACTACTGTGAAAAATTATACCAAAAGGCTCAAAAGGAAATCGAGAAAGCGAAAAAGCGCTTTGGCGAATCTTTTGACGAAGAACAATTCGTAGCTACTAACCCTCGTGTAATAGAATATCTAGCGAAGAAAAAAGAGATCTTAGAGCGTATGGCTCGTGGTCTTGATTCAGGAGATTTAGCAGATGTAAAAGCACTTATCGAAGAGCTAGAGATCGCTGACCCTGATACAGGATCTAAAAACTGGACTGAAGTACGTCAGTTTAACCTAATGTTTGGTACGAAGTTAGGAGCTTCTGCAGACTCTGCTATGGACTTATACTTACGTCCTGAGACCGCACAAGGTATCTTCGTAAACTTCCTAAACGTACAGAAGACAGGTCGTATGAAGATCCCTTTCGGTATCGCTCAGACAGGTAAGGCGTTCCGTAACGAGATCGTTGCTCGTCAGTTCATCTTCCGTATGCGTGAGTTCGAACAGATGGAGATGCAATTCTTTGTGAAGCCAGGAGAAGAGATGAAGTACTACGAGTACTGGAAAGAGACTCGTCATAAGTGGCACTTATCACTAGGTATGGGAGCAGAGAACTACCGCTTCCATGACCATGAGAAATTAGCACACTATGCTAATGCAGCTACTGATATTGAGTTTAACTTCCCATTCGGATTTAAAGAGTTAGAAGGTATTCACTCGCGTACTGACTTTGACCTTAAAGCACATGAGAAGTTCTCTGGTAAGAAACTACAGTTCTTCGATAACGAGACCAATACCTCTTATGTACCTTATGTAGTAGAGACTTCAGTAGGTCTAGACCGTATGTTCTTATCTGTATTCTCTAAATCATTAGTAGAAGAGACATTAGAAGACGGTTCTACACGTACAGTATTAAGATTACCATCTGTATTAGCTCCTACTAAGGCTGCTGTACTTCCATTAGTGAAAAAAGATGGTCTTCCTGAGTTAGCTCAAGAGATAATCGAAGAGCTTAAATGGGACTTTAATGTAGCGTATGATGAGAAGGATGCAGTAGGTCGTCGTTACCGTCGTGCAGATGCACTAGGTACGCCATTCTGTATCACTGTAGATCACCAGTCATTAGAAGATAAGACTGTGACTATCCGTCACCGTGACACGATGAAACAAGACCGTGTAGCAATCGCTGACCTTAAAAACATCATAGAGAACGAAGTATCTATGAGAAACTGGTTAAAGAAAATGATGTAATCCATCATCTACCCTATACACAAAAGCCACTCTGATACAGAGTGGCTTTTTTTTATTATTCAATAATTATATCATTTTAATATGTCTTTTAATACTATCTCTTTCAATGTATTATGTAATGTATTAAATATATCACGCTTATCTTCTTCGATATCATTTTGATCTACAGCTAACAATAAGAAATAATTTATTGGAACATTTAAAGCTTCACTAACCTTTTCTAAACTCTTCTTTTGAGGAAATGTATCCCCTTTTTCCATTAACGACAGAGCATTAATACTAATCCCTGTCTTATCAGACATTTCTACCAAAGTAAATCCTTTTTTCTTCCTAACTTCTCTTATTGCTTTACCTAATTCCATATAATTTACATTAATCTAATAATAAAGATCCTAATTTAGCAATACCAATAACAACACTAAAGATATCTATTATTTCTACTAAACTCTTTTTACTATCTAAAGCATTTATTAACTCGATTTTTTCTTCTGTTGAAATATATAAACTCTCTATTACAAGTTTTTTTAATTTATTTTTTTCTTCTTTATTCATTTTGATGTTTTCTTAAAATTAATAACTGGTTCTAACTACAGAACTATTGTTATTATTTTCTTCATCAATGAAACTATAATAAGTATATATTTTAATCACTTTAACAATCAACTCACTAAAATCAATTAGATAATAACTATTCCATAATACCTTTATAGAAAACATTACTTCAGACAACTTATCTAAAAGTAAAGTTCTAAAAAGTGATTTTATAAAATAAGAAACTCTCTCAAAATCTAAAACATTTATTTGTAGAAGAGTGCTATCTAACCAAACTGAATAGTGTGATGATACATCAACACCAAGTTGGCAAGCAATTTTTTTTTGCCTTTTTTTACCAATAATTCTAAACAAATAAAGTAAATAAAGTCTCTCATTACTTACAATCTTAGATAAAAAATCAGAAATACTCTCATTAATTTTTTCAGACAAGCTTATTGCCTTAACATTAAGCTCCTTACCTCTTTCAAGTATTTCTTTAACAAAAAAGTCCATAGTATTATGTATTGTTACATCTACTTTGATACTCTCAATACAATTTTTTACATCTTTTTCAAACATATAACCTACTACTAAACTTAAATTATTCACCACAAATATATACCAAAAAAACAAAATTACAAACAATAAATGTAAAAACAACACAATATACAATCTATTAAATTTAAAAAAATCATCCCATAGCAATCGCTGACCTTAAAAACATCATAGAGAACGAAGTATCTATGAGAAACTGGTTAAAGAAAATGATGTAATCCATCATCTACCCTATACACAAAAGCCACTCTGATACAGAGTGGCTTTTTTTATGTCATTAAGTGTGTACACTATGATTCTAACCATGCTTCATACTTGATCTCTTTATCAAGTCTCTTACACATCTTCCAGAATATCCCCGTCACCATTGCTCCTGCTAAGACAGTAGAAGTAGAACAATAAATTGATGATTCTCTTTTACTTTTCTTTCTTTTTTCTTATCTTTAAATATCATAATTCAAACATTATCTGTTATTTACAGATAAGTTAGCCCATTTTCAGTTCTTCTTTGCTAGGAGATTGTTCGGGTACAGATTTGATTTAGTTCGGTAAAAAAGTCTCTAGTCTAAGTAAACACAGGGTATTACCGAATAACTTCCGAACAATATTAATCCAAAAACACACAGATGATTAATTTACAACAAGTTACTCCTAACTCCTAACTCCATAATAACTTAAAAAAACCTTTTAAGGTCATTAACTCCAAATGAGGTCAAAAATGTTCTACTACATATTATTCTTATAGCTGTTACCACAAAAAACACAAATATTAACAGATAAAAATACTTCTTAATGTAGGTTAAGTGCTTAAAGCTAAATGTGGTACTACATTTGTAGTAAATAACAAAACAATTAAAATTATTATCATGAAAAAAATAGCATTATTATTCGTAGCAACATTATTCTCTGTTGCATCATTCGCCCAAACAAAATGGAATGTAGATAACTACCACTCATTTTTAAACTTCTCTGTGAAGCACTTAGGAATTTCTTTCGTAGATGGTCGCTTTGATAAATACGAGGGAACATTCGAAGGAACACCTGAAGACTTAACGAAAGGAACATTTAAATTCTCAGTAGATATGAACAGTGTGAACACATCTATCAAGATGCGTGACAACCACTTAAAAACAGATGATTTCTTCGCAGCTGAGAAATTCCCTGCAATGACTTTTGAAAGTAAATCAATCAAAAAAGTAGGTAAAGATCAATACAAACTAGAAGGTAACTTAACTATCAGAGATATCACTAAGCCTGTAACATTTGACCTTACTTATGGTGGTTTGTTAAAAGATGATGGGCAAGGAAATACTAAATTAGGATTCCAAGCGTCAACAACTATCAACCGTTTTGACTTCGGAGTAGCGTATGATCCATCAGGACAAGCTATCGCTAAAGATGTAAAAATAAATGTGAACTTAGAGTTCACTCAAGTAAAATAATCCTTTTACACATACTTAATTTCTGAAATAGGCTTCGCATTATTGTGAAGCCTATTTTACATTATAGCTATTCCCTATCTCACTCAAACAGAGCAACCGTAATCGTCAATTAATTAAAGATAATAAACTATGAACAAGAACATTATCTCGTTTATATTGCTTATTTTTATTTATATTAACAAATATAATTGCTATGAAAAAGATTTTATTGAGTGCTTTTATTGGAGCATTAGTTCTTACATCGTGTGGAGATAAGAACAAGAATGGTGAAGGAGACGGAGAGATTATTAAAGAACTAGTCACAAAACCTACACCTCCTAAAGCAGAAGGGCCTATACGAGTACTATTCGTAGGGAATAGCCATACAGAGTACTTCGCTAGTTTTCCAAAAATGTTAGACGCTCTAGCTAAGGAAAACAATAAACAAGTAGAGGTAAAATCTCTTTTAGAAATGGGAGTAAGCATAGATCAGATCATCTCTTCAAACAAGAAAAATGCTGAAAAACTATTTAATCAAATGGATAAAGATGGAAACTATCTAGACTATGTGATTCTACAAGAATCAACACCTGTAGCTATACAAGAGCTAGGCAAGTATAAATCTAACACAGCAGAGGTACATGACCAGATAGCCAAAAACAGCCCTGAGGTGGCGACATATATCTACGGTCTTACTGCTCCATTTGAATACGATAGTGCAGATTATAAGGATTACCAACCTCTACTGGTAGAGAATGGTGTCACAGTAGCTAAAGCGTTGCCTAACACTGGATTCTTAAACTTCTCAGCGGTATTAGGTGCTGCCTATGCTGACAAAGAAGGTTATACTGCTACTAAGGATGGCAAAGATATGCTACGTCATACAGATAGATCACGTCATATGCTTAATGATGCTGTCTTCGTAAACTCTATAGTGCTATATCAAACGCTGTTCGGTGAGACTCCTAAGATTCCACAACAGCTACCACTGAGCACGGGTCTAGGAGATGATGATACGATAAAACTGATGGATGTAAAAGAGGGTGTCAGCGATCCTGAGGGTTTACTTAAGATAGCTGCTAGCTTTAAGTAATAGTATACAACATAAATGAAAGGCTTGTCTCTAAGAGATAAGCCTTTTTATTATATCTCATTACTTTCGATAATCAAGCGACGACAGCAGTGATTCTTCGCTTCTATACGCATACGATTGGCTACCTTCACCACCTCTATCGGTTTATACTTCATGAACAATCGTATCTTATTAAAGAAAAACAAAACCTTCGCTGCAATTCGTTCTCCCATACGATTAGTTCCTGGACGTAATAAAAGTCCTGGACGAAGAATAATAGTATTCTCAAAACGCAAATTCAATACAGAGCGTTCTAAAGTTCCCTTTAGTCTACTGTAGAAGAATGCACTTTTATCAGAAGCTGCTTTAGCAGATAGTAAAATAAAGTTACTTACTCCATTCCCTTTTGCATATTGGGCAAACTGCATGACATAATCATAGTCTATATGCCATTGCTTTTGTTTAGAACCAGCCTGCTTCAGTGTAGTTCCTAAACAACTAAAAGCCACATCTCCTTCTATTAAATGCCTCCATTGGTCGATTTGTTCAAAATCAACTAAATGAACGACTAACTTAGGATGCTGAATATCCCATTCTTTACGAATAAATATGACTACTTCGTGAAAATCATCGTCGCAAAGTAGTTGACGTACGAGTACTTTACCAGTTGCTCCAGTACCTCCAATGACTAATGCTTTCATAACAAACCATTTAAAGCTATTATACCACTACAATAAACTTACCAATTTGTATTGAGACAACAGATTTTAGAAAAGTTACATCTATAAACAATAAAAAAGTCTCCTAATAGGAGACTTTTTATATCTAATAACACGTATCGATTATATCGAATGCGGTGCTAACATATGTTTAGGGTCTAGAATCTCATCTAGTTTTTCCTTAGTTAATAGATTGTGTTCTAATACTAATTCATAAACTCCTCTACCTGATTCTAATGCTTCTTTAGCGATTTTAGTACTCGCTTTATATCCGATATAAGGGTTTAGCGCTGTAACGATACCGATACTTCCTAATACTAACTCCTTATTATGTTCTACATTAGCCTTAATACCTACTACACACTTCTCTACTAACGTTTCCATAGCATTCTCTAACCATGTCATAGACTCCATTAGAGTATGAGCTAATACAGGCTCCATCACGTTTAACTGTAACTGAGCTGCCTCAGAAGCCATTGTGATAGTCATATCGTTACCGATTACTTTAAAGCACACTTGGTTAACTACTTCTGGGATAACAGGGTTTACTTTACCTGGCATAATAGAAGAACCTGGCTGCATAGGAGGTAACTGAATCTCGTTAAGTCCTGTACGTGGTCCTGAAGATAATAATCTAAGGTCATTACAGATCTTAGATAGCTTAATAGCTACTTTCTTCAAGATTCCTGAATAAGCAACAAATCCACTTGTATCAGATGTAGCCTCTACTAAGTTCTCAGCAGAAGTAACAGGTTGTTTCATCAACAATCCTAAGTTCTTAGCACATAGATCTGCATAACCTGGTACAGCGTTTAATCCTGTACCGATAGCAGTAGCTCCCATATTAATCTCTAAGAACGCTTGGCTAGCTTGGTTAAGAACTGCTATTTCTCTCTTCAAAGTAAAGGCAAAACCACCGAACTCCTGTCCTAGAGTCATTGGCACTGCATCTTGAAGCTGAGTTCTTCCCATCTTGATAATATTCTCAAACTCTACAGCCTTAGCCTCAAATCCTTTTACTAATTTCTCTAGCTTCTCTACTACTTTCTTATTCATTTCGAATACAGCTACCTTAAGAGAAGTAGGGTATGCATCATTAGTAGATTGAGATAAGTTTACATGGTCGTTAGGAGAACAGTGTTGATAATCACCTTTCTCGAAACCTAAGATTTCTAAAGCTCTATTTGCGATAACTTCATTCGCATTCATATTAACAGAAGTACCTGCTCCCCCTTGTATCATATCTACAGGGAACTCAGCATGTAGCTTACCGTCTATTATCTCCTGACATACATCAGCGATAACCTTATATATTTTTTCGTCTAAGACGTTTAACTCAAAATTGGTTTTGGCTGCCGCCCATTTTACAATAGCTAATCCTTTTACAAACTCAGGATAATCAGACAACTTACTTGTCGATATCTTAAAATTATTGATTGCTCTTTGTGTCTGTACACCATAATAAGCCTGTTGAGGAATTTCTAATTCACCTATTAAGTCGCTTTCAATTCTGGTTGGTTTCATACTTATACAGTTTTATATTTTCACTAAGTTACGAAGTAATTTTTATTTACCCTCTCTAAAATACAAGGATTATTCCTTAAATGTTCCTGATACATAATACCATTTCCCTCCTAACATTTCAAACAAAGAATCTTCATAGTGTTCACACACATTGCCCTCTACATCTTTATAATAAGCCTTAAAGACAACACGGCTCTCTTCACTTATCACTATTTCTAAGCGTTGCCATGTATTTTCTTTTGCCCATTGCAGAATAGCCTTCTTACTATGGAAGTGTCTAGTCTTAGGATGTGTAGTATTAATAATATATATCGCATTCGCTAAGGCATAGGCTGTGTACCTAGAGCGCATTAACTGCTCTGCAGTAGAAGGAGCAGTAGTATTCGTCACATACGGCTCACAACACTCGCTATACGCCTTACCGCTACAACAATAACAAGGTTGGTGCTGCTCCATTATCCTATCTTCTGTTTTAACTCTTCGATAATCTTCAGAAATTTACCCCAACGAACCACTTCGTCATCTGTCTGTGCATAGTCAAGTCCATCATTGATACTTTCTTCTATTTTCTCTATTGCTACAGAGGCTTCTTCTTTTTTATTTTGAGCAATTAATACCATTAATTGCATGATCTGCTGTTGTACTTCTTCTATTTTCATTTCTATATCTTCATTTCAACACAAAGATATTTGTTATTAATAATTACGTAGAGAAAGTTCTAATTAATTTTAGCATAGTATCTAAATAACATAAATAATACCCCTGGACTGATGATTATAAGTGATATCTTGAATCTACTCTTTCCGAAGAGCTGCATGGCTTGTAACTGTATATTACTGAAGAACGAACAATGTCTGTGTCTGAGTTGTAGAGACGAGATCCCTTATACTCAAGAACATCTAGTAACGCAAAATGATTCTATGGCTAAGTTCTATGGTAAAATACCTATAGAATTTGCAGCTAGTTTGCTTTTCTTCTCTAAAGGAGGTAAAGTACAGCAAATCATTCATAACCTTAAATATAAAAATCACCCAGAGCTAAGTTATTTCTTAGGTAATATATATGCTTATCAACTGGCAAAAACAACTCTTCTAAAAGAGATCACTTCTATCATACCTGTCCCCATGCATAAAAAGAAACAAAAGAAAAGAGGGTATAATCAAGTAGACGGATTCGCGAAAGCAATAAGTGAGCACTTTCACATCAAAATAAATAATCAACTCCTAATCAAAACGCTCCAAACCTCTTCTCAGACAACTAAATCACGTTTTCAGAGAAAAAGTCAGACAAAAGAAGTCTTTGACCTAGACCTAAACTTTAAAGACGAGGAATACAATCACTTCTTACTTCTAGATGATATCCTCACTACGGGGAACACATTAGAAGCATGCTGTAAAAAATTATTGCAAATACCGAATACCAAAATCACGATCCTCTGTTTGGCTCGTAGCATTTAAAAGTTTTAATAATACATATTTTCTAACTAAAAAATATAGTCGTTAATTTGTCTTTTAAATTAAAACTATGTCTAAGTTTCGTATATACTTTATTGTTTGTTTTACGGTATTTTGTTTTATAACGTTTTCGAACTGTGCTAAGAGAGGGTTTATTTCAGGAGGTCCTAAAGATACTATTCCTCCAGTGGTATTAGGGAGTAATCCTAAGAACCACTCTGTCCATTTTGACAAAAAGCAGATTACTATTGATTTCGACGAATTCGTTAAGATCAAAAACGTAAATCAAAACTTGATTATCTCTCCTCCTATGGATAGAATGCCTGAAGTATTGCCAATGGGAAATGCTAGAAAGACAGTTACGATCAATCTTATAGACACTTTAAAACCGAATACGACTTATAGTTTTAACTTCGGGGACGCTATAGCGGATAACAATGAAAGTAATGTCCTAAAGCAGTTTAAATATATCTTCTCTACAGGAGACTATATCGACTCTCTAAAACTAAGCGGAACAATCAGAACTGCACATCAGTTAAAATCGGATAACTTCGTCAATGTCATGTTATACGATGCTGAGACATTTAAAGACTCTACTATCTATAGAGAAAAGCCTCTTTATGTAACGAATACACTAGACAGTCTTACGACCTTCTCTATAGAGAATATAAAAGCAGGAAAGTATTACTTAGTAGCATTAAAGGATAAGAACAGCAACTTTATGTTTAATCCTACTGAGGATAAAATAGCATTTATAAAAGAACCGATTGAAATCCCAACAGATCAATCTTATGACTTGACACTGTTCAAGTCTGATGAGAAATTTGAGGCTTCTAGACCTGCCCAGATTACCCAAAACAAATGGTACTTACCCTATATAGGGAATGCTGAAGGAGCTACTGTAGAAGTTAAAAAAGATGGAGTAGTAATCCCTAGTGCTTATACACAACTAGCTGATAAAGATAGTTTACAAGTTTGGTTCCCAAAGATAGAAGCAGACTCTCTGCACTTCACAGCTACTAAAGGTGAGTTTACAAAGACATTCATGGTTAAACCAAGACCTAAGATGAAAGAAATAGATTCGCTATCGGTATCAGGAAAATCAGGTACACTTGATTTCTTATCTGATGTATTAGTAGAAACAACTACACCTGTTAAGTCTATTAATAAAGAACTAATTACCATCTTTAACAAAGATTCTGTAGCTGTTCCTTTTACAATAGAGAACAAAGCAAGAGAACAAAAGTTCTATCTAAAGTTTAAAAAAGAAGAGCTAGATAATTATAAAGTAACCTTATGGCCTGGCGCTATTACAGACTTCTTTGGTAAGGCAAATGATACAATCGTGCTGAACAATAAAACGACAGCTTATACAGATTACGGAAACTTGACCATTACACTAAATGGATTAAAACGTTATCCTGTCATCGTTGAATTACTAGACGATAAAGAAAAAGTAATCGTTAGTCAATACAGTGAAAGCTCTAATGTATTTGAATTCTTAGCATTACCACCTAGAATGTACTACATAAGAGTTATCTATGACGATAATAAAAATGGTGTATGGGATAAAGGATACTATTGGGACAGAAGACAGCCTGAAGAATCTGTCTACTTCCCAGAACAGATAGATGTCCGTGCTAACTGGGATATTAAAGAACAAATCAATTTATAAATAATAAGGCTCTTAGTTTTTATGCTAAGAGCCTTATTTGTTTATAGGATAGTAAATGAATCAGCATCTCTAAGTACACCGAAACTCTTTCTTATTTTATCTTGTTTTGCTTTGTCTAATGTTACATACGCTACTTGTTCTCCTGTCAATGGTTCTACTAAGTATCCTCCTAACATATCTAAGGCTTGCGAATGACCTGAATAGATATTGTCATTCTCGTCGCTTCCACATCTATTTACGGCTACCAAATAACTCATATTCTCGATAGCACGTGCCTTTAGCAGAGAGTCCCATGCATAAATACGCTGATCTGGCCAACTAGCCACATAGATTAGTAAATCATACACTCCGTCATTATTTCTACTAAAAACAGGGAATCTTAGGTCATAACAAACTAAAGGGCATATATTCCACCCCCTATAGTTAACTATTAATCTATCTACCCCAGCTTTATATATCTTCTCTTCTCCTGCTAATGAAAACAAGTGTCGTTTATCATAAGTACTGATCTCACCTTCATCAGAGATAAAGAACATTCTATTATAGTAGTCTTCTCCTTCTTTAATAACAACACTCCCTGTAAGCGCATATAGATACTTTTTGCACAACGATTGTAGCTTATTGATATATTCGTCTTCCATAGTCAAGAAAACGCGCTCAGGCTTCATTGTAAAGCCAGACACAAACATCTCAGGTAAAACTACCAAATCTGTATCTTTTTCTATGGCATTAAGCTTGTCTAAAAAATGTTCTTTATTCGCTTCTATATCCTCCCATACCAATGGCGATTGTAACATGGCAACTTTCATTACACTACGATATTTAGATTATACTCCAAAAATAAGCAATAATTCTTACTTCTCTTCTTGAGGTCTACCACAACACGGACAATTACAACTAGAAACATTCGTTTTTTGTAAAGCTAATAACTTCTTCTCTTTTCTTTCAGCCAAGATTTCTGAAAAGCCTGATGAGATAATACCTGTAGGCAAAGCAAAAAAGCCTATCCCAATAACAGCAAGTACTCCTCCTATTAACTTTCCTATCACAGTTACAGGATAGATATCTCCATATCCTACAGTACAAATCGTAATAACAGACCACCACATGGAGTCCGGTATACTAGAGAATGCTTCAGGCTGAGAAGAATTCTCAGCATAATAAATAGCTGTAGAAGCTATCAATAATAAAAATATCAACATAAATGCCGCAATCGCTAACTCACTAGCTTTTCTCTTAAATACACTGATCACAAGAGCTAATGCAGATACATAACGTGTAATCTTAAACACACGTAATAATCTAAACACGCGCATTAATCTTATAATACGGAGATCCACATGTACAAAAGCTAAATAAAATGGTAAGACAGCACATAAATCTATTAACTGCATAGAAGTAAAAGCATATTTTAATCTTCCTAAAAAAGGTTGGTTAAAACGTTTATCACAGGTAATAGACCACATTCTCAATACATACTCTATCGAGAAGAAAGCAACAGAAAATAAATTAAATGAATAGAAAAAAGAACTGTACTCTTCTCTAAATTCAGGAATTGATTCAAAGATCAATGAGATAGCATTCAGTAATATCAAGATAATGATAGCTCCTTGAACAATCTTACTTTCAATTGAATTAGAATCATTATTCAGTAAATTATATATCCTGTGTTTTATCGAAATATTTCTCTTCATCACTCAAATTCTCTTGCCTAAAATTAGAATAGCAAAAATAAAAAAAGCAGATATATCTCTATATCTGCTTTTACATTTATTTCAAGAAAAACTATTATTTCAAGCTTGCTTTTAAGTATTCTCTGTTCATGCGAGCGATGTTCTCTAAAGAAATTCCTTTAGGACATTCTACCTCACATGCTCCTGTATTAGTACAGTTACCGAATCCTAAAGCATCCATCTCAGCTACCATATTAAGTACACGATCAGCTGCCTCTACCTTACCTTGTGGTAACAAAGCAAATTGAGAAACTTTTGCAGATACGAATAACATAGCAGAAGAGTTTTTACAAGTAGCTACACATGCTCCACATCCGATACAAGTAGCTGCGTCAAATGCACGGTCAGCATCATGCTTAGGAATTGGAATAGCGTTAGCATCTTGTGTATTACCAGAAGTATTCACAGATACGAAACCACCTGCATGCTGAATTTTATCAAAAGCAGTACGGTCAACTACTAAGTCTTTAATTACAGGGAAAGCTTTAGCTCTAAATGGCTCGATATAAATAGTATCACCATCTTTGAACTTTCTCATGTGTAACTGACATGTAGTAATACCTCTATCTGGTCCGTGAGCTTCACCATTAATAAATAAAGAACACATACCGCAGATACCCTCACGACAGTCATGGTCGAAAGCTACTGGATCATCACCTTTCTCGATTAACTCATTGTTTAATACATCAAGCATTTCTAAGAAAGACATATCAGGAGAAACATTGTTGATTTTATAATCAACCATTTTTCCTTGTACTTTAGCGTTTGATTGACGCCATATTTTAAGTGTAAGATTCATTTGTATCGAATTTTTACAAAAAGACTAGGTCCGAAGACCTAAGTCTCAATATTATTTATAACTACGAGTTACCAATTTAATGTTTTCATAAACTAAGTCTTCTTTGTGAAGCACTGCATCACTTGGGTTTCCTTTGTATTCCCAAGCAGCAACGTATGCGAAGTTCTCATCATCACGTTTTGCTTCTCCATCCTCAGTTTGGTGCTCTTCACGGAAGTGACCTCCACAAGATTCTTCACGGTGTAAAGCATCTTTAGCGAATAATTCACCTAATTCTAAGAAATCAGCTACTCTTAAAGCTTTCTCTAACTCTTGGTTAAAGCTCTCTGCAGTACCTGATACTTTCACATCTTTATAGAACTCTGCTCTTAACTCAGCAATTTCAGCCATAGCTTCAGTTAAACCTTTTGCGTTACGAGCCATTCCTACTTTATCCCACATAATTTTCCCAAGCTTCTTGTGGAAGTGGTCAACAGAATGTGTTCCTTTATTGTTCATTAAGTGGTCAATGATATCACGAACATTTTTCTCAGCAGCTTCGAACTCAGGTAAATCTGTTGGGATAGTTCCAGTACGAATATCATTAGCTAAATAATCTCCGATAGTATATGGTAATACGAAGTATCCATCAGCTAAACCTTGCATTAATGCAGAAGCTCCAAGACGGTTAGCACCGTGATCAGAGAAGTTAGCCTCACCTAAGATATAACATCCTTCGATAGTAGACATTAAGTTATAATCTACCCATAATCCACCCATTGTATAGTGAACTGCAGGATAAATCATCATCGGAGTTGTATATGGATCCTCATCTACGATCTTCTCGTACATTTGGAATAAGTTACCATATTTATTTTCAACTACATCTTTACCTAATTTGTAAACTAACTTAGCGTCATTTTCATCTAAATGTTGAATACGAGCTTGCTCTTTACCATAACGCTCAATAGCAGAAGCGAAGTCTAAGTATACTGCTTCACCTGTAGCATTAACTCCATATCCAGCATCACATCTTTCTTTAGCAGCACGAGACGCAACGTCACGAGGTACTAAGTTACCGAATGATGGGTATCTTCTTTCTAAGTAGTAATCTCTATCTTCTTCTGCAATTTGAGTTGGTTTTAATCTACCTTCTCTAATTGCTATAGCGTCTTCCATTTTTGCAGGAACCCAAATACGTCCATCGTTACGCAATGACTCAGACATCAAAGTAAGCTTTGATTGGTGGTCACCAGTTACAGGAATACAAGTTGGGTGAATTTGTGTATAACAAGGGTTAGCGAAGAATGCTCCACGTTTGTGTGCTTTCCAAGCAGCAGTAACGTTAGAACCCATTGCATTTGTAGATAAGAAGAATACGTTACCATATCCACCTGTACAGATAACTACAGCGTGAGCAGAGTGACGTTCTATCTCTCCATTGATTAAGTTACGAGCGATAATACCTCTTGCTTTACCATCAACTTTAACGATGTCTAACATCTCATGACGGTTATACATTTGGATTTTACCACGACCGATTTGACGATTCATAGCAGAGTATGCTCCTAACAATAACTGTTGTCCAGTTTGTCCTTTAGCGTAGAAAGTACGAGATACTTGTACCCCACCAAAAGAACGGTTATCTAATAAACCTCCGTACTCACGTGCAAAAGGTACACCTTGAGCTACACATTGGTCAATAATATTTTCAGAAACTTCAGCTAAACGGTAAACGTTTGCTTCACGTGCACGGTAGTCACCTCCTTTTACAGTATCATAAAATAATCTGTAAACTGAGTCACCATCACCTTGGTAGTTCTTAGATGCGTTAATCCCCCCTTGAGCAGCAATAGAGTGCGCACGACGAGGTGAATCTTGATAACAAAAAGCTTTTACGTTATATCCTAACTCAGCTAATGTAGCAGCAGCAGAACCACCTGCTAATCCAGTTCCTACAACAATAACATCGATGTTACGTTTATTCGCTGGGTTAACTAATTTAATATGATTTTTATAGTCAGACCATTTTTTATCAAGTGGTCCATTAGGTATTTTAGAATCTAATTTCATGATCAATTTCTTTAGGACTATTTAATAAAATGAATATATAATGGGATGATAGCAAATAGCGCAGGTACAACATACGCAATCAAAAAGCTAAACCCTTTAAGTACTCCCTTATATTTAGGATTATTAGCTCCTAAAGATTGGAATGCACTACCAAATCCATGAGATAAGTGGAATCCTAAAACCACCATAGCAAGTACATAAGCAATTGTAGCGATTAATCCAGTACTTTCGTTTTGGAAGAACTCAATTGTAATTTTATGTAAATCTTTATATCCATCAGCAATTTTTAAATCTGTACCTGCTTGATAAAACTTAGTACCTTTTACTTCTATCTGTCCCATTTCAACAGCGTTTACTGGGATAGCTTGCTCTTGTACTGTTTTATATACTACTACAGGATCTTGACCCTCTACTTTTACTTCTACAGTTTGTAAAGGCATTTCACTAAAGTGCATTTTAGCCCAAAAGTTAGCCATGTGAGTCACGATGAATACTAAAAGTAAAGTTCCTAATACCGCCATATTTCTTGAAGAAAATGAGCTATTAGAAGCAGCATTGTTTTTTGCATATCCGATTGGACGTGCTTTTTTGTTTTGAATCGTTAAAACGATACCATCAATCGCGTGGAAAAGGATTGAAATATACGTAACATAAGATAATACTTTTACTGCTGGATTAGTAGTCATAAATAACGCATACTCGTTAAATGCAGAAGCGTCACCAAATATCAATTGAAGGTTTCCCGCCAAGTGACCTACTAAAAACAAGCATAAAAATAACCCTGTAAGAGCCATCCAATATTTCTTAGCTAAGGATGACTTTAAAAGTGCAGATTTTGCCATAATGTAATTTTAATTGTTTTTCTTGAAAAAATCTCTCAAAAATACACCTTCTTAACGTTATCAACAAAGCCTGCCCTTCTATTTATACTCGATATAAACAAAGAATAAAACAATGCTAACTCACTAAAATAGACCAATCGAGATTTTTTTTAAGAAAAAAAAAGGTTTTTTATAGTAAAGCGTTAAAATGATTTTAAAATATTCGCATCTATAACAATAATAAAGTTAGCCAAGTCTAAATTATCAAATTCGAAATGACCTACATTATCACTCTCTACCATTGTAATAGTAGCAATCTTCAATGAAGGTCTATATTGATTTAGATACCATACTATCCCTTCATAATTATTACTGTGATAAGAACCATTATAATGCAAAAATAAATGGTTGGGTTTTAAATTTTGAACAATGAAATGCCCCATAGTAGCATCTTTGATTGCTTGTGCCTTTGGCAAATTCTCATCTTTATGATCCTCAAACATCGCCATCATATTCTTATATCCTGGTAAATTACCATCATAAGGAAATGGCAATGGTGCAATCCAACTCTTCTCTTGTACACTTAGAGTATCTAATGCAGCAGTACCTTTTTTAAACAATAGACTCGCATATCGTCTAGGTACATTAGTCGCAATAAATTCTAATTTATTCTCCTTTGCATATTCTACTAATGGTTTATAATCAGTTTTATAATTATTCCAAAGTCGTACTTCTTCTTGAAACTGCTCTTCTGTACTATTTCCTTTTACATATTTAGTCAATCCCTCTTGGTTATCCGCTTCAAACATTTCTGCTCCAAGAGTTAGCTGCCTTCTATCTCCTAGCGATTCTGTTACCTGTAATTGTAACCAATGTCCTAATGAATTATTGTGAAACTCCCCAAACAAAACCACCTCACTTTTACTAAGCGATTTTATCATCTTTTCATAAGACACTTTTTTTCCCTTATTAGTATAGATTTGATAAGGCAATCCTGATTGTCCATAAGTTATTCCGCATAACAACAAAAATGCACTAACTATTTTTTTCATTTTAATAAATATTTTGAAATTAGAAATGCAAAGATACTCTTTTCTGTTATTTAGACTGATTTAATATAGATATAATGCCTGGAGCACTGTTGAATGTTAAAAGATTTGACAAAGTCATACTATATCATACATTTGCAACAAAATTAAAGAATGGCAACTACAAAAATTCTATATAAAAACACTAATTTATCATATACTGACAAAGGAAAAGGAAGTACCTTAATTTTCCTACATGGATTTTTAGAGGATAGTAAAATGTGGAATTACTACCTTGACTATTTTTCTAAGAAATATAGAGTTATTGCTATTGATCTTTTAGGACATGGTGAATCAGGTTGTATTGGCTACATACACAGTATGGAAGATATGGCTGATGCTGTTTTTACAATTACAAATTCTTTAAATCTAAAAAAAGTAACACTAATAGGTCATTCTATGGGAGGTTATGTATCACTAGCATTCGGAGAACTATATCCTGATAATGTAAAGAAAATAATATTAGTTTCATCTACTACCAGAGCTGACAGCACAGAAAGGCAAATTAACAGAGACAGAGCAACTGAAGTAATTAAAAAGAACAGCGATCTCTTTGTTACTATGGCGATTAACAACACCTTTTTAGAAGATACTAAAATCACTCACGCTAAAGAAGTACAAGAACACTTAGATATTGCTCTTAGAACACCTAAGCAAGGTATACTAGCAGCTGTAGAAGGAATGAAATCAAGAAATGACAGAGAAGTTCTACTTCATTTTGCTCCCTATCCTATAAGTATGATTGTAGGTAATGCTGATCCTGTTCTTTCTATTGAAGAAATCACTAAAGAAGTCGAAAATACTGAATGTGATTTAACTATTATCACTGGAGGGCACCTACTTCAGATTGAAGCTAAAGAAGAACTACTAGAAGCACTAAAAAATACGATAAAGTAAAAATAGGGAAGCAAAAGCTTCCCTATTTTCTATAGTTCTTTTTCTATAAAGTCCTCATCAGGATTTAGTATTTCTAACAACAAAGCAACTAATTCATCCTTGAATAGAGCTAATGTATCATTTGTAATAGCATGATCAACCTCTCTTCCTTCTTTCACTCCGAAAAATAAGAACCCGCCTTTTCTATTCTTGAATGAATAAATACCAGCTTCTACAGATTGATTTGTATTGTGTTTCGTATACATCAAAGCATAACACAATAACTGAATAATCTTATCATTTTTCAAATCAAGTGTAAGTCCTTCCCATGTACTTAACTTAACATCATTTGCTTCTACCTTGCCACTTTTATAATCAATAACTCGGATAACTCCATTTCGTTCTTCTATTCTATCTACAAATCCAAATAGATTAATAGGATAAGGCAACCTAGAATCTTCAAGTGTAAAAGTAAGCTCTGTTTCTAACTCCAATAATAAAATATCATCTCCCTCTTTTATCTTTTCTATCTCACCTTCTAGAAAGTGATACACATTTCGTTTGGCTACTTCAAAAGCTAATAAATTCTTACCTATTTTCTCCTTATCACTGTTATACACTTCTTCAAACTGCAATTGTACCTCTGCATCTGCCTTTGTTTTTATGGTGTTAATGATCTCCACTGTAAGTCTAGCTCCTTTAAAGGGTTTATACAAATTCTCTAAAGAGTTGTGTATAATAGTCCCTAGTGTATTTAAAGCCACACTCTCCTCTACTTCCTCCACTTCTCTAATCCTTAAGACACGTTGTAAATAAAACTGTATAGGATTGCGAAGATAATTAGATAAAGCTGATGGAGAAAACCCCTTAGTTGTAGCAATATTCTTTAGCTCTTCTTTTAAAAGGTCTGACTTCGGAATCTGAATCAACTCATTCGCTTTTTCGGGTAGATCTGCTGAATAGGTAACATATTTTACATCATGGGCTTCTAATTGTTCTACTTCTAACTGTGTTAAGAACCTACTCTTTTCTCCAGCATCCATTCCCTCTGATTGAGAGTTATACAAAAGATAGATATTCTTTGCTCTTAACAAGAGATGATAAAAGTGAAAACTATAAATAGCATCCTTTTCTTTATAAGTTGGCAAGCCTATTTCTCTCTTTACATCATAAGGTATAAAGGAATTAACTGACTTACCTGCAGGAAATTTACCCTCATTAACAGAAGTGACAATAACAGTATCAAAATCCAAAACACGACTCTCTAATACTCCCATTATCTGAAGCCCCTCTAAAGGCTCTCCTTCAAAAGATACTTCAGACATATCCATCACCTGTTTATACAACGAATACAAAGTATCATAATTTTGTATAAAATCATATTTCTGACAATAAGAAACTAGCCTATTCAACATCTGATAAGAAGAATACAAGAATGTTTTACTAATTCGATCACTGTGTACCTCATCATTTAAACTATCCTTAATAGCCAATACAATCTCTATAAGGTTTTGTAAAACTTCAACAGATGACCGTTCATTCCATCTACCAAACACAAGCTTACGAACAGGAAACTCATCATCCTCTATCCACTCTGCAAAACGATTTATACTAAAGAAGCTAAGATTTCGATCATTAATTTCTTTAATAACCTTTTCAGGAACAATAATTTGTGTTAATACAGGATTAGTCAGCACATCTAAAATCTCCTTGTAGTAAACAACATATTGCTTACTCGAGCGTCGTATAGCAGCCAAATGCATCTTAAAAATCTTATTCAACAAAATCTGAATAGGATTACTCTTACCACTATACCCCATTGTGATATTCAAACTTGATACTGAAGAAGGCAGACTATGCAGTACAGGTAATAGCAAATTCTCCTCTCCTAATACAATGGCAACCTTCTCTAACCTTGAAGCTTCATCACCAAGCCCTTCCACGATTTGCCCAGCGATCTTTGCTTGCCCTACACTTTTAGGAGTCTGTATTACTTGTATATTCTTTTCTTTTCCAAATTCATCTACTATCCACTCAAAAGGGTTATACTGATAGTGTATCCAATTGCGCTTTATACGTCTCAAAAAGAGCGCTGCATCGTGATAAGGATCTTCCATAAAATGTTTATCAATATCCCAGAACACCTTAGCTCTCTTCTCTAACAAGAAATGTTGAATAATTTTCTCCTCTGCTGCATTTAATGCATTAAACCCAGCGAAATAAAACACCTTATTATTACTATTCAAGTACTCTTTATGAGACTTAACAGCCTCTCGATATATCAATCCTTGATAGCCGATACGCTCTTCTAATAGAACTTCATAGAACTTTTTATAGTATACTGGTATCTGCTCCCAAAAAGCTAAGTAATTTACAATTAAGTCTGTCTTTTGTTCAGGATCTAAAGACCAGTGTTTAATATCTTCGATATTTTTTAAATATGAAAACACATAATCAGGGTTCAACAAGTAACGGTCCACTTCATTAAAATCACTTAACAACATATTAGCCCAGCTAGAGAAGCGATCAAAATCCTGTGCATTACCGCCCTCTATTTCTTGGTAAGCTACATAAAACTTAAAAAGTAATTCTATCGAATCTATCCCTCTAATCTTCGATACCTGTTGAATGAAATCCTCAATATTAATAATCTCTGGAGCGAAGACACTATTTCTGTAATACTTCTTTAAGTTTTCTAACAAAAAGACTTTTGCTCTTTTATTAGGAAGAACGATAACCAAATTATCCATAGAATTAGGAAAATCGGCATAAATCTGCGCACTCAGCTTATCTAAAAAAGTATTTGATCTCATAAAATAAAGGTACAAAAAAAACGCTCCGATTACTCGAAGCGTTTTCTATAGATTATGTGTTTTAAATCAATTATTTAGCTAATTGGATTTCAACACGTCTGTTTAACTCACGTCCTTTAACTGTTTTGTTAGAAGCGATTGGATCTTTAGATCCGTATCCTTTAGAAGTTAATCTAGCAGAATCGATTCCTTTTTCAATTAAGTAAACTTTTACAGCGTTAGCTCTATTATCAGATAATGGTATGTTAATTCTGTCAGATCCTGTACTGTCAGTATATCCAGCGATGTGGAAATTAGCAGTTGGGTATTCTTTCATGATTTTAACCATATTATCTAACACTGCGTAAGAACCATCTTGGAAAGTATATTTTCCTGTGTGGAATAATAATGTTTTTCCGTAATCGTTAAGCTGTTTTACTTTCTCAGGCTCGATTTCTTTAACTTCAGGACATCCGTTGTTAGAAGCTGGACCAGGTACGTCTGGACATTTATCTAAATGATCAGGCACTCCGTCTCCATCTCTATCTGGCCAAGGACAACCATTGTTTTCTTTTGGACCAGGTACTTCAGGGCACTCATCTTTATTATCTGGCACTCCGTCTCCGTCTGTATCAGGACATCCGTTGAACTCAGCTAAACCTGGGATCTCTGGACATTCGTCTTTATTATCTGGAATACCATCTCCGTCTGTATCAGGACATCCGTTGAATTCTGGTAAACCTGGTAAATCTGGACACTCATCTAAATGATCTGGAATTCCATCTCCATCTGTATCAGGACATCCGTTGAACTCAGCTAAACCTGGGATCTCTGGACATTCGTCATATTTGTCTAAAACTCCATCTCCATCTGTATCTTTTCCACCAAATTGGAAACGAATACCTGCAAAGTGTTGCATATGTGAAGCAACTCCTACGTCTGGTGTTCTAGAATCAGAAAATGAATGTTTATAAGTAGATTGCACAGTTAAAGCAACGTTTTTAGTAAACCAGAAGTTTAATCCAGCTCCTCCATTAACAGTTCCTTGACTTGCATCTCCCATAAAAGTATAACCTCCACCTACTAAGATGAATGGATCAACTACTTTCGATTTCAAAATCTCTTTGAAGCTATATTTAACTTCTGCGTCAATTCCGTAGTAAGTTAAATCTCCAGGATTGTACTTTTCATATCCTTCTGCTTCTGATTTGATGAATTTGTCAATTTTATTAACAGACCCAACTAAACCTAAAGAGAATCCATCACCTAAGTATCTAGCTACATTTAAGTAAGATACTGATGGTAAGATATTCCAGTTATCCGTTTTAAAATATCCTCCTGTTCTGTGTGCAAAACCTTTAGCTGAACTTACTTTTGTGTCAACTGCGTTTGCTCCAACAGTTACAGCCCACGGATGGTCAGCGTCTTGCGCGTGAGCTGAAAGCCCTGCACAAAGAATTGCTGCTGCAAATAATTTGTTGAAATGTTTCATAACTTTTATTTTTTACTTTACCGTAATAATCTAGCAAAAGTACAATTATCAATCAATATTTACAAAAAATTTCGTTAAGAATAGTACTTTTTATTGTATTAACCTTTTTTATTGAATAACTTTTAGCTCTTTACCTACTTCTGTAAACGCAGCGATAGCTTTGTCTAAATGTTCTTGAGTATGTGCAGCTGATAATTGTACACGGATTCTCGCCTTATCTTTTGGCACCACAGGGAAGAAGAATCCTGTTACATAAACTCCTTTTTCTAAAAGCCTATCTGCCATTACTTGCGATAATTTAGCATCGTATAACATCACTGGTACAATAGCAGAATCTCCATCAATAATATCAAAACCTGCCTTTTTCATTCCATCTTTGAAGTAGTTTGTATTCCACTCTAACTTATCGCGTAATGAAGTATCGTGTTTTAAAATTTCAAATACTTTAATAGAGGCTCCAACAATCATTGGTGCTAAAGAGTTAGAGAATAAATATGGTCTAGAACGTTGTCTTAATAATTCAATAATTTCTTTTTTACCTGTAGTATATCCTCCCATTGCACCACCTAGAGCTTTACCTAAAGTTCCTGTGATGATATCCACACGGCCCATTACGTTCTTAGCTTCTAATGTTCCTTTACCCGTAGCTCCGATAAATCCAGCAGCATGACATTCGTCTACCATTACTAAAGCATCATACTTATCAGCTAAATCACATATTTTATCTAATGGTGCTACTAGGCCATCCATTGAGAATACACCATCCGTTACAATGATTTTAAAACGGTGTCCAGCCTCATTCGCTTTGATTAATTGCTCTTCTAATTCAGCCATATTGTTATTTTCATAACGATAACGAGCTGCTTTACACAAACGCACTCCGTCAATAATTGAAGCGTGATTTAAGCTATCAGAGATAATTGCGTCTTCTGCACCTAATAACGGTTCGAATACTCCTCCATTAGCATCAAAAGCTGCTGCATAAAGAATAGTATCTTCTGTTCCATAAAAATCAGCAATAGTAGCTTCTAATTTTTTGTGTATATCTTGTGTTCCACAAATAAAACGCACTGAAGACATTCCGAATCCATGGGTATCTAATGTATCTTTTGCTGCTTGAATTACTTCTGGATGTGATGACAATCCTAAATAATTGTTTGCACAAAAGTTTAAAACTTTATCCCCTGTAGAAACAGTAATCTCTGCACCTTGTGGCGAAGTAATAATTCTCTCCTTTTTAAATAATCCGTTATCCTCTATTGACTTTAATTCATTCTGAAGATGATCTTTAATCTTTCCGTACATAATATTTTAAGTTTTAAACAATTTATACTCTTCTACAAATGTATTATATTTAAGTTCTCCCCTGTATATAGCAACACCATTTTAACGACTTCATAACCCATTTCTACTAATGACTGTCCATAAGCCCTCACTTGGTCTTTATATTTCTCTTCTTCTTTACCTGTTTTATAATCTAATATATAAGCCTGTCTTCCTCTTATCACTACTCTATCAGGTATAGTATTGCGCTGATAAGGTCCTATGATTACTCGCTCGTTAAATACAATATTATCTTCTCTAAAGAAAATCTCTAAATCAGGGTTACTTACGATACGCTGAATAATTTCTTTAAAACGCTCCTTTGCATCTTCTTGTATCAATCCCTTTTCTAGCCCTTCTCTCACCACAGCATCTACATCGTGATAATCTGTTATAAACGACATCAATTTATGGACTAGATTACCATACTCTATCGCTTTTTGGTTATGAGAGTCCCACATCAAGGCTTCCCTCTGTGCAATTTTGATCGCTTCGAAATCCAATACACTCTTTACAGGAAGAATCATTTTATTCACTTCATCTGTAATGACCTCTTTACTATTAGAAACCTTCACCTTCTCTCCAAATCCATAGACTAAATCCACATCATTGTAAACACCTTCTGTTACTAAAAAATCTAAGAAAAGTTTAGATAAATTATTTCTAAACTCTCCCTTGCTCGTTACGTTTTTATAACTAATAATATACAACTGTTCTTCTGCCCTTGTCAATGCTACATAAAGGACATTTACATTATCCAGCAACATCTCTTGTTCTTTTTTCTCGTACAGAAGTTGAGCATACTCACCATACTCCACCACTTCCTTCTTAGAATCAACTAAAGCCTTTGGGAACATAATCTGGTCTTTATCCGTCTCTATATTTACCCATAGCTTATCACGACTAGGGCGTGTAAAGTCCTCTTCTGCAAAAGGAAATATAACGATAGGAAATTCTAACCCTTTAGATTTGTGTATCGTCATAATCTGCACAGCATTTCTACCTTCAGGTGTCGGTATGCTAAACTTGTGATAATTTGTATTCCAATACTCTAAGAAGTCACTAATTCCAAACTGATTCTTTAAAGACTTTTCTAACACCAAGTCTAAAAAATATAGAACATATGAACTAGCACTCTTATCTGGTAAAAAGGCTAAAACAATAGCCTCTACAGCGTCATACAATGACTTCGAACGACAAGCCTCAAATGAGATAGGCACATTGTGATCTACTAACCAAGCTTCTAATTCTAACTCAGTCTCAAAAGAAAGTCCCGCTTTTATAAAGTCGTGTTTCTTTGTCAAATCACTTTGCTTACCACTTACATAGTACAGCATCATCATCTTTGCTTCTAAATCGCGCTCTGTCTTTAAGAACTTCAGTACATTAATGATCAACCTCACCTCACTAGCATTGTTAATCAATAACGAATCAGAAGAAAGTATCTCTAGACCATTCTCTGTTAAGTAATTTGCTAAGAGCACACCGTGATCTCTCTTACGTGTTAGAATAACAATATCTTTTAAATCAAACCCTTGTTCTAAAACACCTTGTATAGTATTCAGCGTAGCTTGTGCATATTGCATATTCTTCTCTTCAGCATCTTCTCCTTCATCCTTTTGTAAGAATTCAATATTTACATACCCGCCAGCTTTACTATTAACCTCTTGATAACTATTATTCTCATATAGATCTTTATAATCCTCGTTAATAAAGTTACGAGAGACATCCTTAAAAAATCTATTATTAAATTGAATGACCTCTGCATAACTTCGATAATTACGACCAAGGTTCACAGTCTGTTTATCAGGATTAGCAAAGGGATTCTCATCCTTGCTCAAGGCGATAAATTGTTCTGCCTTTCCTCCGCGCCATCTATAGATAGACTGCTTAGGATCTCCTACTATCATTAAGCTTCCCTTAGTTCCTGTGTGATCTTCTCCTGCTAATGCATTATCAATCAATGGTACTAGATTCTGCCACTGCATTTCTGACGTATCCTGAAACTCGTCTATAAAAAAGTGATGATACCGCTCTCCTAAACGCTCATAAATAAATGGGGCTGGTTGATTCTGTATTTCATTGTGAATAATCGCATTAAACTGAGTAATTGATAATATATTCTGCTCTTCTTGAATCTTATCCATCTCTTGTCCTATTGTACTTAATAGAGATAGAGGAGTAAGGTTTTTCAAGAAAGCAGTATAAAAAGCTCTACGAGAATACAGATCATATACCTGCGCTAACACCTTTAGAAAATCTGGTATAAAAGCTTCGATTAACTCAACATCTTTAGCAGTCTTCTTTATTTTAATATCATCAAATTCGTGATAACGCTTCGTTGTACCTACAGTATCTTGAATCACATTCTCTATATGCTTGACGAAATACTGTCCTAAGAACGAAGTCTTATCCATTCCTTTAGACTCTATTAAGTCCATTATACTCTGTCCTAAAACAATACTCTCTGCCGTAATCTTTTTAATCTCTTCGCGAAGAAAATCTCTCACCTTTACAAAGTCTTGTAAAGTATGCTCAGCGAACAAAGCTATTTCTTCTCTATTATTCTCATTTAATAGTAAAGCTCCTACTTCTTTAAGCTCTCTCGTGATATCCCAGCTCTTATCATTATCTGCTTTATCAATAGAAAAATCAATCAACAAATCTGTCAATTCACTATCCACACCAGCTTTTGCGATTACTGCGTCCACCGCCTCTTGTAGCAATTCATCTGAATCTAACGAAACCTCAAAGGTCATTGGCAATTCTAAATCAAAAGCAAAAGAGCGAATAACCTTATGGGTAAACTTGTCTATCGTAGAAATATCAAAAGAAGCATAGTTGTGAATAATACTTCTGATAATACGTCCTGACTTCGCTCTTATAAACCCTTCCTCTAATTCTGTTTCTTCTTGTACTTGATGAAAGATACTTCCATATTTAGGATCTAACTCTTCTTTAGAAAAAGCATTTAGACAAGATACAACACGAGTCTTCATTTCTGCTACAGCTTTATTCGTAAAAGTAATAGCAAGTATCTTTTTATAGGCGTCATCTTGCTTATCAAGGAGTAAAATCTTAAGATATTCCTTAACTAAAGTATGGGTTTTTCCAGACCCAGCAGACGCGTTATATATTGAGAATGAAGGCTTATCAAGCATGAAGTAGGTTCTATTTATTAACTTATATTAAACATTACAAACCTTCCATATTAGGCTTTATTTGTTTAAATTTGAAATAAAATTAATATTAATCTTTAAATAATACGAATTATGGCTTTCGAATTACCAAAATTACCATATGCATACGATGCATTGGAACCACATATTGATGCACGTACGATGGAAATCCACCATACAAAACATCATAATGCTTATACTACTAACTTAAACGCAGCTATCGCTGGAACAGCTTTAGAAGGAAAAACTATCGAAGATATCCTTGCTAACTTAGACATGTCTAATGGAGCTGTTCGTAACAACGGTGGTGGTTTCTATAACCACAACTTATTCTGGACAGTAATGACTCCTAACGGAGGTGGTTTACCTACAGGTGAGTTAGCTGACGCAATCAATACTGCTTTCGGATCTTTCGAAAACTTTAAAGATGCTTTCGCTAAAGCTGGTGCTACACAATTCGGGTCTGGATGGGCTTGGTTATGTGTTAAAGATGGTAAATTAGAAGTATGTGGTACTCCTAACCAAGACAACCCATTAATGCCTGGTGTTGCTTGTGGAGGAACTCCAATCTTAGGAATGGATGTTTGGGAACACGCTTATTACTTAAACTACCAAAACCGTCGTCCTGACTACATTAATGCTTTCTTTAATGTTATCAACTGGGCGGAAGTAGCAAGAAGATACGCAGAGGCAAAATAATTAATTTTTGCACCTCATTACAAACTATTAAAAGCTCCAGCAATGGAGCTTTTTTTATGCCTTAAACCCAGATTCTTTATTCATTATACACTACAGCGCTCTTGGGCAAACAAAAAAAGCTCAGAACCATGTCCTGAGCTTTCTATATTGTGGAAGTACGATAATTATTGTACCTCAGATATTCTTAGTGTATTCACCATACCTTTTTCGATAATTGGCATAGCTGCTAAGTTGATAACCATATCTCCTGTCTCAGCTAATCCTTTCTCTTTTACCATAGCATTGATATCCTCAATAGTCTCATCAGTACTCACATATTTATCGTAATAGAAAGCCTGAACTCCCCATAACAAGTTTAATTGAGTAATAATACGACGATTAGAAGAGAATACTAATATATTACTATTTGGTCTCCAAGCCGAAATTTGGAAGGCTGTA
The DNA here is from genome assembly GCF_030326305.1 of Myroides odoratimimus. GTDB lineage: Bacteria > Bacteroidota > Bacteroidia > Flavobacteriales > Flavobacteriaceae > Flavobacterium > Flavobacterium odoratimimum_A. The sequence continues at coordinate 85,577 of NZ_JACAKB010000008.1, read as the reverse complement.
TAACCACTATTTGTCAATGTACAGATAGCCTTAGCTTCGATATCATTCGCCATTAAAGCAGCGTGGTAACAAATATTTTTAGTGATATAACGGTTTGTCTTGATTGTAGGTGGACTTTGTGGTACTTTAATTAATGGAGAAGTCTCAACACTTTGAATAATCTGTGTCATTTTCTCGATTACTTGTACTGGGTATGCTCCTACAGAAGTCTCTCCTGATAACATTACAGCATCAGCACCGTCCATTACAGAGTTTGCTACGTCATTTACCTCAGCTCTAGTAGGCGTAAGACTAGAAATCATCGTTTCCATCATCTGTGTAGCGATGATTACAGGGATTCTAGCATTCTTAGCTACGTGAACTAATTCTTTTTGGATCAATGGTACCTCTTGAGCAGGAATCTCAACACCTAGATCTCCACGTGCAACCATTAGACCATCACAGTACGCTACTAACTTCTTAATATTCTTTACTGCCTCAGGCTTTTCTATTTTAGCAATGATTGGAATCTTGTGATCAGAATGTTCTTTAATCAAGTTCTGTAAGTCCATCAAATCTTCAGGTGTACGAACGAAAGATAATGCAATCCAATCTACTTGTAACTCACAAGCAAAAATAGCATCTCTAATATCTTTTTCCGTTAACGCTGGCAATGATACTTTAGTCATTGGTAAGTTAACCCCTTTTTTAGATTTAAGTGGCCCACCTTGTACAACTACAGTTTTTACTTCATCCTCTCCATTAGTTTCTAATACATCGAAGATAAGTTTACCATCGTCTAATAAAATTCTCTCTCCTGCGTTAACGTCAGTTGGGAATTTTTTATAATTCATGTAAACGCGTTCTGCGTCACCTTTAAACTCTTCTTTAGTAGAAAATGTAATCACATCACCAGGATTCACGATAACGTCTTCAGACATCACCCCTACTCTTAATTTAGGCCCTTGTAAGTCACCTAAAATAGAAGTAGTATATCCAAACTCTTTATTTAGATCGCGGATTATATTTACTTTCTCTTGAACATCTTTATAATCAGCATGTGAAAAGTTGATTCTAAAAACATTTACACCAGCTTTAATCATATCATGTAATACCTCTCTCGTACTAGATGCTGGTCCTAACGTTGCTACGATTTTCGTCTTTTTTTGTGCTAACATATTTTTAAAAAATTAAGTTCGTTTTATTTTTTAATATCTCTTGCTTTATTTCATAAGCTGCAGAGATAATTTTTACTGAATTCAACCGATCAATGATTGTACCAATTTCGAACTGACTATCAGTTTCTTCTATCTTAATCAAATAATCGACTGACTTTAATTCGGGCAATAAATACCCTTGCTTGGTTACTGGATGATTAGCTGAGACAAATAAAGGAGAATCTAATCCTGACTCAGGTATTAAAAAAGCCTTATTCGCTACCACCTTCCAATACACGTGATGATCAAAATCATCATATTCATAGAATGAAAAAAAAGCATGTCCTACATCTGTAAAGATGTCTACATCACTCTTACTTCTTTCTAGATTAATTTCAAGTATTGAATTTATAAAATACACTACTTTGTAATCTTCTTTTCTGGAAGTATGTATAGCGATCAAGCGATAATCCTCACTATCAAAGTCTTCAAGCTTATATTTTATTATACCCATATAAGAAATTAGTTACACAAATATACAACTTTTATCGAGCTATATTTGTATAACCTCGCTATAATAGATTATAAAAAAGTTAAGGAATTAACAAAAATTATTGCTTTATCTGCTCTTGAAATGCGAAGTATGCACGTTGTGATGCCTTCTCTTCTGCTTTCTTTTTTGAAGTAGCTCTTGCTTTAGCCACTAGTTTATCGTCTATAAACAGACGTACACCGAAGTACTTTAATTCTTCTGCTGTGTCTTCTTCGAAAGTATCATATTTAAACGTATGCTTTCTCTTCTGACACCATTCGATTAGCAAGCTCTTATAGCTAGTTATCTTTGTTTCCAACTCTTGGATATCTGATACCTTACTCAATAGTTGTTCATGGATAAACTTCTCACAAGCAGGATAACCTCTATCTAGATAAATAGCTCCTATAATAGCTTCTAATAAATTGCCATGTATATTCTCTCCAAACTGTTGATTGCCCATTTTACTCTCTACATGTGAGATTAGTTTCAAATCTTTACCTAGCTGGTTTAGATTTTCTCGACTCACAATCTTAGAACGCATTTTCGTCAGATAGCCCTCATCTCCACTCGGAACTTCTATAAACAAATAAGAAGCAATAACAGAACCCAACATCGCATCTCCTAAGAACTCTAAACGCTCATAGTTAATGGGGTGGCCAGCTTCATCACATCTATTCATCGATCGATGAGTGAATGCTATTTTATAATAAGATATCTCTACAGGCTTTACACCTACTATCTCAGTCACCTTTCGACAAAAATTCCCGTCTTCATTATTGAAGGAACGGGAATTATTGAATATTCTATTTAGTAACTTTTTCATCTTTATAGGATGATTTTACTTCTCTAATTTCTTAACCAACACACAAGCATTATGTCCACCAAAGCCGAATGTATTACTCATTCCTACTTTTACATCTCTCTTCTGTGCTTTATTAAATGTGAAGTTTAACTTAGAGTCTATCGCTTCATCATCTGTAAAATGGTTAATTGTAGGTGGAACGATACCATGCTCTAGTGATAAAATCACAGAGATAGCCTCGATAACACCAGCAGCTCCTAATAAATGACCTGTCATCGACTTAGTCGAATTCAAGTTCATCTCATAAGCATGCTCTCCGAATACATTAAGAATAGCCTTAGACTCTGCGATGTCTCCTAGTGGTGTAGAAGTACCATGCATATTTAACACATCTACATCTTTCGCTTCTAATCCAGCATCTTTAAGACAGTTGATCATCACATTAGTAGCCCCTAATCCTTCTGGATGTGGTGCTGTTAAGTGGTGAGCATCAGCTGACATACCTCCTCCACCGATCTCACAGTAGATTCTAGCACCACGTGCTACAGCATGTTCATATTCTTCTAAGATAATAGCTCCAGCTCCTTCTCCTAATACGAATCCTTCTCTGTCTTTGTCCATTGGTCTAGACGCAGTCTTAGGATCATCATTTCTAGTAGATAGTGCATGCATTGCATTAAATCCACCGATACCCGCTATCGTTACAGCAGCCTCAGAACCTCCAGTTACGAAGATATCAGCCATACCTAAACGAATATAGTTAAATGCATCTATAATAGCATTAGTAGATGATGCACATGCAGACACTGTAGTGAAGTTAGGTCCTCTCAGACCGTATTTCATAGAGATATGTCCTCCTGCTAAATCTGCAATCATCTTAGGGATAAAGAAAGGATTGAACTTTGGTACTCCATTTCCTTCTACGAAGTTAGTCACCTCGTTTTGGAATGTTTCTAATCCTCCTATACCTGAACCCCAAATAACTCCTGCTCTATCTAAATCAATAGTTTCTAAATTTAAACCTGAATCTTTGATCGCTTCATCTGCACTAACCATGGCATACTGTGCATAACGGTCCATTTTACGTGCTTCTTTTCTCTCAATAAAATCCTCTACGTTAAAATTCTTTACTTCGCACGCAAACTGAGTTTTGAAATTGGTAGCGTCAAAATATGTAATGGGTGCAGCTCCGCTTACTCCATTAATTAGGTTGTTCCAATACTCTTGAATATTATTTCCAATTGGCGTAAGGGCACCTAAACCGGTAACAACAACTCGCTTTAATTTCATAAAATAACTTATATGGTTTGTACTATAAAAAAAAATCCCAATCTTCACTTTTGTAAAAAAAGGAAACATTGGGGTGTTTGTTTGATTGTATTTGTTAGATTGTTGCCAATCTGTCCTTTTTTGTTTCTTCTAAAAATCAGTCATTTTCAAAAAAATAATAACACCCGCATGTTTATGGAATAAACACGCGGGATATAGTTATTATTTTTTAGCTTCTTCTATGTAAGAGATAGCTTGTCCAACTGTAGCAATGTTTTCAGCTTGGTCATCTGGAATTTGAATATCGAATTCTTTTTCGAACTCCATGATAAGCTCAACAGTGTCTAGTGAATCAGCTCCTAAATCATTAGTGAAGCTTGCTTCTGCTACAACTTCGTTCTCGTCAACACCTAATTTGTCAACGATAATCGCTTTTACTCTTGATGCAATGTCTGACATAATCTTTAATTTTAAATTTAATTTCGTAGGCAAAAATAAAAAACTTTATTTTAAAACCTGATTTTCCATGTTAATTGTCGGTGCGAAATTATAAAAATTATTAATACTTATCGCTATTTTTCTATTTATTGTCAGTTATTATTCTTTTTTTTGTACTTATTTATTGTACTTTCAACTTCATAACACAACTAACTACATGAAAAACATAGCTCTATTCGCCTCTGGTTCAGGGACTAATGTAGAAAACATTATCAACTACTTTGAAAGCAAGTCTATTTCTAATCAATACCTTATATTGGTTAACAACCAAAATGCTAAGGTAATAGAAAAAGCTGAAAAAAGAAATCTTCCAGTTCTGATTTTTGACAGAAATATGCTAAATGATGGTGTTGTATCTCAAAAATTAGAACAATTTCAACCTGATTTAATTGTATTAGCAGGCTTCTTATGGAAATTTCCTGATGACCTTGTTAAAAAATATCCGAATAAAGTAATTAATATACACCCTGCCCTTTTACCGAAATACGGTGGCAAAGGAATGTATGGTCATCACGTACACACAGCAGTCGTAGAAAATAAAGAGAAGGAGTCTGGAATCACTATTCACTATGTAAACGAAAACTATGATGAAGGAGCTGTTATATTCCAAGCTTCTACTCCGATAGAACCTTCCTATACACCAGAAGAAGTAGGCGCAGCTGTACTTAAACTAGAACACCTACACTTCCCACAAGTAATCGAGAAACTACTATTTTAATATTATAAATGAATTTGCCACAAGTAATACTATATACCGATGGCTCCTCTAGAGGTAACCCTGGTCCTGGTGGATATGGACTAATACTAGAGTGGGCAGGTCATAATGTCTATAAAGAAGCATCCCAAGGATACCGCAAAACTACCAATAACCGCATGGAACTACTAGCGGTGATCGTAGGCTTAGAAATGCTAAAGAACGAAGGCACTAATGTCCTAGTGGTATCTGACTCTAAGTATGTGGTAGACGCTGTAGAAAAGCGATGGGTATTCGGATGGGAGAAAAAAGCCTTTAAAGACAAAAAGAACCCCGACTTATGGCAACGCTTCTTAATAGTATACCGCAAACACAACGTCCAGTTTAAATGGGTAAAAGGACATAACAACCATCCTATGAACGAACGATGTGATGTCCTTGCAGTAAAAGCAGCAACAGGAACTAAATTATTAATAGACGAATATTACGAGTCTGAAGAAAATTAATAAAACAACAAAGAGCATCTTTTTAAGGGATGCTCTTCGTCGTTATACTACATAAGAGAAGGTCTCTCTATATCCGAAAAATCTAAGTCACTACTAAATAACCTATCGCATAACTCACTAGCTCCATATTCTGTGAAGTATGCTAATTCATTATCTAATATTGGTACAGCTAGTAAAAAATATACTGTCTTATCTTCTAGTTGCATTTGACCTAACCTATCTTCCCATAAATACGGGTGAACGAATAATAAATGAGGTAAATGAGTATCTTTTATATAAGTTCTAATGAGATCTTTAAATACAGTATAGGGTTGACATGGATTTTTATCCACTTTTATACTAAAGCCTGCTGCCAAAATGATAGAATGCCACTTATCAGAATTCACATTCCCCTCCATTAGTATCTCCACAGGTATATTCACCAGACTACCATCCCTCATCTCTATAAGGTTCTCACTATCCGACACCCCTACAGTACAGTAAATATCAATATCTTTATTTAAAGGATATTGACACTGTAGTACATCTATACGCACAGCATGTTCGTGATTATGAAATGTATCTACACTCGGAGAAAGCCCAATAATATTCGTTACATTATGGATTAACTGTTTATTGTCATTAGAAAACTCATTCATCTTATTCCTTTTAATTTAGCATTATAGTTATTGATTTATACCCTTTGTCCTTACAGCCTCTCCCTGCGAATCTCTGTTACTACTAGAGTCTCCGCTAGATTATCGTGTAAAGTCTGCTTCTGATCTGACCAGAAAAACATAAAATAACCAATACATAACATAAAACCAGATAATAATCTAGCAAAAAATCGCCCTGTAGCCTGACCATAAGTCACTCGCTGTCCCTTACAGTCAAGTAACATAATCTTCATCGTTTTTTGCCCTATAGTCGCTTGTCCATCGTTACTCTGCATTAATGAAAAATAGAGCCACCCAGCTATAAATGGAAAAAAGAGGCTTGGTATTAAAAGAATCAAACCATCTAATAACCCTGCTACAAAACGCTCTCCAAAGTCAGCGTATCGATAGTGAATTCGTTCTGTAGGTGTAGTTACAATCACATATCGATTATCCCTAGTATAAGCCAAACTAACATTTTGATTATACCCATAATTTGGTGTGCTATACATCGGTCTCTGAAGATACACCTCAAACTCTCGTAGAAATCTTGCCTCTGTCCAATCGTGCAATTCACTATGCCAGATTAGCGTAGTCGGAGAGATTACAAACTGTCCTAACTCAGAGAACTGATATGGTCCTTGACTTTCGCCATTAATAGAGATAAAGTATTCTTTATTCATTAATTATATTTTTTTAACAAAAATAAACATATTAATGATTATAAAATACCCTATTCAATCTTTTTGTTTTCAAACATATCCACATAAAGAGTCACAGGCGTACATACCTCCTTATTTGGATCAGGTTGATACTGTTCTTTTATACCGAATAATCTTTTAAAAGCATAAATGAATAATCCAAAAAATAAAACTAAACACATAAGTGTATTTATATTTCGTTCGTGATAGAAATAGCGAGCGAACTCAAAATAATCAAAACTTACCCCAAACTCATCTTCTAGCGAAATAAGTAAATCATCTATATCAAGACCATATCCAAAATTATAAGCAATATCACTGTTCTCAGTAATCACCTTTTCTTGTCGACTCGTATCAGTATTCAAAAAAGATATCACATTCTCTAAAGTCAATTCCCTCGTAATATTTATCTATCTTCTCATTCATTTTACTCTATTCCTTTGTAACTGAGTATCCCACTTTTGTTCTTATTCTCAGTTGTATAATAAACTGATGTACCATCTTCTTTAGTTTCTTTAAGAATTACACTTTCAAATATCAAATCAGATGCCAAAGAGAAATAAGGTCTCCCCACTTTTTTATTAGCTTTATTATGTTGAGTAGCTTTTAACTCAGCGAATTTAAAAAACTTACTAATCGACATCTCCTGCCCCATTGACTTTGTATCTAATATCACACCCGACTCTACAACAGAGAAATTAAACACATAGTATACACCACTATTTTCATATACTTTCACTTGAAATTCCTTAAGCAGACCATCCTCTCGTATAGGATTACCAATAAATCTAAGCTGTTTAGCGTCTCTTACTTCTTTCTCTCCTGCTGCTGCATTCATTAATAATACGATAGGCTCTTTTATAATATGTGATCCCTGTGCTGACACTAAAGAAGGCACAAGAAAACAAAATATGAACCACACTATACTTATCCCTCTCATAATTCTTCTATAGTTTTATAAATTCATCCTTATAATGCTTACTCGGCTTTATCCAAGCCCTAGTTCTCTCTGCATTAATAATCCAATTAAAACGTTTCATCATATCTGCTCCAAATAAACTAAAAGGTTGATTCTTTAATTCTCCTGAGAAGTACGCCACTCTCACCTGCTGTAGTTCAGCACTACCTAAACTTACTTTAGTCACCTCAGCAGTATTCGTAATCACACTTTTGCCTGCTGAGTTCTTTAATTCTTTATGATCTATAGTAACTAATTTGTCTTTTAACCTATTCTCCTCCGCAAATTTGTCATCGTATAGAATCCCTCCCGAATAACCAGACTGAAGATAAAAAGAATGTACATACTCCTGCCCAGCTATCTCACTCAGCATATCGATAAACATAGCACCATTGCGATAATGAACAGAAACAGACTGATATCCCTCTACACTAGGCATACTTGCATAAGACACCAACTCCTCCTTATCATAATTTATCTCTAATACACTATCTTTAAACAACGCCATACCGATCTTACCATCTGACTCTGATCCGCTATACTGCTTATCTACAAAGGAAATACCATCCCACACATGCCCACTAATCTCTACTGTATTAGAAGCGCTATAATCTTCTTTATCAAAAATGATATGCTCTACCTTATTCACACGCACAGGCGAGATAGCGCCATCATCCATCGCTACCTGAAACATTAGGTCTAGGCTATCCTTCTGATTCACGACTGTCTTTAGTATTACATTATTATACTTAGTCAGTCTAAAAGGAATACGCACCTGAGCACTAGCGAGAGTTCCCATAGCACACATTATTAAAAGCATTAAGCTCTTCTTCATAATTAATAAGGTTATTAGTTAGTTCGTTATCGTAAATCTAAAAAACATTTCTCTTTTTTCTATTCTATCCCCTTAAAAAACACTTTTTAGACCTATAAAAGACGAACTACAACTCCTTATTTCTGTTTTTTGATGAGATTATGGGGTATTCATCCTCTTTTAGCAGAAAAAACGGCACTCTTTTTTATACCTAATTTGTCAACAAAATAAACACAAAAAGCTAGTTACCAACATATTAACACAAAATCAATCAAATCACTCAATAAGCCTTAACACACTCTAATCTTAGTATTTATAAGCAATCGAAGCAATTCCTTCAACACTTCTTCAACATTTCTCCAATATTGCTCTAGCTAACAAGGCTTTTGTTGAAGGAATCTTGAATAGGTGTTGTAGCACTCTTGAAGCAAGAAGTATTTAAGTGTTTTTATAATGTGTCCATTATGATTATTTCACTATCTTTAAGCTAGTGTATAGACTCCTTTGCACACTGTATTATGCATCGGGTAGTTTCTAAAAAAGAAGTGAAATAAGCTTCAGAGAAAAGACTTTATAATTATTTAATTCCGTGTTAAATAACCATATCTGATAAAGGTGATATAATCATCCTTTTATAGAATAATACTGACTAAGTACTAGATAATTGCGTTAAAAACAACAATCTATACTAAAACACTCAGTGTTAGCAAAATAGTTAATTATAGCTTTTAAATTTGGTAGTAAAAAGAGTATTGCCATATATTTGTAGCTTATTTCTTTGCAAAAAATATGAATAAATTACTGATAGTGGGGACGGTGGCCTTTGATGAAATAGAAACTCCATTCGGAAAAACAGACAAGATATTAGGTGGTGCAGCGACATACATCGGATTGTCTGCCTCACACTTTAATATTAAATCAGCTATAGTGTCTGTAGTTGGAAATGATTTTCCACAAGAACACTTGGATCTTTTAAATAGTAGAAACATTGACACTACTGGAATAGAAGTAGTAAAAGATGGTAAAACCTTCTTCTGGAGTGGTAGATACCATAACGATCTAAACTCTAGAGATACTTTAGATACACAGCTTAATGTATTGGCTGACTTTAATCCTATCGTACCAGAAGATTTTAAAGAATCTGATGTAGTAATGTTAGGTAATCTTCATCCAAACATTCAGATCAAAGTATTAGATCAATTAACCGCTAAACCTAAACTTATCGTTCTAGACACCATGAATTTTTGGATGAATTGTGCGCTAGATGAATTAAAGGAAGTGCTAAAGAGAATCGATGTTATCACTATCAATGATGAAGAGGCACGTCAGCTATCTGGAGAATATTCTCTAGTGAAAGCTGCTGAAGTTATTCATACCATGGGACCAAAATACGTTGTGATTAAAAAAGGTGAACATGGTGCTTTATTATTTGAAGATAAAGACGTATTTTTCGCACCTGCATTACCGTTAAAAGAAGTGTTCGATCCGACAGGAGCTGGAGATACTTTTGCAGGTGGTTTTACAGGTTATTTGACACAGAGCAGCAATGTTTCGTTCAGAAATATGAAGAATGCTATCATATATGGCTCGAATCTTGCATCATTCTGTGTAGAAGAATTTGGAACATCAAGGATGGAAAAATTAAACGACAAAGAAGTGGTGGGAAGACTACAACAATTTAAAATGTTAACTCAATTCGATATCGAATTAAAACAATAATGTAAAATTATAAGCCTCGTTATGGGGCTTTTTTTATTCAACAACAACACACAACTAACATGAGCGACGCTTTAAAACACGAATGCGGTATAGCGGTTCTAAGACTAAAAAAACCGTTATCCTACTACAAAGAGAAGTATGGAAGTGCTTTCTACCCGATACAAAAGATGTATCTATTACTAGAAAAACAGCACAACCGAGGACAAGATGGAGCTGGACTAGCAAGTATTAAACTTGATATGGAACCTGGTGAGCGATACATTAGTCGTGTTCGTTCAAACAAAGCACAACCTATTCAGGATATCTTCATGCAGATCAATGAGCGTATCAATGAAGAAATGGAAGCACACCCTGAATACCAAAACAACGTAGATCTTCAGAAAAAACATATTCCTTATATAGGTGAAGTTTTCTTAGGTCACGTAAGATATGGAACATTCGGAAAGAACAATATCGAGAGTGTTCACCCATTCTTGCGCCAGAATAACTGGATGCACAGAAACCTAATCGTAGCGGGTAACTTCAACCTGACTAACGTACGTGATTTATTCCAAGACTTAGTAGAACTAGGTCAACATCCTAAAGAAATGTCTGATACCATTACAGTAATGGAGAAGATAGGGCACTTCTTAGATGATGAAGTAAATGACTTATACTATAAAATAAAACAAGAAGGATATACTAAAAAGAAAGCTTCTCCACTAATCGGAGAACGTCTAGATGTAGCGCGTATCTTACGCCGTGCTTCTAAGAACTGGGATGGAGGTTTTGCGATGGCTGGTATGATCGGACATGGTGATACATTCGTATTACGTGACCCTGCTGGTATACGCCCTGCATTCTACTTCGAGAATGATGAGATCGTGGTAGTAGCTAGTGAAAGACCTGTGATACAGACTGCATTCAATGTACCATTCGAAGAGATTAAAGAATTAGATCCTGGTAAGGCTATCATTATCCGCAAAGATGCTTCAGTAAAATTTGAACAAATCTTAGAGCCACTTCCTCTTAAAGCATGTTCTTTTGAGAGAGTGTATTTCTCTAGAGGAAATGATGCAGATATATACCAAGAGCGAAAAGATTTAGGTAAGCTAATCTTCCCTGAGGTATTAAAAGCGATCGGAGATGATACAGATAACTCTGTGTTCTCTTATATCCCGAATACTTCTGAGACATCATTCTTCGGGATGGTAGAAGGAGCACAAGACTTCCTTAATCAACGTAAAATAAGTGATATTCTAAAGAATAAAGAAGACTTATCTGAAGCGAAGTTACAAGAGATCTTATCTGTAAAACTAAGAACAGAGAAGATCGCTGTAAAAGATGCTAAACTGAGAACATTCATCACAGATGACAGTAGTCGCGATGACTTAGTAGCACACGTATACGATGTGACTTATGGTGTGATTAAACCTACTGATAACTTAGTGATCATCGATGATAGTATCGTACGTGGTACTACACTTAAAAAGAGTATTATCCGCATGCTAGATAGACTTAACCCTAAGCGTATCGTGGTGGTATCTGCTGCTCCACAGGTGAGATACCCTGACTGCTATGGTATCGATATGGCTAAGCTAGAGGGATTAATCGCTTTCCAAGCTGCTATAGAGCTATTAAAAGAGCGCAACTTATATCATATCGTAGATGAAGTGTATAAGAAGTCTAAAGCACAAGAGCACTTACAAGATAGTGAAGTCATTAACTATGTAAAAGATATCTATGCACCATTTACAGATGAAGAGATTTCTAATAAGATCGCTGTAATGGTAAAAGATGTGAATATAAAGTCTGAAGTTAAGATTGTATTCCAGTCTGTAGAGAACTTACATATCGCTTGTCCTAAGAATTTAGGAGACTGGTACTTCACTGGTGATTATCCTACTAAAGGAGGAAATAGAGTCGTAAATAGAGCTTTTATCAACTTCTACGAAGGAAGAGACGAAAAACCATACTAGAATATAAAATAAAGCATATCTCATCACAAGAGACTAAATAATAAAAGGGCTGTTATCAAAAGATAACAGCCCTTTTACTTTATATAATATAACTTATATTAGTTATTGTAACCAAAAGAAGTACGCGATAATAGCAATTAATACCGCACAGATAATATTCAATACAAAACCTGCTTTCATCATATCCTTCTGACGAATATCACCTGTACCAAATACAATGGCATTAGGTGGAGTAGCAACAGGCAACATAAAGGCACATGAGGCTCCTAGACCTATAATCATAGACAATCCTAATGGTGGTAATCCTAACTGGTCTGATATCGTAATAAACAAAGGGACTAACAAGGCAGCACTAGCTGTATTAGAAGTAAACTCTGTCAAGAATACAATAAAGAACGATACTACTAGCCCAATAGTGAAATAACTACTATCACGAATCACTGATACTAATAAGTCTGCTAAAACTTCACTTGCGCCAGAATCTCTAAGTACCATACTCAAAGTCAAACCTCCTCCAAATAAAAGAAGAACTCCCCAATCTACATTGTGCTGTAACTCTTTCCATCTAGAAACCTGACTCACACAGATCAACATAAATGCTCCTAAGGCAATAAAAGTGTCAAAATTACTAAACTTACTTTCAAAGCCTACTAAGGAAGCTACTAGTGGATTTAACTGATCACTAAAGATCCAACACAGTGCTGTAGTAATAAATATAGCTAATGTTAGCCATCTATCAGAAGTCATTGGAATTCTCTCTGTATTAGCTTTAAATTCAAAGTCTAGCTTAGGTTTGAACACAAAGTAAATCACCCCTATCATCAGTGGTAATAATATCAAGACCATAGGAATCCCCATCTTCATCCACTCTGCAAAAGAAATATTTAACTGAGAAGCTACGATAGCATTAGGTGGGCTACCTACTACTGTTCCCATCCCTCCGATACTAGCACTATACGCTATACCTAAGAGTACAAACACATAGGTACTTCTATACTGGTCTTTATCTAACTGACCTAATACTCCTATCACTAATGGTAGCATCATCGCTACTGTAGCAGTATTACTAATCCACATCGATAATACGGCTGTAGCTATAAAGAGATAAAACACAGCATAAGACAATCTTCCTTTAGCGAGGTACATAATCTTATTGGCTATAATCATATCTAATTTCTGCACATGCAGCGCTCCTGCTAATACGAAACCTCCTAAAAATAGAAATATAGTAGGATCTGCAAAAGAGGCTAAAGCAGGCTTAGTATCCGTCAATCCAAGTCCTATGGCAAGCACAGGTACAAACACGGCTGTGGTGGTCACATGTATCGCCTCTGTCAACCATAACACAGCTACAAAGACTAAAAGAGCTAATCCTTTATTAACTTGTGGTTCGTATGGTAAATAGTTGATAAGAAGTAATAACGCAATAACATTAAAAAAGATAATAAGGTAATTTCTCTTCGATTTTAATGGTCGATTTTCATGCTCATAGTCTAAACGCATATTCAGTCGTGTTTAATAATTTTAACTAAAGTTAACAAAAAAATAAATTTACAATACCTATTAGATAGAAAAACGCTTTATTATTTGATTTCTATCAGAAATAATCTCTTTAGAAGGCATAAAAAAAGCCATTCATACGAATGGCTTCTTCTTATTCTTATAAAACGTACTAAGCATTACCTTCCCACTCATCGTAGAACTGGCTAAGAAAAGACTCCATAAAGCGATGTCTTCCTTCTGCTAATTGTTTTCCTGTTTCGGTATTCATTAGATCCTTTAAACGAAGTAATTTCTCATAGAAGTGATTAATCGTAGTTCCAACGTTCTTCTTATACTCTTCTTTAGACATTCCAATCTTAGGATCAATACTAGGGTCGTGAATCAAATTATTCTTATACCCTCCGTAATTAAATGTTCTAGCGATACCAATAGCACCGATAGCATCTAATCGATCTGCGTCTTGTACAATATCTAATTCTTTAGAACGAAAAGCTTGATTAAAGTTACCTCCTTTAAAAGATATATTTTCAATTCCTTTTACAACATGTACAATAGTATCTTCATCATATCCTAAGTTTTCTAGTAATACTCTAGCTTTAATTGGGCCTACTGTCTCATCTCCATTGTGAAATTTACTATCTGCTATATCGTGTAGTAGGGCTATTAACTTCACTATTTCTAGATTCACTTCTCCCTCTCCTTCTACGATGTTTAAAGCATTCTTATAAACTCGTTCAATGTGGAACCAGTCGTGACCGCTCTCAGCTTGCTGTAACTCTTTCTTTACATAAAGGATGACTTGATCTATACGCTTGTCCATATCTATTGTATTGTATTGTTTTATTATTTAATAAGGGCTGGTTTAACCCACTTAAATATGTGTTCTTCTTTACCGATGGTCATACGGTCAGCTACTCTAGCCATACGCGCTGGCAACTTCATTAGATAATCTCTTGCTTTCTCTGCATCATCAGTAAGATTATTCAACTCTGCTACTTGCCAACGGTCAATTAATTTCTGCATAATATCGATATAATCATGCGCTGTATAAACACCTATTCGCTGTGCAGAATCAGAGAACAGCTCAAAAGCATCTCCCATCTTACCTCCTGATTCACGGATTAAGTTAGCTGGCATCGTGATCTTTCTCTTCATCATATCCACAAATGCTAATAACATCTCGCTAGGATCTACTTTAAAGATACGGTCAACAAACTCACTATATGCATGGTGATGTCTCATCTCATCTCCTGCAATCAATCTACAGATCTTAGACAACTTATGGTCTCCATACTGCTTCGCTAATTTAGCTACACGGTTATGAGAAATATAAGTCGCTAACTCTTGGAAACTCGTAAATACAAAGTTCTTATAAGGGTCTCTATCAGTACCTGGATCAAAACCATCATTAATCAAGTGATGAGTAGTAATCTCTATCTCTTTCATATCTACTCTACCAGATAAATATAGGTACTTATTAAGAAGGTCTCCATGACGGTTCTCTTCACCAGTCCAGTGACGTAACCATTTAGCCCATCCATTACCACCTTCACCATCTTTTTGGTTGACTCCTTCTACATCCATTAACCATGATTCATACGTTGGTAATGCCTCTTCAGTGATAGTATCACCTACTAAAACAACCCAAAAATCATAAGGTAATTCTTTAGCGTATTCTCTTAATTCCTTTACTTCTTCCAAAAAGTTTTCACCTTCTGAATCTGGTAATAGGTCTGATGGTTGCCATATTTTCTCTACGGGGATCAGATAACTCTCTACGAAGCTATCAATATTCTTTTCTAAGAATTGCATTACTTCTAGGCGAACATTCTTTATAGACATACAATTATGTTTATGCCTCTATACTACTTCTTGGTTTAGTTTGCTTGACAGTAGCAAAAGGCTAGTTTATATTTAGAATTTTATTCTATTCTATTTTTGATTTAATCTTGTCTTCACACCTCTGAATAATTTCCTCAAAAGAGTAATCTTTCACAGCAAAAGGTTGATGAGCATATAAGCTTATTCTCGCTCCTAATCCATAAGGGAAGTTTCCAAAACGGAATATCTTCCAAGAATTATTAATAGTCAAAGGTACAACTAATGCATCAGGCGCAAACTTACAAAGCATTTTAACTCCATTCTCAGAAAACCTCTTCAGCTTACCATCTCTACTACGTGTTCCTTCTGGAAAGATGACTGCAGATCGGTTATGCTTAGTGATATATTGTCCTAATCCTTTAATAGCTGTTAATGCTTGCTTAGCATCCTTACGGTCTATCAATACAGAACCTCCATGGTTAAGATTATATGATACACTAGGGAAACCTTTTCCTAGTTCTTTCTTACTAACAAACTTTGGGTGATTCTTTCTAAAAAACCAAATAATCATCGGAATATCAAACATACTCTGGTGATTAGAAACAAATATGATCGGACGATCTGTAGGAAGTTCTTCTTCTTGACGGAACTTATAACTCGTACCAAGGATACCTGTACAGGCCATTAGCCACCATACAAGTCCATTAACAGTAACATTATGAGCTTTATATCCAAACAGGTTGAATGCAATCCACTGTAATGCGTGAAATACACATAATACTATTAGCATAATAATCACAAATAGTATAGATATAGGATATGATATTATTTTTTGCATTAATCGATTAGTTTATCGCAAATATACACTTAAACATATATACAACAATAAACATACCTCGCAAATTAACTCTTATATAAGGTATTATATCTAGGAATTTGTATTAAAAGTATTCTCTTAAAAGTTATTTCTAAACAAATTAGACAGAATCAAGTAACACTATAATAGTGAAGAAAGGACAAAAAAAAGACCACCAAAAGGTGGTCTTGATTCTTAACAAAATTCTTTATAAGCATCCATTAAGTTCTCTGCTATAGCATCAGCAGTATTTCCTTCAATGTGATGTCTCTCTAACATGTGAACTAATTCACCATTTTTAAACAAAGCCATAGAAGGAGATGATGGAGGGAATGGGAACATGTGCTGACGAGCAACATCTACTGCCTCTTTATCTACTCCTGCGAATACAGTGATCACATTAGTAGGTTTTTTCTCTCCTCCTAAACTCATTACTGCTGCTGGACGTGCATTACGTGCAGCGCATCCACATACTGAGTTTACAACTACTAATGTAGTCCCTTCTTTTTGTAAAGCTTCTTCTACATCAGCTCCTGTATGTAATGATTCAAATCCTGCATCAACTAATTCTTGACGCATCGGTTTTACTATTTCTTCTGGATACATAATATAAATCTAAAATTAGGTTATAAAGCAAAGTTACATTTTTTATTAAACATAAAAACATCTGAATTATAAAGAAATGTTATACTTTATTAGAAGTCCCCTTCTTCATCTTATTTATCCAGATAAAAATACCTGTTATCGGCAAACTTGTAGCTATCAAACAGACAATGAAGTAAATAACCTTAGAAAACATTCCATAAATATCTCCAAAGTGTAGAGCACGAATAGAACTAGCTATCTTCTCTCCTACACTCTTATCATTAAACAGATCTTGTTTAATAATATCTCCTGAATACTGATCTATAAACACTCTGTCAGTCACAGTCTCATTAAAACGTGCTAAGTCATTCTTGTTTATTTCATAACTCCCTACAGAATCTTTAGGTATAGATATCGTAATAGTCCTAGCCGTAAAAGGAAGTTCTTTATTTGCAATATCAATCGCTTGAGCTAGGCTAATCGTTTTATCATCTTGAACAACTGATTCAGGTTTGACCTCGTTGCGCCCACCGAATACCTTTGTCCCTAACACTTTACTCAACCCATCTCTATACCACTCGAAAGACCAACACAGTCCTGTCAAAGACATAATCAACACAATAATAAGAGTATAAAAACCAAGTGTATTATGCAAGTCGTGATTAATACGTTTCCAATTTGCATTAAATTTAATCTTAAAGCCAGGTTTAAAGCTCTTCCATCCTTTTATTTTCTTTGGCAACCAAAGAATCAATCCCGAAACAGACAAAAAAACAAAAATAATAGTCGCTATTCCAACTATAGGACGCCCTATCTCACTCTCTAACAACAACCATCTGTGTAGCTTAAATACAGTCATAAAAAATTCGTCTGCAGGTCCTCTACCACTGCCTACTACTTCATTTGTATATGGGTTAAGATATACCGTTTCGTTCTTCTTCTCTTTCTCCGCAAAACTTACTGAAAACACATAAGGAGCATCCTTCTTATGGCTTATACTTACACGTTGTACTGTTCCTTGATAAGTGGATTCAACATAAGCCTTCATCTCATCAATAGATAATACCTTATCCTTAACAACAGTCAACTTATACATGTCTGGTGCTAACAGTTTCTGAATCTCACTTTTAAAAGTATAGATTGTCCCTGTTAGACATACCACAAATAGTATTAATGAACTAGCTATACCAAGCCATAAATGTAAGTCGTTCATTAATTTTCGAAAGGTGCTCTTCTTTTTTGTCTTCATAAAAAGGTCTATAATCACAAAACACGACTCTACTCTGCGAGTAAAGTCGTGTTTTTGTCTACTAATTCAACTGTTATAATTAGAATCTATAAGTTAATTGAGCTGCAAAATTTCTAGGTGCAATCTCATTGATGTATCCTCCTCTATAATATGAAGTGTAACCTAACTCATTAAATATATTATTCATATAAACTCCTAAAGTAGCATTCTTATATGTATAAGATATCTGTCCATTAGCTGTGATATAACTTGGCATATCAAATGGACGTTTATTTACATTTGAACCATGTCCATCAGCAGTTCTAGCATATTCATTAACTGGTCTTTGACCAACATAATAAACTCCTAATCCTAATGAAAGTCCATTTAATTTACCGTCATTAAACTTATAATTAACCCATCCATTAGCCACATGTTCTGGAGCATTCATTGGAGCAGAACCATCTACATAGTTAGGGCTATCTTTATATCTAGCGTCTAAGTTAGCATATCCTAACATCACTTCTAAGTTATTAGTAATTTTACCATTAACTTCCAACTCAAAGCCACTACGTTTTAAACTACCTACTAAGATACTTTCTGTTTTAGATTGTTCATTAGTAATAGGATCAATATAAGGAGCTAATAAATTATCTTGATTAATCATAAAATAGCTAAAGTTAACTCCTAAACGATCATTATACCAATTAGATTTAAAACCAAACTCAACTTGTTTAGTATCTGAAGCACCAGCTGTACCTCCTCCATGAATAAGCTTATTAGACTGTCTTAAGCTTGAAGTTGTAGTGTATGAAATAAATGTACTAATATTCTCTTGAGGTTTAAAAATTAAACCAAAGATAGGATTCCAACGATCAATAGTAGCATTCTCAGTAGTGCTTCCATTTAATCTACTATAACGCACTCCTAACATTGCACTTAACTTATCACCAATTGCAACGTAATCTTGTACCATAAATCCAATAGTTGGACTCATCGTTCTAGTTTTATTAATATCACCAAAGATAATGTCCTCTGGGAATGTATTGTCAATCGGTCCTAAAACATTTATATCATTAGTATAATTTACTAAAGCAGGATTACCATTTTTGTCTTTCCCCCATACTTGTCCTGTTACACTTCCACTATTCGTTTTTGTCTGTCTATAGTCAAACCCTATTTGGAATGTATGTTTAAGAACTCCTGTAAAGATATCTTTTCCAACTAAATCAGCTTGGAATACTGAGTTATAATCCCCTGTCTCACCTCTAGACACAGTACGTCTAATATTTTGGAAGTCATTCCAATCAGTAATATCATTCTTTTTCTTCACTGTACCAACACTTGTAGTACGACTATCTTCATTATAAATAGAAGCAGTATATGAAGTTCTGAATGTCAACTTATCTGTAAGTTGTCTCTCAAAACGAGCAACATAATTCTGCATTTTAATACTCTGATTATCTCCTTTAAATCCTAAGAATTTATTGTGAGGCATTTTATATAATGCTTCAACATAATCAGGTGCTAAATTTACAGTTCCTCTATCTGGTGTATAATCCCCAGATAAATAATCCATCTCAACAGTTAATTTGGTTTTATCATCTATTTTCCAAGCTAACGATGGGTTAATATAGAAGTGATCATTTCCAGTATGCGTTCTCCACCCATCATTTCTCTCATAAGCAGCGTTCAAACGGAATGATACAGTTTCTTTTTTATCTAATACTTGTTCAATATCAAAAGCAGGTCTCACATGTCCATAACTTCCTGTACGGAAGCTAACTTCTCTTTTATTTTGAAAATTAGGTGTTTTAGTAACTAAGTTAATAACACCACCCGCAGCTCCAAGACCATTACCAATTCCTTGTAATACAGCTGCTGATCCTTTTATTACCTCAACACTTTCTACTCCTTGCATATCAGCCATAGCTGATGCTGTTCTAAAGTCAGAGTCCATACCTACACCATTACGTAATACAGGAGTACCTCTAAATCCACGAATAGACATACTCTCAGCAGGCCCACCATAGTTAGAGAACTGTACCACACCAGCTACGTTACGTGCAGCGTCAGTAATAGTTAATGCCCCTTGTTCTTTAATAATATGTCCTGATACAATACTAATAGACTGAACTTGGTCTTGTAATCCTAATGGAAGTCTAGTTAAATATTGTAGTTTTTTTACATCCTTATTACTTCTACCATAAACAGTAATATTATTTAACTGACTATCTGAAGATAGAACGAAGTTAAGTACTTCATCCGTTTTTGCAACATTTAATTCACGTTGAGCATCAACAAAACCAACTGAAGACGCTTTTACTAGAGCTTTACCTCTAGGTACATCAACAAGTTTAAACTCTCCATTCTCACCAGCTTGTGTAGCCACATTTCCTTCCCCTACAAAAACTGTTGCAAAAGGAATTGGTTTATTAGTTTCATCCACAACACGTCCTTTAATTGTCGACGTTTGTGCTATACTTACTATTACCCCACCAATAGTAAACAAAAGAGTATTGATTAATCTCATACTTTATTATGTTATTTAGACTCATTTAACAAGTGCAAAAATAAAATGATTCTAAATAAGAAACAAACCTTATTAAGACTTTTTTTAAATAACTCTATACCAAATAAGTATAATCCTTACAAAACCTATATTTCGGTCTTATAAAACAGGGGATTTTTTAGGAAATTATCATTAATAGTATTTAAAAAAAATAGAAAGCATCCTCTATATGTTCTATATCAAAGACGTCTCCTTTCTTATGGATACCGATAATATCAAAACGAACTTCTTCTTCTCTTTCAAATTCGGTAATAAACAGATTAGCGGCTTTAATCAATAATTTTATCTTCCGATTATTTACACAATCTTGAGGGATTCCAAAATCAAGAGAGCTTCTCGTCTTGACCTCAACAAAAACAAGGATATCATCTTTTAAAGCAACAATATCTAATTCTGTTTTCTCAGCAAAATAATTTCTAGCGAGAATCTCATACCCTCGTTTAATCAAAAAATCGACAGCAGAAGTCTCTCCTTCTTTACCTACCTCATGATTTTTAGCCATATTATATAAACTTTAATTGAGTCTTCTCTGAATTAACTTCTAAATGAATCTGACTTCCTAAGTTTAATGCTAAATTGCTAACTCCATGTCCAGCAGGAAATTCAAAAACAATAGGATAATCATACTCTGCTGTTACAGATAGTATAATTTGTTTTGCATCATAACCAAAAGGTATTGCGTTATCATGCATGTCTGTCATCCCTCCAACTACTAAACCTGCAAGCCCTTCAAGCATACCATTTCGCTTTAGATTATGCATCATACGATCAATATGATATAAATATTCATCTAGATCTTCTATGAAGAGTACTTTCCCTTTTGTATCAACTGAAGACCTAGAACCTAAAAGACTATAAAGGATAGATAAGTTTCCTCCTACTATCTGCCCTTCTGCAATACCTAATCTATTACTACTATCACTGTCTATCTCATAAATAAGTTCTTGTCCAAATAAAGCTCTATATAGCGAATCTCTAGATTCTACTAAAGACTTCTCTACACTAAAAGCCATAAGTCCATGTATAGTCTCTACTCCTAGATTATGAATATGACTATGCAATACAGTCACATCACTAAAACCTATTACCCATTTCGGATTATCAACAAAACTACTAAAGTCAATATCATCAATAATACGCACTGTACCGTATCCTCCTCTAGCACACCATATCGCTTTTATGCTAGGGTCTTTTAATTGTTTTGTAAAGTCACTTGCCCTTTGTTGATCTGTTCCACCTAGTTGATAGCTATCTAAACCAATAGTATCTCCTAATACAACTTCGAGTTCCCATGATTCTAACAGAGCGATTGCTTGTTTCGCTTCTTCGTGACTAAACTTTCTCGCTGTACACACAATAGCTACTTTATCACCTTTCTTTAAATATGCTGGTTTTATCATTTTTTAAATACATTAAAATTACAATCTTCAAAATACTAAAGTACTTCTCTGATTTATACAAAATTAAAAATCAAAACTTAATTGTACTGCTATAGGCTTCTTCTTTTCATCTGTATTAAGATTAGAAAGTGACACACCTATTAGTCGGACTGAATCCTTTAGTTTTTCTTGATATAATAACACCTTCGCTAAATCAAGAATAATCTCTTTATCTGATACAAAATAAGGAACAGTAGTACTACGTGTTTGCTGTACGAAATCAGAGTACTTAATCTTCAATGTAATCGTTTTACCTCCTAAATTTTGTTTCTTTAAACGCAAACTAAGCTCTTCTACTAACATATCAAGCTTAGTCTCAATAAAAACCTCAGAAGATAGATTCTCATCGAACGTTCGCTCTGTACCTACGGATTTTATAGTTCGATTAGGCCTTACAGGAGAATTGCTAAGTCCTCTCACAATATCATAATATATTTGTCCTGCCTTTCCGAAATGCTCTGTTAAGAATTCTACTGATTTTGCCTTTAAATCTTTACCTGTGAAAATTCCCAAATGATACATCCTATCCGCAGTCTTTTTCCCAATCCCAAAGAACTTCTTTATCTCTAATTCTTCTAAAAAACTAATCACCTCATCGGGTTCGATCGTCTTTTGCCCATTAGGCTTATTGTAATCACTTGCTATTTTTGCTAAGAACTTATTAATCGAAATACCTGCTGATGCTGTTAATCCTGTTCGTTCTAATATCTTCATCCTAATCTCATTGGCTATCAACGTAGCACTAGGACATCCTATCTTATTCTCTGTTACATCTAAGAATGCTTCATCTAATGCTAAAGGCTCTACAAGATCAGTGTATTCATAAAAAACAGAACGTATAATACGAGAAACTTCTTTATATCTTTCAAATCGAGGTTTGACAAAAATAAGATGAGGACAATTCTTCTTTGCTATCATCGCACTCATTGCACTACGCACTCCATACTTCCTAGCTTCATAACTAGCTGCCGCGATAACACCTCTTTCTTCACTACCACCCACAGCTAGTGCCTTTCCTCTTAGTTCAGGAAAGTCTAATTGCTCTACAGAAGCGTAGAAAGCATCCATATCAACATGTATAATCTTACGATTCATCTAATCAACTAATTATCTATTCAGACCTAAAAAACGTCTTGTACAAAAATAATCTTCTTTTTTTTAAATATATTCTTAATAATCCTATTCTCTTTTTTTAATTTTGTAAGAACTATGAAAACATATAATGATAATTATATCATTATTGATTAACTAAAAAAAATAGCTAAACGTAATGAATGATTTTTTGGCACAAGCATTTGTCTTTCTATTTGCAGCTGTTGTATGTGTCCTAATTTCTAAGAAATTAGGAATGGGTTCAGTATTAGGATATCTTTTTGCAGGTGTTTTAATTGGCCCTTTTGTACTAAAGTTTGTTGGAAATGACAGTGCTGACATCATGCATGCTACCGAATTCGGTGTTGTAATGATGCTGTTCCTAGTAGGGTTAGAACTAGACCCTAAAGAGTTTTGGAAAATTAAAAACGAGATTATTGGACTTGGTACCGCCCAGGCAGTAGGTACTACTGCTATCGTTGCTGCAATTGCACATTGGGGTGTTGGTTTAAGTATCGGAACCTCCTTGACTATGGGGTTTGTAATCACCATGTCATCTACCGCAATTATCTTACAGACCATATCTGAGCGGGGATTAAATCAATCCAATGCGGGTAAATCAAGTTTTGCCGTACTTCTCTTCCAAGATATTATGGTAATTCCGATGATGGCTATTATTCCATTGTTAGCTGTTTCTACTAAGACACCTATTACTACTGAAGCTGACAGCTGGTTAGACGGAGCACCAGTTTTTATGAAAACACTAGCTATACTAGGAGCTATATCTATTATCTTCTTAGTGGGTAACTATATTGTAAACCCTTTATTTAAATCAGTAGGTCGTTTACAGATTAGAGAAATTTACACTGCTTCCGCTTTATTACTAGTGATTGGAGTATCACTATTAATGCAGATGGTAGGTTTATCACCTGCTTTAGGAGCGTTTATCGCAGGGGTAGTACTAGCGAATAACCCATATAAGCATCAGCTAGAAAGTGATATAGAACCCTTTAAAGCACTCCTCTTAGGAATCTTCTTTATTGCAGTAGGTTCTACTATCAACTTCCAGATCATAATCAATGAGCCACTTATTATCGCTAGTTTACTACTAGGTACTATGGCAATTAAAACTATTGTTTTACTAGCTATTGGAAAGTGGAAGAAGTTTCCAAAAGATCAGAACTTCTTATTTGCTATCTTATTATCACAAATTGGAGAGTTTGCCTTTGTTATTTTGGCATTAGGAAAAACAATTAATCTAATCAACCAACAATGGTATGATTATTTACTAGCTACTACAGCACTGTCTATGGTGGTGACGCCTATCTTGTTACTTCTTAATGAGAAATGGATTGCTCCTTACTTAGGATTAAGCCCTTCTACTACAGAAAAACAAGAATACGACGATTTATCACATATTACTGCTGAAAAGAAAATTGTAATTGCAGGATTTGGAGACTTTGGAAATACAATCGGACGACTACTGCAAGCTAATGATGTACCTACATTAGTTCTTGATAATGATGCAGAACGTGTAGATCATTTACGCAAGTTAGGCTTTAATGTGTATTATGGAGATGCTACTTCTATTAATATACTAAAGTCTATTGGTGTGGATCAAGCCGATTACGTTATTGCTGCAATGGATCCTCCTGAACTAAATCAACAATTAGTAGCTGTACTTCGTAAGAACTTCCCAAATGTAGAAGTTATTGTAAGAGCGAAGAACCGTAAGAATGCTTATGAATACTTACAGGATGGTCTTACAGAAGTGTATAGAGAGACTTTCTTCTCTGCTGTATATGTAGGTGGAGTAATGCTGGAAAAACTAGGCTTTAGCCATGAAGAAGCAAATATGCAAAGTGAACTTTTTATCAAAAGCGATAGAGCATCTCTTAGAAAGCTAGCCAAAAACATACATAATTTAGAAGACTACATCAATGTATCTAGATTAGAGTTTGCAGAACAATCAGAAATGTTGAAAAACAGTTTAAAGAATACTCGAAGTCACAATAATCAACCTAAAACAGCGTCTGATTCTAACGACATCAATTAATACAAGAGGGGCTATTACACGTGTAATAGCCCCCTCTTATTTATATACAAATAAATTACTTTGTTTTATCTTCTTTCTTATCCCCTGTCTGCTGTGCAGGTTTATCTACGATTACACTTGATGTAGGTAAGAAAAACTCCATCGGAAAGCTCTTAAAATGTTTCCATGTAGCTTTAACCAAATCCTTAGTTTCCTTCAGAGGTATATTGCGAGATCTGAATGCTAAGAATAGAGATAAAGAGAAACTCACTAAAAAGTTCATTAATCCTATTAACCACATTCCTACAAAAGCCCATACAAGCATATTTACAGGAGCATTAAAGCCTGATCCATACCAACCTAGAGCAATGTTACCACTTACAAATGTAATGTGTCTTATATCAATACCTAAACCTATAAACGCTCCTATTGTCCCACAAGTACCCATAAAAATACCAAACCAAACATTCGAAATAATACCAGGCCATTTTGTATCTACCCAGTTTGCCAATTTTGTTGTACTAGCAACACCAATATTTCTTTTTAACCATGGATGTTCTTGGATTCTATAAAATACTTTATTGTGTTTATTTCTATTTGATACATTACCTGATATAATACCTGACATAAATAAGAATACCCCAGCTATTCCTGCATGAAACAAAGCACGTGATTCAATAGGATCAGCATCTATTAACATTTTGTCCCATCCATGAGAAGTGATATTTACACCAAACAACTGGTCTATTCCCCAAATCAACAAAAGTGCCACGGGGAATGCTAAAATCACGTTACCAATGAAAGCAATGAACTGTGATCTAAACAACCTAGCGAATAGCTTAGCAAAGCCAATGTGCTTATCTACGCTGTCTATATGTTGTTTTCTTCCATTCTCAATAGCAGTAATAATTGTAGCTGCAGTCATTGCAGGCTGTTTTGTAGCTAAAGTAAAACCGAGTAAGTAAATTAAACAAAAACCTAATGCATAATTTAAACTATACAACATGGCTTCACCAAAATTACTTACATCAGCTTCATGCGCAAAAACTTTTAAAATACACATAAAACCAACAACAATACCAGCCCCCATAGACCCACGGAACATATGCCAGTATTCTTTACCCGTATTTGTAATGTAGTGCTCTCCTGTTTTAGCAGTATGTTGTGTAATCTCATAAGAGATCAGCTGTGTACTCTCTTTGACCAGTCCTGTTACATTATACTTATAACAGTTATATTCTATCAGCTTACGAGCTAGTGTTATAGAGTTTTGTTGTCGTTCTAATAATGTACCTTCTTTTACTACCAAGATGGAGATAAGAATATATACCCTTGCCAGTTGTTGTCTCAACCTAAGTAAACTTTGATTCACTTTCATAGAGATTCCATACTTAGAACTATTCTTGAAGGCTTGGTTTACAAATTCCTGACATTGCTTATGCAATACCACGATTTGCTTATAGTTAATATCATTCTCTAACAAGAACTTCATTTCTCCTTTATGGAAGCTTTGCAATACAATAGAAAACTCTTGTTCCAAAGCTCTAAAGGGGCTTTCCAAATGAGAATACTCAGGCACCATATTAATAATCGAGCTTTCCATCGCTCTACCACTCATACGCTGAGTAATAATATCTATAGATGTCAACAATTCGTTAAGCGCGCCTCCATCTTTCTCTTCTGTGAAGATAGTATTGAAATTTAGTAGGGTAAACAATTCTATTAACTGTTCTTCAGGTATCATATCTACCCATTCAGCATCAGTATGTTTATAGAACACCTGATTTAAAACGTATTCATAAGTCTGTTTCTCTGGCTGATATGGTAGCACCTTTGCCCATAATCTCTTTTTTACCTCATCGAAGAAATCAGCATCTTGTAGTATACCAGCATCTGATACCATACGACTAAAGTGTCGATTAGATAACAGTTCTTTTAGGTATTCCATTAAGGCTACTCTTTCTATCTCATGTGTCTTTAGATAAGCTAAAAGTGCATCAATAGATACTCTATTTATTTTTTTATTATTCTTAGGTCTAAAAATATGTACTAAATCAACAATAAAAAGTAAATCCTCTGTAGCATAAACCTTCCCGTCAATAACATATTTATTAAATAATTCCTCTACCCCATGAGGTGAGCGCAACATATGTCGTAATTTCATTTGAAAAAAAATCTACTTTTAAATCGTTAGTAAAATAAAAACGTTTATTTTGGCATAAAATTACATTTTATTCTTAACAATCATGATCGAAATAGAAAGAAAATTTCTAGTCAACTCTCTAGAATTCATAGAGCAATCCTTTAAGTCTAATAAAATAACTCAAGGTTATCTTAACTCTCATCCAGAAAGAACTGTTCGCATCAGATTAAAAGACACTAAAGCCTATATTACTATTAAAGGAAAGAGTAATGAAGCAGGTACTTCTCGTCTAGAATGGGAAAAAGAAATAAACTATGATGAAGCGAATCAACTTATAGCCTTATGTGAAGATTTTGTAATATCTAAAACGAGATATCTTATCCAAATTGATAAACACACTTACGAAGTGGACATCTTTCACGGAGATAATGAAGGTTTAATTCTAGCGGAAATAGAATTAACTACCGAAACTGAACAATTCGAGAAACCTATATGGTTAGGAGAGGAAGTGACAGGTGATCTAAAGTATTACAACTCTTATATCGCTAATCATCCTTATAAGAAATGGTAGTATTACTTAATGATTTTAATATCTACTTGTAGTAATCCCTCGCCTTTGTGATCCGCTAGTTTCATAAAGGCTTTTTTAGATAGATCTATTTCGCGCCCTTTAACAAAAGGCCCTCTATCATTAATACGAACTTTTACAGATTTTTTATTACTTACGTTCGTAACTTTTACTTTCGTATTAAAAGGTAAGCTTTTATGTGCGGCTGTCATCCCCGAGTTGTGGAATTTTTCCCCACTCGCTGTACGCTTTCCATTAAACTTTTTGTGGTAATAAGAGGCAGTTACATTTGATTTGTAATTACCTTTAGAAGTGTATTGTCCGTTTTTTACAGAAGAACAACTTCCTAAAAACAGGGTTAATATAATTACAAGAAAATAATATTTTATACTATAATTGTTCTTCATTTTCTCCAATAAACTTTTCTATTTTTACATCTAGAACACCGCGACCAACATTATCTGTTAGCTCACCAAAAGCTTTTTTAGAGATATCTATACTTCTACCTTTAACGAATGGTCCACGATCTGTAATAGTCAATATCACAAAGCGTTTATTCTTTAAGTTAGTCACTTTCACTTTTGTCCCAAACGGCAGTGTTTTATGGGCTGCAGTGTATTTTTGGTTGTCGAACACCTCTCCACTAGCTGTCTTTCTTCCAGTGAATTTATCGTGATAATAAGATGCTTGTGTATCATCATCTACTACGATAAAGTCTTCTGTTTCTTCTTCTCCTATTACGATAGAATCGTTGTCTAACTCTAGAGAATCCGGAGTCACTTTTGTCAATAATGTTTTTACATTATTTTCTTTTATGACTCTTGTAGTCCCACCGAAACTCGATAAGAAAATTACAAAAGATATAGCTAGTAAATATTGATATGTTTTCATGTTTTATAAAATAGAACAGAGGAATATTTGCAATAAGCATACCAATAAAAAAAGGACCTTCTTTCGAAGATCCTTTTTTACTCTATATTTTAATAAGCTTAAGCGAATAAACTTGGCATCCATACTTTCCATGGAAGTCTTGATAAAATCAACACTAATCCTAATGTATAGAAAATCGCAAATTTCTTAAACTTAGATTTACTATCTGTCGCTTTCTTGTGTTTAGACCATCCTATAGTGATTAATACTATCGCAATGATGTTAATCAATGGGTGCTCTAAAGCATAAAGTCTTAATGTAGAATCTTTCATTGCTACTCCAAATCCTTGAACCATTGGAGATACAAAATAAAGTACAAGACCTAATAATAACTGAATATGAGTGAATATCAATCCAAACAATCCTAATTTTCTGTCTTTGTCTTTAAACTCTTTGTTCCCTGATAATCCCATAAAAGCATTCACTGCTACTATAGCTAAGAAAATCAAGGCTAAATAAGCAACACCCGAGTGTGCCTCTTTAATAATAGTACCGAAATTCATATTGATGTTATTAGTTTAGAGGCAAATATAATTAAAACTATTGAAAGCCAACGGACACAATGAAGTTTTACAATTAATTTACACTCTAACGAAAACATCATCTTTATTTATAAACATAACCTACTTGTTCTTCTAATCTAATAACTCAGTCTCTTCCTAGATTAAAATTATCTAAATTCCTTTACAATGAATAAAAAAAGGTAAATTACACCCTATTACTCTAACTACTATACATTTATGCATCCCAACATGATTATCCCCTGGAGAAACATACTATCTATACTCGCTTTAAATATCATCCTAACCATAGTGATGCGCAATGTTCTGTTTTTCTTTATCCCTATAATTACGTTAGGTCTATACAGTATCTACTTTCTGACCTTCAAGAAGAACGAACTATTCTATCACCGCAACAATCAAACGCCGATTATAAAAACCTTACTCCTAACGGCCTTATGCTGTTTAGTCATCACATGTCTCATTCAATATTTATTACATGTCTTATAACCATACCCTACATATTGATAGCCTTAGCTACACGATTGAGAATACCCCCATACTCAGAGGCATATACCTCACTGCTTCCACAGGAGATATACTCAATATTCGTGGACGCAATGGCGCTGGTAAAAGTACATTAATGAAAATCTTATTTGGTACACTTAAAGCAAATCATGCTTATATCCGAATAGACAAGAATATTATCAACAATAAGCATGAGCTCAATCAGTACTTTAGCTATAAACCTCAATTCAATATCTTTCCTAAGCATCTTACAGTAAAAGATGTTGTAAAAGAAGATATGATTCGAAGCACATCCCTTCATCAATATTTAAATACTAAGATTAGTGACTTGTCAACTGGTGAACAACAACTCATCCAGACGCTTTACATTCTAAACTTACCTCAACCTATCTGTCTATTAGACGAACCTTTCGCAGGTATTTCTCCACTACTACAAGAGTTTATAGCAGACGCTATTAGAACCACTGCTAGACATAAAATCATCATCCTCACAGACCACAACACTGATGTAGTCAACACTATAGCTACTAAATCACTACTCCTAGAGAATGGAATATTAAAACCAATGCCCTAAGCAAGCCTAGAGCGTTGGTAAATAAATTTTATTAAACTTTATCTGTTATTAAAGATCTGTCTCATTAAACTGTCTCTCTATAATTTAGATTGGTTACTTTTTTCACACTCTTACTCTAAGAGCTAATCCTATCATACCAAAGAACACCAACAACATAAACCCTCTTCCTAGCCATATCTGTGTCTGTTGCCACCATGATAGACTCAGGGGTACAGCTACGGGTATTCTTGTCTCCACTACCTTTTGTTCTTTGATAAACTTATCCCTCCATTCGAAGAATAAGCGTTGAGCTTCTGACTCACAGTCTACGATTAGCTTATTATTTTGAAGCTGTACTTTTGGCGGTTGTAACACCTTGTTTTTACTGCGCTTTATATTCGCATCTTTCACAACTATTTTATTTCCTTGTACAGCTAATTCAGCTATATACTGACTCTTATCAGCAGGGATTACCAGTACCGTATCCCTCTTTACTTCTTCTACCGTCTGGGTTACCTGCTCAGTGGTGGTCGGTTGCATATTAATCGCTGTCTTGCGACTACCACAGCTCATCAATAGAAGTGCTAACAACAACACTAAAAAAACGAGCATATATCGATCATGCTTTTTCATATTCATATAGTTTTTTGATTATGTAATTGGGTAGACTGTATAGCATCACGAGTTACTAAACACACTGATAAATCCTTTATTGATCGTTTGGATATGACGTTTCTTCTCAGCCACGATGTACCCTTCTCTACTTGCTTGGTCATTCGTATTTCCTTCTATAGTTGTGATAATATCTCCATTCACAGCTATCACGATACCTGTATGACCTAATCCTTTCCCAAAGTCCATGATGAAGATATCTCCTACCTCAGGTTTAGTAACACGAAGCTCTTTACTCGCATTCCATTGAGCTAAAACTCCTCCAGTTTTCTTTAAAGGATTTGACAGTTTATAATCAGTACACACCTCTTGTACACACCAGTACACAAAAGCCATACACCACGCATACCCCTCGCCTAACCCTACGCTGTTCAGATACTTTTTTACTCCAGGTCCTTTATTATTCTTGATAGGCCATTCTTGTACATGAAGTTGACTCTGAGCTTGTTTAACTAATTGTGTTCTCATTCTCTCTTACCATTTAGCTGTTTATATTTCCTTAGTTCATCGATCAACTCCTTATTCTGTAGAGCCAATTTCTCTAGTTTCTGTTCTAGATTGATGATTACCTTCTTAGCAGCAGTTAGCTCATCGATAGCCTCACGGTGCAGATTAGACGTTTTATAAAGCTCATTGGTAGCTTCTTTTAATTTAATTCCTAAGTCATCTACTATATCCCTATAGTATTTTAGAGATTTCTCTACATTATCGAGCTCTGAGCTTTGTACCTCAGCTTTACTCTTACGTCTAGCAGCCCACCATGTCGCTAATGATGAAACTAAGCCTACTACCGTCACTATTATTGTTTCATTCATTAGCACACTGGTTTTGGATTGGTTATACTTTATTCATAACGATTAATTACATGTTTCGTAAAATATTAACTAGCTGTATAGTCTTACCAATATAGTTGACCATATCAGGAACTTTTTCATCAACTGAAATGTAATTGAATGGCACAAATTCATAATCTGAAGTATTTTCCAAATACACTTTAACATAATACTGACTATAAAACTCTTCATCCGGATATTTCCTACCATCAATTTCAGTTATTCCTAACTTGGCTATCGTATCACCATCCTTCAATTGGTAATTATAGTAAATACCTTTACATACATGAAATTGAATAAACTTTTGAATTTTTTTCTTTCCTCTAATAGTAAATACTCACAAATTTGAGTACTCCCGCTACACAACAAATCCTTATTGATATCTACTTTTACGCTTACTAATGAATCAACATTAGTACAATTTGCTTTCTGTTCTATTGACATAATTTTATTTTTTTTGATTGGTTAATACTTTTCTAAACAATAAAGACATAATTATCCTTGCTCGCTTTTTGACAGCAAGTACACTTTACTCTATTTTTTATTGGATTATAAATACTGTGATGAGATTACTCTCATCTGTAATGGAAAGAATATACTGATGGAAAGACATTGCACGTAGGCGCCAATTGTGCAAGTACTACTCCTATATTCCTAATTTTTATTTCTGCATTTCTACTCTACAAAGATCGTTCTTTTACTACCTTAACTCAACTTTCTGTTAAGTAACTGAACACTCTTGTTCACTTCTTATAGTCACTGTTGATAACCTAATTATTATTCTACAAAAATCTCACTTATCAACAGCATAACCTATTTGTTGTCAAGAGGCTGAACAACTCTGTTCACATCTTATAAACACTGTTAATAACTCTAATCTAAGTCTTTCATGGTTGCCTCTATTTTTGCGAGTTCTTTATACACTGGTGTATTCAGCACTTCATATAGAGTCGTACGAGAAATAGGATACACAGGACAGATATATTTCTTCCACACCACCGTCACTGGGATGTCTTCTGTCTTGTATTGATTATACAAATCCAAGATCAGCTTATATCTTCTCAACTTATTTAATTGACTACCTGCTACTCTTTTGGTCATAACTTTTATTTTTAATGATAAAACAATTTAATAATCGAAACTTTATTTACAATCACTTATTCCTTACCCACTACCTTCTACCTCTTAGCCTAGCTATTTTTTCTTCTAACTCACTAGATATTTGATAAGGTTTTAACTCTTCTTCTCCACCTACGCTTAGGTGATACCCTCTCTCTTGGTTTATACAGATACGCTCCCCAGAAGTGACGTATCCAGTGCCATTAGTTCTATATAAAGCACTGTATAGATACAGTTCACGCTCTATACTTCGTTTCTCTTTTAAAGTCAGAATAGCTGGCTCTCCTGCTTCAAATACGGTTGATGTACTCATCACTGCTTTCATAATAATTTATTTTTTGGTGTTGATATATCGAACAAAACACACCCAGAATATAAACATCGTTCGTATTATAAAGGAGAGTTCACTGCTTATTTAGAATATCTTACTTGTTTCTGTCGAAGTATTCTACCGCTATTATTTCAGTTTATCCCTTTAAAATTAGCTATCTATGCTTTTTTTGACTAATTTTGTTCCTATTACTTTTACAAACATACAAACAAAGTTTCGATTATAAAAACAATTAGAAACATAGTTTTTAAAATATCATTACTATTATGGATAGAATTCAACGCGTAAACGATGCCATCAAGTGGATTTTCTTTGAGGGATTAGCGAAGAACCAAACAGATCTAGCACAAAAACTAGGGTATACTAAGTCTTCTTTCTCTCAGATAGTAAATGGACGTGTAAACATCAGCGATAACTTTATAGAGAATCTAACCAAATTTGCCCTAAGCTTAAGCAAGCATTGGTTACTAACAGGAGAAGGGAGTATGTTATTAACATCACATACATCTCCAGCGATACAAGAGCTAACAGGAGATACTCCTACGCAAGAGCTCTATAACTTCGAAGCCACTAATATCACGAAGGATACTGTACCTGAGATTATGTATAATAACCACGGAAACAAGTTTACCTTCTACCCTGATGGGCGTATCTATATAGAAGTACTAAAGATCCCTTCATCAGCTCATGCTTCTTATATTACCTGCTATCAGGATGACGCACAGCTTATACAGGAGTTTGACACAGTACAGTTCAGAGTAGATAAGTTTGGGCTTGGTCATTATAAGGCATTTGATGTAGTAGGAGACTCTATGAATGGAGGAAATATAGAAGATACCCCTGATGGAGCAGAAGTACTAGGACGTGAAGTAGGACGACACCTATGGGAAGGCGGTTTTAGAAACACGACTTATGGATTCATCGTCATCACTAAAGATGCTACCTTCTTAAAAGACATTACGAACTATGACGAGAAAAAAGGTGTCATCACCTTATCTAGTCGTAATAAAATATACGAACCATTTGAATACCCTATTAATAGTGTATACCAAATATTCCACGTGATTAAACGTATTTTCTAAGCAGAGACCTTACTTAAAATAATAAAGCCAGATCGTAATCTGGCTTTATCTCTTTTTAGTGGTAACCTCTTATAGAGATCACACTCGCTAACATAATCTTATATAAGAATCTCACTTAAGGTTTTACACGTATTAGGATAACACCTTCTCTTCCTTCTTCACCATATTTTTCGACTGCTGCATCTCCTTTAAATACATCCATTGATACCATTTTATCTGTGCGTATATTTTTTAGATCTTCGGCAGACTTCTTCACACCATTGACATATACTAGTCCTTTATAGTCGCTATTCTGTACTTGAGTCATATCTTTGATGACTTTTTCTTTATATTTTTTAGT
Source organism: Myroides odoratimimus (assembly GCF_030326305.1). Taxonomy (GTDB): domain Bacteria; phylum Bacteroidota; class Bacteroidia; order Flavobacteriales; family Flavobacteriaceae; genus Flavobacterium; species Flavobacterium odoratimimum_A. The sequence goes on along the minus strand of NZ_JACAKB010000008.1, from coordinate 50,622 downwards.
TATCACTTCTACTCTAGCCTCATTCGCACGATCCTCATCTGTCATTAATGTAAAGCCATACACACTACCATTACCCGTATAGCCAAGTTCGTCAGCTGCAGCTGCCCTATTATAAACGCGAACAGTTTTAACACCTGATTTCTCTATTAGTGCTTCTGCTTCATGTTTATTACTCTCATCATACAGCTTTCCGTTTACATAATACACAAACTCCCCTTTACTGCGCTTACCAGATTTAATGATAACTACATTCTTACCATCTATTACTGTGCCTTCCGTCAACTTCTTTCTGTATTCTTCTAAACGAAAATCTAGATCTTCTTTTGCTGCCTCCCTTTCCTTTCTCTCTTCTAGCATTCTAGAGCGAGAAGCTTCCGCTTTAGCTATACTTTCTTCTCGTGCTTTAGTTAACTCTTCTTTTCGTGCTTTTAAAGCTTCTTTTCGTACTTTTTCCGCTTTAGCTAGAATTACTTTTCTCTCTTCTAGCATTCTAGAGCGAGAAGCTTCCGCTTTAGCTATACTTTCTTCTCGTGCTTTAGTTAACTCTTC
>NZ_JACAKB010000008.1:0-49973 GCF_030326305.1 Myroides odoratimimus | reverse complement strand
TTTTCGTGCTTTTAAAGCTTCTTTTCGTACTTTTTCCGCTTTAGCTAGAATTACTTTTCTCTCTTCTAGTATCTCTTTGCTTACGCGCTCAGCCTCTTCTCTTATACGCTCAGTTTCATCCACTAGTCTAGACGCTTCCTCTCCTATTCTTATCGCTTCTTCCGCTATTGCTGCCATATCATCATGATTAGGAGCCTTCTTTTTACCAGATTGATCTAGTTGCCCCTCTTCTGCGTCAGTAGCCATACTTGTATACTCATCGAATAAAGTATCTTCTACATGATCTACTTCAAAAGCTGGACTTTCTATATATTTCGCTTTTACCTCTATCTGAAAGAGGAAAAAGAACCCTGCTAATACAGGAGTGATTAATAATAATTTTAAACGTTTCATATTAGTTGATTTTGGGTTGTTAAGCATTAATATACGCTTCTTCAGATCTGAAGAGCCAAAAGTATTCACCACAGGTACACACGCTATCTTATTAGACTCGTACAGTACGAGTGCGCGCTGATACGTATAGCTATCCTCTCGTTTCGCAATCTCTTGATCTACGATATACTCCAGATTTAGGTTTACCTCTTTCTGTAGCAATCGTATCATCGGATTGAACCAGAATACGTGTTTTAACCCCTCTAAGAGGATAAGGTCTAAGCTGTGCTTCTGCTGGACGTGTACTTCCTCGTGGAGCAACACTACCTCTAGCTGACTCAGCTCTTCATAATCCTTTGGCAATACGATATAGTGTAGAAAAGAATAAGCATCACTACTCGATCTATCTACTCGTATATTCTGATGAATAGCCGTCTTAGGCATATTACTAATACGTCTGACTAGCTTGATCAGTTTATACCCAAACCACAAAAGGCTCAATAGCGTGATCGTTAAATAAAGATAAGATGTGTACTGATACACCTCATTCATCGTCCATAGACTCTCCTCTTGTACTATCTCCACATCCTCCACTACATCCATAATCGGGAGAGGCATTGGCGCTAAGTTGATCGTTTCTACCTTCGTATAAGTAAGCAAAGGCAGTATTAGACTCAAAAAAATACCACTTATAAAATACAATCGATTCGTCTTGACGTACTCTCTTTCTGTAAAAACAGTTTATAGCATAAATACACTACCAGCAGTAGTCCATTTACCTTTAATATATATATAAGAATAGGTGTCATAATTCAGTTGATTGGTTGGTTGTTAATCAAACTATTTTTTATTCTTTTCTATAATATCCATTAGCTCTTCTAGCTCTGTCTTAGATAATTTTTTATCCTTCACGAAGAAACTCACTAGGTTACTAAACGAATTATCAAAATACTTCTCCATGGTCTCTTCCATAAACATCTTTCGATAGTCTTCTTTCTTCACTAAAGGATAGTACTGATGTGACTTGCCATAAGCTTTATAAGACACTACCCCTTTTTCTTCTAATATACGCACTAGCGTAGAGAGTGTATTATAATGTGGCTTAGGCTCTGGCATGTGCTCTAGAATATCATTCACAAATCCCTTTTCTAATTTCCAAAGGATGCACATAATCTCTTCTTCTTTATTGGTCAATTTTTCCATAATCCTACTTTGATATACACAAACATATAACTATTTTATTAGTTATCAAACTAATTATTTAGTTTTTAATTGAAATAATAAAGCTATACAAGTCAATCTGAATACCTAAACAGTCTTTATTCCTTATCAATAAAGCGATGCGTTAAATCCTTTCTTAATTTAGACTACGTGTACTTGACTAGTTATCAATGTGTCTTTGATATAGAATAAAATACTTTTTTACAACATATTCTGACGTTCTACAATAGCGTTTAGCTTGCACTTCCTTGAGGTTTTCTTGCACTTTCCTCGGAGCTTTCTTGCCTAGAGCATGGTTTTGTCGAAGAAAGGTGCCAGCAAGGTGCTAGCAAACCCCTACCATATCGGTAGTAAACTAAAGATATGCTATCACAGGATATGAGAAAATTATAGGTCGAAAGCTTAAGCCAAATTCACCTATATGTATACTAAGTCTTCTCAGAACTTATAAACAGCCTTAAACTTTAATAAAAAAACTACAATCTCTATCATCTTATAATAATCTAGACATTCAGAAAAAGAAAATTTTATGTTTTTAAATTGATTATCAGCTTAAAAACATCATAAATAGGCAAACTACTTCACTATCTCATCGAGGTCAAACTAGGATTAACTACTCTAAAAAAGGCTAGGTGTATGGAAGAAAACAGTAAGGTCATTAGAAGCAATACTTAATGTACAACACATCTAATATTACTAAACAAAAAAAGGCCTTACACAGTGATATACTGTGTAAGGCCTGCAACATAATTCTAACTAACTATGTATCTAATACAAATGTATACGTACAAATGTACTAGTACTGCAACTATTAAATCGCCAATACATATACGCTTAACGTTCTGCACTGTACCTAGTCTTATGATTCTAAATGCTAAGAAGGTTTTATAGCATTCAGTAGCTTATACATATCATTAGATCGTACATACGCAAAATGTCGATACATGATTTCTAGTTTTTCATTGAGAAATATAACAGCTGGATAAGCATTCGACTGAGCCAATTCTTTTGCTAACTCGTGCTGCTTCGCATGAACACCAGTCTTTCTCAGCTCATAGCGCTTTCCTTTATACTCTATAGCTTCTTCTTGTTCTGCATTAAAAGAGATGAAATAAAAGTCTTCATCTAACTTCTGCATCACTTTATCATTGTTCAATGTCTTCTTTTCCATCAGAGCACAATAGCTACACCAGTCTGTATGCATAAATACGACAACGGGCTTAGGGTCAGTAGCCATCACTTGCTCTAACTCCGAAAACATTATCTCTTTGGGTTGAGCATAGAGCGCTAACCCAAAGAAATAACTAAACATGAAAAAAAAATAAAATCTCGTCATTCTGCTTATGTGCTAACTAAAAAATGTTATATCTCACTCCTAAGAATCCTCTTATCCCTTGTAACGGAGTATAACTATAATCGTTTGGTTCGAAGATTACATCATTTCTACCTGGAGGTGGTGCTACACCATTACCTGGCTCTCCGAATGGATCCCACCATCTAGAGATCGGGTCTTCTTTTGGTAGCGTGTTGAATAAGTTCTTCACTCCTCCGTATACTTCGAATCCGTTGTTAAACTTCTTAGTCACTTGGATATTCGCTAATACTGTCCATGGTGAGTACTCTGGTCTATAGTCATTCTCTACGCGTGGCAATCTCATCGGTCCTTTCCAGTCTGATGTCAAATCTGCTGTGAATCCACTACCGAAGTTATAACTTGCGATAAAGTTACCTGACCATTTAGGAGAGTGATAAATTTGTTCTCGTACTCCGTCTTCTTTTCTGAATACATCCATATAAGTAGCTCCTGCCATCAACTTCAGTGGGAAGTCAAATGTCACATCTACGTTAAGAGATACTCCTTTAGAGATAGCGTGCCCATCTAGGTTAGCATAGATAATCTTAGTCTGGTCTGTATCTGTATCTGCATCGATCTTATTCGTGAAATAAGTATAGAACCCGTTCAAATCGAAATTAAACACTCCGAAATTAGAAGGTACTTTTACTGTATAGTTGATATTAGCATTGTATGATTTCTCTGGGTCTAGTTTCTCAGCGAATACTACTTCTCTAGCTCCTGATAACGCTCTGTGATCTTCTGTGAAGACATTCACTACGCGGAATCCTGTACCAAAACTTCCTCTTAAGGTATGGTGTGGATGAGGTGTGTACTTGTATCCTACACGTGGAGAGTGAATCCCCTTATGTGTCTTATCATAGTCAAAACGGTATCCTAATAATAATTTGTTCTTTTTATTAAGCGTCCATTCATCTTGGATGAAGATACCTGGTATTGGTGTTTCTTCTGGTTGATTCTTTACTAATCCGTTCTCATCATAGATACCCGTAGCACGAGTATTGTCATCATAATAAGTGTACTTAAATGACGAACCTAGTAAAAGACTGTGGTTTCCTAAGGTCTTATCCCAATAAGCTTGAGCGAAAGCTACCTGTTGTTTAGCATCATAAGACTCTGGTCCATACATAGAGTTCTGCTTGTGATAGATATAAGAGAACTGTGTATAGATATTCTCTGTAGTCGGTAGCTGGTACATCCCTATCGCTTCGAAACGGTTAGTGAAGATACTCTCTGCATATACGTCTTCTCCTCCGCGGTGTTGCTTGCGCTTCCAGTTAGTCTCTCCTCCCCATCTGTCTTCATATACATAGCGCAGTGCAAGACTAGCTACTTTATCATCCTTTCTCTTTAGAGATACTTTATTGAATAGAGATACTCTGTCTTGTTGTGTTACATCTGTAAAACCATCCCCGTTTTTATCTTTTCGTTCTCCGAACTTAAAGTAGTTCCCTCCGAAAAGTCCTTTTACTTTATTCCCTAGTTTATAACTAGCTCCTAAATCGATATTATTCTCTAACCAAGTCGTGCTGAACGCATCTACGCTTAACTTCGCTGCGTGTTCTGGATCTTTAGTAATCACGTTGATAATACCACCCATCGCTTCTGTTCCGTATAGTGAAGAGGCTGGCCCCTTAACTACTTCTACTCTCTCGATCATATTCGTCGGAATACCGAATAACCCGTATACAGTCGATAGAGAAGATACGATAGGCATACCATCGATCAGGATCATAGTATACGGCCCTTCCATACCATTGATATGGATGTCTCCCGTATTACATACGTTACAGTTTAGCTGAGGTTGTACTCCGTTAATCATCTGTACAGCGTCAAATAAACTAGCAGTAGGATTCTTCTCAAAAAATGCTGGCGTATATATCTCTACAGGTACTACTGCCTCTGACTTTAGTACAGGCTTCAGTGTACCCGAGATAACAATCTCATCTAGATTAGCATCTTCTTTTAGGTCGAAAGATACTGTACTGGTCTGAGTTCCTTTTACAGTTACCTTTTTAGTCTGAGCTGCAAAACCTACGAAGTCTGCCTTCACCGTATAGCTTCCTTCTTTTAAGGACTCGAAAGTAAAACTACCTTGCTCATCAGTGACTACTCCCTTATCTGTTCCTACTAATGTAACTGTAGCATAAGAAAGCGCAGTACCATTAGAAAGAACTTTTCCTTTGATATTTTGAGCATAGGAATTCAATGCAAAAAAGAGACAAAGAAAAATATTTATTGTTACAAGTTTAAAAATACTTTTACACATGGCTTTTAATTAAATTTAGGCAAAGCTAAAAATTAATTTGTAATTAAAAAAACACTAACTTTGTATTTAAACAAAAAAACAATCCATGCTTACCTATTCAGAAGAGAATTATTTAAAAACTATATTCCATTTATCACTAGGGCAAACTCAAGGAATTTCGACAAATGCTATTGCTGCAAAAATAGAAACCAAAGCCTCATCTGTGACAGATATGATAAAGAAGCTAAATGATAAGGAGCTGATTAAATATCAAAAGTATCAAGGAGTTACACTTACTCCTAAGGGAGTTATGGCTGCTAAGATGATCGTGAGAAAACACAGACTATGGGAGGTATTCTTAGTGGATAAACTTGGATTTAATTGGGATGAAGTTCACGATGTAGCAGAAGAATTAGAACATATAAAATCAGAAAAGTTAATTAATAAATTAGATGCTTTTCTAGGATTCCCAACAGAAGATCCTCATGGAGACCCTATTCCTAACGAAAAAGGAGAAATAAAACAGATAGATAAAAAATTATTATCCGAAATAGACGCTAATCAAGAAGTGGTATGTGTAGGGGTGAAAGACTCTTCTACAGAGTTCTTACAATACTTAGATAAACAGAAAATATCGCTAGGATCAAAACTAGAGATATTAGATATAGAGCCTTTTGATCAGTCGTACACCATCAGAGTAGACGACCATACGATCACTATCACAAAAAAAATAGCAAGTAATCTGTTCGTTAAAAAACAATAGACATAAAAAAAGCTTCTCTTTCGAGAAGCTTTTTACTTTATTATTTGTACGCTTTCATTACTTCATCTAACATGATATTTAGAGAGATATATCCTCCTCCTGCAAGATACCATGCATTAGGATCTAGGTAAACAATCTTTCCATTCTTATACGCATTGGTCTTTTGAATCAATGGATTCTCAACTTCTTTCTTATCCGCATTTACATTCTCCATTACAGCACCTCTATCGATGATAAAGATAATGTCAGGATTGTGTTCTAGCACAAACTCACTAGATACTACATTACCGTGATCACTTCCGCCCATCAGACCTGCTGCTGCAGACTTCACACCTAAATCATTAAATATATATCCATAACGAGAGTCCTCTCCGAAGGCACTATAACTCTTATTGTTATATAAGATTAATAAAGCTTTAGCATCGCTCTTATTAATCACTTCTTTCATCTCAGCTACTTTAGTATCGATATTCTCGATCAATTTATCTGCCTTATCTTCTACTTGAAAAACAGACCCAATTGTTTTCAGATTATCCTTTGTACTTGCTAAATAATTACTTCCTGATATTCCTAAAGAGATTGTAGGTGCAATCTTAGAAAACTCTGGGTAATCTTTATCAAACCAGTTACTCATAATGATTAGATCTGGATCTACTGAACTTACTAGCTCATAATTAGGCTGCATAAAAGATCCTACATTCACGATACTCTCATCATCTGCATATTTAGAAAGGAAATTAGGACTGTACACCTTAGCCATTCCCTTAAATGGTATACCTAACTCTGCCATATTCTCCATCGCTCCCACGTCGAACACTACTACATTCTCTAGTTTTTTATTAAAACTAACTGATCTACCCATGTTCTCTATCGTAATCGTCTCTTCAGAAGAAGCTTTAGTGTTTTCTTTTTTACAACCTACAAAAAGCATGGCTGCTAGTACTGTACTAGTAATAACCTTAGAAGTCATTCTCATTATGTCTTTATTTAAATTAATTATAAATAACAAATATAAGGTTACTTGAGAAGAACTCCTCAAATTATTGTAACTTTTATTGCTAAAAATATCTTTTAGGACAAAAGACCTTCTATTCTATTTTGGAATTAATAATTTTGCATCACCAAACAACACACAAATTATGAAAACTCTATTTTCTCCTTTAAAACTAAGGGACAATACTTTACACAATAAAATCATTGTTTCACCTATGTGTCAATATTCTGCAAAAGATGGTTTTGCGAGTGATTGGCACCTTGTACACTATGGGCAATTTGCGATAGGAAAAGCTGCTGCCATTGTACAAGAAGCGACAGCCATAAGTCCAGAAGGAAGAATAACCTATGCTGATTTAGGAATATGGTCAGATGAACATATAACCAAACTAAAGCAGATAACTGACTTTATAAAAAGTCAAGGTTCTGTACCTGGTATACAATTAGCCCATGCAGGACGAAAGGCAAGTTGTGAAAAACCTTGGATCAATAGAGCGCAGATAGCTCCTAATAGTGAGAACGGATGGCAAACTATAGCTCCTTCTGCTATTGCCTTCAACGAAGGAGAAAACCTTCCGATAGCAATGGATAAAGTAGAGATTAAAAGAATAGTAGAAGCTTTTAGACAAGGGGCTGAACGCGCTGTAAAAGCAGGCTATGAAATCATAGAGCTACACGGCGCTCATGGTTACCTACTACATCAGTTCTTATCTCCATTAACCAATCTGCGTACAGATGAGTATGGAGGTACTTTTGAGAATAGGATTAGACTAGTCTTAGAAGTCATAGAGGCCGTTAAATCTGTCTTGACTACTCAAAGTCTGTGGTTAAGAATATCAGCTACTGACTGGGCTGATGGAGGTTGGACTTTAGAGGAGAGCATAAAGCTAGCTAAGATAGTATATGAAAAAGGAGTAGAACTTATAGATGTAAGTACAGGAGGGCTAGTAAGACATCAACAAATAAAAGTTGAGGTTAATTATCAAGTTCCTTTTGCTGAAGCAATCAAACAACAGACCAATATACTTGTAGGTACCGTAGGCCTAATCAAGACAGGGCAACAGGCAGAAGATATACTAATGGCTAATCAAGCAGACTGTATCTTACTCGGTAGAGAATTTCTAAGAGATCCTCACTTCGTCATGAGAGCAGCTAATGAACTTGGTGTGAGTTTAGCATGGGCAAATCAATACGAAAGAGGAAAAGAAACAATATAATATTACATAAAATCAAACTCAGTAAAACAACAATGAACAAAAGTTTAATAGCATTAGCTGTAGGTGGGCTAGCCATCGGAATGACAGAATTCTCAATGATGGGACTACTACCTGACATCGCTAAAGACTTACAAATAAGCATACCTAAAGCGGGTAACTTCATCTCTACTTATGCCTTAGGGGTAGTAGTAGGAGCTCCATTACTAGTAATGTCTTCTAATAAATACGCTCCTCACAAAGTATTGATGGCGTTAATGGTGATGTTCTCATTCTTTCACTTACTATTCGTATTGTCACCTAGTTATACAACGTTAATTATCTCGCGTTTTATGTCAGGTCTTCCTCATGGAGCATTCTTTGGGGTAGGATCTGTGGTAGCAACGCGATTAGCTCAAAAAGGAAAAGAGGCACAAGCAGTAGCCATAATGTTCGCAGGGCTTACTACTGCTAATCTAGTAGGAGTACCATTGAGTACATACATCGGACAAGAATATTCATGGAGAACAGCGTATATGCTAATCGCCTCTCTTGGAATTGTATCTGCTATCACTATTGCATTTTGGGTACCAAAATTAGAAGCAGATAAAGAAACAAATCTAAAGAAACAAACCGCCTTCTTTAAAACACCTATAGCCTGGGTATTAGTAGCGTTAATCTCTATTGGTACAGGAGGATTATTTGCTTGGATTAGTTATATCGCACCGATGATGACTAATATTGCTTTAATATCAGAAGCTAAGATACCTTTAGTCATGACCTTAGTAGGGCTAGGTATGTTCTTAGGAAACTTCGTAGGAGGAAAACTAGCTGATACCTTCCCTCCTGCTAAAGCAGTTATTTTCTCTTTCTGTGCTATGGCTACTTGTTTAATTATCGTATATTACACTGTCCATATCCAATGGATGGCTTATGCAATGTCACTTATCACAGGATTAGTAGCATTCACGATCGGTTCGCCTTTACAAATGTTGTTAATCAACAATGCAAAAGGCTCTGAAATGTTAGCTGCTTCAGCTGGACAAGCTTCCTTCAATATCGGTAATGCATTAGGGGCCTCATTAGGAGGACTACCTATCACTTTGGGATTAGGATACAACTCACCGGAATGGGTAGGAGCTGGATTAGCGTTATGTGGAGCGTTACTAGCATATGTATTTATCAGAATGAAAAAAACAGAAACAGCTTAAAAATAGATATTTATAAAATCTAAAGCATATTGTTTTGGCTTTTATTCTATCATTCATAATAAGTTTATAAATTTGTAGGAAATAATTTTTAGCAATGTACAGAACGCATAATTGCGGAGCCTTAAGAGCTTCGGATATAAATACAGAAGTTACCCTATCAGGATGGGTAAGCAAGCATCGCGATAAAGGTTTTATGATTTGGGTTGATTTACGTGACCGTTACGGGATTACACAATTAATCTTTGATGCAGAGAGAACTGATAAAGCAGTATTCGAAGCAGCTAAAAACCTTGGACGAGAGTTTGTAATTCAAGTAAAAGGACAAGTAATCGAACGCGCTTCTAAAAACCCAAATATCCCTACAGGAGATATTGAGATTTTAGTAGATACGCTAACAGTGTTAAACGAATCTGCTGTTCCTCCATTTACTATCGAAGATGAGACTGATGGTGGAGAAGATATCCGTATGAAATACCGTTACTTAGATATCCGTAGAAATCCAGTGAAGAACAATTTATTGTTTAGACACAAGGTAGCTCAAGAGGTAAGAAATTATCTTTCTGCTCAAGATTTCTGTGAGGTAGAAACTCCTTACTTAATTAGTTCTACTCCTGAAGGAGCACGTGACTTCGTAGTGCCTTCTCGTATGAATGCTGGAGAATTCTACGCTTTACCACAATCACCACAAACATTCAAGCAGTTGTTAATGGTAGGTGGTATGGATAGATACTTCCAAATAGTAAAATGTTTCCGTGACGAGGATTTACGTGCTGATAGACAGCCTGAGTTTACTCAGATAGACTGTGAAATGGCATTCGTAAACCAAGAAGATGTTATGGATACATTCGAAGGAATGACTAGACATTTACTTAAATCAGTTCATGGAATTGAAGTTGATAAGTTCCCTCGTATGACTTTTGAAGAAGCAATGCGCAAATATGGTAATGACAAACCAGATATCCGTTTTGGGATGGAGTTCGGTGAGTTAAATGCTGTAGCTCAACATAAAGAATTCGGTGTATTTAATAGTGCAGAGTTAGTAGTAGGTATAGCTGTACCAGGTGCTGTTTCATACACTCGTAAAGAGATAGATGCTCTTATTGATTGGGTAAAACGCCCACAAGTAGGTGCTTCTGGTATGGTGTACTGTAAATGTGAAGCTGATGGATCATTTAAGTCTTCTGTAGATAAGTTCTATGACCAAGAAGATCTTAAGCAATGGGCTGAGGTGACTGGTGCTAAAGCTGGAGACTTAATCTTAGTGCTTTCTGGTCCTGCAAATAAAACAAGAGCTCAATTAAGTGCTCTACGTATGGAATTAGGTAATCGTATGGGATTAAGAAAGTCTGATGAGTTCGCACCATTGTGGGTTATCGACTTCCCTCTATTCGAGTATGACGAAGAAGCTGGACGTTACTTCGCTATGCACCACCCATTTACTTCACCTAAAGTAGAAGATATTCCATTATTAGATACAGCCCCAGGTAAAGTACGTGCTAATGCTTATGATATGGTATTAAACGGTAACGAAATTGGAGGAGGTTCTATTCGTATCCACGATAAGGCTACTCAAGAGTTAATGTTTAAACACCTTGGATTTAGTAAAGAAGAAGCTGAAAAACAATTTGGTTTCTTAATGAATGCGTTCCAATATGGAGCACCACCTCATGGAGGTTTAGCTTTTGGTCTAGATAGATTAGTGGCTATCTTAGGAGGGCAAGAAACAATTAGAGACTTCATCGCATTCCCTAAAAACAACTCTGGTAGAGATGTAATGATTGACGCTCCGTCAACTATCACCCCAGAACAATTAGAAGAATTACATATCAATGTGGTAAAACCACAGGTATAATGATAAAAAAAGGAGTTACTCATTGAGTAACTCCTTTTTTACTTTATAAGCTTTACTTAATCTATTTTCCATTATAAGTATTCATAGCATTATTTAATCCTCCTAAAGCAAACTCTTGCACTGCCTTAGAAGCCATTTTAAGACGTTCTGGTAACTGTTCTTTCTCTTTCTCATCCCATACCCCTAAAACATAGTCAACTTGCTGTCCTTTCTTAAATTCATCACTGATACCAAATCTAAAACGAGGATATGCAGCAGAGTTTAAAGTACCTTGAATACTTTTTAATCCATTGTGACCTCCATCAGATCCTTTTGGCTTTATTCTAATGGTTCCGAAAGCTAGATTTAAATCATCTGTAATCACTAAAATATTCTCTACTGGAATCTTTTCTTTCTCCATCCAATACTGAACAGCCTTACCGCTTAGATTCATATATGTATTAGGCTTTAGTAATAAAAGTGTTCTACCTTTTATCTTTACTTCTGCTAAGCTTCCAAGTTTTACAGTTTGCCAATCTCCCCCAAGCTCATTAGCTATTTCGTCTACTACTTTAAAACCGATATTATGACGTGTGTTGATATACTCAGCACCGATATTTCCTAATCCTATAATTAAAAACTTCTTCATCCTTCTATTAATGACATAATTAATTGTGTTACAAAAGTACATTAAAGCAAAGAAGTAACCTTATTTTAAGACATAAAAAAAGCACCTGTGTAAACACAGGTGCTCTTAATAAATATCTTCTCAAAAGAATTATTTTTTCTTTGGAGTAGCTTTTGCTGCTTTCGCTGCTTCTTGAGCTGCTTTCATAGCTGCACGAGAAATTCTTACTTGACAGATTACAGTGTTATCAGTGTGTAACAATTTGTAATTGTTAACAGGTACATCAGTAACATATAATTTGTTCCCCATTTCTAAGTTAGAAATGTTTACTTCTACGAAGTCAGGTAAGTTAGCTGGTAAAGCCTTAACTTTCAATTTACGTAAGTTTAGGTTCAATACCCCTCCAGCCATTACTCCTTTAGAGTTTCCAGTAATTTTAACTGGTACTTCTAATGTAATTTCTTTATCGTCATGTAATTGATAGAAATCGATATGTAAGATTTTATCGCTTACTGGGTGGAACTGGATATCTTGTAAGATAGCGTTGAATGTTTTTCCACCTTCCAACTCAATTACCACTGTGTGTACGTTTGGAGTATAAACTAAATTTTTGAATGCTTTTTCTTCAGCAGAAAAATGCACAGCTGCTTCAGTTCCTCCGTATAACACGCAAGGTACCATTCCAGCATTACGTAAGGCTTTAGTTGATACTTTACCTACGCTTTCTCTTTCAGATCCTTTAATCGTAATTGATTTCATTTAAATATATTTAAAAAATTAATAAATTCTAAACTACAAAAGTCTTACTAATAGACTCATTAGCATGTACATTGTGCATTACTTCTGCGAATAATGGAGCACAACTTAATACTCTTATTTTATCACAAGGCTTCTTCAATGGAATTGAATCTGTAACGATTAATTCTTGAATAGCTGATTGTTCTATTTTCTCATAAGCACTTCCTGATAAAATAGCATGTGTACATATAGCTCTAACGCTTAATGCTCCACGCTCCATCATCATATCAGCTGCTTTAGCTAAAGTACCTCCTGTATCAATCATATCGTCAACTAAGATTACATTACGTCCTGTAACATCTCCTATTAACTCCATTTTATCAATAACATTAGCTTGTTTACGTTGTTTATAACAAATTACAACATCTGATTCTAAAAACTTAGAGTAAGCATAAGCTCTCTTAGATCCTCCCATATCAGGAGATGCAATTGTTAAATTGTCAAGTTTTAAGCTTTTTACATAAGGTAAAAAGATTGTAGATGCATATAAATGATCTACTGGTTTTTCAAAAAATCCTTGGATTTGATCTGCATGTAAATCCATAGTCATGATACGAGTTGCCCCTGCTGACTCAAGCAATTTAGCAACTAACTTCGCTCCAATTGGAACCCTTGGTTTGTCCTTTCTATCCTGTCTAGCCCATCCAAAATAAGGAATTACAGCCGTAATATGTCTTGCTGATGCACGTTTAGCAGCATCACACATTAGTAACAATTCCATCAGGTTATCTGATGACGGAAATGTAGAACATACTAAGAAAACTCTTCGTCCTCTAATTGATTCTTCAAAAGAAGGTTGAAACTCCCCATCACTGTAATGTGATAGAGTTACTTTTCCTAGTTCTACTCCGTATGCTTTTGCAATTTTCTCAGCAAGCTCAACGCTCTGAGCACATGCAAAAATCTTAGCGTCTGGTTCGAAATATGACATTATATAATTAGTTGTTATGTTGCGAGTTAGAGCTTAACTATATTTATTAAGCGGTGCAAATTTATAAAATATAAATTGAGAAAACGATTTTTTTTATATTTTTTCTTTGTACCTAATTTTTTTTATCTACATTTGCACTCACAAACAATAAGTCATCAGCCCGGATGGCGGAATTGGTAGACGCGCACGACTCAAACTCGTGTTCTTCGGAGTGTGGGTTCGATTCCCACTCCGGGCACTGCAAAAAACGCAACACCCTTATAAAACAGAGTGTTGCGTTTTTTTATTCTTCTAATTGTACAGTATTTGTATAGCTTTATATTTTATACATTCAAAACTTCTCTATTAATTCTTTTTCATACATTTGAATATACACTAACCACTATATATGAAAACAGAAGAACTCATAAAGATAATATTAGATAATTGGTCTCAAGTTACTGTTGTAATTGGAGCCATTGGATTTCTTTTAAAGACTATATTTGATAGAAAATCAAAACAGATTGAAATTAGAACTACTGTTTTTTATGAAAGAAAATTCAACCAAATAGAAAAAATAAATAAAGCTTTAATTGATTTTTCAAAACCTATAAATCATTTAATCAACCTAATGACTAATGGTTGTCAACTTTCTGCAGGATTTACAATAACAACAAGTAAAATATCAAATTCTCATTTTGAATTAGTCACTGAATTAGAAACATTAAAATTGTATTTATCAAAATATTCGAAAGAAGAAATAGACAAATACATACAAATAGTTAAAAAAATTTATATGACAAGTATATCAATTAATACCAAATACAACGAAAATACAGACAATTTAATTAATGAGTCACACTTAAGAAATGAACTACAAAAAGATTACATTCTATTACTAAAAGAATTTGATGTTTTTTTCGATAAAAATTATAAACTTTATTCCTAATAAAAAAACCCGAGCGACTAAATCACTCGGGTTTTCTTTAATACCAACCAACCTACCCCAACCAGCACCCCCAGCGGAACCAACCAACCCCACCAACTATATTGTTCCTGATCCACATTCTTATCTTTATTATTACTAGAAGTCTTAACAGATTCAGCAACCTTACTTAATCCTTTATCCTTAACAATACTATCATAGACACCAGCCGTACTACCTGACTCCTCTACAACTTCAACAATTGGATTACTAATAACAACACCCCCATCTTTATCTATCTTTATTTCAGTTGCCTTAAAACGACTATTCTTATTTACAAACTGACTAACGAAACTATCCTTTACAGATAGCTTCAAATCACTTTTAACCTCCTTCACACTTTGCTGTTCTATCACCTGGATAAATTCACTCTTATTTACCTTCCGACTACCACAGCCAAAAAACAAAACACATAAGATCAAGCTACAGCCTCTTAACCACACTTGCATAAACTTGTTTTAACGTATCTGCATAGTTTGGCGCTGTAGCATACCCAGCTTTAGCAACTTCTTCAAAAAACCTCAAAGGTTGATCTTTAAACTGAAGTGCAGTTTTATATCTTGGATTATCCTCTAAGAACTTATAATATCCCTTAAAACTATCATAAGGGGTTTTATAAACAACAAACCAATCCTTCACTACGTACTTATACATATTCTTCCCATTAATTACCACAGGACTAATACTTATAATCTCAGGAAACTTCAAATTATTATAAGCACTATATTCAGTAGTTGTTATCAACTGCTTGTCATTAGCCCCATACTTAATTCCAAAATAACTAAATCCTTTCACATGTTTTCCCCAACCAGTTTCAACTGCTGAAACCGTTAATGGTATCCTATAATCCATACCATACATATCTTGAATTGTTTTAGCATCTGCTAATCTATCATTCAAATATTTACTTGCGTTATCTTCATAAGCTGATAACTCATCAAAAGTTACATATCCCATTATTCCTCTTCTTTTTTACTTTTAAACCTATTCCAACTCAAATCCTTTTGAAACCCTCCGAACAAATCCATAATAGCTTTAGGCGGAAACTTACCTGTCGTAAGAATATGCAAATTCTTCATTATGTTTAGTCCTGGATGAATACACACTATCAACCTAGTTGTCATCTTTAGGTAGCTATATACAAAGTCTTGCTCTTTAGTAATATGAGTCAAAGCTTCGAATACTAAACCTCCTATAATAACCACACATATATTAATCAATATCCCTACTTTATTCTTTTGCCAATCCCAATCCTTAAGAATCCATTTATGTACCGCACTACCTAATAAGTGATTCACAGATACTAAAAATAAAGCGATACTGACATAATCAAAATTTACATCTAACCATTTATGCACAGCATCGAATACATTAACCATCACCACTCCTAAGAATCCTACAACTCCACTCAACTTCATACTTATCCTTAACTGCCCTAAAGCACACATTAAATACTCCTGTAATTCGATCACCTGCTTCATCTTCATTTAAATTAAAGGCTACCGAAGTAGCCTTATTTAATTACTTCTCACTAATCACAGCTTTTCCTTCAGCTACATCAACACACATTTTAAAAATCTCATCTATCACTGTAGATGTAGCATTATCATACCCATTCACACTAATATTAAAACTCTTGTTAGGTGCGTGAAAACTCCCATACAAATTACTCTCTCCACACACAGCATTAATCCCAATATTCTCAGGTGCAGCATTACTCACTTGACTATAATCTAATGTTACCACTCCTCCAGTCACTTCACCTTCCACAACCGTTCTGACTTCTTTTGTTTTCACTTTCATTTTACTCATCTTCTTACTCTTTTTTATTTAATTATGATTGTATTTTTTAATTCCATCCATATAAATTAGTGACGTACCAATCCCCATCTACATAAGTAAAAGTAACTGTGGTAGTCTTAGGACCAATAGTTACTGCCCCCCAAGCAGAAGCGTTTTGAGTATCAAAAAACCAAATACCTGCATCCCTTCCTAACACTCTTATATACGTATTTCTATACTTATTTCTTACTGTTACTTGCCTTCCATCATATCTATCCATATCTGAAAAAGGAAGATTAAGTTCTAAGGTACCCGTACCAGTATAAATTATAGTTGATTCATGTGTCACTAAAAACGAACTTATTTGTATAGCTACTGCAGTACCTCCTAAATTACCTATACCACCGCCTTTCACTTTGATAGCCATCCTTCTATCAGGTTTGCCTCCTACCACTTCAAAACTAGAACCTATATGATCCTGATTCCACTCATCTGCTTGAGAATATACTTGCAACGCACCTACATCTTGCCTGATATTATCTGGACTCTCTTCTGAATAACCACCAATAAGCACATTTTTAAACCTGTTATTACCTACTCTATTCCTAACCCATAACAACATATTATTTACCTCCTGTACTCCTTGAGGTTGATTAGTAATAGACTTACCTGTAACAACTAAATTACCAAAGTACCCAGCCTTAGCATTCATAGTACCTGTAAACGTACCACTAGTAACAGTCAAGTTCTCTGCTGTAACATTTTTAAAAGTCCCTCCAATAGCATTAATAATACCTGTTAACAGCACATCAGTAGCTACAAATTTTCCATCATCCCATATCTGTATTTTTGCATTCTCTCGATTAGCGAATCCTGTACCTGCATAAAAAACCACACGCCTATTTTGACTAATATTCGATGGATTAGGACTCGCTACACCTGTCATCCCAGCCTTAGCATTTCCATTTGCATCTCCTACTTCTGTAGTACCTGTAGTTATCACATTACCCTGAGTAGTTGTTGTTAGATAATTAGTCTTTTGATTCAAAAGATTAGTCGTGGTATTCAAATTATTAATATCTCTTTCTTGCTGCCTATTCTTCTCACGTATAGCTTCTAGATCTGCTTCAGTATCTTCGATAGATGGATTCCATGCTGTAACTATATTACCTTTCTCTAATTGAAAATTCTTTACATATACTTCTTGAATAATTGGGCTTTGATATATAATAGGCGTAAAATTTAAACCATCAACACCATTCACTTTAAAAACAGTTACAATTCTTGTCCATACACCTGCTGGCACTACACCACCTGTATTTTTTAATACAGTATATTGAGTAGTATTAGATCCCTGACCTTGAACCCAAAAATGAAGTGGTGTTACATTAGTAATCTTAAGTTCTTCTGTTGAATATATATATGCACTATAGGTATAAATACCGTTTTTTTCTACAGGAATTGTTGCATTTTTACCAGCACCTATTAAACCTCCAGGTAGATTAGTTTTTAGATAACTTTCTCCTGTTCCCTGTCCTAAAGAAATACCTCCACCATTAGACTTCCAATGTTCTGTAGTTTTAAAATTTCCACTGTTTTGAATCAAATTCCTACCTCCAACCTCAAAGTCATTAATAGTAAGACCAACAACCTCCCACCTATTTCCATTCCATACTTTTTGCTCAAATGGAGACTTAGAACTATCTATCCATAACATTCCTTCATACTTATTTACAGGCTCTATCTTAGAAGTTATTGCATCTCCTCTAACCTGAATCCATTTGTATTTAGTCGGATCTGTTGAATCTTGTATTGTGTAATCAGTGTAAGTACCCCAATAACTGCGATTAATTGAATTAGATAAGTGAAAGTCTTTTTTTCCATCGATACTATTTGCATAAGCAGTATGTGTAAAAGGAGTTCTTCCATCTTGACCAGCCTTACCAGGTACTCCTTGTTCACCTGTATTCCCTTTGGTTAGTTGCCAATCATAGTCTGAATAATTATTACTAGGAGTTATACTTGTTTTATTAACAGCTATTCCCATATAAGATTTTCCTACTGGAGAAGCACTAATACCTGAAGTAGGACTATCTGCATAACGTATCCAATTATACAATTGAATACCATCCTGACCTTTTGCTCCTGGTACTCCTTGTTCACCTGTATTCCCTTTGGTTAGTTGCCAGTCATAGTCTGAATAATTGTTACTTGGATTTATACTTATCTTGTTGTAAGCATATCCTACATAGTTTTTATTTACTGGAGAAGCACTAATACCTGAAGTAGGACTATCTGCATACCTAATCCATGTATACAATTGAACACCATCTTTTCCTTTCTCTCCTGGCACTCCAGTTATTCGTACAGGAATAGACCATAAACCAGTACCTTTTTTAATTCTTTGATAATTATCAGTACTTTGAAGAGGCGGAATATGCCAAGCTTGACCATCTTGACTGTATTCATAATAAACTTCTTGATCCATTATCTTAATTTCAGTGTCTTCGATAGATGGATTCCATGCTGTAACTATATTACCTTTCTCTAACTGAAAATTCTTTACATATACTTCTTGAATAATTGGGCTTTGATATATAATAGGCGTAAAATTTAAACCATCAACACCATTCACTTTAAAAACAGTTACAATTCTTGTCCATACACCTGCTGGCACTACACCACCTGTATTTTTTAATACAGTATATTGAGTAGTATTAGATCCCTGACCTTGAACCCAAAAATGAAGTGGTGTTACATTAGTAATCTTAAGTTCTTCTGTTGAATATATATATGCACTATAGGTATAAATACCGTTTTTTTCTACAGGAATTGTTGCATTTTTACCAGCACCTATTAAACCTCCAGGTAGATTAGTTTTTAGATAACTTTCTCCTGTTCCCTGTCCTAAAGAAATACCTCCACCATTAGACTTCCAATGTTCTGTAGTTTTAAAATTTCCACTGTTTTGAATCAAATTCCTACCTCCAACCTGAATCGAACCAAAACCATCTTTAACCTTCTCATCAATAAACTTATCAGCTGGACTATTAGGCACTATAGTAAGCTTCTTAGCTATAATCTCTCCCTTAACACCATCTAAGATCAAATCAGGGTTATTAGGACTAGGATATTGACTTACCATTTTACCATTCTTAAAAATAAATCCTGCAATATTAGCACCTTCAGCTACGAGTACCTTAGTTACTACCTGCTCTAAATGCGGTTGCTGCACATATCTACTATCAGGATTCGCAGGAGCTACGATATCATTATACCCATCCTTAAGCTTCCATACAGTTTGAGTCGGACGATGGTAGATGTAATAGATTTCCTTTTCGTTATTATAATGCTTCGCTCCTGTCATCCATTCTGTCCAAACAACAGCAGCTCCCTGCTTACCATCTTTTCCATTAACTCCATCTTTTCCATTTGTACCATCCACAACTTTAGATAACGTAACACTATCCTCATACACCACACCATCAACAGCAGTCACACGAAGCTTCATAACCACGAAAGAAGACACCTGGTTATTATACACCATTACTGACTCGTTAATATTAGTCAGCACATCATCTTTAAACCACTCAGTTTTCTTAACCTGTATATTATTAGCGATAGCACGAAGTAAAATATACTCAGGGCTCTTACCCTTAAACTGCGTACCTGTAGACTGAATACGAATAGTCTTAACTGTATCAACTAACTTACCTACCCACACACCTGCAACTGTAGCATTATTAACTACAGCCTCACACATAAACGATACGTTGCCTTTATTAATAGCATCTGTAAAGTCTACAGGTGTAAGCTCTAGAACTCGCTTAGTCTTGCCTTTAGACCATGCTTTATCTGCTGTCTCATCTCCACTAAAGCGACTCCATTGCCACCCCACTGCATCACTTGTGTAGTCTTTGAAATATCGTAGAATAGTAGGTGCAAGTTTAGTATTTAGATCATTAGGATTAAGCGCATCACCTGCACTAGAATCAACAACCATTCGCATACTATCTACACCGATAATCTCATCTACATTTTGCCAATCCAAACGGATATCTAACGCTCCTGATACAACAAAACATTGTTCTCTTTTATCGTATTTAAACGTGATTATTTCCCCTGGACGAAGAGTATAATCTTGACCTGTATAGATGCGCAGTTTAGAACTATTAACTAACGTCAAATAACTAGTACGTAGATTACGAATAGCCACTTCATATCCATCATGAAAATCAACAGGTACAGATATCTCAAATATTCCATTTGCAATCGTATCGATAATAACATTACCGCCAACAATATTAATATGTGAACGTTGTTCTGTAGCTTCTAGAACAGGTTTTTTATGATCTACATCTACCCATCCCAATGACAACTTACTTATATAGTCTCCATCAATGCTAGCACTTACACTTTGAACACCTAATTCATTCACATAGACTAATAAGTACTCAAGAACATCTATCCTATCTTTAATATATCCTTCAGTGCTTTCAATTCCGGTCTTAATATCGATTACACCTGCCTTATCCATATAGATAACATCTACCCTATACCTATCTTTTGATGTAGGTTTAACAGAAAAAGCAAAATCCATCATATTAGTATACTGTTCACCATCCAACAACCATACACTACCACTAGATGCAGTCACAGCTGTGCTATTATAGGTATATCCAGCATTATATATTATATAATCTTTTTGCGAAACCTTATCAATACGCTCATCTAAGTAGCTAAAGTTTTGATCCACCTCATTAGAAGTCAATCGACTCCCTTTCTCTTTTCTATACGTTATCTTCTTACTCGACATAATCCTCACTTACATATTCATCTTCACAATACACTCGATCCCTAGTAATAGGACCAAACGGTTCTTCAGGAACACGTACAAAAATGATGTGTCTAACTAAATACTCATCACTTAACAAATAGTTCCTCATATACATTTTCTATCATAGTAAGGCTAGTTTTTGCCTCACTAAAATTAATCTCTAATCGAACAGGTATAAATCTCTTTTGTTCCATCCAGAAAAAATCATATAACCTTGTTGGAGGTAAAACCCCCATTGCATCACCATCTACTTTAATATGAGCTCCTGGTTGCAGTGAATGTATCATACAAGCATAAGAATCTCCAAATCGCTTACTTTCATTCACTCCAGCTCGCTTCCAACTTTGTCTCCAAGACCTATTCTCTTCTACACCTTCTCTTTTAAACTTGAAGTATTTCAACGTATTATCCTGAGAATTATCAATATGAAATAACTCAATCTTCTTCTTAGTTGAGAAGTCAATATTTCTTTTACGTTTACTTACAAACTTCTTTTTCTCAATTAATTTCAACTTCAAATCAGCAATACAACTATACTTAAAAAGAGCTACAGAAGTATTAGGATACCATGGAGCATATATACGTATTTGAAGCCAACCCGATTTCTCTACATTATAAGCAAGCTCTTTTATTTTACCTCCAATACGATTCCCTGTAGAGATGTAGTTCTTTTTACCAAAAGCAGAATCCTTATAATCTATATTACCAGTTGAATATCTATTTTCAAAAACACCTTCATTACTAGCATTGCTCTCTTTAGACTTCCATATAACTTCATCTCCCAAAAGCACTTCATACCTAAAAATACTACTATACAATCCTTGATCATAATAACGCTTAAGCAAAGTATCCATAGAATTACCATCATCATTAACATTGTAATAGGAGCATATTTCAAGATTCAATTCTAATGTTTTCAGCTCATCATTGTTAGTCGGCTTTTCTATCCACAGTGGCTTCTTTAACTCCATATAGAAATAAGAAGGCTCTCCAAAATTATTAGCCCATACAGCTAAATGCATTTTACCTTGTTCTGTTATTTCAGGGCCCATCTGATCAGGACGAGTCCATACATTAGAATACCTACCTTCAACAGGAACTAAATGCACCTGAGAATCTAAATAAACCCACTTATCAATAGAACCTTCTTCCACGTAATAATCTTTTCCAACATACTCATCTTTAGAATCCAGTTCCGCAGTTACTTCAACCTCCTTCCATGGTGACACAACAGTAATATTAGGATTCATATAAAAAACAACTTCCTGGTTCTCTACTTCCTGCTTTAGAATCCCCTTATAATTACCATTTACATCATAATGATAGAATTCTAAAACATCTTTATGTTGTTGATTCCACCCAACCATATACCACACACCATTATAAGAATAGAGTTTACAACCTAAATCATGAACAATGCTCTCCAATATCTCAAAACAAGAGTTTAGATCTGGTTGAGGATTTTTTTCAACCTTACTCTCTTTATCTTCTTCTCTATATATCTTACCATCTACATATATCTCATCCCAGCGGAAACCATTTGTAGAAACTATCGAAGGAGACAAATAAAGATCTTGCTTCAACCCTGTACTCTTTAAACAAGCAGTTAAAAAATCTATTACACTTTTATCTTCCTCATAGTAATTAGATTCATACCCTAAATCTTTTCCTCTTAACAACCCTATACCATCAGTTGCTGTCATAGATACAAAAAAACAACCATTCTTATAAGGCTCTGAATACTGATCAGGAAGAAGAAATCCTTGCCAAAGCAATTCGTTTTCATTTGTCCACAACTCAACTTTGAATTGTGTCTCACTACCTGTAAACAGATGATAGAATTTTCCATCTTGAGCATCAGCAACAAGCAAGTCAAATGTTAATGTACTTGTCATAAGCGCACCATACTTATCATCTGCTCCTTCATAATTAAGCAAAATAGACGCCTTTGCAGCTTGATTCTCTTCTGTCTCAAATACATCAGCAGAAGAATACCCCTCTACTAATGTATTTGTATGTGTATCTATAATCTTAACTATAATCTGCTTCATCAACCTATCCTCTTACTTCTTGTTTTATTTCTATCTAACACTAATTGTAAATCATTACCTCTTAAAGTAAACCCTCCTCCTAATGTTATCTGAGTTATACCTCCACCAGCAGGTTCTATCATTTCCCTTAACTTATTCAAGGGCGCAATCACCTCTGGATTACTGCTAGCTCCTGCATATTCTCCCATTAAACCAAGTACTGGACCAAACACAACACCTCCGTCTGCAAACTTTGGAACCTTAGAGTGAGCACTCATTACAAACCCCATAGCAGCTGATATCAAAGCAGGTAAAGCATAAAGACCAACAACCCCCATTCCCTTAGAAGCCTGGGTAGCAACCACAACACTATCAGCAGCTGATTGAGACATCGCGATAGCCATAGACTTTAATCCTATTTCCACTAACTTTCCCCCAAACTGAGTTAAAGCATCTTCAGACTGTCCCATTGCACTAGAAACCGAACTTCCCATCGCGCCAAAAACATCTCCTACTACTTGCGCATATTCTTGAGCCCTTTCTTTTTCTTGAGTTGCTATTTGTTCACTAGCTTTGCTTAATCCATCAATACCAGCTTTATAAGATTGCAAAGATTTCTCAAATACTGCTGTATTAAACCCCGAAGAATCAACATTAGCTGTAATAGTAAACTCTAAGTCCTTTATTTCTCTTTCTAGAGCCTTATACTGTGCAGAACCTTCTCCAAATCGTAATCTATCGAGCTCTAAAGAAGCTCTTTTTACTTGCAACTGTCGCTCTAACGCAACGGTACTTCCTTCTATTGCTGGAGAATAATCCTCAATAGATATAGATACATCCCTATTTCTCTTCCCTGTAATAGAGTCTATTTTTTGTTGAATTTCTTTAATTTTTTCTGCTACCTTAGCAAAATCTTCAGCAGTAGTTACTTCTTCTTCCTGGTACTTTTTTAATGCTGAAATCTGAGATTCATAAAACTTGATAGTTTCTAATTTAATATTTTCTAAATTTCGCGAGTTAACCTTAGTTTTTCCACCCCCATCTATCTCTGCAATTTTAGATTTGTACTTATCTATCTCTGTTTGATAAGCTTTAAACTGCTCAGGTGTTTTAGCTGTTTCCTTTTGTAGTTTTTGAAAATGCTTAATCTGTTCTTCATAGTAAGAAATAGTTTCTTTACTCGCGTCCCTTTCAGCATCTGTAGCACCACGTTGAGCTTTAGCGTAATTATCTAAAATATTAACTTTATTTTGAAACTTAGCCCTACCTTCTTCAAGAACCCTCAATTGTCTCTCATAAGCTGATCTAAACTGGTTAGCTTGTACTTCCGTTATTTTTAATGTTTTAATATAATCCTCTAACTCTTCCCTAGTACTAATAACAACTCCTTCCTGTCCTTTAAAAACTCTTGCTAAACCATCAGCTACTGGTTGAAAATGTTGTATCACCTTAGATTCATCTTCTATCTGTTTCTGATAGAGTTCAGTTCTTTTCGAAGCTAATGCTTGCTCACGAGCTTTAGAATTTAAAGCTGATACGTAATCATCTATAGCATCCTTCGCTTTCTTTGTATTAATTGTTTCCAGAGTAATATTCCCTAAATACTTAGGGGATATCTCATTCAGCTTCTTAATAGCATCTAAACGATCTTTTCTTAGATTATTATCATCTTTAGCTACTTGAATTAAAGACTCTAATTCAGCACGTTCTTTAGCTGTGTTTTTTAACGCTTCATTATTTACATCATTCAACATTCTTTGAATCTGCGCAGCTTCAGTACCTCTCTTTGTGTATAAATACAATGCAGCACCTGCTGCTGCTATCGCAGTAGCAGCAGCAACCCAAGGATTAGCAATCAAAAAAGCATTAAGCTTACTAAAGCCTGAAATAATCTCAGGTACAAAAGCTACAACACCACCAATAGTTGTAACAACCGTTCCGGCCATTTGATCTACATAACGCCCGATATATTGTCCTGCTTGACCAATCGAATTACCTACTTCTGTAAACTTTTTCTTATGTTTTTCAAGCTCAATTGCAGCTTGATTAAGTTTTTCAGCCAATTCTTTTACATTTACCTGAAACCCTACATTTATCTGAGACACAGCCATACCTACTTCATTTTAAAAACTTTCAACCTTTTTCATAACGATAGATTTACTATCTATCTCTTCCCAATACTTCTTTTGTTTTTCAACCTCTTCTATCTCTCTCAGTAAATCAACACCTTCAATTTTATCATCTTCGAAATCAAAACAAAAAACATCTCGTTCTTCAAATCCTTTTTTTTGATAAGGCAACAAACAAGCCCACATTAATTTCCGAACACCTATCAAGTAATTAATGTTTTTAAACTTCTGCTTTTTATAATATCCATTACAAATATTCATAAACTGCCTAAATGTTAATCTATAGAAGTAATCAATATTTAAACCTATTTCACCACAAGCTATTGATTCATAATCATCCCAAGAGAGATCTATCACTTTCCCGAATCTTCAGCTTTTTTTTCTTCAGCCTGATCCTCTTTTTTATCTCCTTGTATTGATTCAATTATCAACTCAGCAATAGTTGCTACAATGCCAGGGTTATTAAATAAATAATCCATAACCTCTTTTCTGTCTAATTCTTTGTCAGAGCAAATAATCACTATATCTGAATAAATATCAACAACATCAAGGCTTATATCATTATCTCCATTCTCAAAAGAAATACTAACTATCTTTTCAAGAATAGCATTAACTGATTTCAGTCCCCATTTTCTACCTAATTCATATAATGTAGAAAAACGGAAGTGCAAGACAACTTCTACACCTCCGATTTTAATAACTTCTTCTTGAACCATTATGCCTCAACTTTTCCTCTTTCTAAATCACCTTGCCCTGCAAAACCAAAAGACCCTTTAACAGCCCCACTAACGCTTGCATCAACATCCCACTGACTTATCAAAGCACTGCCGCTCCAAATAAAATCTCCTACCTCCGCAGTGGTAAAATCAACCTTTATTTCCTGCCCATTAGTTAGATATTCAAGCATGTCATCCGCATCCAATTGAGTACTTTGTTCTGGCTTATCCGCAACCAAACTTTCCGCAGAAATACTCCAACTATATCCAGAAAAAACATTTTGCTTTCCTTTAGTATCTTTAGTTGCTATCTCTTCTAAGTCTGCATTAACTGAAATCTTAGCTGAAGTAGCATGAAAGATTGTTTTTCCTCCTAAACGCAATCTAACATTGCGCCCTTGATAAATTTTTCCCTTCGCCATTTTATCCTATTGTTTTAAAAAAAATTGAAACTACTATACTTTGATCTTTATCTATAAAATCAATATCATCTCCTTCCCATTGAAATTTACCACAAATCAACTCTTTTACATTATCTGCAAAAGTCATAGCTTCCGCTATTTTATTAGGTGAAAAATAAGTATGTAAATAAACATTATATTCATCCCCATCATACGTTCCTAGACCTCTACTTAAAGTGTAAATAGAAAAAGGATAATCTACACCCTCACCTGCTACTACAGGATATATTCTCTTACCAACTACAGAAGAAAAAACTTCTGAAGTTGATAGTAATTCAAAAAGCTCTTTACTAACCTTAAGCATTATTATTCTGTTTTATTAAAGTCTCTAAATCAACACCCACTTTTACCTTTAGACTAGACTCTAATCCTCTCCTCTGTGAATTATAAACGTTGGAAATAAAAGGATTAGCTTTTATGTAGCCCTGTGTTTTTTCAACAATCCTTCTATTTCTCCATCTTTTTAAAGGATTTCTTTTAACACTATTTGTGTTCCTATAAATCTTATGACCATCGTGAACTATTTGTGCATACCAGCCATCATACGGTCCTTTTACACGAGCACCAACCCACACACGAACATAGTTTTTAGAATCTGAATCAAACACCCCAATAGATTTCTTTAAATTACCTGACGCTTGCTTAATGCGTGTTACGCCATTTTTCCTACCAGAACTAAAGTTCTTCTTTTTAACAGGTGTATTAGACTTGATAGAGGAAGACAAACCTCCTGCAACGTCATACAGTATTTTACGATAACGTCCTTTCTCTTTAGCTCCTTCTGCTAACTGACGTATATTACTTTTAGTTGTTACAATTACCTTATACATAACTAAAACATATTAACTGTAGATGGGATTTTCTACCTATTTCAGATACATGTGTAACAGAATACTCTATTCCAGAATACTCTACAATCAATTGATTACTTTTCTCTAAAATCTTTCTATTCCATCGAATTGTAAATTTCTTATTCATAAGATGCCTTACATTTCCCTTTACATCTTCTGATCCTATATCTTGATCAATCTTAGCCCAACATTTAGTAACAAGTTCTTTACTCTCTTTCTCTTCACCAATATTATTTTGTCTCTTACTTACTTCATAAACTGAAATTCTAGAGTCCATTTGTCCGATATACGGTTTACGTACTAAATCCATTTTCTATAAGGTCTTAAAAGATTATTAACTGCTGTATTCCCCCCCTGAATCCTATCTTCTCGTTTCTCATAAGCTTCTCCTATCAATAGGAGCATAGCGCTTTTAATCGAAGCAGGAAGAGTTTTACTATTAAAACCAATATCAATAGTGACTCTAAGACTTTGTTTTGGGGACAACACAACATCTTTGAAAGATATTTCATAATGCTCTAAACCACGTTTACTTTGGATACCTGAAGATAAAGGAAGTAAAGAAATTCCCCTTCCTTTCTCAACAATCTGTATCTCCTTAATCGAGTCATTCAAAGACAACCTCTCAACAATGAACGATTCTGTGCCTTTAACATCTATTTTAAAATACCCTTCTCTTATAATTCTTCCTGTATAATTCTCTACACTAGAAATAGCAGATGCTATTGCCACTTCAATCAACTCATTCTCTTCATCATTTTCAACCTCAAGCTTTAAATGCTTTTTAGCTAAATTCAAACCAACCAACTCAACTTCACTATTAACAATAACATCTGCATTCATAATCAAAAAAATTAATATATATAAGGAATTATTCTACTTCAACAACATACTCTGCATATGCTGACTCAACAATCTCTGCTGCCACTTCTTTATGTAAAGCAACCTCCTGCCCTACATTATAAGGGAGTTTAAATCGCCCCGCTGGAGAAAGTAAAAAACGAATCAACACTTCTCCTTCTTTTGGAAGTTCCACTTCTTTGCCTTTAGAATAAAGAACACCAAAATCAACTATACTTTTATTCAGCTGATCAATCTTATTTTTTTGATCTTCGATAATATCATCCTTTTCTTTAATACTATCTTCTAGCTCAGCATTCTCTTTTAGTAATATTCCAATCTTTTCAGACTTAAGTACATCCAACTTTTTATATTCTTCAACCGCATCTTTCAATTCAGCAATCTCTGCAGGAGTAATTTTGTTTGTAACTTCTTTCTCAGATTTATTATCTGCACCCTTATCCTCTGTAAGAACAGGAGTTTTTTCAACTCCTATTTCTTTATTGTTATCTGCTTTAGCCATCTTGTTAAGCTTTTAAGAATTTATTTACTGCAAATGCTTCTTGATTAGCAGACTGAATATCCGCATACAGATTCGAGAAAATCTTAACTTCTCCACTTCCTGCTCCTGTAATAGAATCAGCTACGAAGTTCACACCTCCCCATTGCCCAATATATAACTCAGAGAAGTTACCATAGATTAAAGTTTGCAACCCTGCTAATTCTTCAACAAGATTAGTAATGATTGTTTTTTCTCCATCTATTACCCCATTCTCCATTAAGAAGCGCCCACTTCCTGCATCCTTTTTAGTTGTTTTTAAAGCAGCCGCTAACTTTGAGTTAAGAATAAAACACTCATTGCCTGTATCCGCATTCACTCCAGAGATTAACCCCCATAACTCTACGATAGCCTCATGACTAACGACTTGTTCTGATGTAGCTTTTGCTAACTGAACACCAGTCATATTTAAAATACCTAATGGAGCTTTAACACCATCTCCATTCAATGCAGCCTTATTCAACGCTCTTGCTGCAGCTTCTCTTAGCTTATTGTATAAGATGTTTTCAACACCTACAGACGTCTGAGCAATCAATTGACTAGAGATAGATACTCCTGCTCCTGCTCTACGAGGCTTTAACACTGGACCATCAATATCCTCCGCTTCTAACTTAATGGCCTCACGTTCAGCTAACCATTTATAATCATAATCAGAAAACTTAGGCAATGATAAATTCCCAACCAATCCTGTTAATACTGAAGCTCCTGCCTCTTCTAAAAACAAACGTGGAATAAACCCTTCTACAACACTGATATCTGTAGGAACTAACTTTCCTCCAAAATTCCCATTATCTTCTGTAACAGTATGCCCTGCAGCTCTTACCATCTTAGCAGGAATAGAGAATGCTCTTTCTGAAGTATCGAATTTCAAATTCAAAGCCTGTGCTTCACGTACAGCTTCATCATTCAACTCCTTTTCAACTCCTTCTAATTTTCCATTACCAGTAACACCACGAGTGGCTGCTAAAAACGAAAATCGTTTAGCCATCTTACCCATTTCTCTTTCTTCTGAATCTCCTCCATCAGAACCTGTAACTATAGGTAAAGTTTGAGCAGCAATTCTCGCTTGTCTTTCTTCATGTTTTTCAGCTTTATCAATCTCAACAGCCAAAGCATCCACTTCAACATCAAGATCATTTAACTGCTGTTCTTCATCAGCAGTCACACCTCTTTTTTCTTGCGTAGCTAACTCATAAATTGCCTTTTGGGCTTGCAACTTAGCATCACGCTGTTGTCTTAAAATAACCGACTTCTTCATCTTACTTATTCATTTTAATTTCTAAACTAATCAGCGCCAATCTATTAACTGCATCATAATACGCTGCCTTATCTTCTACCTCCTCATCTTCTACATTTCTTGTTTCAGACTTAGGAAATCTCCTCTTAATATCTTCTAATCCATCTGCACTTCTTTTCAAAGCCTCAGGATTACTACCTACAGGTACAATACTCCATTCCAAAAGGTCCATTTTTGTAAATCTCAACACATCAGGATCCTCTCCTTTGTCAAAATCTCCCCATCTTGCTTCATGGATATCAGCCCCTATACTTGCCATCCTAAGAATACCAGCCTGTACTTTTCTGAATACCTTTTCTGCTAATGGATTATTCTCTGCATCTTCGAAGGTTACTGTCGCCACCAACTCATTACCCTCTATCCTTACTACTGAAGTACCTATCACTAAGTCAGGATCACTCGACATTGTATCATGGACATAGATCACAACAGGATTTCTATTATATCTTTCCAAGTTCCACCCTGCTATTTCAAATATCGTTCTATACGTATCCTCAGCTTCTGTACTTATCACAAAGTCAGCTTGTCTATTTTGTACCTGTTCCTCTGTTAATGCCCTAACAAAAGCGCTCCTTACTACCTTACTCATCTTCCAACTCCTTTTTATTCTTATCTAACAAATACGACATCATTTCCATATTAACAGGAGTAAGCGGTTCGTCTAATCCTTCTAATGGATCCATATCTTCTAAGGCCCTCGCTTCATTTCTTGTCATTACACCTGCATAAATCATCCTAGTCAAAAACTCTCCTCTAGCTTTCATATCACCACGTAGTAGAACCTTTTCATTGAACTTCACATATTGTTTTTCTTCTGAACCATCGTTAACAAAAAAAAGCTTTCTATCTAATTCCTGCTCTATTCTACTAATCCAAGGAATTAATGAATCTTGAACATGTTCTATATTTTGGACTTCTATGTTAGAATATGTACCACGGCTCAAATCCTTTATTTTATGAGGAGCAATATTTAACCATCTTGCAATCTCAATAACACTATTCTTGTTCGTTTCTAAGAACTGTGCTTCAGCAGGAGTTATCGTAATAGGCTTATATTTCAACCCTTCATCCAGCACAGGCACTTTAAACTTATTTCGTTCATTAAGTTTCTTTGTAAAGCCTTCAGATATAATCTTCTTATTCTCTTTAGTAATATCTTTTTCACTTTCGATAACCCCATACCCTAAACCTCTATCAGAATAAATATCCCTTTGATATTCCTGTGCATCTAAGTTAACTCCAAGATTATGAGCTGCCCATTTTATAACTCCTATCCCTACTACTCCATCAAGTGAAAAGCCTTTAAAATGAAGTACATCAGAGCTGCTGTACGCCTTGTCTTTAATCTTATAAAAAAGCTGGTTATTCACTTTATCCTTCAACACCTCTACATCATCACTATCCTGAATAACCAAGCTTTCTTCCACACCATTATTACTACGATTAACTAATACATAGCAATTCCCTCTCAATATGACCAACACAACTACCAACTTCCAAAAATCAAACGCTGTCATCATCGGGTTAGGTTGTGTACTGATAAGATAGTTAAGTGGATGTTCAACGTACTTACGACGATTGACACCTTCTTTGATATGCACTGCCTTAGGCAACTTTGCAATATCATTACTCAACTGATCCACCGCATTATAAAATGCTGGAATAGTCAAAGCTCTTTTAGGAGTAACTATCGATTTACTCCCACCACCAAAACCTGTAAAGAAATCCATAAAGCCCGAAGAACTCGAACTTCCTAATGGCCTAAATACCTTGTCTAACAATCCGCTCATCCTATCTTATCATTTGATCACAGGACAAACTTATTCACTAAAACCTTGACAAGGTGACAACATTGTTGTCGAAGTTTTAAAAAACATTAGTCATAAAAAAAGGGACTGAAATTCAGTCCCTTTTTAATACTATAAATACTTATTATAAATTTAAGATTCTTTAAAATTAGAAAAACTAATTAAAGGCAAAATTTCATTTTGAAATATAGTACCTCTAAATCTCTCTACCAACATACCTCTAACATTACTTATTGAAGCCTCTACTAAACTATTTATAACAAAGTCTGGAATGTTCACACCTTCTTCACTTATATTTTCAAAATCTAAATCAATTCCAAAAGAATTTATTTCAAATGCATTTTCAACTTTAATTTTAGAAAATTCTAAATCTAATTCTTTAACATAAGATACAACATCTACAAAAATAATAAATTCATTTGCTTCTTTATTATACCCAAACTGTAATTTTGTATTAAAATCTAACTTAAATATATTATTTTCAATATATTGATCATCTTGGATATCATTTTGAGTAAAATTAAGACTTTTTATTCTTATTATTTTAGCATTGATTTTTATTTCTTCTTTACTCTTCATTACCTATCTTTTTTAAATTGTTAAATCTATAAACATCTCCTGATCTAAAAACATTTGATGTCAAATTCTGATTAGAAACAAATGTTACAATTTGATGCTCTTCATAAACATATGTAATAACATCTTTATAATCAATAGTTTCTATATTCAACATTTCTTTACAATTTTTAATCCCTAATTTAAACTTAACATCATAGTGCTTTTCAAATTTATTAATAAATGAAATATTAATCTTTTTAGAGCCAGTCATTAACTGACTAATATAAGACTCTGAATAAGATAATTCTCTTGCTAAATCTCTTTTGGTACATTTATTTTCTTCCAAAAAAGACTCTATTTGTTTCATAAATCTCAAACTAACTACTGACTCTTCAATATCTTTTTTATTATCATTTAAAAAATCAGATACACACTTCATATGTTTATCAAACATCATGTTTCCTTCACTTTCTTTAACTTTTTTCATAATTCGTTCATTCATTCAAACTCTGGAAGAGATATTGTGGTTAAAACTTGTTTTATCTTTTTATCGTTTTTTTGAGTTTCTTTTTTAAGAAACTTACTTATTACAAAAACTCTATAATTATCATGCGAAGACATTACACCATAAAATCTATCCTGATTAACCTTTATAGCAAAAATTTTCCCTCCATCACAATTACCTTCATAATTAAATTGCTCTTTAGTACTTGAACCTTCTTTAACTGCCACAACAACAACCCAAAATTTTTTAAATTTTATTGTGTTTTTAGATAATTGATGATAACCTTCAGAGACACTTTTATCTCCAAAATCTATAAAAACCCTAAACCTATATGTATCACATTCATAAATCTTTGTTACCACATTAGAAAACTTAAGCGATTAGTTAAGTACAAACTTATTCATTTTTTCCTAATTACAGTATTTAATTATAAATATTTTCACAATTACAATACTCTCAAATATTATAAGCAAATACACTAACAACTGCCTTATTACAAATCGCTGTACAAAATCCAATTCCAAAAACAAAGTAGTAAACATCATTACACTCAATCCCACAACAACCAACAACACAAACTCAATAAACCTTCTCATTATTCTGAAAATTTTCTATTTACCACATTCTTAAAACTCCAGTAATTCTTATACCTTTTACTCCCGAAATACTTCTCATACAACTCATTCACATGATTAAAAGCGTCTATCCTCGATGGATACTTAGTAATCTGTTTAAAGTAGTACTCATAGAATCCATCAGTACTAGCTATCTGTCTCATTAATTCATTCTCTTTGCGCAATCTTTCATTCTCTACCTGAACTGCTATATGATGTTGTGATATTGTCATAACTTACTTTTTTGATTACTTAACTTCTTCTCTTAATCCTGGAGAATACACTCCTAATTGATATGCCTGCATCCTCCATCCTTTCCCCTTATCATTATCTAATAACTTTCGATACGCACCCACAGTCATTTCCTTTTTCATTACTACCTCTATAATCACATGATCAGGCAATAATATATCTACTTTCTTTTTTGCCATAATTACATATTATCATTATAATCTTCTAATGGACAATTATCAGGTATATCTATTGAATAATGCTTAGGATTATCACTCATAAACTCAAGAATAAAAGGCTCTACATTTTTAGATTGATTTTGCTCACTCCTAGCAAAAGCACAAATAACAGCATAATACATATTACTATTTTGCTCTACTAAATTCATTTTGTACTCACAGTCATTACAACTAGTAATAACCTTAGCTATTTTATTCTTACCCATAACTATATATAAATATCATCCTCACTCATTGGCTTACTATATTTCCCTCCTGTATCTTCCTCTACAGACATACTGCCACCCAATGCCATTATTATTCCTATAATCCCATCAATACGCTTACCTCCTTTATTAGACTGCCCTTTGTGGACCTTTATATTATCATTTGCATCTCGATAGATAATACACCCACTAAGCATCCATTGCAGTATAGGATTACCATCGTGTTTCATTTTTCCTTCATACGCCAACTTCTCAAACTGCTTAGTAGGAAATGATATCACTCCTATTGCCTGACTAAAGTAAGACACCTCCATTCCCTCCTCTATAAGTTCCTGAGCCATTTGTTCACAGTTCCATTTATCCGCTTCGATACGTTCTAAATTCAAAGGCTTGTAATTCGAACGTATAGTATCCTTCACATACTCATAATCGACCACATTACCAGGAGTAGCTATCAACCATCCTGCATCAACCCAATACTTATATGGTACCCTATCCTCTTTACTTCTATGCTCTATAGTATCCGCTGGACAAAAGAAGTAAGGCTTTATATATCTATCCCCGATCTCATCAGGTTCACTCAAAGCAATAAAGGCTGTTATATCTGTTGTAGTAGATAAGTCTAACGCTCCATAAGCTCCAAACTGCTCAAACTTGTACATCGGTATCTCATCCACTTTATTCTTCATCCATACCTCATTCGGTATCCATATCGTAGGAGCATCCACCCACATATTTAAGTGCTTTGTTTTAAAGTTTGGAATCTTACTTGGTTGGTTTTTTGCCTTGATATATTCCTTTCTGATATTATCCAAATCAAGTCCATATCCTACCAACGGATTAGCCTTAATCCAGTTCTCTTCATCTTCCCAATCATCCCCCTCGTCTAAGTCATGTATCATGATCCAAAGGTGATCATCTTCATTCCTCCCTTCTAATACTTCGATTACTGCTGCTTCATAATTCTTACATACACTCTGTAAGTTGGTACCTGCTGTAGTAATATGGTAAGTGATTGGTTGTCTTCTACTAACAGAACTACTCTCTAAGTTTTCCTTGACTGTATCATCCTTGTGTGCGTGATACTCATCAATTATACTGACATGAGAGTTAATACCATCCTGAGTCTTACTATCTCCACCTAAAGGCATCATCTTACTTTGTGTGCGACTAAACTTAACCTCCCTCTGATAACACTTAAACCCCATAGTTCTAAGATTAGGATTAGATACAGGAGACTCTATAAACTGTACCGCCTGACTCCAGCATAATTTTGCCTGGTCCTCTTTAGTCGCTCCAACATATACCTGTGCTCCCATCTCTAAATCAAAACTCATGCAATACAATGCAAGTCCTGCCATCTCAGCGGTCTTACCATTCTTCTTAGCACGCTTATCATACACAGTATTAAATCTTCGTTTACCATCCGAATCCATCCAACCGAAAATATTATAGATCGTGAACGCTTGAAAAGGAGCTAAATAAAACCTTTGCCCTGCCATCTTACCCGTTGTATGATTTAAAAAATTAGGAAAGAAGTTAACTGCACGCATCCCTTTATCATGATCAATATAAAACCCCTTGTCATCCGCCTCCTCAATAAACTTATAGAACCTATCCACTGCAAGCTTTATCCGCTTACCTGTTTTTATTGTCCCATTTCGGACAGCCTCCGCATACTCAAACGCCGGAGAAGAAAGCATTTCTTTTGTTAAAGACATAATTATCATTATTTTTATATCACACTTAATAAGTATTATAATATGAAATTACAAAACCCAAATTTTTCCCTTGAAATCTTTTATAGAGACACTTGGGGATATGATGATACACATTGGAGCGATAAAGACAAAGACCCTGTTGACAACCCAAAAGATGATGATGAAAAAAATTAACCATTAGAATACTTCTGATTCAGGAATCCTGAGAACAAATCTCCTTGTCCTGGATCAGAAGTTCTCACTTCTGTTAACTTACTTCTATCTTTAAACGAGAACCCAAAGTGCTTAGACAAATCATCTAAATCTTTAATCATCTTTTCTCGCACAGTTACATACCCACTGACATTAGTCGCTCCACCTTTGAAAGTTTGAATTAACCCACCTTGAAAACCACGACTATTAATCTCAGCTTCTGCTTGAATGTAATAATCTATTGTAGTCGCTAGCCTATGCAAGTGAACTAAATCAGGTTTAGTTAATCGACCACTACTAACCAACTGCTCCCCGAAATACTTGTACCAATATTTCTGATCCTTAGATAAATTAAATTTCGCCAATGGAGCAGGCAACTTATCCAGCACATCATATAAATTCTTATTCTTTTTTCCCCCTCCTGCATCATCCCAAGAAAGGATCTCCCCTGCCATATTAACAACTTTGTTATCCTCTTTCATTTATCCTTCTTTTTTATCCTACA
Organism: Myroides odoratimimus; assembly: GCF_030326305.1. Lineage (GTDB taxonomy): Bacteria > Bacteroidota > Bacteroidia > Flavobacteriales > Flavobacteriaceae > Flavobacterium > Flavobacterium odoratimimum_A. The sequence continues at coordinate 13,385 of NZ_JACAKB010000008.1, read as the reverse complement.
TTTCTAAACATTAAACATTTAGACCCCCCCTACCTAAAATTCACTCCGAGTAAAATTCTGACTATCATGCGATGTACACTAGGTCTTAACCAAAACTTTTTTACCCCCATACCCCCTAAAAAAATAGAAAAAATCTATTTTTTCACAAAATTTCAATAAATTTTATTTATCCTTAGCAGACTTAGCGTTGTGGTGAGAAGCACACAAGCCTTGCAGATTAGATTCATCTAACTCCGCACCACCTTTATTGATTGGTATGATATGATCCGCTACAGTTGCAACAACTACTTCACCTATAGATTCACACATAACGCACAAAGGATTCTTATCCAAGAAAGCACGTCTAAACTTCCTCCATGTCCTACTATTGTAGAACTTACTGTTATCATGTACATTCCTTTCAAATGCCTTACGCTCCTGCACCCAAGGCCTCTTAACACTATCTATTCTCTTAGCCATATCACTCTAATAATTCAATTAATTCACCATCATCATTATAATCACTATTCTCAAAAGTAATAGACACCCAAGGCTTAAACTCTTCCCCATATTGCTCGACATAGTAATTCATTTCATCCTCAGTAGCAATCTCTTGAATAGAGACATCATACTTATCATAGACTCCTTCAGAACTATTATCACCAAATCCTAACCCTAAATTCTTACGCCAATCGAATAAACACACAGGCATATCTCTAGGCATTCTCTCTAACTCATTAATTAACTCTTGCACTGTCATAACATTAACCACTTACAAATTCAAGTGGGAAGTTTTATTTTTTACTTAATTTTTATTTACTATTTTTATTTCATAACCAAAATCAATTTTAATTATGAAAAAAAGTTTATTATTATTTGCTTCTCTGTTTGTTTTAGGAGCTAGCTCAATTAGCGCAAACACTATAGATAAGACCGCCGAAACTACTACTGTAGATACTTATCAAAAATGGGAGATTACTGTTTACTCTGGTACTACAGGAGCTATAATACATCAAGAAACAGGGTGTTATACATTTGAAACGATTCATGATAGAATTCAAGAATTTGGCGGAAAATACAATCAAGATGATGTATCATTTTATGTAATAGGAGATTGCTAATAAAACTCTCAACAACAATATTTTTTTAGCTACCATACTTAATGGTAGCTTTTTTGTTTTTAAAAAGGATTATCATCTCCAAACACATCAGATGCATTAGGCAAATTACCTACCAACTGATTAGGATTATTAAATACACTCACCTCAGGTAACTTAGCAACACTCTCATTCGAATCAGTAGGGTCAACAAACTTTGTTTTATCTCCAATCCATTTTAAGAAGGTAGTTCCAATAGAACCTGCTCTATACTTAGCAAAGATTATCTCTGTATCACCACCTTGCTCTGTCATCTTCTCAAACTCAGGATTACTTAAATCAATGTTATAATACTCTGGACGATAAATAAACTCAACGATATCAGCATCTTGTTCTATACTTCCTGATTCTCTTAAGTCAGAAAGCAATGGACGTTTCAATCCTCCTCTATCTTCCACCTTACGAGATAACTGCGAAAGAAGTATAATTGGTATACCTAACTCTTTTGCTAAAAGCTTCATCCTTCTACTAACAGAACTAATCTCTTGTTCACGATTATTCCCTTTAGTCCTATCACTAACCAATTGCAAGTAATCAACTACTAATAATTTTATATCATGCTTACGTTTCCAACTTCTAGCTTCAATCACTATATCAGATATATCATTAACACCCGAATCTTTCATAAACACTGGATACTTCTCCATTCTACCAACGTGATAATTAAAAGTATCCCAATACTCAGGCTTATCAAACCCTGTCTTCATTAACTGTCCTAAGTGAAAGTTAGTATCAATAGACACAATCCTAGAAGCAAGTTGCTGTATAGGCATCTCAAGACTTATAACTCCTACTGCATTACCTGCCCTTGCATTCTCCACAACAGTCTTTAATGCCTTAGCTGTCTTACCCATACCAGGGCGTGCAGCTAATATTACTAGATCTCCTTCTTGATACCCACTTGTATAAGCATCAATACGCTTAAACCCTGTAAGAACTCCAGTAATCTTACTTTCACCTGTACTCTTAGAAATAAACTCTAAGCGCTTACTTAAGTCTTGAAGAGATTCAGCTAGAGTCACACTAGATTTACCTGCAGTAATAAGCTCAGTAACTGTATCAAACTCTTTATTCCACCTAGATAACAAATCAAAAACATCATTTGTCTCATCCATAGCAGCGGCATTCATTCTTGAATTGAAAGACACAATCATTCGTCTAAGCTTCTTTTGCAACAATAATCTACAGTGGTAATCAATGTGCGCAGAACTTACATACTGTTGAGCCAAACCAACCACGAATGCGTCATGATTCTTTCCATTAGATCTTAGCTGCTGACACACACTTAGTAAATCAACAGGAAGACTATTTGCATATAACGTCTGTATAGCTTCGAACACTTCTACATTATCCTGCACATAAAATACTGAAGAGTCTTTAATCACTTGCATTGCTTCATCTAAAGACTTCTTATCGTTGATCATCGAACCTAATACAGCTTCTTCGATATCTTTTGAATGAGGAGGAACCAATCCTTTAATTTCTTGTTTCATAACTAAATCTATTTTAAAGCCATTTTAAAACATTTACTAACACTAAATAAACAAACCCTAGTAAAACAATAAAAAACAGCCCAAACAATACTTAAAATGTATTTTTTGAATATGATTGAACAACTGGCTGCATTACTTGTTGCTGACTTCCTCCATATCCCTTTCTTTCATTCTCGCAATAGTTAATCGCAAATCTTGTCAAACGACTATTTATTTTTTTAACTGCGTACTCTAAATCTTCTTCATCAAACTTCAAATCAAACAACTCACAGAACTTATCAAAATCAGAGATTTGTTTTTTAAATCTCATCTCAAAACTTTCATAAAGACTAAAACTATTTTCTTTTAAAAATTCGAGAGCCCCTTTCTTATTAATTGTATTATTAGTATGTATTATTATATTGACATTTTCGTCAAGGCGGTTTGTCTTTTTTGTCAAGGCGGATTGCTCAAAATGACAAGGCGCTTTGCCTGAAATGTCAAGGCGGATTTTACGCTCAAAGCCACCTGATTTATTTTCTATTTCAACTAACAAATAGCCATATTTTTTTAATTGCGAAATCCACCTTGAAATAGTTTCAGGACTCACATCATACAACTCTGCGAAGTATTCATTCTTAGCCCAGCAATAACCATCACGACTAGTTAAAGCACTAATCTCACTATACAATAGCTTAGCATTAGGCTTTAATCGCTTATCATATCTTACCTCTGCAGTAAGGATAGACCAAAAACCTTCATTCATTTTATTAACTTTTTTAAGTACATTGCATATAAATACCTTATTATGCTTTCAAATAGTAAATTACAGTTCCTAAAAGAACTTAAATCAGACAACTTCTACCCATTTACTAAGGATATAGAAGATGATGTTTATGAATTCATATTAGAACTCAAAAACAAACAAATAGTACATATAGAAAACTATCAAGTTTCTATTGTTAACCAACAAGCCATTGACCAAATGATCAATAGTAAATCATCAGATTACGCAACTGACTTAAAAAACAAAGAAAACCAAACTAAGTACCCTGCTAGAATAATGCGTATAATACCAAAACTCACATCCATCGAGCGACTAATTATTGCACTAGGCTCAATAGTTACGATTATACTAGGTATTATAGCTATGATGAGCAATAAAAGATAACCTATCATTAACAGTAATACTGGTAATGATATATCATTTAATTTTCTTTTATCACTACAACATTTTTGCTTAATTAAAGCATCCAACGTATAGTTCTCTATATTCATATTAGGACCTATAATCTTTAGAGTATACTGATACCCTACCTTTTTACCATCAACCATCACAAGTTCTTCTATCAATTCAAATTGCTTAGTAACAAATTGCTTTTCCATCATCTCTCTACATAGTTAACTGAGCCACATTATCTTTCACACCACCATTCAATGGCTGTACTAAATCAATCTTATCTCCATCTATCTTACCTGCTTCAAAAGCTGTAAATTCCAAATTATCTAAGTTTACTTTATGAGACTTAAGGTTTGGATTCTGTTTATCGAACTCAGTTTTAACTTGTTCATCCTTTTGAATAACCATTAACCCCATTCCATAAGGAATAGAAGCCTTTCTTTGTTCATACATTTCCATCAACCTTTGTCCTAATCTTATTGTAAAGCCTTTTACAAAGGAAGACACCAAAGTCTTACCATGCATTCCATAAAACGCTTTAGAATGGATATACTCAAAGCTTTTCTTATACTCTTCAATAGAGTTAAAAGCTGCCTTCATAATCAATCTATAGAAATACATTGCTAGCTTAGCATCTGATTCAAAACCAAAGAACACAATATCTCCTTTACGTCCAGTTGTCCAAAAACACTCACAGTCAAACAACCTAGCTAGATCACCATAAAACCATGTAAAATCATAACTAGTAACCACAATTGGTTCTCTGACTTCAATAATTTTTTCAGGCGCAACACCTTCTAAATCATGTTCACTGATAAAGTTCTCTAACATCAATTCGTTAGCCTTCTTCAGTGCTAACATAGCCTCTTGTTCAGAGGCCCCATTCTCAACTGTTTTATTCAGAAGAGCGCGGATTTTAGCCTTAACTTTTAATTTTTGATCCTCCATATTATTAAATTTTGATTTGTCAGAGAGAAGGGATTCGAACCCTTAGGGAGAAAAGAAATTTATGCCTAATAGATTTTGTGTTTATTTGTTTGTATACACTTTTACAACCCAGTTGACTTACTCTCTGTTACTTTTCATTAAAACTTTTTCTTACAAGCTTTACACTCTTCAATTCCATCGAACCAACCTTGAGGATGACAAGCGAACTTCTTAGCTGCACACTTCTTAGAATTAACAGTAGTTTTACCTACTTTACTGTTTTGATTTAGCATTGACACCACTGGTATCTCCTGCAGGATCTCTTTTATATGTTTCATCACTATTCAGATAGTTAACTATTTTATCACTAAACCTTTTCCAATCTTGTTCAAATGTCCTCATACCTTCAAAATTTCAAGGGCCGCCATTATTTCTGACTTCTTATAGTATCTCCTACCTCCCATACCATAGCAAGTCAACCTCCCTTGACTTGTCCAGGTAGTTACAGTAGAAGGATTTGCTTTTAGAAATTCAGCTGCCTCTTCACGAGTAAGTAATTCTTCAGGTTCGCTGTTTCTCAATTCCGCGCGAACCATGTTCTTTACAGCTTCTAAGAAGTCAGTCGCTGTCATACCACTAACTATTAATTGACCTTCTAGACTCATAACTAAGAGTTTTTAAGTTTTTCTAATACATTCTCTAATTGGTTATTCAACCTAAATTCACGGCCAGCCCAAAAATTAACCAACCTATTACCACCATCATGACTATTCAATTCAGGATAATGTTCCATTACTACTGTTAAGAATGATTTTCTAGTAACAAATCCTAATACTCTAAAATCACTAAGTATTTTTAGAGATTTTGCTCTAATTGCTATTTCTTCATCAGCAGCGTGTATCTCAATAACTTTTTTCATACTTTTGACCAATTTGTGACATGTCAAGGTTTTACGTTTAAAATCATAAATCATTAACGTGACCTGACATGACAAATATAGAGTAAATACTCTAAGAAACAACATTAAAATAGTAAATAATCTAAAAATATATATATGTTAATAGATAGAATATTGAAAATCATTGAGTTAAATAAAATATCAAAGAGTGAATTTTATAGAAAAACAGGTCTTTCAAATGGTTTTTTAGATAAAGTAAAAGACATAGGAGCTTCTAAATTAGAGCAAATACTCAAATCTTATCCTAACATAAGCGAGAAATGGCTTTTAACTGGAGAAGGTGAAATGATAAAAACTGAAGAACCAAAACACGAAGCCAAACCAATTACAGCTGGAATTGTTAAATATATTCCCCTTGTTTCTCAATATGCGAAAGCAGGTTATCTTGCAGGTTTTGCAGATACACATTACATGGAGACACTACCTACTATACCAGTTATCCTAACTCAAGAACAGGAACCAAAAGGCGAATACGTTTGTTTTGAAGTATCAGGAGATAGTATGATATCAGAAGAAAATCCTGAAGAAAGTTTGTTTGATGGAGATATCCTAGTTTGTCGTAATGTTCATAAAGATTACTGGAGTAGTAAACTACATATAAATAAATGGGATTTTGTAATAGTTGACCAGGAAGAAGGTGTAATAGTTAAAAGAATTATTGATCACAACCCTAATAATGGAGAGATTGTTATACACTCTCTTAATCCAATGTTTGATGATAAAAAGCTTAACTTATCACGTGTAGACAAACTTTTTAACGTAGTTAAAATCATGCGAGACAGAAGAAGGTAATAACTTTTACGGTTTTCCGTAAACAAGTATAAATAAGACATCTTATTTTTATAAGTAAAATCTAGAAATAATTCATTATGAAAAAACTAATACTTATCATTACTTTATTAATCACATCGGCATCATTTGCACAAGTAATTACGTCTGATAAAAAAGATGATTTTACAGATACACATATATTCAATATTGAGGCACGTAAAAACAAAGACCTTTCATTAGAAGACAATATCTCAGACGATAAAAAAGGAGATAAAGTATTTTTAGGACTTGCTATTGAGAAAAAAATCGATAGCACACCACAAATTGCAATAATGATTAGTATGATATCAAACAAACCAAGATGCTTTTATAAACAAGAACTATTCTTATTATTTGAAGATGGACAAAAATCTATATTAAAACAAATTACAAAATCTGTTTGTGACACAGCAATAGTTGTAGGATATAGTATGTCAAATGAAGAATTAGATAGTTTTAAAAATAAGATTCTAAAAAAAATAAGAGTTACCGATAACAACAGTTTTACAGACTACACTATTGACAATCATATGCAAACAATAGTTAAAAAAACGCTTCAAATGACGGCTGATAAACTTAACGAAATACAACAATGAATATAACACGCATATTTTACTTTTTAATTTCAGCAGTATTTGGGATTGTTTTTTATATCCAATATCAATTATTCCTAAGAATAGATAACATAAACAACTCTATTGAAAATCTAAAACTAAAAAATGATGAAAAACTAGCTGATGTGTATAAACTAGTTTTTGAATCTCACTTTAAAGATGATTTAGTATTAAGCGGTTTCAATACATCTACAACTATAATTATTACCTTTTTCACTGTTATAATTGCTTTAGCAGGATTTATCTCATTCAAAAAAATAGATGAAGACATTAAAGTTTTAAAAGCTGAAACAGCTAAAATAGAAGGGACTTCTAAAAAATTAGATGATGTAAACATAGCTTCAAATAAAAGATACAATGAATTTCAAGAGAAAATTCTAACAGACAAACAATTTATCTTTCACACAAATCATTTAGAAATCACTACAAGTAATAAAAACATATTATTATCAAATGAGAATTTTGTACAAATACTTTTTCAACATGTGAAATTTTTTCGAAATGCTAATAGCTACATTCAAGAATTAGAATCATGTACAGATAAACCATACATTCAAGATTTTATAAATAAGAATTCTAAAGCAAAAAGTAGATTCTCAATTAAAGAATACAATGAGTTCATTGATAAATCAACTAATCATTTCATCAAGAATATAAAAAAAGGAGAAATTTCAAATGAAAACATGGAGTTGTTGATCACCCAGCTTAATGATATTGTTAGTAACAACACTAAATATAATGAAAAAATAAAAGATTCCCTATTAAAAATATCTTATCATTATAAAAACCTATAATAACAACTAAAATTACAACATGCAACCATGAGATTAACAATAAACACAAATGGGATTTTTGAGAATTTATTAACACTAGAATTAGATAAAGATTACTTCTCTATCAAAAATAATTCATCTGAAATTTTAATAAAAAAAGAAGACTACTCTATCTTAATAAATGCCTTCAAAGAAGTAAGAAATAAACATAATTTTGATTTTCATATCAACAACGAACACTTTAGAATACAACAAATCCCATACAGAACAAATACTGTCTTACTGTCAATTATAAATAAAGAAAATACCACCTTACAACAATTCGAAATACCATACCTACCTCTAGTTGGAAACATATCGCTATCAACAGAAATAAAAGGCATCTTAATAAATAATTCAGAAGAAGAATTCTTATTAATAGACAAAATAATGAGTGATTTCTATAACCAAAACAATACTGATTTAAACCTAACAATTCATCGTTTAGAATACTAAAATAACACCTTACTAACCATGAGTAATGATAAAATTACCAAAGCATTAAATACTGCACAGCACAATAACGAGAAAATCAAAGAACAAGAAAAAGAATTAAAAAACCTAAAGAAACAATTAAAGCAATATGAAATGAATTACACTAGTAATTCACCTAAAAGCGATAAACAAAAAATTTTAGAATACATATTTAAATACTTAACAGTAATACTTGTAATAATTTCTTTATTATTATATATTATTTCATACAGATTCTTTAAAGAAAATTCACCTGAAATATATTCAACACTTACACAAGTTGCTACGGCTATACTATCTTCTGGAGTATTTACAGCAGTATTAAAATCAATACAATTCACTGGTATTTTTAAGAATGAATTAAAAGACATACTTACCACTTCTGAGTTTTTAAATAACAGAAACGATTTACCATTATTATGGAGAGAAATAACAAAAAGCTTATATAAAAGAAAATTTCCAGAAATCAGTAATTCATTAGAAGAACATATATTAAGCACATACCTCCCTATTAATGCAGATATATATTATGACAACTATAATGTATCAATATTAATAGACGATATTGATGAAGACTTTAATATAACATACACACAAACTTGTAGTTATCAAGTAATAATGGATATAGACTGCAAAAAAACTATAATTGAGGTATCTAGTCAAATTAGTGATGATGATGACCCTCAAGGAAGTATTACAAATGAATTACTATACTTTAAGATAGATGGAGATGATGTAGATCTAAAAGAAGATCCTTCTACTATTGATGACAACAAAAAGACATTATACAAAATCCCTTTAGAAAACTCTACGCCTGGAGTGAAATACGAGATTGAATCACAATATAAAAGAACATATCCCCTTAAAAATGAAAACTATAAATTGTTTAGAATGAATTACATTACTAGCAATATGATAGTAAATATCCAATTCCCTGAACACGTAAGAGTTTCATTCTTTAATATTGGATTAAAAAGTGATGCTTTCGTACCAATTGGTGACAACTTTAAAAATCACATTTGCAAAGTATTAAAAAACAACATAATCCTACCACACCAAGGCTTTGGACTTAGTTTTGAAAGAATTAAATAAAAAATAACTACCTAAACGCTTTCTATTCCAAAAAGATTTCATTAATTTGTGGTATCAAAACATTAGTTAATTTAAATAAACATGGAAATTATGAGAGCTTTTACGAAATTAGGTATAGACGAACTGTCTTAAAGAAAGAATATATTTTTAATAACCAAATAAAGTAAAAGCACCTCTAAAGGTGCTTTTCGTATTTAATCAAAATAATCAAACATCTCCATTGCGATATCTTTACTTCCCTTACCTATATACTTTAAGAACATTTGCTCAGTACTGTGCCCTGTAATCTCTTTTAAATACATAGTAGGTATCTTCCCGTAATTATTAGTAGCAAAACTCCTTCTACCTATATGTGAAGTCACTAACTTACATTTAGGGTAATCTTTCGCCACCATGCGATATCCATTATTCTTTGTCTTAGACTTAATGGAGCCAGGAACCATCTCAGTTATCTCAGCTGCTTCACATACCTCTTTGATATACTTATTATACTTCTGATCAGATGTGGCACGAGGAAACTCACCATCTCTTTTACTCAATACTTCAAGCGCTTTCTTAGACAAAGGAATACTCATCCTTTTACCTGTTTTCTCTTGAACGAATTCTAATAGCGATTTAAGCTCTCCTTTTCTATTTTCCTCACATCGTATCATAGACTTATCAAATCGCATAAAATCACCTATCCTTTGCCCTGTATAACAAGATATCAATAACCAATCACGAGCGTTATCTAAATAATCAGAAGGCAACTCTACATTCTTGATTTTCTCAATCTCCTCTTCTGTCAGATAAATATTATCAACAGGCTCTTCTTTTACTCTAACTAGATTCAACGTAGTACTAACCTCCACTCCATTCATAGCTGCATAATTACACACAGACTTCACATAAATGCAAAACACAGAGATAGTGTTATTAGAATATCCCTTACTCAAACAATAAGCTTCAAACTCTCTTTTAAACTGAATACCGATATCCTTAACCAACCACTCCTTCTTAGAGCTAACTATAAACTCAGTCACAACTCTAAGCGATACCTTATTTTTCTTCTTAGTATTATAAGTCAAATCTGCTTTCTTGTCTTCTGCCGTCACATCACACCAATCCAAAAAAGATACTGGAACATCAGTAGCAACAACAGGATTATAATAACCATCCACAACACCAACCAACCATTCTTTATTATAACGATCTACATCTACAATCATTGACGCATCATGAATGTGATTCTCTAAACTATTCAATTCAGTCAACAACTCAGCTTGAAAATTCTTAATCGAAATATCAGCTATCCTTTTTGCTTTATGATACTTTTGCCAATACTCCTTAGTAACTTCACTTTTAGTTGACACCTCAATGAAAGATTCCCTACCTTTGTTCATGTAAAAAAAACGTACTTTAAGAGGTGCTTTTTCTCTAGTTGATCTATATAAAAAAGATATCGTTGCCATACTATACAAGTTTATACAAATGTATAGAATTTGTATAGATTCACACAACAACATACAACATCATACTATACTATACAATATTTAGACAGAATGAAAAACAAACCAATTAACATATAATCAATTAGTTAAAGCAAATAACAAACAATAAAGAATTGTTTAAGACACATACCATGTGCCCCCACTCCGGGCACCAAAAAAGCCTAACTCAATGAGTTAGGCTTTTTTAATATATATACTTTTATTTAGCATCATCTGCAGAAGGTCCATACATACCAGGTATAGGCACATCTAACAAACGCAAATAAACAGATAACTGTCCCCTATGATGGTAGATATGATTATTTACAATAAATCGATTAGCTCCAACCTTTGACATAGCAACAATTATATGATCACCTGATTTTAATTTCCATTCAGACATCCACTTTTCTTCATCAAACATATTTAAAGCAGATACAACAGCCTTTTCATACTTATCTAAAAGAACCAATAGTTCTTCTGTAGTTTGTGCTTCTAAAGGCTTGTAATCTACTTGAAAATCCAAACTATCCTTTGTTAGGATATTCTCAGTCCAAATAGTCAATTCTACAATATGCTTAGCCAAATCTCCTAAGCTCATAGACTTTTCATGAGGTTTCCAACCCCATCTGTCATTAGGCACACAAGAAATTATTTTCTTTGTACTATTCAATTCATGTCCAAATTCTAACAAATAACTATTACTTATACTCATGTTTTTGTTTTAAAGATACAACTATTACAAATAGATTAAACTAGTTCTCAAAATGTAGACCAATAACTTTTACGGTCACTAAACTTATTTTACGAATAACTTATAACAAAAACCAATAATGATTTATTAAATTTGAGGTTACATAAATTTAATACTACAGAGTTCAAAGAGGTATAAATGTAAAATAACATGAAAAAATTACAACTTCAAGAAATAGAAAGAGTAAAATCTATATCTGAAAAAGACTTTATTGAAAAATATTTTAAAAAACAGATTCCTGTTGTAATAGAAAACTTAACCGAAGACTGGCCTGCTTACAAAAAATGGCGTTTAAACTATATAAAAGAAATCGCTGGTGAAAAAATAGTGCCTCTTTATGATGACAGACCTGTTTCCCATAAAGATGGATTTAATGAAGCACATGCAACAATGAAAATGGCTGATTATATTGATCTACTTGAAAAGGAACCTACTGATTATAGAATATTTCTTTACAATATCATGAAAGAAGTACCGAGTCTTAGAAATGATTTCAGATGGCCTAAACTAGGATTACGCTTAGTAAAACAACTTCCGATGTTATTTTTTGGAGGAACAAATTCAAAGGTTTTCATGCATTTTGATATTGATTATTCTAATATATTACATTTTAATTTTAATGGAGAAAAGCAATGTATGCTATTTTCACCAAAACAAACGAAATACATGTATAAAATACCACATGCATTAATATCCAGAGAAGACATTGATTTTGACAATCCTGATTTTGATAAATGGCCTGCTTTAAAAAATGTAGAAGGATATATCTGTAACCTAAAACATGGAGAAATGCTTTATATGCCTGAGGGTTATTGGCACTATATGAAATACCTGACACCTAGTATATCAATGAGTCTAAGAGCATTTCCATCTAAATATAGTAACCTAGCAAAAGCGATCTATAATGTTACTATAATGAGATATTTCGATAGTTTTATGAGAAAGTTAAAAGGACAAAATTGGATTGATTACAAAAACAAAAAAGCTATAATCACTACTCATAAAAGACTAGGTATAAAATAACTTAAAGAAGAATAAAAACATGTACCTAACACTAGAACAAGCAAAAAATAAATTAGAACATTTTTGTGCTTATCAAGACAGATGTCATGCTGAAGTTATATCTAAACTATACAATTTAAAGGTCTCCTCTGATCTACACGATGAAATACTCGTCTATCTAATAAATAATAAATTTCTAAACGAAGAGCGCTTTGCCCGTAGTTTTGCAAGAGGTAAACATCGTATTAGTGGATGGGGAAAAAACAGAATAATTGGAGAACTTAAACTCAAAAAAATATCAGCTAATCTAATAAAAATAGCGATGACTGAAATAGAAGACACAATGTATTTCGAAACTTTAAATAAACTAGCAGAACAACGTTGGCACTCTATAACAGATAAAGACTTAAATAAAAAAACACAAAAGTTAATAGGATACTTACACAGAAAAGGATATGAAATGGAATATATACTTGATAAAGTAAATGATCTTCAAAAAGAATAAGAGCCTATTAAAGCTCTTTTTTATAGCCTTATAAGACGTTTCAAAATTACTACAAACAATTGATACTTCTTTCTTTTAAACATTTAACATCTACCCTATACAAAAAAAATCCCCAACCTCTAATGAGATTGGGGATTCTATAAAGAAAGGCGGCGACATACTCTCCCACTGGTTAGCAGT
>NZ_JACAKB010000089.1 GCF_030326305.1 Myroides odoratimimus | reverse complement strand
TGAAGGAATACAAGTGATAAAAAGTAGTCAAAAAAGGCGGTTTTCCATGAGATAAAACAGCCTTAATCCTTGTATAAGTAAGGCTTTTGACGTATACTTACTTCATGAAAATAGACTTAGAAAACTTATCGATACAATAATTTACATCCTAGCATTCATAGGGGTTAAAGCCTGTTTGTGTATTGTTTGTACAACACTTTTTTTCAAAATAATCGGCACTAAAATCAACTCAAATTTTTTAATAGATTAAAGAGAAAGTAATGCTGTTTTGGTTGAATAATTCTCAATAAAAAGGAAGTGGTTTTTACAACATATTATACATTGTTAATTTCATTATTGTAGGAAATTATATGCAAAGATAGATCAGGATCAATATATGATAGGAGTAAAAAGAAGATGGTTTTGAATAGTCTCCAGATTACTTTGTAAAAAATGATTTTTCATTTTAGCTATTTTTCAAGATGTTACAAAAAAAGCAAGAACTAATGTTCTTGCTTACTCCCATAACCTATATTGTATGCTATTAGGCAATGAACGACAATGTTGGGTAACATTCTCAATTTTTCCGTTACGGGTTCTTTTGTAATCTCTTACAAATACAGATTTGATTCCTGTACATTTTATACATTTCTTCATGATAAATTAATAATAATTAAACGCTATTAATTAATCACCGAAATATCTTTTCAGAAATGCAACGCTAAGATAGTGAATTATTATGTAATCATGTACTATTAGTTATGTTTTGACCCCTATAAACCTAGAGTATTTTTAAATTTTTAAAGTATAATGTTTTAGGCTACTTTTTCTCTGCTAC
>NZ_JACAKB010000088.1 GCF_030326305.1 Myroides odoratimimus | reverse complement strand
AATACGGTTAGATAGTGGTTTTTTTCAAAAGGATATTTTAGATCATTTAGAGTCTAAACCTATGAACTACATCATTGTAACTCTTTGCTGCAAGTGAGTATTCACTTGCAACAAAGAGTTGCATATAGGTATTAACTGTATTGCGTGAAATACTTAATGTACTAGCTATCTTTCGATTGCTATAGCCATCTAAATGCAAGGTAATAATTTGTTTTAAGTCCATTGGATCAAGTTTATTAGCCATATCTTATCGTTTTGAAAACAACAAGATAATGGTATTAAACTTTCCAAAGTGGCACGGTTTGAACCGAAATAACTACAAGCGTTACTCTAAGTGGTACAAATCAAACCGAAAACTGGCACAAATTGAAACGGAATCACTGGCACAGTTTGACCGAAATAGGTGGCACAAGTGCTCCGAAATCACTGGCACAAATCAAACCGGAATATCCAATACTTTAAAAATTTAAAAATACTCTAGGTTTATAGGGGTCAAAACACAACCCATTACTGGTGATAAGCAACTTATACTAATGGATATTATTGAGGATCGTAATCATCATAAAACAACTATCTTTTGCTCACAATTACCTGTAAAAGCATGGCATGATTTATTTTCAGAAAAAACAATTGCAGAGTATGCACCCGAGCAACCACATATTTCATAAGATGATGTAAGATAGTAAGTTTGTCTCAAATAATAAAGAGATGAGCAAACAAGAAATTATGTACTCTCATGTAGAGGATTGGAAAACAAGTGGATTGACACAATCAAAGTATTGTGAAAGTGTTGGAATTAAGCTAGCGACATTTAGTTATTGGGTAGTAAAG
>NZ_JACAKB010000087.1 GCF_030326305.1 Myroides odoratimimus | reverse complement strand
AA
This sequence comes from Myroides odoratimimus, assembly GCF_030326305.1. Taxonomy (GTDB): domain Bacteria; phylum Bacteroidota; class Bacteroidia; order Flavobacteriales; family Flavobacteriaceae; genus Flavobacterium; species Flavobacterium odoratimimum_A. Next base: position 832 of record NZ_JACAKB010000087.1, on the reverse strand, counting down.
TACGGTTAGATAGTGGTTTTTTTCAAAAGGATATTTTAGATCATTTAGAGTCTAAACCTATGAACTACATCATTGCTGCTAAGTTTACTGATCCAGTACAAAGATTAGTAGATAGCCAAACCTCTTGGCTAAATGTCGATGAAGGTATCCAAATAAATGATACCTTCTACCAAGCTAAGAATTGGGAAAAACCTAGAAGAGTTATTATTGTAAGACAAAAAATAAGTAAACGCCCACAAGCGCCTGGAAAAACATTAAGTCTGTTTCCAGAAGATGAAATACACAGAAATTACAGGTACTCCGCTTATGTTACAAACTTGGAATGTGGAGCTTATGACGTATGGAAAAACTATCGAGCAAGAGGTGATGCAGAGAATAGAATCAAAGAGCTAAAACAAGATTTTGGAGCAGAATCATTTAATCTAAAAGACTTCTATGCTACCGAAGCTGCCTTGATCTTTGTAATGATTGCTTACAATCTAATGGCTCTTTTTAGAATGTTTGTTTTACAAGAGAAAACACAAAAATCACTTTCTACATTAAGATATAGAACCTTTGCTATTGGAGCTTATTTTGAAAAAACAAATGACACAATCAAGCTTAAAATAGCACTGGTCAAGAAGCGACGAAAATGGTTCGTAGGTTTATGGGATTACCCTTTAGACCTACCTTTAAATATACCTAATGCGTAATACGGGTTAAAATTGGAATGGATTTCAAGACTTATCTTTGGGCTTATTCCTACCCAGGAATCCTATGTTCTTGTGATGGATCGCACCAATTGGAAGTTTGGCAAACAAGACATAAACATCTTAATGCTAGGTATTAGTTA
>NZ_JACAKB010000086.1 GCF_030326305.1 Myroides odoratimimus | reverse complement strand
TTAGTGAAAGCCAACGAGACTGTAACTACTTTGGTAAACAATACTAACGGTACTTATACCTATAAGTCAGAGAATGGAACAGAGACAATCATTGATATTCCAGCCTCAGTTGCAAATAACTTCGAGACGATTGTCAATAACAATCCAGTTGCAGTAAAAGAGATCATAGAAAAAGTAGCCAAAGATGTAGCAGGAAATGTTATTTATGACGGAACAAATTTAATCTACAAGGATGCCGAAGGTAAGGATCAGATTATCAATTTAGACACGTTAGTGAAAGCCAACGAGACTGTAACTACTTTGGTAGCAAACCCTAATGGTACATATACTTATAATTCAGAGAATGGTACCGCAACTATCATTGACATTCCAGCTTCGGTTGCAAATAACTTCGAGACGATTGTCAATAACAATCCAGTAGCAGTAAAAGAGATTATAGAAAAGGTAGCCAAAGATGTAGCAGGAAATGTTATTTATGACGGAACAAATTTAATCTACAAGGATGCCGAAGGTAAGGATCAGATTATCAATTTAGACACGTTAGTCAAAGCTAACGAGACTGTAACTACTTTGGTAGCAAACCCTAATGGTACATATACTTATAATTCAGAGAATGGTACCGCAACTATCATTGACATTCCAGCTTCGGTTGCAAATAACTTCGAGACGATTGTCAATAACAATCCAGTAGCAGTAAAAGAGATTATAGAAAAGGTAGCCAAAGATGTAGCAGGAAATGTTATTTATGACGGAACAAATTTAATCTACAAGGATGCCGAAGGTAAGGATCAGATTATCAATTTAGACACGTTAGTGAAAGCCAACGAGACTGTAACTACTTTGGTA
>NZ_JACAKB010000085.1 GCF_030326305.1 Myroides odoratimimus | reverse complement strand
TCCTTATTGTTTCTTCTCTTTCCCTTTTCACTAGAGTTATTTCTAGTAAAGTACATCGTATTACCATCCTTTGTAAAAACAGCTGTTGCATCATTTACTCTAGAACTTATCTCTTTAGCAAACTGCTTAGGTTCTGAGAAAGTCCCATCAGCGTTAATCGTACTACTGTACAAGGCTGTAAAACTCTCATTAGTCCACTCATGCACAGGCTTATTAAAATCTGTATTTCTAGCAGATGTAAAAATTAAATCTGTTCCTAGAATAGTTGCGCCATAATCTGAGAACTCAGAATTAATACTCAATATTTTTAAATCATATAACTCCTTCTTCTTTTCAATCTTCTTTAAAAAATCTTTGTTCTCCAAAAAAAGCTGAGCTCTTGAATCTGCCTCTTCTAATCTTACAAAGTATTCCATAATCTCTTTAGACCTGTCATAATTCTCTATGCTTTTTAGAGTTTGAGCATAACGATAATAATACTCTGATGAAAGAGGCTCTTTTCCTTTATCATCGTAAGTCCCATCAAAGAGTTCTGTATACCATTTATTAGCCTCTATTAGTTTCCCATTAAAGTAATAAGCGTCACCTAACTTTTGTAGCATATCTGCATTAATATAGCCTTGAGCTGCTATACCTTCATAGAGCTTTATAGCATCTATATAAGCCTTGGTTTGATATTCTTTGTCCGCTTTTTTCTCCGTTACTCTTTGACCATAAGTATTTAAGCTAGCCAAAAGTAACAAACAATAAAGACTACCTTTTAGTAAATATCTTTTCATACTTTCCTTTTTTAAATACTTTCAATTAAAAGAATCGCGGTGCATTAATTGTACTACGACGGTTAAATAATTCAAATCTTAAGAAAACTTCGTGTGATCCTGAGTTATAACGTTGAAGTGCTGTAGTATCAAAATCATAAGAATAAC
>NZ_JACAKB010000084.1 GCF_030326305.1 Myroides odoratimimus | reverse complement strand
GTTATTCTTATGATTTTGATACTACAGCACTTCAACGTTATAACTCAGGATCACACGAAGTTTTCTTAAGATTTGAACTATTTAACCGTCGTAGTACAATTAATGCACCGCGATTCTTCTAAGGGAAATTAGCTATAAAGAAAGAGAAACTATGAGAAAACAGCTATTGAAAATAAGCTTATTTGGTCTATTACTTTTGGCAGGGGTGAATACTCAAGCTCAGAGGGTAGCAGAGAAGAAAGCGGATAAAGAATATCAAACTAAGGCTTATGTAGATGCGATCAAGATCTACGAGCGCATCGCAAACAAGGGATATACTAATGCAGATATGCTAAAGAAGCTAGCCGATGCTTATTATTTTAATGGAAAGTTACCTGAGGCTAATAAGTGGTATGAAACACTATTCGATGGAGAGTATGATGATAAAGGAAAAGAGCCAATTCCATCAGAATATTACTATCGTTATGCACAGACGCTTAAATCTGTTGAGAGTTATGACAAGTCTAAGCAAAAGATGGAAGAGTTTTCTAAATTGGAAGCTAATGATTCTCGAGCACAACTTTTTCAAGAGAATAAGGATTATTTGCAAAAGATAGAGGATAAGAAGGATGTATATGATCTTAAAGCTTTGAGTATTAATACAGAATTCTCGGATTATGGAGCTACTATATTAGGCAATGAATTAATTTTTACATCAGCTCGGAATCAAGAAGTAGATAAGGCTATTCATGAGTGGACTAATGAGAGTTTTACAGCCTTGTACAGTAGTACGATTAACGTTGATGGGACTTTCTCAGAACCTAAGCAGTTCGCTAAAGAGATAAGCTCTAGAGTAAATGATGCAACAGCTGTCTTTACAAAGGATGGTAATACGATGTACTTTACTAGAAATAACTCTAGTGAAAAGGGAAAGAGAAGAAACAATAAGGA
>NZ_JACAKB010000083.1 GCF_030326305.1 Myroides odoratimimus | reverse complement strand
AACCTGAGTTCGATTATAACAAGGCTAATTGATTAGTTATTACTTTCTCATATCTAATGGCAGGTTTCTTAGGCAAGAAATGATATGCAATAATTCCAGCGATAAGGTTAGTAAAGAAGTTAATAGGTGATCTATGTCTAGAGTGTTCTACCTGACATACATTTTTTAATTCATCGTTAACAGTTTCAATTACTGATCTTTTTCTAAGTAGTATTTTATCAGACATACTCATAAGGGAGTTCTTCATATTATTTCTTATACTGGTAATTAATTCAATTCCATCTAGAAACAGTAATTCAGCAAGCTTAGCGCCAATATATCCCTTATCACCGAATAGTTTTCCAAAGATATTATTTAAGAATCCTTCATTTTTTAAAGGATCACGGTCATTTACATTAGCTTGAGTGATGGCAAAGCTTAAGATTTCTCCTTTATCATTAATAATGATGTGAAGTTTAAAACCATGGAACCAACCAATAGTTGACTTACCAGTTGTTGCTATATTTTTAAAAACCTTGTTTCTACTAATTCTTTTAGTTTTACAAACCTGAATTGGAGTAGAATCTACAAAAGAAATGCCTGTACACTTGCCTAAACAACATGTTTTAGCAAAAATAGTCATGGGCATAATCACTGATTGCATCAGCTCTACAAAACGATTATAAGAAACAGTATTAGGAAATTCTTTAGTCATATGTTTTTGGACATAATAAATATAAAAATGCTTAAAACAACGAAAACCACTTAAATGAAATAGAAGATAAATGGTGATTACTTCAGATTTAGACATTCTAGGTGGCCGTTTTGAAGGGCTCCCTAAAAGAAATGATTTAGTAGAATTTTCAAAATCTTTGCAGAACTCATCTACAATACAAAAAATATCAGTAATTTTATCGAAACAAATCATAGGTAAAAATCTTTTATATATTTAAATTTCAGATACTTAAATATACGGATTTTTACCTTTTTTTATGCATTAATATTAATCGAACTCAGGTT
>NZ_JACAKB010000082.1 GCF_030326305.1 Myroides odoratimimus | reverse complement strand
TGGAAGAAGAAATTCGATTCTCAAGGAGAATCAGGATTAAGACCTGCTGTTTCTGACAAATCAAAAGAACTTAAAAAAGCAGAGCAGGAGAATAAGATTCTTCGTAAACTACTAAGTGATAAAGAAATAGAATTAGAAGTTCAACGTGAACTGTTAAAAAAAAAGTTTGGGACATCCGATCCAAAAAAGATCTGGTAGATTACTTTTATAGTAAATATCAAAAAAGTAAAGCTAAACTAATACATTGGATTGGCTTAAGTGAAAGCACGTACTACTTCAAGGGTTCTGGCAAGTCAAAAGGTAATAAAGCTACTTTATTAACCTATCATAAAACCCAAGGTTGGGTTAACGAACAAACTGTTGTAGAGTCAATTAAAGAGCTTTTAAAGGGTGATTTTATGGATTGTGGTTACCGTATGATGAGCGAGTATCTTAAACGCGAAGGGTACACCATTAACCATAAAAAAGTATTTCGTATCATGAAAAGCGCTAAACTTTTACAAACTCGTATAACTAGAGATCATTCGAATAAGAAGTACGTTAAGCATCGTAAAGTAAAGACTACAAGACCCTTAGAGTGTATTGAAATGGACATTAAGATGGTATGGATACCACAAAAAGGTAAAAATGCTTATTTACTTTCTGTAATTGATGTACACAGTCGTAGAATATTAAAAGACTACTTCAGCTTTAATATTAAGCAGAAGCAGGTAATAGAATTATTGTCAGGGCTTTTTGAAGAGTTAGATTACCCTAAAAATGTGGTTATTAGATCGGATAATGGTAGTCAATTTATTGCCAAGAATGTAAGAGAATATCTTTCCTTAGTAGGTGTATCACAAGAATTTACACACGTAGCAACACCAGAGGAAAATGCCCACATAGAAGCCTATCACGGTACTTTAAAAAGAGAGGTTTTTACTAAATTTGAATACTTTACTTTTGGACAAATAGAACAAATATTAAAGAAGTACGTAGTATTTTATAATAACAAAAGACTACATGGTTTGCTTGGAAAAATCACTCCAATGGAGAAATGGGAAAAGGACAAACACTTGATTTGTAGCAGAGAAAAAGTAGCCTAAAACATTATACTTTAAAAATTTAAAAATACTCTAGGTTTATAGGGGTCAAAACA
>NZ_JACAKB010000081.1 GCF_030326305.1 Myroides odoratimimus | reverse complement strand
TGAAGGAATACAAGTGATAAAAAGTAGTCAAAAAAGGCGGTTTTCCATGAGATAAAACAGCCTTAATCCTTGTATAAATAAGGCTTTTGACGTATATTTACTTCATGGAAATAGACTTAGAAAACTTATCGAAACAAGAACTTTTGGCACTTTTAACCAAAGCCCCAAAGACTATTTCCAAACAAGAAAAAGTAAATACTAAGTTAGAGAAGAAAGCTACTAGCTTAGAAGAAAAGACCTCTAAACTAGAAGAAAAAAATACAGAACTGGAATATCGTGTAAAGCTACTTGAGCGCATGAAGTTCGGTCAAAGCCGAGAACGTTTTGAGGATCCCAATCAAACTCAATTACCTTTAGATGTTGAACAAGCAGTCTTAGAGGAACAAGAAGAAGTAATCAAACAAGAGATTACCTACTCTCGTGAGAAAAAGAAACATCCAGGACGAGCTAAACTACCAGATCATTTACCCGTAGAAGAAATAGAAATACATCCTGAGGGAGATTTATCTGATATGATTTGCATTGGTAAAGAAACTACAGATGTGTTAGATTATGTTCCAGGTTACTTTAAAATCAAGCGTTACATCCGATATAAATACGCTACTAAAGGTAAAGACAACACTCAAATTAATATTGGTGAGCTTCCAGAGCGAATTATAGATAAAGGAATCCCTTCAGAGGGATTATTATCTACAATATTGGTCGATAAATATGTAGATCATCTTCCTCTTTATAGACAGAAGCAACGCTTTTCAAGAGAAAACATCGATATAGCTTCTTCTACAATAGATGGTTGGGTAGCTCAAAGTATGGATGCTTTAAAACCACTATACCAAAAGCTAGTGATGGACATCAAAAACGAAGGTTATCTCCAAGTTGATGAAACCACCATCAAAGTCTTAGATGAGAAAAAGAAAGATAAGTCTCATCTTGGCTATTATTGGGTGTATCATGCACCTATATCCAAGCTTGTAATGTTTAATTACAGTCCTACTCGTGCCAGTAGCGCTGCACTACCTATATTAAAAAACTTCAAAGGATATCTGCAAACTGATGGGTTTAGTGGAGTGCGACCTGCAAAGGTCATTATACAATTGTTCAACCAGGAAACTGGATACAGAACCTGCCATACTGTTGGCAGTAG
>NZ_JACAKB010000080.1 GCF_030326305.1 Myroides odoratimimus | reverse complement strand
GCTCCTTCTACTTTATCTTGAGCATTGCTAGCTGTCTCTTTCATAGAATCTACTGCCCCTTCTACTTTATCTTGAGCATTGCTAGCTATCTCTTTCATAGAATCTACTGCTCCTTCTACTTTATCTTGAGCATTGCTAGCTGTCTCTTTCATAGAATCTACTGCCCCTTCTACTTTATCTTGAGCGTTATTAGCTGTCTCTTTCATAGAATCTACTGCCCCTTCTACTTTATCTTGAGCATTGCTAGCTATCTCTTTCATAGAATCTACTGCTCCTTCTGCTTTATCTTGAGCGTTGTTTACTGTTTGTTTTAATTGATCTTCATTCATAATTCTTTTTTTTAAAAATTAAACTTCTTTACCACTAATAATTTGAAGTCATCTTGACTTTTTAGTTTTGTAAAATGACCAAATACTTTTTATGACTTAATACTTGGTTACTAAACAAAGCTTGAACTGGCAAATAACTACATTGGATATCTGTTTTAAGTTTGCACAATACAGAATTAACTATCTTATAGAGTGAAACTTATAATTTAATTCCTCTTTTTCAAAGTGGTAAGTGTGGAACTATATCTAATTCTATACTATCTTTGTGGAGTATTTGGTCATGGGGTGTAGATTTTGTTTGTTTAGCAACACAAAAATCTACAAACCTTCTTTATTCTTATTTTACAAACCCAATAACGCCCCCCTTACAAAAACAGTATAGTTAGTCTTTATCTTTATTTAGTTCTTGATTAAAAGACCTTAATTTCTAGTTTTGAAACTAAGGTCTTCATTACAAACATCCCACTACTTTATCACAAAGTTTCTTACTACTAGCTTTTTAATTATCAAATAAAAACTCCTTATTTAAAATCGTAAAAAAACTTGTGCGATGCTTATTAACCTTCAATCATTTTTTAATTATAATTCAAATATCTGTTTTTTTTCTAAAAAAACAGTTTTGTTTTGTTATTCATATACTCTTACTAAAAATCCAACAACTTAATAAGACTAAAAAGTCTCCTAACGAATCTAAACTCTGCCCCTTTTCATCTAAAAAAAGTTTTTATGAGATAAGTAAAGCAAAAAGATCTTATTTAACTAACTTTACTCTAAGTACACGACAAAAAACTAAAGCAATTGATATTTAAAGGGTTGTGTCCATTTTTAGAGAGTAATAATCTTGAT
>NZ_JACAKB010000007.1 GCF_030326305.1 Myroides odoratimimus | reverse complement strand
ATCTTGCGATTTGCCTTACTCTCTTATTTGTATGCTGTCAATCCAATATGTTTATGAACGTGTCTTCTTATTCTATTCTCACTTGTATTTCAAAGCGAGTGCAAAAGTAAAAACTTATTTCGAATTAGCAAAACTTTTTTTAGAAAATATTTTTTCTTGTTTTTTCGCTAAGCCCCGTCTTTACTGAAGCGGACTGCAAAGATACTACCTTATTTTTTACTTATCCAAATTTATTTTCGTAAATTTTTTAAAGTTTATTTTAAGTAATTCTTGCTTCTCTTTTTGTCTATGATCGTCTGCCTCTAGAGTCGTTATCACTTCTCTAATGCGGATGCAAAAGTAGTATCTTTTCCTTTACTTCCAAACTTATCTTTGAATTATTTTCAAGGTTTTTGAAAACTATTTCTTAACTATCTATTATATCACCTTTTACGAGTAAAAGTTTTTTTATCTTTTTTTAAAAGTTATTGCGCTATGGCTTCTCTATACTATATATACGTAAGGCTAGATGGTAGAGTGTATTTAATATTGTAATCTAGTATATATAAGTGTAAGTATTGAGAATATCCCTTGTTATGACCTTTCTAGCGATTTATACATATTATATTACCTTATATAGAGGTGTTTTATCTTCCTTTTTATAATATCTATACTTATAGAGTCCTGTTTTTTTAAAGAAAACACCGCTATAAAGTAGCTATTACCTTGTTTTAAAGAAAAATAGATGTAGTTTTTTTATTCTCACTTTGAGCAAATAACACCGTAATCAGTTGTTTACCAACAACTAACAAACATTACTACTATTTTCTACCTAAATAACCAACTCTTCCCTACCCCTTAGATAATCTCTGTTCACACCCTTTGCTTCAACACCCCTTCAACATTTCTACAAGATTACTCTACCTGAGCACCTGTTTATTGAAGCAATCTTGAACAGATATTGTAGCACTCTTGAACAAGACTAATTAAATCACAGCAACAAAAAAGCCCTAGACTGTATAAGCCAGGGCTGTAGATAATGTTTTTTTATAAATAAATCTCTTGTCTCATGACAAGAGGTCAAACCTCTATTTATTTCTTCTCTTTAAAGGATGCTAACATTAAACAAATGTTCTCAAATATAACCAATCATAAAATAGATTTCATATATTCTAGAAAAGCGAAAAGCGATACCTGTTCGATATCGCTTTTCAAATCCCCTTAAAAAGTAAATTTCTTTACTTGTATTCTTGTTTTTAAAATTCCATAACCTAAACGGTTATAAGAAAAAAGCCAGTCAATGACTGGCTTCTCTGCTCCCCCTCTTGGGCTCGAACCAAGGACCCTCTGATTAACAGTCAGATGCTCTAACCAACTGAGCTAAGGAGGAAGGTGATGTCTTACCTTTATTGCGATGCAAATATAGAACGATTTTTTAGTTCTGCAAACACAACAAGCATTTTTTTTATATTTTTTTCATCTAATTAAAAATTGCCTTATAAATATCATTCCCATTAGCGAATAACAGTAATGCAATAAGTATGAAGAACCCAACCATCTGAGCGTTCCCCAAGAATTTATCACTTGGCTTTCTTCCAGAGATCATTTCGTACAATAAAAAGATAACATGTCCTCCATCTAGAGCAGGGATTGGTAATAAGTTCATCACTCCTAACATGATAGACAACATCGCTGTAATACTCCAAAACACTTGCCAGCTCCAGAACTGCGGGAAGATGTCATAAATCGCTTTAAACCCTCCTACTCCTTTATAAGCACCTGTTTCAGGTTGAACAATTTTCTTTAACTGTCCGAAGTAACTCATGATTCTATCTTTACCCATATGCAAACCAGCAGGAATGGCTTCTACTAAAGAATACTGTTCTCTACTAATCTCATATAGTCCTAATTTTTGTAAATTATCAAATGGCAAAGCAGGAGCATAATATGTCTCTATCTTACCTTCTTGATTTACCTTTACATCAACAGTCGTATCTTTTCCATCGCGATTCACTACAACAGCAACAGTCTTTCCTTTGTTCTCTTCTAAAACATTGCTTACCATATCAAAAAAAGGTGTCTCTACCCCATTAATAGACTTCACAATATCTTTAACCATTAATGTACCTTCATTAATAGAGTTCTCTCCAAAACCTCCTACAATAAAAGGAATACGCAGTCCTATAAAACCATTCCCTTTATTCTCTGTGATTTGCCCAAGAAAATCAACAGGTAACTGTACATGTTCAACTACACCAGCACGCTCTACCTCGATATCTTTCCCCATAAGGATCGCCTCTGGCAGGCTATTAAACTTCACAATCTCCCTTCCGTCAACCGTCAATACCTTATCACCCGTCTTCAGACCAGCTTCTTCTAATATAGGGTTCTGAACCCAGATTCCGCTCTTTACATCTTTATTAGCAATATATGATTCACCATAAGCATAAGCCATACCAATATAGATAACAAAAGCTAAAATAAAGTTTACCGTAACTCCACCTAACATAATAATCAAACGTTGCCATGCTGGTTTAGATCTAAACTCCCATGGTTGTGGTTCACCAGCTAATTGGTCTGTATCCATACTTTCGTCTACCATACCAGATATTTTTACATATCCACCTAATGGCAACCACCCAATACCATAAACCGTATCTCCTATTTTCTTTTTAAACAAAGAAAACTTAACATCAAAAAACAAATAAAATTTCTCTACACGTGTTTTAAAAAGTTTAGCAGGAATAAAATGTCCTAACTCGTGTAAGATAATTAGCAACGACAAACTCAATAAGAATTGAGATAATTTAATAAGTATATCCATTTTTATTTTTTACAGACTCTAAAATTATTCAGACAAAAGTAAAATATTACTTTAACTAATCTCACTTTTTTTTAAATCAAGACTTAAATTATCAATTCTTTCACACAAATAACTAGATAAACAAAGTGTAATAAAGCAAAAAAGCACTTCACATATTATTTCAAAGCTACTCTATTAATTAAATTATTATTTAGAAAAGCTAATAAAGTACCAAATAAAGTGCATAATGTTCTACAAAACTTATAAAGAGGTACGTAAAATAGCTGTTAATAGAAAAGTATTTTCTAACTTTGCTTTACAATTAATATTTATAATATGTTACAGATAGCTTTTATTAGAGAAAATCAAGAGCAAGTGGTTAAAGGATTAGCCAAAAGAAATCTTGATGTTGCCGATTTGCTAAAAGAAGTGCTTGAATTAGATGAGAAAAGAAGAAGCACACAGGTGGAATTAGACAATGTATTAGCAGAATCGAACAAACTATCCAAAAGCATCGGGGAGTTGATGAAAAGCGGTGAAAAAGCAAAAGCTGAAATCATCAAAGAAAAAACATCAAACTTACGTGACCAAAGCAAACAATTAACTGAAGAGCTTAATAATGTATCTGCTTTATTAACAGAGAAGTTATATACTATACCAAACGTACCGACAGACATAGTGCCTGCTGGTAAAGACGCTGATGATAACTTAAATGTATTCGAAGCAGGAGAAGTACCTACTCTACATGAAGGTGCTCTACCACACTGGGAATTAGCAAAGAAATATGACATCATTGACTTTGAACTAGGAAATAAAATTACTGGAGCAGGTTTTCCTGTATATAAAGGTAAAGGAGCTCGTCTACAACGCGCATTAATCTCTTACTTCTTAGACAAGAATACAGATGCAGGATATAGAGAATACCAAGTGCCTCACTTAATCAATGAAGCATCAGGATACGGTACAGGACAATTACCAGATAAAGAAGGACAGATGTATCACAGTACTGTTGACGATTTATACTTAATCCCAACAGCCGAGGTACCTGTGACTAATATCTTTAGAGATGTTATCTTACAAGAGACTGAGTTACCTATTATGTGTACAGCTTATACACCATGTTTCCGTAGAGAAGCAGGATCATATGGAGCACACGTAAGAGGTCTTAACCGTCTTCACCAATTTGACAAAGTAGAAATCGTACGTATCGAACACCCAGATAATTCTTATCAAGCATTAGACGGAATGGTAGAACATATTAAAGGACTATTGAACGACCTTAAACTTCCATATAGAATCTTAAGATTATGTGGTGGAGATATGGGATTCACATCAGCACTTACTTATGACTTCGAAGTGTTCTCTACAGCACAAGACAGATGGTTAGAAATTAGTTCTGTATCAAACTTCGAGACATTCCAAGCGAATAGATTGAAATTAAGATTTAGAGATAAAGATGGTAAAAACCAATTAGCACATACTTTAAATGGTAGTTCATTAGCATTACCTCGTGTACTAGCAGGTATCTTAGAAAACTATCAAACACCAGAAGGAATCGTAATTCCAGAAGTTTTACGCCCTTATACAGGATTTGATATTATCGACTAATTAAAACCAATAACCTTATAAAAAAAGCACCAAATATTCGAAATAAGACATTTGGTGCTTTTTTTATCTTTGCAAAAATAAAATCACTCAGTGTATTTAAAATTATGATCATATATAATATCACAGTCAACATTCATGAGAGCGCACATGACGTATGGATGCAATGGACAAAAAATGCTTATATACCAGGTATATTAGCAACAGGAAAGTTTGACAAAGCTAAAATCGTGAAGGTACTCATAGAAGAAGAAATGGGTGGAAAAACTTATTCTATTCAATTCGAAACAAAGAGCAAAGAATTACTAGATCAGTTCTATAAAGAAGACTTTGATCGTTTTGAGAACGAAGCTAAACGCCTTTTCGGTGAGCTTATGCTAACATTTAAGACAGAACTAGAACTAATCAGCGAACATCAATAAGATAACCATGGATAAAGTAAGAGCAAAAAAACACTTAGGTCAGCATTTCTTAACTGACGAAAGTGTCGCAAAGAGAATCGCTGATACCTTGACATTAGAAGGATACAAGAAGGTATTAGAGATCGGTCCAGGTATGGGAGTTCTAACAAAATATATATTAGACAAACCGATAGAAACATTCGTAGTAGAGATAGATACTGAGTCTGTAGATTATTTACATGCTCATTATAACAAGCTACACGACCATATATTCGCACAAGACTTTCTAAAATTCGATATAGTACGTGCTTTTAATCAAGAGCCTTTTGCTGTAATCGGTAACTTCCCTTATAATATCTCTACACAGATCGTGTTTAGAGCATTAGAGCTAAGAGACTACATCCCTGAGTTCTCAGGTATGTTCCAAAAGGAAGTAGCAGAACGTATCTGTGAGAAAAAAGGAACTAAAGCTTATGGTATACTTTCAGTATTAGCACAAGCATTCTATGAAACAGAATATTTGTTTACTGTAGATGAACACGTATTTAACCCACCTCCAAAAGTAAAGTCAGGGGTAATGCGTATGATCCGTAAAGAGGATTACAGTCTACCATGTAGTGAAAAATTATTCTTTACAGTAGTAAAAACTGCCTTTAATCAGAGAAGAAAGACATTACGCAACAGCTTAAAAAGCTTTAACTTGCCAGAGGAAATAAGATCGGAAGAAGTATTTAATTTAAGACCAGAACAATTAGACTATAAAGAATTTATAGAACTAACACAGAAAATAGAAGCCTATGGAGTTTAAAATCAGTAGAGAATCTTTACAACAATTCGAAGATTTAATCGCTGAAAAAAATGAAAAGGAATTATTAGAAATTCTTAAAGATTTACACTATGCCGATATAGCAGAGATTATGAATGAGCTTTCAGGAGAGGAAGCGATTTATATATTTGACATATTAGATAGTGAAGTAACAGCAGAAATCCTTTTAGAATTAAATGAAGATGTCCGTGAAAAAATATTAAAAACTCTATCACCTAAAGAAATTGCGGAAGAGTTAGATGAATTAGACACGGATGACGCTGCTGATATTATCTCTGAACTACCAGAATCTAAGAAAGAAGAAGTACTTTCAGAGCTGGAAGACTTAGAGCATGCAAAAGATATTGTTGAGCTTTTGCGTTATGACGAAGACACGGCAGGAGGATTAATGGCCAAGGAATTTGTATCAGTCAATGAAAATTGGTCTGTACTTACTTGTGTCAAAGAAATGCGCAAACAAGCTGAGAATGTATCACGTGTGCATTCTATATATGTACTAGATGATGATGGCCGTCTAAAAGGGAGGCTATCTCTTAAAGACTTACTGACTTCTTCTACTACAACACACATCAGTGATGTCTATATTCGAAATGTAGATTACGTAAAAGTAGATACTAAAGATGTAGAGGTAGCTCGTATTATGCAGAAATATGACTTAGAAGCTATACCAGTAGTAGATGAGATGGGAAGGCTAGTAGGTCGTATTACCATAGATGACATCGTAGACGTTATTAAAGAAGAAGCAGATAAAGATTACCAATTAGCAGCAGGTATTTCTCAAGACGTAGAGGCTAACGATAGTATCCTTATGCTGACCAGAGCAAGATTGCCATGGTTAATACTCGCCATGATAGGTGGATTCGTAGCTGTTAATGTATCTAGAAGCTTTGAAGGAGCTATGGAGAAGTTTGGTGTACTATTCTTCTTCACCCCTCTTATTGCAGCTATGGCAGGTAATGTAGGAGTACAATCTTCTGCTATTATCGTACAAGGACTCGCTAATAATTCTATCACTGGATCTATATGGAAACGATTAGGAAAAGAAGTAACACTTAGTTTATTAAATGGTTTCTTACTTGCTATCCTAATGATGCTAGGAAGTCACTTCTTACTAGGAGTCGATTACATTATAGGTATCACTGTATCTATAGCACTGATTAGTGTAATTATCATCGCCAGTCTTATCGGTACTTTTGTACCTATCTTACTGAATAAGTATGGTATAGACCCCGCCTTAGCAACAGGTCCTTTTATCACGACAAGTAATGATATATTTGGAATCTTAATTTACTTTTCAATTGCAAAAGTTATTTTAGGTTTCTAAATTGTTTAAAGCTAAATCACCACAATGAACACTAAGAAAGTATTACATATAGATAGTAATCACCCTTTAATGATTACACAACTAGCTGAGCTGGGATACGAAAATGTAGAAAACTACACTGCTAGTAAAGAAGAAATAGCTGAAAGTATACATGAATATGAAGGTATCATTATTAGAAGTCGCTTTTCTATCGACCAATCTTTTTTAGAGAAAGCAACTAACTTAAAGTTCATTGGACGTGTAGGTGCTGGTCTAGAAAACATAGACTGTACATACGCAGAGGCTAAAGGTATAGCACTTATCGCTGCTCCTGAGGGCAATAGAACTGCAGTAGGAGAACACGCCTTAGGGATGCTACTAAGCCTAATGAATAAACTCAACTTAGTCGATCAAGAAGTAAGACAAGGAATCTGGATTAGAGAAGGAAACAGAGGACATGAAATAGAAGGTAAAACAGTAGGTATTATAGGCTATGGAAATATGGGAAATGCTTTTGCCAAACGCCTTCAAGGGTTTGACTGTGAAGTAATCTTCCACGATATCAGAGAAGGACTAGAGAATGCCTATGCAAAACAAGTAAGTTTAGCAGAGTTACAAGAAAGAGCAGATATACTAAGTCTACATACTCCACAGACACCGGAGACCATGTATCTAATCAACAAGGAAGTAATCCAAGGGTTCAAAAAACCTTTCTGGTTTATAAATACTGCTAGAGGGAAGTCTGTCAATACTATAGATCTAGTCGAAGCTCTAAAGTCTGGTAAAGTAAGAGGAGCTGCATTAGACGTATTAGAATACGAAAAGTCTTCTTTCGAGAATATGTTTTCGGATAATACTCTTCCTGAACCGATGCAATACTTAATACAAGCCAAGAATGTCTTACTATCTCCCCATATCGGAGGATGGACAATAGAGAGCAAGGAAAAACTAGCTCAAACGATTATAGACAAAATCAAAGCACTATACTAAAAACAAAAAGGAGTTTCAATTGAAACTCCTTTTTTATGACTCTTGCTTTTCACTTTTGTTATTTTCTTCTTGAATCTTTCTTTCAAGTTCTGCTTCGAATTCTTCCATTACAGGCTTCACTGTACTTTCTGGTAGATCAGCAATCTTGATATACATCAGACCATCAATTGCATTATTAAACAATGGATCGACATTAAAAGCGATTACCTTTGCATTCTGCTTAATGTATTTTTTAATCAATACAGGCAATCTTAACTTTCCTGGTTCTACATCTTCAATGATCTTATCGAATTTATTTAAATCAGAATCTGTTTCACTAAAGATCAAATCTTTCTCACTATCCTTAAGATTTACTTTATATTCCATCTTAGGAGTGACATACTGAGCGATATAAGGATCAAAATAATGTGATCTCATAAACTCAATCATTAATGATTTAGAGAAATCAGAGAACTGATTACTAATACTCACCCCTCCTATCAGATACTTGTGCTCAGGATATCTCAATGTAGTATGTACAATACCTTTCCACAATAAGAATAGAGGCATTGGTTTTTGTTGATATTCTTTAATAATAAAAGCCCTTCCCATCTCTATAGACTGAGACATCATAGGATATAGCTCAGATTCAAAGCGGAACAACTCGTTTAAATAGAACCCATTGATTCCATATTTCTTATAAATCTCTGTCCCTAATCCCATACGATATGCTCCACAAATCTGTTGAGTATCATTATCCCATAAGAACATATGGTGATAATATTTATCATACTGGTCTAGGTCTAGTTCATTATTCGTTCCTTCTCCTACTTGTCTAAACGTAATTTCTCTTAAACGTCCTAATTCTGTTAGAATAGTTGGTATTAGCTCTGATTTACACAAGAATATTTCGTAATTTTTACTTTGCAATAATCTATAATCACCTTCTCTAAGCGTATTAATCTCTTCTAAAATCTTCTCTACTGGCTGTGCCTCAATAATATCTTTCACGCTTTTTGGTAATTTGAAATTAAATGACGGTACTTTAATCCATTTACGTATATCTTCATCCTTATAAGCATTAGACAATAAGTATGTTTTAAAACGCAGGAAGTTACCATAATCATTTATATCATAGTGTTCACTCTGTTCTTCTACTGATATCGGTCTACCTATCCTTACTTTGATTACTCTATTTTTTTGAGTCAATAGTTCAGAAGGTAGTTTAGCTGTACGCAGTGTAGGATTTATCTGAGACAAGAAATAGAACAACTTACTATTCGTTGCATGAAAATAAATAGGCACTACAGGTACATTTGCTTTCTTTATCAGTTTAATAGCTCCTTCTTCCCAAGGTTTATCTACTATAAGTTTATCATCTTTATACGTAGACACTTCTCCTGCAGGAAATATCCCTAGGGGCTTTCCATCACTTAAATGTCTTAAAGTATCTTTTAATCCTATAACGCTTGATTTAACATCCTTATTGTTCTCAAAAGGATTCACAGGCATAATATAAGGCTTTAATGGCTCTATGCGATGTAATAAGAAGTTAGCGATAATTTTAAAATCAGGATCATGTTCTAACATCAATTTAAGCAATAGAATACCATCTATTCCTCCTAATGGATGATTAGAAATAGTTATATAAGGCCCTTTCTTAGGCAATCTTTTAAGTTCTTCTGGATCTATTTCAAATTCTATTTGAAACTCTTCTAAGATAGCATTTAAAAAATCTAGATTAGACAAATGCTTATTGCGGTCGTAAATTTTATTTAACGTAGTGATCTTAAGTGCCTTCATCAACATCCACCCCGAAAAGGTTCCTAGAAAACCATACTTATCTACGTTAATTGCCTTTGCTACTTCTTTCGCCGTTACTAACCCCATTAAAAATCAAAATTAAGTAATACAAATATACTAAAATCTTCAGCTATTCCATTTTATTTTATCAGACTAGTACTATTATTCATAAAAAAGAAATTACAAAATGTATAAATAACTGATTAAAACAAAGATAAGATATTAAATCAAAAAATATATTTTTTATATTTTTGATTTTTTAAACTACATACTCATTTTATATGAAGATAATCTCGTATAACGTAAATGGAATACGTGCTGCTATAAACAAAGGATTTATAGAATGGATTCAAGAAGAGAATCCGGACATTATATGTCTACAAGAAATAAAAGCAAAAGAAGATCAAATCCCTGTAGCAGATATACTAGCTGCCGGATATCCATACCAATACTATTATTCTGCTCAGAAAGCTGGTTATAGTGGAGTAGCTATCTTGTGTAAGCAAGAGCCTAAGAATGTAGTATTCGGGACAGGCATTGACTACATGGACTTCGAAGGTAGAAACTTAAGAGTAGATTATGACAATATCTCTGTGATGTCTCTATACCTACCCTCTGCCTCTAATATAGAGAGATTAGATTTTAAATATCAGTATATGGATGACTTCTTTAACTATATTAATGATTTAAAAAAAGAAATTCCAAATCTAGTGATCTGTGGAGACTACAATATCTGTCACCAAGCTATCGACATCCATGACCCTGTGCGCAATGCTAAAGTATCAGGTTTCTTGCCAGAAGAACGTGCATGGCTAGACAAGTTTATCAACAATGGTTTTATAGACAGCTTCCGTATGTTTAACCAAGAGCCACATAACTACAGCTGGTGGACATACAGAGCTAATGCTCGTAACAATAATAAAGGGTGGAGAATAGACTATCACCTCGTGACAGAGAATATGAGAAGTAAGATAAAACACGCGACTATACTACCAGATGTAAAGCACTCTGATCACTGCCCAATACTTGTAGAGATAGACGCATAAACCCTATTTCCCCTTAATAAAACAACAAACTATGTCAATTAAAAAGATTAGCCTAGGCTTACTAGCTCTTACCATGTTATCATCATGTGTGACACGCAAGTTATACAATGAACTAGATCAACAGTACAAAAATGCATTAGCCGAAAACGAACAGCTAAGTAGTGAATTAGATCTTATGAATAGTTCTAATACAGACTTAGAAAATATCAAAAGACAACTAGCCGCTCAGTTAAAGGAATTGCAACAAGAAAGAAGTAATCTTAATGCTGAGATCGCTGCTGCACAAAACAAATTAAGAGACTTAGAAAGCTCTTACAACAATCTAGAGAAGCACAGTGAGGAAACACTAAAGGCAGAAGCTGCTAGACTAGCTAAAGCCAAAACTGAACTAGAAGAAAAATCAAGACGTGTAGCAGAATTAGAGAGTATCTTAGCTGCTAATGATAAGCAGATGCGTGCCCTAAAAGACAATCTATCTAATGCCTTAAATGCATTCGAAGGTAGAGGACTGACCATTGAACAAAAAAATGGGCGTGTCTACGTCTCTATGGAGAACAAATTATTGTTTAAATCCGGTAGCTGGACGATCAGTGATGAAGGCAAAGAGGCAGTAGTAGAACTAGGTAAGGTATTAGCAGACAATCCTGATATCACGGTACTGATAGAAGGACATACTGATAATGATAAGATATTAGGTAACTTAGGAGATGGAGTGAAGACCAATTGGGACTTATCTACTAAACGATCTTTAACTATCGTGTCTATTCTAGAGCAAACGCCTCAGATAGATAAGAGAAATCTTACAGCTGCTGGTAGAAGTGAATATGCTCCGCTATCAAGTAACAACACTGCTGAAGGCAAGGCAAAGAACAGACGTATAGAAGTTATCTTAACTCCTAATCTGGATAAAATCAACTCTATGCTGAATCAATTATAGCATTAAAAGAAAATATAAAATACCCTTTAAAAGGCGAGATGTTAAGCATTTCGCCTTTTTTTACATCATAACAATACACTCACTTCAGATTTACCTGTTTTTTTCAACAGTTTATACTTTTCTTAAGCAATTTCTCTAAAAAAATAGTTACTTTTCACACACATTAGCAGTCCTAATTTGTATTTGTCTGCTATAATGCTTATATTAAAACAGCTATAAATATAAAAGCCATAATTACATGATGATTAATAACTATCTAGTTACTAATAATATTAACTCTATTATCAATACAGAAGATTTCAACGGGCTATATCAGTGGTTCTATAATCTGCTAGACTTCTTAAGTTTATCAGAGTACGCTACCCATGTTGTGACAGCGATTCTATTACTAACATCTTTTACGATCTGTATGTTCATTTTAGATTATATTCTGAAGAACTTCTTTATCGTATTAGTGAAGACTTTTAGTTCTAAAACTAAAACGACATTTGATGATCTATTAGTACAGAATAAGTTCTTTCACAATGTTACTCATTTAATTCCAATCGCTTTAGCCAAAATACTGTTCCCAATCTTCTTTTTAGGCTTTCCAAACCTAACCAAGTTTGTAATGTCCCTAACAGATATATTAGTCACAGTAGCCTTGACATTAGTGATTAGATCCACTATACGCAGTATTCGTGACTACCTAAAGAGTAAGCCACGTTTGGCTGATAAGCCTCTAGATAGTTATGCTCAGGTATCTAGTATACTAGTTTATTTCTTCTCAGGAATTATTATATTCTCTATCATCACAGGTACAGACCCTATCAAATTCTTAATCTCATTAGGAGCAGCCTCTGCTATCCTTATATTAGTATTTAAAGATACTATTATGGGATTCGTAGCAAGTATTCAAGTCTCTTCTAATGATATGGTACGCGTAGGAGACTGGATAGAGATGGCTAAGTATGGTGCAGATGGTACTGTACTAGAGATGAACTTAAGTACGGTAAAAGTGCAGAACTTTGACAAGACAATCACCACCATACCTACCCACCTTCTGATTAGTGACTCATTTAAAAACTACAGAGGAATGCAGACTTCTGGAGGTAGAAGAATTAAGAGAAGTATCAATATTAAAATATCTTCTATTCGCTATCTAGAGAAAGATGAGATAGAACTACTGAAAAAGATACAGCTATTAGCTCCATATATAGAAGAGCGTCAAAAAGAAATAGAAGAATATAACGAGAGAACACAAGCTGATCAATCTATGCCTATCAACGGACGTAGGATAACAAATATAGGAATGTTCAGAGCGTATGTGACGAGATACATACAGCAGAATCCTAATATTCACAAAGAATATCCTCTGATGGTAAGGCATCTACAGCCTACAGAGCACGGGCTACCGATAGAGATATACACCTTCACGAATACCACTGTATGGGCAGTATATGAGAATATCATGGCAGATATATTTGACCACGTATTAGCCGCTGTAGATTATTTCCACCTAGATGTATTCGAGTTGCCTTCTTCTGATGACGTAAGGCATTTCATACAGAACAGTACTACTAATCATGATTCGTTTGGTAACTAAGGATACTTATTACCATGATTATAACAGGTCGCTATAGCCTGTCTTCTCTTAGACATGAAAGAAAGACTATAATATAGTAAACTACATACGACGAACACGGTCATGGAGTATCTCTATGACCGTGTTCTTATTTTATAGCCCTAATTTCTCTATAATGCCTTCTACTTGTTGTTCTGTAGTTGTGAGTTTCTCTTTACAGAACACTATTAGTTTAGACGCGCGCTCTACCTTACTCGCTAATTCGTCTACTGTGACTTCATCATTCTTTAAGTCATTCAGAATTACCTCTAATTCTAAAGCGGCTTTTTCATAAGTAAGTTGTTCCATTGCTTCACTTCTTTTATTTCTGCTAATATAATTCTATACTTCTTATTATAGATCGCTATCTCTAGCTCATCTCCTATATTTAATTCTTGGTGTTCATTCAACAGTTGTCCATTGTGCATCACGATCGCAAACCCTTTCCGTAGAATAGAACTCAGATCATACGCTGTCATAATCTCTTCGAAAGTAACTAATCGCACACGTTCTTTCTTCAACTGTCCTTTTGCCTGATAGGCTAATTTTTCTAACGAAGTATTCAGTTGTTGTTGATGTGAATAGATACACTGTTGTGCTAAATAAGCTATTAACTTCGTTTTCTCTTTTAGTGTCTGCGTTTCTTTACTAGCTATGCGTTGAGCACGATAGGAGATAGACTGCGTTGCACTCTCTATAAACGACTCTTCTGTATGAAGGCGTTTCCTCACCTCTGTTATCAATCTATTAGATAATGAATCTAACTCTTGTTTCTTTTGTTTGCCTTGTGCTACTCCGTATAGCCTTATCTCCTTCTCTGCTACTTCTAGCCTATGCTGTTCAAGAGTGATATACTGGGCATATGACTGCATAATACCTTCATACATCCTACTGATATCCGTATAGAACATAGCTGTCTTCTCCACGATATAAGCAGCTACAGCACTCGGGGTCTTAAAGTATCGATTAGCCACAAAGTCTGATAACGAATTATCAGTCTCATGTCCTATCCCTGTAAACACAGGAGTATGACTCATCGCTAGTGTTACTGCTAACTCATAGTGATTAAACACATCCAAGTCTAAAGCTGACCCTCCTCCTCTAATCAATACAATCACATCATATATATCGGGCTCTATCTCACTAAATGCTTCTTGTATTGAAGTTATAGCTCCATCGCCCTGCACCTGACAGTCATAATGGTCTATATGATAGACGAAATTATACTCGTTCTCTGTTAGCTGTTTTATAAAATCTACATGACCAGCAGTCCCTTTAGAACTAACTAACGCTATGCGCTGAAGCACAGTAGGTAGATACAGCTCTTTATTTTTCTGATGGTATCCTTGCTCTACTAGCTTTCTTAGATTCTCCTGTTTTATGCGTTCTACTTCTCCTAATGAGTAAGACAAGTCTATCCGATGTATATTAATAGACATCCCATATAGATTACTAAACGTGACTTCGCAATAACACATAATCTCAGCACCGTTCTTCAATATCTCATTTGCATTCTCACCTAATGATTTTTTAATCACATAAGCATTAGATTGCCAGATATTCGCACGACACTTAGCTAATATAACACCATCTCTATGCTCTACGAGTTCTAAATAGAGGTGCCCCTTTCGGTCTTCCTTTAGCTGGCCTATCTCTACCCGTAGCCAGAAGTAGTTATTAGATATAGCATTATCCACTATATCCTTTACTCTATGGAGGATAGTGCTTAGTCGATAATACTTATTGTCTATATACATCTGTTTAAAATCTAGAAACTCTATAGACCAAAAATACAATCTTTATTAAGATATCTAAACGAAATTCACAGTCATCGTTTCTCATTATTACATTTATGAATAGCACAAAAATAACTCCGAAAAAAGTCTAAAGTACTTTAGCGAGTAGAATTGCTATAATTTATAACAACTCCTTACTTATACCTTCCCATTTCACGAGGGTTGTCTTTTATTTTATTAACTTCATTCTTTATGATTACTATTTGCTAGGTTATTGATCGGTAAGTGATCGGCTAGTTTATAGCACTTTTTAGCCGATCACATGCCCATCACTAGCCGACCACAATCCGACCACCCCTATAAAAACATAAAAAACACAATATCATACTCATACTTAATCGCATAATATTCTTTTAATCAGCATAACTTTTTTATCTTTGTTAACCATTAAAAAATAAATATGACTACCGTAAAAATCATCAATAAATCTAAACATTCATTGCCAAATTATGAGACTAATCAGTCTGCAGGTATGGATCTTAGAGCGAACTTAGAAGAACCTATCACACTAAACTCTCTAGAGAGAGCCATCGTACCTACAGGTCTATTTATAGAACTACCTGAGGGATACGAAGCACAGATCAGACCTAGAAGTGGATTAGCTGCAAAAAGAGGAATCACTTTACTAAATAGCCCTGGTACTATTGATGCTGATTATAGAGGTGAAATAGGTATTATCTTAGTCAATCTGTCAAAAGAACCTTTCGTGATAGAGAACGGGGAACGCATTGCTCAAATGGTAATCGCTAAATACGAACAAATCCAATGGCAACCTGTAGAAGTACTTACTGATACAGAGAGAGGTGCTGGAGGTTTTGGGAGCACTGGAGTAAAATAGATATTGTAATATAAAGATACTAGAAAATGAAAATTATTGTACCAATGGCTGGTCGTGGGTCTAGACTTCGTCCTCACACATTAACTGTTCCTAAACCATTAATCCCTATCGCTGGGAAACCAATTGTACACCGATTAGTAGAAGATATCGCTAAAGTTCTTAACGATACGATAGATGAGATTGCATTTATCATCCACGAGAGCTTTGGAAAAAAAGTAGAAGAAGACTTAATCGCTATCGCTGCTAAATTAGGAGCGAAAGGGACTATCTGCTATCAAAACGAAGCTCTAGGAACTGCTCATGCTATCCTATGTGCTAAAGAAGCTATGCAAGGGCCTATCGTGGTAGCGTACGCAGATACGTTATTCCGCGCTGACTTTAACCTAGAGAAAGATGCTGACAGCGTTATTTGGGTAAAGCAGGTAGAAGATCCTAGTGCATTCGGTGTAGTACAACTAAATGATAAAAACGACATCGTAGATTTCGTAGAGAAGCCTAAAGAGTTTGTATCTGATCTAGCGATCATCGGTATCTACTACTTTAAAAGTGGTGAAACGTTGCGCAAAGAATTAGAGTACTTACTAGATAATAATATTATCAAAGGAGGTGAATACCAGCTAACAGACGCACTAGAAAATATGAAGCAAAAAGGAATGCGCTTCGTACCTGGTCAAGTAGATGAGTGGATGGACTGTGGTAATAAGAATGTAACTGTAGACACAAATAACAGAATGTTAGGCTTCTTAGAACAAGAGGACGCTAACTATGTATCTGATAATGTAGTGCTAGAGAACAGTACGATCATCCGTCCATGTTATATCGGAGAGAATGTAGTACTAGTGAATACGACTGTAGGGCCTAATGTATCTCTAGGAGACAACTGTAAAGTAGAAAATGCTACAATCAAAAACAGTCTTATCCAAACAAACTCTACGATCAGAAATGCAAATCTAGATAATGCTATGGTGGGTAACCATGCTACTTATGACGGTAAGCATACGAGTATCAGTATCGGGGACTACTCTGTACTAGACTAAATCATGATATAGACGTCTCCTGTATATACCGATGATATATCTATTTGACTATATCTTCATCATTATTTAATACAGAAACAGACTCTAAAATATTAAATCCGTTTTAAACTTTATTTAAAACGGATTTTTTTTATCTATCTTGCTACTATAAAATAGTTTTAGACAATTATGAGAAAGATATCCCTACTTATTATCTGTACTTTATTTCTAGTTGTAGGATGTAAGAAGAAGAACATGGATGGTATACTAGACGAGAGTGAGGCTAGTAATGCTAAAACTGTGCTTACAATTCTAAACAACCACAATAAACAAATAGTAGACTTCACTACCACTGCTATTCGCTCTTCTGCTTCTTATGAGGCGGATAACGAATCTAAGAAGTTCTCTATGGATATCTTTATCGAAAAGGATAAACAGATCTTGCTGAACATTCGCTTTATAGGTATTCCGATAGCTAAGGTATATGTAACTCCAGAAGGAGTGCAATACTATGAGAAGTGGAATAAGGTATTCTTCAAAGGAGACTTCAGTATGCTAAGCCAATGGCTAGGGACAGACCTTAACTATACTAAGTTTCAGAATCTGCTACTAGGTCAGGCTCTAGATGCCCAATCGGGAACTAATAAGTATGAAGCATCTATAGAAGAAGGATTGCACAAAATCAAAGCGAAAGTAGAGGAAGATATCCAATCCGCTTACTTCTTCGAAGATCAAAATGGATTATTAAAAAAAGAAGAGATATCTCAGGCATCTAGCAATAGAGTTGTCACTATTTCGTATCCAGAATATAAAAAAGTGGGAAAATATACGACTCCTACTGAAATAAATATAGATGCAAGACAAGAAAAAAGCATACATTTGAACATTCGTTATGACAATGTGACTTTTAATGATAACTTGAACTTTAATTACAAAGTTCCAGCAGGTTATAAACAAGTCGGAATAAAACAATAAGATCAACAAGAAGTAATCTACAAATGAGACGAGCGTATTTATCCTTATTATTAATATGTACTGTTTTTGCTTACGGGCAAAAGAAAGAAACGCAAGAACAACTGGAGCGTAGAAAGCAGCAAATCTTAGTGGAGATAAATATTGTCAAAGATTTACTTAAAAAAGAAAAGACGAAAGAGAGAAATATTCTATTAGAAATAGATGAGAACAACCGTAAGATTAACTTAAATAGACAGTTAATAAACAATGTTCAAAAACAAATATCTGTAACGAATAGCAATATCTCTAAAACAGAAAAAGAGGTTAATACCCTAGAAGCAGAATTGGCTAAGCTTAGAAAAGACTATGCTGATCTGGTATTAAAATCATATAAAACAAAGTCTAGCCAAAGTAGACTGATGTTCGTATTATCATCAGATAACTTCCTTCAAGCTTATAAACGAGTACAGTATATGAAACAATATGCTGACTATAGAAAATCTCAAGCAGATGAGGTGAAGGCTAAAGCTGAATCTCTAAAAGAGGCACTAGCTAGACTAAGTACACAAAAAGCAAAACAACAAAAACTACTTACTGAACAACAACAGAACGAAAAGAATTTACAAGAGGATCTAGGAGAACAAAAGAACCTAATGTCTATCGTACAAAAAGATCAGCAAAAGTATAACAAACACATCAAGCAAAAGCAAGAGGAGACAAAGGCAATCGATAGAAAGATTAAGCAATTGATCAAAGAAGCGATTGAAGAAGCGAACCGTATCGCTAGAGAAAAAGCAGCTAAAGAAGGTAAGAAGACGACTAAGTCTACTGCTTCTACTAAGTCTGCTACTGCCTTTGAGCTTACTCCAGAAGGGAAGATCGTAGCAGATAACTTTAGAGCTAATCAAGGTAAGCTACCTTGGCCTGTAGCTAAGGGATATATATCTCTACCTTATGGAGATCAGCCTCACCCTGTACAGACTCAGCTGACGATACACAATAGCGGTGTAGAGATTACTACTGAGGCAGGCTCTAGAGCTAGAGCGGTATTCGGAGGGGATGTACTTCAGGTACAGGTATTACCTGGTGGTAATAAAGCTGTATTAATACAACATGGAGATTATATAACTGTTTATCAAAACTTAGGTGAGGTATCTGTCAAAAAAGGAGATAAAGTAAGTCTAAAACAAGACATCGGATCTATCAGTACGAATAGTAATGGTCAGACGGTGTTGAAGTTCTTACTGTCTCGAAATACTGATATCTATAACCCACAAAGTTGGTTGAGCAGAAGTAATTAATTCATATATCATACTATGAGTACACAGTCATCATTCAATATATTTAAATGGGTAAAAGAGAACAAAGATTTATTAAAACCACCTGTTGGCAATAAAAACATTTACCCAGAAGCATCTGATTATATCATTATGGTCGTAGGTGGCCCTAATGCTAGAAAGGATTTTCACTATAATGAAGCTGAAGAGTTCTTCTTTCAACTAGAAGGAACTATCTATATCGATATACAAGAGAATAACGAGCGCAAGCGCATTACCTTAAACGAAGGAGATATTTATCTACTACCTGCTAAGGTACCTCACTCACCTATCCGCACAGAGAACTCTGTAGGCCTAGTAGTAGAGAAAAAGAGAAAAGACCCTGGTGCAAAAGATGGCTTAATGTGGTTCTGCGAAAATTGTAATCATAAACTATATGAGGTCTATTTTGAGCTAACAGATATAGAGAAAGATTTCTTACCTCATTTTAAACATTTCTACTCATCTGAAGAACTGAGAACTTGTGAATGCTGTCAGACTGTGATGCCTACTAATACAAAATTCGTAGAGTAGTAGATTACTGTACATTACACTCCCTGTCATATTTTTTTTTTATATTAGCAAGTAACAATCAATTACAAACTATAAATAAAAAACAAATGACGACATCTAATAACCAATTTGGTATTTCGGAAGTATTAGAAAAATTAGGACTCGTGGCAGAGAACAATGGTTCTTCTACAGGTCTTAACTCTTTTTCTAATGGTAGGATTATAGAATCTTATTCTCCAGTAGACGGTCAACTTATCGGAAAAGTAAAAGCTTCTACAAAAGAAGATTACCAAAAAGTAATGGCTACTGCAGAGGAGGCTTTTAAAAGCTGGAGACTAGTGCCTGCTCCTAAACGAGGCGAAATCGTAAGACAAATAGGTGAAGAACTTCGAAATAAAAAAGAATACTTAGGTAAACTAGTATCATACGAGATGGGAAAAAGCCTTCAAGAAGGTCTAGGTGAGGTACAGGAAATGATCGACATCTGTGACTTCGCAGTAGGTCTATCTCGTCAGCTATACGGATTTACGATGCACTCTGAGCGTCCTATGCACCGTATGTATGAACAGTGGCACCCTATCGGAGTGGTAGGTGTTATCTCTGCTTTTAACTTCCCGGTAGCAGTATGGAGTTGGAATACTATGATCGCATGGGTATGTGGTGATGTGTGTATCTGGAAACCTAGTTCTAAAACACCATTATGTGGTGTTGCATGTCAGAATATCGTAGCTGGTGTATTCAAGAAAAACAATATCCCTGAAGGTGTATGTAACCTAGTTATCGGTAATGAATGTGGTGATCTAATCAACACGGATCCTAGAATTCCTCTAGTGTCATTCACGGGGTCTACTCGTATAGGTAGACATGTATCTAAGACTGTAGCAGAGCGCTTCGGTAATACGATCCTAGAGCTTGGAGGTAATAATGCTATCATCGTATCTGAACATGCTGATATCAATATGGTATTAGTAGGAGCTGTATTCGGAGCTGTAGGTACAGCAGGACAGCGCTGTACTAGTACAAGAAGGCTTATCGTACACGAGAGTGTATATGATAAGACAGTAGATGTACTACAAAAGGCGTATGCTCAATTAAAAATAGGGAACCCATTAGACGCTACTAATCACGTAGGACCACTTATCGATAAAGCAGCTGTAAAAGATTACTTAGACGCTATCGAAAAGGCAAAAGCTGAAGGAGGTAAGGTCATCGTAGAAGGTGGTGTGCTAGAAGGTGCTGGGTATGAGAGTGGATGTTATGTAAAACCGTGTATCATAGAAGGTAAGAATACATACGAAATTATACAGGCTGAGACATTCGCACCTATCTTATACATCATGAAGTACAAAGATATCGAAGAAGCTATCGCAATGCAAAACGGAGTGCCTCAAGGGCTATCTTCTTCTATCTTCACGAATAGTATGAGAGAAATGGAGTTATTCTTATCTCATGCTGGCTCTGACTGTGGTATCGCTAATGTGAATATCGGTACATCTGGTGCTGAGATTGGTGGAGCATTCGGTGGTGAGAAAGAGACTGGTGGAGGAAGAGAGTCTGGATCAGACGCATGGAAAGCTTATATGAGAAGACAGACGAATACAATCAACTATGGTACAGAGCTACCATTAGCACAAGGTATTAAATTTGACTTCTAGTCTATACTTATAAAAATAGAGGGTGCTTACAGCTAGTAAGCACCCTCTATTTTATTCTATTATCTAAGTATTTAGAATCTATATCCTAAGTTAATCCCTGCATTAAACTCAATAGCAGAGAATCTGTCATTCACTTCACTACTGAAGTTTCTCGCGATATCTGCAAAAGGATGAATCGTGAATGAGTCTCCTAAAGCCCACTTATACCCGAAGCCTACTCCAAAGATGAAGCTATTCATATCTACTTTAGTTCTGATAGATGTATCTGCTGCTTCTGACCATAGGTTCTCTTTAAAATCTCCAAAGCGATATTTTAAGAAAGGAGATACTACATATCCACTGCCATGTGCATCATTCCCTGACCCAAAATAGTAGTTATAGTTAACAACTAAACTGTTGGTATTAAACTTTTGGTTCTTCCCTCCTTTTTCTTTGTGGTAAGAAAAACGGTCGTTAATATTAAAATTAGCTCCTATCGACTGGTTATGCCCGATAAAGTGCTCATACCCGATCTCTACTGATGCTAGTGCAAGTGTATTAAACACATTCACTTTTACTTCATTAACAGCCTGTGCTCTAGCTCCTACTGTACCTACTAAGAGTAATAGTACTAAATATATTTTCTTCATATAACAAGATTGTGTGTGACAAATATAATAAAAGTGTTTTTTATTTATGGTTCCTTCCCTCCTCTTCTGGATATAGCTCAGCGACTACATCGCTCTGCCAATATTCCTTCGTCTCTATATCTAGAATAGAAATACGTCCTAAGAATGCTGCTCCAGTATCTATATTCCATATATTGGCAAAGTTCATAGGATACTTAAAACCATAATTAGTAACAGGTGTATGTCCTATAAAGATTTCATGATAGTGTAATAATCTCTTCGGATATCGAATATCTTCCTTACTGATTGTTGTATCCATAGATAATACCATCTCCCATAACGTTCTATCCCAATAAAAGCCTTCTTCAATATACTCGTCCTTCACTCCTCTTAAATTGGTAAAACCTGCATGAACGAAAAGTCTATTGCTCTCATCGATATAATAGTTCTGTAAGTTTCTAAAAAAATGGAGATGTTTCTCTCTCATTTCTTTTGTGATATTATCTAGAGAATAGGATTTAATAGAAGCATCACCTCCATTGCCTTCCCATAATTTATTCTCCTTACCTGTTTCTAACCAATTCACTAAAAGCGTCTCATGGTTACCTCTTAAGAAAGTACAATTGTGTGTGTCTTTTAAAGCTAATAAATATTCTACTACCTTCTCAGATTCACTCCACCCATCTACATAGTCTCCTAAAAAAATTAATTTATCTGAAGGGGTTACTCTTGCGCGTTCCATTACTTGTAATAGCGCCTTATAACCACCGTGTATATCTCCTATAACTAGTGTTCTACTCATCTATTTCTGTTTCGTATTTCAGTTTACGCAAGATACGCATTACTTCCTTAAAGGCTATAAAGAGCTGAGGGTCATTCGAATATTTTAGATAATCTTTAACGGAGATTAGTTCATCTTTAGCATCTTCAAAACCGTTTAGGTAGCACAGCATCATATTAAAGCATAGTTTACCTAATACACGTTCTTCCTTAGAAGTAAGTTTAAGGTTGTTCTGAAGTTTATAAATAACATTAAGACTAGATCCGTAGATATGTCCAAGTATGTTTCTATTATAGGATGGTGCTTTAAATAAGACTGTGTTGGTCATAGAATAAGTCCCGTTCTCTGAGAAGGAAATCATCACCTCTTCGAATGGGTAATAACTCGTCTTATCATTCAGTCCTAGATTTAAATACTCCGTTATCACAAACTTATGTCCATTATAAGCAATCGTGACGGAGTCTAAATCTGAATAAAACAACTTAATCTGCTCATTGACGAACTCTATATCTACTCTAGAATAAAATGGCATTCCCCTAACCATCTTTTTATTACCTGCCCAACAGATGATAAATTGTTCTCTAAAAACATTATACCTCGGCTTCATATCTCGATGCGTATCTGTCATAAAGGTGATAACACTATCTAAGATACTCGCTAGATCATTCTGAGAGTTCTTCTCTATGCTTTTTACTATTTCCCTATTCGTGCTACGAGGTACTACTGCATCAGGAACAGAGGTACTGCCTATTCTTACAAAATAACTTCCTTCTGCTATCTCACTGATAGATCGCTTAAACGTCGTTAGTCCGATACCCGATTGAATAGATACAAGTCCGACTACCCTATCTTTGGGTAAGTCATTAAAAGCCACATTATCATAGGTAATAAGCGGAGGATTGTCTAAATAAGCGTTGACTAAATTCTGAATCTTACTGTCATCATAGAAGTCTGCACCTACTATTTCGTTATCTTCATCTTCTATCCCTACTAATAAATAGGAGCTATTGTCTGGATTTGAATTCGCTAAAGCACAGATATGTTTTAGAAACTTAGCTTTGCCCGATTTACTGTGCAGATTGAGTTGCCTCTTCTTATCATAAAAGCTATTCTCATCATAATGCGCTAGTAAATTTTTAATAAGTAATCGCTTATTAATCACAACATTCTTGTTTTGTTCTTAAAATTATAAAAAGAAACTCACAATTCAGACCTAAATCAGAAACTCCTTTGTTATATTTAACCATACATTAACAACTTAATAGAGAATATTTTTTGAATTTGCGGTAAGAATCAGAAAAGTATATTACTTTAGAAAAAAAACTATAGATATGGACACAACAGGATCTAATTATGATATCCGTGAATTAAACGAATTAATAGAAAGAGAGAGTGCATTTATCGATATCCTAACCATGGAGATGAATAAAGTTATTGTTGGTCAGAAACATATGATCGATAGACTTTTAATTGGTTTGTTAGGACAGGGGCATATTTTATTAGAAGGAGTACCTGGATTAGCAAAAACTTTAGCCATTAATACTTTATCTAAAGCAGTACATGGAACATTTAACCGTATCCAGTTTACGCCTGACTTATTGCCAGCAGACGTTATCGGTACAATGATCTATAACGTAAAAGAAAATGACTTTTCGATCAGAAAGGGACCTATATTCGCTAACTTCATTCTAGCGGATGAGATTAACCGTGCTCCTGCTAAGGTACAGTCTGCATTACTAGAAGCAATGCAAGAGAAACAAGTTACTATCAGTGATGACACTTTCAAACTAGACAAGCCATTCTTAGTTATGGCTACTCAAAACCCAGTGGAGCAAGAAGGTACTTACCCTCTACCAGAAGCACAGATGGACCGTTTTATGCTTAAGACAGTTATAGATTATCCTAAATTAGAGGATGAAAGACTTGTTATCCGTCAAAACTTAGCTGGTGAGAAACCTCAAGTTAATGCTGTAGTAACTCTAGAACAAATACAACGAGCTCAAGAGGCTGTTAAGAAAGTATATATGGATGAGAAAATAGAGAAGTATATCTTAGATATTATCTTCGCTACTCGTTATCCAGAACAATTTAAATTAGAGAAGTTAAAACCTATGATTAGCTTCGGTGCATCTCCTCGTGGAAGTATCAACTTAGCTCTAGCGGCTAAATGTTATGCGTTTATCAAAAAGAGAGGATATGTAATTCCAGAAGATGTAAGGGCAGTAGTAATAGATGTATTACGCCATAGAATCGGGGTTACTTATGAAGCAGAGGCTGAGAATATTACTTCTGTAGATATTATTAACCAAATCGTAAATGAAATAGAAGTTCCTTAGTAGAACAGGGATAACTTTTAATATACAAAACCTATTTATAGTTAAGTGTAGATAGGTTTTGATGATTTTGTTAATTTGAAAGCTGTATAGTCATGGAAACCAAAGATATCTTAAAGAAAGTCAAGAAGATCGAAATAAAAACAAAGCGATTAAGTGACCATATTTTTTCGGGAGAGTATCACACTTCTTTTAAAGGGAAAGGTATGACCTTTTCAGAAGTGCGTCAATATCAGTTTGGCGATGATGTAAGGGCTATAGACTGGAATGTCACTGCACGTTATAATGAGCCTTATATCAAGGTATTTGAAGAAGAACGTGAGTTAACAATGATGCTCTTAGTGGATGTAAGTGGCTCGGAAGCGTTCGGGTCTACTGATCAGTTCAAAGAGGATATTGTACTCGAAATAGCTGCAACACTTGCCTTCTCAGCTACTCAAAACAATGATAAGATAGGTTTAATACTGTTCTCTGATCAAATAGAGTTATTCATTCCTCCTAAAAAGGGAAAAACACATGTGCTGAGAATCATTAGAGAACTTATCGACTTCAAACCTAAAAGTCTAAAGACAGATGTAGGCTTTGCTCTTGAGTATCTTTCGAAGGTAGTCAAGAAGAAAGCTATTGTTTTTGTACTATCAGACTTCATTACACACTCTTTTGAACAGACTTTGAGAATATCGGCAAAAAAACACGATATTACAGGCATAAGAATCTATGATAAAAGAGAAAAAGAGCTGCCTAATGTAGGTCTTATCAATGTATTCGATGCAGAGACTCATACAGAACAGCTAATCAATACTTCTGATGCTAGCGTGAGAAAAGCCTATGCTTCTCACTTCCACAAGCAAGAAGAAAACTTTACCAAAGTATTTCAAAAATGCGGAGCAGGAACTATCAATATTGAAGTGAATGATAGTTATGTCAAAAAATTACTAGGATACTTTAAATCGAGATAAGGACAATGAAATCTAATTTTCTACATATTGCTATTATTTTTTTAGTTGCTACTTTCTCTACTCTAGCCCAAAATAGAATAGAAACACAAGTAGATACTACTGCTATAAAAATAGGAGACACCTTTCTATACACCATAAAGGCCCATTCTAACGCAGGAAGTTTAATTACATTCCCTGCTACAGAACAAATAGGGAACTTTGATGTAGTAGAATCATTCCCTATTGATACGATTAAGAATGATAATACACAGGAGTTAATTAAAAAGTATCACCTGACTCAGTTTGATGCTGGTGATTTTAGTATTCCTGCTGTACCTGTTATTGTAGATGCTAAGCTATTTCACACAGACTCTATACAGATACATGTACAAGATGTAGCAGTAGATACATTAAAACAACCTCTTTATGAGATAAAGTCAATCTCTAAAGAAGGTGCTTCTTTCTCTACAGATTGGTACTATCTATTGTTTATCTTCATCGCTGTACTAGCAGGGATAGGTATCTATATCTATATCAAAAGACAACAAGAGAAGAACCTTACGGAGGATGATAAGTACAAAACTCCTTATGAGAAGGCAGTTAAAAAGCTTAAGAAATTAGAAGAGAAGAAAAACTGGAATAGAGGTGATGCTAAACCATACTATTCTGATATGAGTATTATTACTAGAGGGTTTATAGAAGATACTTTTGGAATCTCAGCAAAAGAATTGACGACTTTCGAAATTATCACTATTCTTAAGGCTACTTTAAATGATAAGAAGGTAAAACTAGATCCTGTGGTAATTAAAGAATTAAAACGAGTTCTAGAGTCCGCAGACTTAGTTAAGTTCGCTAAATCTCAACCTAGTGAAGGCGAAATAACAGCGGATACTTCTAAAATACAGAATGTCATAGACAGTATTAATACAGCTTATCCTATCTCTGCTGCTACACAAACGGAGTTAATCAGAAGAAGAGAGGAAAGTAAAAAGAAAAAGAAAAGAATACGTATATGGATCCCTACAGCTATCACAGCTTTCTTAGTTGTTGTGACCGGGATAGTGTATATTATCAATACTTCTGCTAAAGAAGATTATCATTGGTTTACATTCAACAATACGAAGAAACTGATGAACAAAGAATGGATTACTAGTACATATGGTACTGCTCCAGGACTGACTATCTCTACTCCTGAAGTTCTAATCCGTAAGAATGAACCTTTATTGCAAGAAGGAAAACCAGATGGTATATCATCACTTAATCAATTTAAATATGGTGTACTAGAAGACCCTATTCACATTGTATTAAATAATGTAGTTACCACTAAGGAATATAAATATACTGATAAGGAATTGATTACTTATTCTATTTCATTGCTAACACAAAACAATAAAATAGAAAACTTAGAGTATAAAGATGAACGCTTTGAGAATGCAAATGGTATTCTTGGAACACTTGTTTATGGTGAGTTTGCATTCAAGAACCCAACTAATCAAGTAGAAGAAAAAGTAATGTTCGAAGGAGTATTAACAGACAATGGTGCTAACAAAGATCAAGTATGGATATTCTATCTAGCAGAAGATGAGATAGCTCCTAAGCTAGTAGAACGTATGTTTGATTCAATACAGTATAAAAAAGAGGAGAAATAACAATGATACAGAATATAACTTTTGCCAATCCTGAGTTCTTCTGGCTATTTATACTATTACCAATAGTTCTATTTGTATGGTATAAAAACAGAAAGAAACAGCGTGCTACTGTCAAGCTAAGCACTATACAAGGTGTACAAGAGCATACTTCACTATTAGTTAAGTTATTGCCTATTTCTATTATCTTACGAGTACTCGCTCTTAGTGCCATTATAGTAGGTATGGCTAGACCTCAAATCGTGAATGTAGATTCACAGATACACTCTACTCATGGTATCGATATCGTGATGGCTATGGACGTATCAGGGAGTATGTTAGCACGAGATCTAAAACCAAACCGTTTAGAAGCACTAAAGACTGTAGCTGCAGACTTCGTATCACAGCGTGTGACAGATCGTATAGGATTAGTTATTTATGCTGCTGAGGCATATACTAAGACCCCCGTGACAAGTGATAAATTACTGATACTAAATGATCTTAAGAGTATAAAATATGACAATGTACTAAGAGATGGTACTGCTATAGGTGTAGGTTTAGCCACATCAGTAAACAGATTAAAAGACAGCCCTGCCAAAAGTAAGATTATCATACTTCTTACAGATGGTGTCAATAATACAGGTACAGTAGATCCTACATTAGCTGCCGAGATCTCTAAAGAGTACAATATTAAAGTATATACTATTGGTATCGGTACTAATGGATTAGCAGAGTCTCCAGTAGGAATAAGAGAGAACGGTGAAATAGTATATGAGAAAATACCAGTAGAACTAGATGAAGAGCTTATGAAGTCTATCGCTAAGACAACAGGAGGAAAGTACTTTAGAGCAACAGATACTAGTAAGCTTAAAGCAATTTATGAAGAAATCAATCAATTAGAAAAAACGAAGATTGACGAACAGAAGTTCGTTAAATCTGATGACAAGTTTCAATTCTTAGTGTTACTTGCTTTTATTCTATTGTGCATTGATTTCACATTACAAAAAACATTATTCAGAGGATTCATATAATAGATTATGTGGGAGTTAGACAATAAACAATATCTTTTTCTATTTTCAATCATAGCAATATTGATCTTAATCTTTATTGGGGATATCTTGTGGAAGAGAAAGAAGCAACAATCATTTGCTACAGCTAAAGCAATTAAAACTTTGGCACCTAATCAATCTAAGAATAAACCAATCATTAAGGCTTCTATTTATCTAGTAGCTCTAATATCTATTGTAATCGCTTTAATCAATCCTAAGATAGGAACAAAGGTAGTTACTGTCAAAAGACAAGGTGTTGATATCGTATTCACACTAGATGTATCTAAGAGTATGCTAGCACAAGATATGGCTCCTGATAGATTGGCAAAGATGAAACAACTAGTCTCTCAGATTATCAATAATCTAGGACCAGATAGAATTGGTATAGTAGGATATGCAGGTACAGCATTCCCGATGTTGCCTATCACTACAGATCATTATGTTGCTAAGATGTATCTTCAGACGATGAACACAGATATGGTCTCTTCACAAGGTACAGCATTTGAGGATGCTATCTATGTAGCTTCTAATTTCTATGACAATCCCAATACAAGCAAAGTTATGATCCTTATCTCTGATGGAGAAGATCACGGAGAAGAAATGGAAAATGCCATCAAAATAGCAAAAGAAAAGAAAGTAAAGATTATCACCATCGGTGTAGGAACAGAGGCAGGAGGACCTATCCCTATTAAGACACCTAAAGGCGTAGAATATAAAAGAGATTGGAACAATGAGATCGTTACTACCAAGCTCAATCCATCTACGCTTAAATATATAGCTGATGCTACTGGAGGAAAGTATTATTACGGTTCGAATACACAAGAGATAGTAGACCTTATTAAAAACGACCTTAGCAAAATAGAAAAAACAGATTTTGAAGATCAACAAATCGCAGAGTACCAATCTCAATATCAGTGGTTCTTAGGATTTGCTTTCTTACTGATCTTTATCGATTTATTCATACTAGAAAGAAAGACTATCTGGATGAAGAAACTTAATTTGTTCAATGAAAAAGAATAGCATGCGATTAATTATGAAAAACTCATTCTACATCACGATATTTTTATTGTTTACTGCTTACTCATTTGCACAGTCTGCTGGTAGAGCGCTGAGTACAGGTAATGAAGTATTCGAGAACAAACATTATACTCATGCAGAATCTTCTTATAGAATAGCTAATTCTAAAGACAGTAAGTCTGTGGCTGATTATAACTTAGGAAATTCTTTATACAAACAGCAATTAACCAAAGAAGCAGAAGCTGCCTACCTTAGAGCGATACAAAAAGCAACAACCAAAGAAGCTAAGCACCAAGCCTATCATAACTTGGGGAATGCTTATATGAAATCGAAGAATTATCAAGCAGCAGAACAAGCTTATAAAAAGGCCTTATTAAACAATCCTAAAGACGATGAGACTCGTTATAACTACGCTGTAGCGAAGAAAATGAACAAAGAGAATCCTCAAGACAATCAAGACAACAAGGATAATCAAGATCAAAACAAAGATCAGAATAAGGATAATCAAGATCAGAATAAAGACCAAAACAAGGACAACAAAGATCAAGACCAAAATAAAGATAATAAAGACAAAGGGGATAAAGGCGATCAAGACAAGAAAGATCAAGATCAAAATGATAAAGGAGATCAGGATGACAAGAACAAAGATGGTCAGAATGATAAAGATAAAGACGATAAAGGAGATCAAGACAAAAAAGATCAGCCTAAACAGAATAACCCTAAAACGCCTAATCAAGATCAGATGGATCGAATATTAGATGCGATGAATAAAAATGAAAAAGATGTACAGCAGAGACTAATTAATAGAGGTCCTAAAGGTGGTAAACCAGAGAAAGGACAACCTGCTGGACAAAATGAACAAAGAAAAAAAGACTGGTAGAATACAATGAAAACACTGCGTTACTACATATTATTATTCGCTCTGATTTGCACTCAAGCAATCATAGCCCAGGTGAACTTTGAGGTGGCAGTGAGTAGAGACAGTGTACCTTTAAATCATACAGTACGTGTACTTTTCACTATAAATCAAGATGGTGATAACTTTACACCTCCTATATTTAACAACTTCACTATCGTAGAAGGCCCTAATCAATCAGTTAGTACTTCTTGGATGAACGGTGAAAGAATTTATAAAAAAACCTACTTTTATGTTGTAAAACCAAAAATAGAAGGGATACTCACTATTGAACCTACTTCTATTGAGATAAATAAACGTATCTATAGAACTGAACCGATAAATATTACTGTCTCTAATGACATTGTTCCTGAAATTTATTTAAAAGATACTGATTTAAATAACATACGATATACACTTAAAGCACGTAATCCAACGGTTTATGAAAATGATTTTGCTATAATAGATCATTACATACTTACTACTATACCTATCAACGGTTTTTTAACTGAGAAACACCCTGTTTTTAAACATTATTTTGATATATCAAATTCATTAAGTGATACTACTTTCTATAAAAAAACAACAATTAATAGAACAGAAAAATACGTTGCTAAACTTTACAGTAGCATTTATTGTATGTTAACTATTGGTAAACAAGAGAAAAAAGCTGAGGATATATCACTAAAAATCCCATTATATAAAAAACGCCTTTCTAATTTGCCAACAATTTTAGATGAAACTATTGAGAAAGATTATACATCGAACAACCTAACCATCAAAGTTAAACCACTTCCTAAAAAAGATAAACCTAAGAACTTTTCTAAAGCTGTAGGTACTTTTGATTTTAAAGTTGTACCTAGTGCTTTAAAAGTAAAATCGGGAGAAAAACTAACTATTAAACTTGAGGTAACTGGTATAGGAAATATTCCAATTATTGAATTACCTCCCCTTACTCTTAGCAATATTAAGACAACGATATCAGATCCAGAAACGGATGATAAAATAGAGGTAAATAAAACAGGAGTAATAGGAAGTATTTTCAGTTCTTATACCTTAACTCCACAACAAGTAGGAACATTTACAATAAATCCAATAGAATTCACTTACTTTGACCCTCAAAAGAAAAAGTATATCACAATACACACTGAAAGCATCACAATAACAGTAACTGATTAACAATAGTTAAACGAAAAGTAAAAAAAGACTGGTAGAATACAATGAAAACACTGCGTTACTACATATTATTATTCGCTCTGATTTGCACTCAAGCAATCTTAGCTCAAATCAGCTTTGAAGCAACAGTAAGTAGAGATAACATACCGCTTAACGACAATGTTCGCGTTGACTTTGCTATGAACCAAGATGGAGATAACTTCTCTCCTCCTCGTTTTGACAATTTCACTGTAGTTGGAGGTCCTAACCAATCTGTTAGCTACTCTTGGGTAAATGGTAAAAAATCTTTTAATAAAACCTATTCTTACTTCTTACAACCGAAGAAGAAAGGAACTCTATCTATAGGTTCAGCATCTATAGAAATAGAAGGACAGGTCTATAAAACCAAACCGATTACCATCACAGTATCTGATGCTGTAGCAAAGCAAGACCCTAGACAGCAATATAATCAAGTACAGCAGAAAGCTCTAGATGAAATACATCTAGTCGCTGAGGTGACGAATCAGAATCCTTATATAAACGAACCTGTAACGATAACGTATAAACTGTACTTCAATACCAATATCGCAGGATATACAGGAAGAAAAATACCTACTTATGAGAAGTTCTGGGTGCACAATGTAGACATCCCTAGACGACCTGAAGTGAAGCTTGGTAAGTATAAAGGGATAGATTATAATTACATTGTATTAAAACAAGATGTATTAATGGCTCAAGAAGCAGGTAATCTTAGTATAGATCCTCTAGAGTTAATGATACAAGCAGAAGTTCCTACAGGTAGACGTGACTTCTTCGGATATCCAGAGTTTGGGTATATGGAGAAAGAATACAGTACAGGTAGAGTAACGATCAAGGCAAAAGACCTTCCAGAAGCAGGTAAGCCCGATAACTTCTCTGGGGGGGTTGGGACATTTACATTTAAAGTAACTCCAACTAAGACAAGCCTTAAATCAGGTGAACAACTAAACCTAAAAGTTGAAGTTGCAGGTAAGGGTAACTTGAATTTATTGACTATACCTACCCCTACTGCACACTCTGCTCTAGAGATGTATGACCCTACTAGTTCAGATAAGATTACTTCTGGAGTACACGGTATGCAAGGTAGCAGAGTGAACGATTACATCATTATCCCTCAGTATAAAGGGGATTATATGATTGATCCTATGGAGTTCTCATACTTTGACTTAAGTACTAAGAAGTATAAGACTATTCACATTGACAGTTTAGCGATCAATGTACTAGAGGGACCTACCTTGCCAACTAATACAGAAGCAAAAGACACAGACGTAGTAGATAAGAGCGAATTGTTCCAACCGAATAAAGCTACACCTACAGTAGTAGAAGCTTCTACTAGCACATATTGGGACACTACGTTATTCTACGTCCTTACAGTACTACCATTCGCAGCTATACCGTTATTCTTACTTGTCGTGATACAGCGTCGTAGATATGCATCAGACACTGATGGTATCCGATTGAGAAACAACAATAAACTAGCTAGAAAATACTTAGGAGAAGCGAAGAAAAACATCAATAACAAAGAATTGTTCTATGAAGCACTAGAGCGCTGTCTACACAACTTCCTAAAAGCGAAGTTAGACATGGTGACTAGTGAGATGAGCAATGAAAACATTACAGAGATTCTAACGGATAGAAATATTACTGAAGAAGCTATTAAGAACTTTATGGATATAAAGAACGCTTGTGAATGGGCGCGCTACGCTCCGACTGATCAAGTTAATATCAATAAGGACTATGACAATGCAATTACAGTAATCTCTGAATTAGAAAAACAATTCAAATAGACCAACATGAAACACATCATCACTCTTTTTATATTTGTTTTGAGCTTTCATACATGGGCACAAACGGATTCTTGGAAACAACAATTTGACAAGGGGAATGCCCTGTATCAAAAAGAAAAATATAGCGAAGCGATCACAGCCTTTAAAGCCATAGAGAAACAAGAAACTTCTTCACCAGAAGTATTCTTTAATCTAGCGAATGCTTATTATAAAACACGTGATTATGTCAATGCTGTTTATTACTATGAGAAGGCATTAAAGCTTAATCCTAGTGACACTGCTACAGAGACTAATCTAAACTATGCGCGCAAAGAGCTTATAGACGATATTACGATAGTGAAGCAGTATGATAACGAAGACATACTACACCAGACATTAGGTAAGCTATCCGTTGACCAATGGGCTACACTAGCTACAGTAATGGCCTTTGTCGTACTATTGTGTTTTGTGGTATATTATCTGAATCACAACAGTACTATTAAACGCATTAGTTTTGTATTGATGCTTGTTTCTATCCTAGTGATAGGAGGTAGCGTATACGCTGCTACTTTTGAGAAGAAGTATGCTTCTAAGACTACAGCTGCTATCTTATTTACTGAAAAGGTAAACCTTAAAGAAGACGCGAAGAACACCTCTCGTACACTAAAAGAACTACACGAGGGTACTAAAGTGTATATCTTAGAGAAAAAAGCATTGTGGATCAGAGTAAGACTAGATGATCAGCAAGAAGGATGGATAGAAGAGAATACGATTAAGTATATCTAGATCTTTTCCGGTTCTTTTATATCTTGTATCATATCGATACTCTTAGAGAACAGAGATTTAACTAAGTCATATAAACTAGGTAATAATGACTCAGACAGAGATACATATATTTTATAACTAGTTGAGTTCATTAATGTCTCATGACTGACGAACTTAAATATC
Source organism: Myroides odoratimimus (assembly GCF_030326305.1). Taxonomy (GTDB): domain Bacteria; phylum Bacteroidota; class Bacteroidia; order Flavobacteriales; family Flavobacteriaceae; genus Flavobacterium; species Flavobacterium odoratimimum_A. Next base: position 116,931 of record NZ_JACAKB010000007.1, on the reverse strand, counting down.
GAGTTAACCTCATCGAATATAGAGAGAAAGATACTTCCTACTAAGATCACGATCAAGATCTGAAATACAGCCCCAAAGAGTCTGTTAAACAGTCCTAAGAATACTGCTTGTACAAACTTAGTTGCTAACTGAGCAATGAATCGTGCGGCTAATACTGCCAGCACAAAAGCCAATACAAAAGCGAGTAAAGGAATAGAAGGTGATTCCCATCCTAGAGAATTCATCAGAAATTCTTTTATAATATTTGAGAATTTCAATGCTCCTATTATTCCGATAAATAGAGATAGAAAAGAAACTACCGAAATAAAAAAACCATCTCTAGCTCCTTTTATAATAGCAAAAATAACGGCGATAAGGCATATAATATCTAAAAACATAAATACTCAAATATATTCTGTGCGAAGATATTACAATTCTATTAATTACAATAGAGCAGAACTGTAGTATATTTGTCACCATTACAACTAACAATATGGCAAGAGACGAACAATTAAAAGCTAGATGGGACGCTGTCGTTCAGAAAGTATCTGACCGATTCGGAGACGGAGAGACACTAGACTTAGAAGCTATCATATATTTAATCGGAGTACAAGAACTAGGTAAAATCAAAAAGAGATATAAAAAAGACGACAAAGTGAACTTAATGCATATCGCTATCTGTCGTCTATTAGAACCTTATGGTTATTACGAGTTTGATCACTTTGACCAGGACGGATGGCCACACTATAATGTAAAAGAAAACCTACCTAGCCTTAAAGCTGGTGAACAATCGGTTTTAATGAAAGAAGCGATAGTCAATTACTTCTTAGAAAGTAAGTTTATTGACTAACATAAGAAACAATTATAAAAATTATAGCTGTTTATAATTTTATGTCTAATTGAAAAGCAGTAAATTTGCTTTTTACTTTACTTAAGATGATAGATAAAATAAAAGAATACATCGGTGAAGCGGAACACTTTAACACCGATAATAAAGAGACGCTTGAAACATTTAGAATTAAATTCTTATCTAAAAAAGGAATTTTAAACGACTTATTTGCACACTTTAAAACGGTGCCTAATGAGCAGAAAAAAGAGTTTGGTCAAGCTATCAATCTATTAAAAAGCACTGTCGAGAATAAAGTAAAATCTATTCAAGATGAACTAGAATCTAAAGATGTGCAAGGTCTTTATGGAGACTTAACACGTCCAGGTTACCCTCTAGAGATCGGGTCTAGACACCCTATCTCAATTGTTAAGAACCAAATCGTTGATATCTTTAATAACATTGGTTTTAACATCTCTGAAGGTCCAGAGATTGAAGATGATTGGCATAACTTCTCTGCGTTGAACTTCCCTGAGTATCACCCAGCTCGTGATATGCAAGATACATTCTTCGTTCAGACGAATCCAGAACAACTATTACGTACACATACTTCATCTGTACAGACTCGTTATATGGAGAAGAATACACCACCTCTGAGAACTATATCTCCAGGGCGTGTATTTAGAAACGAAGCTATATCATCTCGCTCACACTGTATATTCCACCAAGTAGAAGGTCTTTACATTGATAAAGATGTTTCTTTTGCTGACTTAAAACAGACTTTGTTATACTTCACTAAAGAGATGTTTGGTAAATCTAAGATTAGATTACGTCCATCATACTTCCCATTTACTGAACCTAGTGCTGAGGTAGATATCTATTGGGGATTAAAGACTGAGACAGACTACCGTATTACTAAAGGTACAGGGTGGTTAGAGATCATGGGATGTGGTATGGTTGACCCTAACGTTCTTAAGAACTGTAATATCGACCCTACTGAGTACAGTGGTTTTGCCTTTGGTATGGGGATAGAGCGTATTGCTATGCTATTATACCAAATCGGAGATATCCGTATGTTCTTTGAGAACGATGTACGTTTCTTAGAACAATTTAAATCGAACTTCTAATAAGAAAACGATATATATTAAAAACACCTCATCTGATCTAGATGAGGTGTTTTTTTATATTCTTATACATATAGACCCTTATAATCACAATATGCATCATAAGGGTTATCTATATCTAACAATAGTGGATGATTAACTAGAAGCTCTTCTTCACTCCTATCATAATACCGTCTCTAGCAAACATCCCTCCTTGATAAGAGCGTACATAGTCTATACGGAAGAAATTAACCTTACCAAATCCGAAGTTAGACAGACCTGCTGTAAACTCGTGATATGGCTTTATATCGCTTACCATAGCATTGTGGTACCCTAATACTACATTCCATCCTGTCTCTCTTAGCAATGGAACCTTATTAATCAAGAATCCCTTAAAATCATACTCAAAATGACTCTCTACATAAGACTTATTCGTACTCAAAGCATAATATGGTAATAAATTAAACGAAGTCAATCTATCATTCGTGATGTTTAGATGAGTCTCGTTACCTGTGAAGTGTTTTCTATCCACATAAGAGATATTATCAGCACCAAAATATTTACCCATTAATACATTATACTCAAATCTCCCTTTATTGCTCACCGTTAGTCCTTGGCTAAATCTAGCTTCTAGCTTATCATACTCTAATCCTTTCTCACTGCCACTGAATCCCTTTTCATAGTTCACCTCTATCAGAGGATAGTTAGGATTGCGCATATAGATACGCTTAGTAGGATAGCTTACATAGTTCATCCCTAAAGATAGCGTAGTACCTACCCTAAACTTGTATAGATGATGATTCGTGATCGGACTACTGTTCATATCTAGAGGAGCTAACGGATCATTAGAGGTATAAGCTCTACTACCCTTATAGAATGAGCCATTCGCATTATTATACAGCGGACTTCTATCCTCATACCCTATCGCACTGTGTACCTTTAGAGCTTCATTGAAGAACTGACCGTAATACCCCACATACACATCATTGTGATTATAATACTTCGCATAGTTCTTTCTCATTAATAGGGAGAATGCAGTATTCAGTAGTTCTGGTATATTCTCCTTATTATACTGTTCTATCTTACTCCCTCCTTCTATATATACTGCTGACTTAGATGCTCCCTTAAACTGGCGCAATAGCTTTCCATACACTCTCAGCCTATCAGAGGCAAACCCGTAGTCAAAACTAGCTCTACCATAAGTATACCCTATCTTATCCTTATCGTAGATAGAACCATACACAGCTGTATTCATATTGAACCCCTGCACAGTATTAAACCCAGGTTTATCAATTCCTATTAACCCTGTGTAGCCGATACTATACTTATTATCTTCTCCTCTATAGTTATACCCACCGAACACATCACCTATTTTAAATCTATTGTGTTTCTTGCGAATACTATCTTTATATGCAGGAGACTCTTTCACTAATCTTATACTATCCTTCACGCGATAATCATTCAACTCCTCTTCTGACAAAGCAAATAATCTATTCTCTTTCCAGAAATCATCCCCTTTCTTATTCACATCCTTCGCAAAGGATAAAATCTCTTTATCAAAGCTCGCTCTAGTGAAATTAGGTGTGAAGTTATAGCTGTTAAACACACTTAAGAACACCGCTTGTATCCGTACTCCTAATGCTCCAAAGACTAAGTCAAGGTTCTGCGAGCGCTTCACCCAGCTCTTATTCTCCTCATTATAACTAAAGTTCTGACTTACATTGATCTCCTCTATCAATGGCTGCTGTACACTTACCCCTGTTACCTTTAAATCTATACCATAGATAGCCCCTATCCCATCTACTAAGTATAGATCACCTGAGAACACAGGCTGAACTGATGACTTAGGCGTTACCTTGATTTTATTAATCAATACCCCTTTATCTCTGAAGGTAGCCTCTAGCGTATATTTATAGTATGAGAACGCTGCATCTGCTATCGGAGAGATTAGTTTAGTATCCATCTCACCGATCACGATATGATTATCATAGAAGTCATAGAAGGACTCATCCGCAGTATTAAAGCTATATCCACTATTACTCCCACTCACCTTAGACGCTATGATATGCTCCTTTAGTTTATGTGGTTTTTGGTACTTTAGGCTAGACACTGTTTCTGACAGATACACTATCCCTCTACCTAGTGAATCCACACCAGATAATCCACTACCATTCACCTGTACCTTCTTTTGAAAAAACTTAGACATCTTCAGCGTCTTCAGCATTCCTTTAGAATAAAAATCTGCAGTGAAAGCAGACATTCCCTCTGTATTCTTCTGTTTGTTCTTTATCGCTAGACGGATCAGATCATCTGCAGGATTCTTACCAGCTGTGATCACGATATCTTCTAGTATGAAGTCTTCAGACTCCAGTACCACATTTACCTCTTGGACAGCACCAGTATAGGTAATATTCTTTCGCAGCGTCTTATAGCCTAAGAATTGATATACGACTGTGTACTCTCCCTTCTGAGGTAAGCTTAACTCATATAGTCCCTGTTCATTACTTATTGTATTCTGTTGGCTTTTTTCTAGATACACCGTAGTATAACTAATGGGCTTACCCTCTGAGTCTTTTATACTTCCCTTTAGTTGGCCGAATACAGTCAAACCAAACAGAAGCATAAAAAGTGTAACAAATTGTTTCATTGGTTAGGTTTTGTTTAATAGTAACTATTAGACATTGTATTTATTACATTGTTACACCTTGACCATGATATTATACTAAATAACAGAACACCTCATACAGTCTTCATACCTCATCACATCGCTAACCTTCATATTCATTGACTTCATACCACTATATCCTCTCACAGAATAAGACAATACCTAAGTAGAGAAAGTTCTAAAGCGTTAATTAACTGTAAAAGAATTAGTCATTATAACATTAAATACACCTTTAACTCATTCTCTTTTGTATTTTTGTCAGTTCAAACTAAACTACCTATGTCAAGATTCAACCTATTAACTGTAAAAGAAGTTCGCAGAGAAACTCCTAATGCAGTATCAATAGCATTTGATATTCCTGCCAACCTAAAAGAGGAATTTGCATTCACAGCAGGTCAATATCTTAATATTAAACACCAACACGAAGGGAAAGAGATCCGTAGAGCTTACTCTATCTGCTCTACTCCTACTAGTGGAGAAGTACGTGTAGCAGTAAAAAAAGTAGAACACGGTGTGTTCTCTACTTTTGCAAACGAAACATTGAAAGCAGGTGACCAACTAGAAGTAGAGAATCCAGAAGGAAGATTCACTTTTGAGCCTAGCGCTTCAGTAGCTAATAACTATGCTGCCTTTGCAGCAGGTAGTGGTATCACTCCTGTGATGTCTATACTAAAAACAGTATTAGAACAAGAGCCTAACAGCAAGTTCGTACTAGTATACGGTAATAAAAATGCGGAAGAGACTATCTTCCATGACGAATTATACAAACTACAAGAACAATACGCAGAGCGTCTATTCATCCACTTCGTTTACTCTCGTATTAGAGAGAACGATTCTATCTTCGGACGTATAGATAAAGCAGCGATCAACTTCGTAGTAAACAACAAACACAAAGAAAAAGAGTTCGCTCGTTTCTTCTTATGTGGTCCAGAAGACATGATCGATACTGTAAGTGCTACTCTACAAGATAGAGGAGTTGCTAAAGACAAAATCGCTTTTGAGATCTTCACTCCTAACACAGATGGTGTAAATCCTGTACAGGCAGAAGGAGGTACTACTAAGGTGACTGCGCTAGTAGATGATGAAGAAGCTACTTTCGAGATGCCGAAGAGTGAAGTATTACTAAACGGTGTACTTAAAGCAGGTATAGATGCTCCATACTCATGTCAGGGAGGTATCTGTAGCTCATGTATGTGTAAGATCGTTAAAGGATCTGCTGTGATGAAGAAGAACAGTATCCTTACAGATGATGAGATAGCAGACGGACTTATCCTATCATGTCAAGCTATCGTGACATCAGACGAAATCTATATAGACTACGACGATATATAATAGATATACGCTATAATCTAAGCTCTCCCACAGTGGAGAGCTTTTTTTTTGCGATAATACACCGAGGTGATAGCCTATTGCATACTATATGATAAGCTATTTTTAGAACTTTTAAGCCGACCACCCTATAAAAAAAGGTAATAAAAGCACATTTAATACTTTAGAAATAACGTACTAATACTTTAAAAACAACGCACGGATTGCAAATCCGTGCGATCGATATAACACAGACAGTTCACCCTGTCTATAATACATACTATATGTCATTGACACAGATTTGCAACCTAGTTAACGCGGATTTGCAGTGTCGTTGGCGCGGATTTGTAATCCGTGCCAAGATATAAAACACAATACTGATATTCAGCCCTGAGAATAGTATCGTTTATTACAGAATAATTAAGCTTATTCTCCTCGCCTAGTATATCACTAAACGCCCCCTTATCGAAGATCTTTATAGCAGAATTATACACCTTGTCATAATCCCTTTCACTTAGCTTAAATGTGAATGTATAATGACCATCTCCTATAGCTATAAGCTCATGCTCATCCATCACCTCATATTCATCCTCTACACTTATACCTAGGATAGTCTCTATGCGAAGAATAGCTTTTTCTCTAACTTCTACATTACTACACGACAAGAATAATAACCCTCACAATAAATATAAATACGTCATTTAACTCTTAATCCCATTATTACTTATTACAACTATTTAACCTCATTTTCTTAAACAGTCTATCTCTATTATGATATAAACACTAATAATAGATCCTTCGAATACAACTTGAGTATGGTTCAGAAAAAAGGCTGTTTTCCCAATGAATATGGGGCTATATCCGAACAATTCCCGAACAAAAGTAAACCAATCTACTGCAAACGGTTAATTTACAATGTTTTAAAATAGAAACATATAATCAAACTAAGCCAATAAAACCATTTTAGAGCGTTATCTCCATATTATAGCAAAAGCAGATATATTCTTATAATACTTTATTAAACTTGGAATATTAATTCGTTTTCTTTGGTGCAGATTTGCAACCTAGTTGGCGTGGATTTGCAATGTCGTTGGCGCGGATTTAAAATCCGTGCCGAGATATAAAACACAATACTGATATACTAATACTTTAAAAACAACGCACGGATTGCAAATCCACGCGATCGATATAACACAGATAGTTCACCCATCCTATAACACCTACTGTATTTCGTTGGCGCAAATGTACAACCTCGTTGGCGCGGATTTGCAGTGTCGTTGGCGCGGATTTGTAATCCGTGCCAAGATATAAAACACATTAAAACATCACAATAAAAAAGAGTTGCATGAAGCATTACACTCTATACAACTCTCTAAGAATTACAGATAACATAACTAACTATATCTGATGTTAATAAATAGCAAGAGGCTCTCCCACCGCGTGGAAAAGCCTCTTTCAATCTATCACAACACTAAACTTACTAGTTTCTCATTTACTTGGTCAAAGTTGAATGACGTGTACACACGGTCAAACTCTACTTTGATTGCTTCATTCATCAGGTTACCTACACTACCTTCGTGTGTATGGTTTACCTCTTTTGACGGTTGATAAGTACCTGCCTCTATCGACAGCCCTATCTCTTTATATGCTTCTCTAAAAGGCATCCCCTTTAGTACATAATCATTCACTACCTCAACGCTAAACAAATAGTCGTATTTCGGATCGCTTAATATATCTTTATTCACCTCTATATTGTCCAACATCAATTTCAGAATATCTAAACATTCTTTCAATGAAGTGAAAGCTGGGAACAAGTTCTCTTTTAATAACTGAAGATCTCTGTGGTACCCAGAAGGCAAATTAGTAGTCATTAAGGCTATTTCGTTAGGCAAAGCTTGTATCTTATTACATCTTGAACGAATAAGCTCTAAAACGTCTGGATTCTTCTTATGTGGCATAATGCTCGACCCTGTAGTCAAATGATCTGGGAATTTGATAAAGCCCATGTTCTGACTCATATACAAGCATCCATCCATCGCGAACTTAGCTAAAGTAGCTGCAATAGCGCTTAACCCTTGTGCTAAGATACGCTCCGTCTTCCCTCTGCCCATCTGTGCATACACTACATTATAGTTCATAGACTGAAAGCCTAATAGGTCTGTAGTCATCTGCCTGTTTAACGGAAATGATGAACCATAACCCGCAGCCGATCCCAAAGGATTCTTATTCGTCACCTTCCACGCAGCCAGCATCATCTCTAAATCGTCTACAAGGCTCTCTGCATACGCTCCAAACCACAAGCCAAATGACGAAGGCATTGCGATTTGTAAATGCGTATAGCCAGGCAGTAAAACATCTTTATACTGATTACTCAATTGCTGTAGTGTATCAAATACCTCCTTCGTCTTAGTGACTATCTCCTCTATCTCATGGCGAAAATAAAGTTTAAGGTCTACTAATACTTGATCGTTTCTAGAACGTCCTGAATGTATCTTCTTACCAGCCTCACCTATTCTTCTGGTCAATAATAACTCTACTTGAGAGTGTACATCTTCTACATCATCTTCTATCTCGAATTGACCAGCTAATATCTCTTGGTATATCTGTTTTAATTCTTTTTGGATAAGGACTAAGTCTTCTGACTCTAATAACCCTATACTTTCTAACATCTGTGTATGTGCTAATGACCCCATAACGTCAAATGCCGCCAGGTTCATATCTAACACTCTATCTTGTCCTACTGTGAAAGTATCTACATTACTATCTACAGTGGTATTCTTTTGCCATAATTTCATTTGCTACACGATTTGCGTTAACATCTCTATATACAAGGCTATTCCCTCTTCTATCTCCTTTACGTAGACGAATTCGTCTGCTGTATGCGAGCGAGCAGAGTCGCCAGGTCCACACTTAAGCGATGGAATACTTAACAAGGCTTGATCACTCGTCGTAGGTGAGCCATACGTCTCTCTACCCAAGGCTATACCCGCCTGTACGATAGGGTGATCTTTAGCTATAGACGAAGGCTTTAATCGAGTAGAACGCGCATTGACTTCACAGTCTACATGCTGTCTCACTATCTCTAATACTTCTTCGTTTGTATAAGCATCTGTCACACGTACATCTACTACAAAGTCACAAGTAGAAGGCACTACATTATGCTGTGTACCCGCATTGATCATCGTCACACTCATCTTGATCGGTCCAAACTCTTCAGATACCTTAGGGAACTGATAGGTATTAAACCACTCTATATCTTTTATCGCTTTAAATATCGCATTGTCACCTTCATTACGCGCTGCATGTCCTGAACGCCCATGAGCTACACAGTCGAGTACCATTAGTCCTCGTTCTGCTACAGCTAAGTGCATTTGTGTAGGTTCTCCTACGATAGCGAATTCTAATTCTCCTAATTTAGGTATTACAAATTCTAAGCCATCATTCCCTGATATCTCTTCTTCTGCCGTAGCAGCGATACAGAAGTTATACTTCATTCCCTCTTTCTCATAGAAGTGTAGAAATGTAGCGATTAAAGACACCAAGCACCCTCCAGCATCATTACTCCCCAATCCGAACAACTTGCCATCTATAATCTCAGGCTTAAAAGGGTCACGAGTATAGTCTTTATTTGGTCTCACAGTATCGTGGTGAGAGTTCAATAAGATCGTAGGTTTACTCGGATCATAATGCTTATTAAACGCCCATACATTAAAAAGCTCTCGGTGAATAGCTACTCCATGAGACTCTAAAAAGTTGGCTATTAGATCAGAAGTCAAGTGCTCTTCTTTACTAAAAGATGGTGATGCTATAAGGCTTTCTAATAAAGCTATTGCCTGTTGTGATAAGTTGTCTTTCATTGTGGTTTTATATAGTTATGGGTCGTTGTCTTGTTATGTTCTATTAAAGTTGAATCGTAGTACCAGCTTTTATATCTAATAGATCTTCCGCTTTCTTGATACATACCTTATCTACTCCTTGGTTGACAGCCGCCAAAGCGTTCTCTATCTTTGGCAACATACCATCAGCTATCACCCCTTGTTGTTTTAGTTGTGTAAAGTTCTCTTGATCAATGGTAGTGATCACAGAGTTCTCATCGTTAATGTCCTGCAATACCCCTTTGCGCTCAAAGCAATAGACTAAGGCTACTTTATACTTAGTAGCGAGAGCAACTGCTATATTAGAGGCAATAGTATCTGCATTGGTGTTTAGTAGTTGGCCTTCCTTATCAGCCGTAATCGCAGAGAATACAGGACTAATCCCTATCTCTAACAATTGTTGTAATCGAACCACATTCACATCACTTGCCTCAAAGTCTCCTACATAGCCGTAGTCTATCGGCTCGGTAGGGCGTTTATGACTCTGTATCAGCTTAGCGTCTGCTCCTGAGATTCCCATCGCATCACAACCTCTCGCTTGAAGTTGTGCAGTGATTTGTTTGTTTATCAAACCTGCATACACCATTACAGCTATAGGCAACATCGCCTCATCAGTGATACGACGCCCATTGACCATCTGAGTTTCTATCCCTAACTGAGTAGCCATACGCGTAGCTAATTTACCTCCACCGTGTACTAAGACCTTAGGGCCTTCTATACGAGCATAGATGTCTAAAAAAGCATTTAACGCAGACTCGTCATCGACGATATTACCTCCTATCTTAATAACTGTAAGGCTTTGCATAATTTATTGGTTTTTAAGCATTTCTTTTAATACAGCTTGTGCTGCCCATACTCTGTTTCCTGCTTCTTGTATCACAATAGAACTATCGCTATCTAATACTTCTGACGAGATTACTAAATCACGTCTTACCGGCAAACAGTGCATTACTTTGGCTTGGTTTGTTGCTTCTAATTTGTCCAAAGTCAACATCCAAGATTGATCTGTACACGTTATCTGTCCGTAGTCTTCATAACTCGACCAGTTCTTCACATATACAAAGTCAGCATCTGCTAAAGCTTCGTCCTGATTAGTAGTCACTGTAGCTCCTGCTGTAAACTCCTCTTTCAGAGCATAACCTTCTGGATGAGTCACCACAAAATCTACAAGACCTTCTGCCTGAGCTCTACACATCCACTCTGCGAAAGAGTTCGGTACTGCCTGTGGAAGCGCCTTAACGTGCGGTGCCCATGTCAATACTACTTTAGGTTTTTTGCCTTGAGGTACTAATTTATCTTGTGCAGCGTCATAGTTATAATCGAAGTGCTCTACTATCGTGATTAAATCTGTGAAGCTCTGTAGGGGATGTCTTGTCGCGCTCTCTAAGCTCACTACAGGTTTGCCACAGTACTTAGCGAACTTGCTAAACAATTCTTCGCTATAGTCTTCCTCAGCATCTTTTAATCCTGGGAACGAACGAAGCCCTAATATATCACAGTACTCACCCATCACAGCTGCGGCTTCTCTAATATGCTCTGCTGTATTTCCGTCCATCACTACGCCGTCTTTAGTCTCTAAAGCCCAACCGTCTGATGTCATATTCATCACCATTACATTCATCCCTAAGTTAGCAGCAGCCTTCTGAGTACTCATCCTTGTACGCAAACTTGGGTTTAAGAATACTAAACCTATTGTTTTGTGCTTGCCAAGAGCTTCTTCTGCAAAAGGGTTTGCCTTACACGCTAATGCGCTGTTTACTGCTTTAGATAGAGAAGGTATATCGTTAACGGAAAAAAATTGTTTCATTGTAATTGTCTTTTTAGAATTGTTGTAATCTGTTGTTGAATTTATCCAAGAATAAATCTGCATCAGCTTGAGTCAGATTTAATGCTGGTAACAACCGAATTACATTAGGGCTTGCATTACCCGTAAAGATGTGATCTTTCACTAATAGTTCTTTGCGAACCTCTTTTAACTCAGGAGCAAGGTCTATTCCGATCATTAGTCCTTTTCCTCTTACTTCCTGTATCTTATCTAATTTCTTTAATTCATTGATTAAGTAGTTCCCTACTTGTGCGGTATTCGCCATTAGGTTATCTTGCTTCATAACCTCTAATACAGATAAGGCTGCTGCACAAGCTAAGTGGTTTCCTCCAAAAGTAGTTCCTAACTGTCCATGCCATGGCTTAAACTGCTCTCCTATCGCTATCGCTCCGATAGGAAATCCGTTCCCCATACCTTTCGCCATCGTATAGATATCAGCACTCACTCCACCGTCATTCACAGCATAGAAAGAACCTGTACGTCCATATCCACACTGTACTTCGTCTGCGATAAATACAGCTCCGTACTGTGTAGTAAGACTTCTAATCTTCGCTAAGAAGCTATCAGTCGCTACTTGTATTCCTCCTACACCTTGTATCCCTTCTATAATCACTGCTGTTACTTCATCACCATAAGAGGCAAAAGCTTGTTCAAGAGCCTCTTCATCGTTAAAAGGCAAGAACACAATATTCTCCGTTTGATTGACTGGGGCAACTATCTTTGGGTTATCAGTAGCAGAAACGGCAAGAGATGTTCTCCCGTGAAAAGCTTTATCAAAAGCGATAACTTTCTTTTTACCATTATAGAAAGAAGCTAATTTTAAAGCGTTTTCATTTGCTTCTGCTCCTGAATTACACAAAAACAATTGATAATTGTCCAACCTAGCTACTTCCCCTAATAAGGCAGCTAATTGCTGTTGTAGAGGAATTTCTATAGAATTAGAATAAAATCCGATTTTGTTTAATTGGTCAGTTAATCTCGCTACATAGTGCGGATGAGTATGTCCGATAGAGATCACAGCGTGCCCTCCATATAAGTCTAAATACTCTTGACCGTTGTTGTCATATACTCTACTCCCTAATCCTTTTACAATCTCGATAGGGTTCAGTGGGTATACATCATATAATTTCATCATAATAAATCGTTGTTAGAAAGCCGAAGCTTTAAGTTGTAAACCTGTTTTTTCGTCTAATCCGAATAGCAGATTCATGTTTTGAACAGCTTGTCCGCTTGCTCCTTTTAGTAGGTTATCTATCGCACTGGTCACTAATACATCATTTCCATTCTTTACGATAGACACCAAGCATTTATTCGTATTTACCACTTGCTTTAGGTCAATACCCTTTTTGCTTACGTGTGTAAATGGATGCGATGCATAATACTTCTCATAAATATTATACAGTTCCTCTTCTGTCAAAGTCGATTCAAACATCACACTGGCAAAAATCCCTCTCGCAAAGTCTCCTCTCTCTGGGATAAACTTAATGTTCAGTACATAGTCTGGCTGTAACTGTACAAGGCTTTCTCCTATCTCGCTAAGGTGTTGGTGAGTGAAGGCTTTATATACGGATATATTATTCGCTCTCCAACTAAAATGAGATGTAGTAGATAGACTCTGACCTGCACCAGTAGATCCTGTCAAAGCATTGATATAAACAGAATCAGGCATCTTAGCTGCATGTGCTAAAGGCAACAAGGCTAACTGAAGTGCTGTAGCAAAACAACCTGGATTAGCAATGTAATTCGCTTTCTTTATCTTCTCTTTATTCAGCTCTGGCAATCCGTAAACGAACTCTCCAGCTGTGTCTTTTAATCTAAAGTCTTGGCTGAGGTCTATAATCTTAATCTCCTTATCAATGTCATTTTCTGCTAAGAATACTTTAGAATCACCATGACCCATACACAAAAACAACACATCAATATCTTGGTTCAACGTCGCACTAAACTGTAAGTCTGTATCGCCAAACAAATCTGTATGCACCTCATACACAGGCTTACCTGCACTGCTATTAGAGTGTACAAAGGCAATCTCTACTGCGGGATGAGGTAAGAGAAGTCTTAGTAACTCTCCTCCAGTGTAACCTGCTCCACCTACTATTCCTGCTTTTATTGTTTGCATAGTTCTATTGGTCTTGGTTATTAACTTTGTGCCAAATCATTACTTGGTTACCAAAAATCTTAGAGAACCCTTTTACATCTTCGCCTGTCCATGCATTGTTCATCTCTCCATAGCTACCAAACTTATTAGACATCAGATCATGCTCTGACTCTATACCTATCACTACAAAACGGTGTGGGTGTAACTCTACTGTAACTTTTCCACTTACGGTCTGCTGTGTACTACTCAAAAATGCTTCCATATCTCTCATTACTGGATCGTGGAATTGTCCTTCGTGTAAGTAGTTACCATAGAATGAAGCTAATTGTTCTTTCCAGCTCAATTGCCACTTCGTCAACGTATGTTTCTCTAAAGTGTGGTGAGCTTTCACTAAAATAATAGGTCCTGCTGCTTCAAAACCAACTCTCCCTTTGATACCAATGATCGTATCCCCTACGTGGATATCTCTACCGATACCAAATGGTTGTGCCATATCTTGTAATTGTTGGATAACCTCAGTAGGTTTTAGTTGCTTACCATTTAGAGCTACTGGCTCACCCTTCTCAAAAGTAATCTCCACTGTTTCAGGAGTAACTTTAGTAATCGGTGTAGGCCATGCCTCTTCAGGTAAATATAAATGAGAAGTTAGGGTTTCTTTTCCACCTACTGAAGTTCCCCATAATCCTTTATTAATTGAGTATTTTGCTTTCTCTGCATTGATTTCAACACCGTGTTTTTGCAAGAAGTCAATCTCCTCCTCTCTACTTAACTTTAAATCTCTAATCGGTGTAATAATCTGTACATTAGGTACCAAAATATTAAAGATCATATCGAAACGCACCTGATCATTTCCAGCACCTGTACTACCATGCGCTACTGCTTCTGCCCCTATCTTCTTAGCGTAATTAGCAATAGCTGTAGCTTGACATACACGCTCAGCACTTACTGATAATGGGTAAGTCGCATTCTTCAATACGTTACCAAATATCAAGTACTTCACACTATCGTTATAGTAATCTTCTGTCTCGTCTATAGTCGTATGAGAAGCCACCCCTAAGGCATACGCTTTCTCCTCGATAACTTTCACTTCCTCAGCGTCGAAGCCCCCAGTGTTTACCACTACAGAGTGTACTTCATACCCTAATTCTTCTTTTAAATAAATGACGCAGAAGCTCGTGTCTAATCCTCCGCTAAATGCTAATACTACTTTCTTATTGTTCATGATAGATGGATTTAAAATTAAAATAGATTCGTTTTTTTGACTGTCTTCTTTAATTGCATTTGCAATCTCTTGAGCAAAGAATACTTTTTTTGCATTCCTTTGAGTCTTTCTTTTGCTTTCGCCTTTTGGTCTATTTTATTGCGAAGCTCTTTTTCTTTGTCCTCAGGGTTCCAAAGCATAGCTGTACACAGACAGTTCTTCTTCTCTTTGCTCTGTAAAATTTGGAAGTTAACACAACTCTCACACCCTTTCCAGAACATCTCATCTTGTGTCAATTCTGAATAAGGAACAGGCTCATAGCCTAATTCTGAGTTGATCTTCATCACAGCAAATCCTGTAGTTAGACCGAATATTTTAGCCTTTGGATACTTCTCTCTTGACAATTCGAATACGCGTTTTTTAATCGCTTTGGCCAGCCCTTCTTTTCTAAAAGTAGGATTGACAATCAGTCCAGAGTTGGCTACGTAATCACCGTGACTCCATGTCTCGATATAACAAAAACCAGCCCACGTACCATCTACGTGCAAAGCGATAACAGCCTTGCCCTCAACCATTTTAGTAGCAACGTACTCTGGTTTTCTTCTTGCGATACCCGTCCCTCTGGCAAGAGCCGACTGAGCCATCTCTTCACAAATTTGTTCCGCATATCCTACGTGTGTTTCATTCGCAGGAATAACGATAAACTGATTTGAATTCATTTCAAAACAAGTGATTAGGAATCAAACGCGCTTAAATATTGATACCGAATAGGTACAACAATATACAAACTGTCTGAAAAGCATTAAAAATCAATGATATATGTACAGATATAATGCCAAAGAAGGCATTATATTTAAAAAGGCTAAAAAAGATTAAGCCCGGACGCGAGATACCCGCGATGTAGAAACAGAAGAAACCGCAACAAATGCAAGAGCAATGTTGTCAGAAATAAAAGTCATATTTAAATCGGTTTTCTTCATATCGTATTTGTGCTTAAAGAAGCATGGACAAAGTTTTCTAATTTAAATCGGATTATGCAAGCTTTTTCTTAAAAAAATAAAACAGCCCTCAATGCCTTATATACTACAAGATTGGGTAGCATAAGCGAAAAAATATTTAATAAAAAATTTACCTATATTTGTTTTAAAACGTCATATTCTCCTTCTAACCAGATGAAAACAACACTAAAAAAACTTTCTGATTCGAGAAGGTAAAACACTGTCGTTAAAGTAAATTTTGCTTCTAAGTGATGCTGGTCTGTTGGCATAATAATCGCATAGTGGTCGCATAAAAATACGCCAAAACTATGTGACCACTATGCGATCATAATCCGATCACTATGCGACCACTCCTCTCAAAATAAACAAATAAACCCTATTCAATATCACGAATTTCGAGATACTGAATAGGGTTTATAGCTGTATTTATAATTAATTAGTAACTGATTAGACTCTTCACGTCATAATTAGCTAACTTATCTCTTCCGTGTAAGAATGATAGTTCCATTAAGAAGTTTACTTGTACTATCTCTCCACCTAAACGCTCTACAAGCTTGCAAACAGCCTCAGCTGTACCACCAGTAGCTAATACGTCATCGTGGATTAATACCTTCTCTCCTGGTTTAATCGAATCGGTATGTATCTCTAGAATATCTGTTCCATATTCTAGTCCATACGCTTCAGATATAGTGTCAAAAGGAAGCTTACCTGGCTTGCGCACAGGAACAAATCCTGCTCCTAGCTTCTCCGCTAATAAGGTTGCAAAAAAATAACCTCGACTCTCCATCCCCACCACTCTATCGATCTTCTTATTACCTACTAAAGCCAATAGCTGATTAGTAGCTTCTACCATAGCTGCATGGTCGTTTAATAATGGAGTGATATCTTTAAAACCAATACCTTCCTTCGGAAAATCTTGAATATCTCTAATATAATCTGCTATGTTCATAGTCAATATTTTATACTGCAAAAATACAATTATTTATCTGATTTTATTACTTCTATAACCTTGTCACACACTACTTGTGGATCTATCGTATGCATCGCCTTTTCGTACCCTTCTACAACCTTATTTCCATACACAGAAGTAGGTAATAACGGATACTGTGATCTATCTGCAGTGATACAATAATCTGCAGGTTGATTAAACGGAGCAAAACCTGCATAAGGATGTGTCGCTCCCCAAAGAGTTACAACTTTCTTGCCAAGCATAGCGGCTATATGTGCATTACCTGAGTCCATAGATAGCATTACGTCTAAATGCTGAATAAGATTAATCTCTATATCAAACTTCACCTTACCTGCCATCACGATTACATTATAATTATCGCGTTTTAGTTGGTTTAGTAAAGCTATCTCTTTCTCACCTCCTCCGAATAAGAAAATAATAGACTTCTCGCGTTCTGCTAAAGAATCTACTACTTGTTGCATCAGGCTAAGAGGGTATACTTTAGTATCATACTGTGCGAAGGGAGCAATCCCTATCCACACGGTATCTTTCTCTTTTACATATTGTAATAACTCTGGGGCTAACTCTGGTACAGCAGGGAATTGAGGATTCGTTAAGTCTACTTTAAAGCCCAGCTTAGCTAATGTGTTCTGATGATTAGAAAACATCGTAGGTAACTGTTTAAAAACTTTGTTCTCTGCTCGGGTAAGTTCTTTCTTTCCTTCTCTTCCTTTGTCTAAGGCAGCAACTTTAGTACCGCTCAAACTAAATAAAGATCTGATAATCTGTGCTCGTAGTACATTGTGAAAATCGGCAAAATAATCAACCTTAAGCTTCTTTAAATCACTAAATAATCTAATCAAACCTAAGAACCCCTTGTGTCGTTTCTTTACATCAACTGCAAAGAAATCAACTCTGTCTATATCTTTAAAAAAAGGTTTGAAAAAAGGACGAGATACTACAGTCACTCGTACATCTGGATGCTGTGCTACCAAAGCACGCACTACAGGAACAGTCATAGCGACATCTCCCATAGCAGACAGCCTAAATATCAATATATGTTTTAATTGTGCCACAACAAGTTAAATTAGGTTATGAACAAGAAAAGCGTGAATACTCACGCTTTCTATATTTTTTTATCAAAGATAATATTATTTCTTGTTTTGGTACAATACTGGGTTTAATTCCTCATCATTATACATTTTCATTTGCTTGTACACTTTCATATACTTATCTCCATTAGCGATATCATTTAATAAATCATCGATAGCTGTAGTTAAGTCTTTCTTTTGTTCTAAAAGAACGTCTAATTTAGCTTGACATTTATCTCTGTGGTCTTGAGTAGCTTCAGGTCTAGTAGCTTCTTCGTTCATGTGATAAATCTTAAGTGCTAAGATAGATAGTCTATCAATAGCCCAAGCAGGACTTTCAGAATTGATTTTAGCACCAGCCTTTACTTGAACATCTTTATGTTTTTGTAAAAAGTAACTATCTATGTACTCAACCATATCTGTACGCTCTTGATTCGAAGCATCAATTCTTCTTTTCAATGTTAATGCAGCAACAGGATCGATCTGTGGATCGCGGATAATATCTTCGAAATGCCATTGAACAGTGTCAATCCAGTTCTTTAAATACAATAAATGTTTAATATCATCTTTTGGATATGGGTTGTTGATTGGCTGGTCAACATTATCAAATTTATGATAGTCACGAATACTCTCTTCGAATATTGGAAATGCTAATTCTGAAAACATACTAATTATTTTATTTACAAATATAGTTTTTATACCTTTATCGTACTAATTATACCGAGATGAAAATTCATTATATTTCAGCAGAAAACAGTATCCTAAACCACTTTTTAGCACAACTTAGAGACGTTAATATCCAAAAAGATAGCATGCGATTTAGAAAAAATATCGAGCGAATCGGAGAGATTATGTCTTATGAGTTAAGCAAAAAATTACCGTATAAGGATATCGCTGTACAAACTCCTTTAGGAGTAAAACACACGACTTGTATTGAAGACAATGTAGTATTATGTTCTATCCTACGCGCTGGATTAGCTCTGCACACAGGTTTTATGAACTTCTTTGACAATGCTGAGAACGGATTCGTATCTGCTTATCGCCGTCATGGAAAACACGGTGAGGCTAGTGAGATATTAGTAGAATATCAAGCGGCACCTTCATTCCAAGACAAAATATTGATTCTTATTGACCCAATGTTAGCTACAGGACAATCTCTAGTAGCCGTAATCAATAAGCTAATGGCTGAAGAAAAGCCAAAAGAACTACATATCGCAGTAGTTATCGCTGCTCCTGAAGGAGTACAATACTTAGAAGAAAACCTTCCTGATAATGTAAATCTATGGGTAGCTACTCTAGATGAGAAATTAGACGATCACAATTATATCGTACCAGGACTTGGTGATGCAGGAGATCTAGCATACGGACATAAACTATAATACTAACTGCATAAAATAGAAGAATAACCCTAGTCCGAATACGCTGTATACTATGGCTTCTCTTCTCCACTTCTGTGGAATATCTTCTATATAGTTAGCTCCTAACACAGCTAATGGGAAGAAAGTAAATATTAAAGTTCCGTTGTTTTTATCAGCAGAAATCACATAAATAGCAACGCCTATAAGGAAAGATAACAGTATTTTCTTATAGGTGCTTTGCATATTAAAAGGTTTTGAAGAAATACTTGCCGCTTGACTAACAAAGAACAGTAAAGCGATAGGTACATAAACTGCCAAAGCGACATTCTGATATACGTTCTCAAAATACATAAAGTCAAAACTCACTTTGCACTTCTCCCAAAACCAATCATAATAACTACCATCTGTAACCACTAAGTATAATTCTAAAAAAATAGAGACACAGAAAAAAGCAATGATTGGAATAAACCAATTTCTATAATCTTTCGCTCCAAAATAGGTTATCGCAAAGAACAATAGAAGCAAGAATAGCACACTCCAAAAATGAAATAAACCTGCTACAAAAATCCACAAAGAGGTATCAAACATCTTTTCCTTAGACTGCTTCAATGAATGTAATGAGAATATTCTTCTCAATGCTAGCATGATAAAATAGTTGGCTATAATAACCTTACTATGTACTAGAACCGTAGGAAATAACATTAAAAAAGATACAAATAGTAGAGGTACATAAGCATTATCCCTTACTAATCGATTACGAGTAGCAATAAACTGGGACAAATACATCATCACCATTAGCAAAGCCAGTAAAACAGTTCTCTTACCAAACTCATAAGTAGTCCAAACCAGCTGATCTTGGTCTATAAATAAATACAAAACACTGATTAATAGAATTAAGATGGTCAGTATAATGTAATTAATTGGTTTTGTTTTACTAAAAATACTTGCTAACATTTATATATTTTATATTTTTGTACATATTAAACCTATACTTCCTCTTTTTGGGTTGCGTAAGTTTAGTAACGGATTAATAAAATAATTTTATTTAATTTAAAATAAAGTACAATGACTTCATTTTTTCTTGGATTAGGATTCCTTTTTGAAAAAGTTCTATTTATTCCAATGGATCTTTTTGCAAAATTAGAATTAACAAATTGGTGGACTGCAAATATTATTACTTGGGCGTTTATCCTTATTACTTGCTACTATTTTGCTTTTTGGTTAAAACAACTAAAAATCTTCAAAGCAAATAATGAAGATGACCAAGATACTACAGCCCACTCATTTTTAAAATAGTTTCGATTTTTACAAATCGAAACCTATATCTGAACGGAAATAAATCTTATCGAAATTTAGCTTAGCTATGTTTTGATAAGATTTTTTTAATGCCTCATCGTAACTATTTCCATAAGATGTAACAGCTAATACACGACCTCCATTAGTCACTACCTCTCCATCTTTTAACGCTGTTCCAGCATGGAATACAATAGAGTCTGTTACATCGTCTATACCTGTAATTACTTTCCCTTTCTCATAATCTTCAGGATAACCACCCGATACTAACATTACTGTCGTAGCTGTACGCTCATCTAGTTCTATGTCCATCGTGTCTAAAGTCTCATTCGCTACTGCTTCAAAAAGGTCTACTAAATCAGTCTTTACTCTAGGCATCACCACTTCTGTCTCAGGATCTCCCATACGCACATTATACTCAATCACGAATGGATCATCACCTACCTTAATCAATCCAATGAATACAAAACCTTTAAAGTCTAAGTTATCTTCTTGTAATCCTCTTACAGTCGGAATAACTACTCTCTCTTCTACTTTCTTTAAAAAGTCATCAGTCGCAAAAGGAACTGGAGAAACTGCTCCCATACCTCCTGTATTTAACCCTTTATCTCCTTCTCCTATTCTCTTGTAGTCTTTTGCTGTTGGTAATAACTTATACGATTTACCATCAGTTAATACAAAACAGCTCAGTTCTATACCAGACAAGAATTCTTCAATAACTACCTTAGAACTAGCATCACCAAACTTAGCATCTACTAGCATATTCTCTAACTCTGCCTTAGCTTCATTAATGTCTTCTAAAATAACTACACCTTTACCAGCTGCTAACCCATCTGCTTTCAATACATAAGGAGCTTTAACTGTCTCTAAGAACTTCTTTCCTTCCTCTACCGTATCTTTAGTAAAAGTAGCATAACCTGCTGTCGGTATATTATGTTTAAATAAAAACTCTTTAGCGAAGTCTTTACTTCCTTCTAATTGAGCTCCTTTCATAGAAGGCCCAATTACAGGAATATGATTTACTTGATCATCTCCTTTAAAGAAATCTACAATTCCTTTTACAAGAGGATCTTCAGGTCCTACTACCACCATATCAATCTTATGTTCTAAAACAGTAGCTTTCACTGCCTCAAAATCATTTGGATTGACAGCTATATTCTTAGCAATCTTCGCTGTACCAGCATTTCCTGGTGCCACGAATAATTCTTCACATTTAGAACTTTGAAGCATTTTCCAAGCAAGTGCGTGCTCACGTCCTCCTGAACCTAATAGTAAAATTTTCATTAATTGTGTTGTTTGTTATTAAACACCAAAAATAAATATAATTAAATCAATAAAGAAAGTTACACTAAATAAAAAAGCATCTAATTTAGTTTAGATGCTTTTTTATTAATATGCTTTTTATTAGGAAGTTATTACTACTAGAGAAGTGATCTTTATCTAATATATGAACTTAGAAAAGTCTTTATGTTCTTCTCTCAATAAGTCCTCAGTCGTAAATGTCTTAAAATATTCGTATGTCAATTTCATCCCTTCACTTCTTCCCACTTTAGGTTCCCATCCTAAAATACTCTTCGCTTTGTCTATATTGGGACAACGTTGCATAGGATCATTTATTGGTAAATCTCTAAAGGCAATCTTTTGATTAGAGTTGGTTAGAGCTATAATTTCTTTCGCAAAATCAAGAATGCTAATTTCATCTGGGTTTCCAATATTAACTGGTAAATGATAATCCGACAGTAATAGCTTAAAGATTCCATCTACTTGGTCATCTACATAACAAAATGATCTGGTCTGTCCACCGTCTCCAAATACTGTCAAATCTTCTCCTCTTAATGCTTGTCCAATAAACGCAGGTATAACACGTCCGTCATTCAGTCTCATACGAGGACCATAAGTATTGAAAATACGTACAATTCTAGTCTCTACACCATGGAATGTATTATATGCCATCGTAATAGATTCTTGGAATCTCTTAGCTTCATCATATACCCCTCTTGGCCCTATCGTATTTACATTTCCATAGTATTCTTCAGTCTGAGGGTGCACTAATGGATCCCCATAAATTTCAGAAGTAGACGCAATCAGGATACGTGCACCTTTTACACGTGCTAATCCTAAAAGATTATGTGTCCCTAATGATCCCACTTTAAGCGTTTGGATTGGGATTTTTAAATAATCAATTGGGCTAGCTGGTGAAGCAAAGTGTAAGATATAATCCAATTTGCCAGGTACATGAACAAACTTAGTTACATCGTGATGATAGAATTCAAAGTTAGGTAGGTTAAAAAGATGTTCTATATTCTTTAGATCCCCTGTGATCAAATTATCCATTCCTATCACATGATATCTTTCATTTATAAATCGATCACATAAATGTGATCCTAAAAAACCTGCTGCACCTGTTATTAGTATACGTTTCATTATATATAGTATATTTTATACCACTAAAATAACTCTAGTACTCCTTAGACATAAGTTGTATAAGCCGTTAATTATTTAGTGTTTAATTACTTTCTATATTTAGCTCACACCTCCAACACACTATACCTCGGCCTATTAGCCCTAGTAGGATATTCCTCAGTAGTGATTGGATTCACTTTTATATTAATATTATTCTCTTTAAATATGGATACAGCAAAGTCGTACCAAGAGCAGATTACATCACCTCTATAATGATAAACCCCATAATCATGATTTCCTTGCATCAGAGACATTAAAAAATGACATAACTCTATTGCATCAGTAGGACAACCTATTTGATCCATAACAACACTTACTTCACTTCTATTTTCTGCTAATCTCAGCATCGTTTTCTTAAAATTATGCCCAAAATCAGAGTACACCCATGAAGTACGCACGATATAGTAACGCTCCATATTCGATTTTATGTATAATTCTCCTTTTAATTTAGAAGCACCATACACATTTATAGGGTTTGGGATATCAGAGACAGTATAAGGAGTCTGTTTATGACCATCAAATACAAAATCAGTAGACAGATGCACTAACGTAGTATTATATAGTTTACATACTCTTGCTAAGTACATTACTCCTTCAGCATTTACTTTGTACGCTAACTCTTTCTCATCCTCTGCTCTATCTACAGCAGTATAAGCAGCAAAATTAAAACAATAATCAGGGCACACTTTACTGAAAACCTCATCTATCGAAACTTCATTCGTTATATCTAACTGACTAGAACCATAGAAAAAATATTCCACTCCATCATATTCATGACTTATAGATTGTAAGCATTGTCCTACTTGTCCTGTAGCCCCTGTGACTAATATCTTGATCATATTGGCAAAGCATTTTCGAATAGTGGTAATACCTTATCTTTATCAGAAACGATAACCTCATCAAGATTAAACTCCCAATCAATCCCTAAACTTGGATCATTATAGATAATGCCCCCTTCTGATTCTTTATTATAAACGTTATCGCACTTATAAGCGAATATTGCTGTCTCACTCTTTACTAAAAAACCATGCGCACATCCTCTGGGGATAAACACCTGTTTAAAATTATCTGCTGATAGCACTTGAGTGAACTGTTGTCCATATGTACTAGAGTCCTTGCGTAGATCTACCACTACATCTAATACTTCACCCTGTAATACTCTTACTAACTTAGCTTGTTGATAAGCTCCTATTTGATAGTGAAGCCCTCTTAGAACGCCTTTAGAAGACTTAGATTGGTTGTCTTGAATAAAACGTACAGCTAACCCTGTTTCTTTCTCAAAAACAGCCTTATTAAAGCTCTCTAAGAAATATCCTCTCTCATCGAAGAATACCTTTGGTTCTATGATAACACAATCTTGTATAGGAGTAGTAAATACCTTCATCTTTTTCAACTAAATTCTAAGACTATAAAATTACACTTAAATTCACAATTTAACATATAAATCAAAATAAAAAGCCACCACATATATTCTGTGATGGCTCATTTATCTTAAACTATTTAGAATTTAATTACTTAATATTAAATATCTGCTCTAGTATTTTGATGGTAATTAAGTAAGTAGGCTTTACTCCTGTCGTACCTAACCCTCCTGAAGCTAATGTACTACCTGTCTCTAATGGATTATCAGAAGCATAGTAAGCATATCTTACTTTCACATCAGGATTAATACTTTTTCTGATTTTAGAAGCAGACTGTATTGCTTTTTGGTAGTGAGCACCTTCCATCTCTAGACCGATTACACCCCACGTAGAATCGTGGAAGAACTTTAATAAATCCTTATTTTGAAGTGATGTACCTAATACAGTAACCATTGTTCCTCCAAATACAGGGATATCATCATTCTTAAACATATCTACTGTCAATTCATTATCAAAAGGATAATTATCCCCTGTTCCCTCATTAATATGAGCGAATGGAATCATAATATCACCTTTATCTCCTACTAAGATACCTGCTTTCCCCATGATAGACACAGATTCCACATCTATCATCGTTGTTTTCTTATAAGGCTTTAAAAGCTCATCGATAGTCTCATAAGCCTGCTCACCGAAAGCGTAATCCATAACGATAATCACAGGATACTCTCCTTCTATTTGCTGAGCCTTAAAGTTTGTAGTAGCGAAATCTATCTTAGCAGTATCAAATATTTGAACGTCAATGTTCGTTCCTGACTCATCTCTTAAGAAAATCATTCCTTCATTTTCAGCACGTTCATTAACTAAATCTCTAAGGTGTTTGTTCTCAGGCTTACTTAATTCTTCGTACACCTCTAGCTCAGAACTCACCTCTACTTCACTCTTTACAACTGAAGGAGCAAAGATAGAATTCATCACACTGTGCATATTCGCACTGATGATATGGATTGGACGCTCTAATAATCCTTTTGCTGTAAGTACTTCTTTAATTCTATCAGACCACATTTCTCCATAGATATGGTGACCTAGACGCTCTCTAAGTAGTGGACTAAAAGTGATTGTACGTTTATCGTTATACACATCCTCTTCTATAGCTAACTTTCCTAACCAATAAATCACATCTAAGAAGCGATCTGGATTTTCAGGAATAGCAAACTTCTCATATACATCAAGAACCTCAGCAAAAGAACGTCCTAATACATTAGCTAAGTGAGACATGATCACCTCTTTCTCCTCTAATTCTAAAAACTCTTCTTTTTTAGCAGCAGTTTCTATCTTTTTCCAATCGCGAGTTACCTTTCCATCCTCTCCTATCAATACACGATCTTTAATCTTATGTGATTCAATAAATATAAATGTCAAGTGAGTCAAAACATCATAGATATCAGATCTACCTCTAGTGATCTCGATATTCATCTGCTCCTCATCTATTCGATAACAGTTTCTTCTTCTCTTAGGCGGTACGATGGCTGTAAAGTGAGAGAATGAATACCCCTCATCAGATGTCAAGTTAATATAACGACACTCCTCTATTCCGATCGGAAGGCGTTCTATAACATATAACAATCCGTTTAACTCTACTTTTTCTTCTGCGATAGTACCATATATTTCCGGACGCAATTCTAATAGCGCTTCTCTTAATGTATCTCCTGACACTCCCATCGGTTTATAGAAACCTCTGTTAAACAAATGGCGCATTGTAATATACATACGCTCCACAGCTGCAGACGACACTTGCGCTCTCGTTCTAGATATATTCTTTATCTCTTTCATATACTTCTCCTTTTTACGTCTTATTATTTCTTTTTACTAATATAATTTTAATTGATCAGCGATGATTCTATCATTGCTTAATCTAGGTAACTTATTTTGCCCTCCTAGCTTCCCTATACTTTTCATATAGTTATTAAAGCCTTCTTGTTTCACTTTAGAGATGACTAATGTCTTCAACACCTTTCCAACAATTAAGTCATCATAATACATATTCTGCTTTCTTAAAGCATTATCTATCTTTAAAGCAAAAGCTTCTAAATCTTCAGGTTCATTGCCGAACTCTATCAACCATTCATGGTAAGGCAATCCCTCTTCTGGACTAATCTGTGGTGCTACAGTAAACTCATTAACAGTTACTGAAGTACCCTCCATTGCTTCTTGTATAGCCGACTCTACCTCCTTACCGATCACATGTTCTCCGAATGCAGAGATAAAATGCTTTATACGCCCAGATACTACTACTCTATAAGGCTTCAAATTAACGAATTGTACCGTATCACCGATATTGTATCCCCATAGTCCAGCGTTGGTAGAGATAATTAATACATAATTCACACCTAGCTCTACCTCTCCTATGGTATATCTTCTAGCATCCTCATTAAAGAACTCCTCTACCTTTATAAACTCATAGAAGATACCTGCATTTAGCAGTAATAACATCCCTTTCTCTGTCTGTGTATCTTGATAAGCGAAGAACCCCTCTGAAGCTGGGAACAACTCTATAGATGGTACCTTACGCCCTATCATTTGTTCAAATTTACCTCTATAAGGCTCATAGTTTACACCGCCATAAATAAACAAATTAAAATTAGGGAATATATCTCCTACAGGTTTACCCTTTTTCTCCTTTAGTTTTTCGAAGTACATCTGCACCCAGCTCGGAATACCAGAGATCACACTCATATTCTGATCTACTGTTTCCTCTACTATAGCATCTACTTTGGTCTCCCAGTCTTCTATACAGTTTGTTTCTAGACTAGGCAATCTATTTTTCTGTAAATAAGCAGGTACATAGTGAGCTACTATACCTGATAGTCTACCCAATTTTATGCCATTTTTTTCATCTAGTATAGGACTGCCTTGTAAGAAGATCATTTTACCATCTACGAAGTCCGCTTTTCCTGTCTCATGTACATAAGCTAATATTGCATTACGAGCAGCTTCTATATGATAAGGCATAGACTCTTTGGTCAATGGGATATACTTAGCACCCGAAGTTGTACCCGAAGTCTTTGCGAAGTAAAGAGGTTTCCCTTTCCACAACACATCACTCTCACCAGCTACCACTCTATCTACATAAGGTCTTAACCCCTCATAATCTCGCACAGGTACTTGCTTTACAAAATCTTCGTAGCTATTAATATAAGCAAAATTATGGTCTTTTCCAAATGCAGTGTGCTTAGCATCCTCTAGCAATTGTTCAAAAACCTTCTTTTGTGTATTGATAGGGTCATTGACCCACTTTTGTGTTTTCTTATGTATAATTGAAGCAAATATTTTAGCTCCAAATGACTTTATTGACATATTCTCTTATTCTAAATCTATAAATAATGAGCTATCTAATGGATAAGCATCTTTCCAAAGTTCGAAGTGGAAGTATTTTGTAGAAGCATTTAATGCAGTAGCCTCACTACTTCCATCAAACAGACCTATCACTTCTCCTGACCTTACACTTTCATACTCTCCTTTAGTAAGAGATGTTAAGTGCTTATATACAGATATTAAACCTTCATCGTGTAATAAGATGATTGTATAACCATCTTTTATAGTCCAGTCTACGAATAACACAGTCCCTTTACTAATTGCTTTTACAGGTGTATTAGCAGGTGCTCTAAAGTCAATCCCGAAATGCATAGCTCTACTATCATACTTTCTTACTATTTCTGCATTAATTGGGCTAAATAGGACTTGGCTAACTTTAGGTTTACTTTCTTCGAAGAGATTATACTTATCCTCTAGTCGAACCATTTCTCTTAGCTTCATATCTGTTTCACTAGGATCTTTATGTTCGATTTGATTCAGTGGTTTCTGAGTTAGTTTTAAAGAATCTATACTAGCCTCTGTCACCTGTATTTCTCCTAACAATGCGCTTTTGATCGCACTTAGATAGTGTTGATTCTGTCTAGATTCATTCTCTAGCGAATCTACTTTTAGAGCTAACTCTACAGCCCTTTGTTTTAACTCAGCAGAAGAATATCCCGGTATATATTCCTTTAACGGAGTCAATACCAACAGTAAAACAGTTGATAGAATAAACAAAAATACCAATGTAGTACTGGCGCCAAAAACATTAAGTAAATTAAGCTTAAAAGATTTTACATCTTCAAAGGTCTTATCATTAACGATAACAATACGGTATTTACTTAAAAGTGTACTTTTCCACTTTTTTCTTTTATGTCCCTTTCCTAACATCTGTACCTATTTTACTACACAAATATAATAATTATAAAATTTGACTCTGTCACTTTACCTAAATATTCACAGTTTAAAAGAAAAATCCTTACTAGATAAACGTTAAAAGTTAAATAAAACCTATTACGAATAAACGTTTTACATTTTTCTTACTATATTTGTCGCTACTTAATGTTTCAAAAAGATTATTATGAACTCATTACACATATTTTTAGGAATGGTTGGGCCATGGCAAATTATAGTTATTGTAGCTATCATTCTATTGTTATTCGGAGGTAAAAAGATCCCTGAATTAATGAGAGGACTTGGTTCTGGTATCAAAGAATTTAAAGATGCTACTAGAGACGAAAACGCTCAACAGACAACTAAAAAAGAGAATACACAAGATAACTCTAAGACAGAATAATTCTGTTCTAAACTTATATATTTTACGCGTTATATGGCTTGCTATATAACGCTTTTTTGTTTTTATACGTCACTATAGCACAAAAAAAAGTACCTATCTTGACAATAAAAGATAGGCACTTCACTTATAAAACATAATAAAAACACTACTTACCTGCTTGTTTTCTTTTTCAATAACAACATTATTGTTTTCAAACTCAAGTACTAGTTTAAAAACAAGTATCGTGCCAAAAACAAGATTTAGAAATGTTTTTTTATTTTTTTTAAACCTAGAATATGCGATAGACCTATTAACGAGAGTAAATTCTACAAAAAAACTCTGAATTTATTCGTAGTATGGGCCGAATGCGGAATCTGGGTTTAATCTAATATCATAGACAGTTGTATTCTTTTTTTAGCCACATCTACATCCGTCACCTTCACTTGTACATGCTGGTGTAACTTTACTACTTCATTCACGTCTGATACAAAGCCTGCTTTAAGTTGAGAGATATGCACTAGACCACTCTCTTTAATTCCAACATCTACAAAACAACCAAAGTTGGTAATATTATTGATAATACCAGGCAGTACTTGACCTATTTTTAAGTCTGTAATCTGTTTCACACTAGGATCAAACTCAAATACCTTAGCACTGCGTCTAGGATCTAGACCAGGCTTCTCTAATTCTTTTAAGATATCTTGAAGCGCTAATGCTCCTACCTCACCCGTAGTATATTTATTAGCATCTACTTTAGCGATAAGCTCTTTATTAGAGATCATATCCCCTATAGATACCTTCATATCTTTAGCGATCTTCTCTACCACACCATAAGCCTCTGGATGTACAGCAGAGTCGTCTAGTGGATTCTTAGCATTCTTAATACGCACAAATGCAGCTGCCTGCTGGAAGGCTTTATCTCCTAGTCGAGGTACTTTCTTAAGCTCTGTTCTACTCTCGAATGGCCCATTCTCTGTTCTGTATTGCACTATATTCTCAGCCATCTTCTCACCTATCCCAGATACATAGCTCAGTAGCGATTTACTAGCAGTATTAAGATTAACTCCTACTGAGTTTACACACTTCATCACCACATTATCTAACTCTTTTTTAAGCAATGTTTGGTCTACATCGTGTTGATACTGTCCCACTCCGATAGACTTAGGATCTATCTTCACTAGCTCTGCTAATGGATCAGACAGACGACGCCCGATAGACACAGCACCTCTCACTGTCACATCATAAGCAGGAAACTCTTCTCTCGCTATCTTAGACGCAGAGTACACAGATGCTCCAGCCTCATTCACTACGAATACTTGTACTGGTTTATCAAAAGCTATTTTCTTAATAAAGAACTCCGTCTCTCTAGAGGCTGTACCATTACCGATAGCGATAGCTTCTACATTGTATGCATTGACCATAGAGCGAATCTTCTTCATCGCCATAGTAGTATCCTTCTGAGGAGCATGAGGAAATATAGTCTCGTTGTATAACAAATCTCCTTGCTCATCTAAACAAACTACCTTACACCCAGTCTTAAACCCAGGGTCAATAGCTAGTATGCGTTTCTCTCCTAATGGCGAACCTAATAATAACTGAGTAAGATTATCCGCAAATACCTGTATAGAGTTTAAATCTGCCTTCTCCTTCGCTTCTACCAAGGCTTCATTAGACAATGCTGGTTCTAACAGACGTTTATAGCTATCCGCTACCGCCTTCTCTACTATCTTACCACACTCATTCTTACCTTTCACTACATTATCTTCTATGAAGCTAATAGCCTCACTCTTATCAATACCTACATTAAACTTGATAAAACCTTCTTTCTCGGCTCTTAGTATTGCTAATAATCGATGTGCAGGTATCTTATACACAGGCTCTGCCCAATCAAAATATTGCTCAAACTTCTGCGCATGCTCTTCTTCCTTTTTTGCTTTTACCACCTTAGTACTGATCACTCCACTGCGTTGGAACTTTCTTCTCAGTGATTTTCGCACATACATATTTTCATTAATCCATTCTGCAATGATATCAGATGCCCCTTGTATAGCCTCTTCTTCACTTCCTACCTTATCATTAAGATATTTCGCAGCGATAGACTCTATATCATGAGCATTCTGAGCCATAATCACTTTAGCCAATGGCTCTAGACCGTTCTCTCTAGCTGTATCAGCCTTCGTCTTACGCGTCTTCTTATATGGCAAGTATAAATCTTCTATCTCTGTTAGATCAAAGCTATTTGTAATCTTATTGCGCAATTCATCTGTTAGCTTGCCCTGTTCTTCTATTGAGCCTAATATAGACTCCTTTCTCTTCACTATTCCTTCGTACAGCTCACTATACTTCGCTATCTTTTCGATAATCACCTCATCTAGATTACCTGTTCTATCTTTTCTATATCTAGCGATAAACGGTATAGTACATCCCTCTCCTAACAGAGACAGCGTATTCTCTATACTTTTTGCACTAGCACTCACAGCCTGTTGAATAAACTCTATCAACGTCATATTTTATTATTTTAAGAATAGCTAAAATACTACCTTTGTCACAATAAATAAATCTCATGAAGTTTTTATTCCTATATCTACTTATAATAAACTATTTAGCTTTCTCCATGTTTGCCTTTGACAAAGAACAAGCGATTAAAAACAAAAGACGTGTTTCTGAGAAGAACCTCCTGTCTCTTTGCTTTTTTGGTGGAACACTAGGTGCATGGATTGCGATGAAGAAACTTAGACATAAGATTTCTAAAGACTCTTTTAAACTAAAGTTTTATGCCATCCTAGCCATACAGGTAGCCTTATTCTTTATCGTCTTTAAACGATAATATCCATAAAAAAAGACCTATACCCGCAGTTATAAGTCTTCTTTAAATATTTTATTGTTTAGTATCTTTTATCTGTATCTACAGATCTAATCTCTAAGTAAATAGGCTGTCCTATATAATTCGCAGACAAATTATTCTTAAGTACTGAGAACATATCGTCTTTAGAAGTACTCCACCTACCTAAGCTGTTTATCTTATCTTCAGTGCTTAATATTGTAAAACTTGCATTACTCAAGATTTCACCATTCTTATCATTTAAATTTAAATTACCTTCTTTTCGATAATGTACTAATGCTGATCTTACAGCATCTTTTAAGTCTGCATAATCGGCCTTACTCTCTATTGCCACATAAGTAACGGGAGTTCCTCTCATAATTCTCTTCACATAATACAAATCCTTCTCATTCATAGGCTCTTTAAAGAAATTTTCATAATCTCCCTCAAACCACTCTCCATAGAATACCTTACCTACTCTCATGAGTAAAATAGACTTATATCTACTATCACCTGCATTCATTTTCATATTTTTCGCAAAAACTTCTCCTAACTTCAGATTACCACTAAAAGATTGGACAACGTCTTTATAAGTATAACACTCTGTAATATATAAATCCTCAATACCATAAGCTCTGTTTCTTACCTCTGATCGAAAAGCTTCACTGCCTAGAGCTTGATTAACAGCATTTAAATATGTTACCTTCTCTTTCTTCGTACTAATATCACTTAAAACAAAAGATTTATAGAACATAAACATTAAATCATAAGGATTCTTTTCTGCTTTCACCATAGCATCAAATGTCAATCTATCTATGCTACTCTTTGGAAATACAGCTCCAGGATATAAATCATTACTAGTAGAATAATGTTCTCCCAATATCTCTACAGTATAATTAGTATCTTCTATAAACAATAGATCATTCACTTCAGCACTTCCCTTCACATCCCAACTAAAAGGACTGCTGTCAAAGCGTCCCTTTCTCTCTTCTACAGGTTTACTATCATTTAGATTATCATCATTACTACATGAAGTTATAAATACTCCAAACATAGCTATTGCGATGCTACATATATACTTTTTCATATTTTTTTTTCAAAAATACATATATTAAAAGTAATTATGGTGTCCAAAAAAGTCACTTTTGACCTCATTTGGTAATAATGGTCTAATTATCCCTTTTTGATCAATTATAATCATTCAAAAAACAAACAAAACACTAATAATCAACATATAACAAATAATCGCTTTTATTTTGTTTTGATAGTGTTCGGTAATTCCCAGTGTTTACTTGAGATGAGAGCCTGTTTTCAAAACAATACCAAACTCGTACCCAAACAATCTACTAACTAAATAAATAGAAAACAGCTCAAATAGGGCTTAAGTACCCAATAAAAATAGTTAGACCTTCAACTAATCTTATAATTATCCCACCACATACCAAAAACCTAAATGCATACTACTCTCTTCGATTAGCTCCAGAAGAGAAAGGCAAGCTTCATTTCCAAAATATCCGTAGCAAATCTCCTTCGTATTGCCTAAGGTATGACCTAATACGATTTCGGCATATTGGTTATCGCCACGAGTGGAGATAAAGTGCCCTTTGGTGTTCTCGAAAGCATTGAGATAAGCTTGTTCTACAGCATACGAAGCAGATAATAGAGTAGAGGCTTGGGTAGTATCTTTAAGAGAAAACTTACCATTCTCTATACAACCAAAGTAGGAAGGCACTGTGAAGTTAGACTTGTTTATCTGGTGATACTCTACCTGCACTGTACTCATGTCTACCATACTGAAGAAGTCTTGGGTTTCTTTGGTGTTTCCTATCACTGTTTCTAAGGTCTTAATCACCTCCATAGAAGTAGCGAACAGCACATTAGCATACTCGTTATCATAGTTGCGAACTAAGGTATGATAGACAATACCTTCTACCTGCGCCAATTGACGCTCAAATCGGGCTACTGCAACTAATAATTCGTCATCACTTACTGTTGATTTCTTTCTAAAACTGGTGAACTCCATCGCACACACTGATGCATTACTTAAGCGTATCATTCTGTATATTGTTAAGATTATGGAGCAAAGGTAGAGTAGGGTAGTGACAACCTTTTGTCAGGGGTGTATACCCTTATTTTTTAATTTTAGGATATACTTTCACTATGTCAAAATAGGAGTTTCTAAAAGCCACTAAGCTTTTATAACCTACTTTAAAAGCGATTTCACTCAAGATAAATTCTCTTGTATCTATTAGCTCTATACTCTTCAAGATGCGGATGATCTGAAGGTATTTCTGTAGAGTGATACCCGTCTCTAGTTTGAACAGGCGCTGTAGATTGCGCACAGACATGGTAGAGATACTGGCTAGTTCATCTAAGTCTAGCGTTGAGGTAAGATGCTCATTGATATAAGTGCATACAGGTATTAACCTATGATCGGTAGGAATAGGTAATTGGAGCGATTGATTCTCTTCACAGAACGATTTTAAACTCATAAGAATAGCCTGTAAGAACTGTTCTTTCTCTAATTCTGTCTCGATTACTCTATTCCACTTTGTCGCATACTGTAGCATCTCCCTCAGCACAGTAGGAGCAGGGAAGATGTGCACTTGATCATAGAATGAGTCAGCTGGCACCTCTTTATACAACAGTACTTTAAGATTAATATCCTTCGCTGTAGAGGTAGTAGCGTGCTGCTGTCCTGAAGGTATCCATGCTATGTGATACTGAGGGACTAGATAGATACAGTTATCTACATGAAGGTACTGATAGCCCTGTTCTACGTAGGTGAGCTGATATCGCTGATGAGCGTGCTGATACTCATCGTGAACGAAGTTGTCTTCATACCATACATACGCCTGTACCTCATTAGTATCATCATATACTCCTAAGAGTTTCTCGGTCAATCCACATTTGATATTGGCGTTTTGCATATATTTTTTGACAAATATAATATAAACTGCAGGCATACCTTTGTGATTATACTTTAAATAATTAATATGAAAGCATTATATACTGCACTAATCACTTGTGCATTACTCTTCACAACAACACAGATCATGGCAAAAGACACCCTAACCAAAATATTAGTACTTATCCACTCTGATACAGGTGGTACGTATAGAATGGCACAAGAAATCGCTAAGGGAATAGAAAGCAACCCTCACGCAGAGGCGACTATAAAACTAGTACAACCTTCAGCAAATGCACTATTAAGTGATCTACAGATAGCTACTCCTGAGGAGCTACCTACTTATAATGGCATCGTATGGGGGTCTCCTGTATATTTTGGCAATATCAGTACTCCGATGAGTGCCTTTCTCGCGAAGACTGTAGATCTGTGGACTGCTCATGCCCTAGAGGGAATGCCTACAGCCGTATTTATGTCTGCTGGTAGCGGAGCAGGGAAGGAGCTCGCATTGCAGTCGTTCTGGAACAGCTTAGCAGTACATGGGATGATACTCGTACCGAATGGCATTAGAGCTACGGAGAAGCTGGATAATAGTATCCCTCAAGGCAATAGTGTCTTGGGAGCCAGTAGCCTTGCTTCAAACAAAACGGTACAACGTCCCAGCGAAAGTGAACTGCTAATCGCTTATACGCAAGGTCAAAACTTCGCCAAAGTTGCCAAAGCCCTAAAAGGAACTTTTCAGAAGAAAGAGGAAAGCACTCCTAAACAAGTAGTCACTGATGTAGAAACTACGCTTAAACAAAAAAACATCATACTGCCTGTAGCGCCTAATCCTGTGGGAAACTACACGCCTTACTCACGCAGTGGAAATCTAATATTCATCAATCAGGTAGCCTTAAAGGATGGCCAAATATTATATCCTGGTAAGGTAGGTGTAGATGTTACAGAAGAACAAGCAAAGCAAGCGACTGAACAGACGATGCTAAATGTAATCGCGGTGCTTAAATTAGCTGTAGATGGTGACCTCAACAGAGTAAAGAAAACCGTACAGCTAACAGGAATATTCAACACCACTCCTGACTACGCTCAGCACGCTAATCTCATGAATGTGGCATCAGACTTATCCGTAGCAATATTTGGAGAGAAGGGCAAACATGCTAGAGGTACTCTAGGTGCTACTTCTGTACCGGTCAACTCTGCGGTAGAGATACAAGCTATCTTCGAAATAGAGTAATAGTATACAAAATAAAAAAGTCCATAATGCTAATTATGGACTTTTCTATATTATTAAAACTTGTTTAGGCACAAGTAATCTTGTTCACTCTATTCTGGTGTCTTCCACCTTCGAAAGCTGTGTTTAAGAAAGTCTCTACCATCGCTACAGCTTGCTCTATAGAAGTATAACGAGCAGGGATACTGATCACATTAGCATCATTGTGCAATCTTGCTAACTCAGCAATCTCTTTTGTCCAACAAAGGGCACAACGCACACCTTGATGTTTATTAGCAGTCATCGCTATACCGTTTCCGCTTCCACAGATTACGATACCGAAATCAACTTTACCTTCTTCTACATCTGTAGCTACTTTATGTCCAAAATCTGGATAGTCAACAGACGAAAAATCATCTGTCCCATAATTAGTTACTGTAAATCCTTTTTCTTCTAGATACTTAACGATAGCCTTTTTGTATTCAGGTCCCGCGTGATCATTTCCGATTGCTATTTTCATTGTGTGTTGTGTTGAATAATTTTGTACAAAGTTAAGAATAAATCTTTTCTACAGCCCTAATTCTTCCACTGCTATTTGTCTCATCTCTACTTTTCTTACCTTACCTGATATGGTCATTGGAAATTCTGATACGAACTTCCAATACTTCGGTATTCTGAAGTGGGCTATCTTCTCCGTACAGAAGCCTTTTAATTCTTCACCTGTCAAGGTTATGCCTGGTTTTAAGATTACCCACGCCATAATCTCTTCTCCATATTTCTCATCTGGAACCCCGATAACCTGCACATCTGCAATAGAGGGATGGGTGTATAAGAAGTCTTCTATCCACTTCGGAGATATATTCTCCCCTCCGCGAATAATAAGGTCTTTAATACGCCCTGTAATCGAAATATACCCTTGATCATCCATAGTAGCCAAGTCTCCTGTATGCATCCATCTGTTCTCATCTAATACTTCAGAAGTGAGTGTACGATTATTCCAATATTTCAGCATCACTGAATACCCACGTGTACACAGTTCGCCTGCTTCTCCTCTAGGAACTATTCTACCTGTTTCTGGGTCTATAATTTTGATTTCTAGATGGTCTTGTACAGTTCCTACCGTAGTTGTCTGTTTGACAATATCAATACCGATATGCGTTTGGGTAGATACAGGTGAAGTCTCAGTCATACCGTAGCAGATACTTACTTCCTCCATATTCATCTCTGTCTTCACGCGACGCATTACTTGCTCAGGACACAGTGAGCCAGCCATCACTCCCGTTCTCAAAGAGGTAAGGTCATACTCTTTAAAGTCTGGCAACTGTAGCTCAGCGATAAACATAGTAGGCACTCCATATAATGAAGTACACTTCTCGTCTTGTACTACCTGAAGAGTCTTAGCTGGGTCAAATCCGTCATTTGGAATAACGATCGTAGCTCCATGAGAGGTACAACACAGATTGCCTATAACCATCCCAAAACAGTGATAAAAAGGCACAGGAATACAGACTCTATCTACTGTAGTGTACTTTAAACGCTTGCCGATAAAATAACCGTTGTTTAGGATATTATGATGTGTAAGGGTTACTCCTTTAGGGAAACCAGTAGTCCCTGAAGTATACTGTATATTAACAGCTTCTCCGAACTGTACAGAGTCTTCTATAATGGCTAGTTCTCCATCCGTTATTTGATCGCTATCTGATAAGAAAGTATCCCATTCTTCTCCTAAGAAAACAACTTCTTTTAACGAAGGACAATCTTCAAAAATCAAGGAGATGATCTTCCTATAATCGCTACTTTTAAAACTTGGAGCAGATACGATAAGGGATATTTCAGATTGATTAACCGCAAACTCGATCTCATGTGCTCGATAAGCAGGGTTAATATTAACTAATATCACACCTATACGAGCAGTAGCATACTGCATAAGCACCCATTCATAACAGTTGGGTGCCCATATCCCTACGCGATCTCCTTTCTGTATATTGTGCGCTAATAATGCTTTTGCAACTTGAGTAGTAAGGTTATAGAACTCTTGATACGTTGCTCTGAATCCTTGATGAACGCTGACTAATGCCTCATTTTTGGGGTATCGATCTGTTATCTTTTTTAGATTCTGTCCTATGGTTTCTCCTAACAATGGTGTATCAGATGCACCATGCACATAAGAAATAGTATTCATAAATATAGTTTTTTGTTGGTTTTTCTAAAGTACGAAATTTTATATACAATTCACTTTATATAATTAATTGCTATAAAGAATCTTAGCAGTAGTACATAAAAGGCATCATTATTCTCAAAAAATTATTCTATTCTCTAACTCCCTTCTCTTAGTCAAACAAATAAGTAACTAATACTATAAATACGGAGAAGACGACAATATATAACATATTATAAATCAGCAACTTTATAGTACCTCTCCAGGTATAATTAAAAAAGATGAAGATGAGGCAACTATAATCAATGGTAGAAAAAAACGATATTAATAAAAGCTAGTACTATAATGGTAATTTCCTGTATGGATTAGACCTTACCTACCTCACTGTCAAACTACGTTAAAGAAATGTATTGTAAAGCAAGAATAGGATATCGAAGAACCTTATTCTTGCTTTTTATATTATTCTATTTCTCTTTTTAGGGAGTTTTTGGAAAATAAACTAGAACATTATAAATTTGCAGAATCAAACGTACTTAAAGCAATGAGAGTACAGTGTACTGATCAACGATAAAATATAAGTATTAAATAACTCTACCTTCCTTTCTCTAAAAGAGTTATTTCTCGACCTATTTCTTTAAAAACTTAGCTACAAAAGAAGAAATATTATCGCTGATTAAAACAATCAAATTAAAATATTACTAAAAAATAGGATAAAACAGTTAGTAATTCGTACATTTAAGGATAATTACCAACCCTATTTTAGGTAAACATAATGAATTAGAAAATGACAAAAAAAATTAAACATAAAAAGAGTAAAGCATTTGACTTTGCTCCAAAAATATTAAAATTCTTATCTAAGAATACGACTAAAACGTATAACTATAAACAGATCGCTGCTCAATTAGAAATAAACGATACTCAAGGTAGAAATGAGATTATCAAAGAGCTTAAACACCTTATCTCGAAAGGAAAAATAGAAGAGATCGAAACTGGTAAATACAGATTCATCCCTAAAGCAAATTATGTAGAAGGTTATATCGATATGACTTCTCGTAAGACTGCTTATCTAGTAGTAGAAGGAGTAGAGGATGATGTATTTATCCCAACAAATAACCTAAACAAGGCTTTAGATGGTGACTTCGTTAAAGCCTATATCTACAACAAACGAAAAGGTAAAAAACCTGAAGGAGAAGTAGTAGAAATCTTAGAAAGACACAAAAAACAATTTGTAGGAGTTATTGAGATTCAGAAGAACTTTGCTTTCGTATCTACTGCAGATGCTAAGATGTACACAGATATATTTGTTCCCAAAGAAAAAGTAGGAGAGGCACGTGATGGAGATGTAGTCGTAGTAGAAATAGAAGATTGGCCAGAGAAAGCAGATAGTCCATTCGGTAAAGTGATGAAAGTACTTGGTAAACAAGGAGAGCACAATACTGAAATACACGCTATTTTAGCTGAATATGGATTAACAGCTGAATTTCCTAAAGAAGTAGATGACTATGCTAATCACTTAGATACTTCTATCACTGAAGAGGAAATAGCGAAGCGTAGAGATATGCGTGATATTCTTACGTTCACGATTGACCCTAAAGATGCAAAAGACTTCGATGACGCTTTATCATTCAGACAACTAGAAAATGGATTCTACGAAATAGGTATTCACATCGCTGACGTATCTCACTATGTAAAAGAAGGTACTATCCTAGATGAAGAGGCTTATAACAGAGCTACTTCTGTGTATTTAGTAGATAGAACTGTACCTATGTTACCTGAGGTGTTATCTAACTTTGCTTGTTCGTTAAGACCAAATGAAGATAAATATACCTTCTCTGCTGTATTTGAATTAGACGATAAAGCAGAAATCAGAAACAAATGGTTTGGTCGTACTGTAACGCATTCAGACCAACGTATGGCTTACGAAGAAGCTCAGTATATCATTGATTCTAAAGACAGAGTTATTCCTGCTGATATCTCACTTACAGGAGAAGATCAAGAAATAAGTGAAGAAGTAGCTGATGCAGTATTAAAGCTAAATGAATTAGCGATGATCATGCGTAAGAACCGTATGTCAGATGGTGCTATTTCTTTTGATAAAGTAGAGGTTAAGTTTAACCTAAACGAAGCTGCTGAGCCAGTAGGTGTATTCTTTAAGCAATCAAAAGAAGCTAATCATTTGATTGAGGAATTCATGTTATTAGCAAATAGAAAAGTATCTGAGTTTATTGGTAAACAAAAGAAAACATTCGTATATCGTATTCACGACGAACCAGATCAAGAGAAGTTATTTGGTCTTCAGACTGTGATTGCACGTTTTGGACATAATATTAACTTTAAGTCTAAGTCTAGCATCTCTAAGTCTATAAACAAACTTCTAAAAGATGTAGAAGGTAAAAAAGAACAAAACTTAGTAGATACTCTAGCGATTAGATGTATGAGTAAAGCGAGTTATTCTACGAATAATATTGGGCACTATGGATTAGCGTTTGATTACTACTCACACTTTACATCACCTATTCGTCGTTATCCTGACGTAATGGCTCATAGATTATTACAACATTATTTAGACCATGGTGACAACGTAAATCCAGAGTTATATGAAGTAAAATGTTCACACTGTTCTTCTAGAGAGAACCTAGCTGCTAATGCAGAAAGAGATAGTATCAAATATATGCAAGTGAAGTATATGCAAGATCAGCAAGGTACAGAATTCTTGGGTGTTATATCAGGTGTTACAGAATGGGGTATCTATGTAGAGATAGTAGATAATAAATGTGAAGGTATGGTGCGTATTAGAGAAATAAAAGAAGACTATTACGTATTCGAAGAGAAACAATATGCATTAGTAGGACAAGCAACGAAAAAGATGCTTCAACTAGGTGATGAGGTTATCGTTACTGTTAAGAATGCAGATCTTGTAAAAAAACAATTAGATTTCAACTATATTAAAAAGGTAAACTAAGATGAAAAAAATCGTTTTATTCATTGCTGTAATGGCAAGTACAATTTCTTTTGCACAAAAAACGAAATCAATAGGAGACTTTTCAAAAGTTAATGTTTTTGATCAAATTTCAGTAACTTTAGTTCCTGGAGAAGAGGGCAAAATAGAAATTGAAGGAGATAAAGAAGACTATGTAAACGTAGTAAACAAGAACGGAGCATTAAAAATAAAGATGAACTTCGTAAATAGTTTTCAAGGAGATGATATCAAAGTAAAACTATATTACAACAAGCTATCTGAAGTAGTAGCAGGTGAAGGAGCTACTATAAAAGGAGAAACTCCTATCAAAGCAACTACGCTAACTATAAATGCGAAGACTGGTGGAATGATTAATCTAAATATAGATGTAGACAAAGCAATTGTTAAATCAAGTGCGGGTTCAGTTATTACACTAGAAGGAAAAGCAAATGTACAAGATGTACTGAATAGTTCTGGTGCTAAAGTAAAGAGTCAAAACCTAGAAACAAATCAAACTATTGTTACCGTGAATGCTGGCGGTGTTGCAGAAGTAAGAGCTACTGAATTAGTAGAGGCAAAGGTTAGAGCAGGTGGAGAAATCAGAGTTCATGGAAACCCTAAAACCATTAATGAAAAGAATGTTCTAGGTGGAGTAATTAAAAAAGTAGATTAGTAATAATACGTTTTTATACAAAAAAATGTATCTTGCAAAAGAT
This sequence comes from Myroides odoratimimus, assembly GCF_030326305.1. GTDB lineage: Bacteria > Bacteroidota > Bacteroidia > Flavobacteriales > Flavobacteriaceae > Flavobacterium > Flavobacterium odoratimimum_A. The sequence goes on along the minus strand of NZ_JACAKB010000007.1, from coordinate 75,139 downwards.
TATGAATAAATGCCAATTCTAGAATTGGCATTTTTTAATTATATAAGATGTTTGATGATTTATTAACAGGTGTCACTCTTGGATTCTTTCTGAGTTTTATGATAGGACCTGTTTTTTTTATTCTTATTGAGACAAGTATTACAAGAGGGTTTAAGGCAGCTATAGCTTTCGATATAGGTGTTATATTAGCTGATGCGGTATTCTTCGCTATAGCGTTCTTTAGTAGCTTTAAATTAATCAATGCGATAAAGGATGACCCTGCACTATTCCTTTTTGGTGGAATGATTATGCTTACTTATGGGATTATCTCTTTTATCAAACTAAAAAAGGTACAAGTACAAACCTTACAAATAGCCCCTCCTAATCTAAGACGTGAATACTTAAACTTATTTGCAAAAGGGTTCCTACTTAATTTTATCAATGTAGGAGTACTCGGTTTTTGGTTAGGGATTATCATAACATTAGGTCCGCAGATGGATATGAATCCTAATAAGATGTTTACCTTCTTTGGGTTCACTATTCTAGCGTACTTCGTTACAGATCTTTTCAAGATATTCTTAGCAAAAAAACTACGCGAAAAGCTTACAGCAACCAATATCTTAAAGATAAAAAAAATAAGCAGTATTGTTATTATGGTATTCGGACTAGTCATTATGATTAAAGGAATACTTCCAAAATCTGCAGATAATCATATTAACCTCCCTCTACCTAATCTAGAGAGTAAGAAATAAAAAGAAAGGACTTAGTAAATTACTAAGTCCTTTCTTTTTATAATACGAATAACGTTAACTATAATGCATAAAAAAAGGATAGTGATTTCACTATCCTTTAGTTGAGGCTTCGAGCGGATTCGAACCGCTGTAGACGGTTTTGCAGACCGCTTCCTAGCCACTCGGACACGAAGCCTTGTCCTTGAATTGGATTGCAAACTTACTAAATATTTTGATATTTCAAAACCAATTAATGTACTTTTTTACAACAATTCAAGACGATATTATCTAACTCCTTGCATTTCAACAGTTACATATTCTACATCACCACCTACAGGAGGGTTTATTTTAGAGACTAATACTGTTATTTCTTCTACCATTCTTATTTCTAGGATTACTCTATCGATGATTCGTTGTGCTACATGCTCTAATAACTTAGATCGAATAGCCATTTCTTCCTTCACGATTGTATTTAAGTGAACGTAGTCTATAGAATGTTTCAAATCATCTGTAGAAGCAGCCATCGTAAAATCTCCTTTCGCAATTAAATCTACTCGGTAATCCGAACCTATTTTTGCCTCTTCATCCATACATCCATGAAAAGAAAACGTTCTAATATTGTTTAATCTAATTATTCCCATAACACATTTGTTTGTTTAATAATGGCTAAAAGTACAAATTATTTGCCTCCTATAATTCATAATATGCTAAAAGACTATCAGCTTTTGATTAGTTTTTTGATACCTTTGTAGTTATAATAATTATTTCCATGTCAACAAAAGAGAAATCATTAAACTTTATTGAGCAAATCATTGAAGAAGATATCAAGAATGGTTTGCCAACAGAAAAACTTCATTTCCGTTTTCCGCCTGAGCCTAATGGTTATTTGCATTTAGGTCACGCGAGTTCTATTTGTTTAAACTTTGGATTAGGTCTTAAATACAATGCGCCTGTGAACTTGCGCTTTGATGATACCAATCCTTCTAAAGAAGAACAGGAGTTTGTTGACGCAATCAAGCAAGACGTAGAGTGGCTAGGGTACAAATGGGCAAATGAAGTTTATGCATCTGACTATTTCCAACAGCTATACGACTGGGCTGTCCAAATGATTAAGGACGGTAAAGCTTATGTTGATAGCCAAACTTCTGAAGAAATGGCTCAGCAAAAAGGTACTCCATCTACAGTAGGTGTAGATAGTCCATATAGAAATAGATCTGTAGAAGAGAACCTTGATTTATTCGAAAGAATGAAGAATGGCGAATTTGAAGAAGGAACTCATATTTTACGTGCTAAGATAGACATGGCACATACAAATATGCTTATGCGTGATCCTATCATGTATAGAATCATGAAAAAAGCACACCACAGAACGAATAATGACTGGTGTATATACCCTATGTATGACTGGGCTCACGGAGAGAGTGATTACTTAGAGAGCATCTCACATTCATTCTGTACATTAGAGTTCTTACCTCACAGAGAGTTATATGATTGGTTCTTAGATCAAGTGGTAGATGAGAATAATATCAGACCTAAACAACGCGAATTCGCTAGAAGAAACTTATCACATACAGTAGTAAGTAAGCGTAAGCTAGCTCGTCTAGTAAGCGAAGGACACGTGACAGGATGGGATGACCCACGTATGTCTACGATATCAGGACTGAGAAGAAGAGGATACACAGCAGCTTCTATTAGAAACTATGCTGATACGATAGGTATCGCTAAGCGTGATAATCTTATCGATGTATCTCTATTAGAATTCTGCATCAGAGAAGACCTTAATAAGATAGCTCCTCGTGTGATGGCAGTATTAGATCCTGTAAAACTAGTAATCACTAACTATCCTGAAGGACAAGAAGAGTGGCTAGATGCAGAGAATAACCCTGAAGAAGAAGTAATGACTTTCCGTAAAGTGCCTTTCTCTAAAGAGCTTTATATCGAAAGAGAAGACTTCAAAGAAGAAGCGAATAGCAAATTCTTTAGATTGACTTTAGGAAAAGAAGTACGTCTTAAAAATGCTTATATCATCAAAGGTGAAAGCGTAGTAAAAGATGAGAATGGCAACATCACTGAAATACACGCTACTTATGATGCTGACAGTAGAAGTGGTAGTGGATCTGAAGCGAGCAAACGAAAAGTAAAAGGAACTATACACTGGGTATCTGTACCTCATGCAGTAGAAGCAGAAGTGCGTATCTATGACCGTCTATTCGTAGATGAGAACCCTGATGGTAATAAAGAGGTAGACTTCTTAGATTTTATCAATCCTAACTCTTTAGAGGTAGTGAAAGGATATCTAGAACCAAGTCTAAGTACAGCAGTAGAAGGAGATAAATTCCAATTCCAACGTTTAGGCTATTTCTGTGTAGATAAAAACAGTACTCCAGAAGCACTAGTATTCAATAAAACCGTAGGTTTAAGAGATACTTGGGCAAAAGTAGAACAAAAGTAATACTTCGATAAAAACTACACAAAAGCAGTGTTTTAACTAAAAATTAACGGTTAAAACACTGCTTTTTTTATATCTTAGAGTATTAATCATTTTAAAAATTAAAAGCTATGTCAAATCAATTAGGAAATACAGCTATCGCAGTATTAGCTGGAGTAGTAGTAGGAGCAGGTTTAGGAATATTATTTGCACCTGACGAAGGAAAAAAAACACGTAAAAAAATCAAAAAAACATTTAATGAGTCAAAAGATGATTTAAGTGATAAAATTGATGAATTAAAAAAACAAGTACGTCAAACTGTAGCAAAAAAGAAACAAGATTTCGAAGCTGGATTTGATGAATTTTTAGCTCATACAGAAGACAAAAAAGACGACGTAATCGCTGCTTTAGAAAAAAAATTAGCAGAGTTAAAGTCTAAAGGAAACAGTATAGCTGAAAACGCTAAGAAGTAATCAAGTAGTATATAAGAAATGGCATTTAAAGATATAAAAGAGAATCTAGACGACATTAAGACTAACTCTGAAGAGTTTATTAATACTAGTTTAGATTACTATCGCTTATGGGGGTTTAAGATTACAGCCAAAGCTGGGAGCAAGTTTATGACTTTACTTCTAGTATGTCTGTTTGTTATGATGTCTCTACTTTTCTTATCTTTATTTGCAGCTTATGCTTTAGCAGCTTGTCTTGAGAGTACAGCTCTAGGTTTTTTACTAGTAGCAGCATTCTATATGCTGATAGCTGTATTAGCTTATCTATTTAGAAAACCTCTAGTAGAGAAACCATTTCTTAGAAAGTTATCTGAGATAATATTTAACGATTAAAACTGGTACGATGAGAAAGTCTTATTCTTCTTTTGAAGAAATCAAATATGATCTAGAAGTTCTAAAACTGAAAAAAGATATACACTATCACAAAGTCTTTAGAGCAGTAGATAATATAAAAACAGAATTATCACCTGATAGAGTCGTTAGAAATACATTAGGCTCAGTTACATCTTATGTAAAAGGTTCGAGTAATATTCAAGCGTTTTTAATAACAACTGCTTTAAAATACTTCTTTAAGAATAGAACTAAAAACAAATAGTTTTTCAATAAGAAAGGGCTCCATCTAGATGGAGCCCTTTTTGTATTTATTCATCTTCTAAGCCATCTTCATAGCTTGATGAGTAATCATTATATTCTTTAGAAGAAAAGTCCTCAGAACGCTTAGAAACACCTTCTACAGTACTCATTTCTTTTATCTTGCTACTAGCTGCAAATGAAGCTACCATATTCGTAAGCATATCGCTCGCTGCTGATGGTGCATTTGGTAATAGGATTAAGTTAGAACGGCTATCAGCTCCTACAGACTGTAACGTATCATAGTGTTGTGTCACCACGATTAGCGCAGAAGCTTCTTGTGAGTTAATACCTACTTTATTTAATACATCCACACTCTCTACCAGTCCTTGTGCGATCTCTCTACGTTGATCAGCGATACCCTGTCCTTGTAAGCGCTTAGATTCAGCCTCAGCTTTTGCTTTCGCTACGATGCGGATTCTACTTGCTTCTGCTTCATACTCTGCAGCTACTTTCTCTCTATCCGCCGCATTAATACGGTTCATCGCATTTTTTACCTGGATATCAGGGTCGATATCCGTGATAAGTGTATTGATGATATCATATCCGTACGTTGTCATCGCTTCATTTAATTCGCGTTTCACCGCGATAGCGATATTATCTTTTCGCTCGAACACATCATCTAAGATCAGCTTAGGTACTTCTGCACGCACTACGTCGAATACATACGAAGTAATCTGGTCATGAGGATATTCTAGCTTGTAGAACGCATCTTCTACTCTATCTTGGATAACCTTAAACTGAATAGAAACTTTCAGTTTAACGAATACGTTATCTTTCGTTTTAGTCTCGATTAATACATCTAATTGTTGGATACGAAGATTTACCACTCCTGCCTTTCTATCCACAAAAGGTATTTTGATTTGTAATCCAGAATGTCTAATACTATTAAATCTTCCGAATCGTTCAATGATCACAGCTGACTGCTGCTTCACTGTAAAAAAGCCAAGAAGTAACAATATAATTACCGCTCCGACTATAAAGTACATTGGTGTCATAGTGCAATTTTTATGAATTATTCTGTTAAAATAAATATTTATATTCTTATTTAAAAGAATAATTCATTCTTTATTACTTTGTCAGTATAATATTAGCAAAAAGCAGGTTCAATTGACTATCTTCTACATACTCTATTTCTGGAAATAAAGGAATCAGATATTCTTTTACAGCCTTAGCAGGTATCGCTAGTACAAGTACCTTCTCTGACTTTTTTAATAAGATCATAGGTATCTCAGTACCATTCTCTAGCGTAAAACTAAGTTCACCTAGTCTATGATTCCATTTAAAGTTAGTTTTGCCCATTTGACAGCCCTGTACATAGTGATCGAAGTTACCTGTAAAGTCTTTTTGGAGTACTAATACATCTTTATTACAGCTAGGAGTATGAGGATAAGGAGAGCTAAATACTGCCTGTCCTATAAGAGGTTTTACGTCTATCTGCTGAGGTGTCCATTCCCCAATCAAGTGCTTTTGAACAAATTTTATCCATTCGCTCTCAGCGTTAGATCCTCCATTGTCATCACTAGAACAACTATTAAATACTAAACCCGCGAATAGAAATAAAATAATATAACTGACCTTTTTCATAGCATTACGTTTTAATACACACCTAAATTTAGGCATTTATATCCAAAATATCACAGAATATATAATAATAAAAAAAGAGGCCTAAACGATGTTCAGACCTCTTCTATATCTTATTTATTCGCTTCTACAGCGATAGCTAATCTTTCTAAAGTTTCCTCTTTACCGATCATCTCGATGATGTCAAATAAGTCTGGCCCCTTCACAGCACCTACTAGACTAAGGCGAAGTGGTTGCATCACTTTGCCCATTCCGATACCTTGCTCATTGATCCAATCCTTCACGATAGACTCTATATTCTTCGCTTCGAATGCCTCAATACCTTTTATTACATCAGACACTTGTGTCATAATATCAGAGGTATCTTCTTTCCAATTCTTTAATGCCTTAGCATCGTATTCTGTTGGCTTTATGAAGAAGAAATCACTCAACTCATAGAAATCAGCTACGAATGTTGCTCTCTCTTTGATTAATCCTACTACTTTCTCTACATAAGCATCTGTCGCCTCGATACCGTTCTCTTTTAAGATTACTTGGTATGCCTTAGCTAAGTCAGCATCGCTTTGTAGTTTCAGATAGTGCTGATTAAACCATTTATTCTTCTCTGGGTCAAACTTAGCACCTGCCTTGTGTACACGTGTTAAATCGAACTTCTCTACTAGCTCTTCTAATGAGAAAATCTCTTGATCTGTACCGTCATTCCATCCTAGTAAAGCTAGGAAGTTCACCACAGTCTCAGGGTAGAATCCTCTCTCTCTATATCCAGAAGATTTCTCACCAGATGTAGGATCTTGCCAATCTAATGGGAACACAGGGAATCCTAGTTTATCTCCATCGCGCTTAGATAACTTACCGTTACCTACTGGCTTAAGGATTAGAGGAAGGTGAGCGAACTCAGGAGCTTCCCATCCGAACGCTTTGTATAACAACTCGTGTAGTGGAAGAGAAGGTAACCACTCTTCACCTCTAATCACGTGTGATGTCTCCATAAGATGGTCATCCACGATATTAGCTAAGTGATATGTCGGCATTCCGTCACTTTTATACAACACTTTATCATCTAATAAGCTCGTTTCGAACTTGATATCACCTCTGATAATATCTTTTAGATGTAAAGTCTCTCCTACAGGAGTCTTAAAGCGGATAACATAAGCCTCACCATTAGCTATCTTAGCATCCACTTCTTCTTTACTTAATTTAAGAGAAGTGCTCAGCTGCTCTCTATTTGTATGATTATATATAAATGTCTTTCCTTCTGCTTCAGCTACTTTTCTTAATTCGTCTAATTCTTCAGCAGTATCAAAAGCGTAGTATGCCCATCCACTTTCGATCAGCTGATCAGCATATTGTTTGTACAATTCCTTGCGTTCACTCTGTCTATAAGGTCCGAACTTTTCATTCTTACCGATAGTCTCATCAGGTGAAATCCCTAACCATTCTAAAGCTTCTAATATATAAGCCTCAGCTCCTGGTACAAAACGATTTTGGTCAGTATCCTCTATTCTGATATAGAATACTCCGTTGTGCTTTTTAGCGAATAAATAATTGAATAATGCGGTTCTTACGCCACCAATGTGTAATGGTCCTGTTGGACTTGGTGCAAAACGCACGCGAACTTGCTTAGCCATTTTGTTTTAAATTTTTTACAAAGATAAATACTAAGGTCATTTATCTATTGATATTTAGTATAATATTTTATACAAAGCCGAAATCTATCAAATCTCACACCTTATATATAGGAGTACATTATCATTAAGATACACCTATATTATATATATGCAAACCAAACTGACTAAGAATGACCTTCTTTGATCATAATGACCTACTATGATTATTTTGATCTTAATTGCTTATATTTAAAACACCTAACTAACACTAAATAAACCTGTTATATGAATTCAAAATAAATCTGTTCGGATAGTGTTCGGTAATACCCAGTATTTACTTGGGCTAGAAGGTTTTTTACCGAACCGTACCAAATTTCTACCCGAACAATCTACTAACTAAATACACTACATTTTCATCTAGTAGAAACTAACAATTCAGAAATATTGTTAATCCAAATTAGACAAAAAAACATCCTTTTTTAAAGTGAAAAAAACGCGTTTTTAACCCTCAAAAAACACATCAAAAACTAGGTCAAAATACATCACCAAAATATCTAAAATAAGGGCAAAAATAACAGTAAAAAAAGCATGTCTAAAAGTGAAAATAGAGAGAATATTTTCCTCAAAAATTCATCTATTCGGTAAAAAAATAAGAAGTAAAAACAATGTAAAAATCTTAAAAAAGTACTTCATTCTAACGTCCATCATGGATAAAAAAACTCCTCTCCATACCTGAAAAATGAGTATGTAATCTACCCAATCTTACCCCAAATTTCACAAAGTGACTAACCCCAATAATTACCTCGGGACACTTAATTTTGAACTCAAAAATACAATCGAAACTCTGTTTATAACCTCTATTAGGAGTACAAAAGGTGCTAAAACAGAGATAGTAACTAAGTTTACTATATTTTATAATGTATTATAATACAGCTATTTATCTCCATACACTCCATTGTTAATAAGAAACAGTATAACACTGATATTAAACAAACTAAGAACTAACAATTTGTGTTGATAACTGTAAAAAGTTTAAAAAAAGTATTTTTTGTTTATTTCAAAAAAATTACAATACAGCTCATGCACACATATTTGCAAATTTATTTTCTAAAACATATTGTGTGGATATTAAGATCAAAAGTATAGGTTGTGAACAGTTTTACACACCCTCATTTATCTAAAAATAACTGTTGATAACGAAAAAGTCTCTTGTTAATAACCAGTCTAAACTATTTATTTTAAATGATTTGTGAATTAACAACCTGTTGATAAGTATTAATAATTGATTTTATAGAATTTATAGAGAAAAGTTATTGTACATATTAACAGACAATACTATACTATTAGTTTATTTTAAAATTTTAAAAAATCTATTTATATATATGATAGTTGTTAATAACGTTGATAAGTGTTTTTGTTTTTCATATTTGGTATTATGTATTGTTGAGTGTGAAATATTGAAATTATAAGGCGTTGTTTTTTAGAGAAGGAATAAGTAAGATGACGGTCAACATTTTTTAAGCCTCTGAGGTTTGCTTATATTTTTTTGATAGAGTAGCTGGTTGTTATACTAAAAATATAGGAGGTTGTTTTTTTAAAAGAGAGGGATTGTTCCTCGTGGAACATTCCGAAATATCGGCTTGTAATTTGCGTATATTTTCTGACAGCGGAAGTAGGGTAAAATATCTAAATTATAAGAGGTTGTTTTTAGTAAAATTTGACTCTGTTTTTGTAACCTTTTTTGTGTAGTTTTTTGGGTGTATTATCGCGCGTTTTTTCAATGTGTTTTTTAGGTTAGATTAGAGGAGTTATTTTAGAACTTTTATTCTATATTTTTCATTTCGGTGATCATTTTTTTTGACTGAGAATTTTAGGAGGTAAGTTGTTTTCTTGTTAATCAAAATCTCTGATGGTGTAATCTGATTTTATGATCCAGGTGATATTTATGTTTTTTTTTCAATAGTGTAAATCTTTGTGTTTTTAGATTTTGTTTTTTTGTTTCTTGAGTCTTTATTGATGAGGAGCTAATTGTTCCTCGTGGAACATTTTTAGAAGTTTTTATATTTTTCTTTTTTCAGTGGATTGATTTTAGACATTACTAATTTTTTCGGTTTAGTGGAGTAGATTTTATTAAGTTGTATTTTTCTGTTTTTTACTGGATGGGATATATGTTACCAGATTTGAATATTCGAGTTTTAGATTTAGTTTCTTGAAAATATGAGTTTGTATGAAGGATAAATTTTAAGAGAATTAAATTTCTTTGTTTTTAGTCTATTTTTTCAACGCCCTGAGAATCGCGTATATTTTTTTTCCTGGCCATTGGTACGTTTTATCGAAAATATGAGAAGAGCAGATTTTTAACTTTTTTTGTTATTTTTATTTTCCGATGGTTCATATTTTTATTTTAATGTTGAATTGTAAAAAGTGACGCGTTGAGATTGTCATATTTTCTTTTTTGTTTCACGTGAAAAAAAATAGAGTAGTAGTAGTGCGTTGTTTTTGTATCACTAGATTTTTTTCTAATTGTTATCGATCTAAGTAGGAGTTTGGTTTTCTATTTGCGTAACTTTGGAAGATGGTATGGGGGTATATTTTATAAAAGTTTTTTTATACAAGAAAACATCGCTGTATAATTTCAATATATTATTCTCATCAAGAGTTGGTATTAAATATCAAAAGCTAAGCGCGTTGTTTTGGATTAGCTGAGGCTTTTTGAGTCCGGTTTTAGCTATAAGAGGCTAACGAATTAACTATCTGTGTATTTAGTTTGTAAATTTGATATTTTAAGGGCTTTTTAAGTCTATTTTTTATTTTTCCGTGTACCTTTGCAACAATTATTTTTTAATAGAGAAAAAGAATGATATTTTTTAACTATGAAACTGATTTTCAGTTAGTTAATGAGACTAATTATGAAGATTGGATAGAGGAGATAGTGACTTCAGAAGGATTGATCCCTGGAGATATCAGTTATATATTTTGTGATGATGCTTACTTACATGAGATTAATGTTAAGTATTTAGATCATGATACATTGACAGATATTATCAGTTTTGATTATTGTGAAGGAAAGATTGTCTCTGGTGACATCTTTTTATCTATAGAAAGAGTACGCGATAATGCTAAGGACTTTAATGTTGATTTTGACGTTGAGTTACTGAGAGTTATGTCTCATGGTGTCTTACATTATTGTGGTTATAAGGATAAATCTCCAGAGGATGAACGCTTAATGCGTAGTAAAGAAGAAGAGAAAATGGCTATGTTCCACGTGGAACAATAGTGTTTTTTCGAGTATTTTAATTTTAATGTTTCACGTGGAACAATGAGTATATTCGCTGATAAATATGATGTAATAGTAGTAGGTGGTGGGCACGCTGGTTCTGAAGCTGCTGCTGCTGCTGCAAATATGGGTTCTAAAACTTTATTGATTACAATGAGTTTGCAGAACATCGCTCAGATGTCTTGTAATCCTGCAATGGGAGGTATCGCAAAAGGGCAAATCGTAAGAGAGATAGATGCATTAGGAGGGTATTCTGGTATCGTGTCAGATAAGACTGCGATCCAGTTTAAGATGCTTAATAAATCCAAAGGACCAGCTATGTGGTCTCCTAGAGTACAGTCTGACCGTATGCGTTTTTCTGAGACTTGGAGGCTTATGTTAGAGGGTACGCCTAACCTTGATTTTTATCAGGATATGGTAAAATCTTTGATTATTAAGAATCATAAGATCGAAGGTGTAGTAACTAATCTTGGGTTAGAAATAAAAGCTAAGACAGTTATTTTAACGAATGGTACATTCTTAAATGGGCTTATCCACATCGGAGAAAAACAGTTCGGTGGTGGTAGAGCAGGTGAGGGTGCTGCTTACGGTATAACAGAAGATCTTGTGAAAGCTGGTTTTACTTCTGGAAGAATGAAGACAGGTACACCTCCTAGGGTAGATGGTCGATCATTAGATTATAGTAAGATGGAAGTGCAAGGGGGAGATATTAACCCTTCTAAGTTCTCGTACTTAGATGTGACACAACCATTAGTTCAACAAAGAGACTGTTACATGACGTATACTTCTCCTGAAGTACACGATTTATTAAGAGAAGGATTTGATCGTTCTCCGATGTTTACGGGTAGAATTAAGAGTATAGGACCACGTTATTGTCCGTCGATAGAAGATAAGATTAACCGCTTTGCAGATAAAGATAGACACCAAATATTCGTAGAGCCTGAGGGGTGGAATACTTGTGAGATCTATGTAAATGGATTCTCTACTTCACTACCAGAGGAGGTACAGTTTAAGGCTCTACGTTCGGTAGCTGGGTTTGAGAATGCTAAGATATTTAGACCTGGATATGCTATCGAATACGATTATTTTCCACCTACACAGTTAAAGCATACGCTTGAAACTAAGCTTGTAGAAGGACTATATTTCGCTGGACAAATCAACGGTACTACAGGTTATGAAGAGGCAGCTGCGCAAGGGCTAATGGCTGGTATGAATGCTGCTTTAAAAGTAAGAGAAGAAGGGGAGTTAATCCTTAGAAGAGACGAAGCATATATAGGTGTATTAATAGATGATCTAATCACGAAGGGGACAGAAGAGCCTTATAGAATGTTTACATCTCGTGCAGAATACCGTACCTTATTACGTCAAGATAATGCTGACTTTAGATTAACACCGAAGTCTTATGAGCTAGGTTTAGCGTCTGAAGAACGTATGAGAAGAATGGAGCATAAGCAGACTGAAGCAGAAAACTTCGTTCAATTCTTTAAAGAAACAAGTGTAAAAACAGAGGAGGCTAATCCTATTTTAGAAGAGAAAGGATCGTCTCTAATGAGTCAACCTGATAAGATGTTTAAGGTATTCTCTCGTCCACAAATCGAGCTAGAAGATATCCTTAAATTCGAAAAGGTAAAGACGTATATAGAGGAACATGATCTTGATCAGGAGATCATAGAGCAAGCAGAAATCCAAGTAAAATACTCTGGGTATATAGAGAAAGAAAAGAATAATGCTGACAAACTTAATAGGCTGGAGGATGTGAGAATCCCTGCTAATTTTGATTATGATAAGATAGTATCTCTATCATTTGAGTCACGTGAGAAGCTTAAAAATATTAGACCTATTACGATTTCTCAAGCTTCTCGTATCAGTGGTGTAACACCTACAGATATCTCTATCTTGTTAATCCACATGGGAAGATAAGTAACTTTAAAAGCTTTGAATAAATATAGAAGGTTGGTATGTTCCACGTGGAACATACCAACCTTTTTTTATGGATGTAGCTGTATAGAATAGTATAGAAGTAGTGTAGCAGGTACATACATTAAGGCATAGAGTAGGTAGAGATATAGTGCATGATCTGTAAAGTTCAGAGTACTTATTTTTGGGTTATTATTAGCACTTATAGATGTAGTATGCGCTCTATAATTATTGTGTTTTGTATTGTAAGGGATCGTCTAATACTCTTGTGATTTAACTTTAATAGTGGTGTTGAGTAGATGGTATTTGATGCTTTAGTTTTTTCTTTCTTTAAAATAAGAGGATTAGTTTAGACCTTAATACTATATTAGAAAGTGGTCTTATGTAGATGTTTATTTACTTTCATAGTGATCATATAATTTTACTACATAGTACTAATTGGAGTAGAAAAAAGAAAGTAGATTATTCGTAAGAGTTTATATTTATATATAATCATCTTGGTTGTCTTATATCATTTTTTATGTAGAGAGTAGGGGATAATATTATGCAATAATTTTATGTGTTATTAGTCTATCTAACTTGACTATTTTTAAGAATCAAAATGAAGTTTAACGAAACTTAGGAAAGAAACTATCTAGTTCTTTATTTTATATTTTTAGTTAGAGTAATTGTTTAGGATGATTGATTTAGTTTATTGCTTTTTGTTTTTTAAGTGAATTGCTTAGGGTAGTTATTTGAAGTTAAATAATAACTTGAATTATTCTTTTTGGGCTTTGGTTCTATCTTTTTTTATTTTAAAATTCCATTTAATTAGGTCATTATTTTTTTGTGGTTTTAGAATCAAAGCTGATGTATGTTGTTTATATTTGTGTGGCTTTTAAAACTTCATTGATGGAAATTAATGCAACTATTAAATATTTAGAGGTAGAAGATCATTCTGTTTCTAAAGAAAAATTTGAACTTTATTTAGATGAGAAGTTTCAGTTATTAAAAACTGAACCAGTTCCTGATTTGGATAAATTAGATAGTTATTACGAAAGCCCTGAATACATTTCTCATACAGATAGTAAAAAGACTTTCTTCGATAAAGTATATCAAACTATCAAATCAAAAGCAATCCAGAATAAGTACAAAATACTTGAAGATATTAAAAGTGATCAAGGTCTACTTTTAGACATAGGATGTGGGACAGGGGAGTTTCTATTAGAAGGTAGAAATAGAGGTTGGTCTATTTTAGGTTATGAACCAAATAGTGGAGCGAGACAATTAAGTTTAAGTAAAGGAATAAACTTAGTGGATTCACTAGAAGATATAGATGATCATTCTGTAGATGTTATTACGATGTGGCATGTGTTAGAACATGTACCTGATCTAGACACACAGATAAAAACTCTTCAACGTATATTAAAAAAAGAAGGCACACTGATCATAGCTGTACCTAATTATAATTCTTACGATGCTAAGTATTATGGTCAATATTGGGCAGCTTATGATGTACCTCGTCACCTTTGGCATTTTTCTCAGAAGTCAATACCATTACTTTTTAATCCTTACCAATTCGAATTAGTAGAAACGTACCCAATGTTATTTGATAGTTTTTATGTTTCACTTTTATCAGAACAATATAAAACTGGAAAGAAGAATTGGTTTAAAGCTTTTCGTGTCGGATTAAAATCAAATATTGAAGCAAGAACAAATTTAGAGTACTCTTCCCTGATTTATTATTTAAAAAAGAACTAAGCTACTTTTTAATAGGTTAAGAGGTGTTTTTAGCTCTTTTGAACTGCTATTTCTTATTTTAAAGCGTTTTAAGCGACTTTCTATATAGTATTTATGTCTTTATATTCCTTTTTTGAGATAATAGTTCTTTTTATTGTTTAAATAAGACGTTGTATATTAGTATTATCTATATTATAATATGTATGTGATAGATTTTTATTATATATTAATTATTTTTATTTAACTGTAAAAAGTTTATTACATTTACAACAGGTTTAAAAAAGCGAAAATGAAAAAAACTATTTTAATGCTAGGTATAGCTGGATTATTATTTTCATGTAATAATAATGCAACTCCTGCTACTGAATTCAAAACTGCTTATGTAGATTCTGCTAAGTTGATGAAGGAGTATGAAGAGATGAAGGATATGGAATCAAAATATAAGATCCAATCTGAAGAAAAAGGAAAAAGCTTAGAAGCTGAAGTTGCTAAGTTCCAACAAGAGGTTCAAAACTTCCAAGCTAATGCTCGTCAAAAAGGTCAAGCATGGGCTGAGCAAACTGCTGCTAACCTTCAAAGAAAAGAGCAAGAATTACAGTTTAAACAACAAACTTTAATGCAAGCTTTACAAAAAGAAAGCGGTGAAGAGATGGAAGCTGTAGTAAAAAAAGTAAAAGAACATATCGCTGAATATGCTAAAAAGAATAACTTAGACTATGTATTCAATACTGAGGATGCGTCTACTGTTATCTATAGCAAAGACGGTAATGATGTTACTGATATCATGATCAAAGAATTAAATGCTAAATATAAAGGTAGTGCTACTCCTGCTAAATTAGAGGAGACAAAACCTGCAGAAAGCAAAGAAGATAAAAAGTAATATCTTTGAATTACTTTAGAGAAAGCTCCTGTTTTAACAGGAGCTTTTTTCGTTTAGTACAGTTTTATTATCGTATTTTGTAAAAAAAAAGGAATGACTAATTTTTCAGAAGAAGCAGAATACGTTTTAAAGTTTATCAATGAGACGAATAGATCTCTTTTTTTGACAGGAAAGGCTGGTACTGGTAAAACTACCTTGTTAAAAGAAATTATTAATACTACCCACAAAAATGCGGTAATAGTGGCTCCTACTGGGATAGCGGCTTTAAATGCTGGTGGAGTGACCATACATTCCTTTTTTCATTTGCCTTTTGCTGCTTTCGTTCCTGATACTAAGAATCCTCCTATTTTTACTGATACAATCAAGTTTGAAAATCGCGTATCGCTAAGACGTCATATGCTGATGAGTAATGCTCGTAGAGCGTTGTTCTTAAACATGGATTTATTGATTATAGACGAGGTCAGTATGTTGCGTGCAGATGTATTAGATGCGATGAACTTTATGCTGCAAACTGTGCGTAAGAGTCAACAGCCTTTTGGTGGTGTACAGGTTCTTTTCATAGGAGATTTACTACAGTTACCTCCTGTTGTGAAGAACCAAGAGTGGGATGTGCTAAAGCGCTATTATGACGGGGTATATTTCTTCCATTCAGAAGTCGTTAGACAGTATCCACCTTTGTATATAGAGTTAGAGAAAGTCTATAGACAGTCAGACCAAGTGTTTATTAATTTGCTTAATAATCTTCGAAATAATCGCGTATCTAGAGAAGATGTGGCACTCTTAAATCAATATACTAATCCTAATTTTAATATAAAAGATAACCCTGGTTATATCACTCTAAGTACGCATAATGCTAAGGCGGATAAGATAAATGAGGATGCACTTAGAGGATTGTTTACCAAGGAGTTTAGCTTTATGCCTGAGGTAGTCGGGGATTTCCCAGAAAAGATATATCCTATAGAAGCAAAAATGACGCTTAAAGAAGGTGCTCAGGTTATTTTTATTAAGAATGATATCTCTCCTGAGAAGCGATTCTACAACGGTAAGATGGGTATAGTGAAGACCTTGACAAAGCATGAGATATTCGTAGAGTTTGAAAATAAAGAAGTCATTGAAGTAGAACGATACGAGTGGCAGAATATAAAATATACGGTAGACCCTAATACTAAGGAGATCGTAGAGGAGGTCTTAGGTACCTTTAGTCATTATCCGCTTAAGCTAGCATGGGCTATTACGGTACATAAGAGTCAAGGGCTTACCTTCGATAAAGCTGTTTTAGATGTATCTAAGGTGTTTTTGCCTGGGCAGGCTTATGTAGCCTTATCTAGACTTCGTTCGTTAGATGGATTAGTGTTATTATCACCTATACAGATGAATGGGTTAGTCAATGACGAGGATGTAATGAGCTATGCTGAGAATAAGGCTGGTGCAGAAGAATTAAATCTGCAATTAAAGATAGAAACAAAGAACTTTCTACGAAACTATTTGATACAGACCTATTCTTGGTTTAATCTTAGTACACAGTGGCATACACATCTTTATAGTTATAATGCCGAGGCGGAGAGAAGTAAAAAAAGTGCCTTTATGGGCTGGGCTCAGCGTATGACTAATCACTTAGATGAAATGGTTGTTCACTCAGAGAAATTTGTCAATCAGTTGAGAGCGTTGTTTGAGGAAGAGCCCTTCAGATTTGAGTTTACTAAAGAGCGTGTACTTAAGGCGTATGATTACTTTTTTCCTCGTTTAGACCACATGGTGTTTGAACTATTGTTCACTATAGCACAGGTAAAAACTGCGAAGAAATCAAAGGCGTTCTACGAAGAATTAGTACCGTTAGAAGAGTCATTGCTGAAGACCGTTATTCAGATGAAGAAGGCTTCTATTATGTTACAGTTAATAGAAGAGGATAAGAAGATATGCAAGGAGAATCTGCGCTCACTAGAGATCAGTGAATATAAGATTAACCATTTAGTCAATATCGCTAATCTGATTAGAAGTACTAAACTAGGAGTAGAAGAGGAGGAAGATATAGAAGTATATTCTTCTAGCCCAAAAACGAAGACAAAAGAGAAGAAGAAATCTACCTTCGTTATTACCTTAGAGATGTGGAAAGAGAAGATGAGCATAGAAGATATTGCACTAACTAGAAAGTTGACTACGACTACGATTTATTCTCATATCGGTAAGTTGATTATGGATGGGCATATCACCTTAGAGGAAGTATTGCCAAAAGAACGAATAGAGGAATTAACTGCTTTATTTGAGAAGAGTAAGGGAATGACGTTATCTGAGATTAAAGCGAATGCGGAAGAGGAGTTCTCATGGGAAGAATTAAAACTGTATCAACGCGCAATGGCTCAGAACGAGGAGTAAGGCCTATACAGTGGTTAGTATACTATCA
Organism: Myroides odoratimimus; assembly: GCF_030326305.1. GTDB lineage: Bacteria > Bacteroidota > Bacteroidia > Flavobacteriales > Flavobacteriaceae > Flavobacterium > Flavobacterium odoratimimum_A. Next base: position 57,477 of record NZ_JACAKB010000007.1, on the reverse strand, counting down.
TTAGAGAATGAATCTAGTGTGGGGCTTATTTGCTTTTGCTTTGCTAGAGGATTGCTCGCAGTATTTTAGCACATTCCTTCGACAAAACATCTGTTTTGACTAGGATTCTCCTAGAAAAGCCCTAGAAATCTGCAAGAAAGTGCAAGCCAAAGCAATACCTTTGTAAATAGAAATAATATAAAAACGGTCGCATTCATAGAATGCGACCGTTTTTATTACTTCTTATGGATTAACCTTGTTAGCTTTATAGATAGATCTGTGAAGATCATTTTAGCATTACCATTACGTTCTATATGGTAGATAGCATCTCCTAGCTCTTGGTATATTTCATTTATATTTTCTCCGTTGACGAAGGGAGCGAAGTTTTCTAGTTTAAACTTATCTACTGTCGTTTTATAATACACTAGCTCTGGAGTCTGATAGTTTAACAACAGTGCCTGTCTGAATAGTTCTATGCAGAACTCTATAAACTGTTTTTGCTGTTCACGTCCTAGCGCAGCTAGTTCTTCACTCCATTCTATTAACTCTTGAATTACAGCAGCGTTTCCCTTTGCTCTAAAGGCCGCTCGTACCCATTGTACAAACCATTTCTCATAAGGTAAGGCATTGGCTTTATTATGCAGTAAGCTCAGAGCTTTATTATAACTTCCTTGAGATTGATTAGCGATCATGATGGCTTCTTGTGGATCGCATTGTTCGCGTTGTACTAAGGCTTCTTGTATTTCGATGGCGTTAAGCGGAGGAAACTTTAGTACTTGACATCTCGAGAGGATAGTCTGTAGGATATTCTTCTCGTTCTCTGCGATTAGGATAAACACCGTTTTAGCAGGTGGTTCTTCTAATAGCTTTAGCAGTTTATTAGATGCCTCAGTATTTAGTTTATCTGCCATCCAGATAATCATAATCTTATAACCACCTTCGAAGGATTTTAAGGCAAGTTTTTTCAATACTTCACTCGCTTCATCTACACCTATCTGTCCCTGTTTATTCTGAATATCAATGTGGGTGTACCAATCGAAAAGGTTTCCGTAACTATTTGTTTTTAAAAAACCGCGCCATTGTTCTGCAAATAGATCGCTAGTAGCATTCTTTTTTACTGCTTCTGTCGTAGCTACAGGATAGACAAAGTGCAAATCTGGGTGAGCAAGATTGTTAAATTTGATATTACAGGCATCATTTCCTCCTGTGTTTTCATTACCCGTATTTTTGCATAGTAAATACTGTGCATAGGCGATAGCCATCGGTAAAGTACCTGTACCTTCTCCACCAATAAATAACTGTGCATGAGGTACACGACCTGATGCAGCTGAATGTATCAAATGATTTTTTAAAAAGGATTGTCCTATAATATCTGAAAATTGCATAAGGCAAAGATAAATTAATTATCAAGTGTTTAAAATAATCAGATTCATAATTGTACAACTATTTTATTTCTGTTTAGAAATTATTTACCTTCACAAAATAAGGTTAGTTGTAGAACAATATGATGTGATAATATGGCTTATTATCAGGTACTAAATCTGTGAAGTGATAATCAAGCGAATGTGTTTTGCGTTTAATTTTGTGTTAGTAATGTCTATTTTGTTTGATATTTAGAGTTTTTTAGACAAGTTCTAATTCATAACTGTTCTAAAATTAAAAATAGTTTAAATATTTATTTCGGCTTATTATTTTGTATTTCTGTTGATAAATACTATAATATTGAATAATAAATATATGTAAAGTGAAATATATTTATTAATAACTCTATTTATTAGTGTATTTATAAAAGAGTAATGAGTGTAATATGTTAAAATTTTCGTTTAACAATATAATAATCAGGTAGTCTGATATCGAAAAAGATTTATATTTGTGTAACTTATCGTAAAATATATAAAAAAGTAAAGATGAAATCTATTGATAGTTTTGATTTTAAAGGTCAAAAGGTGTTAGTTAGAGTTGACTTTAATGTTCCCCTAGATGAGAATTTTAATGTTACAGATACAAATAGAATAGAGGCTGCAAAACCTACTATTGAAAAAATAATAAAAGACGGTGGTGTAGCTATCTTAATGTCTCACTTAGGAAGACCTAAAGGAGAGCGTAATGACAAGTATTCACTACGTCATATCGTTTCAAAAACAGAAGAGATTTTAGGACATAAAGTTACTTTTGTGAGTGACTGTATAGGCAGTACAGTTAAAGAAGCTATCGCAGCTAGTAAAGCTGGAGATATCATCTTATTAGAAAACCTACGTTTCTACGCAGAGGAAGAAAAAGGGGATGAAGGGTTCTCAAAACAGTTAGCGGAGTTAGCTGATTTTTATGTGAATGATGCTTTTGGTACTGCACATAGAGCGCATGCTTCTACTACTATCGTAGCGAAGTACTTTGCTGATAAAAAATGCTTTGGTTATTTATTAGCTAAAGAAATAGAGAGTTTAAACAAGGTATTGAATAGTACTGATAAGCCTGTTACAGCTGTATTAGGAGGTTCTAAAGTATCTTCTAAAATTACGATTATCGAGAATATCTTAGATAAGATAGATCACATGATTATCGGTGGAGGGATGACCTTTACGTTTATTAAAGCTCTAGGAGGTAAGATCGGTAATTCTATCTGTGAAGATGATAAGCTAGAATTAGCTTTAGATATCTTGAAAAAAGCAAAAGAGAAGAATGTACAAGTACATTTACCTGTTGATATTTTAGCTGCTGATGCATTCGCTGCTGATGCAAATGTACAAGTGGTGGCTGCTAATGAAATTCCTGATGGATGGCAAGGTTTAGACGTAGGTCCTAAGACATTAGAAAGCTTAAAGCCTGTGGTAGCTGAGTCAAAAATCATCTTGTGGAATGGTCCATTAGGAGTATTCGAGATGGAGAAATTTGCGAATGGTACGATCGAATTAGGTAACTTCATTGCTGAAGCTACTAAGAATGGTACTTTTTCATTAGTAGGAGGTGGAGACTCTGTAGCTGCTGTAAAACAGTTCGGTCTAGCTCCTAAGATGAGTTATGTTTCTACTGGAGGTGGAGCAATGTTAGAAATGTTAGAAGGACAAGTATTACCTGGAATAAAAGCAATACAAGAATAATAGTAGATCCCTGTGCTTATGTACTAAGCATAGGGATTTTATAATAGATAGCGCGATGAATTACAAAGTATTAACTTTATTAGCATGCGGTCTTTTTTCGTACTCAGTCATGGGACAGAATGAGCCTAGTACGCTTACAGAAGTAACAAAGAAAGAAATGAGCCCAGAGGTGTATCTGGACTCTATTAAAAAGACATTCGTTAATCATGCTAGTAGTGCCTCTATCGAGAAGCGCTGGCTGAGTGAGTTAATGAACCAAGATTTATTTAATGAGCTAGAGAATGAGTTAGCAGATGCAAACTTTGACGAAGGAGATATTCGTTTTGATGAATTACCTACTGAGCTTTTAAAAGAACGTTTAAAACGATTAAATGAGAAAACACCTTTTAATGTGGAATACAATGAAACATTAGAACGCGTGATCAAGTCATTTTTAAAGAATAGAAAACGTTCTTTTGAGAGGTTATTAGGCTTATCAGAATACTATTTCCCTATGTTTGAGGAGCAATTAGCAAAACAAAATGTTCCTTTAGAGGTTAAGTATTTATCTATAGTAGAATCTGCACTTAACCCTGTGGCTCGCTCTAGAGTGGGAGCAACTGGTTTATGGCAATTCATGTATCCTACAGGGAAACAATATAATCTAGAGGTAACTTCTTATATAGATGATCGTATCGATCCATTGAAGTCATCTGAGGCAGCTGCTAAGTTTCTTTCAGACTTGTATGGGATGTTCGGTGATTGGGACTTAGTGTTAGCATCTTATAATGCTGGTCCAGGTAACGTGAGTAAGGCTATTCGTCGCTCTAATGGATATACGAATTACTGGAATATTAGACCTAATCTTCCACGTGAAACACAAAACTATTTGCCAGCGTTCTATGCTACTATGTATATTTTTGAATATGCAAAAGAGCATGGTATTACGTCTAAAAAAGCACCTATAAAGGTAGTAGAGACTGATACAATAGCGATAAAGAAGACAATGTCTTTTGATCAAATAGCTAGTCTATTAGATGTGTCTAAAGAAGAAATAGAGTTCTTAAATCCTACTTACAAGTTACAAGTAATTCCTTATGATAGTGGTAAGTTGAATTTCTTAAGACTACCAGTTAAGAAAATTGGTTTAATGGCGTCTAATGAGGATAAGATGTATGCTTATGTAGACTTCTTAGATTCTAAAAAAGAACAACCTAATTATGCTGTGGTTGCAGAATCTATAGTTGAAAGTTCATCTATTAATCCGCGTTATCACACTATACGCAAAGGGGAGAGTGTAGGTACTATCGCTAGTAAATACGGTATTTCGGTTGCACAATTAAAGAAATTGAATAATCTAAAAGGAAATCTAATCTATCCAGGCAAGAAATTAGTAGTAGGTAAAAAAGCTGTAGCTCAAGCTTCAGGTGGTACTAAAAATAATTTTTATACTGTACAGAGAGGAGATTCTTTATCATCAATAAGTAAGAAATTTGCTGGAGTGACTGTGTCTAAGTTAAAGTCTTTAAATAATATGAAGGACTCAGATGACATTCGTCCAGGTATGAAGTTAAGACTTAATTAGAGTAGAAAATAGGAGAGTATAGTGTGAGGTATGTAGGTTGTTTATTGTTAGTATTATTTGCCCTAGTTGGGTGTAGAGATAGGTCTGCTAAGAATAGATCAGATGATCCTATGGATGTACCTCATCAAATACTTATTGTCATTAACGATAGATTGTGGTACGGTAGTGTAGGAGATAGTATAAGAGAACAGTTAGCTGTACCTATAGAAGGTATTACACCGCCAGAGTCTACTTTTTCTTTGGAGCAGATTTCACCTAATCTATTTTCTTCACGTACAAAGAACAGACGAAATATTATAGTTTTTTCGGATAATTATAATAACAATAGCTTTTTATTCGAGAAGGATAAACATATTGCAGGGCAGATGTACTTTACGGTGAGTGGAGATTCTAGGAAGGGGTTAATAAGTGAGTTTAAGAAGAATGCGGACTCTATCGTAAATTCTATCTTGCGTTCTGAGTTTGATGTCGTTGCAAAGCGAATTCTTGAAGGAAAAATTGTTGATATTGACTATTTTCAAGATAAGTTTCAAGTAAGTTTAAATTTGCCAACTACCTATAAGCTGGTTGGAAGTAATTATCACTTTGTATGGTTTAAAAAGAATATTGCTTCAGGTAATAGTAATATTCTGATTTATGATGTACCGATAGATAGAATTGAGAATACAGAGGGAACTATTCTAAGTAACTTATTATCTGTAAAAGATTCGGTAAATGGGAAGTATATACACTCTATAGAAGATAATTCTTATCTAAGACTCAACGAAGGATTTATTCCTAATAATAGAGAGTTTATAAGACAAGGACGAAAGGTCTATGAGTTCACTGGAGAGTGGGATATGCATAATAGCTTTATGAGTGGTCCTTATATGAGTTATGTATTTAGAGATGTATCAGCTAATAGATACTTGTTTATAGAAGGGTTAGTATATAATCCTGCAATGGGAAAGAGAGGTATCTTAATGGAAGTAGAATCAATTGTTAACTCTTTAAAATTTAATGAGAGTGAAACAAATTAAATAAATTAAAAAGGCGTTCACTACTGAACGCCTTTTTATGTATTAATACCTTCTATGTAAAGGTAATTCGTCTATTGGATTAATCACCATTGGAAATCGCTCAACGGTTACAGCACTACTGTCTAGACCAAAGGCCTTTTCTTCTGACAGGGCTAGTTTTTTAAGCCATTCGTATAATTTCAAAATAATTGTTTCATGAGCTGGTAACTCATTGTCATAAGACAATTCTTTTTCTATCAATACATACTCAAAGTCTGTATAGATATTATTTTTCTGTAGAGAGGTGTATTTACTAATAACATCTACTTCACCTGTTTCAGTCAGTTCTTTGAGTACTTGTTTCATTAATACACTGATTTTTTGATCATTTCTAAAACCTAGATAAAAGTCAACACGGATAATATTATCAGCACCCATCTTCTGAATTTTATATTCTAAGTTATAAGGTTGATCACTCACATTTACATGTATAAACCAATAGTTATCTGCTCTTTTAGGTCTTCGTTGTGTGATAGAGTAGAGCACTTTATACTCTATTTTAGAACATGTATTGGAGTTGGTTAAATAGATTAAATTAGAAGCAAATTTAGGAATGCTTGTATCTCCACTGATATCTAGTAGGATGTCTTTGTATTGTTCTATATTGACAAACTCTGTGTAGTTCTTTCTTATCTTTTTAGCTAGGTAATTTATAATCATCGTACCAGCTAGTAAAGATGCTATGATAACCGTAACATAACCACCGTGAGTAAACTTCTGAACGTTAGCAATAAAGAATGAAACTTCTAAGCTCAGGTATATTAGTTCAACTAAGACAATCACAATGATATGCACACGTTTTAAGTACATATAGTAGCCTAGTAAGATCGTAGTCATGATCATACACAACGTAATCGCTAGTCCATACGCAGCCTCCATATTTCCTGACTCTTCAAAGTGTAGAACTACGAATACACAGCCTAAGAATAGTAACCAGTTGATAGAAGGTATATATAGTTGACCTTTCACATTGGTCGGGAACTTTACTTTTACTTTTGGCCATAAGTTAAGTCTTATCGCTTCATTGATGAGTGTAAATGATCCACTTATTAAGGCTTGTGATGCAATTACTGCCGCTAATGTAGCAATAGCGATACCAAAAGGTAGGAACCATTCTGGCATAACTAAAAAGAAGGGATTAGCAGGGTTTTGATTGTCTGTTGATAGTTCTAGTAGTGTCTGGTTAGAAAAGTTGATTAAATAAGCTCCTTGTCCAAAATAACACAATACTAGCATCGCTTTTACAAATGCCCAAGTGATGCGTATATTCTTTATCCCACAATGTCCTAGATCACTATACAGTGCTTCTGCTCCTGTAGTACATAGAAAGACAAACCCCAGTACAAAATACCCTTCTGAGTGTATAGAAAGTAAATGAACTGCATAGTAAGGATTTAAAGCCTTAAGTACTGTAAGGTTATCCACTAAGTGAAATAGACCAATCATTCCTATCATTAAAAACCACAAGGTCATCATAGGGCCAAAGAATTTACCAATAGCTTTGGTACCAAATTGTTGGATGACAAAGAGAATAAAGATAATTCCTATGACTATCGGAATAGTCTGTAGTTTAGGTTCATATATTCTAAGTCCTTCTATAGCAGAGGATATAGAAATAGGAGGGGTGATGATACCATCGGCTAATAATGCGCTACCTCCAATAATAGCAGGAATGATTAACCAACGTTTCTTCAACCTCTTAACTAAAGTATAGAGTGAGAATATACCTCCTTCACCATTATTATCTGCTTTTAGAGTTAGAAAAACATATTTAATGGTCGTCTGTAAGGTTAAAGTCCAAAAAACGCATGAAATAGCTCCTAAGATAATATCCTCTCGGATAACCTCTTTTCCTATGATGGCCTTCATTACATAAAGTGGGGATGTACCAATGTCTCCATAGATAATACCTAAGGTCACTAGTAGTGTCCCTAAGGTTATTTTATTCAATTGAGAACTGTGGCCATGTGATGACTGTGCTTGCATAAAAGTGTCGGATTTAAACTTGTAATTTGTAACGATATGGTTACTAATAAGCTAATAGTCAGAATAGGAATAAATACCACTCCATGGCTAGTCTTAGTTTAGTAAAGATATTTTGCTTTTAACAAAGCGATATCCACTTCTAATATTTCTGTCAAGTACTGTTCTACAGAAGTATAATATTTTTCTATAGTATTCAATGCCTTATCTAAGAATTGTTCTTGTACTGTGAATAGGGTTAGAAGTGTTTCTGCTTGTTGTATTTCTAGATTAAATTGTTGTTGTATCTTTTGTATATTGAGATTGACATATTGATTAGTCAATAGATAATCTTCTATCACTGTATGCTGATTCACGCCTAGAGCAGATAGGAGTAGAGCAGCAGCTAAGCCTGTTCTATCTTTACCCGCCGTACAGTTAAACATTAATGGAGCCTCTGAACACTCTACCTCTCTAAAGAAAGCTTTGTATTGACTTTGATTGTCGAGTACTAGTTGTTCATTGATATCCACTAAAAACTTAGTCGCTAGGTCTACATCACCTTCTTGCACGATCTGCATTACCTGATTCTTACTAAGATTACCAGGTGTGATGGGCAGAAGTACTTCATTAACTACCGTTTTAGGTAAGAGTGTTTTCTGCTCTTCACTTTCTTCTTTACTTCTAAAGTCTACTATTGTAGTCAATGGAAGTGAGCTAAGGTAGTCTAGGTCTAAGTTAGTTAAGTTACTCAATTGTCCTGAGCGGAATAAGCATCCCCATCTAACCGTTTTATTGTCCTGTGTTTGATATCCGCCTAGGTCTCTGAAGTTAGACTGACCTTGTAAAGGAATGTGGCGCAATCTGTTATTAGCTACTTCAAGACCTTTGTGTGTAGTATTAAGGTCTAGAGTGCTTTTGTTAGGTGTAGAGATGTGTTTTACATCACTATCGGTTTTAATTAAACAATTTCCTTTTTCTAAATTTTGCATAGAGCTATCACTATTTTAAATCCTGAATAATCTCAGGAATATTTATAACAATGCTTTTCTGAACTCTTACACGTAAGTAGCATTAGATGCTATGTATTGTAAAAATGATCAACTCAATCAAGAATAAATAATACTTTTAGATAATGAAAAGATATTTATTTATTAGTATTTAATGATTAATAATCAGAAAACTATTAAGTTAAATGTATTTTTGATATAGTGCAAATATAAGGGGTAAAAAAGATAAATTATTAAGGAGTATCTTCTTTTTTTTCTGTTGTAGCGTCTATGAATTTTTCGAAAAGCTTAATCATCTTCTCGTTTACATCTTTGAATGTTAATCTATCTTTAGATTGATAGAATAGCATCATAGCATAAGGCTTATCTATATTTTCTAGAAGTAAGTGTTTATTTAGCCTATATGCTTCACGTAATAATCTTTTAAAATAGTTTCTATCTACCGCCTTTTTAAAATGGCGTTTAGATACAGACACCCCTACTTTTAGAGGGAGGTCTTCTTGATTAGCTATCTGCACATATACCATTCTCAAAGGGTATTTACTCACAGTTTTACCTGTTGTAAATAACTCTTCGATTACAGTTTTGCTTTTTAGTTTTTCCTTTTTAGGATAATTGTATTTTTTTTGTTCCATATAGATTGCAAAGGTAGCAAAGGAATATGAAATATTTATAAATAAAATAGGCCGCTACTGCGGCCTATTTCTATTTTGTATAGATACTATTTTCTTGATTTACATCAGCCATAAACTGGCTTGGGTCGATCACTATTTTCTTAATAGTACCTTTTGGCTTGTTGATTGTGAATTTATACTCTGGTTGAGCCCATCCCCATCCATCTAATACTGTTCTTTCGTATTGTACAAATTGGTTAGGTTTTATCCAGTGCATTGAAGTATAAGGGATATAGAACGTCTCTATAGAACCATCTTCGTATTCTACTAAGATATCTAGTGGCATCCCCATTCTTCCCATTCTTCCTAAAGTAACTAAAGTTTGGTTTTTCTGTACCTCTTCTACGAATAGGATAGAGTAGTCTATCGTGTTGTTCGTCTGTGTCCAGTCGATTAAATATTGGTCTAATACAGCACCAGATACTTTCTCTGCTACACGCTTGAAGTCATTAGGAGTAGGGTGAGTGAACTTGTATTCATTATAGTACGTTCTCAGTGTAGTCATCATATTATCCCACCCGATTAAGTAAGCTAATTGAGTTAAGAAGATAGACCCTCTGCTGTATGCAGATGTAGAATATGCTCTATTCGTAAGATAATGATCTGCATGTGTACTTAATGGCTCTTGCATCCCCTTAGACACTAAGCTGTAGTAGCTCTTATAAGTAGATCCGAACGGATTCACATCTTCTTGTTGGTCTTTAGGTAAGATCTTTAGCATCGCTAGGTCAGAGATAAATGAAGTAAACCCTTCATCCATCCATTCGTGTTTTGTCTCATTAGTAGCTAATGCATGTTGGAACCAACTGTGTGCTAACTCATGAGCAGTCACACCTGCTAAGCTAGGGAATGATCTCTCTCCTGTGATTAAGGTACACATAGAGTATTCCATACCTCCATCACCACCTTGTATTACAGAGTATTGGTTATAAGGGTAAGGACCTACATTCTCATTGAAGAATTTCATTAACTCTGCTGTTACAGGCTGTAGTTTTTTCCAGTTATCTATAATAGCAGGATTGTTTTTATATAAGAAGTGAAGTTTCACTCCATCAGGTCCATCATACGTATCGTGTATGAAGTTAGGGTCTGCTGCCCATGTAAAGTCTAGTACATTCTCAGCCTTAAAGTGCCATGTAAGCTCTTTACCTTTCTTGATAGAGTTATCATCGATACCAGCATCTTGGTATCCATATCCCACCTCATTATTATTTACGATATTACCTGTACCACCTAAGATATAGTTTTTATCTAATGTAATTTTTACGTCGAAGTCACCCCATACACTGTGGAACTCTCTACCTAGATACTGCTCAGCATGCCATCCTTCGAAGTCGTATTCAGCGATCTTAGGGAACCATTGAGACATAGACAGTGCTACACCCTCTTTAGAGTTTCTACCAGCTCTACGGATCATCACAGGAGCTTGTCCATCGAAATTCATTGTGAATACAGTAGATGACTTAGGAGCGATAGGTTTTTTTAGAGTTACCTCTAGTACAGTACCTACTTCTTTCGTCTCTAAAGCCTCACCATCTTGCATCATTTTAGATACCTTTAAGTATCCTATTTCATTGTCTTTTAGCTTTGTGATTCTACTTTCAAATACTTTTCTACCTCTCACTGTTTTAGTATCTACCATACGAGAGTCAGGATCAGCGATATTTGATAGTAGCGCATCCATATCACTATTTGGTTGGAATGCGTTGTAGTAAAGGTGGAAGTATACTGCCTTTAAAGTATCAGGTGAATTGTTCGTATAAGTTAACTTTTGAGTACCTGTATATTGGTACTTTTTCACGTCCATCTTCACGTCCATTTTATAGTCAACATGTTGTTGCCAATAACCTGGATTAGGGTTGTTTTGAGCGATTACATCTATTAAGGCAATAGAGCAAATAGCTAGAGTTAGTAATATTTTTTTCATAATGTGTTTGAAATCAAAACTCCACATATATTATGCATAAATGTGGAGCTTTTTATATTAAGGGTTACTTAGTTACAAGTTTTATTTTTTAGCTTTTGACAATTTCTCAGCTAATAGTAATGCATTGTAAGCATTTACAAACTTACCAGAAGTAGAGATAGATTGGAAATTTCTGATTTCTTTTTTCTCACCTACTACTACGTCGAAGTTTACTGCTACACCTGAGTCCATGATGATTTTCTTCACTTCTCCAGCTGTAAACTCTGGGTAATAAGCTCTCACTAATGCTGCAACACCTGCTACGTTAGGAGAAGCCATAGAAGTACCTTGTAAGTACTCATAAGTATTCGTTGGTACAGTAGCATAGATCTTCACTCCAGGAGCGAATACATCTACGTCATAATCTCCATAGTTAGAGAAACGAGCCACCATATTTTTACCAAACTCTGGGTTAAGAGCTCCTACTACTAAGAAGTTGTTAGAGATCTCTGGTCCCATCTTTACATTATCATTAGGATAGCGCTCTACACCTCCAGGGATGTTTAAGTCCATAGCATCATTACCTGCAGCTACTACGATAAGTACATCTTTCTCTTCTGCATATTTAATAGCGTCACGTACCCACTGACTGTTTTCTTCATAGTATTTACCGAAGCTTCCGTTGATTACTTTAGCACCGTTATCTACAGCATATCTGATCCCTAATGCGATATCCTTATCATACTCATCTCCATCAGGTACAGCTCTTACAGCCATGATCTCTGCTACCTCAGATGCTACACCGTCTCCACCTAAGTTATTACCACGAGTCTGAGCGATAATACCAGCTACGTGAGTACCGTGTTTAGCCTCTTCTCTTACAGGTCCGATCACGTTGTTATCACCATAGATTCTATCATTGATATCTGTATGATCATCACCTACTATCTTTCTACCGTCGAACTCTAAGTTTAAGTGGTGTTTCGCTTTACTTTCTACACTGTTTTTGTAAGCTTCTAACCAAGATAACTCTCTTCCACCTGCTAAGATATTATACATAACATTCTTAGAGTGAAGAATCTCTTCATTTGCGTCTAATGGAATACTGTTTAAGTCATCCATTGTGTAGTCCTTCTTATCTAGGTATTTTGCGATACGCTCATTCGCACGCAATAACATGTCTACGCGTAGTTTGCTCTCTTGGTTGCTTTTTATCTCTTCGTCGTATTCCTTCACAGCTCTTTTATACTGCTCAGAACCATCATCTCCTCTACGGATCACACGTACTAATTCCATGTTTTCGTGTACAGACTGTCCTAAGAAGTTCCATCCGTGGATATCATCGATGTATCCATTATTATCATCATCGATACCATTACCCGCTATTTCATTAGGGTTTGTCCAAACTTGAGTCTTTAAATCATCATGATCAATCTCAATACCTGAATCTACAACTCCTACAATTACTTTCTTAGGTAATTTCTTTCCTTTAAGAATTTCTTCATACGCTCTGTCTACAGACATTCCAGGAACAGTGTCATTGATGATGTCTAAATGACTCCATCTGCGTAATTGTTCTTCTGTAAGTTTTGTTGTTCTCTTCGGTAGATTATCTACACCCGAGATTGGTGTATTAGTAATCGTACTTGTTGTACCACAGCTAGTTAGGGCTAATGCTAAAGCAGCTGATAGGTATAAAGGTTTAATCAATCGCATTATAGTTAAATTTAAATTATCAATGTTATTCGTGCTAAAAATATAAATAAGTTACATCTTGAAAGTGTACTTAACACTAAATTAAGATTTCATTAGCTTTTAAATTCTCATTTAGTCTCACTCCTTTTTCGGTATGTTGTACAGTGATGATTTCATTATGAGCATCGTGTTCTAAGAACAAATACCAGTTGTCATCAGCTGCCATCTTTAAGAATTTCTCTTTTTCGTCTAGTGTTAGCAGAGGCCTTGTATCGTATCCCATTACATAAGGAAGAGGGATGTGTCCTACTGTAGGCAGTAGATCGGCTACATAAGCTATCTTTTTTCCTTTATAGTTCAGTATAGGGATCATTTGCTTCTCAGTATGTCCATCTGCGAAGAAGATATCAAAGCCTAATTCTGAGTTGTGCAGTATGTTTCCTTCAGCCTTTGGGATAAAGTGAAGTGCACCGCTCTCCTGTATAGGAAGTATATTTTCTGATAAGAAAGAAGCCTTCTCTCTAGCATTCGGTTTAGTTGCCCATTGCCAGTGATTCTCATTCGTCCAGTACTTCGCGTTTTTAAACGCGTTTACATATCCTGTTCTATCACTATTCCAGTTTACAGCACCTCCTACGTGGTCGAAGTGTAAGTGTGTCAAAAATACATCTGTGATATCATCTCTGTGAAAGCCATGCTTAGCTAGAGACTTGTCTATGCTATGGTCACCCCATAGATTATAATATCCAAAGAATTTATCAGATTGTTTATTTCCCATACCTGTATCGATAAGGATCAGTCTGTTGCCCTCTTCGATAAGGAGTAGTCTAGCCCCTAAGTCGATGAGGTTATTAGCATCCGCAGGGTTGGTTTTGTTCCAAATCACTTTAGGAACAACGCCAAACATAGCACCACCGTCTAGTTTAAAGTTGCCACTTTCTATAGCGTATAGTTTCATAATTGTTTTAGTTTATTTGAGTTAGGTGCAAATTACTAAAATTATTTCTCCTAGTCTCTCTTTTTTGCAAAAGTCTGTCACTGGCCTTAGTGTAACATAGAATCTGATAGGTAGTAAAGAGAAGTGATACTAGTAAGTAGATGGTTCGGGTAGAGATTTAGTACGGTTCGGTAAAAGGGTGCTTATCCCAAGTAAACACTGGGTATTACCGAATAGCTTCCGAACACTTTTTGATTAAAAAGTGATAAGGTGTTGATTAATAATTTTTTATGGTGAAATGAAATAACCAAAGGAAGGCAATCTCTCCAATAATAGCCAAAAAGGGCAAAAGAGGGCGATAGTTAATGAAGAATTAGAAATTGTATTGTGATTATAGTAGAGACGGATTATTATCCGTGTCAAATAAAATAATCCAATCAATGTAGAGACAGATTATCTGTATCCAGAAAGTAGGTTAGTTAATTGTATCGTCAATAAAGTAGAGACAGATTATCATCCCCGTGTCAAACAAAATAACCCAATCAATGTACACACAGATTATCTGTGTCCAGAAAGTAGGTCAGTTAATTGTAATGTGATTATAGTAGAGACGGATTATCATCCGTGTTAAATAAAATAATCCAATCAATGTAGAGACAGATTATCTGTATCCAGAAAGTTGGTCAGTTAATTGTATGGTCAATAAAGTAGAGACGGATTATCATCCGTGTCATATAAAATAATCCAATCAATGTAGAGACAGATTATCCGTGTCCAGGAAGTAGGTCAGTTAATTATATTGTGATTATAGTAGAGACGGATTATCATCCGTGTCAAATAAAATAATCCAATCAATGTACACACTGATTATTATCCGTGTCAAATAAAATAACCCAATCAATATTATTAAATTGTAAATATTTAATATACACATAAGTAAGGATTACTTTTTGCTGTGTTTATTCATAAAAAAGAATTATGAATAAGAAGTTTAAAGGTGTGTATAATCGATCTTCAAATAGAGCTAAATGGTGGGATTATACAAATGATGGAACGTATTTTATTACTATTTGTACAAGAGATATGAAACATAATTTTGGGTATATATTTCAAGATAAGATGTACTTAAATGATTTAGGGAGATGTGTTTTAAATTGTTGGTTTAGTATCCCTCATTATTATCCATTTGTTATATTAGATGCATTTATTGTAATGCCAAATCATGTGCATGGTATCTTACATATTAATAGAGGGAATGATAAAACTAAGAATATTGATAATAACAAGGAGTTTAAAAACGTATCCGGAAGTTTAGGAAGTATAATAAAGGGGTTTAAAGTGGGAGTAAAGAAAGATGCTAATAGTCTTGGTATAGCGTTCTTTTGGCAAGATGGGTATCATGATCATATCATCAGAACAGTTTCTGCGTATCAGAATATTGCTAATTATATTTATACTAATCCTTCACGTTGGAATAAGGATAGGTTTTATAATGAGTTTTGAATGGGGTGTTTTGTTCGTGCTTTGAATGTGTAACTTTGTTTGTCTGACACGTATAATAATCCGTCTCTACATTGATATTGATTGGGTATGTTTGATATGGATAATGATTTGTTTGTGTATTTAATGGGTTATTTTGTTTGTTTGACACGGATAATAATCCGTCTCTACTTTGATGTTGATTGGGTTTGTTTGATGTGGGAAAGGGGACTTCTTTTAAGGTAGAATTAGTATCTGTTTTAGTGTTCAAAATATTATCGATTCTTGCTTTTATATTTTATTGATAAAGGATAACTTTGTCTTTTTAAAAAAATATTCCCTTGATTTGTTCAATACATTCTTTTAAATGTCCTTGAATAGTATAATTAAAGGTACAATATTTGCAATAAAGTATTTTAGTAGAGCAAAATAATCGAATTAAGTGATTAGTTTTCAGTAGTTTTTTTACTAAAGTAGTTAGGAAAGAATATCAAAAAAGGAGTTCTAACGATAGTTTTTATTGATATTAGTATTAAAACTTCTAATCGTTATAAATATGTTAGTTAGTACAAGAAACCATTTTTTTATAATACCTTTGTAAATCAAATTTTAGAACTAATCTATTTTAAAAAAGGTATGATAAAAGTTTCAGATATAGCGAGTAAACGCGTAGCCCTTTTGATGGATGATGAAGGGTTTAACCATACTACAGATTATGTACGTGTAGGAGTGACTAGTGGAGGATGTTCCGGACTTTCGTATCAATTAAAATTTGATCACGAGATAGGAGAAGACGATAAGGTTTTCGAAGACAATGGGGTGAGAATCGCAGTGGATAAGAAAAGCTTTTTGTACCTAGTAGGAACGACTTTAGAGTATTCTGGAGGATTGAACGGTAAAGGTTTTTATTTCAACAATCCAAATGCAAGTAGAACTTGCGGATGTGGAGAAAGCTTTTCATTATAAGACCTCAAGGTAGAAAGGCGGATGTACGTCTGTCTTTCTTTCCTTTTGATAATTAGTTTAATAAAAGAAGCGTACGAGAAAGTAGTGGCTTTTAAGTATAAATATATGAGTAAGTATACAGAAGAAGATTTAAAGAAAGAATTAGAAACCAAGGAGTATGAGTATGGATTCTATACAGATATAGAGTCAGAGACATTTCCTGTTGGGTTAAATGAAGATATTGTTAGAGCGATCTCTGCTAAGAAAGGTGAGCCTGAGTGGATGACTGAGTGGAGGTTAGAAGCATTCCGTATCTGGGAATCTATGGTAGAGCCAGAATGGGCTAATGTGAACTATACTAAACCTGATTTTCAAGCTATATCTTACTACTCTGCACCTAAGAAGAAGGATGAGTATAAGAGCTTAGATGAGGTGGATCCAGAACTGATAGAGACTTTTAATAAACTAGGTATTTCGCTTAATGAACAGAAGCGCCTTACTGGTGTAGCGATGGATATCGTGATGGACTCTGTGTCTGTAGCGACTACATTTAAAGAGACTCTAGCTGAGAAAGGTATTATATTCTGCTCTATCTCTGAGGCGATCAAGACGCACCCAGAGCTAGTGAAGAAATATTTAGGTACTGTGGTACCACAGACAGATAACTTCTATGCAGCGCTGAACTCTGCGGTATTCTCAGACGGTTCATTCTGTTATATTCCTAAGGGTGTTCGTTGTCCTATGGAGTTGTCTACATACTTCCGTATTAACCAGGCTGGTACAGGTCAGTTTGAGCGTACATTAGTGATCGCTGATGAGGGTAGTTATGTTTCTTACTTAGAGGGATGTACTGCACCATCACGTGATGAGAACCAATTACACGCTGCTGTAGTAGAGCTTATCGCTATGGATGATGCTGAGATTAAATATTCTACTGTTCAGAACTGGTTCCCTGGAGACAGTGAAGGAAAAGGAGGAGTATTTAACTTCGTGACTAAACGTGGTCTATGTGAGAAGAATGCTAAGATCTCTTGGACACAAGTAGAGACTGGATCTGCTGTGACATGGAAGTACCCATCATGTATATTAAAAGGGGATAACTCTATCGGTGAGTTTTACTCTATCGCTGTGACGAATAACTTCCAACAGGCGGATACTGGTACTAAGATGGTACACTTAGGTAAGAATACGAAGTCTACTATTATTTCGAAAGGTATATCTGCTGGTAAATCTCAAAATAGTTATAGAGGATTGGTTCAGATGGGACCTAGAGCTGAGAATGCTCGTAACTTCTCTCAATGTGACTCTTTATTAATGGGTAATGAGTGTGGAGCTCATACATTCCCTTATATCGAGGCTAAGAATACTACTGCTCAGATCGAGCATGAGGCGACAACTAGTAAGATCGGTGAAGACCAAATCTTCTATTGTAACCAACGTGGTATTCCTACAGAAAAAGCGATTGCACTTATCGTTAACGGATTCTCTAAGGATGTGTTGAATAAGTTGCCAATGGAGTTCGCTGTAGAAGCACAAAAATTATTAGAGATTTCTTTAGAAGGAAGTGTAGGTTAATCTACGCCTAAACTAAAGAGTTCAAAAAATCAGATTACCTCAACAAAATTAAATAAGACAATTTATGTTACAGATAAAAAATTTACACGCAAGTGTTGAAGATAAAGAAATATTAAAAGGAATTAACTTAGAAGTAAAAGCTGGTGAAGTACACGCTATCATGGGACCTAACGGTGCTGGTAAGAGTACATTATCATCTGTGATCACTGGTAATGAAGCATTCGAAGTTACTGAAGGAGAGATTCTTTTAGATGGAGAAGAGTTAGGAGAATTAGGACCAGAAGAAAGAGCTCATAAAGGAGTGTTCTTATCGTTCCAATATCCTGTAGAGATTCCTGGTGTTTCTGTAACTAACTTTATGAAAACAGCAATCAACGAATCACGTAAAGCACAAGGATTAGAAGAAATGCCTGCGAACGAGATGTTGAAAAAAATCAAAGAGAAAGCAGAGTTATTAGAGATCGATAGAAAGTTCTTATCTCGTTCTCTTAACGAAGGATTCTCTGGTGGTGAGAAAAAACGTAATGAGATCTTCCAGATGGCTATGTTAGAGCCTAAGTTAGCTATCCTAGATGAGACTGACTCAGGATTAGATATCGATGCTCTACGTATCGTAGCTAATGGAGTGAACAAACTAAAAAGTGAAGATAACGCAGTAGTGTTAATTACGCACTACCAACGTTTATTAGACTATATCGTGCCAGATTTCGTACACGTATTATACGATGGAAAAATCGTTAAGACAGGAGGTAAAGAATTGGCATTGGAATTAGAAGAAAAAGGATACGATTGGATCAAAGCTTCTTTAGAGAAGTAAGAATACTAGATCTCAAGAATCAATCATTTTAATCTAATTGCAAAGAAAGAATTATGGAGCTTAAAGATAAATTAATTACGTCTTTTGTGGCTTTTGAACAAGGTTTAAAAGGTGAACATGAAGGTTTACACGATATCCGTTTAGAAGCATTAAAGACATTCGAAGATAAAGGATTTCCTACTAAGAAAGTAGAAGCGTGGAAGTATACTTCATTAAACTCAATTTTAAAGAATGAATTCCGCGTATTACAGAAAGAGGAGACAGCGATAGAGTATAAAGATGTAAAGAAATACTTCTTAAGTGATTCTGATACTTATAAATTGGTGTTTATCAATGGGGTGTTCAGTTCTCACTTATCATCTACTACTCATGATGGGTTAGACGTATGCTTAATGTCATCAGCAATGACTAAGCCTAAATATAAAATGGTGATCGATGCCTTTTATAACAATACGGCTGATAAGACGGATAGTATGACAGCGCTAAACACAGCTTTCGCTACAGAGGGAGCTTTTATTAATATCCCTAAAAGTAAAGTAGTAGCTAAGCCGATAGAGATTATATACTTCTCTACGGTAGCAGATAAAGCCCTGTTAGTACAACCTCGTAACTTAGTAGTAGTAGGAGAGAATGCTCATGTACAGATCGTAGAAAGACATCAAAACTTGACTAACTCTACTGTACTTACTAATGCTGTAACGGAGATCGTTGCGCATAAACGTGCTATCGTAGATTTCTATAAGTTACAGAATGATAACGAAGAAGCTACACTAGTAGACAATACATATATTACTCAGAAGCAAGAGAGTAGAGTTTCTGTTCATACTTTCTCATTCGGAGGTAAGTTGACTAGAAATAACTTAAACTTCTATCAAGACGGAGAACGCATTGATAGTACGTTAAAAGGAGTGACACTAATCAGTGAAAAACAACACGTGGATCACTATACATTAGTATCTCATAACCAGCCTAACTGTGAGAGCCACCAGAACTATAAAGGTATCTATGATGGTAACTCTACTGGGGTATTCAATGGTAAGATCTATGTAGATAAAATAGCACAAAAAACAGATGGTTTCCAACAGAGTAATAATATATTATTAAGTGAGAAAGCTACTATCTATGCTAAACCACAGTTAGAAATCTTCGCTGATGATGTGAAGTGTTCGCATGGATGTACTATAGGACAGTTAGACGATGATGCTATGTTCTATATGCGTCAAAGAGGAATTCCTAAGAAAGAAGCAAAAGCATTACTAATGTATGCTTTTACAGATGAAGTAATGGAGTCTGTAAAAATACCTGAGTTAAAATCTAAGGTAGCGAAAGTAATTGCTGGAAAATTAGGAGTATCTATGGGATTTGAAATTTAATTTCACGTTTTTTATACTTGGTCAAATATAAAAGAGACTGCCTTAGGCAGTCTCTTTTTGCATTTAATAAATGCTATGGTCATATTGGTTAGGTATGCTAATTATAATAATAAAAACGACCTAGCTATTGGGGGAGCTAGGTCGCTTAAGAAAAAGAAAGTTTGTTGTTTTTGTTGTACAATGAATATTTCATATATCGTGCCAAAAAATGTAATGCGTTGTGTCTTAGAATGTGAGGGTATAAAACGACTTGTTTTTAACATTATTTTAAGATGTTGGTGTTTTATTGATGATGATTTCTTTTTTGTGTTATTATTAAATGTTGGTGTGTTCTGATTATTATAAGGTTTTGGTATTGATGGCTAGTAAGTAGCTTGTAGTGCACTGTAGTTGTTTTTACGCGTTTTTACGCTATTTTAAGATAACTATCACATAGAGTTGCTTTTGTCAATAATACGCGCTTAAAAAGGTTGTATATACAATATTATACCTATCCCACTTTATGCGACCATAATAGACTAGAAGTGTGCATATACAGTCATAAAAGGCAATGTAGAGGATAAAGAAAGTATGAAGTAATAGTTTTGTCCATAGAATTATAGTTCATACGTTCTTTGACATACTGTATAATACGATGAGGTAGAAGAGGAGGGATAAAAAAAGAGAGAACCCTCTGTATGAAGATTCTCTCTGTATAGATTATAAGATAATATAGATTGAGTTCTTAAGATTCACAACTGCTACATGTCACTAGGTTCGTTACCATCTCTTTAGATACACTCTGACTACGCTGGTAGTATAGTGTTTTAACTCCTAGTTTCCATGCTTCGATCATTAGGTTGTTTACTTCCTTGATCGGTAGGGCAGAAGGGATGTTTAGGTTTAAGCTTTGTGCTTGGTCTACGTACTTCTGTCTCACAGCAGCTTGTTGTATGATTTCAAGTTGACTGATTTCTTTGAATGTCTTGAATACTGCTTTTTCTTCTTCAGTAAGACCTTCTATCTGCTGTACACTACCACCGTTAAGCATGATAGTTCTCCATGTCTCTTCGTTGTCTAAGCCTTTTTCTTCAAGTAACTTCGTTAGGTATTTATTCTTACGCATGAAGTTTCCTTTAGATAATCCAGCTTTGTAATAGTTACTACTAAAAGGTTCTATCCCTGGAGAAGTCTGTCCTAAGATAGCAGATGATGAGGTAGTAGGCGCGATAGCCATAGTAGTCGTGTTACGTCTACCATATCCTTTCATGATCTCTGGTTCACCATAGATACGCGCTAATTCTTGAGACGCTTTGTCTGCTTTAGCACTAATGTTATCAAATATTTGATTTGTTAGCATTTTAGCTTGTAGCCCTTCGAATGGGATCATATTCTTCTGTAAGTATGAGTGCCATCCTAGTACACCTAATCCTAGCGCTCTATGACGTTTAGCAAAACGATTAGCAGCAGCTAAATAGTAGTTTCCTTCTGTTTTTTCTATAAACTCTTGGAGTACCGCGTCTAGGAAGTAGATCGCTAGTTTAACAGCTTCTGTGTCTTTCCACTCGTCGTATAACTCTAAGTTCATAGAAGATAAACAACAGATGAAAGATTCGTCATCAGAAGAAGGAAGCATAATCTCAGAACAAAGGTTACTTGCGTTCACACGCATATTAAGATCTTTGTATACTTGTGGTTTATGCCCATTCACATTATCAGAGAAGAATAAGTATGGCATACCTTTTTGTTGGCGACTCTCTAGTACTTTAGCCCATAATTGTCTCTTCTCTCTATCCCCATCTATCATCTCTTGCATCCAGTAGTCTGGTATACATACTCCATAGAATAGGTTCTGGATAGGGTTACCGATATTTTTTATATTTAAGAATTCTTCACAGTCAGGATGGTCTATGTCTAGGTATGCTGCAAAAGCACCTCTACGCACACCTCCTTGTGATATGGTGTCCATAGCTGTATCGAACAACTTCATAAAGCTTACAGCACCACTACTCTTACCATTATCTGTTACTGCACTACCTCTCTCGCGTAGCGCTCCAAAGTAACCTGATGTACCACCACCGATTTTGGTTTGCATAATTACTTCACCAAGCTTGTGTGTGATTCCTTCTATACCATCTGGAATATGTACGTTAAAACAAGAAATAGGTAGACCTCTCTCTGTACCCATATTAGCCCATATAGGAGAGCTTAGACTCATCCATCCACGTTCTATCATCTCTTGGAATGATTCTTTTAATTCAGGTTTATACAGTCTTCTGGCAGCAGCTGATGCGATACGGTCGATAGCACCTTCTACCGTCTCTCCTTTAAGCAAGTATCCTCTATTAAGGATTTGTTCACTTTCGGAGTTTTTCCACCAAAGTTTTTCTGTTAGGTTATCGTTGTCTTCTGTCAATAATGGTAATGAGAAATTGTTCATAGAATTCTTTTAGGTTTTTTTGATAGTGAATTTTTTGGTTTAGAATAGGTCGTCTGCAGAGAAACTCTTATCGTGCTTCGTATAGTCAACAGGTCTCTTAGCGAAGAAATCATCTAAACTGTTTGCGAACACTTCTTCTTCGAACCAAGCCATTGGTTTGTATTGTTCGTGGGTGATATTAAATACCTTTTTAAGGCCAATCTTTTGCATACTTTCGTCTACTCTGAACTTCATGAAGTTTAATAGATCTGCTTTGTTTACCGTTTCTATTTCTCCTGTGCTGAAGATCCAGTCTAAGATTCTGCTTTCGATCTCGATAGATTTATGGATTACTTCATTGACATGATTGATTAACTCGTCATCAAAGAAGTCTGGAAACTCGTCTCTAATCACGTTAACGATATAGATACCTGCATTAGCATGTACTTGCTCGTCTACTGATGTCCATGCAATGATGTTGCTCACATTCTTCATCAGTCCTTTAAAACGAGTAAAAGATAAGATGATGGCAAACTGGCTGAACAGAGATACATTCTCTATCAATAAAGAGAATAGGATAAGAGATACTACGTATTTTTTGCGGTCAGTATAGTTACCAGAGTTCTCTAATACTTCTGATAAGTATTCTACTCTTTCTTTAATAACAGGTACTGTCAGTAAGTTCTCGAACTCGTCATTATATCCTAATACATCTAATAATCTAGAATATGCTTCTGAGTGTCTAAACTCACATTCTGCAAATGTACTTCCTAGCCCATTAAATTCTGGTTTAGGGAAGTGTAAGTATAAGTTTCCCCAAAAGGTCTTAACTGCAACTTCTATCTGTGCAATAGCTAATAAACTATGCTTAATAGCTAGTTGTTCTTCTTTCGTTAAGTGCGAATGGAAATCTTGTGTATCTGCTGTGAAGTCAACTTCACTATGTACCCAAAATGATTTATTAATTGCATCTGTGAATTGGTAAATTCCAGGATACTCAAACGGTTTGTAGTTTACTCTTTTATCAAAAATCGACATAGCTTAATTTTATTAGATTACATAATTAGGACAATCTTATTCTAGTCAAAACGTCAAGTGAGTGTACTTTTTAAAAGTGATAAACACTTGTAAACACTGCGATAGCCTTGTGTGTAAGTAGATAAGATTGACGAAGTTATCTTAGCTAATTTACTCTTTACTAAGGACTAAATCAATAGAAAATGTTTGAAAATCATAATTAGTTATTAAACATCTGTTGATAACTATTATTTGTTGAAATGTTGTGATTGTCGATTTAATGGTGATATCATTTGAGAGTAGGTGTATTAAGACGATATTGTCTTAAGGCAATTTTGTTATTCCTAATTTTTATTGTGTTGTCTTAAAAAATATGTAATTTTTTATTTTTGATGAATAGAAGGGGACCTACTGAAAATAAAAAAAGTGGAAGGTATGCCTTCCACTTTTTAGTATATTAAGCTAGTTTAGCAACTAGTTCTCTCCATTGTTCTAATTCTGGTATTCCTGGTTTTCTCTTACCAAAGAATTGGACGATGATTTCGCCAATCTCGTTGAATACTTCTACAGAAGTTACAATACCATCTTCTGTAGGTTTGCGCACTATCCATGTCTGTGCTATCTTATCCATATCTAGGTGCATATTGAAGTCTGGGTCTAGTACATTGTACCAGTTCTGATGCCACATCGTTCTTTTTACTTCGCCTGTGTGAATCTGGATATTACCTCTATTCCCGACAAAGACCATAATAGGTGTCTGTGCCTCTGAAGCACCTTCTAACAAGGTTACGATAGCATCTTTAGTAATCTGCTTAGCGTAGTACTCATCTGGAGCTAATCTTAATGCTTGCGTACGCGTTAGGTTGTATTTCTTTAATAATGAAAAGAAGTTATGTGTATCTTTTAGTTCTTTCCACTCTGTTCTGAATCCTTCTACATCTATCTCTTCATCTAATCTTTCGTCTAGATTATGTATATAAGGCTCTGTTGTTTCTTCAGTTGACTGATTCTCTGAAGTATATTTTTTTACTAATGCGTGGAATGCTTCTTCGTTGCTCTGAGGTACTAAATAGATCTTGTGAATAGCTTCACCATCTTTACCAAAGAACTGTAAACTCATTCTGTCTTTATCTCCTGCTTTTTCTACTACTGCAAAAGCTTTTTTCCAATGACTTAAGAAGATTCTTAAATCAATGTCTGGATTAACGAATAGACCAGCGTGAGGGCTACTAAAATCTGGGTTAGCATACACCCCTTTTCTCTCGTGTACACATTCGTCATTACGCGTAAGCGCCATTACTTTTCCTAAAGTTTCTACTTCAGATAGTATTGCTTCAAATTCAGGTTTTAATCGCGTAACAGAATCTCCTATTTGTGTAGCAAGCAATTCCATTTCACTAGCGTTAAGTTCTTTGGCTGCGTTGCGTATTCTAATATGTGGATTGGTCTCCTTTAGAGCGTCCCAACGTTCTTTTAATGTTTGTGTGCTTGTACTCATAATTATTGTTTTTAGATACCAAATATTATTAAAGGGTTATTGCTAACAGGGTTTTTAGTCACCACACATGGAAAGTTATATACCTCAGAGATGATCTCTTGAGTTAATACTGCTGCAGGTGTATCATAGATTACTTTTTTTCCCTTCTGTAGCAAGAGTATTTTATCAGCATACTGTGCTGCTAAATTTAGATCATGTATTACTACGATAGCTGTATTTCCTTTAGCTGTAAATTCTTTAATGATGTCCATGATACGGTGCTGATGTAGTACATCTAGATTGTTCAAAGGTTCGTCTAAGAATAACAGCTTATTTTCAACATTATTGTTTAACTGTGATAATACTCTAGCTAAGTGGACGCGTTGTTTCTCTCCTCCTGATAGATGATTGTACTCTCTGTGCTGTAGTGGACAGATGTCTATACAGTCCATACTCTGCTGTACTGCAGTTTTGTCGTCTTCTGTAGGGATGTGGTCAAAATAAGGATATCTACCCATCATCACTACATCTTCTACGTTTAGAGGTATATCTCCATTGTGATGTTGTGAAAACTTAGCTTTGTGCTTAGGTAGTTCTTTACTACACCATTTAGGGTATTCACATGATTTCAATAGAACTTTGTTTCCCTTTTCGTGTAATTCGTCAGCAAGTATACTTAAGAACGTAGACTTACCCGCTCCATTAGGACCTAATATTGCAATAAACTCACCTTCTTTACATTCGAAGTCTATATCGTTAATGATATAATTTCCTTTTGC
Organism: Myroides odoratimimus; assembly: GCF_030326305.1. Classification (GTDB taxonomy): domain Bacteria; phylum Bacteroidota; class Bacteroidia; order Flavobacteriales; family Flavobacteriaceae; genus Flavobacterium; species Flavobacterium odoratimimum_A. Next base: position 31,734 of record NZ_JACAKB010000007.1, on the reverse strand, counting down.
TAAATAGTTTATTTTAAAAGCTTCAATCATAACTAGAGTGATTTTTTAAACTTGATTAATATAGCAATAAATACTGGTGCTCCCATAATCGAAGTAAGAATACCTATCGGAATCTCTGAAGGAGGCACTAGTGTTCTGCTTATCGTATCTGCAACTAATAATAGTATACTACCACATAGTGTAGATAGGGGTAGAATGAAGTAATAGTTAGATTTAAAAACAAGTCTAAGTATATATGGAACTATTAATCCTACGAATCCTATAGTTCCAGTGAATGCTACTATGGTACCTACCATAAGGGCGGATAATAATACTATTTTTTTCTTTGTTTTTTCTACTGGTATTCCTAAGTGTGTAGCATCTCGTTCTCCTAGCATCATCGCATTTAAGGCCTTTCCCTTGTTGATTAACAAGATTATAGAAACTAATACAACTACTGCAAGGATACTAACTTTAGTCCAAGTCGCTCCTGCTAAGCTACCTAAGGTCCAAAAGGTTAAATTTCTCAATTCTTCATCACTTGATAAGTAAGTCAGCAAGCCTGTCGCAGCACCCGTCAGAGAAGTAATAGCTACTCCTGATAGTAGTAATACACTGATATTAGTCTTACCCGCTGTAGTAGACATTTTATATACAAAGGACATCGTGATGATAGCTCCTACAAAGCTCATTATACTCAATAATGAGTAGTGTACAGCTTCTGGGATCAAGGATTTAATATGAGATCCTAAAACAATAGTCACTGCTGCAAATAATACAGATCCAGCTGTAATACCTATAAGATCTGGCGAGGCAAGGGGATTCTTAAACATTCCTTGAAGTGTTGTTCCGGCAAGAGATAGTCCAGCGCCAGTTAAGATTGCCATTAGAACTCTGGGAAGTCGGACATCAAAAAATACATAATAGTCGCTTGGATTTACCTCTTGCTTAGTGAACAATATTTGATATAAAGTCTGGAATGATCCAGACTCAAATTGATAAACTCCTATGAATATAGACGCAATGGCTATCACAATTAAGATAACAGATAATACTATTGCGTAAAAAGAGAGTTTGGTTTTCATTATAATTTATTCAGATAGTAGTTGATTTAATTCTTTTGCTGCTTGGCCTACTCTTGGACCGAATCCACTTAATAATAAGCCATCCATCGCAATTACTTTTTTGTTTTTACCAGCATTAGTTTTGTTGATACCATCGATTTTTAATACTCCATCGATACCTCCCATACTTTGTAATCCTGTTGTGAACATTAGGATATAGTCTGGGTTACTGTTTAGTAATGATTCTGGTGTAAGAGGTTTGAAATCCTCAAATTCTGTTACTGCGTTTTGTCCTCCTGCTAGATCTACAATATTGTTTACAGGTGTTTTATCTCCTGCAACTAGAAGGGTAGCAGCACCACGAGCATAGATAAACAATACTTTAGGTTTGTTTTCAAAAGAAGGAAGATCTTGTAAGTCTTGATCTATTTTGTCTAGAAGCGATTGGTAGTTTTCATTGTTTAATGACTGAGCTACAGTTTTTATTAATGTCTTAGTTCCTTCTAAAGTGAACTCTTGTTTAATAACTTCTAAGCGGATTTTTGTCTTTTCTAATTGACTTTTGAAATCGTCGTTAAGGTCTTTTTCTGTAGCATATATAACCGTTGGTTTTAACGCCATAATGCTTTCAATTGATATTTTAGAAGTATGTCCTAGATCTTGAGCTGTTGTTTTAATGTCTTCAGGATAAGTGCTAGTTACGTCTACTGCTATTATATTTTCTTTTTCTCCAAGTGCAACAAGCGTTTCTGTAATTGCTCCATTTAGAGAAATAATTCTTTCTTTTACTTGAGTCGTTTCAACTGGTGTAGACTCTTGTTCTTTTTTAGAGTTACAGCTCATCATTGCTGTAACGATTAGGAATAAAGCTGTTAGTTTTTTCATTTGAGTTGTTTATTTGAAATAGTTCTAAATTATGGCAAAAATAGAATCTTTTTTACGCGTTACAAAACATATTTAGATTAATTTTAAATTAATATTTAGTAGGCTAAAGTATAGTTATCCTTATCTTTGCTTTTACATTTGCATACTAAAGAAGTATGAGAAGTATTTTTAATTAAATGAAAAGTAATATGTTAGATATAAAGGAGGTACGTAAGAATTTTCCAATTCTTACTCAATCAGTAAATGGCAAGCCTTTAGTTTATTTTGACAACGCAGCTACTGCACAAAAGCCAAAAGTGGTAGAGGATGCAATTGTTAAATATTACGAAACTATCAATGCAAATATTCATAGAGGTGTACATACACTTAGTCAATTGGCTACGGATGCGTATGAAGAAGCTCGTAAAAAAGTACAAGCTCATGTGAATGCTAAGCATGATTATGAAGTACTGTTTACAGCAGGGACTACGTTTGGAATAAACTTGGTAGCAAGTGGTTTTGGTAGTCTGCTTAAGGAAGGTGATGAGGTGCTTATCTCCGCTATGGAGCACCATTCTAATATTGTGCCATGGCAGTTCGCTTGTGAACGTTCAGGTGCTACATTGAAAGTTATTCCAATGAATCAGGAAGGTGATTTAATTATGGAAGAATTCGACAAGCTATTAAGTTCTAATACAAAAATAGTAGCTGTAACCCATATTTCTAATGCGCTTGGAACTATTAACCCAATTAAGGAAATTATTGCTAAAGCGCATCAAGCAGGAGCTGCTGTTTTAATCGATGGTGCTCAAGCAACACCGCATATTAAACCTGATGTACAAGACCTAGATTGTGATTTCTATGTGTTCTCAGGTCATAAGGTGTGTGGACCAACAGGAACTGGTGTTCTTTATGGAAAAGAAGCATGGTTAAATAAATTACCACCTTATCAAGGAGGAGGAGAGATGATCAAAACTGTGACTTTTGAGAAAACAACGTATGCATGTTTACCACACAAATTTGAGGCAGGTACGCCGAATATTGCTGGAGGAATTGTATTAGGAGTTGCTTTAGATTATCTAAACGGAATAGGGTTTGATAAAATAGCTGCTTATGAACATGAGCTTTTAGAGTATGGAACGAAGCGTTTATCTGAAATAGAAGGACTTAAAATATATGGGACTGCTAAAGAGAAGACTTCAGTGATTTCTTTTAATCTAGAAGGTATTCATCCTTATGATGTTGGAGTTATTGTAGATAAACTTGGTGTAGCGGTACGTACAGGACATCATTGTACGCAACCTATTATGGACTTTTTTGGCATTCCAGGTACAATTAGAGCTTCATTTGCTTTCTATAATACGAAAGAGGAAATCGATGTGTTAGTAGAAGCAGTGAAGAAAGCACAAATGATGTTATCATAATAAGTAAATAAAGAAAATATAACGATATGACAATTAAAGAAATTCAAGAAGAGATAATTGACGATTTTTCAATGTTCGACGATTGGATGCAACGTTATGAATATATTATTGAATTAGGAAAAAGTCTTCCGTTAATCGATCCTCAATATCAAGTAGAAGAGAACTTGATTAAGGGATGTCAATCACAAGTGTGGTTACATGCTGAGTTACAAGACGACAAGGTCGTTTTTACAGCAAATAGTGATGCTATTTTAACGAAAGGAATTATTGCTATTCTGATTCGAGTTTTTTCAGGACAGAGAACAGAGGATATCCTGAATGCTGATATGTCTTTTATTGACGAGATAGGTCTAAAAGAACATTTGTCTCCAACTAGAGCAAATGGATTAGTTTCAATGATAAAACAAATTAAAATGTATGCTTTAGCTTATCAAGCTAAACAATAAATTTATAGAGTATGGAAGAAGTAGATGTACAACAATTAGGGGAGAATATAGTTAAGGTTCTTAAAACTATTTATGACCCAGAGATTCCTGTAGATATATATGAGCTAGGATTAATTTATGATGTTTTTGTTAATGAGAATTATGATGTTAAGATTCTTATGACATTAACTTCACCTAACTGTCCTGTAGCAGAGACTCTACCAATGGAAGTAGAGGAAAAGGTACGATCAATAGACAATGTAAAAAGTGTTGAGATTGAATTAACTTTTGAGCCTTCTTGGACAAAAGATTTAATGAGTGAAGAGGCTAAGCTAGAATTGGGAATGCTTTAATTATGGAAGGGGAAATTGTAAATAAAGTTGCTAATAGCGCTCTAAAAGTTTTTGACCTAGAAGAGCTATATCCTACGAATCCTCGTATGGATATCGATATAGCACAGTGGTTATATGAGGGTTTTGTGCTTAGAGAGAAAGAGTTCAGGGCTGCATTAAAAGAAGTAGATTGGTCTCTTTATGAGAATGCTTACGTAGGATTGTTCTGTTCTACAGATGCTATTCTTCCAGGATGGGCATATATGCTTTTGACAAGTCATCTTCAACCTGTTGCCAAACGTATATTTTTAGGAGATAGAGCACATTTAGAAAAGTCTATTTATCAAGAATTGTTATTTTCTTTAGATTATTCTCAATATGCGGATTTACCAGTGATAATTAAAGGTTGCTCAAAGAAGGAAATTCCTGAGGAGGCGTATGTTTTAGCAACCCAATTAATGATGAATCACGCACGTTCAGTGATGTTTGGAGAAGCATGTTCTGCTGTACCTGTGTATAAACGTACAATTAAAAAGTAGTCCATTCTTTGCTATTTTAACTTATTGTTATTATTTTTGATTAAAATTTTAACAATATGAAGAGACTTTTATTAGGAGTGTGCGCTTTCTTAGCAGTGTATTCGGCTCAGGCTCAGGAAACTGAGGCTAATGCGGCAACAGAAGCTGTTAGCCCATGGACAAGAACAGGTAATTTTACTTTTTTACTTAACCAATCTAGCTTCTCAAATTGGCAAGCAGGTGGAGATAATAACGTATCTGGAAGTTTAAAAGTAAATTATGATTTCAATTACAAACAAGGTGATTGGAACTGGGATAATAAAATAATTGCTAGTTACGGTCTTACTAAGTTAAAAGGGCAAGATCAGAAGAAAACTGATGATAGACTAGAGTTTAACTCATTGCTAGGTAAAAAGGCTGAAGGTAACTGGTTCTATTCTGCATTCTTGAATTTCAAGACTCAGATGGATAGAGGGATAGATAAAGATGGAGTATACAACTCACACTTTATGTCTCCAGCTTATTTACAAGTAGGACCTGGTATGTTGTGGAAAAAGAGTGATAATTTGAAAGTGAATATTGCACCTGCTACTTCACGTTTCATTTTAGTTCATGACCACTTTACAGAGTTTGGTGATGCTTTTGGTGTCGAAAAAGGTAAATCAATGAAATACCAACTGGGGATGTCAGTTAATGGATACTACAAATTCGACATTATGGAGAATGTATCTGTAGAGAATATCTTAAACTTATATTCTAACTATCTGAAAAAACCAGAGAATGTGGTAATTGATTATCAGTTGAATGTAGTGATGAAGATTAATAAATATCTTTCTACAAACTTTACATTCCAAACAATCTACGATGACTTAGCTTATAAAGGCTTCCAAGTTAGAGAGATGGTAGGTGTAGGAGTAAACTACAACTTCTAATAGAATAAATAAAAAGTAAAAAGGTTGGCATTTGCCAACCTTTTCTTTTTTATAATAGGTTTATTCCTTTTTGTTCTGCATCTTTTCTTACTTCTTCTGGCCAAATACTTGCTTGTACTTCTCCAATATGTTTTTTACGTAATAAAAACATACAAATTCTTGATTGACCTAGACCTCCACCTATACAAAGAGGTAACTTGTCCTCAAGAAGTAAACTGTGATATAACAACGATTTTTTATCTAAAGCTCCTGCTAACTCTAATTGATGTTCTAAAGCTTCTTTATCTACTCTAACCCCCATAGAAGATAGTTCTAGTGATTTACCATGAACGGGGTTCCACACTAGTAGATCTCCATTCAATCCTTTATAACCATCTTCTGTAGGAGTAGTCCAATCGTCATAGTCAGCTGATCGACTATCATGTGGGTGTCCATTAGATAGCTTTCCTCCAATTCCTATAATAAATACAGCTCCATATTCTTTCGCTATTGCATGTTCTCTTTCTTTTGAAGTAAGAGTAGGGTATAGTTGTAAAAGTTGCTCAGAATGGATAAAAGATAGTTTTTTAGGCAGGATAGGTTCTATTCCTAGTTCTTCATATATTCTGTGTTCTGTGTCTAGCAATGTTTGATAGATTGAACGTACTATATTTTTCAAATAACTTAGAGTTCTATCAGATTTTTCAATGCGTAATTCCCAGTCCCATTGATCGACATAGATAGAGTGTATAGGACTGCTATCCTCATCTGGACGAAGGGCTTTCATATCTGTTAGAATTCCTTCATGAGCATCTAATTCTAGTTCTTGTAGTCTAATTCTTTTCCATTTTGCTAATGAATGTACTACTACGCCGCGATTGTTGTTTAGAAATTTTACAGGGAATGATACTGGACGTTCTATACCATTTAGATCATCATTAATTCCTGTGCCTTCATTTACAATCATAGGTGATGATATAGGATATAGATTAAGTGCATCACATAGTCCTTTAGAGAATTGTTCTTTGACTAATGCAATGGATTTTTCTGTTTGTAAAATTTCTTTTTTGCTCATGATTTTTTGTTTTTGAATTTGTTTTAAAATAAAAAAGGCTCCTCAGAGAGGAGCCTTTAAACGGATAATGAAATAATATATAATTAACTTAAATCAATGCCAATAGGATTCCTCTTCGAGTCGTAGAAACGATTCAAATTATTATTAGAGAAATTATTGTTCATTGATAAATACATATAATCAGCTTTTTAGCAATAGTGTAAAAATAGAAAAAATATTATTATCTAATCTTCTTTTACTAATTAATTTATAAACAAATATTTTATTCTTCTTCTGAAGATTCAATTAAATGGTCATAATCCGGGAATAAAAAGTTGTTATAAGGGAAACGTGTAATGTGGATTTCACGTACTGCTTCATACACTTTCTTTCTAAACTCTTCAAAGTTTTCTTTGTTTGTTGCAGAGATAAAAATAGCATTGTTTTCACCTACTTTATTCATCCAAGTCTTCTTCCACTCTTCTATCGAATAGTGTTTTGAAGTGCGTTCTGTCATTAGATCATCCTCTTCTATTCTCTCAGGTTGATAAGCATCTATTTTGTTAAATATCATAATAGTAGGCTTGTCATTACTCTTGATATCTTTAAGAATCTCATTTACAGATTCGATGTGATCTACGAAGTCATGGTGAGAAATATCTACTACGTGTAATAATAGATCTGCTTCTCTTACTTCATCTAAGGTACTTTTGAATGACTCAACCAACTGAGTAGGTAGTTTACGAATAAAACCTACAGTATCTGACAATAAGAATGGCAAGTTGCCAATTACGATTTTACGTACAGTTGTATCTAGTGTTGCAAACAACTTATTCTCTACGAATACTTCACTTTTACCTACAGCATTCATCAGTGTAGACTTCCCTACGTTAGTATATCCTACCAATGCTACACGTACCATCGCTCCACGGTTTCCTCTTTGAGAAGCCATTTGCTTATCGATTACCTTTAGTTTATCTCTTAAAAGGGTAATACGGTCACGTACGATACGTCTATCTGTTTCTATCTCTGTCTCTCCAGGACCTCTCATCCCAATACCTCCACGTTGTCTCTCTAAGTGAGTCCACATACCAGATAGCCTTGGTAATAAATACTGGAATTGTGCTAGTTCTACTTGAGTTCTTGCATAAGAAGTTTGTGCTCTTTGAGCAAAGATATCTAGGATTAAGTTAGTACGATCTAGTACTTTACAGTCTAATTCCCTAGAAATATTCTTTTGTTGAGCAGGCGATAGTTCATCATCGAATATCACGGTATGAATATCGTTCTCTACAATATAATTATGAATTTCTTGCATCTTCCCAGTACCAACAAAGGTCTTAGGATTCGGCTTGTCCATTTTCTGTGTAAAACGCTTATATACTTGTCCTCCTGCTGTAAATGTCAAAAACTCTAATTCGTCTAAATACTCATTTAGCTTTGATTCATCTTGATCTTGTGTAATGATTCCAACGATTACAGAACGTTCAAAATTTATTTCTTCTCTATCAATCATATAAACTATATTATAGTGCAAAATTACTAAAATTGTAAGACTAAATAAGAAGATACTTTAAAATACTGTCTTTTAATTTGTTATCACTACCCTTGAAATGTGGAATATTATGAAAACATTTACTCTTTTTATGAAATCAAATAAGTTTTACTCTTTGTTTTTCAGTATCTTGCTATAGATTGTTATGGTACATTTTTTGCCATTATAGAAGAAGTGATAACATTTTATACTTTTTGAAATGAAAATAATACAATATATATTTTTAGTTATTTTTTCTCTTACTGGAGCTTTAAGTTTTGGACAGAGAGCTGTCGTAACAGCTAATAACTATGACATTAGTGATAATTTAGACCTTCAAGCTGTAGCTTCTATATTTGGAGAGTCTAAAGATTTATCTGATTTTGAATTTAGACTGAATGACCCTAATTTGAGAATTAATAACCTTGACTTAAATAGAGATGGTTATGTAGATTATCTACGAGTTGTGGAATTAGTGGAAGGAAGAACACACCTTATTGTGATTCAAGCTGTATTAGGTAAGGATCTTTTTCAAGATGTAGCAACTATTGAAGTAGAAAAAGATACAAGAGAAAATGTTGTATTAATGCAGGTAGTTGGAAACTCTTATCTCTATGGACCTAATTATATTTATGAGCCTGTTTATTTAAGTAGACCACCTATGTTTACTTTATTCTGGACTAGTAATTACAGAGCATATCACTCATCTTGGGGATGGGGGTATTACCCTGATTATTATTATCATTATTCGCCATACAGCACTGATCGATACATGAGCCATGTTAATATTCAGATTAATCATTATAATAATTACTATTATTCAAGTAACCGATACAGCACACAGGCTCAGAATATGTATCAAGGGGTGGCTCAATCTTCTTATGAAAGGCAAAATCCTAATCAATCTTTTAGAACCAGATATAGTGAGGATAGTTTTTATAATAGAAAAGATTTAACCAATACTAGAGGTAGCTCTAACTCACGAAGTGAATATTCAGTAGATAGTAACCAGAACCCAAATTACAGAAGATCTGCTTATACGGATAATAGTAGTACATCTAGTAATGTAAACAGTAACTCTCGTTCTAGTTACAGTAGAGGTAGTAGTTTTACAGATAATACAGGTTCTAGTTCTTATAATAGAGGAGAGGCGATATCGAATACAGGGAGCAACAATTCTCGTTCTAGCTACAGTAGAGGTAACTCTTCTAGTAATGCGAGCTCATCGTCTAATAATTCCTCTTATTCTAGATCTAGTTATAGTAGAGGAAGTTCATCTTATCCTAGTAGCTCTAGCAATAGTAGTTATAGTCGTTCGTCTAGTAGTTCATCTTATCCTAGTAACTCATCATCTAGATCTAGTTATAGTAGAGGTAGCTCATCTTATCCAAGTAGTTCTAGCAATAGTAGCTACAGTCGTTCGTCTAGTAGTTCTTACCCTAGTAGCTCATCAAGTAGTAACTATAGCCGCTCATCTTCTGGAAGTAGCTCATCAGGCTACAGTAGAGGAGGAAGCAGTAGTTCATCTTCATCGTCTAGATCTAGTTATAGTCGATAATTTAAATGTAAATAAGCTAGTTTTAGCACTAAATAAGAAAAGGCGAAGTATCATTACTTCGCCTTTTCTGTATGCTTTAGATATGTCTTATTTAAAGATGTCATTTAAGATTTTAGCTAATCTTAATCCTCCTTTTAGTAATTGACTTTCTACGTTGTCTTTGTGATCAAAGTGGTATCTGTAGCTTAGAGACTCTTCAGGCTCTACACTAGCATATAGTTTATTCGCCATCGTGTACGAATCATAGATCCAATCTTCTAATGTACCAGAAGTGATTTTTTGATTGTAGTTAGCGCCGTGTACATCTAGTACAGTAGCATATTCTGTATAGCTGTATTTATCGAAATCAACTAGAGCAGAGTCCCATAGACTGTGTAAGTTAGTTGCTTTTCTAAACCATTCTATCTTTACTCTATTTCCACCAAGATCCTCTGGTCTACCGATGTGTAGTGGTTGATGAGCATCACCGATGATATGGATTAAGAAGTACAGATTCTCTTGTTTTTTTGCTAATGGAAGATTCTTGTCTTTTAACTCTTCGATAAGGATAAGAGCTCTTTTATATAAGTTTTCATCTGTAGAGTTCGCTAGTTCTTTATCGAATGCTTGTCTATCTAGATCACCAGGCATATTGATATAGTGCCAGCTATCTGCGAACTTCCAAGAAGGATCTGACTTTAAAAAGTCTGGCCAGTTAGCCCAATACGCTAATTGTTGGTTGCCAATGATTTCTTTTAATTGTTTTTTAGCTTTTTTGCTTAGGTTTCTTTCTGCTAATTCAGCTACTACTCTGTGACCAGTAGTACCCCAAGCAAATACATTAGCTGTCTGTAATGCAAAGAATGCAACTACAAATAGGGATAATAATTTCTTCATAATATTATTCGTTAAATAGAGCTATAAGTTCTGTAGCATCACTTGGTTTCATCTTTCCTGCGATAACTAAACTCAACTGTTTACGTCTTAAGGCTCCGATGTATCTTTCTTTCTCTAAATCTGTTTCAGGGATTAGCTCAGGGATAGCTACAGGATGACCTGTGTCATCTACAGCTACGAATGTATAGATAGCTTCATTTGCTTTTTTCTTTATTCCTGATTCTCTGTCTTCGATCCATACATCTAAGTACACTTCCATAGATGAGTTAAATGAGCGAGATATTTTAGCCTCCACAGTTACTACACTTCCTAGAGGAATGGGTCTGTTAAAAGCGACGTGGTTCACTGATGCCGTAACACATACTCTGCGCGAGTGTCTTCTAGCAGCGATACCAGCAGCTCTATCCATACGAGCTAATAATTCTCCACCGAACATATTATTAAGTGGGTTAGTCTCTCCTGGTAGAACTAAGTCTGTCATTAAAGTAGCTGATTCAGATACTAATTTTGCTTCCATTGTTATTATTTTCGACAAATATAGGCACATTAAATAAAAATCCCGAACCTTTTCAGATTCGGGATATATGTTTTAACTATTTATTGTACTAAAATCCAAGCATCAATATTGACAGTATTATGTATTTTTCTCATTTCTCGCTGAGCTTCTTGTTGAGTCGTATAGCTACCATAAGAGACAGGGTAGACTCCATATTTTGTACGAGATAGTGCTTTTGCTCCTTCATACCCTTTTTTCTGTAGTTTCTTAGCCTCAGATAGAGAAGTTTGTTCTGATCTAAAAGCACATGCGATAACGTGGTAAGGGGTACTTACAGTCTCTTCTATAAGCTCCTCTTCTTTTACTGGAATAGAGATAGTAGTGGCTGTAGGTTCTATGATAAAGGTCGCTTGTTGTATTTTATTCTCTACTCTACTCTGCACATTTTTACTTACAGTATATGCCTCATCATTTAAGTACGCTTCATATCCTTTGTTTACAAAGACTCCAGCTGTACTAATAAATAAAGCTACTACAGCAGCATATTTAAAGAATGTATACTTCTTATTTGTCTTCACAGTAGGTACCGTAACAGTTTCAGCAAGTGGGATGATAGGAGATCGCTCTATCGTCTTTGCCATTACTGTAGATAGACCAAAAGAGGTCATTAAGTAATTACTATTAGAAGCAGGTTCGAATACTAGATTACCTTCAGAATTAGTTTGGAACATACCCACATTCAGTAATTCTAAACTACCGATATTGCGCAACTCTACTTCCCATCCTTTAATATTCTGATTGATTAAAAGAACAGCTTCATCATAAGAGATATTCTCTTCTACAGCGATATGATTAGCTAATAACCCATCGTTATGCTTAATACTCGCATTAAAAGAAAGACTCTTCTGTGGAGGGAAGAAACATTGTTTCTCCTCACTGTAGTATGATGACTTGATTTCTGTCAATAGAGCTCCAAAACCAGGAATGATTACACACTGGTATCTATAAAGCAAAGCTGATATGTATTTTTCGATCTTCATAAAGACAAAATTACATTAAACAATAACTAATCAAAAAAATATTCACTATTATTTTTAACAACCTATAACTTTTTTATCTCTAGTAAGTTATATTTCTAAAACAAATGAAAGAATATCGAGGCTTGACGTGATATTGGATAGGTTTTTGAGGCTGTGAAGTGAAGATACAAATACTATAATTGATTACCAATTTACCTATGGAAGAAGAAACGTTATTTTATATGTTGGCATTACAATCGACTGTGGGAGTTGGCCCAATAACAGCTAAGCGATTATTAGAGTACTTCGGTTCTCCTAAAGAAGTCTTTTTAGCCAAAGAAAAGGATGTCATTGCTGTACATCGGATTGGTAGTATGTTATGGAGAAATCTTCAAGATAGCAATGTCTTAAAAAGAGCCGAACAAGAATTAAAAAACATTGAGAAGTATCACTTGTCTTGTTTTGATTATACAGATAGTTGTTACCCCACTTTATTGAAAGAGTGTGAGGATAGCCCTTTATTGTTATTTAGCACAGTACCTAGTATCAGTTTAGACAATAGAAAGGTTATTAGCTTCATAGGGACACGTAATCCAAGCAAAAGAGGTGTGGATATCTGTATGGAGTTAATAAGTGATCTAAAGTCGTATAACCCCATTATTGTGAGCGGTCTAGCCTACGGAGTAGATATTACCGCACATATAGCAGCTTTAGAGAATGGTTTAGATATTTATGCTGTTCTTGGACATGGGTTGAATAGAATTTATCCTGATGTTCACACGGCGGTAGCTAGGCGTATTGAAGAACAGGGTGGGGCTTGTCTATCTGAGTTTTGGGTGAGCAGTAGGGTAGATAGAGAGAACTTTATTCAACGCAATCGTATTGTCGCTGGGATGTCTCAGGCTACTATTGTTATTGAAAGTGCTATTAAGGGAGGCTCTATGTCTACAGTGACCTTTGCTAATGATTATAACAGAGACGTTTTTGCTGTTCCTGGGAGAGTTGGTGATATTATGAGTGCAGGTTGCAATCATCTTATTCAAAAGAATAAAGCTCAATTATTAACTTCTGCTAAAGAGATTGTTGAAACCCTAAACTGGGATGCTCAAGCTAAAGCGCCTAAAGTTATTCAACCCCAACTGTTTCTAGATCTCAATCCTGATGAACAGTTGATAGTTAATTATTTGAGTAAGCATGATCGTGAGTTATTAGATATTATAGCACTCAGCTGTTCTCTACCGATTTATAAGGTAAGTAGTATCCTGCTTAATTTAGAAATGCTGGGTGTAGTAAGGCCATTGCCAGGTAAGTATTTTGAGCTTGTATAATAGCGATAAATACATAAGCCTTACACAGAGGTAAGGCTTATAAGATATCTTAAGAAAGGGTATAGAAGACTATTTAGCACTTCCGTAACCTAATTTCTCTCTTACTTTATTTAGAGTTCCTGTAGCGATCACAGACGCTTTCTCTGCACCGATCCCTAATAGACGATCTACTTCTTCTAAGTTGTTGATATAGTACTCGTATTTCTCACGAATATCTTTAAACTTCTCAACGATAAGTTCGAAAAGCTCTTGTTTTGCATGTCCATAACCATAGTTACCTCCTAAGTATTTAGCTCTCATCGCTTCTATTTGTTCTGGAGTAGCTAATAGTTTATAGATCGTGAATACATTACAAGTATCAGGGTTCTTAGGATCCTCTAGAGGAGTACTATCTGTCTCGATGCTCATAACCTCTTTTCTCAATACTTTATCAGTTTGGAAGATATTGATGGTATTGTGTCTAGACTTAGACATTTTGTTTCCATCTGTACCGGGTACTACCATTACTTCCTCTTGGATTTTTACCTCTGGTAATACAAAAGTTTCTCCCATTTGGTGATTAAAACGAGATGCTACATCACGTGTAATCTCTAAATGTTGCATTTGGTCTTTTCCTACTGGTACGAATTCAGCATCGTATAGTAAAATATCCGCTGCCATCAACATTGGGTAAGTAAATAACCCTGCATTAACATCAGATAAAACATCTGCCTTATCTTTAAACGAATGAGCTAATGTTAGACGTTGGTATGGAAAGAAGCAACTTAAGTACCAAGTAAGCTCAGTTGTTTGCGGTACATCTGACTGGCGGTAAAAAGTTACATGATTAACGTCTACACCACAAGCAAGCCAAGTAGCCGCAACACTATAGGTATTTTCTTGTAAAGTTTTAGCGTCCTTAATTTGCGTTGCAGAGTGCAAGTTCGCAATAAAAATAAAAGACTCATTCTCTTTTTTGTTTGCCATTTCTACTGCTGGTAGAATAGCTCCTAAAAGATTCCCTAAGTGTGGAGTTCCTGTACTTTGAACTCCTGTTAGAATTTTAGCCATTGCGTGATATTAATTATTTAAAAAGCAAAGATAAGCGAATTGAAGTTTATTTGCCTTGTTTTTACTAGTCAATGTAGTTATATGGTGTTAGAATTGTTTATTTTTGAAGTTAGTAAAAGATAGAATTTGTAATACAAATGGTGAAAAGTATAAGTGTGTTTTTCAGTTCACTTTGGCGACTGTGGTTTTATATCTGGATGGTAATCGTTATTTTAATATTATCTCCTTTTTTATTGATAACGATTGGATCAGAGAAGACATATCCTCAGTTTTTTAAAGTAGCTCGTATCTGGGCTATTCTCGTATTTTACGGCATAGGGATGAGGTATAAGATAGAAGAAGAAACTCCGCTAGAGAAAGGGAAGAGTTATATGTTTATTGCTAATCATACTTCGATGTTAGACATTATGATGATGCTTATTCTTGTAAAGGACAATCCTTTTGTCTTTGTAGGGAAGAAAGAATTATCGAGTATTCCAGTGTTTGGGTTCTTTTATAAACGTGCCTGTATTCTAGTAGATAGAAAGGATGCAAGAAGTAAGAAGCAAGTATTCGACAGTGCACAAGAGCGTCTAAGTAGAGGGCTGAGCATCTGCATTTTTCCTGAAGGCGGAGTAACAGATGATAGAACGATCATACTAGACAGTTTTAAGGATGGTGCTTTTCGGCTAGCTATAGATCATCAGATACCGATAGCTCCTTTAGCATTTGGTAGATTGAGACATTATTTTCCTTTTGTATGGGGGATAGGCCACCCAGGAGTGGTACCAGTTAAGATATTTCCTTGTATAGAAACGAAAGGGCTGACCCTAGAGAACAAAAAAGAAGTAAGAGATACAGCTTTTAATCTATTATATGATCCTGTGCTAGAATGGGAGAAGGAGTATAAAGCGAAGTAATGCAAAAAGCGGTGAGACAACGAAGATCTCACCGCTTTTTTAGTTATAGTGTGGTTTATGGATTCACAGTTGTATGATACCTGCTCCTGAAATTCTACCACTAGCATGAACGAAGTCATTCATAGATTGGTTTTGTTCAGGTGATAATTTACTGTAATTAATATCAAGTTTAGATCGGCTCATAGATAAATCAAACAGTGCTTTTTGAATTTCTTTTTGACGACCTGCATCTGTTGAAGCTTTAAATTCTTCTACTAATGCTATCTCTTGCTGATAAGAAGCAATTACATCTTGTTGTGGTACGTCAGGTAATGTTAGTTCTAATGCGTTTGGTTCTGTAATGGTACATTCGCCTCCAGCAACCATGTTCTGTTGGTGAAAACCTTTGCTCTCTGCAGGTAAATCTTCATCGTAGAAAGCGATAAACTCAGCTTTAGTAAAGAATTTATTGTAGAAGTTACCTACTGCATTCTTATTATGTGTAATCTGTTCTGCAGGATATTCTTCACCTAAGAAATAGGTACATCTGTATAGGTTATTATCTATAAAAAGCGCATTAGTCGATTTAATATTATCTTCATAGAGTACATTATCAATAAGTACTTCTCTTGTAATAGAACCAAATTTGTCAAAGTTGCCTTCTGTAGCATATACCATCGAGAAGATATAGTGCGGTTCTAAAGTTGGGTTGATGATACCACCAGAGTTTTGTTTGAATACGTTGAACTTGTTTTTTTGTCCATTGTAGTCTAATTCGTGTATACCATTATCTAGCTTTAGTACCTCAAAGGTATTTGGTGCTAAGGTATATTTCTTTTCATCTAGTGATACTGTAATCTCTTTATCAGTTGGATTAGACAGGTAAAAATCATGTCTTTTAAACGGATCGTCACAGCTAATAAAGGTTGTAATTGTTAGCAAGAGTGCTAATAATCGTAATTTCATACTATTTTTTATGTTTTATTGAACAACAAAATTAAGTGATTCTTCTTTTAGTGCCTAGTGTTAATGGATTATTATTTAAAAGGCGTTGGTGTTGTTGAAATACTTTTTTTGTACTATTTAACGTTATTATGTATTGATTAATAGATATATGGCTTTAGATAGACATAATAAGAAAATTGTATTGAGAGGAATATTTAGTAGCTTACCTATTCTAATAGGGCTATTTGTGTTGTTTATCATTGCAGAAGGTAAGGGAGTTTTTCTAATTCCTTGTAATACTTTATGTTAGTGGTTTTATGTATATAGCAGTATTGACGTTACGATATACTGCACTAGTAGGATTTATAGGTTGATATATAAAAAAATCCCTCACAATAACATTGTAAGGGATTCGTATTTAAGGATAGAAACAATTAAGCTTCTTTATTTTTGATTTCGTCCTTGATTAATTGTTCAAGTTCTTCCATTAGTTCAGGGTTGTCTTTGATCACTGATTTCACAGCATCACGACCTTGTCCTAATTTAGTATCACCGTAGCTAAACCAAGATCCGCTTTTCTTCACGATTTCATAGTCAACAGCCATATCCAGTACTTCACCTACTTTAGAGATACCTTCACCATACATGATGTCAAACTCAGCAGTACGGAAAGGAGGTGCTACTTTATTCTTAACGATTTTTACCTTCGTTCTGTTACCAATCACATTCTCACCATCTTTAATCTGAGTAGATTTACGGATATCTAGACGTACAGAAGCGTAGAACTTCAATGCGTTACCTCCTGTAGTAGTCTCAGGGTTACCGAACATTACACCGATTTTATCACGTAACTGGTTAATGAAGAATACAGTACAGTTAGTCTTGCTAATAGTAGAAGTTAACTTTCTCAAAGCTTGAGACATTAAACGAGCGTGTAATCCCATTTTAGAATCTCCCATCTCTCCTTCGATTTCACTCTTAGGAGTTAAGGCAGCAACAGAGTCAATTACTACTAAATCAATAGCTCCAGAACGTATTAGGTTTTCCGCAATCTCTAATGCTTGTTCCCCATTGTCTGGTTGAGATATAATTAAGTTGTCGATGTCTACACCTAGTTTTTGTGCATAGAAACGGTCAAAAGCGTGTTCCGCATCAATGAATGCTGCTATACCACCTGCTTTTTGTGCTTCTGCGATAGCGTGTAAAGTTAAAGTCGTCTTACCTGATGATTCTGGACCGTATATCTCTATAATTCTTCCTCTAGGAAATCCTCCTACACCTAATGCAAGGTCAATACCTAGTGATCCAGAAGAAATAACTTCTACCTCTTCTACAGCAGTATCTCCCAACTTCATTACTGTTCCTTTACCATAAGTTTTGTCTAACTTATCAAGTGTAAGTTGTAACGCTTTTAATTTTGCTTCTTTATCTGCACTCATTTTTTATAAAAATTAGATTCTTACTGATGTAAAAGTAATATAAATTAATTACAGTCCAAGAGAGTTATATCATTATGCTATGAATTATAGCAGGGAGGTGTGTTCTCTTTGCTATGATATAATTTATAGCAATGCGTTGTTTTTTATCTCTTTATCATTAACGCCAATTCGACTCGAGCTAGCTGTCTATTGGTTCTGCGTATTTATGGGTCACATACCTATAGCTTTATACCGAGATGCTAGGGGATTTCTTGAGGTTTGCTTGCACCTTTCTTCGAGAAAAGCGCTCTTTAGGCTAGTAAACTCCTAGAAAAGTGCAGGCAATCTCCACGAAAGTGCAAGCTAAGGACCTTATTAGAAGAGAACTATTTGCTTTTTAAAACTCGTCAACTTTATCTTTAATCTCTATGATTTCGCTAATATATAGGATAGAGATTTTTTTTGAGGTGAGAGTAAGTATGTTTGAATTAATGTTTTAATGGGAAGATTGGTCTTTCGTTTTTAAGTTTCTTATACCATACTCATGTTATTTAAGGTTAGTTTTTTTGTGTAGGAAGTTACTTATCCCGACTTTTGTAACAAATAGAAACACAATGAAATTACCAATATTAGCATACGGAAATAAAATATTAAAAGTAGACTGTGATATGATAGATAGCAGTTCTGAAGATCTAAATAAGCTTATCGATAATATGTGGGAGACTATGGAGCATGCTTATGGATGTGGGCTAGCAGCTCCTCAGATAGGTGAGACTAAACAGCTATTCGTAGTAGATAGTGTAGTGATGTATGAGAATGCAGAAGACGATGAGCGCAAAGCTAACTTCGCAGAGGGAGATACAGGGATGCGCGAGACGTTTATCAACGCACGTATTATCGGTAAGTCTGATGAGACATGGGATGAGATAGAGGGATGTCTAAGTATTCCCGATATTTTTAAGCGCGTTACACGCCCATGGTCTATCACGATAGAGTATCTAGATAGAGATTTTAAACCTCATACTAAGACGTTCCACGGTACTACAGCGCGTATTATACAACATGAGTATGACCATACTAGAGGGGTCTTATTTACAGATCGATTAAGCTCATTGACTAAAAAGTTGATAGGTACAAAGCTTAATAAGATTATGAATGGTAAGGTATTTACTGATTATAAAATGAAATTGTAAGGAATACAGAAGTCGCCTTTTTAGCGCCTTTTTTGTTTTCTGCATACAAGGTATTATTAGGTGAGAATAAAGTGATTTAGAAAGTGTATATATGATTATGTACTCCTCTGAGAATATGGATAGAAGAGGTCTGTTCTTTTTTTAACTAAAAAACGATTTTTATAAGAAAAGTTTATTTGTAATTTACTGTTTTACTTATCATTACGAGGTTGGTTAAATTATTCTTAATTTTATTTTTTCACACTTCTCTATCCTACATTTGATCCAACAAAAACAAAGATTTATATCGCTATGAAATTAACAAAAATGACTTTAGCTATTGCATTAGTAGCTATCACTTTCGCTTCTTGTAAACAACAAACTGAAGCTCCTGTATCTGAAGAAACAACAACTACTGAAGTAGTAGAAGAGACTACAGCGCCTGTGGCTGTGGACACTACAGTATTAGTTGCGTCTTGGACACAACCAAACCCTATTAATGATAAAGAAGTACAAGGATTCGAACTAAAAGAGGACGGAACAGCTACTTCTATTAATATGGCTACGCTTAAAACAAATAAGTGGTGGGTAGAAGGAGATAAATTGTTCTTAGAACAAGAGAGTATCGGTAATGGTACATCTAGTGTAGATACTGTGTCATACCAATTTGAGGTGGTTGATGGTAAAACATTAAACCTAGTGAATGGTGAATCAAAAGATTCATTCACTAAAAAGTAATCTAATTTAGATTTTTTAAGTACAAATGAAACAAACAGTTCTTGCTTTAGCTTTTGTAGCTATCGCTTTCGCTTCTTGTAAACAACAGACAGAAGCACCAGTAGTGGAAGAAACTACACCAACAGAAACAGTAGCTGAGTCTACTCCTGTAATTCTTGATATGAAACACTTGGTAGGTGCATGGACGCAGCCAAATGGAGCAGATGCAAGCTTGCTACAAGGATTCGAACTAAAAGAGGACGGGACCATGTCTGCTATCAAGGACAAGGCTAACGAGTTTACTAAATGGAAGATGATAGACAATACTGTTATCTTCGAAACAGCGATGGTAGGTACTGATTCTACTTCTGTGAAGTCTGCTACGTTTACGTATGAGGTGACAGATCAGAATACATTAAAGCTTACTGCTAATGGTGTGACGGAAGTGTTCACTAAACAATAAGAACTACTATTATTTATATAAACGAAAGCTACCTTAAAAGGGTAGCTTTCGTTATTTTTGTAAGTATAATATAGATGTGATTATGGAACATAAAGAGCTTAATTTGTCAGTAGTAGAGCTAAAGTCGTTTATCCCATGTAAAGACTTTGAGGTATCTAAGGCGTTCTATATAGCTATTGGGTTTAAGATAGTATGGCAGAGTGAAGAACTGTGTCTGCTGGACTGTGGAACCGAGAAGTTCTTTTTACAGAATTTTTATAATCAAGAGGCAGCGGAGAATCTAATGTTTCATTTGCAGGTAGAGAGTGCAGATGATTGGTACACGCATTTGCAAAACCTAGATCTTCAGTCAAAATATCCTATCCGACTGACAGCTGTGGAAGACAGAGTGTGGAAGATGAGAGACTTCGTATTAATAGATCCTTCTGGAGTACTGTGGCGTATAGCACATAATATCTGATCAAAAGGTTATATAAGAAAGAGGATTGATTCATTAAATCAATCCTCTTTCTTATTGTAGAGTAATGTATCTACTTAATAAAACTAATTGTCTTATCAGACCATTCACCGATAAGGGGTAATGGTTTTTTCTTTTCTCCTGCTGCATTAAGTATTCCCATAATCATATACAGAAGGATGATTAAGTATATTACTATTGCTATCATGCCTGCAATGACCGGGAATATCCCTGCTATTACTCGTATAACAAGTGATAAAACGAAGCTTAAGATTAATACACCAAATGATTGTCTTAAGTGGTATTTTAGTAAGTCATTTGCTTTTTCTTTCCCTACAAAGAATGCTACTAACCATCCAATTAATGTGATGTATGATACGATTGATAAAGTTTTATTATCCATTTCTATTAAGTTTATATGAAACAAATATCTGTATAATTGTCTCATATATTATTGATTAGGCTCGTCTATTTAAGAAAAATGGCTGTTTATAGGGATATTTAAGAAGTGCATTATCGTGTTTTATTTATATGATAGATCAATTCATAAATGTGGTGACTATTTGTAAAGGTTATGTATGTGTTAGAAGTTGAGGTTCTGAAAAAAGGATTGAATAATTTGATAGTTAACTATTTATGTAAATTTTATAAGGTTCAATTCTCATTTTTAAATCTAAATAGTATCTTTGCACCGAAATTCTTCCATTTAGGATTTCAAACATATATAATCTACACTTAAAAGTATATAGCATGCAACTGTATAACACATTAAGCGCAGAGGAAAGAGCAGAACTTATCGAGCAGGCGGGAGAGAACCGTTTGACTTTATCTTTCTATGCGTACGCCAAAATAGAAAACCCACAACAATTTAGAGACGATTTATTCCTAGCTTGGGATGCATTAGACGCTTTAGGACGTACTTATGTAGCTCACGAGGGGATCAATGCTCAGATGTCTGTGCCTGCATCTAAGTTTGATGCATTCAGAGAGACGTTAGAGCAATATGACTTCATGAAAGGTATTCGCCTAAATGTAGCTGTAGAGCAAGATGACTTATCATTCTTAAAGCTAACAGTAAAGGTTAGACACAAGATCGTAGCAGACGGATTGAACGATGATACATTCGATGTGACGAATAAGGGAATTCACTTAAAGGCAAAAGAATTCAACGAATTATTAGAAGACCCAAATACGGTAGTAGTGGACTTTAGAAACCACTATGAGAGTGAAGTAGGGCACTTCGTAGGAGCGATCACTCCAGACGTGGACACATTCCGTGAATCACTGCCAATCATCAAAGACCAGTTAGAAGACATCAAAGAGGAGAAAAACCTACTGATGTACTGTACAGGAGGTATCCGCTGTGAGAAAGCATCCGCTTACTTTAAACACAACGGGTTTAAGAATGTTTACCAATTAGAAGGAGGTATTATCGAATACACTCGTCAGGTAAAGGCAGAAGGATTAGAGAGTAAGTTCATCGGAAAGAACTTCGTGTTTGACCACCGTCTTGGAGAGCGTATCACAGACGATATTATCTCTAACTGCCACCAGTGTGGTAAACCATGTGATACTCACGTAAACTGTGCAAATGAAGGATGTCATTTGTTATTCATTCAGTGTGACGAATGTGCTGAGCAGATGCACGGATGTTGTTCTGATGAGTGTTTGGACATTATCCAAATGCCTATAGAAGAGCAAAAGCGCCTGCGCCAAGGAGTACAAAAAGGAAACTTAGTATTCAAGAAAGGGCGTTCGGAGGCATTAAAGTTCCAGAAAGAACGCAAAGCTACGGATGAAGTGAAGGCAGTGAAAGTAAGTGCAGTAACACAAATCCGCAAGAAACAAGCAGAGCGAAAAGTACTTATCGGTACAGCTCAACACTACTTTACTAAAGCAAGTGTAGGGCAGTTTATTGTTGACAAGGAGTTAAATGTTGGAGATAAAGTAGCTATCGTAGGGCCTACTACAGGTGATGAGAGACTAACTATAGAGAAGATGATGGTAAATGGAGCGGAAGTTAGTACAGCTAATAATGGAGATAAGATGACTATGGAATTAGGTTTCCGTATTCGTAAAAACGACCAATTGTATAAAATAATAGATTAAGCATAAAGAATATGACAGTTTCAGGAAGAGTAGAGCTTATGGCTCCTGCAGGTAACTTCGAGTCTTTACAGGCCGCATTAGATAACGGTGCAGACTCAGTGTATTTCGGAGTAGACCAGTTAAATATGCGTGCACGCTCTACAGTGAACTTTTCTATTGATGATTTAGAAGAGATTGCGAGAAGATGTAAAGAGAAGAATGTACGTACTTATTTGACGTTAAACACTATCGTTTATGACCACGACTTATCTGTGGTAAAGACTTTATTGAATAAGGCAAAAGAGGCAGGGCTTACAGCAGTGATCGCGTCTGACCAAGCAGTGATAGCATCTGCACGAGCGATCGGGTTAGAAGTACATATCTCTACTCAACTAAATGTGACTAACATTGAGACTGTTAAGTTCTATAGCTTATTCGCTGATACGATCGTACTTTCTCGCGAGCTGAGCTTGAGACAAGTAAAAAAGATCACTGAAGCTATCGAAAGAGAACAGGTGAAAGGGCCTTCTGGTAATTTGGTAGAGATAGAGATCTTCGGTCATGGAGCTTTGTGTATGGCAGTATCAGGGAAGTGCTATTTAAGCCTTCACTCACATAACTCTTCTGCAAACAGAGGAGCATGTAAACAAAATTGTCGTAAGAAATACACGGTAATAGACCAAGAGAGTGGTTTTGAGATCGAGATAGACAATGAGTATATGATGTCTCCTAAGGACTTATGTACCTTAGATTTCTTAGATCAAGTAATCGATGCAGGTACTAAGGTGCTAAAGATAGAGGGTAGAGGTAGAGCTCCTGAGTATGTAGCAACTGTGATTCGTACCTACCGTGAGGCTATCGATGCTATCGCTGATGGTACTTACTCTCAAGAGAAAGTAGCAGAGTGGATGAAAGCTTTAGAAACGGTGTATAACCGTGGATTCTGGAGTGGATATTACTTAGGACAGAAATTAGGAGAGTGGAGTGACAACCCAGGTAGTAATGCAACTCAGAAAAAAGTGTATGTAGGTAAAGCGGCTCACTACTTCCAGAAAGCGTCTATCGGAGAGTTTAAAATAGAAGCTTATGATATCAAGATTGGTGATAAGATTTTGATTACAGGACCGAGTACGGGAGCACAAGAGTTAATCGTAGAAGAACTATTCGTCAATGAGCAGAAGGTAGAGAAAGCGACTAAAGGAGATGACTGTACTATCAAGATTCCGTTTAGAATTCGCTTATCTGATAAGTTGTATAAAATAGTAGAGGCATAATGGTCATAGTCACGCTACAACGCGATAAGTGTATCGGATGTAATTATTGTGTTGAGGTTGCTCCTCAGCAGTTTCAGATGTCTAAGAAAGACGGAAAGACTGTCTTATTGAAATCTGTGAATAATAAGGGATTTCATACACTTAAGTCGCCAGATTACACTATTTTAGAGGCATGTGAACAAGCAGAGAAAGTTTGTCCAGTACATATCATTACCGTAAAAGATGTATAATATGAGAAAGATATATTATTTAAGTACTTGTACGACATGTAAGCGTATTATGGCTGAAATGCCTGAATTAGATACGTTTGAACTACAAGAAATCAAGAAGAATCCTGTAACAGAGTCACAGTTAGAAGAGATGTATAAGCAAGTGGGTAGTTATGAAAAACTATTCAATAAGCGTGCTCAACTGTACAAAAGCGAAGGATTAAAAGACAAGAATCTTCAGGAAGATGATTTTAAAAAGCTTATTCTGGAGCAATACACTTTTCTAAATCGCCCAGTAATGTTTATCGATGGTAACATTTATGTCGGGAATAGTAAGAAAGTAGTAGAGGCTGCTATCGAACAAGTAAAGAATAAATAGTAAGGAAAAGAGTCAGCAAGTGCTGGCTCTTTTTTTTGTAACTGAAATTTAATAAATTATATAAACGTTTCAGGTAAGTTTTTTACCTGCTGAGGTAATTTTTTGTTTAGGAAAGGATAAAAGTTTGCAATTTTGTGTTTTAAGATCAAAGATATATGAGACAGGTAGTATTATACATTTCGAGTAGTTTGGATGGTTTTATCGCAAAAGCAGGGGATGATTTGAGTTTCTTGGATGCTGTACAGCGAGAAGGAGAAGATTATGGTTATGCCGCTTTTGTAGAAACTATAGATACAGTCTTGATCGGTAAACGTACGTATGACTGGGTAGTAAGTCAAGGACATGGGTTTCATCATGCGGATAAAGAGACGTATGTAATGACTAGACAAAATTTACCTACAGAAGGTAATGTGACTTTCTATAATGGTGATCTGAAGGAATTAATATCTAAACTGAAATCACAAGAGGGCAAGGATATATTCTGCGATGGAGGAGCACTGTTAGTTAACAGATTACTGAAGGATGGACTCATAGATAAGATCGTAATCTCTCTGATCCCAGTATTGTTAGGTGGAGGTACTAGATTATTTGATATTGGTATACCAGAGTCTAAGTTACAGTTAGAGGATACAAGGTCTTTTGAATCAGGATTAGTACAATTATGTTATAGCTTAATCAAGTAGTTTAAGAACTGTTTTATTCCTGATTGACTTCTATATAAATAGGTTTTTTAGTGTTTTATGTATATTTTTAACACGTGTAACTACCTGTTTATGTGTTGTTTGTGTTCTTTTTTAAAAAAATATTCTTTTTTTGATGTGACCAAATGTGATGCCTGTTGTCTTAATATCGAAGACGAAAGGGAAGAATTGCTATTAATTCCTTTATAAAAAAGAAAAGAAAAAGTTTTAAGTGTTTGGGGGTTAAATTAAAACAGAAGAGTTAAGGTTAGGTTGTTTTAGTAAAAAATTTAATTCACATAGTTTCATCGCGACTTTTACTATTGCTGACTTTGTAGATTGTGGTGGTCTAAATAAGGACTTAGAAGGCATAGTTCATAGTTATGGTTGTTTTGGTTATCTCCTATTCTAGGTGATGGAACGAACAAATAATAGGAGTATAAAACACAAAAGAGAGCTATATGGCTCTCTTTTTTTATGTATATATAACTTGTTTTTATTGTTTTGGGTATGAATGTGTTTACTACTATAATACCTTTTATTTGAAGTTATAGATGATAAACAGGTGTATTATCACCAATATATTGACTTAGCGATAATCTGTAATCTTATAGACAGTATTTTGTGCTATTTATAAGTCAGTTAGTAATGATTTTGTTACCTTTGTAGCTATTATTTTTTAATATATGATACAATCGATGACAGGATTTGGTAAGGCATGTTTGCAATTACCAACAAAGAAAATCACAGTAGAAGTAAAATCGCTTAATAGCAAAAGCTTAGATCTAAATGTTAGATTGCCTTTGATGTATAGAGAGAAAGAACTACCTCTTCGTAATCTTATAGCACAAGAAATAGAGCGTGGTAAAGTAGACTTCTCATTATATAGTGAGATTACAGCAGAAGAAACTTCTAATAAGATTAATGGCCCTATCGTGATGGCATATATTGATCAAATGAAGGAGATTATCCCTGATGCAGATGCTACAGAGCTTATGAAGATGGCTGTGCGTATGCCTGATGCATTAAAAGTAGAGCGTGCTGAGCTAGACGAGAATGAGTGGAAAGAGATAGAAAAGGTTATCACTGAGGCTATCGCTAATATGAAGGAGTTCCGCGCTAGTGAAGGAGCTTCATTAGAACAAGACTTCAGACTGCGTATCGGTAACATCCGCAAGTATATGGATGAGGTAGCTGTATTAGACAAAGAGCGTATCGTGACTGTAAAAGAAAGGTTGCGTACGAATTTAGTAGAACTTCAGTTAAATATCGATGAGAACAGATATGAGCAAGAGGTGATTTACTATCTAGAGAAGATGGATATCACTGAAGAAAAAGTACGTCTGAGCAAACACTTAGATTACTTCATCGAAACACTAGAAGGAGCTGAGGCTAATGGTCGTAAACTTGGGTTTATCGGTCAGGAGATGGGACGTGAGATTAATACTATGGGATCTAAATCTAACCACGCTGAGATGCAAAAAATAGTGGTAAAGATGAAAGATGAACTAGAGAAGATAAAAGAGCAAGTACTAAACGTACTTTAGTTTATATATACAACACGACAGAATATTATTATGCAAAGAGGTAAATTAATCGTTTTCTCTGCTCCATCTGGTTCAGGTAAAACTACAATAGTAAGACATTTATTAGAACAAGAAGATTTGAACCTAGCATTCTCTATCTCTTGTACATCTCGTGAACCAAGGGGGGAAGAGGTGAATGGTAAAGATTACTATTTTATTTCTCTTGAAGAGTTTAAACAAAACATAAAAGGGGAGAAGTTCTTAGAATGGGAAGAGGTATATAGAGATAACTTCTATGGTACACTTAGTAGTGAAGTAGAGCGTCTGTGGGCAGAAGGTAAGAATGTAATATTCGATATCGATGTAGCAGGAGGTCTTCGTATTAAGCGTAAGTTCCCTGATGAGACCTTAGCAGTATTTGTGAAGCCACCTAGTATCGATGAATTGAAAATTCGTCTTAAGAAACGTTCTACAGAGAGTGAAGATAAGATCAATATGCGTATTGCAAAAGCTTCAGTAGAATTAGCTACAGCTCCTCAGTTTGATATGATTATTAAGAATTACGACTTAGATACAGCTAAGAATGAGGCTGTAGAATTGGTTAAAAACTTTATAAAGTAAGAAGATAAGTATGAAGGTAGGGTTGTATTTTGGAACATTTAATCCTATTCATATCGGTCATTTAGTTATTGCTAACCATATGGTGCAGTACACTGACTTAGATGAGGTATGGATGGTGGTAACTCCTCATAGTCCTTTAAAGAAAAAGAAAGGTCTATTAGAAGATTTTCACAGGATACATATGGTTAATTTGGCTACGACTGATTATGATTATATCAAGCCTTCTGACGTAGAGTTTAATTTGCCACAACCTAATTATACTGTGAATACGATGGCGCATCTACATGAGCGCTATCCTAAACACGAGTTTAGTTTATTAATGGGACAAGACAATCTAGACAGCCTGCCTAAGTGGAAGAACTATGAGGTGCTATTAGAGCGTTATCCTATCTATGTCTATCCTCGTATATTCAGTGGTAAAGAGGAGGCTAATCCTCTTCTAGATCGCCCTAATATACACCTAGTAGAGAATGCACCAATCATGGAGATATCCGCTACGTTTATTAGAGACTCTATTAAAGAGGGGAAGAATATTATGCCTCTACTCGATAAAGAAGTGTGGAAGTATATAGACCACAACTTGTTTTATAAGAAATAATTAAATAGAATTTAATACTATAAAAGGAATGCAATTGCATTCCTTTTTTTAATTTTATAAGATAAAAAGAAAGTAGTTATGTTGAATTTTGAATTATATAACCCTACTCGTTTATTGTACGGGAAAGGACAGATAGGTGAGATAGCTAATCTAATCGATAAAAAAAATAAAGTACTGGTAGTATACGGTGGAGGAAGTATTAAGAAGAATGGTGTTTATGATCAAGTGATAAAAGCTTTAGTAGGGTATGAAGTAGTTGAGTTTTCGGGAGTAGAACCTAATCCTCGATATGAGACATTAGTGAAAGCTGTTGATTTGATTAAGAAAGAAAAGGTTGACTTTATCTTAGGTGTAGGAGGAGGAAGTGTGATAGATG
Organism: Myroides odoratimimus; assembly: GCF_030326305.1. GTDB lineage: Bacteria > Bacteroidota > Bacteroidia > Flavobacteriales > Flavobacteriaceae > Flavobacterium > Flavobacterium odoratimimum_A. Next base: position 3,501 of record NZ_JACAKB010000007.1, on the reverse strand, counting down.
GAGTTAAGTTTATCTCTGCAGCTGTGCACTTTGAAGGAGAGGCTATAGATATTATTCAGAAAAAACTAAATGTAAACTGGAAGGCTATGCCTTATGGTGCAATACTGACATTGCCTGCTACAGGTAGTGAGATGAACTGTGGCGCGGTGGTAACGATAGAGGCTACACAAGAGAAGTTATCATTCTCAGGAGAGGTATTGTACCCTGTGTTTTCTGTATGTGATCCTACTGTGATTGCTTCTTTGCCAGAGAAGCAGATTGCTAATGGTATAACAGATGCTTTCGTTCATGTATTAGAGCAGTACCTTACGTTCCCTCAAGGAGCACCTTTACAAGATAGGTTTGCGGAGAGTATCCTACAGACCTTAATAGAAGTAGCTCCTAAGATATTAAAGGATCCTACTGATTATGATGCAGCGATGAACTATATGTGGTGCTGTACGATGGCTCTAAATGGGTTAATATCGAAAGGAGTAAAAGAAGATTGGGTGACACATGCCATTGGTCATGAGTTGACTGTGTTATATGGTATAGATCACGGTCGTACATTAGCTATTATAGGCCCTAATCTATATAGTGTGATGTTCGAAACGAAGAAAGAGAAATTAGCTCAATTAGGTAAGCGAGTATTTACTCTAGAGGGTAGTGATGATGAGGTAGCTAGACTGGCTATAGAGCGTATGGTAATGTTCTTTCATTCTCTAGGAGTTGCTACTAAATTGAGTGATTATACTGAAGATGGAGAGAAGGCGGTAGAGTGGATTGCTGAACGATTTAATGAAAGGGGATGGCGAGCAATGGGAGAAAAGAAAAATATAACAATTGACAAAGTAAGAGAAATAGTCAAACTGAGTTTATAATTCTATAGAGAAGCATATTTACTGCAATGGTGAATGTGCTTTTCTTTTTTATGTTTAATGTGAAGTATATTTAGCAGTATATCTTATATACTGTTAATTTAATCTAAAATTGGTCACGGAATGAGAAGGTATATGCTTTGTTTTTAATTAAACTAAAATGAGAATATGCAAATAAAAGTGTTTTTTATCAGCTTGTTTCTGAGTTAAAGTTAGATTTATTTCAATATTTATTGAATAAATGATGTGTTTTTTCAGCTTAAGCTATTGTTGTTCTAATTGTTTGCAATGTGTTTTTTACTTACTTTTGACCAACTAATAAATTTAGTGTATGAATGAATATCCGAAAATTGCAGTTATAGGTGGTGGGAGCTGGGCTACTGCTATAGTAAAAATGTTGAGCGAAAACCTAACTGAGATTGCTTGGTATATGCGTAACGAATCTGCATTAGAAGAGATAAAAGTTAATTATCACAATCCTAATTATCTTAGTTCTGTAGAATTTGATGTAGAGCAATTAAGATTGACGAATGATATAAACAAGGCAATATCTTATGCGGATTATGTAATCTTTGCTATTCCGTCTGCGTTCTTGTCACAGGAGATGAGTAGACTACATGTTAGTTTAGAAGGGAAAGTTATCGTCTCTGCGATTAAAGGGATTATCCCTGAGACGAGTCTTATCGTAGGAGAGCACTTCCATCAAACTTATAATGTACCATACGAGAACATTGCAGTAATCACTGGACCATGTCATGCTGAAGAGGTGGCATTAGAACGACTATCTTATTTAACGATTGCTTGTCAGACTGAAGAGTATGCTAAGACAATATCTAACTGTGTAAGTAGTCATTATATTAAAGCGAAAACAACAGATGATATTATCGGTACAGAGTATGCAGCAGTATTAAAGAATATTTATGCTGTAGCATGTGGTATCGCTCACGGTCTTGGCTATGGAGATAACTTTCAAGCTCTACTGATGAGTAATGCTATCCGTGAGATGAAAAAATTCATTAAGAAAGTGCATAGAATGAAACGTAATATTAATAACTCTGCCTATTTAGGAGATTTATTAGTAACAGGGTATTCTCTGTTTTCTCGTAACCGTATGTTTGGTAATATGATAGGTAAGGGATATACTGTAAAGTCAGCTCAAATGGAGATGAATATGATCGCAGAAGGGTACTATGCCTCTAAAAGTGCTTATGAACTAAATAAGCAATATGGTGCTAAGACTCCGATAATCAATGCGGTATATGATATCTTATACAATGGAAAAGATCCTAAAAAGGTATTCAGAAAACTTACTGAGAAATTAGATTAAAAAAAATATAGATTTAGCCGTGTTTAGGTTTTATTCTAAAAAATTAAAATAACTTATTGTTTTTCAATAAGTTATTTTTTTTAGTTGTATTTTTGATATTCGAAAGTTTGTTTGTAATTTGTTGATTTACTATTAGTTATGGTGTATTCTCTTGGGGGAGATTATTCCATTTAGTTTTGTCGAGTAAAAAATTAAAAGATGGATCATTTAATCAATCACCCTGTATTATTAGGGGTATTTGGAGTAGTCGTTATTATTATGCTACTTTTAGACTTAGGAGTATTCAATAAACACAGTCACACTGTATCAACAAAAGAAGCGCTTATTTGGACGGCCGTTTGGGTAGGTCTGGCGATGTGCTTTAGTGGAGTAATTTATTATTACCTAGACTTTGAAAACTTTGCAAGGTTTCAATCAGCTTATTGGATAGAAAAAGCATTATCAGTAGATAATTTATTTGTATTTATATTGGTATTTACCTTCTTTAAGGTTCCAAAAGAATTACACCACAGAGTGTTATTCTGGGGTATTTTAGGAGCATTAGTCTTTAGAGCAATCTTTATATTTGCTGGTGTAGAGATTATTAATCATACTTATCTACCTGCAATGGAATTATTCGGTAGAACTGTGGAGATTAATGTAGTATTGACCATATTTGGTGTCTTCTTATTGATTTCGGGTATTAAGTCTTGGTTTGCAAAGGAGGAACACGATGAGAATGAAGACTTGTCTAAGAATTTTGCTGTACGTATGGTGCATAAGTTCTTTAAGGTAAGTGATGAGTATGATGGTGAGAAGTTCTTTACTGTAAAAAATGGAGTACGTATGGTAACACCATTATTCGTAGCATTAATGGTGATAGAGTTTACAGACGTGATCTTTGCAGTAGATAGTATACCAGCTATTTTTGCTATCGCACCAGATGATCCATTTATCTTATACACCTCTAATATCTTTGCAATTTTAGGATTGAGATCACTGTACTTCTTGTTAGCTAACTTCATGGATAGATTCTCTAAGTTAAAGTATGGTTTAGCAATTATTTTATCTTTTATTGGAATCAAGATGATAGTATCTCCATTCTACCATGTAGAGTCATTAGTATCATTAAGTATTATTGGAGGGGTATTAGTCCTATCAGTTGTAGCTTCATTTATGTTTCCTCCTAAAAAAGAATCAATAAATTAATAATAATATATTATGAAAAAGCCCTTCTAGTACACTAGAAGGGCTTTTTCTATATGTGTGCCCAGCATGGGTGATAACTCTAGGGTGTAAGTCCCGAACACGCCATTACAGCAGGAAGTGTTAACCGAC
>NZ_JACAKB010000079.1 GCF_030326305.1 Myroides odoratimimus | reverse complement strand
CCTGATGGAGATGGAAAGAATGATTACTTTATCATAGATAATATCAACAGATTCCCTAATAATACAGTAGAGATTTACAACCGTTGGGGAGTTAAGGTATTTGACACGAAGAGTTATGACAGTGCAGGTAATGTGTTTAGAGGATACTCAGATGGACGTGTTACTATAAATAAAGGTGAGAAATTACCTACAGGAGCATACTTCTATATCGTTACTTATGAGTATAAAGATAAGCATGGTTCACGTATGATTAAGAAATCAGGGTATCTACAGTTAGAAAGTAATAAGTAAGAAGAGTTATGAGTATTCAGAAAAATATAAAGAAAATTGGAATCAGTCTATTGCTAATAGGCTGCTTCCAAACTATGCAAGCTCAGCAAGATCCGCAGTATACCCAGTATATGTATAATACTAATATGATCAACCCAGCTTATGCAGGGAGTCGTGGAACGTTAAACGTATTTGGGATGTACAGAACACAGTGGGTAGGGCTAGATGGAGCACCTAAGACAGCAAATGTGTCTGTATCTACCCCTCTTGGAGAAAGTGGATTAGGACTAGGAGTGAACTTTACCAATGATCGATTAGGAGCAATGGATGAGAATAATATCTCTGTAGATTTAGCTTATGCTATTGACTTAAATGCTGATTATAAATTAGCTTTTGGACTTAAAGGAACAGCTAATTTATTAAGTGTTGATTATACAAAGCTTAATATCCACAATCCTACAGATCCAGTAAGTCAAGAGAATATTAATAATAAGTTTAACCCAAATATTGGAGCAGGGGTTTATTTATACTCTGATAAAGCTTATGTAGGATTATCAGTTCCGAATTTTTTAACTACAGACCGTTATGATGATAATGATATCACGACCATGCGTCAGAAGATGCACTTTTACTTAATGGGAGGATATGTATTTGATTTAAGTCAAGATATTTTATTTAAGCCAGCCGCTTTAGTTAAGGCAGTAAGTGGAGCACCGTTACAAGTAGATTTGACAGCTAACTTTTTGTTGTATGACAAGTTTACTTTAGGAGCTGCTTATCGATGGGATGCTTCAGTAAGCGCCTTGGCAGGATTCCAAGTCAATGAAAATCTATTTGTAGGTTATTCTTATGATTTTGATACTACAGCACTTCAACGTTATAACTCAGGATCACACGAAGTTTTCTTAAGATTTGAA
>NZ_JACAKB010000078.1 GCF_030326305.1 Myroides odoratimimus | reverse complement strand
TGATTACTATGATAAAAGCAAATAATAATTCATAATATTTATTTCGTTTTTCTGATAATAATTCAATAATCTAAGACATAGACATACCTGGAATAATGTATATTATCCTCTATATTTATATCCGTTATGTATAGCTTTTGATTAAGCTACTTGTTTCATTACATACATTTTTTTGTCTTTCACGCATGCACATATACGTTGTACTAATTTGTTTCTTACATTGTTTAACACAAGCATTTTGTGTTTTCCGTCCCCCACTTTTCTCTCATAATAACTCTTTATCTCAGGATCATGCCTAATGCTCGATAATGCACACATATGTAAAAGCTTTTTAAGCTTCTTATTTGACATGAAGTGTACTTTAGGCCTTCCTTTTACACACTTACCTGAGGTGTACTCGAAAGGAACTACTCCACAATATGATGCTAATTGTCTAGCTTCATCAAATGAGGTAAATCTATTAGTATAACAGATTAAGAACATAGCTGTAATAGGACCTATACCAACTACAGATGTTACACAATCATAGATCTCTTTAATTTCTTGATTCTCTTTTAAAAGAATATCTAATTGATCATCTATTGACTTAATCATCTCTTCTAAGGCTTTTAATGAAGCTTTTTCATTAGCACATAGTGTTTTATACAACTCAGCATTAAAGTCCTTTAATTCATTTGTTCTTACATTCATTGCTGTTTTATGAACTATACTCATTTCGCGTTGTCCTAATAATGCTTGCATCTTATCTATTACTTGATCAGAAGCTTTAAACAAAGCTGCCTCTTCTTGATTTTTTTTAGCATATAATGCTATTCTTGCTGAATCTACCTTATCATTTTTACCTCTTTGTATTCCACTACTTCTAATAATCTTGTAAGCCATCTCTACCCAAATATTACAGTTTTTAACTTGTAACTCTCTAACTAAAATGTTCTTATAAATCCCTGTATGTTCCATACAGATCAATGTATTATCAATAGAACAACCTTCACCTTTCATCCATTTTATAAATTCTAAAACACCTTTCTTGGTATTAGCAAACTGGTTGTGCTTATAATTGCTTACTTCTACATAAATTGATGCATCAAAATATTCTTTTGAAATGTCGATTCCGATAAATTGTGTAAATTTGTCCATAATGATAATTATTTAAGGCAGCCTATTACTAAATATCATCTAAACCTTAATACTAGATCCTTACATCTTAATTACTAGTCTGATACCTTTTAGTAGAATCAACAAAGTCCTACTCAGTTCTTAAGTCATTAACTTTGTAAACTGTTTGGTTCACTCTGTTGATTTGGTTGCTTTATTATACTTCTATAAAATTATCATTTTCTTATTCAACAAATCTAAAGGTA
>NZ_JACAKB010000077.1 GCF_030326305.1 Myroides odoratimimus | reverse complement strand
ATTACGCATTAGGGATATTTAAAGGTAGATCTAAAGGATAATCCCATAATCCTACGAACCATTTTCGTCGCTTCTTGACCAGGGCTATTTTAAGCTTGATCGTATCATTTATTTTCTCGAAATAAGCTCCAATAGCAAAGGTTCTATATCTTAATGTAGAAAGTGATTTTTGTGTTTTTTCTTGTAAAACAAACATTCTAAAAAGCACCATTAGATTGTAAGCAATCATCACAAAGATTAGAGCAGCTTCGGTAGCATAGAAGTCTTTTAGATTAAATGATTCTGCTCCAAAGTCTTGTTTTAGCTCTTTAATTCTATTTTCTGCATCCCCTCTTGCGCGATAGTTTTTCCATACGTCATAAGCACCACATTCCAAGTTTGTAACATAGGCGGAGAATCTGTAATTTCTGTGTATTTCATCTTCTGGAAACAGACTTAATGTTTTTCCAGGTGCCTGTGGGCGTTTGCTTATTTTTTGTCTTACGATGATAACTCTTCTAGGTTTTTCCCAGTTTTTAGCTTGGTAGAAGGTGTCATTTATTTGGATACCTTCATCGACATTTAGCCAAGAGGTTTGGCTATCTACTAGTCTTTGCACAGGATGAGTAAACTTAGCGGCAATGATGTAACTTATAGGTTTAGACTCTAAATGATCTAAAATATCCTTTTGAAAAAAGCCACTGTCTAATCGTATTAAGCCTACTTTCTTATTTCCAAAAACCGATAAAGTATCCTCTAAGAAGCTAATGAAGTTATTGGCAGAACTGGTGTCTCCACTTCGCAACCAAAAGTTGGCTACCATACGTATGTCATTTACAAAGGCTATAATAGGATGATGAGATTTACGTCCTTTTTTACTTGGATTATACCCTCTTTTAGCCCCTTGTTGCTGTTCTCCATAGCGAGTTATGACAGTAGAATCAATATCCAAGGTAAAATAATTTAGGTTGATGTTTTGAAAAAACCACCCAAAGAAGTGCTTAGCAGTTTCAATGTTACTAATAGCGTCGAACTTGGAAAAATAACGTTTATACGCATCTTGCCCTGGTGAAGTTCGCCAGTTAAAGATTTTACCAAGAGCTTTATCATGCCTAGTTACTTCTGTGTGTAAAAAGCGGTTTGCACCACACCAAACACTTGTCATAAATGACTCTAAAATCACATCTACATCATGCGCTCTATTAGAATTTTGACAAGGAAGACTTTCACAGGAACTAATCTGAGATTTGAAGTCTATTTTATCTAACATTTGTTTTAAAAAGACCATTCCACCCCATGGTGTAATCTCTTTGTTGGTAAAGGATAGGTCAAAATTCATAGGCTTAATTTTTCTAACGCTACGCGTTAGGAATTACACTTAATAAATATAC
>NZ_JACAKB010000076.1 GCF_030326305.1 Myroides odoratimimus | reverse complement strand
GTTGACCCGTCCTAAAAAAACTGTACAGTTTTTAAAACATAAAAAGATGGGAAGAGAACCAAAAATCAAAGAGCGTTATCATTTAAAATTCATAGAACAAATAGTTCAAGAAATAGAGAATGGGGCAAGTCAAAATTTGGTAATTCGCAAGTATAACCTAAATAGATCTACTGTAAATCGTTGGGCTAAGAAATATGCAAGTCCTGAGTATCATGCTACACGTAAAAATAAAGTTTATTCAGAAAGTTTTAAACGTCAAGTAGTTCATAGCATTACAGAACACCATATGACAGCACAAGAAGCCTGTATAGTGTATGATATAGAAAGCACAAGCACAATAAATAACTGGTTGTTAGTTAATTATAATAAAAATATAGATATTTGTAATGAAATTGTTATTCCGTCACTTATGGAAGAAAAAACATCCAATACAGAATCTTTAGAAATTAAAGCTTTAAAAAAGGCTTTATCAGAGGCACAATTTAAGATAGTAGCTTTAAATACATTGATAGATGTAGCAGAGAAAAGTTTGGATATTGATATCAGAAAAAAGTCTGGTTCCAAGCAGTTGAAGAAGTAAAACTCTTATACCCTAATAAGGGAATAAAAAAAATATGTCAACTGTTTGGTAAAACTCGAAGTGCTTATTATCAGTCAATAGACAGATATGCAAGTCAATCTATTAAAGATGAGATTATTCTTCAAGAAGTTTTAAATATTAGAGCTACTCTACCAAGAGTAGGTACTCGAAAACTTCAACATATGTTACAAGAACGCTTAGGTTCACACAATATAAGCGTAGGAAGAGATTATCTGTTTGATTTATTAGACAGTCATAAAATGTTGGTTAGACAACGAAAGCGCAAAGCATATACAACAGACTCCAGAGCTTGGAGAGGACAGTATTTAGACTTGTATAATGGAGTAAAAGTTACCAGGCCAGAACAATTTTGGGTAAGTGATATCACCTATATCAGGTTAAATAATACTTGGGGCTATTTAAGTTTAATCACAGATGCTTATTCTCATAAAATAATGGGCTATAGTTTTAGTTTAGATTTAACTACTAATGGATGCTTACAAGCTTTGAAAATGGCATTAAAGAACAGGATTTATACAGAGAAACTTATTCATCATTCAGATCGAGGATGTCAATACTGCAGCAGTGTTTATACTAAATTACTGATAGAAAACAACATATCTATTAGTACAACACAAAGTGGTGAACCAAGAGATAATGCCATAGCAGAGCGAGTAAATGGTATAATTAAAGGTGAATTTGATTTAAACTATTCAAGTTTAGGTTATCAGAAAACGATTGATAAAATTAAGAATAGTATAGAAGCTTATAACCAAATTAGACCTCATGATAGTTGTGATAGGTTAACTCCAAATCAAGCTCATTTAAAGACAGGTGTTCTTGCTAAGAGATGGAAGAATTATTACAAGACTAATAAACAAAAAAAACAACCTGTACAGTAATAAAAGGATTAATAACTATAGCTGTACAGTATTAAGTAGGATTATTAACTATAGCTGTACAGTTATAGTAGGACGAGACA
>NZ_JACAKB010000075.1 GCF_030326305.1 Myroides odoratimimus | reverse complement strand
CTATTTTCTGTGATTTTTTTCAAATATTGAAACCTCAAGAGTTCAAAAACTATAATAAAGATAAAAGTTAGTAAAAACAGTCTTTTTAGGCAGCTCTTTTTCTAATATTTTGAGCAATCGCCAATAATCCCCATTCTATTGCGACTTTTTCCTTACCACGAAGCATAAAGCGACGGAACCTGTGGTTCTGCTTAATATTTCCAAAAACTGTTTCTACATCATGACACCTTAGTTTGCGCTTATCTATACCTTTTTCTGTATTAAGTAATTCATTGGCTTGTTTTCGGTATCGTTGTAACTCGAAGTTTATTTCTATAGTCCGATTACCTTTAGCTTTATGACATATTCCATTTAGTGGACAACCTTGACAATTTTTAGCCTGATATTGCTTTAATGTTTGAATAAAACCTGTTGTTGTAGTTCTGGTTATATCACCAATATAATGCATTTGTTGTCCCATTGGACATACAAAATAATCACCGTTGTGTTGATAAAACAATTTATCTGCTGTAAAAGGCTTCGTATCTTGTTTAGAGTTCTTTCTTGGTTTCTTACTTAATTGTTCTTGTTCTTGATCAAAAGTGTTATACTTCACAAAAGCGGCGATATCTTCGCTTTCTAAATAAGTGTAATTTTCTTGGCTACCATATCCTGCATCTGCTATAACGGCTGTAGGTAACACGCCATAATTCTCTTTAAATTTTTCTAAATGAGGTATTAATGTAGTTGTGTCAGTCGGATTCGAGTGTATACTATAACTAAGGATATATTGATTGTTAGTTGATATTTGAACATTGTAACCTGCTTTTAGAAAACCACTATCCATATGATCTTCTTTCATACGCATAAAAGTAGCGTCGTTGTCTGTTTTTGAATAAGAATTACGATCCTCTAATATAGCCTCCTGCTCTTGGTATTCCTTAATTTTTGAGGGATACTCTTTGGTGATATATTTGAGTTTGTTTTTTACTTTCTGGTCAATATCTAGGGTGTCTTTTAAAGCCGCATTCAAGGTATCAATGGCTTGAGTAATAGTATCAACATCTATTTTCTTAAAGTCAGGTGGTGGTGGAAGTTCACTTTCTTGTCTAGCAATAGAGTCTGCATAACCCCATATTTCTAAGATTTGCTGAACCATCTTTTCTTTATAATTTGCTATAGCTTTTTTCCAAACAAAGGTGAATTTATTAGCATTGGCTTCAATTTTCGTTCCATCAATATAAGCCTCTTCAATACTGATAAAACCTTCCTCTATAAATAACTCAACAATCTGAGTGAAAATTTGTTCTATATAACCCTTAAGTTTAGAAGAGCGAAAGCGGTTAATTGTATTGTGATCTGGGTAAGACATACCACTTAACCACATATAATGAACATTCTCTAAACAGGCCTGCTCAAGTTTACGACTACTATAAACATTATTGAGATAACCATAGATTAAAACTTTTAGTAACATCTTAGGATGATAACTTACACCTCCACATTTAGCATAGCTATCATACAAACTTTCTAAGTCTAATTTATCTATTACAGTGTTAATAATACGTACTGGATGCAATTTTGGAATAAAATCTTCTAAAGAATG
>NZ_JACAKB010000074.1 GCF_030326305.1 Myroides odoratimimus | reverse complement strand
CGCCGTATATTAGCAGTATAGAAATAGAGAGAGAAACAACTCAACGCTCTTTGACTTATTGAAATTCAACCTTTTAATTAATACGTACGTACGTAAGTACATACGTAAAACAAAATAAAAATCAATTTATTAATCGAGGAGCATCCTCACAAAACAAAACAAGATGAAAGATTTAAGTGATTATTTAAATTCAACTAGTGATATAGTTGAGAAAGCAGGAGCTTTTTATGCGTTTAGTAATGAACAATTAGAGAAGCAGGCTAAAGAGGGAGTGCAATATATTGCACTAGGTTCTGGACTAATATGTCCTAAAGACAATGCTAAACAGTTACAGTCTGATATGTTTGATAAACTAAATAAGGCAGTTCAACAGGATATTAAAGAAAACGGAATAGATTCAATTATTAGACGAGAACTTTATAATCATGAAGCTATATACACTAATGATATAGATAGTACTGTAGATGCACTAGAGATATATAACATCGATATAGAAGATATATATCGAATTTATTATGAAGAAATAAGAAAACAAGATGAATAAGATTTACTTTAATACTCCTGTAATTGATACTATAGTTATATTGATAGGTTTGATACTATTAATTCTTTATTTAGCTTATAAAGAGAGAATAGATAAAAAACGTTAATTTGTAATGAACAAAGCAAGTCATTTTAAGGCTTGCTTTGTTATTAATAATTTTAAACAGAACTGCAACTGTTACAAATAGCATTGAAGATTATGAAAACAAAACACTGGATTTTTATTAGTGCCCTTTTTTTGATAATGGGTATTTCTTTTAGAGTAATATATACTTATGAAAAAGTTGAAAATCAAAAAATAGAGACTCAACTAAAAATATTAGAAACTCCTCAAGAGAGGCAAATTAGAGTTGAAAAAGAGCTTCAACAAACTAATGAAACGGCTGTCAAAAATCAAGAATCTTTTTTTGAAATGACTAATAAAAAGCCTATAAATACCGATAAAGGGAGAACTGAAGTTTTAAAGGAGAATATTATCCCTTTTTCTTTATTATATGTTGGTTTTTTGTTGTTTTTAGTTTTTTTAGTTTATACTTCTATAAAAGAATACAAGAAGAGTAAAAAGGAAAATGATTCATTTAATTGGGGCACTTTAATTACAATAATTTTACTATCTATCGTATCATTAGGAATAATACAAGAGATTCTAATTTGGATTTTAGCTTAATAGAGAGACAGTCACTAAGAGAAAAGATATACACTTTAATCGATCTGAAAAATGGCAAGAGTCTGAAACAGGAGAAAATTATGAAATTAGAACTCAAGAATTAGAATCTATATTAGAGGATCTAGAAAATGTAATTTCAGACTTTGAAGAATGGAACGAAAACAGTTAGAATTAAAAATATACTTAGAGCAGAAACACAACTGTTATAAATAGTGTTTGAAATTATGGAAAATTTATCCGATTCTATCCCATGGGTGTTTATTATTGCACTAGGTTTACTTATACTTGGGACACTAATAGCTATTAAGAGGAGTCCAGAAGTAAATCCAATGTTTTTTATTAAAGCATCTTTAAAATATCTATTCTATATATCAATATTGGTAGGTTTATGGTTTTTAGCTTTAAAATATTTACAGTAAAATAATTTAAAGCAAATTATTAATGTTTTTAAGCACCTTTCGGGGTGCTTTTTTTATTTACAGGAGTAAGTATTTATATATTCAAACTCTCACAAAAC
>NZ_JACAKB010000073.1 GCF_030326305.1 Myroides odoratimimus | reverse complement strand
AACAATCCAGTAGCAGTAAAAGAGATTATAGAAAAGGTGTCTAAGGAGGCTGCAGGAAATGTTATTTATGACGGAACCGATTTAATTTACAAGGATGCCGAAGGTAAGGATCAAGTAATTGATTTAGGAGCTGTTGTTAAAGCCAACGAGACTGTAACACAATTAGTTGACAATAAAGATGGAACTTTTACTTATTATAATGAAGAAGCTTTCGATGAAAATGGAACTCCTATACCTGCAAAAGGAGTGACATTTACTCTACCAACATACGATTCATATATAATGACACAAATGGAAGAGTTTGAGGTAAATAAGGTCACTGAAAGAAAATATAATTATAATCAAATTGTACATACATATGAGTCTACTGATAGGTATAAGCCTAATCCAGCAATTAACTTTGCAGTGCCAGTTTATGAAATTGATTTTAATGTTAATGTTAATGATGGAAGTCAAAAATTTATTCAGTTTTCAACTATTTTTATGGCAAAAGTAGAATATATCAATAACATAGTAGCTGCAAATGCAACTAGTTCTGGTTATAGATTAGAACTAGTTGTTAATGGAAAGGTTATTAACTCTCAATTCTTTAATTTAGAGTATGTTAAAGGAGGGCAGTCAAGGGTAACACAATTTGTATCTAAAGCTTTTAAGTTAAAAGATGTTCAATTACAACCTACAAATAATAAGTTTTCAGTGCAAATAATACCTCAGTCTAATTTATTTTATGCAAATAGAGGAACAGGGAATGGACAGTTTAGAGAAGGTAATTCGCTTCTTCTTACATTAAGTTTACAAGATATATCGTTTCAATTGTTTGAAAAATAGGATGTAATTATGAAAAAAGAACAATCATTAATTATATGCTTTTCTCTAATATCATTATCTAGTTTAAGTCAAGTACATATAGTTGAAAGTTTTGTTAATCAAGGAGACTTTATTGTTTTAGACGGTGGGTTGGTTAGTAGTGATTATATATTTGAGAATAGCTCTGAAGGTAATTTTGAAAATAGAGGAACACTTTATTATTACAACGACTTTAAAAATGATAATTTGTTTTATCCAGGAGGAACTAAGTCGTCGAAAGTGTATTTTAATTCAAGTAAGGATAATGCCCCTCAATTAATTGAGGGGTTAAAGCTAAGTGAATTCTATGATGTAGAATTTAATAATAGTTTTTTTAATCATGGTTTTACCTTATCTAATGAAATTACTGTAAAGGGGAATTCTAGTTTTGTTAGTGGAGTTGTTAATGTTTTAGATAATGAAGGTATGATTACTTTTTTACCTAAATCAACAACGACTCAAGTTTCAGATGTTAGTCATGTAGATGGCTATGTAGAGAAAAAGGGATCTGATTCATTTATCTTTCCTATAGGGCATAAAGGTTATTACCGTCCGGCAATTATTTCAGCACCTTCTAGTGAAAAGGATCTATATGTAGGTAAATATCAATATGAAACCCCTGATTTTTTTACCAATCGCTTGGCTAAATCAGGAGTTATAACCAATTTAGATACTAATGAACATTGGGAGATCAAAAGGAGTGATTTTAATTCAGGCGACATAATGTTAACTCTTAGTTGGGATGAGCGTACTACGCCTAAAGAGTTATTAGCTAATCCAGAGAAAGAATTACACATCGTACGCTGGGATGCTAATCAGCAGCTTTGGGTAGATGAAGGAGGAGTAGTAGATTTAGAGAAAAAAGAGATCACTACACCTACGAGTGTTAAGGGCTATGGATTCTTTACATTAGCTACAGTAAATACAGATCTAATCTTAGATGGAGATATCGTTATATATAACCTTGTTTCTCCTGATGGAGATGGAAAGAATGATTACTTTATCATAGATAATATCAACAGATTCCCTAATAATACAGTAGAGATTTA
>NZ_JACAKB010000072.1 GCF_030326305.1 Myroides odoratimimus | reverse complement strand
TTGTTTTTTGCATCAGATGGTCATCCTGGATTAGGAGGATTAGATATGTTTGTGGCTAAGATTAATGTAGATGGAAGCATTGGTCAAGTTGCCAATATGGGAATGCCTATTAATAGTCCATTTGACGATTTTGGTTTGTATATCGATAGCAAATCACATAAAGGTTTTATTAGCTCTAATAGACCAGGAGCTAGTGGTGGAGATAATATCTATTTCTTTAAAGAAAAACCTTGTAAGCAAGCTTTAGAAGGGATAGTTTATGATAAATCAACAAAAGAACCACTTTCAAATTCAAAAGTAGTTATTTCAGATGCTCTTTATCAGCATACAGATACGATAATCACAGATGCAAAAGGATATTATCTTTCTAATTTATTAGATTGTGGAGGAAAATACCGTATTAAAGCTGAGAAACAGGAGTATAATACAGTGGAAGTTGTATTTATCGTAGAACGCCAACAAGGAGTAAAACGAGTAGATATCGGACTAGAGAAGACTTTAGAACCAGTGACAGTGAACGATGATCTATTTAAGAAGCTTAAGTTAAATCCTATTTACTTCGACTTTGACAAATCTAATATTCGCCCAGATGCAGCAGCAGAGCTAATCAAAGTAGTAGAGGTATTAAAAGAATACCCAACCATGAAGATAGATGTTCGCTCACATACTGACAGTAGAGGAAATGATAACTACAATCTTAAGTTATCTAATCGCAGAGCAAAGTCTACAGTAGAGTGGATGGTGAATCAAGGCATTGAGAGAAGTAGAATTACAGGACAAGGATATGGAGAGACACAGCTACAGAATAAGTGTAGTAATGGAGTACCATGTACAGAAAAAGAACATCAAGAAAATAGAAGAAGTGAGTTTATTGTTCTATCCTTATAAATAGGGATGATTTTCTTGTATTTTCTTGGAAAATGTGACAGTGCTAAGAAAAATAAGTTGTATGCTTAGAAGTGTTGTTTTATAATCAAAAGATTCCCTCGTGGCTCTGCTTTTGAGGAGTTCATTTAATGTTTTTAATGTTATACCAAGGCTAAGTTATTTATTCTATTACTTATAAAGTAACTTAGCCCTTGGAATACAACAAGTAGGTTAATTAATAATGGTGTTTGACATCTGTTTTAAAGTCCAGGAGTTTTGCTAAAGATTCCTTGTAAAATAGATGTAGAAGAACAAGAATAACTAATCTAAAAATAGATAAATATGAAAAAGTGTGTTTTTATTTTTTATGCATGTTTGTTTAGCATGTCAATTAATGCCCAACTAAGTGAAAAAATTTCAATACCTGAGTTATCTAAAAAAGTAGGTAATACACCTATTAAAAAAGGTAATTGGATAGTTGGAGGAGCTCTTGGTTCTACAGGGTATAGTTTTGAAGAAGAGAGTTTTAATATTAATATTACACCAAGGGCTGGTTATTTTATCTCTAATGGCGTAGCAGTAGGGTTAGAAATAGGAGCTGGTTTACAAACAGTAAAAGATGGTGACAATATTTGGAATTACAAAGTAATGCCTTTTGCACGTTACTATTTTCCTGAAGGAGCTAGTGAAACTGGTAGATTTTTTGGACAAGGAGCAATTGGTATTTCTGGAGCAGAGGTAGGAGGTAAAAGTGATACATCATTCGCATTTAATGTAAATGCAGGTTATTCTCACTTTGTAAGTAGAAATGTTGCATTAGAGGCTATTGTTGGATACAATTATAGTAAATCAAATCAATCCAATGCGTCTGCACATAACGGATTAGGCGTCTCACTTGGTTTTCAAATATTTTTGGGTAAGTAAATTCAAGTGCTATTAAAATAATCGAGTTTTATTTAAAGTGATTTTATATAGTAAAGTTCTTAGTACACGACAAAAATATTAATTAGTTGATTTTAAGATAAATAAAGGGAGGAATTATTTGTAAAAAAGGCTG
>NZ_JACAKB010000071.1 GCF_030326305.1 Myroides odoratimimus | reverse complement strand
TATGTGTGCCCAGCATGGGTGATAACTCTAGGGTGTAAGTCCCGAACACGCCATTACAGCAGGAAGTGTTAACCGACAGCAAGGGTGTCCATCGTGAGTTGGAATCTGAAGGAAGCTTTAGGTAAAGTCTTGACCTGACGAACAGAAACTATATATAAGGCTAGAAATGTCGGATAAGGTTGCATATCAAACTGAAGTCCTAAGCTGTACAGAGACATCATAGTAAATATAGCAGGTATATGAGATGAAAGTTATCGTTCTTACCTGGGGAGGTCTTATAGACATAGGGAGTTTTTTTTTACAGAACTATGGATAACAATTGCTATAAGAAGTCAGCAGAAGTCATAGTATGCACAGATACAAGCTTGGCAATACCAAGAAGTCTTACAAAATGCAGAAGGACAGAACTTAATTAAGTGAGTAGTAAATGAATGTTACCTAATGTAGGAAAGAATGCAGAAAATATCTATAAACAGAGATAACTACCTTGTAAAGGATAGGGCGGAACCTGACAGCTACCAAGGAGTGCAGACTTACATAGGGATAACTGAAAACAACCTCATGGAAGTACGATTAGGACAGGGGAGTTTACTAGAACTAATCCTTAGTCCTAATAATTTAAACCTAGCCTATCAAAAGGTTAAGGCAAATAAAGGGAGCTATGGAATAGACAAGTTGTCCACTGAAGAATTATTGCCATGGCTCTTACATAATAGAGATTCATTGGTTTCATCGCTAGAAAACGGAAAGTATAACCCCCAAGCAGTTCGAAGAGTAGAAATCCCCAAAGAGGGAGGTAAAACACGCCAACTTGGTATCCCTACGGTAGTAGACCGTCTCGTTCAACAAAGTATAGCCCAAGTATTATCTCCTATCTACGAACAAGAATTTCACCCAAGTAGTCACGGCTTTAGATCCAACAAAGGTTGTCATACAGCCTTGAAAGAAGTGGTAAGCCATCTAAATGACCGATATCATTATGTAGTGGACTTAGACTTAGAAAAATTCTTTGACACAGTTAACCACAGTAGATTGGTTGAAATATTGTCAAAGAGAGTAGAAGACCCTCGGGTGATATCCTTAATCCATAAATATCTAAATGCAGGTGTTGTTATTGGAGGTAAATTTGAAGAGAGTAGATTGGGAGTACCTCAAGGCGGCCCCTTAAGTCCCCTTCTGAGTAACATAATGCTTAATGAGTTAGATAAAGAACTAGAAAGACGAGGCCTTCGTTTTGTGCGTTATGCAGATGACTGTCTAATCTTCTGCAAAAGTAAAAGAGCGTGTCTTCGTGTGCAGGAAAGTATCACTAGGTTCGTTGAAGAAGTCTTATACTTACGAGTAAACAAAGAGAAGACTACCACTGGTTATGCCAAAGGGAAGAAATTTCTAGGGCACAGTTTTTATGTAAAAAGCAAAGGGAAATGGAGTCTTTGCGTACACCCGAAAAGTTACAGTACACTCAAAGATAAGCTAAAGGAACTTACAAAACGTAGTAGAGGTAAAGGGTACGATAAACTCAAAGAATCCTTGCGATATTATATCCAAGGCTGGGTGTCATACTTCAAGCAATCTGATATGTTATCCAAGATTAAGTGTATAGATGAGTGGCTTCGCTTTAGGATACGGATGTTAATTTGGAAGAGTTGGAAACAGAATAAGACGAGATATGTTAATCTTAAGCGCATCGGTGTAAGAGATAATCAAGCATATCAATGGGCAAACACTCGCAAGAGTTATTGTCGCACAGCACTTAGCCCAATCCTACAAGCTTCTTTAAACATTCAAAATTTAAGGAAAGCAGGATATACATTTCTATATGACATACTCCTAAAAGTATCGTAAATTAAGAACCGCCTTGGTACGGATCCGTATGCCAGGTGGTGTGAGAGGTCGGCTGAAGAAATAATCTTCAGCCTCCTACTCGATT
>NZ_JACAKB010000070.1 GCF_030326305.1 Myroides odoratimimus | reverse complement strand
CGTTTTTTGCTAACTGCAAAAAGCATGACATTAATCCATATAAATGGCTAAAGTATGTTCTTGAAAATATTCAATCCGTCAACCACAAGAATATCGCTGACTTATATCCTCATAATTACAAGAAACTTATCCTGGATAATGTAGAATAATAATTAGATCTCACTAGATGTACTTGCTCGGGTGCATACGTATAATTGGATGCGTGGACTAACAGATAATGGAGGAGATTTATCAAGAACATTACCTATAATGGATGAAATGAATCAAACCTTGCGTTATCTTTATAATAATAAAGGGATAGATGTAGAACAATTAATTGGTTTTGGAAGTAGAATAGATGGAACGACTAAGTTTACAGATATCCTAAAGAAAGGAAAACCTAAATTCATTGAGCTAAAGAGTGTGAAAAGAGGTGTGGGGGTTGACGATTTAACAGATGAACTAAATGTTTTGTCAGGACTTAATAGTAATCCTCTTAAAAACCGTACTCAGTTTGTTGATCAGTTTGTAAATGGTTATATGAAGTCAATAAAATCATTAGATGAATTAAAATATGTTTTTGATCTTTATAAATTAGGAAATGGTGGAGAAGATTTTATAAAGAAACAGTTTAAAGAGTTGTTTGAGAAGAAGGCAGATGATATATTTGATGCAATGACACCAGAATTGAAGACTGAATTGTTTGGTAGTAATCTAAATGAATCTTTTCAAAGAAAAATGTTTAATTCTTTAATTGAGAATGAGAATTCTAAATTATATAAGTTTATAAAAGTTGAATAATGAAATTTAATGAAAGAATAGAAGGGATTAGGTCTTTTTATGTGAAAGAAGGGTGGGAGTTAGTTGTTAATACTAAAAAAGAACTTTTAAAAAATAGAATAAAAGTAGCATCTAAAGTAGATGATATTAATTATTGTGTAATCAATGAAAAATTGATATTTAATTCTAATGAAAGTGCTTATATTAATGATAGTATACTTTTAGATAAAGAATATTTTAACTGTAGTTTAGAATCAGGAATTATATTGTTAGGATCTGATTTTGAAATAGATTACCCAAATTACATAGGGAGATATTATCTATATGATATTGATGCGAATATTTTTGTTTTTGATAAAATTTTAAGTAATAATTCTTTATCTTTTAAAACAAACAATGAATTAGTATATACTGACAAAATATGGGTCTATGCATTGTCTATTGATTTGAATTCTTTGGAGTTATGGCAATTTGATTTATCTCAATTTGGTCAATGGTATTTGGATACAGATGATGCTCGAAACTATGAAGTTAGTAAGTTTTTAGGAACATATAAGGATGCTTTGCTTATTGTGTGTAATTCTGGGAGGTTGGTTAGTTTAAATATTCATACAGGAGAGCTATTACACTATTGGGATGCTTATCCTATGATAAGAGAGTCTAAACACAATGTTTTTAGCGAATCAATGGAGTTAGATTTGGAGAGATGTGAAGTAGTCGGTATGGATCACGACGTATTATGGAGAGTTGACTTAGACACGAACATAGTGTATAGTTATAGTTTGGCAGAAAAGTTTGGCCAATATGATTATGAGTATATAACAGGGATGAGTAGCTTTCCTATTACTGAGAACCACTATTATCTTGTATTAAACACAAAGTATATTGAGCGAATAGATGATAGACAGCAAGGAATAGTTGCACTAAATAAAGATACTTTAGAAATAGATTGGCATTATTTATTTGATGAAGGAGAGTGGATTTCTTCAAGAAAGATGCAGGTAACTAACACGCATTTGTATTTATTAGATAGTAATAATAATTTATACATTTTCGAAAAAGAGTAGTAAACAGATGGACTGTAGAACCTAAAAATAACTGTAGTAAACTAAAACAGCTCCCTTAGTGGAGCTGTTTTTATTATAGGGTATTTGACAAACTTACCCAAAAAGTCTTGTCAAGTAGTGGTTGTGCAACGATCTACTTGATGCTCAACGATCCCCCGATTTTAAATTTACCAAGTAGTCGCCCCTTAAAAACAACTTATTTAAATATAAATCAATATATTACACTTATTTTTGTGTGTTTTTTGTTTAAAA
>NZ_JACAKB010000006.1:36283-182853 GCF_030326305.1 Myroides odoratimimus | reverse complement strand
CAAATAAGTCGGATCCTAGCTAACCCTAATTTACCTTTAAAATTGGCTTTTATAGTTGTTAGAAGTTCTGTATTTTTGTACTCTAGGCTGTTGTTCGTTTTTAAAGACATTCTGTAGGAGGAAAACTTTAATATACTGAATATCAGCCTTTTTTACAAATAATTCCTTCCTTCATTTATCTTAAAATCAACTAATTAATATTTTTGTCGTGTACTAAGATTTTTTTTATATATTTCTGCACAAATAACAAACCATCATAAACTAATGAAAAAACTATTATCTATCAGTTGTTTCCTTTTAACTACAATTCTATTCACTAGCTGTAGTAATGACAGTGGAATCACAGTAAAAACTTATTTTGGAAAATGGGAATCTAATACTATAAGACTAAAAGATGGCAGTACAGTTAAATATACTGAAATCGGTACCTTTAATAAAAATGAAGAACTAGAGGTTTTCACAGATCAACTTGAATCAGTCAAATTAGTTCAATATTATAGTAATGAAATAAAATCTAAAGTTAAGTTAGGTAACGTTTCTGATGATTTTATTGTTTTTGAAAGTGTTAATGACAAAAGACAAATTGTCAAAGTAGAACAAAACGAGCTCTCTTTAGTAACTAGGGTAAGTATAAATGGTCAATTAGAACTTGTTCAAATAAATTATACAAAAATAGGTCCTCCAAGAGATGAAGAACCTATAAAATAAAATTATCAGCTTATAAGACAAAGCCTCATAATTAATTTTATGAGGCTTTTTTAATGTATCTCCGTTTTTAGTCATAAGCAGTAATATTGGCAATAATAAGCCTATCAAAGAGCTTATCACCAAAGTATCTTCTATTAAGTTTATAAACGAATTCATCTAAGTAGGCTTGAAGATATTTTCGTTTAATTTTATGGTAATTTCCCTGTAGATTTCTTTTGGCATTACTGATAGCTATATGTACCCATTTAAGAGTTTCTTTTGTTGTTTGTTCTGATGATTTTTCAGTGATATGTATCTGAACAAAATCTGAAATATCTACATAAGAAGTACTCTTGTCAGTTAAGACAATACTACTTTCTTCAATATTTTTCTTAATCATTTCATTAACACCTTCAGCTTTATGATCTTCTAAAACAACAGCTTTAAAAAAGCGTACATGATTTTGTTTTTCACCTGTTTTTATGTCCTCTAAAACTGTACTCTCTGCCATAATTGCAACATTTTGGACACCTGTAGAGCCACGACCACTTTTTGTTTTAGACTTCTCTATTTCAGATGTTTCTACTTTAAAATACCCCTGATCCATCTCTAACATTCCTTCTAAAGTATATTTGCTATCTCTATTGCCCATTGCCTTGCGAAGTTTATGTACCATTGCCCATACTGGCTCATATCTTTTTAGTCTTAATTACTTCTGAATTTCTAAAGTAGAAAAGCCTTTCTTGGTCGCTGTCATTAAGAACATTGTTTTATACCATATTAGAAAAGATAGCTTAGAATGTTCCATTATTGTTCCACTTTTTAAAGTCATACGAGAACGACATTTCTTACATTCATAACTCCATCTACTTTGAATCCAATAGTGGGCGTCATGACCACATCTTTGACAAGTGACTCCTAATTTGTCGCGTTGTTCTTTAAAGTGCAAACGGCATGCTTCTTCACTTGTAAATTCGGCTGAAAAGGTAAATAGATTGGACATATGATTACTCTCTTTTAGATTACAAATATAGCATTATGTCATTAAACGGAGATACATACTTTTTTATTACAACATATTCATTATAAACACTTCTCATATAAAAGGAGCACTTTGAAAGATTAGCAATAAAATGGCAATATGTAGTTTTATTCTAAATAATATTACACAGATATTAAATTCTATTGATTTTTATGTATCTTCAAACTCTTTACAAACAACATAAAAACAATCATGAATATTGAATCTAAAGTTAAACCTAGAAAAGTAACCTTATTGCAATCCTTAATACCTATGATCGTATTAATCGCGCTATTAGGTACCAATGTATTCGTTTATGGTAGTGCTGCCTTAGCTGGTTCTAACCAATTCGTTCTATTAATAGGTGGGCTTATTGCAATCGGAATAGGCCTATACAATAAAGTCAATTACGAAGATATTATTAAAAAAATCACTAAAAACGTTAGAGAAACCACTCGAGCTATCTATATACTGTTATTAGTAGGAGCCTTATCAGGAACCTGGTTATTGAGTGGTATTATACCTACGATGATTTACTATGGTTTACAGATTTTAGAACCTCATATATTCTTACCTGCGACAGTAATTATCTGTTCCATTATTGCCCTAGCAACAGGTAGTTCTTGGACCACATCTGCTACAGTAGGTATTGCTCTAGTAGGTATAGGTAATGCGATGGGTATTGATCTAGCGCTTATTGGAGGTGCTGTAATATCAGGAGCATACTTTGGAGATAAGTTATCTCCACTATCAGATACTACTAATTTAGCTTCAGCTATGGCTGGTACAGATTTATTTACTCATATAAAGTACATGATGTTCACCACCATCCCTACTTATGTACTAACCTTAATCATATTTATCATCATCAGTTTTAATCTTAATGTACCTGAGACCATAGATATGTCTGCATCATTACAGGCAATTAATCAAACATTCAACATTACACCTTGGTTATTCTTAGTTCCTGTGATTGTAATTGGAGCAATATTAAAAAAGATGAAACCAATACTTGCTTTACTTTTAGGAACCTTATTAGGAGCTGTATTCGCTCTATTTTTTCAGCCAGATATAGTAGCCTTTGTAGGAGAAGGAACTTCATTGACACCAGTTACAGCCTATAAGGGAATTATGAATGCCATCACTACAGATATTGCTATTCTATCTCCTATGGAAAGTTTAAATAGCTTATTCGAAGCAGGAGGAATGAAAAGCATGCTAAACACAGTATGGTTAATTATCTGTGCAATGTTCTTCGGTGGAGCGATGGAAGCTATTGGGGCTTTAAAGAAAATAACACAAACATTATTAAGTATAGCAAAGTCAGTTTTTGGATTATTCGCAAGCACAATGGCAAGTTGCGTTGTTGTAAACTTAACTGCTTCTGAACAATATTTATCATTAGTAATTCCTGGTAAAATGTTTTCTAAAGCCTATAAGGATAAAGGACTTGCACCTGAGAACTTAAGTAGAACACTAGAAGATTCAGGGACTGTGACATCAGTACTAATTCCTTGGAATACTTGTGGGGCTTATCACTCAGGAGTACTAGGGATTGATACAATGACATATGCTCCTTACGCATTCTTTAATATTATTTCACCATTTGTATCTCTTACTTATGTTGTATTAAATATTAAAATAAGACGTTTAGTAGATACTATAAAAGCATAATTACTCACTTATCTTATAAAAAATAATAGGGCTATTTCGTACGAAATAGCCCTATTATTTTAATTATATCTCTAAGGTTGTTGCGAATTTGTAATCCGTAACATACCATCTAACACTATCTAGAATAGTTAGGTGCAGATTTAGTAATCGTAATATTGTGAGGGTGACTCTCTCCAATACCAGAAGCAGTTAACTGAACAAATCTAGCCACTTCTTGTAATGTAGGAATATCTTTAGCACCACAGTATCCCATACCTGCTCTAAGACCTCCTATGAACTGTAACATACTCTCGCTAAGTTCTCCTTTATAAGGTACTCTACCTTCGATTCCTTCTGGTACCAATTTTTTCACATCATCTTCTACATCTTGGAAGTAACGATCTTTAGAACCTTGCTTCATAGCTGCTACAGATCCCATTCCGCGGTAAGCTTTGAACTTTCTTCCTTCGAAGATAATAGTTTCACCTGGAGATTCCTTAGTACCTGCTAACATTGATCCTAACATTACACAGTCTGCTCCTGCTCCTAATGCTTTAGGAATATCTCCTGTATAACGAAGACCTCCATCACCAATCACTGGTACACCTGTTCCTTTTAGAGCAGCTGCTACTTCCATAATAGCTGAGAACTGTGGGAACCCAACACCTGCCACCACACGTGTAGTACAGATAGATCCAGGTCCAATACCTACTTTAACAGCGTCAGCACCATTCTCTACTAAGAATAATGCAGCCTCTGGAGTAGCGATATTACCTACTACTACATCGATTTCAGGGAAAGCAGTTTTTACTGCTTTTAATACCCCTACCACTCCTTGAGAATGTCCATGAGCAGTATCTATAATTAATGCATCTACACCAGCTTGTACTAATAATTTAGCTCTATCTACAGCATCAGCAGTCACTCCTAAAGCAGCTGCAACACGTAGTCTACCGAACTTGTCCTTATTAGCATTTGGTTTTAAAGTAAGTTTAGTGATATCTCTAAAAGTAATTAAACCGACTAATTTATTATCAGCATTAACTACTGGTAATTTTTCGATTTTTTTCTCTTGAAGAATTTCTTCTGCTTGATCTAAAGTAGTACCCTCAGCAGCAGTTACTAGATTATCTTTAGTCATTACCTCTGTGATAGCACGGTCGTTTTGTTTCTCAAAGCGCATATCTCTATTTGTAATGATTCCTTTAAGAAGCCCATTGTCATCAACAATTGGAATACCTCCGATTCCGAATTCAGCCATTGCCTTTTTCGCATCACCTACAGTAGCTGTAAGAGGAAGAGTCACTGGGTCTATAATCATACCTGACTCAGCTCTTTTTACCTTTCTTACTTCTTTTGCTTGCTCTTCAGCAGTCATGTTCTTGTGAATCACTCCGATTCCTCCTTCACGAGCCATAGCAATAGCCATTTCACTTTCCGTTACAGTATCCATCGCAGCAGATACTACAGGAACGTTCAAAGTAATGTTTCTAGAAAATTTTGATTTTAAACTAACTTCTCTTGGAAGTATTTCTGAATAGTTTGGAACTAGTAATACATCATCGTAAGTAAGTCCTTGACCGATGATTTTAGTTGTGTGTGCTTTCATGTGCAATGTCGTTGAATTGCACGCAAATTTACTATTTTTCTATGTAATAAAAAACTTTAATGGAAAAAATTAAATATTTTTAAAGCTTCATTGTATGAGCTTTCAAATGACATAGCACTCAAGTTCGTATCTACCTTATTTGCTGTAAAGTAGCTCAACATCTTCTCTGTTGGCATATTTCCAGTCAAATCATCTTTTGCCATTGGACATCCCCCATAACCTTTTATTGCACCATCATAACGTAGACATCCAGCCTTATAGGCCGCATCAATCTTCTCAAACCAACTATCAGGAGTAGTGTGTAGATGTGCTCCAAACTCAATATTAGGATACGCTGGAATCAAATTGCTAAATAAATAATCTATCACTTCTGGTGTAGAACTTCCTACCGTATCCGATAATGAAAGAATCTTCACTCCCATCTTTGACAGCTTTTCAGTCCAATCTCCTACAATATCCACATCCCACGGATCTCCATAAGGATTACCAAAACCCATTGATAAATAAGCCACAACCTCTTTATCGGCCTTAGTAGCGATATTCAATATCTCATCTAAAGTAACGATAGATTCTGCAATAGTCTTATGTGTATTACGCATCTGGAAGTTCTCTGATATAGAAAAAGGGAAACCTAAGTACTGAATTTCTTTATGCTCAGCAGCTTGTTCTGCACCTCTCGTGTTTGCGATAATAGCTAATAGCTTGCTCTCTGTCTTACTCAAGTCTAACTGAGCTAACAACTCAGCTGTATCCTGCATCTGAGGAATAGCCTTAGGAGAAACAAAACTACCGAAATCTATGGTATCAAACCCCACTCTTAAAAGAGACTGTATATACTGTACCTTTTTTTCTGTTGGGATAAACATCTTAATGCCTTGCATAGCATCACGAGGACATTCTATAATTTTTACTGCTGGTTTCATATAATCCAAATATAAATGAAAAGCCACAATTTTACAATGTGATTTTCTTTATTTTATTTACTTAACATACTCAAACAACATTCTATTGATTATCTGACACATAGAGTTCCTAAAAATAAAAAAAGGTTCTAAAGATATTATCCTTAGAACCTTTTTTACTATTATTTTCTTCTTAGCTTACTAGTAGGAAAACTGCTAATCCACTAAAAACGATGATTTGAAGCCACTTTAAAAATAAGTTGACATATTTATTATCTCTCATATAATCTGTCAGCTTAGCTGCTATAGTACAGATGATAAAAAAAATGACTACTGCTTCTGTAATAAAGACTGTACCTAGCACAAAAACCTGTTTCTGTACACTACCTGCACTTTCTGTAATAAACCCTGGGAATAAAGCCAAAAAGAACATCATCACCTTTGGATTTAAAACATTCATAAGCAATCCTTTTCTGACAAATCCCATAAAAGTCTTATCGTTTTGCCCAGAAGTAGATTCATCAATGACGATTACATTCTCTTCCTGAAATACTTTATAAGACAACCAGAATAGATATAAGGCTCCGAATAACTTAACACCTTTAAACAGTAATTCAGATTGCGTAATTAAAGCGGAGATTCCAAAAGCAAATAATGATAAATGGAATAATAAACCTCCTACCTGTCCTACCACTACTGCATATCCATACTTACGCCCTCTGGTAATGCTCTGCGAAACCACATATAGAATATCTGGCCCTGGAGTAATAATCAATAAAAAACAAGTTATAAAAAAAGTATATAATACTTCTGTTGACATAATTAATTCTAGTATTTAGATAATATGGCTTTATTAATCTTTTTAATCAAGCCCGGTCCTTCATATATAAAGCCAGTATAAAGCTGAATCAAGCTCGCTCCTGCCTCTAGTTTTTCTATCGCATCTTCTGCAGAATGTATACCTCCTACACCGATGATAGGAAATGCTTTATTACTCTTCTCAGATAAGAATCGAATAACCTCAGTACTTCTCTTCGTCAAAGGTTTTCCACTTAGTCCCCCTGTTTCTTGCTGATGAATAGACTTCAGATTACTGCGATCGATAGTAGTATTCGTAGCGATTACTCCAGCTATTTTTGTTTCTGTAACAATCTCTATAATATCTAATAACTGATCATCTGTTAAGTCTGGTGCTATCTTCAATAAAATAGGCTTAGGAGCCTCTTTCTGATTATTTTTAACTTGTAATCCGTGAAGTAACGCTTTTAGTGGTTCTTTATCCTGTAGCGCACGTAAATTAGGTGTATTAGGTGAACTCACATTTACCACGAAATAATCTACATAAGGAAACAACGC
Organism: Myroides odoratimimus; assembly: GCF_030326305.1. GTDB lineage: Bacteria > Bacteroidota > Bacteroidia > Flavobacteriales > Flavobacteriaceae > Flavobacterium > Flavobacterium odoratimimum_A. Next base: position 175,625 of record NZ_JACAKB010000006.1, on the reverse strand, counting down.
TTCAAAACAGATTTCATAATCTTCATTTGCTTGTTCATTAGGTGTCACTTTATTCTTCCCAATATTCCCTCCTATCAGCGTTCCTTTATTTTTCTTTAGACGTTCTATAGCCTCTTCTATCCCTCCATTGTTAAATCCCATTCTATTGATAAGACCATTGTCTTCTTTTAGACGGAATAATCTCTTTTTAGGATTTCCTGGTTGTCCTTTGGGAGTAAGAGTCCCTATTTCTATAAAACCAAAACCAAAGTTCTCTAATTCACTATATAACTTAGCATCCTTATCCAGACCTGCTGCAAGACCTACTGGATTCTTAAACTTCAGCCCGAATACTTCTCTTTCTAATCGAGGGTCATTTACTTGACAATTGGCGCGAATAAGTGCGGATACACCAGGAATACTATTCACGAATTTAAGAGCACCGAAGGTAAAATGATGCACTTTCTCTGGGTCAAACCTAAAAAATATAGGCTTAATAATGCTTTTATACATACTAAATGACTTTGTGTTGTTGTGTGTCTAAATTTCGTGCAAAGGTAGTATTTAAACCTTGGATTTCATAGTGGTCTTTTTTGTTTTTTATGATGGCCTTCCAATAGTTATTTTTAACACTAACCAATTAGAGCAAAACAATTTAGAAGAACGTCTTTCTAAGTAATCTCTACTAAACTTTCTCTAGCAACCAAGTCCTATTTTTCTTGCACTTTATTGAAGTTTTCTAGGAGATTCCTTGGGGTTTCTAGCCCAGAAGGCATTTTCTTGAAGAAAACCTCAAGAAAACCCCTAGCAATCTCGAAACATTATAATTTAAACATTATTCATCACCATACCTCCAACTACCGCATCTTATTTAAATCCAGTATAAACAAAGCGTTCCACTCTTATCTTTTTTATATGTTTTGTAAATTGTAGCATATTAAAAAAGATAGAAATATGTTACCATTACAATACCAAAAGTTCAAAGAAGAACTAGCTAATCACTTAGATTCTGATAGAATTATCACTAATCCGATTCAACTATTAGCGTATGGTACTGATGCTAGTTTTTATAAATTAGTTCCTAAAATAGTTGTTCAAGTACACAATCACCAAGAAGCTGTAGCTACTCTACAGACTGCTACAAGGCATAATGTAGCGGTGACGTACCGAGCGGCAGGAACAAGTCTATCTGGACAGGCAGTAACAGATTCTGTCTTGATGGTGGCTACTCATCAATGGAAGAAATACGAGATTTTAAACAATGGGCTTCAAGCGAAGTTTCAGCCTGGTATTATTGGAGGAAGAGCTAATATTATCCTAGCTCCTTATGGACGTAAGATAGGTCCAGATCCTGGCTCTATCAATGCTGCAATGATAGGTGGTATCGCGGCTAATAATGCTAGTGGAATGTGCTGTGGTACTTCGCAGAACTCTTATAATACAATTGCAGATATTAAGATTGTTCTTTATGACGGAACTGTATTAGATACAGCAAGCGAAGAAAGCAAAAAAGAATTCGCTGAGAAACACCCTGAAATCATCAAAGAAATAGAGCGTCTAAGAGACGCTATCTACACAGATCGCACACTATACGACCGAATAGAGCGCAAGTTTAAAATCAAAAATACTACAGGATATAGCCTTAATGCATTTATAGACTATCACGATCCTTATGAAATCATTAAGCATATTATGATAGGGTCTGAGGGTACATTAGCCTTTATCTCTGATATTACATATAATACAGTCATTAATTACAAACACAAAGCATGTACATTAATGATTTTTGAAACGATAGAAAAAGCCTGTCAAGCAGTGCCTTTTTTAAAGAAAAGCCCTGTAGCGGCAGTAGAGTTACTAGATAGAAATAGTATTAAATCTATCGAAGATGAAGCTCCTGCCCCAGAATATTTCAAGACATTACCAGAAACGGCTTGTATCTTACTTGTGGAAGCACAAGCAAAGAATGAAACTGAAATGTCAACTAAACAACAACAGATTAGAGAGGCAATTGCTTCTACTCCTACTTATAAACCTTTTGAGTTTACTTCAGAACCTCAACAATATGCATTCAATTGGAAGGCTAGAAATGGTCTATTACCTACTACAGGAGCATTGAGAAAGACAGGCACTACTTGTATCATTGAAGATGTTGCCTTTCCTGTAGAGAAATTAGCCGATGCGTGCATCGCCATGAAAGATTTGTTTGCAGAATTACAATACCATGATGCAGTACTATTCGGGCATGCCTTAGAAGGAAACTTACACCTAGTATTCTCACAAGATTTCTCTACTCAAGAAGAAATAGACAGATATGCTCGATTAATGGATGGGTTGGTAGAAATAGTAGTAGATAGATTTGATGGTTCATTAAAAGCAGAACATGGAACAGGGCGAAATATGGCTCCTTTCGTAGAGAAAGAATGGGGTAAACAAGCGTATGACATTATGTTAAAAGTCAAAACTATCTTCGACCCACATAACTTAGTTAATCCTGGTGTGATTATCAATGCTAATCCTCATGTTCACTTAGAGAACTTCAAGGCTTCTCCTGCTACCAACGAAATAGTAGATAAATGTATTGAATGTGGATTCTGTGAATCACACTGTGTCTCAGAAGGACTGACACTATCACCAAGACAGCGTATCGTAGTAGGTAGAGAAATAGCAAGACTACAAGCCATAGGAAAAGATACAGAAGAATTAGAGAACTTAGTTAATAGTGCTCACTACTATGCAGACGAAACGTGTGCAACAGATGGGCTATGCGCCTTAGCATGCCCTGTAAAAATAGATACGGGTAAATACATTAAAGATATTCGTCATAGTGCTATTACTGAGAAAGACAGAAAGAATGCTGAATACTTCGTAGAAAATATGGAACGCGTAACAGCTATGGGACGCAAAGCATTAAACACCGTCGGGGTATTCCAAAATATCTTAGGAAATAAGATTATGACTAGTGTGTCAAGTGGTATGCGTAAGATGTCTGGTAATAAAATACCGCAATGGAACGTAGCTATGCCTAAAGGCAATAAGCACAAAATAACAGAAGCTATCGTTAATCCTGGACAAGATAGAAAAGTAGTTTACTTCCCTTCATGCATTAATAGAACAATGGGTAAATCTAATGACTATCCTAAATCTGATATGGACTTAACTGCTAAAACCGTAGAACTACTTAAACGTGCTGGATATACCATTATCTATCCAGAAAACGTAAATAATATGTGCTGTGGAATGCCATTTAGCAGTAAAGGAATGAAAGAAGAAGGTCATACTAAATCATCCGAATTAGAACTTGCTTTATTAAAAGCTACTGAAGATGGTAGATATCCTGTATTATTCGACATGAGTCCTTGTTTTTATACCTTCTATGATGCTCATAAAGATGGTAAGCTAAAAATGCACGATCCTATCGAATTTATGTTAGATTATGTGATGCCTATATTACCTGTTAAGAGTCCAAGAAAAGAAATTAGTGTATTCCCTGTATGCTCTGTTAAGAAAGTAGGATTAGAAGGCAAGTTACTTGAATTGACTAAGCTGTGTGCTGAGAAAGTAAACTATATTGATAGCAACTGCTGTGGCTTCGCAGGAGATAGAGGGTTTACGTTCCCTGAATTAAACAAACATGGTAATAGACACTTAAAAGAACAAATACCTACTGATGCAAAGGATGCATTCTCTACTAGTCGTACGTGTGAAATAGGGCTAACAGAATATGGAGGTGTAAACTTTAAATCTATCTTCTACTTAATAGATGAAGTAACTAAATAGTTCTACTTATTAAAAATGATAAAATATGGCATAGACTTATAGTCTATGCCATATTTTATTTAGATTTGTTTTTAAACCAATTCAAAAAACATGCTAAATATAGACTTAACCATATTTCCCATACTCGAAACAGATAGACTTATTCTTAGACGTTTAGATATAAATGACTTAAATACGATGTACACCATGCGTACAGACCCAGAAGTGATGAAGTATATACCTGTACCCTTTACACAATCAGAAGAAGAAATAAAACAATATATCCATTCTATAGATGAAAGAATGGCAGCTAAAGAATGTGTTAATTGGGCAATCACGCTAAAAGAAGAAGGTACAATGATCGGCACCATCGGGTTTTATCGTATGAAACTAGAGCACTATAGAGCAGAAACAGGATATATGTCTTTGCCCCAGTATAATGGAAAAGGTTATATAACTGAAGCTCTTCAAGTCATCGTACATTATGGCTTCTCTACAATGAAATTACATTCTATAGAAGCGCTCTTAGATCCAGAGAATATTGGCTCTATGAAAGTTTTTGAAAAATGCGGCTTTATAAAAGAAGGTCATTTAAAAGAAAACTGGTTCTTTGATGGTCAATTCTTAGATACCGTTATTTATTCTAAGCTAAACAAATAAAGTAAGGCTACCTCTGAGAAGGTAGTCTTACTTTTTTATATTCACTATTTATAATGCAATTTGATTATAAGCAGCACTAATATGGTTACTCACATCCGAAGCAACTAGACTATGTGGATGAATATTCTCAATAGCTAAATCACCTGCTAATCCATGTAAATAGACTCCTACTATAGCGGCTTCTTTACTAGTGTACCCCTGTCCAAGTAAAGAGGTAATCATACCTGTCAAAGTATCTCCTACTCCTGCAGTAGCCATTCCCCAGTTACCTGATGAGTTAAAATAGATTGTTTCGTCTGGTGCTATTGTTATCGTATGTGCTCCTTTTAATACAAAGATGACATTGTGCTTTTTAGCCAACTGTTTTACTTTATCAATCTTATCAAAGTCATTATCCCACTCACCGATAAGTCTTTTCAGTTCTTTTTCATGTGGGGTTAAGATACTTTCTGCTGGAACTTTATCTAAACACTTCTGTTCACTAATAATATTAAGAGCATCTGCATCTATTACTAATTTCCTATCCTTATTCTCTTTTAAAAAACTGATTAATGCAGTAGTTGTATCTTTATGTAATCCTATACCACACCCTACTCCTACTGCATCATAATGTTCTACAGATGGAAATACTTTTATATAGTCTTCACTAGTACATGTATCACACATGACTTCAGGTATCCCTATCTGTACGATAGTATATCCGCAACTCGGTACATAAGCCGTCACGATTCCACTTCCTGTATGCATAGCAGCCTTACTTGCTAATGTCACAGCTCCTATTTTTCCTTTACTCCCACCTATTAACATTACTCTACCGAAGTCATCCTTATTACTAAACTTAGTTCCTGATTTCACTAAGTTTTTCACTTTGTCCTGTTCTACAAAATAAGCATCCGACTTAATACCCTCTATATAGTCTAGATCGAGTCCTATATCTAATATTTCTAGTTCTTTCACATATTCTTTAGCATCAGATAACAGTAATGCTGTTTTGGGTAATTGGAATGTATAAACTACATCAGCCTTAAATACAATAGCTTCTTTTGGTGTTGCCACATCTGCTAATAATCCTGAAGGCATATCTATAGAAACTCTCTCTAGGCATGGAGTTTCATTTAGAAAATCAAAGATAGGACGCCACTCTTCATCTAAAGGACTATGTAATCCTATACCAAATAAAGCATCTACGATAACATCATCTTTCTTTACTTTTAATTTACTCTTTGTATTAAACTTCTCCACATTGATATCTCTATCCTCTAATAGATCTTGATTCTGAGTATTATCAGGACTATATTTCTTAGTTTGCACCAAGAATACCTTCACCATAGCTCCTCCTTCTTTTAATAATCTAGCTAAGGTTAATCCATCACCTCCATTATTTCCCGTTCCACAAAAAATAACAAATGATGTTTGATATAATTTATATCTAGTTTGCAACTTCTCAAAGACTTTAGTTGTTGCTCTCTCCATTAACTTAAATGAAGATATATATTGATTGGATACTGTCTCTTTATCCAATGCTTGCATTTGTGCTGTATTAAAAATTTTCATATTACTACTTATAATTAATCATCATGAGTAAAGGTAACAAATACAACTATTGAAAACAGAGCTATACACTACTATACCACCGAATTATCTAAGTGTGAAGAAACATATTGATTCTCACTTTGAGTAATACTAATTATATCAAAAAAATAACAAAACAATGATTATTTACTATAAAATCAACTAAATACTAAAAGCATAAAATAACACTTTTACTGTCAAACTATATTGTCTCTGTATATTTATGTTCAAATGTGATTTAGTATCTTTGAGTTTCTAAAAGGATATTTCAGATGAAACTATATATAAAAAACATGGTGTGCGAAAGGTGTAAAATGGCAGTAGATAATCTACTGACAGAAGCAAAATACACCCCTACTAAAATAGAGCTAGGAGAAATAGAAATACAAGAAGACTTGAACTCTTCACAGCTAAAAGAGATTGAAGTTAAATTACAAAAGATTGGTTTTGAACTCCTAGACAATCAAAAAAGTAAAACAGTAGACAAAGTCAAAACAGTATTAATAGAATTAGTACAAAAACACAATGCTAATTTACAAGTACCACTATCTGCTTATATAGCAGATAAAATGCAAATGGATTACCACGCTCTGAGCCTATTATTTTCTCAATTAGAATCTACTACAATAGAGCAATACTTTATTCAATTAAAAATAGAAAAAGTAAAAGAACTTCTAGTATATGACGAATTAAGTCTAAAAGAGATAACCTATCAATTAAATTATAGTAGTGTAGCTCACTTAAGCAAACAGTTTAAAAAAGTAACAGGTCTAACCCCTACTCACTTTAAAACTACTGGGGCAGAACGCCGCAAGGTTATTGATAAAATATAATAAAAAAAAAGACGATTTGGTTAAATCGTCTTTTTTTTGTTCTTATAATTTTGCTTCTAACTCCTTTTTAGCATGTCTAAACCATTCGTCTTTAAGCATACTAAATATAGCAGTATCTCTTCGTCTACCACTGTGGATAATAATTTCGCTTCTCAATACTCCTTCTAAGGCGCAACCTACACTCTGAACAGCCACTTTACTTCTCTCATTCGTATTGTCTACTCTAAACTCTACTCTTTCCATCCCCATAACTTCAAAAGCATATTTAAACATCATATACTTACAATGCTTGTTTACTCCTGTCCCTTGAGCAAATTTACTATACCAAGTATACCCTATTAGTAGAGTTTTGTTCTTTTGATCAATATTATAAAATCGTGTAGACCCTACATACTCTTCTGTTTTTTTATCAAAAACAATGAAAGGATATGCTTTCCCCTTATTTCTATCTTCTATTGCCTGACTAATATACTTCTTCATGCCATCAGCTCCTTGAACCCCTACAGTTGCATATTTCCATATTTCAGGTTCTTTAATTGCAAAACCTACTAAATCATTGTAATTATAAGCTTCTAAGGGTTTAAGAATAACGCGATCATCCATTAAAACGATATCTTCCATAGCATTATGCTTTTTTTTCCTTTGAGATTTCAGTCACTAAAACATATCTAAAAGATGGTGCATCAGCAGGAGGATTAGCTATATCTATTCTCTTTACTTCTATTTTATACTCATATCCTTCTTCATAATTAAACCCCTCTATCTCTTGATACATTAACTCCCAAGGAGCATCCTCTTCTTCCTTGACCATCATACATTTTTTAGGAGCAATACCGGCACACTCATCCAGCTTAGAAGCTACATATAATACCTTCACCTCTTCAGAAGCATCTAGTTCGGTTACTTCAGGCACATCATTATGCTCTACAGCACTATTTTCTCCTTGCTCTATATTTTTATCCTTACAAGAAATTAATACCCCTAAAGACATTATGGCTAATAAAACTATTTTTTTCATTCTTTATAATTTTCTAGTTTGGTAAAAATATAAATTTAAAACTCAATGAGTCGTTTTTAAGCACCCAATTCTTATTTTAACAAAAAAAGCTTGCCTATGCATAGGCAAGCTCTTCTATTATTTCACTGTCTAATAAAGCTAATTCAGCTCTAAGATTAGGTTGTTCTTTTAAAAATTCATTAACCCAAATCATTAGTTGTTCTAAATCATAAGGTAATAATGCATGCATTGCTTTTTCTAATTCTTTAGAAAACAAGGCCGAATCAAAACTGACATTCTTAAGTACAAGGGTAGTGTACTCTAACATCATACGTTTGTTCATAACTATTATTTTTTCTTTTTCTATAAACAAACTTACACACTTTCTGTTAAAACAAAAAACATTACACTAAACTTAACCTTAAAACATATTTAATTACACAATATTAATACTAGAATAACAAAAAAATAACCACAAAAAAACTAAAAAAGAACATTATTAATAATCTAAAAAGGAATAAATAACTAATATTCTTCATGATTAAATAAATTGTAGTTGGGTTGTATATTTTATACATTGTCGTTTTATAGAAGTAGATTAACGTTTATATCCTACTAACATTTCCCTTTTGCCAGGAGGTCCTGATACCTTTTCTATTGTAAAACCGACTTCTTTCATCGCTCTTTTAATTGGTCCTCTACAAGCATAAGTAGCTATAACACCAGTATCACCTAGTGCGTCATAGACCTTCTGAAAGATCTCTACTGACCACAAATCTGGCTGAAACTGATATCCAAAAACATCAAAATATATGACATCAAAATAAGACTGATTAACTACAGCTTCTTCGAAGGTACTATGAATCTTGTGTAACGTAAACTCAGCAGTAATCTCATGTGATACATCCCACGTGCACTGATGCATCTGTTTAAACAAGATATCATCTCCATCTATCTCATATAAGGCACTAAAGTCTAAAGCGACACTTTCTTGTTCTGTCACAGGAAATGCTTCTATACTGTGATACTCTACTATTTTATCCTTTCTTCTAGCCTCTACTAACGTTAAAAAAGCATTTAACCCTGTACCAAATCCCATTTCTAATACTTTAACAGTAGTTTTCTCTATCTTATCAAAACCTCTTTCTATGTAAACATGTCTTGCCTCCTGAATCGCTCCATGAATAGAATGGTAAGTTTCTCCCCATTCTTCAATTTCGATAGATGTAGAGCCATCTGAAGTTGTCACTATTTTTCTTTTCAATGTATCAATAATTTTTTAATCCTAGGAATAGGTCCACCACACTTCATTTGATGACATGTTAAACACGAGTTTATCATATCATTAAACTGTTGTACTTTATCACCTTCATTCTCTTGATAGAGAATCTGCTCTAGCTTTAAATACAGCTCTGCCTGCTCAGTAAAAAACATATCTCTATCACTAGGATCTGTCATCTTAGCAGTAAGAATATCTCTATGTTTATCAGGTAAATTTCCCAATTCTTTCTTTCCTTGTTCTATCTCTGTCTTTAAAAATACTCCTTGAGCATACATCTCTTCCATAAGAGATGCCATCGGAGCCATATTATACATCTTAAAAGCAGTTGTATCTTTCGTCACAAATTCTTTATTGTCTTTTACTTGTTTAGTTTCATTTTTACAAGATAACAAAACTGAAAACACCAATAGAACAAGACACAATATTGATTTACTACTCACCTTCTATTACTTATCTTTATTAATTGCGATACCATCTGCTGTAAAAGCGTAAGTAACCTTAGGTTCTGTAATAGCTGCTATTTCTTCGTCAGACTTACCTGCATCTTTAGCATAGTGTTTTAGTTCATCTACTGATACTACAGATACAAACGCTCTACCATCTACTATAACTTCATGTCCAGCGGCATTCATAGGCGCAAAGAATCCGTAATCTGTAAAGCGAACAAATCCTTTTTTCTCACCTGGTAACTCTACATTCATCCAACAACCTTTCTTTTGACATACATCATTAATAGTTGTTTCAAATTGTACTTTAATAGTATCTCCTTCTTTTAATTCTTGGTATCTCTTAAGCATAGCTTCTTTAGAAAGAACATCCCTCATCACTACACTATCCCCAAAATATTCGTATGTCTTCTGTACATCCTCTATAGTAGAGTTATCTTTATTTTCATTTTTACAACCAGTCAAAACGAAAGCCATTATGCTTAAAGAAGCAATTATTCTTATCATGATAAAAAAATTAAGTATTCGGTAGACCAAAATTAAGTCAAAAAAATAAATCAAAAAGAATTAGTTTATATAAACATCTTTCATAGATTATTATAATTTCAGTAAATAATTTCGATTAAACAATATTTATCACGGCATTTTAGATAAAGTTCAACAAGAAACTATTTTTGAGTACTTTTTTTGATAATTTTGTAATGTGTTGCTTTTTTAATACATTGCAAGCATAAGTAAACAGACAATTAAAAAAACATTATAAGAAATGAGTTTAGAAACAAACAACCTTTTTTCTATTGAGAAAGTAGAAAAATCAAAAATAGCATCAGTTGACTTCGAAAACCTGAAGTTTGGTTCTGTATTTACTGACCACATGCTAGTATGCCACTACAAAGATGGTAAATGGGGACAAGTAGAAATCAAACCTTATGGACCAATGTCTTTTGCTCCATCAACAAATGTGTTCCACTATGGACAAGCTATTTTTGAAGGAATGAAAGCATACAAAGATGCAAATGAAGATGTATGGTTATTCCGTCCACGTGAGAACTGGGCTCGTTTCAACAAATCTGCAGAACGTATGGCTATGCCACATATCGATGAAGAGAGATTCGTAGATGGATTAAAAGCGCTAATCAACCTTGATAGAGATTGGGTTAAACAAGGACAAGGAAATGCATTATACATTCGTCCTTTTATGATCGGAACTCATGAAGGTGTAGTAGCTGGACCTTCTAGTGAGTTTATGTTCTGTATCATTTGTTCGCCTGCACGTACATACTACTCAGGAAAAGTAAAAGTTCAAATCGCTGAACACTATAGCCGTGCTGCCAATGGTGGTGTTGGTTATACTAAATGTTCTGGTAACTATGCTGGACAATTCTACCCAACTAAATTAGCTCAAGAAGCAGGATACCAACAAGTAATCTGGACTGATGATGCTACTCATACTAAACTAGAAGAAGCAGGTACTATGAACGTATTCTTCAGAATTGGAGATACTTTAATCACGGCTCCTACTAGTGAGAGAATCTTAGATGGTGTGACTAGAAAAAGTTTACTTGACATCGCTAAGAGCAAAGGAATTAATGTAGAAGTAAAATCTATCGTAGTTCAAGATTTACTAGATGCACATGCTAAAGGTGAATTAAAAGAAATCTTCGGAGCAGGAACTGCTGTTACAGTAGGACAAATCGAAGGATTTGCTTTCCAAGATAACTACTATGGATTACCAGAAGTGAGTGATGAGAACTCTTTTGCAATTCAATTAAAGACAGCTCTTCAAGGAATTCAACAAAAGAATATTGAAGATACTTTTGGATGGACAGAAAAAATCTAATCTAAAGTTTCTTTTATCATATTAAAAAACGGCAGTAATTCTGCCGTTTTTTTTATCTACAATCTAACTCTTTTGACTATTTTTGCTAAAAAATAATTATGTTTACACCTGGACAACTTAAGTTTGCTATATTTTTCATTATTGCTTTTACCATAGTAATGATTATCATGTATAGAAAAGATATAAAACTACACCGTATCTATTACAAAAATAGACTATGGGTCTTAGTTGCCTTTTTATCATTTATAGGTTCTTTATTTATTTTAAAAAACTTTTTGAAGTAATTCATATAGCTCTAAATTGTTATGAAAATTCTAAAGTATTTCTCTCTTTTACTACTATTAGCATTAGTTTCTCTTTTTGTATTCATACTTACTCAAAGTCCCGAATATAAAGTAGAGAGAACATTCACTGTGGATGCTCCTAAAGAAATAGTCTATAATTATATCAATGATTTAGACAATTGGACTGATTGGATGACTTCCCAAAAGTCTAATAATGGAACTTACCAAATAGAGTTAGAAAATTTAGGATCTTATCATATAAGAGCAGAATATAGCCATCCATACGATAGCTTATCTCAAGATATTTTAAATGACAATAAGATTTCAAATATTATTTGGAGATTAAAAGGTCAACAAAATAAAACACAAATTACTTTTACTTTTAATGGGACTTTAGACCTGCAAACAAAGTTTACTTCTTTTTTTAAAGGATCACCTAACCAAGTAGCTACTAATAGTCTTAACAAAAACATAGATGCTTTTATTGTTTACTTTATTAAACAGTATAAAGAATATGAAGTAAAACTAGATGCAGTCAAGTCAACTCCTAGTATCGAATACCTATACCTAGAAGCTTCTTCTTCTATAGGAACATTAAATGAAGACTTATTAGCCTTAAATAAGGACTTATCTGATTTTTGTTCTACTAACCAAATAGAAATAGCAGGAGATCCCTATTTGATATTGAACAATTCGAAAGCACAAAACACGCTTACTTATCGATTTGCCTTACCTATTAAAGGGAATATATACTTATACGAAGAAGAAAAGTATAAAATAGATAAACTTGATAAACAGAGTTATTTTGAATCAACACTAATCGGTTATTACACATTCTTACCAGAGGCAATGCATAAGACAAGAACAGAGATTAGTGATAAAGAATTAAACATTCTACCTGATGAACCTATTATCTTACTGCTTAAGAAGTCTGTTATTGACTCTAGATTAGCAGCAGAATGGGAGACTATAATCAAAGTACCTATTGAGAAAAAAGAAGTTCCAATCCCTACTCCTGTTTATCAAAATAATACAAACAGTAACAATACTCATGAAGTAAATACTGAAACAGAAAACAAAGAGGAAATAACCAATTCTACTATATAAAAAAAGAGGCTTTAAAATAAAATTTAAAGCCTCTTTTTTTATCTTAATTCTGGATTATCTGCTATTATCTGTTTAGCTCTTTCTAAATCTTCTGGTGTATCTATTCCTATCCCTAAATGCTTTGTAATAGCCATTTTAATACGCTTACCATACTCTAAGTATCTTAGTTGCTCTAACTTCTCAGAAGCTTCTAAAAACTTCATTGGCAAAGTTGTAAACTCAAGCAAAGCTTCTTTTCTAAAAGCATATACCCCTATATGTTGATAATACTGTACTTTCACTTCCTTATCTCTAGGGTAAGGAATTACAGAACGAGAAAAGTATAGTGCTGTATTGGTATCATCCACAACTACTTTTACATTATTAGGATTCTCTATTGTAGCCCATTCATTAATTGGAGTCATTAAAGAAGCTAAATCTACTTGCTTAGCCTCATCTCTCTGAAATATATCAATTAGCTTTTCTAAATTCTCTTTACTAACGAAAGGCTCATCTCCTTGTACATTAATAACAATATCGGCCTCTATATCTTTTACAGCTTCTGCTATACGGTCACTCCCACTCTCGTGTTCTTTAACACTCATCACAGCTCTTCCCCCATGATGGATAATTTCATTGTAAATCAACTCTGAGTCTGTAGCTACAAATACATCATCAAAAAGCCCTGTTGCTAATGTTGCTTCATAAGTACGACGGATAATAGTTTTCCCTGCTAAATCTTCCATTAACTTTGCAGGAAAACGGGTAGATGCATATCGAGCTGGTATTACTGCTATAACTTTCATTTTAATCTTTTTTAGTATTCAAATATACTATCTTGTTATTAATAATAATTGGGTAATGTTAAACTATTTTATCTATCAGTCTTGAAGAAAATATTCATCTTGAAAACCGATTAGATACAATTTATCTTTAGCACGAGTCATTGCTGTATATAACCATTTTACGTAATCTTCTGTTATTCCATCAGGTAAATAAGGTTGTTCAATAAATACCGTCTCCCACTGACCACCTTGTGACTTATGACACGTAATGGCGTATGCAAACTTAACCTGCAAAGCATTAAAATATTCATTCTCTTTTAATTTCTGCATTTTTCGGTACTTGGTTATCTCATCTTCATAATCTAACAACACTTCATTATACAGTTTGTTCATCTGATCATAAGTAAGAGCAGGTGACTCACTAGTCAGAGTATCTAAAAATATCATAGTATCAAAAGGAGCCATATCAGGGTAATCAATCATTCTAATTCGTACAGAAGCAAATCTAAACCCATACAACTCTATTGTTCTATAGATTTGTAAAACTTCAATAATATCGCCATTTGCTATAAAGTCAGTTACAGTTGAGTCTTTAAGCCAAAAGTAATTATTCTTCACAACCATCAATAAATCACCTGCTGATATCTCGCTATCCTTATCTAGAATACGAGCTCTGATCTGCTGATTATATGCATTCGCACGTTTATTAGAACGCACAATGAAAGTAGTCTCTTCTGGCCCACTGTTTGAATATGATGAATAAATAGCATCCTGAATATCATAACCATCTATTAGGCGAATAATATCTTTAAACCCTTGTAATTGAAACTGAAAAGTATCTGCAAAATAAGACCCGATTGCCAGACGTAGTTCTGTGGCATTATATAGAATTCCTGAATCAACTTCTTGTCGCATTACTTCATCTAATTCTATATGCTGAATATCCATATCATAATTAAATCGAAGCTGGTCTATATCTAATGCTGGACTAATATTCATTCCTACTGGAGGTAACTGAGCTGTATCCCCTATTAAAATCAACTTACAATTAAAACCAGAATACACATAATAAACTAAGTCGTCCAATAAAGATCCATGTGGATACATAGAGGTATCTCCTGCACTAGCATCTCCTATCATAGAAGCCTCATCTACTATAAATATCGTATTTCGATTTCTATTATGACGCATGGTATATTGAAAAGTACCTCCTGTCTTACTAGGCTTAGGATAATAAATATTCTTATGAATGGTAAAAGCAGATCGATTAGAATAATTACTGATCACCTTAGCTGCGCGTCCTGTAGGAGCAAGCATCACAGAGAACTTATTAACGCTTCTCAATTCATTAACTACTGTAGATAACAATGTAGTTTTACCAGTACCCGCATATCCTTTTAATACAAACAATTCATCTTGTGTATCATTTGTAACAAAATCAGCAATCTTCTGAAGAAAAATGTCTTGCTTTAAAGTTAAATCATAAGGAAATTTCTGACGGAGTAGTTTATAAAACTGTTGACCTATCATAGTTGTATATTCTTTTTTATCTATTGTATGCCAAAGATACTAAGCTTTTTATCCCTTGACTAGAAGATTGCAATAAAAAAGTGTAATTTTGCCTATATTCGAAATTCATATTTTAAACTCACGATGTCAAAGAATTACCATAAACTTTTAATACAAGTTTCTTTAAATAAATTCTCTTTTGCTATTAAAGACAAATTAGCACATGAGATTATTCACTTTGCATCTGAAGCTATTTCTCAAACTAAATCTATAGAGGAACAATTAGACAAAATTTTTCAAAAGCATATAGAATTAACAGAAAGATACGATGAAGTAATTGTACTACATGATAATACACTTAATACATTTATCCCAAGAAAACTATTCAATGAAGATTCTATGGGGTATTATCTACAGTATTCAACAAAAGTGTTTTCTACAGACTTCTTTGCTTTTGATGAATTAGAAAGTAGTGCTATTAATAATGTTTATATTCCTTATGTCAATATCAATAATTATTTAATTGATAAATTTGGAAGCTTTACTTACCACAACATTAATACATTACTAGTAGAGATTTTACTAAAAAAGTCAAGTAAAAATACTGAAAAAGAAGTTTATGCTTTTTTACAAAAAGATCACTTTGAATTAGTAGTAGTCAGTAATGGAGAATTACTTTTTTTTAATTCATTTCAATGCCAGACTGCACAAGACTTTATTTATTACATCTTGTTTACTTATGAACAATTAGAATTAAATACAGAGTCAAACCCACTTTACTTGATTGGAAGAGTAGATACGGATGACTCATATTATGAACAAGCATATACCTACATTCGAGAAGTCAGTGTAGTAGATAATAATTTTTTTATTAGTGATGATCTTTTATTACATCATCAAGTACCTAAACAATATTACATTTTATTCCATTCATGAGAATTATATCAGGAAAACTAAAAGGAAGACGTATTTCGCCCCCTAAAAATCTACCTGTCCGCCCTACAACGGATATGAGTAAAGAATCTCTATTTAATATTCTAAATAATCACTTTAATTTCAGTGAACTAACCATATTAGACCTATTCGCAGGTACAGGAAACATCAGTTATGAATTTGCTTCTAGAGGAGCTGAATCTATCGTAAGTGTAGATGGTGATATGGGTTGCGTTAACTTTATAAAGAAAACAGCAAAAGAACTAGATCTTAATATTATCCCACTAAAGTCTGACGTTTTTAAATTTATAGAGAAGCATCAGGCTTCTTATGATATCGTTTTTGCCGACCCTCCTTATGATTTTACCCAAGAACAATTTGAGAAAATACTAAAGGATATTTTTGAGAAAGGACTTGTCGATGAGCAAGGTATGGTTGTTATAGAGCACTCTAAGTTCACAAAAATGGACCATTTAGAACATTTCTCTTTTGAAAAAAACTATGGTGGCTCTGTATTTACCTTCTTTGAATACGAACTAGAAGATGAAGATGAGGAAGACGATGATGAATAAATCTCATACTAACATATAAAAAAAGGACTATTATCTAAGATAATAGTCCTTTTTTAGTACCTCATAGATACTAAAAATAAAGAGTAAACCTATAAGCCGGATTCTGTAAGTACCGAAGTACCCCCTTATCATTTATCTCGGCTATCAATTACTCGATAGCTCTATCTGCCTACCCCTAAAGCATCGGGCGGGCACCCTCAAACGCTAAATATACATGACATTTCACCGCATAGAGTTTACCTGGTTTCACTACAGCATTACCTGTACATACTTTCTGTTGCACTTGTCCTCTTGGCAAGCCAAGGATGGGCGTTACCCATTATGCCTCCCTATGGTGTCCAGACTTTCCTCTATTTTCATTACTGAAAGTAGCGATAAGGCAGTTTACTCTCTGCAAAAGTAATTCATTTCTCACAACACAAAAAATTATTTACTAGTATTATTTTACCATTTTAGAACTAATGACATTAAATAACTCCTTATTCTTTAGTAAAGAAATACTTACCTAGCTTAATAAAAGAATAAATATAATTTTAAAGAAAATTTCTCTTCTTAATAATCTGCTTTTTTGGCATAAAATTATATCGTTCCTCTACTACATAAATAAGGGTTAGTAAACTATTTTGCTTACTTTTGTGTTCATACTTTTTTAAAAACTATTCAAAAGTGAGTTTTATAAAAATTACAGAACAATCTTCTAATTATGATAATCTAGACAAGATGTCTATCCAAGAATTATTGTCTAATATCAATCAAGAAGATCTTTCTGTTCCCTTAGCTGTAGAAAAAGCAATTCCTCAAATAGAAAGGACAGTAACACAAGTTGTTTCTAAATTAAACAATGGAGGAAGACTATTCTACATTGGAGCAGGTACTTCAGGACGATTAGGAATCCTAGATGCTTCAGAATGCCCTCCTACTTATGGAGTATCACCTGATTTAGTTATTGGGATCATTGCCGGAGGAGATCACGCCATTAGACATGCTGTAGAAAATGCAGAAGACAATCCTTTACAAGGTTGGTTAGATTTACAACAGTATAATGTCAATTCAAAAGATATTGTCATTGGTATCGCTGCATCTGGTACTACTCCCTATGTTATTAAAGCATTAGAACAATGCCAAAAAAATAAAATCACAACAAGTTGTATAACTTGTAATCCTCAAAGTCCTCTTGCTGAAGTAGCTGATTATCCTATAGAGGTGGTCGTAGGACCTGAGTTTGTAACAGGTAGCTCTCGTATGAAAGCTGGTACTGCGCAGAAACTCGTTCTTAATATGATCTCAACTAGTAGTATGATACAAATTGGTCGAGTAAAAGGCAATAAAATGGTCGATATGAAAATGACTAATGCTAAACTACAAGAAAGAGGAATACAAATGATTATAAATGAATTAAATATAGACTACACTATCGCTAAAGGGCTTTTAGACCAATATCAGAATGTCCGCTTAGCAATAGAAAGTTTTAAATCAACTAAATAATGGAAGAACCACAAACTGATCGAAAACTGTTGAGCAAAGGTGTAAAATACTTAATGATTACTTTACCTCTTATGTTTTTAGGCCCTATCGTTATCCATAGTTCTTTAAAAAATCAAGCTCACCCTTTTTTCTATCCTATACTTATTTTAGGATGTTTAATATGCTTAACTTCTATGCTATTATTTTTTAAAGGATTACAAACTATTATAAAATCACTTTTTGGAAATTAAAAACATGAAAACTAAACTACTTTACTTTTTACCTTTTTTATTTTTATTAGTCTCTTGTTATAATCAAGAAAGAAATTGTGCTAAATTTAAAACAGGTAAATTCGAATTTACTGCCGAAATTAATGGAGAAAAGAAAGTTTCTACTTTCATTAGAACTGAAGAATTAGAAATAGAAACATTCGAAGGTAAAACAGATAGTGCTGCTATACGTTGGGTAAACGATTGCGAGTTTATCTTAGAGAAACTTAATCCTAAAACTATGGCTGATAAAAAGCCTGTTAGCATTAAGATAATTACTACAGACGGAGATCTATGTACTTTCGAATATGGGTATGTAGGAGATGCAAGAAGAGAAAGAGGAACTATTAAAAAAATAGCTGATTTATAATCTAATCCACAACTAAATACTATGGAAGTATTTTTAACTGCAGATGCTATAGTAGCATTTATTACATTGACATTCTTAGAAATTGTATTAGGAATAGACAATGTTATCTTCATCTCAATCGTCACAGGTAAACTACCTGAAGAACAACGCAAAAAAGCAACAAAAATAGGGCTGTTTTTAGCCATGTTTATGCGTATTGCATTATTATTTGGTGTTACATGGCTTATCGCTATGAAAAAACCTTTATTTAGTATCAATTGGAGTTGGTTTAGCGCAGACTTCAATGGACAAGCATTAATCTTATTAGGTGGAGGTATCTTCTTGATTTATAAATCGACCAAAGAGATACATGAAAAAGTAGCTCATGTGCATGATCATCACCCTATAGATGAAGCTCCTAATGCAAAAAAAATAGCTACTAAATCATTTAGCAACATTATCATGCAGATTTTAATGATTGATATTATATTCTCTGTTGATAGTATTCTAACAGCTGTAGGTATGACTAATGGCTTACAAGGAGCTCTATATATTATGATTGCTGCAGTTATTGTTTCTGTTGGAGTGATGATGTTGTTTGCTATACCTGTAGGTAACTTTGTGAATAAGAACCCTTCTATTCAAATTCTTGCACTTTCCTTCTTAATATTGATTGGATTTATGCTTACTACAGAAAGTATGCACATCTCACATGCTGTATTAGCTGGACAAGAAATAGGAGCTGTACCGAAAGGTTATTTATATTTCGCTATTGCATTCTCGTTAGCTGTAGAGTTTATCAATATGAAACTACGCAAAAAGAGCAATCCTAGTACTTAAATAACATCACTTATATAAAACAAAAAACTCCTTCAATTGAAGGAGTTTTTTGTTTTATATTATTGCTTAGATTCTAAATAACGTTCAGTTACAAAATCAATATCTTTAATAGACTTTCTAGCCCAATCAATTCTTTTTGCAAGTATTTCTTCTTCCTTTAACCTCCACTCAACATCTGAGTTCCTTACTCTCGTAGTTAGATTCTGAATAATAATCGCAGCTGACACTGATATATTCAAACTTTCTGTAAAACCAACCATTGGTATTTTAATATAAGCATCTGCCTGTTCTATAATTTCAGGAGACAGTCCATTTTTTTCTGTACCAAAGAATATAGCAGAAGGCTTACTAATATCAAAGTCTTCTAAATGATTTGCTTCTACATGAGGAGTAGTTGCCACAATCTGATAGCCCTTCTTCCTGATATCTTCAATGGCTGTAGGTATAGATGCATAACGGTGAATATCTACCCACTTCTCAGCACCTAAAGCTATTTCTTTATCTATACGCTTTCCAAATTTTTGTTCTATAACATGTAAGTCTTGTACACCAAAAACCTCACAACTACGCATTACAGCACTCGTATTATGCAATTGATATACATCTTCAGCTACAACAGTAAAATGATTTGTACGATCCTTTAAAACTTCTTTAAAACGCTCTACTCTATTTTCAGTCAAGAAAGTCTCTAAGTATTCTAAATAATCAACGTCCTGAAATAGCTTATTTGAAATATTCATTATATATTTATTTTTAAGACAATTGCAAAGGTAAGAATATTATGGAAAAAAAATTAGTCGTCCTTTCAGGCGCAGGAATGAGTGCTGAAAGTGGTATTAAAACATTCCGAGATGCTGATGGATTATGGGAAGGTCATGACGTTATGCAGGTAGCTTCACCTGAAGGGTGGCAACAAAACAAAGAACTAGTCTTGCAATTTTATAATGATCGCAGACGCCAACTATTAAGTTGTCAACCGAATAAAGCTCACAACATTCTAGCTCAATTAGAACAACACTACAATGTAAGTATCATCACTCAAAATGTAGATGATCTTCACGAGCGTGCAGGATCTAATAATATTATTCATTTACATGGAGAACTATTGAAAGTGCGTAGTGAACAGAATGAAAAACTAATATACCCTTGGACAAAAGATCTCTTAGCAAATGACTCTAATGAACTCGGTCATTCACTTAGACCACATATAGTTTGGTTTGGAGAAATGGTTCCTGAACTAGAGAAAGCTATTCCATTAGTAGAAGAAGCAGATATCATCATCATCATAGGAACCTCTATGCAAGTATATCCTGCAGCCTCACTAATATCTTATGCTAGATCAGATGCTCAAGCCTATTATATAGACACGAACCCAGCGTTAGTTCAGCATACACCTTGCTCACTAACCGTTATTAAAAATACTGCTTCAGAAGGGCTAAATTCGATACTAAATGAACTAATAAAAAAGACACAATAATTTGTTAGAATTAAAAAAGGTACTACTTTAGAGTTCTAAACAATTAACTAATCAATTTTATGAAAAAACTTTTTTTATTCCTTATTACCTCAATCTCTTTGAGCGTTGTAAGCTGTTCTAGTGATGACAATAGTAAGAATGACCCAAAACCTACAGGATACCCTGAGCAAATAAACAATGTTGATTTCTCAAATAAACAACCTGGGGATACAGCTATTTTAAAAGGAAAAGGTTTTGATGAAAGTAAAGCTGGAGAATACACAATCAATTTTACTAAAAAATTACCAAGTAAAAAAACAAATGCTGAAAAAGGAACTCGTGCATTACAACCTGGAGCATCAGACACACCAACTCCTGCATATATTTTCAAAGTAACACCAACAGAAGTACACTTTGAAATCCCTAAAGATGCAGGTAATGGAAGAGTAGACTTCATCTATAAAAACTACATAACACCGATAGGTACTTACCAAGTTAAATAACATAAAAAAGGTCTCAAAAAATATTTTTGAGACCTTTTTTATTTAAAAGAGAAAGCCTTTAGACAATGTCTAGAGGCTTTTTACTACTCTTTGTTATAAGTTTTACTTTGTAAACTGAACAACTACCTTGTATGAACCAGCAGTAATTGGTGTATATAACCCTCCACTACCTAAAGAAAAATCTAGTAACCCTCCATCATACTTAATATCTGTAATACCTACAGTTATCAATTTTCCTTCTAAACTATACAATTTGATATCAAAAATGTTAAGTGCTTTAATACCTACTTCATCAGGAAATTCTACACCAACAACCTCAGCGTCTAGAGAGTTAACAGTTGCTGTGCTTGAAAACACATTAACTACTTTACCTTCATACTTAATATTTGTTTGTGTAATGGCACTACTAATATTATAACTAACAGCTTCTTTAAGTTCTTTTATAAAGTTTTCATTCTTTAATATTTCACGAAGCGTTTCTGTTATATTAATAATCTTTTTTTCTCTCTTACCTGTCGTATTATTGATTACATAAGAATATAAAACATCTTCAGTAACAGCATTTCCATCTTCATCATGATCACCATAAAATACATTACCTCCTTCTGTCAAAAACTTATTTACTGTTTCTTCAAAAATTTGTTGTACCTCTTGATTATTAGTAATGGTTTTCTTAACATCTCCAGTTATATCAAGATAAAAAGGAATTTGCTTTCCATCTTTATCTCTCTCTTCTCCTAAATACTCATAAAAAATCTGACCTTTCTTCAACTTTGTCTGGTCATAATTTAAAGATTTAACTAATTCTGGTTTTTGCCCATCAGCAATAACTTCTCCTCTATTAATTAAAGATTTTGTTTCTGCCTTTTGGATTACATTCGTTAAGTCAACAACCTCAGAACTAACAACGTTATCTTTATCATCTTTAACTAATGTATAAAATTGCTCTTTATCAAAATCATACAACACGACAGAAGTTCCTTTCAAAGATTCTCCAGGTTTAGTTTGATTAATAAGTTGATTAATGACCGCCCAAATTTCTTCTAGAGATTGATTACTATTGTTATCTCCAATTAGCTTTAAAATTTCACTTCGTGTTGTTAATCTATCCCAAGATGTACCAGACCACACATAAAACCCTTCAGATTTTCCAGCAAGATCTTTATCTTGTAAATTAGGATTAGGATTAATATTAAATACAACTAATCCTTTAATCTTTAAGTCTCCTTTTTTTCCAATAACAGGATCTAATTCATTCAAATCTTTTAAATGAACTCTTGGAAAAAGCCCCCCTCTATCCTTAGCGTGTATGTCTAAGACAGTACTCTCAGAAGGACTTAGTGTACCAACCCCTACTTGGGCATGTCCTATATAGGACATACCAAATAGAGCAGCACATGCTATTAAATACTTTCTCATAGTGCTTAACTTTTTTTATTATTGTTTTGTTGCCCCAAGATATTCAAAAACAACCTCATATTTATCATTAGGTAATGGATAATAACTGTTTCCAACACCAAAAGCAAATCTAAATTGATTATCACCAGGTGAAGTTACATCTGTAACTGTAGTGAATAATACTTGTCCATTTTTATCTAATACTGATGCTTTAAGTAATCTACCAAATTTATCAGCTTTATTCTCAACCCAAGAACCTTTCTTAGTTGCGTCATCTACTACAAATTTCATTGGTTTAGTAACTACATAAGTATTAGCAGCTAATTCAGAATCATAACCATCCGCATGGTTAACAAGTATCTCTGCAGTACCTTTATATACAGTATATCCATTGATAACTTCCCCAGTAGGTACATTAGTTTCTGTAGTCACTACAACTTTTGTTTTCTCATTGATTAACTCTGTTACTTTATCATTAGTTTTAATCGTTTCGATTATGTTTTCACTAATATCAATTGGTTTTTTTGTAAATGTTCCATCACCATTATCAATTAAATGATATAACACGAATTTACCATCACCTGTAGTGATTTCACCATAGTAAACATTACCTCCTTGAGTCAAATATCTATTTAACTCGTCTTTGATATCTTGATGATTAAATGAATTTTTAACCTCTTCTGTAATATTTAAATAATAATTTACAGGCTGCTGATTAGCATCTAATTCTTCAGATTTGTATTTAAATAGTATTTGACCTTCTTTAAGAGTTCCTAATGTAGCATCTGTATAAGTTCCCTCTTTCCCAGAAGCGTCAACAATCGTTTTCTGAATATTAGTTTTTGTTTCTAAAGTATTGAAATTCACTTCAGTTTTACCATTAGTTTTGTCAATATAGTATAACTTAACTTCATTATTAACTACTTCAGCAAAAACATTCCCTTCAGATTTAGTAATAAATTTATCAATAAACTTACGATTATCATTAAATACTTGTTCTAAGTTAGAACTTACAGTACCTACTACGTCGATTTTAAATCCTGAAGTAAAAGGAATCCCCTTAACTGGGTCATTAATATCTTTAATATCATTTCCAGCAATTAACCAGGCGTTAACTGCATCTTCATTGAAATAGTAATAAGCTTTTACTACTTCAACTTCAGTTTTACCAGTTTCATCATTTGGATCTTTTATTTTATGCATCTCTGCTTTCATAAAAGTTTTAGTCTCAGATAAGGCGATTAACTCAGCAAATGTAATTGCTTTTTGAGTATACCCTCCGCTACCATCAGGAACTAAATAAGAAAACTCTCCTTTACCATTTGCTCCTCCAGTAGGATTAAAAGCAACTAAATAACTTAGGTTAGCACCATCTACTATATTAGTTATCTTTTTTATTTCTGTATCAACATAATTCTTAAGTTCATCTATTTTTTGATTTAATACAGATTCAGAAGTAATAAGTTCCCATTTACTTTCTGCAGGAGTCGTAGTATTATTAGTCCAATAATAGAATCCTTTTGCAGCAGTACCATTTTCATTGTAAACTAACATACTTTCTTTTTTAGAATCACCATCTAAACCGAAAACAGTCACATCATTTAAAGCAATTCTAGGAATTAAAACCCCTTTTTTTTCAGCCACAACGTCTAGAATAGCACTTTTATCTACTCTTTTTGTATTGATACCTACTCCTGGTTTCTCTTGAGCAAAAGCACCTAAACATAATGCTAATGCTAATACTGTATATATTTGTTTTTTCATTATAATTTCTTATTAAAGTTATTTTTTTAAATTATTTAGGACTATTTAGTAGGTGTAAATTTCTCATCAGATATATATCTTAAGATCACATCATATTGTTTACCTGAAGCTAATGGAGCATACATTTTACCAACACCAAATCTAAACTCAACAGGTGTTTTACCTTGATCAGCACTACCTGCTTTAACATCTGTGACAGTTGTCAACACTACTTGTCCTTTATCATCTAAAATCTCAACGTTCAATAATCAACTAAATTTTTCTAATTTAATTGACTCACTAAATGTCGTATTATAATCAACTTTAGTTCCATCACTAGTTTCACCTTGTACAACAGATGCGCTTACAATAGTTTTAAATACTTTAAACCCACCGATAACTTCTCCTGTTTCTGTTGTTACATTGTTCTCAACGATTTCTTTTGTTTTTTCCTTGATTAACTCTGTTACTTTATCATTAGTTTTAATCGTTTCGATTATGTTTTCACTAATATCAATTGGTTTTTTTGTAAATGTTCCATCACCATTATCAATTAAATGATATAACACGAATTTACCATCACCTGTAGTGATTTCACCATAGTAAACATTACCTCCTTGAGTCAAATATCTATTTAACTCGTCTTTGATATCTTGATGATTAAATGAATTTTTAACCTCTTCTGTAATATTTAAATAATAATTTACAGGCTGCTGATTAGCATCTAATTCTTCAGATTTGTATTTAAATAGTATTTGACCTTCTTTAAGAGTTCCTAATGTAGCATCTGTATAAGTTCCCTCTTTCCCAGAAGCGTCAACAATCGTTTTCTGAATATTAGTTTTTGTTTCTAAAGTATTGAAATTCACTTCAGTTTTACCATTAGTTTTGTCAATATAGTATAACTTAACTTCATTATTAACTACTTCAGCAAAAACATTCCCTTCAGATTTAGTAATAAATTTATCAATAAACTTACGATTATCATTAAATACTTGTTCTAAGTTAGAACTTACAGTACCTACTACGTCGATTTTAAATCCTGAAGTAAAAGGAATCCCCTTAACTGGGTCATTAATATCTTTAATATCATTTCCAGCAATTAACCAGGCGTTAACTGCATCTTCATTGAAATAGTAATAAGCTTTTACTACTTCAACTTCAGTTTTACCAGTTTCATCATTTGGATCTTTTATTTTATGCATCTCTGCTTTCATAAAAGTTTTAGTCTCAGATAAGGCGATTAACTCAGCAAATGTAATTGCTTTTTGAGTATACCCTCCGCTACCATCAGGAACTAAATAAGAAAACTCTCCTTTACCATTTGCTCCTCCAGTAGGATTAAAAGCAACTAAATAACTTAGGTTAGCACCATCTACTATATTAGTTATCTTTTTTATTTCTGTATCAACATAATTCTTAAGTTCATCTATTTTTTGATTTAATACAGATTCAGAAGTAATAAGTTCCCATTTACTTTCTGCAGGAGTCGTAGTATTATTAGTCCAATAATAGAATCCTTTTGCAGCAGTACCTTTATCATTAAAGACCAACATACTTTCAGTTTTAGAATCCCCTTCTAAACCAAATACTTTAACATCATTTAAAGCAACTCTAGGAATCAAGACCCCTTTCTTACTCGCAGCAATATCTAATATTGCACTTTTATTAGGTACTAATGCAGTACCAACCCCCATACCAATAGGATCAGGAGTCTGTGCATACATACCAGCTCCTAGAGCTAACAAAAACAGAGTAGTAATTTTCTTTTTCATGTTTAAAAAAATTTATTTAAAATATTTTACTAATTAATCTGAAGTGATCACATTTTCCCCAAATCGTTAATCAAATCATAACATCCTATATAGACAATAAGCTTTAACCTAAAATCTTAAACAGTTTGTACTACAAAGTTATAAAAAAACGACTTAACAAACATCAAATGTTAAAATTTGATTATTACTCACACAATTTAACCTTATTTAGAAAATATACTACAACAAGAGAAGTTTTTGTATATATATTTAAATTTTACTCAGAAAAGATGTATATAAAACACAAAACAAAACTAAACATTTTAAATATTTCACCTTTAAAAACCACATTAAACAGAAAATTATATTTTTTAAGAAAATTAAAACACTAATTTTTCTAAAATAAAGAAACTATTCACAATATAGTTAATTATACCTATATAATATGTAATACATATCGTAGTTTCTCCTTCTATATCACAATTCTACTCTTGAATCAGATATAAAAACAAAAAAAGCCCAGCTTCTAAAAGAAGCTGGGCTTTAGATTATATTCTACTTAGAGAATACTATTTCTTCAAGTACTTTTTATATTTAATATAAGAGAAGACACTTAATACTATCACAAATCCTAATGACCACCATACAGCAGTAGGTGTGATCACTTTATCTCCTGATGCATAAGAGTGTAATCCACTTAAGTAGAAGTTAACACCGAAGTAAGTCATCATAATTGAATAATACGCTACTACACTGAATACATTATATAACCATGTACCTCGCATAGCAGGCACTAATCTGGCATGGATCACAAAAGCATAAATCATAATACTAATTAATGCCCATGTCTCTTTAGGATCCCATCCCCAGTAGCGTCCCCAGCTCTCATTAGCCCATTGACCTCCTAAGAAGTTACCAATAGTTAATAGAACTAGACCTACCGTTAATGTCATCTCATTAATATAAGTCAACTCCTTAATATTAAGATCCATTTTCTTCTTATTCTTATCATTGGTAAGAATCATTAAGAATAGAGTCACTATTCCTAATATCATACCTAATGTGAATGGACCATAACTACCTACGATAACTGCTACGTGGATAATCAGCCAATATGAATTCAATACTGGTTGTAAATTACCAATCGCAGGATCCATAAAGTTTAGATGTGCTCCCCATAATACTATAGCGGCCACGAATGCTGTTGAAGCAATTGTTAACTCAGACTTACGCCCAAAAATCAACCCAAATAATGTAGTTGCCCATGCCACGTAGATAACTGACTCATACGCATCACTCCATGGAGCGTGCCCTGATACATACCATCTCACAGCTAATCCTAATGTATGGATACCGAATAATAAGACTGTAGCCCAGCTACCAATTTTTATCATCGTCTTATTAATACGTCTTGGTTTTAATATCTCTGATATAATGAAGATGAATAAGAACACAGCAGCTAACATATAGTAACTATATAGTGTCTTAAATATATCGTACTTATTATATTGGATTTCGAAATGAATCTTTTTCTCAGAAGGTATTACAGTTTTACCATAAGCATTCTGATACGTTTTAATACTCTGTAAGAACTCATCTGCCTTCGCATAGTCCCCTGATTGTTTTGCCTCAAATAACGCTGGAACATACATTCTAGGCAATATGCTCTTCGTGAATGTAGAATCCATTCCTTTAAGACCAGCCTCGTTTAATTCTAATGGAGATACCCATTTATCATTATCGTGACCAGGTATAGGGAATATCGTAAGGCTACGTGTAGTGAATGCTGCATTCAATAGAGCCATCTTAGAATCCAAATCTAAATAGTCTTTCTCAAACTGATTTTTAACAGCAGAGTGATTAGCATCTTCTACTACTTTTGCTAATCTATAATTACCATTTTCATCAAAGAAATCAATAAACGCCGCATACTTAGCACCTTTAGGCAGCTTTAATGCCTCTAGTATTTTATCATTCCCTCTAGGTAGTTTTATCAATTCTGCATAATACCAGTAGTTAGGTGCTCCTTGTAATTGTTGAGCTACTGTGAACTGAGTCATCGATAGAAACACCTGATCAGGATTTAATCCTTTATAGTTTTCTCCTTTATATACTTTACGCAATAATTCTGAAGCAAAAGTATTCACTGGTTTCATACGACCACCAAAGTCCTGAATAACCAATTCTCCGAATCTTGCTGCATGTTCTTTATCTACAGCAGTACTCTTGATCAGCGAATCTATCACTACCTGATTAGGACGTGTAGGTGTCTCGTGATTATGTTGTGCGAATGCTCCTACTGATAAGAACAAGAACAACATCGTAAGTATAGAAGCTTTCTTCTCTCTAACTTTATCTAATTTTCGTTTCAAATCACCAAATCTTGTATTCTTATCGAATAAGATTACTATTAATCCTACATATAGTAAGAAGTACCCTATATAAGTAATCCACGTTCCCCAGAAGTCATGGTTCACAGATAGGATAGTTCCTTTCTCATCTCTATCGAACTCTGCC
Source organism: Myroides odoratimimus (assembly GCF_030326305.1). Lineage (GTDB taxonomy): Bacteria > Bacteroidota > Bacteroidia > Flavobacteriales > Flavobacteriaceae > Flavobacterium > Flavobacterium odoratimimum_A. Next base: position 146,795 of record NZ_JACAKB010000006.1, on the reverse strand, counting down.
TGGAAGAATCGGTATCCTTTATAATCTAGAATATTGTTCATATAGATACGTGCATCGAAGTTCTCTGCTCCGTCTAATACAGTCACCTGACTTTCGAATGAAGCATAGCTACTCTCTGTACCAGGATATTTCTCAGCAATGAATTTATTTAACTTGATTTGGAACGGTGTAGTATACACTTTACTACCATACATCATCGTAAACTCTAAGTCACCTAGTTTAAATGACTGAGGTTCTCCCATTCTTCCTGCTTTACCCATTAGCGTTACTTCCTCCTCTTTTCCTTGAGAACGAACAGTAAGAACTAAAGCATCCGTATTTCTTTTATTCTTAAAGTCACCATCAGACTCTAGAACCATCTTTCCTTTAATAGGCATTTCTGGAATAACGAACTGTGTTCCTGCCATATTATATAATGATCTAAAGTTCAGAGGAGCTTTTGTACCAGCTACTACATCACCTGTCGCCTGTGTTGCCATCACCATATACGTTCCTCCAAAAGGTGTATCTAAAAAGAACTCATCCCCTTCTTTTGTGATATTGATTGCTCCATCAGTAGGCTTATTCAATGAGAATAATACATTGTGGATACTCACAACTTTTCCTTCTTCTAAGAAATGTTCATGACGATCTCCATCACCAGACTCTACTAATTTTAAGAACATTTTTCCATTAGGATCTTCTGCTATTGCCTCAGTAGCTCCCATGATAAAATCTTTATACTCTATCTCGTAATCGATACCATTAAAGTCTTCTCTTACTTTAAAGTGATTATTCGTCACAGGAGAGAATAATATTGGTCTCTCATACGTACGTCTACGTTGTTCCCCTTCATACTCACCATCTGTCATAACAGTAAGGAAAGTTTTATCAGAAAAAATACTATCTGCCGTCTCCCCTTCTCTAATAGGCATCATTCCCTCGAAACTAATATAACGAGTAATGAAAGCTCCTAATAAAATTAAAATAAAAGCCGCATGCAGTAGTAATGTCGCCCACTTCTCCTTGCTCAGTAGTCTGTATTTCTTAATATTTCCTATAAAGTTAATCAAGAAAACAAACATAATAAACTCGAACCATTTAGTATTATATATTAAAATACGGGCAGTAGTTGTGTTATAACGATCTTCGATGAAGGTTCCTAGAGCTAATGCTACAGCATAAACTATAAAAAGAACCGCCATTAACCGTGTCGAAGAAAAAAAAGATATTATTTTTTTATCCATGAGTTGTTAATATGTTGTTTTAATAGTGCAACAAAAATAACCAAAAAGCCCAGTAATTCAGTATATTTAACTTAATATTTAGTAATCAATTTGTTGCAAATTTTTGCATAAAATAAGTTACATTTGCGATAGTAATATTCTAGAGGATTATTGATTTCTAATCCAATATTGATTTAGAGAGTTACTATGTTTATTTAAATTTCAAAACTATGCCAAAGATTTCAAACAAAGGGCTTCAAATGCCTGAATCACCTATCAGAAAATTAGTCCCTTTTGCAGAGGTAGCAAAGCAAAAAGGACACCATGTATACCACTTAAATATAGGACAACCTGATATTAAAACACCTGAAGGAGCTCTTAAAGCTGTAAAAGAAGCTAACTTCGAAGTATTAGAATATAGCCACTCTGCAGGAATCGAAAGTTATAGAATAAAGTTAGCTAAACACTATCAAGACCAAAATCTTAATGTAGATGTAGCAGATATTATCGTTACTACTGGTGGATCTGAAGCATTATTATTCGCTTTAGGAAGTACAATGGACCAAGGTGACGAAATCATCATCCCTGAGCCATTCTATGCTAACTATAATGGATTCTCTACTTCTAATGGAGTAAACATCGTACCTGTAATGTCTTCTATCAATGATGGATTTGCATTACCTGCTATATCAGAATTCGAAAAACTAATCACTCCTAAGACCAAAGCGATCTTAATCTGTAATCCTGGTAATCCTACTGGTTATTTATATTCAGAACAAGAGATGAAACAGTTAACAGATCTAGTGGTTAAACACGATCTATTCTTAATCGCTGATGAAGTATATAGAGAGTTCGCTTATGATGGATATAAGCATATCTCTGTGATGAGCATCCCAGAATTAGCGAATCACGCGATCATGATTGACTCTGTATCTAAGCGTTACAGTATGTGTGGTGCTCGTATAGGATGTATCGTTTCTAAAAACAAAGAGCTTATGGCTGCAGCAATGAAATTTGCTCAGGCGCGTCTATCTCCTCCTACTTTTGAACAAATCGCTGCTGAGGCTGCTCTAGACACTCCTAAATCTTACTTCGATGAAGTAATCACGGAGTACAAAGAGAGAAGAGATGTATTCATCACTGCGCTTCAACAGATAGAAGGTGTTCAAGTGACTATGCCACATGGTTCTTTCTACTGTGTAGCTAAGTTCCCTATTAAGAATGCTGATAACTTCGCTAAATGGTTATTAGAAGAGTATGACCTAAATGGAGAGACTGTAATGATCGCTCCTGCTGCAGGATTCTACTCTACACCAGGTGTAGGATTAAACGAAGCTCGTATGGCTTATGTTCTTAAAAAAGAAGACTTAATCCGCTCAGCTGAGATCTTAAAACAAGCTCTTAAAGTATACCAAACAATAGAAAAATAATCAATCTATTATCTATATGAAAACCACCTCTAAACAGGTGGTTTTTTTGTTGAAATAGTATATGAGATAATCATCACCCTATCTTCGAATCCTATTTCATTCTGTTGTGAATAATTCTTATCTCTTTTTTTCATTTTTAATGAGTTATGACGTACTTACCTAGTGTAAAAGACGTTTTATACCCTCTTTTTTTGATATTTATCCTTCATATCATCCATTTACACTTCTTTTTGAAAAAAAGTATAGTGTTTTTTTCCTTAAAAAAAAGCCTCTAAAAAAACATAAACATCTAACTATAAAAACATTAAATATAGAACACTTCAAAAATAGATAATACACGAATACCTCTCTATCCTAGTATATACAAGCCTTTGTCTGAATTCCTTCAACACTTCTTCAACAATACGACAAGATTGCTCTAGTTCAAGCCTGTTTTCTTGAAGAAGTCTTGAAGAGATCTTGTAGCGGTATTGAAGGGAGAGTACTGAAGAATAGAATTACAAAACAACCTCACTCTAATAGGGCTATAGAATCATTCCTTTCTGTCCGTTCTATGACATTTGACTAAAAAAGTAAAAAGCCAGTCTGTCATCACAAACTGGCTTTTTTAAAATTACTAACCGAAACAGTGTTATTCTATATTCAGAATAATAAACTCACTTCTTCTATTTTCTTGATGCTCTTTAATAGTACATGGTACTTTATTAGCACATTTATTAACTAACTGTGATTCTCCATACCCTTTACCCTTGATACGATCTTCTTCTATTCCTTGTTTTACCATCCAAGCTATCGTTGATTTAGCTCTTCGGTCAGACAACTTCATATTATAAGCATCATTACCTCTACTATCTGTATGCGAACGCACATCTATCTTCAGTTTAGGATACATATTAAGCACTTCTACTACCTTCGCTAGCTCTACTGCTGCATCAGGTCGAATAGTCGCTTTATCAAAGTCAAAATAGATAGGATCTAACTTCAATTTCTTAAATAAATCATCATCTTTCTCTATTTTTTCAACTATAGGATCTAGTCCTATATCCACCGTCTTAGATACATTAAACTCTCGTCCTAATACCGTAGATACCTCTGCTGTCAAAAACTTATCTGCACTAGCCTTTAATCTAAACTTATAATTACAGTCTAAAGCTTCTGTAAGATAATATCCCTTCGCATCTGTAGTGATCGTAGCTAGTTCTTTATACGCATTATCATATAATACTACTGTGGCATTCGCTATCGGTTCTTTTGTACTCGTATTGAACACCTTTCCTTCTATCTGCTGCTTACAGTCTACTACTTGGAAGAAATAAATATCATCACTTCCTACTCCTCCCTCACGATTAGAACTGATAAATCCTTTTCTATTTTTATCATTGATATAGAATGCAAAGTCATCTGAAGAACTGTTAATAGGAGCACCTACACTCGCTACCTTACCGAAGGTATTATCCACATTTAGCTTAGCCATATATACGTCTAACCCTCCTAGCCCTGGACGTCCATCTGATGAGAAGTAGAGATAGTTATCCTTAGAGATAAAAGGGAATGTCTCACGCCCTTCTGTATTAATTCTAGCCCCTAAGTTCTCAGGGGTACCATAGCTTCCGTCTTCTTCTATAAAGACTCTATAGATATCAGACTCTCCTAGTGTACCACTTCTATCAGAAGCAAAGTATAACCATCTCTCATCTGGAGATAAAGCAGGATGAGCAGTATTAAAATTATCTGAGTTAAATGGTAACTCTACAGCTTCTGTCCATACTCCATCTTCATTTAAAGTAGATTTATATAACTTCAATAAGATGTAATAATCTTCATTGTGAACTTTCTTTTTCTTCTTAAAGTTATTACTCGTGAAGTACATCGTCTTACCATCTTTAGTAAAAATAGCTGATGCTACGTTGACCTTTGCATTTCCAAACTTATCCAAAGGCTCAGGCTCGCTAAAACTACCGTCTTTACTGATCACCGTACTGTATAGAGTAGTGAATGCTTCATTAGTCCACTTATGTACTCTACCTCCATGTTCTGTTTCTCTAGCAGATGCAAAAACTAATTGGTCTCCTAAGATACTCGATCCATAGTCAGAATACACACTATTAATAGGCAGTACTTTCAGATCATAACGCTGTATCATGGCATTAATCTCCTTTAAGTAAGTATCTTTCTTTTCTTCGAATAATATACCTCTACTGTCGCTCTTCTCTAATTCAGCAAAGCGACTTACATACTCATCTGCCTTTTTATAATCCTCTATAGAACGCAGCGTCTGCGCATATCTATAGTAGTACTCTGATGGTAGTTTATGTCCTTCTTGTTCTGCAAAAATAAATAACTCTTCGTACCACTTATGAGCAGTCTTTAGCTCACCTTTAAAGTAATAAGCATCTGCTAACTTAGTAAGTGTATTAACACTTTTGTACCCTTTATTTATAATTTTCTCATAGATTTCGATCGCATTGACATACTCATAGTAGTCAAAGCTCTTATCCGCTTTTTTCTCCTTACTAGTCTGAGCTACTGCCCCTACCGTTATTAAGAAAAAAGAGGCTATTGAGAAAAACTTAATAACCTTCTTTTTCATACTTTATAGTTTTCGTTAAAAGAATCTTGGTGTATTCATACGAGTGCGATTATTAAACAAATCGAATCTTAGGAATATCTCATGAGATCCAGAGTTGTAATTCGCTAACTTAGTCGTATCTGCATCATAAGAATATCCTACGAATAAGTTATCATTCACTTGGAATCCTGCTAATGCACTAACTGATGCATCCCAACGATATGCTGCTCCTACAGTAAACTTGTCTATAATTAAGAAGTTAGCTGTCAGATCCATCTGTAATGGTGCCCCAGAAACTGCCTTCGCTAAGAAAGCTGGTTTAAACTTCAAACTAGGGTTTAGTTCAAACACATATCCTCCCATTAAGTAGAAGTGCGCTTTCTGACGCATCGTCGTCACCTCGTTATCATCGTAGCGATCTGTAGTCAAAAAGTTAGGTACAGACAATCCTAAATATGACTTCTCAGAATATAGATACAGACCTGCCCCTATATTAGGTGAGAATTGATTATCTATATTCGTCATCGCTACAGGGTCTTTTCCACTATAGATATTAAGACGAGTATAATCTACATTCAGTAAGTTAGCCGTAGCTTTTAAACCAAATGCTAATTTATAGTCTTGATTAACATCGATAGCATACGATAGGTCTACAGAGATATTATTCTCATCCATCGCTCCTATACGATCATTCATATAGTTCACCCCTAATCCTAATCCTGAATCTCCTAGAGGTGTACTCACCGACAGATTAGCTGTCTTAGGCGCTCCATCTAAACCAACCCACTGTGTACGGTAGTTACCGAAAATACTTAGGTTACCTCTAGTACCTGCATAAGCAGGGTTAATATTAGAGGTATTATACATATACTGTGTGTACTGTGGGTCTTGTTGTGCTTGCATTTGTTGTGCTCCTAACAAGGTTAACATACACACACTTATATTTCTTATTGTTCTATTAATTGTCATTCGTAAAATCTTAGTTGTTGTCTAAATGTAGATACCCTGATTTTCTAATTGTATGTGCTTCGCTAGCATTTCTGTATTCATAGCTAATCACATAATAATAAGTTCCTGTAGGTAGTTTCTCTCCAGAGTTAACTGTAACACGTCCATCAGAATACCCTCTGAATACGTTATTATTACTGTCATAATTAGAAGTCTCATAAACCTTCACTCCCCAACGGTTATAGATCTCAACTTTATTATTAGGGAAACGATTAATATTATCAATTAAGAAGAAATCATTCTCTCCATCTCCATTAGGCGTTACTAGATTATAGATCACTACGTCTCCATCTAATATCAAATCTGTATTCACAGTACCTAATGTAAAGAATCCGTATCCACGTACAGATGTAGGTGTAGTCACTGTCTTATTATCGACATCTACGATACCTCCCTCATCTACCCAAAGCTGATCCTTAGCATCCCAACGAAGAATACGTAAGTTCTTCTCTGGAGTCTTTAATAACTCTGCTGGAGTAGTATCTGCATGCCAACCTAATGTCAAGATAACATCGCTCTTCGCATTAGAGTTACGGTCTACTAGCCAATACTCTCTTTCGTTTACTAACTCTACTATACCAGACTTATGCTTATGAGAAGTAAAGAAGTTCTTATCATCTAAATTATACCTCCCTACGAAAATGTCTTTTTCTTCTTTAGGCGCTGTAATCGTAGCGTTTCGATAATACTTCTTATCTCCAATAGGGAACACAAACTCGTTGTTTCCTTCCTTGTCTACAGTTCCTTGGATATAGCTATTATCACTTGCATTAACTGCCGTTGCGTCTTTTAAGAATGTAAATGACCCGTCTTTCTCATCTACATTGACAATACCGTCTTGGAAGTCTACTTTACCCTGTACTACCACATCATTAATAACATTAAATGCAATATTATCCGCTGTGTTATTTAGTACTACATTGTTAAACTTACTGATACTGTTACCTGATACAGTCTGTTGTTTATCACTTTTAAAAATAGTAGTTCCTTGTGCTAGTTTCCCTTTATAATCAAAGAAAGCACCGTTGTTTATAATATCATTATAGACATATAGCGTACCGTTATTTTTAAAGTCCGCCTCATCTGTATTCTCTAAGGCATAATGTGTAGACATTATCCCTTCTGGGCTTACATATAGCCCTCCCTTGTTTACTGTCTGTGCCATAGTAGCTATAGAGCACAAGCCAGAAACTACTAAGAGTGTTCTTTTCTTAACCATAGTGAATCACTTTTACTAGTTAGTTATTTTACCACGAATACGATATTCATGATAGAAGTAGGAGTACCATTACCAATAATCTTGTAAGTCATTACTCCATTATCATCTATAACGATATCTGAAAACACAGCAGAATCAAAGTCTGTAACATAGTAGTATAAATCACTAGCTGCTGGAAAATGAGGAATAACAGCTGGTGCGCTAGTACTCTTTACTGCATTTCCGCTCTGCATAGTGAACTGCTTTTTATACTCTTCGTATAGTTCTTTTGTACCATCTCCAAGAACACTCGTATCAAAAGTGATCGTAGGCATATAGAAGAACTTCACAGCTTTATTGTCTGTTGTTACCATCTGTTGCCATTTCGAACCATCGTTATAATAAAACCCCGGCACAACATCCGCTACAGTAGCTGTATTATACACCGTCATCCCGCTTACGTGAGCACTTAGAGGATTTGCTTTCGTAGTTTCAGTTAACGCAACACGAGGTAAAAGAAGACCTTTATTCTCTGCTTCTAATTCTAAGATAGCATTCGTGTTTACATCTGGGTTAGATTTACCAACAACACCGATCTTAGTCTGAGCAAAACCAGCTGTTGCAAGAAATGATATGGCTATACTTAAATATATTTTTTTCATAATGTGAGTTTGATTTAATAAAAGGGAGAGGCCGTTATTGTGAGTTGGCTTTAGCCTCTCCCTTTCTGAAAAGAATTAATTGTTGTTTGTTGTTTTTTAAATTATGGTTGAGTTGTAGGCTTTACCTCTTTACCTAGGTACTCTACTACAACTTCGTAAGTATCTTTTGGTAAAGCTGTATAGATATTTCCTACACCGATATTAAAGTCGATCTTAGTACCTGATACCACAACATCTTTTGTTGATTCTGTAACTACTACACCTGCTTTTAGTACTTTGATAGATAACACACCATTGATAGCGTTATCACCTGTAGCATTCTCTAATGTTACTCCTTCAGTTCTAGCAGATTCTCCATTTGCTTTAGTACTTCCTTTAGCTAATAATACTTGACGTCCATTATAGATATTCCCTGTGAATACGATATCTCCTTCGTTTGTGATATTATCTCCTAAAGCTTGTTTAATTACCTCTTTATAATCGTTGATAATCTTTAATAAAAATGAAGCTGGTAATTCAATAGGAGTCTTCACTTCTTTACCATTTACAATTTTCATTGTATAGAATACATTATCTGTAGCTGCATCATTATCATGATCACCGAAGTACACGTTACCACCTTGGTTTAAGATATTAGTCAATGCATTCTTCACTTCTTCATTGTTGTTAATAGAAGAGATAATATCTGCCGTCATATTGATGAATTGCTCCCCTTTATCTTCATTATTATACTTATAGAAGATTTCTCCTTTCTTAACATTATCTTGTACTGGTGCTACTACAGCTTCATAGATAGATAATGTCTTATCTGCTGTAGCTTCTGCTCTAAGGATATTAGTCTTAGTTTCTACTGAAGCAACAAGATCTGTTAGGTTGATAGTTTTGTACTCATTTGCAGTATTGTCCCAGTACTGTAGTACCCAATTTGGTTTTGTTGAATCAGTACTGATATTCTTATAGATAACATTACCTTCTGAGAACTGAGTGATGTACTGCAAGTACTCTTCTACAGATGTAAAGTTCATATCTTTTCCTCCTACTTGGATAGTGATATTTCCTTTAGTCGTTAAGATCTCTTCGATATTATTAATCACTCCACCTACTACATCTACATGAATAGCTCCAGCTGGAACTGCAGTCCATTTAGTCACATCTAATTCTCCTCCTCCTACAATATATGCTTCTGATAAATAGTATTGTTTATTTTCATAAGTAACAATAGTAGTTTTAGACTCCGTTTCTGCTACTAAATCACGTAAAACAATAGTCTCATATTTTCCTGTAGCTTTATCATAGTATTGGAATACCCAGTTAGGGTTAGTAGTATCTCCTAAATTTTTATAGATTACATTACCATCAGCAGACTGAGAGATATACTGTAAATACTCTTCTACAGTTGTGAAAGTTTTATCTCCATCTTTTGTAGTTACAGTGATTGTAGTAGGTGCTTCTAAGATTTCTTTGAAGTTGTTTACTACAGTTCCTTTAACGTCAATCTTGATAGCTCCTTTTGTATTTCCATCTAACTTATCAAGTATATCTTTAATCTTAGCTGGATCGGTTTCTTTATCAATAGCTTCTACAATCGTTTTTTCGTTGAAATATACATAGCCAGTTGTTTTACCATTTGCGTCTTTGATGTCTTTAAAGAAAGTATTAGTTTCTACTCCTTGTACCATCTTAGTAATGTCAATCTGATTAGTCGTATACTTTCCATTATCATAAGTCACATAGAACATTTCTTTAGTCTCAGGATTATAAACAATCGTAGTATGCTTTTCAGTAACTACTGGATTTCCTTTATCATCCTTATTATCAGGGTTAGACGGTAATATGTAGTTCACTACTGCTTGAAGATTCTTAACGTCACTTTCTAATTTAGTAGTGATATTCGTAATATTATCACCTAAATTCTTAATTACAGTATCTAACTCTTCTTTCCCTACTATTCTATTCCATTTAGCACCATCCCAGTAGTAAAAACCTGTAGGTACTTGATTCTTTACTTCTGTTTTATTAAATACTAATAAGCTAGTACTCTCAGCAACCTTACCAGCCATTTGGAATTCTGTTGTATTTTTTAATGCAACACGAGGAATCAAAATACCTTTATTTCCTGCCTTAGCTACGATGTCTAATTCTGCAGAAGTAGCAGGGTCCGGCGTACCGATCCCTACTTGTGCGTTTGCGAAATATGTTGTTCCTAATAATACCGCTAATAATGTGATTTTTTTCATATCTTTTTATATATAAATATTGTTGTTTCTAATTATTTGATTTTGTGTGTGATATTCAAGTTTGTCTTGACAGAACAATTTTTCACATTCACTTTAACTGGGATACGTGGCCCTAATGGACAACCACTTCTAACATTCTGAATCCAGATGGTTTGTTCACCTTGTGACAATCCTTTTAAGTAGAATTCGAACGGAGTTACTTCTGTTAATTGGTCTGATCCTGTTTCTGAAGTATATATCTCATATGTAGTACAAGCATCTATCATAGATAACTTTAACATCCCATAATTACATACATCAATGACTTCATCTTCTTTTACTCCTGTACCAATCGTAGGTACAATATTCACATCATAGATACGTGTAAAATCTCCTAATACTCCTACAACACTACCATAAGAGATTTTTACTCTGTCATATGGTTGTTCATCATATGGAGCAACAATAACTTTATGCTTATTACCATACCCTAAACCTAATAACTTAAGTCCTAATACGTCCAATCCTCCTTCTAATTTAGGCCCTACTTTTTTATCACCCAAATAACGTTGGATACTATATCCCTTAATCAATTCTAAACTTAAAATAGGGTTACCTGGAATCTCTGTAATGATATGTAATTCATCACCAGGCATAGCTTGTTGCTTAAATACAACAGTCAATGAAGCTTCATTTAATACTGCTACTCCACGAGATATTAATGCATAAGTATCAGGTTTATTATCAACCGCATTCCAAGGGTTAGTAACTGAGGCAGTAGCACTTGCTACACCTAAACCAAGATCTTGTACCCCATGAAGTACATCTAATACACCTGAGTTTATGTTAGTCGCTACAGGTGCGCAACTAATATTACCTGATTTAGAATAATATACTCCATATACTTTTGAGATTTGAGCAAGACCTAATAAAGAACCTTGAGAAACTCTAACTCCCTTAAATGCTTTTGGTTTACCAGAAGAAGTAGGAACAAATGTATACTCGATCACATTATCTGCTGCTAATAAATCAAGTAGTCCACCTTGTACCGATTTTAACGTTCCAATAGGTTTGTCATTTTCATCTAATCCCTGTACAGATAATCCTCCAGCTAACATTAAACCACTGTATTGTTTTCCTAACTTAATAGTCACAGGTGTTCCTGCAGGCACTACTTCATCAAAATATATGTTTTGCCATGTAGTACCTATTCCTAATAAACCTAACCCTGTTACTATTTCAGAATAAGTAGTAGGATTACCATCTATTGCGTTGGTTTTATTCGCAATTCCCCCAGTTATTATAGATCCCCAAGTTGTCTTGTCCTTTGCATAAACTCTTTCTATCTGAGGAGGACAATTGTTAGAATCTAATACAGTGATAATAATATTCTCCGCTGTAGAACATCCATTTAAGTCTGCTACTACAGTGTAAGTATAAATACCAGGTACAGCAAAAGTGATTTCTGTTTCATTAAATAACTCACCTTTTTCGTTATACCATGTTACTGTTCCATTCTTACTAGTCACTTTAGGTAACTTAATAGCGACATTTACTTTAGTGATAATTCTTTGATCACCTTCGATAGATAATTCAGCTGCTTCTTTTACCTTAACAGTGAAAGCGTCTGACTCTTGAGAATAGCAAATTCCATTAGAAACTATAACACTATAATCCCCTCCAGTATTAACTTCTATCGAATGGCCGAAACGAACTGGTTGTCCTTTTTCATCCTCAGCTTCGATTAATACACCATTAAGGAACCATTGATATTCAGTTGCTCCTTCTATAGTTGATAATGTAGTTAAAGTACCTTCACATATATCAGCTTGAGTACTTGACACAACAGGTTTCGCTGGACTTACTAAAGTTTTAACTTCTACTTCAGCTGGTGTTCCATTAAAACAATACCCAAGTCCCTCTACAGTCACATAAAACTTAGTAGTACTCGCTATAGTTGTTTTGACTTCCTGACCTACTAATGGCATATCTGATAAATCAGCATTCTTATACCATTTAAATATTGGGTTCTTTAAATCTTTAGGGGCTAGATTTGTTAATGCTGCTTTTAATACAAATTCTGTATACGCACATACATCTGCTACCTGTTCTACAACAATGCTATTTTCAAAAATATCGTTACAATTACTAGCTAACTCAAATACAACTTCTTTTGTTTTAATTGTATTATCTGGTAATGTATAGATAGAAATGACCTTATTTGAAATTTTATTTGTTGTAGGTAATCCGATTACTTTAGTTCTAACTACGTAAGTTTCTTTTTGACCTACATTTAACTGAGCGATAACATAACTAATAGTACTGTTCTGAATCACACCTGATCCTACCTCTACAATTTCTATTTCTGAACCTAGAACATTACCTAGAACATCGTTAAGTAAAACATTTCTTAATGCTTTATTCCCTTTATTCTCTACTGAGATAGTATATGTTATCTCATCACCAAGCTGTGCTTGATTACTAATCTTTCCATTACTTGATCCTACTTTAGATAATTCGATATCATAAAGAGGGTCAACAACTAATACAGTGCCCGGTTTTTCGCTTGTATTTGGGGCTTTAGGGTCTTTATTGTCAATAGCTGGATAAGTATTTACTCCTTTATCTGTCTCATCAACTTTTACTACCGCAATATTTCTAATTTGAGAAATCCCTTCTAAATCTGTATTTACTCTAGCTTTAAAACTAAATGTAACTACACCATCTACTACTAAAACATCTTCTTTTTTGAATGTAACTACACCATTACTGTGAGTCCCACCAGAAGTCCATGTTAACCCAGCAGGTAATCTGTCTTCTATTAATAAAGTCGGTACATCAGCAGCACCTACATTTTTAACATGAATAATATACTCTACTTCTTCTCCACCAGTAACTTTTTGAACTGTTGAATCACCATTCACTTTATAAGACTTCCAACTAACAAGATCTTGATTTAAAGATTGACAGCTTCTTTCTACGCTGTATAAATTAATTGGAGGAAACACAGATACATTTAACACACTCTTAAGTCCGATAGATATACGATCGTACTCAACACCAGGTGTGTATGGTAAATTAACTATATCTCCTTTATTAATTAAGTCTAAAACATTAATACCATTAATTAAACCACTAGATAAATCAAGCGTATTAACTACTTTATCTCCTAAATATGCTTTAATCTCTAATCTACCTAACACATTAAGATCTACTCCTCCTGACTCTGTTCTAAATTTGATATTAGTAACATCATCTTTATCAGAAACTGAGTTAAAGAATACCCACTGTTTTACACTTCCTGCCACATTAAGCGTTCCTAAACTAATACGTGAATAGTTAGTCGTATTAGAGTCTATAGCACGCTCTGGATACTCAACACCTGCTCCAGATAAATCATTAACTGTTAAGGCTAATCCAGTAAAGTCAAATGATGTAGCAAAAGCATCAACACAAGAATCAGCATTACCTTCATAACACATATTATACACATTCATAGAAGTAGCTGGGGCTAATATGCCTAATAAACTCTCGTTTCTATCTGTGATCTTAACTGATTTATAATCTTTAGTCGGTGTTATAGCTAAATAAGTGCGTCCTAGCTTATCACTTACCACTCTTATTTCTCCATTTTTGAATGTTGTTGCTATACCTCTACTGTTACCTTCTAACACAACACCATTCTCATCTTTCACTTCTATTTCGAAAAAATGATCACCTAAAACAATATTATTTAATAGTCCACTTACAATGTTACCTAAACTACCTCCTAATAAACCTTTTAATATCCCCTTATCATAATCAAAACGAATATAAGAGGTCGTACCAGCCTTCACAATGTGGTCATAACCAACTTCAACAAAACCAGCTCTTTTATTTCCTCCTAATAAAATTCCCGCATCAGAGTTAATCGTCGCGAATGAATCAAAATTCCCATTAAAAATATTAGAGATATCATCTACATACTTACTTCCTAACAACTCAGTAGCACATATAGAAGAAACAAAAGGGCTTTCGGTCATTGGATCAATACATACATCATTAATACGTTTCACATTATACAAACGAATAGCAGGTGTTACTCCAAGATTAAGTAATGTAACTGTAGAAATCTCAACTCTGTCAAAAGCTTCTACACTTGTATCAAAAACTAAAGACTGAACTCCACCAGACTGCAATAGACCTAATAAATCAAGGTTATTTAATAATCCCTGTTTCAAAGTAAACTCTTGTTTCTTAGTACTACCTAAGTAAGTAGTCACTTTATAAGAACCTAATAAATCTAATGAAAGTACACTATTAGGGTTAAACTGTACTCTCACTTCTAATTTATCACCATTAGAAGATGGTTTAGGAAAGTAAATAACTTGTTTTACTCCTGTACCTACAGCTAGAGTACCAGAACTAATCTCTGAATAATTAGATGAATTACCACTTATAGCATGATAAGGATTCTTAACACCTGCTTCATTTAAACTAGCAATACTCAAATTTAACCCTACTTGATTATATGAAGTAAACTGAGCAGGATAACATGGATCTGAACCAATCTCACGACACATATTATATACCTTTAACATACGTTGTTCTCCTGTTGGTAATCCTGTTACTTTATTGGTTATACGTATACTATTATATTCAGTTGTTGGTGTAACTGCTAAATAATAGCGACCTATCTTATCCTGTACTAGTGATACTACTCCATTAGTAGTTCCTTCAAAACCACTTATACTTGAGCTTTTCGATACAGATACACCATTACTAAAGGCTTCTACTTCAAAATAGTGATCTCCTAACAATAAACCTGCAACACCATCAACTAGCTTGCCTAAAGTTCCTCCTAATAAAGCTTCTAATACATCTTTATCAGAATCAATTCGAATATAGGAAGTTGTATGCGCAGCTACTTTTTGGTTATATGCTAATTCTATCATTCCTGAAGAAGGTAAAGCAGACAATAAAGAACCATTATTAGCATATAAAGTAGCAAATGTTTCATTATTACCATCTATAGCATTTGTAACAAAATCAACATTTTTAAAATCCTTTAAAACTGTAGCACAAGCTGCTATATCAAAAGGAGATTCTGTCGGAGCAGGAACTATAATATTAGGATTAGGGCATTTAGCTGTATCAAAGCGTTCAATATCATAAATACGCAGTCCATCGCTTAACAACCCAACATTTAATGTATTGTTTGCTCTTAGTTCTATTCTGTCAAACGCTTTTCCCGGTGCAAATGTCAAAGTCTTTTTTCCAGGTGTCTTTAATAATCCTAAGAGATTTACACCATTAAGCAACCCTCCTTCTAGAGACTTAGTATATACTTCCTTATCTCCATTATATGCTCTTAATTCGATAGCGCTTAACAAATCTAAACTAAGTAATCCCTTTGGTGACTCTATGGTTAAATTAACAGTAGTAGCTTCATTAGAACTAGTAGGAAAATAAAAAAACTGAGAGATATACCCCCCCACTCCAACATTTACTGCACCATCCCTTTTTAACAAAGAATAAGTATTTTCTTTTCCATCTATAGCTTCATAGAATTTATTTTGTAATAAACCTCCTAATAAATCTATTTCAATACCTGCTGAATCAAATGAAGTTCCTATAGGTCTACTACAGCTCCCTCCATCTTCTTTTACATAATAAGTATCGTAAACATCTAATAACTTATCACCTGTTAAACCCAATAAAGCTGTACTACTATTACCTACAGTCATACGATCAAATGATTGATCTAACTGAAATGCAATCATGTACTCTCCATCCTTATCTTGGATTAATTTAGCCTGTTTAGTTCCAAAACCATCTACTGATTTTACTTCAAGAACTTTATTATTGCCATTATAAGCACTAACATCAAATCTGTGACTTCCTAACAATAGTTCATTCAAAAGGCCTGATAATAATTTACCTACTGAACCACCTAATAAACCATTAAGTAATTCATTGTTTTCCATCCCTATTTTTATATAGGTTTGTTTACCTTTTGGCACTGCATTAGGGAATTTGTACTCTAAGAATCCGCTCTTCTTACCTAGCATTAATGCACCTGGATGTGCATGTAGTGTACCTTTACTTGCCAAATTCCCATCAGTTGCATACCTAGGATTATCAACATTCTTATCACTTATAAGATCTGTTGCATAAATCTTAGTCTGCCCCAAGGACTGTACTAAAGGAACGAACAGGACGAGCAAAAGCAGTAACCTCTTCCATAGAGAAAAAGTAGTTTTTTGTTTCATTTGTTGTTTGTTAATTGTGTTTTATAAAATATTATTATGACCAGACTCCTATTGTGAGTTTAGAGCACAGATCATAATCATTACATTGAAGAGGATGTAAGATTTAAATTACGGGAGTAAAAAAACATCATACATGACTATTGTGAGTTGTCATGTAATGTATTCCAGCTATTGTGAGTTGTGGAATAACAATTAAACGAAGAACTGAATTCGCGAAGAACAATTACTATCGAATAAAAGATTTACTTACCCTATAAGTCTCATCTTAACACCACTTCGTGGCGAAGTTTTCAAAACCTAGTTTCAAAACCTTTTATACTTACTTCTTTCTTATTCCCATACTTACTTTTTCCATAAATGATAAAGATTAATTTATTAAGCTCCACTTCCACTCCACAGTGAAACTTAGAACTTATCTACTCGATAATTACTAATTCCTATGTACTACATCGAAACACAGTTCTCTGCTTGTTGCATTCACAGGCACAAAACGACTAGCTAGATATTAGGCTACAGTTCATAAAATTTACAACTAGTAAATCACTATCTCGCTCTCTACTACTTTCGCAGTACTACATGTGAGTTCTTAATTAGAGCGAAATAACGGATACTACTGATGCTATCTATTTTTATCAACCAATACCAAGTATTCAAATCGTTTTTGCTAATAAACTTCTTCTGTCATCCATAGGAAAACCTAAGGAATCAGATTTATAATAATTCGTTAGTAAGGGAATTTGTTTAGACATATAGCACTATCTCCACTCCTCTAAAAAAACTCCCTCAATTGAATGTACTATTAAAACATCTTGAGGGAGCGTAACAGTTCTCCATTGTCCCCACAAAATCAGAACTGCTAATATTATCTAGATTCATTGGAACTATATCTCTTCCCAAATTCAAAAACAAAATTAGTCACTGCACGAGAGGTAGTGCCTATACTTAAGCATGGTTTTTATCATAAATAGAAGCCCAATACGGTTGTTAATAATCTTAAATTGATACTTTTAAAAAGTTTAAAAAGACGCTCTTAAAAACAATAAACAGCTAAAAAACAGATATTTAAAAACTTAAAATAGTACTAGTACCTAACTAATTTCAACGATTCTAAAAAACAGTATTTACCCATTATTTGTTACACCAAAAAATGTGAAACATCAACAATTCGAATGATACAATGTGATTTTAAAAAATGTAAAATAGTGTCAAAATAGTCTAGGTTACGCTATATATAAAAGATTCTTAAAACCTAAAAAGTCTTAAAATAGAATCGATAATACGATATATGATTTTTATAATAATCTAGATAAATAGTGCAATCAACGTACCTTCAGTAGTTAGAAGTTGACTATTACTTTAATATATTTTACAGAATAATATGTTATAAAACTAAAAGGAAACAGATCACTAAAACACTCTAAAAATTAATACTTTCCTAGCCTAGTCTATATTTAAGATATCATAACTTAAGCTCACTTTTAACAACAGCCTTAGTCTAACTGTTAATAAATGTCATTAGTCTTATAAAACCTTCCTCTATTCGCATAACACACTAATTCACAAATGTCTTAAACAGATAAATAGGGTAATTATTTAACAAAGAACTATACTTTGTTATAGTACATATTACAGCTTTTCACTCTATATTGCTTAGTCAAAACAAAACAACAATAAACATGAGAAAAGAACAACAACAACCTAAAAACAAAGAGGTTACACTAAAATCAATTCTCTTAGATGTATTCAAAATCAAATACATAACACCACCTATTAGAAGCTATACTTCTAAAATATTTAACAATTACAGAAAAGAAGATTTAGAGATCAATATATCTTTTAAGTACTAAAAAACACTTAGTATATCACATATAGTTTGTTTTACGCTAGTATTATTCACCACTCTATCCTTAACTAATACTAACAGTACACTAACTATATAGACTTTCTCACTATCAAAGTCAAAAATTGCTATTATAGAAAAGTACAGATGTCTACTGTTTTGGGCTAAGACAGCAGCTATCCCCTCGTACTCTATTCTATGGTATTGATTATTTATTGTTAAAAAATTAAAATGGATTCGAAAAAAAAACAACAATATACCCATATAGGATTGATTCCTATATCGGTAATACTGAGTTATGTCCTTATAACTTGGCTACTTACTTTATTCATTAATATAAAGGATATAGTACTCACCTACACCTCATATACCCTATTTGATATAGCTCCAAAAATGCTTCAGAATATTGGATTGGGTCAGCTATCTACCTTTCAAAGCACTATAAGCATTAATAACTTCAGCGGTGTACAACTACACCATGAAATGACATCCTATATAGATCTACCTATCAACTATTTTGTATCAGGTATATTCTATGGTATGGCTTTCTTAGGATTAATAGCTAGTTTTATTATCTACCAAATCTTTAAAGAACGTAAGTGGATTAGTTATTTATCTATACAGTTACTTATTACACTTTGTTTTATAACAGGTGATATCCTAAACCTATTTCATATTCATTTACAAGCAGTTGAATCTTTTTTAAAAGCAACTATTCTTTCTTCCTCTATCATTTTTACAGGTATGTTACTATCTACATACTACCCATTCGGAACGAAGAGATTTATGTATAAGAATGAATTAAAATTATATTCTCTTACCTCTATCATAGCCATTGTATTATACTTCTCTAGCTATCTATATGGAGGCAAACATTCAGTAGTATTGGACATTACTGTTTTAGTATTCTTTATTTTTGTACAATTAACTAAAAGGAATTTAAAACACAGAAAGCAATACTATCTTTATGTAGCTTTTTTAATATCATTGTGTATTCTGTTAGGACTGAGCTTTATCAATCTAGAAATAGATGACCCTATCACTATTCAGAATCACGCTATGCCAAACTTAAAGCTATATGTATCAGCGATTATCGTATTGAGTATTATTAATAACTATGTGCTAGTCAGAAAAAACCAAAAACACAATGTACGCAACCGTGTTTTTATGTTTCAATATGTATTAATGCTGAAGAATTACCATAAACTGCTAGTTCATGAAAAGAATACACAAACTCTAAAACAACCTGATACTATTACACTTAAGGATCATCAAGGAGACTTGTCTTATCATTTAAAGAACAATTATAAACTAACGGAGAGAGAAGTAGATGTACTCTACCTCATCTGGGATGGACTGACTAATAAAGAGATAGCACATGAATTGAGTATAACGATAAGTACGACTAAATATCATATTAGTAATATATATCTGAAGTTAAATGTAAACTCGCGTTCACAGGTATTTGCATTAAAAGATTGGTAGCATACTTCAGTTACTTTTCTATTACTAATGTAGCACTTAAAGTAGGGATGAGTCCGTAGTGAGTCCGTTATGAGTCCATACTGACTCCGTTAATTCATACAAAATAACGGACTGAACACGAACTTATTGACCTCTTACTAGTTGTCATCCAAAAGGAAACAGCTAGTCAATATAAATTAAACAAAAACAGACTTGATCATAAATGACAAGTCTGTTTTGTTTTGACATATAGCTTATCAAAATTCGCATATTTAGAAAATATTTTTTTCTAAACCGAAATATTAGAATTTTAAAACAAGACTATATATCACTACATATAGGGATAGTTATTTAAGGTGTCTTTCTTTTAAAACAGATTCTATATCACTTAGAGTAAATCCTTTTGCTTTTAATAAAATAAGGTAGTGATATAATAAGTCTGCTGCTTCATTCTTAAAAAGAGTATCATTATCGTCTTTGGCTTCGATAACTAACTCCACTGCTTCTTCTCCTACTTTTTGAGCAACTTTATTGATTCCTCTCTTAAATAGTTGATTGGTATAAGATGATTCTACATTGTTATCAATACGCTCACTGATGATATTCTCTAAGATGTAAACAAAACCTTTATCACAAATCTCTCCAAAGCACGAAGTACTTCCTGTATGGCAAGTAGCTCCAATAGCTTCTACTTTTATCAATAGGCAGTCTCTATCACAGTCAGTCAAAATCTCTTTTACTAGTAAATAATTACCTGAAGTTTCTCCTTTAGTCCAGAGTCTATTTTTAGTACGGCTATAGAACGTTACTTTACCTTCTGTAATCGTCTGTTGATAGGCTTCTTCATTCATATAGCCTTGCATCAATACCTGCATGGAATCCTTATCTTGAATAATCACAGGTACTAACCCGTTGCCTTTATTAAAATCTATATCTAGTTTCATCTTACACTTATATTATTTGTTTTTAATATTTGCTTTAACTCTGGTATACTTATTTCTCCATAGTGAAATATACTAGCCGCTAACGCACCTGTCGCTTGCGTCTGAGTAAACACTTGTGCAAAGTGATCTATACTCCCAGCGCCCCCAGATACGATCACGGGTATATTTACCGTTTTAGCTACCTCAGCTGTAATATCCAGTGCAAAGCCCGCTTTCGTACCGTCATTATTCATTGAGGTTAACAGTATCTCACCTGCTCCTAAACTAGCTACTTGCTTTGCCCAGTCTATAGTCTTTAACTTAGTCTTGATACGCCCTCCTGCACTGTATACCCACCATTCACCCTCTTCGTACTTCGTGTCTATCGCTACTACTGCACATTGACTCCCCAATGCCTGAGCGATCTCCTGTATTAGCTCAGGTCTCTTGATAGCAGCTGAATTGACACTTACTTTATCTGCGCCTGCTCTCACTAAATCTATTGCTTGTTCTCTAGTACTAATGCCGCCACCTACGGTAAAAGGGATATTAATCTGACTCGCAATCTCATTGACTAAACTGATCAGCGTCTTCCTATTCTCTATCGTAGCTGTAATATCCAGAAAGACTAATTCGTCTGCGCCCTCTACCACATAGCGTTTTGCCAACGCTATAGGATCACCAGCTCGCTGTATATCAACGAAGTTAACCCCTTTGACTACCTCACCATTCTGAATATCCATACACGCTATTACTCTCTTCTTTAGCATAATTCACTCAACTCTTTTAATGTTATTCTTCCTTCATAGATCGCTTTTCCGATGATCACTCCTTCACAACCTATCTCTTTTAGCTTGTATAATTCTGCTACCGTAGTTAATCCTCCACTAGCGATCAGTTTCACCTCAGTATTCGTTATAATCTCTTTATACAACTCAATAGCAGGTCCGTTTAGCATTCCATCTTTTTCTATATCAGTGACTATGGTATAGGATACTCCTCTCTGCTCATACGATTGGATAAACTCTAGCACATCTGTATCCGCAGAGTCTAACCACCCTTGGGTCATAATCTTGCGCTGTTTACAGTCTGCTCCTAATATAATCTGCTCACTTCCGTATCGCTCTAACCATGTTAAGAATAGCTCAGGCTTAGTCGCCGCTATACTTCCTACAGTCACTTGCTTAGCTCCACTGTTAAAGGCAGTGATGATATCCGAGTCATTCTTAATACCTCCACCAAAATCTATCTGTAGATTGGTCTGAGTAGCTATCTCTTCTAATACCTTAGCATTCATTATTTGGCTTGACTTAGCGCCGTCTAGATCCACTACGTGTAAATACTTAATTCCTGCATCTTCAAACTGCTTCGCTACCTCTACTGGACTTGTATTATACACTTTAGAGGTATTATAATCTCCTTTTGATAGTCGAACACACTGTCCGTCTATTATATCTATCGCTGGTATGATTCTCATAATTCTAAAAAATTCTTCAATAATAGTTCTCCTACTTTACCTGACTTCTCAGGGTGAAACTGTACTGCATAAAAATTACCTTTAGCTAAAGCAGCCGAAAAGGGCACGATATAATTATTAACAGCAATAGTATCCTTAGATAAAGTAGCATAATAACTGTGTACAAAGTAGAAATCATCTAGCTCTTCAATCCCTTTAAACAAGGTCTCTTCTTCTATCATATCACAATTATTCCATCCCATATGAGGAACAATATCTGTGGCAGGAAAAAGCTTTACTTCATTGTCAAAGACACCTAATCCTACTACATTCCCTTCTTCACTAGAATTGCACAACAATTGCATTCCTAAACATATCCCTAGTATAGGCTGTTTTAAACTTACGATAACCTTATCCAATCCTTTATCTACTAAATACCTCATCGCAGAAGAAGCCTCTCCTACTCCTGGAAAAATCACTTTATCCGCAGAGGTAAGTATCGCTACATCATCTGTGACTATGGTCTGATACCCTAGTCGTTCTATAGCATTCTGTACAGACTGTACATTTCCTGCATTGTATTTTAAGATTGCGATCATAGTATGCCTTTAGTACTTGGTATATTATAGTTCTCCGTTTTACTTACTGCCATCTTTATTGCTTTAGCAAAGGCTTTAAAGATCGACTCTATCTTGTGGTGCTCATTGTCACCTTCTACCTTTATATTCAGGTTGCAACTCGCTGCATCAGCAAAAGATTTAAAGAAGTGATAGAACATCTCTGTTGGCATATCTCCTACTTTCTCTCTCTTAAACTCTGCGTCCCACATCAGCCATGCTCTCCCTCCAAAGTCTATAGCTACCTGAGCTAAACACTCATCCATCGGTAGTAAAAAGCCATATCTCTCTATGCCTTTCTTATTGCCTAAGGCACGCTTAAACGCAGAACCTAGTGCAATAGCTGTATCTTCTATTGTGTGGTGCTCATCTACTTGTAAGTCACCTTTGACTTTTATCTTTAAACCTATATTACCATGTCTATTGACTTGTTCTAACATATGATCAAAGAATCCTAAACCTGTCTCGATAACACAGTCTTTAGCGCTGTCTAGATTCACTTCTATATCAATCGTAGTCTCATTCGTCTTTCTGTATTCTTTACCTATACGGGGTTGTTGCTTTAAGAACTGATAGATCTCCTGCCAATCTATTGTGCTCAATGTGGCACGCTCATCTGCAACTTCATTGATATAAATAACTTTGCTTCCTAAGTTCTCTGCTAACTGTATATCTGTCAACCTATCGCCTAAGACATAAGAGTTCGTTAAATCATAATCTCCATAGACATACTTACCTAACATTCCTAATCCAGGTTTACGCGTAGGTTTATTTTCATAGTCAAAAGAGTTATCTACATAAATATCTGTAAATGTCACTCCCTCTCCTGCTAGTGTATCCAATATAAAGTTCTGCACAGGCCAAAAGGTATCTTCTGGAAATGAAGCAGTTCCTAGCCCATCTTGATTACTAACTAAAACTAAAGTGTAATCTAACTCTCTCGCTATCTTAGACAAACTAGAAATAGCCTTAGGTAAGAATACCAACTTCTCAAAACTATCAATCTGAAAGTCTTCAGGTTCTTTAATAATAGTTCCGTCTCTATCAATAAATAATACTTTCTTACTCACGATCTATTGTTTTTAATGCAGTTATTAATTGGTTATTTTCCTCTGGTGTACCTATCGAAATACGCAAAGTATTCTCTACGACCTTACTTCTATTTCTCACGATAATTTGCTTATTAATCAAGGCTTCATATACCTTATCCTCATTACCAAATTCAACTAATAGATAATTAGTCTGTGAGGGACATACTCTCTTCACAATAGAAAGTTGCTTCAACTCTTGGATGAGTTTCTCTCTTTCCTCGATAAGTAGCTTTATCCTTTGTTGAAATCCCTCTGTATCTTGTAGTTGCTTTATAGCTTCTTCTTGTGTTACACTACTTAGATTATAAGGAGATTTTACCTTGTTAAAATAAGAGATTAACTCCTCACTCATCCATGCCATACCGATGCGAAGTCCTGCCATTCCCCATCCCTTAGAAAGAGTCTGTAGAACAATAAGATTGTTATACTTCACTAACTCCTCTAACCAAGAAGGCTCATTGCTAAAGTCTATATAAGCTTCGTCTATAATGACTATCCCTTTAAATCTCGTTAATAATGCTGTGATACTGTTTCTATCTAATAGATTACCCGTAGGATTATTAGGCGAACAGATAAACATCAGCTTCACAGTAGGGTCTTCTAAATAAGGTTCTACTACTGCTAGTTCTAAATCAAATGCATCATCTAGAGGAAGTGTGATTAACTCAACAGCGTTAATATTAGCATATACTTCATACATCCCATAAGTAGGGGTAAATACGATAGCTTTATCCTTACTAGGTTCACAGAATATTCGATAGGCTAAATCAATCGCTTCATCACTTCCGTTACCTAAAAATAATTGGTCTGGGTTTCCTCCTTTTATCTGACTAATGGTTTTCTTTAACTCTACTTGATATGGATCAGGATAGCGATTCACTATACCATACGGATTCTCATTTGCATCTAAGAATATTCCTATATCACCTTTGTACTCATCCCGTGCACTTGTATAAGGGGATAAAACCTTAATATTAGGGCGAACTAATTCGTTTATACTTATTTTATTATTACTCATTGCTTAGTTTTTTAAGGCGAATACTAACAGCATTTTTATGAGCGATTAACTCTTCTGCCTCTGCCATTACTTCAATTGTTTTACCTATGTTCTTTAGTCCTTGTTTCGTTAACTTTTGAAAAGTAACCTTCTTTACAAAGCTGTCTACCGATACGCCACTATAGCTCTTAGCATAGCCATTAGTAGGTAGGGTGTGATTCGTACCACTCGCATAATCACCAGCACTCTCACAAGAATAAGCACCTAAGAATACAGAACCTGCATTGATCACTAAGTCTATATACTTCTCAGCATTCTCTATATTTAAGATTAAGTGTTCAGGCGCATAAGCATTGCTAAAAGCAATACATTCTTCTATAGTCGATAATTCTATCATCAAGCTATTATTAAGCGTCTGTTTCGCTAAGTCTCTTCGAGGTAGTTCCTCAAGCTGTTTCTCCAATGCCTCAGCTACTTCACTTATCTTCTGCTTCGTTGTGGTCACAAAGACTACTTGACTATCTGTTCCGTGCTCCGCCTGTGATAATAGATCTGCTGCTATATAATCTGCATCAGCCTCTTGATCTGCAACGACTAAGACCTCACTTGGCCCTGCTGGCATATCGATAGCTATGCCTTGTGCCTGTACTAACTCTTTAGCCTTAGTTACATATTGATTACCAGGGCCAAATATCTTATAGACTTGAGGCACTGTCTCTGTACCATACGCCATGGCAGCAATAGCTTGTGCTCCACCAATCTTAAAGATAGTCTCTATACCTAGGTACTGCGCAGCATAAAGAACTACCTCATTTACTTTGCCTTGTTTATTACACGGTGTACACAATACTAATTCTTTACAACCTGCTAGTTGAGCAGGAATAGTTAACATTAATAATGTGGAGAATAACGGAGCTGTACCACCCGGTATATAAAGCCCTACCTTCTCTATTCCTACACTCTTTCTCCAGCAAGTCACTCCTTCTGTCGTCTCTACTTTATCTTCTGTAGATAACTGAGACTGGTGAAACGTTCTGATATTCGATGCAGCTATAGCTATAGCATCTTTGATATCCTGATTAACTAAAGTAGCGGCTTCTTCTATCTCCTGTCTACTTACTCTGAAGTCTGTTAACTGTACTCCATCAAATAATGAAGTATAATTCTGAATAGCCTGATCTCCTCTTTCTTTAACTTGTTTGAGTACTGTACTGATACTCTCATTTAGACTTTCTGTTGTGATAATAGGACGCTTTGTTAACCCTATCCATTCTTCTCTTGCAGGTTTATATACTGTTATCATAGCTTCTTATTTTAGTAAATCATTTTTTCTATCGGAGCTACTAGAATTCCCTCTGCTCCTAAGGCTTTTAACTCGTCGATGATATCCCAGAATTGGTCTTCTTGGATAACAGAGTGTAGACTACTCCAACCTTCATCTGCTAAGGGTAAAACAGTAGGACTCTTCATCCCTGGTAGTATAGAGATGATCTGTTCTAACTTATCATTAGGAGCATTTAATAAAATATACTTGCGTTCCTTAGCATTTAAAACAGACTTAATTCTAAACAAGAGTTTGTCTAATAAGACTTGTTTCTCCTCTCCTAAAGCTTGGTTGCTAATTAAGACTGCTTGGCTGTCTAGCACCTTGTCTACTTCTTTAAGTCCATTAGACATTAGCGTAGATCCACTACTCACGATATCGCATACCCCATTAGCTAGCCCTATGCTAGGTGCTATTTCCACACTTCCTGAGATAAACTCTATAGAAGCATTCACGCCTTGTTGTTTTAAGTATTTTTCTAGGATAAAGGGATAAGAAGTTGCAATCTTTTTGCCTTCAAAGTAAGTAATACCAGTATAGTCAACTTCTTTAGATACAGCTAAACTCAATCTACAACTACCAAAGCCTAGGTATTCTAATACCTTAACAGGTAGATTAGCCTCTAAGTACACATTCTCTCCTACAATACCGATATCAGCTACTTGTTGTTCTACATATTTCGTTACATCATCATCACGCAAGAACAGTACTTCGA
Organism: Myroides odoratimimus; assembly: GCF_030326305.1. GTDB lineage: Bacteria > Bacteroidota > Bacteroidia > Flavobacteriales > Flavobacteriaceae > Flavobacterium > Flavobacterium odoratimimum_A. Next base: position 119,829 of record NZ_JACAKB010000006.1, on the reverse strand, counting down.
TAGGGAAGTTCTTACTTTCGGCAATTAGTTTACCACCACCATTGGGAAACTTAATGCCACATTCTTTTAATAATTCTAGGGATTTCTCACTAAGACGTCCACTTTTTTGGATTGCAATTTTTAATTTACTCATATTATTTTTTGATTAAAATGTTCGAGTAAACCGATAGGAAGTATCAAATAGCAATACGCTTAAAAACAAAAAATCCCGTCTGATTTACTCAAACGGGATAATTAGATATTTTGGTTTCAAATACACCATATCATTACCAGCTCGTAAGAGTACAAGTAGAATGATGATGATGATGTAATTGACTTGGATACATGTCTTTTTTGTTTATTTGATAAGTCAAATGTATATATAATTTTAATACACTTGGTTAATTATTTTTATTTATTTCTTATACTTTTCAAATATCGCCTATTTAAAACAGCTTTCAAACTCAATGAGAGCAAGCCTTTTAACCTATTAATAACTACAGATAAAAATTAGCCATTTTAGCCATTGTTAGATTAAAATGAGTATCCACTTCTTCTGCATTCTTGATTGTTAAAGGGAAAGGAACCATATGACTATAGGAGAAAGGATAGTCTAAAATATCCACTCCAATAGGCACATCTCTATACGGTCCTTTTAGCATATTTAAAGCTTCTACAGCAGGAGCTACCTCATCATTTTTAAGGTTGACAGAGTAGATTTGATTCTCTAATTCTTTTAAGCGTTCTTCTCTTTCTTCTTGGTGATGATTGTAACGAAGCATTGTTTTAAACCAACTCTCCCCTGGGTGTAATTCTTTGGATTGATAGTGATTTAGACGAGGTTCTGCTATAAACTTAGTTGTCAGTAATTGAGCAAAGACTTTTTGCATCATAATAGTTGCTTTTCCATCCATAATATACTTCGATACTGGGAACATACGATCAATAGTCATTCCTCCACAGAAGCAAACTAACTTAGCATTATTCAATATGCCATTAGGATTCGCCATCAGAATAATAATAGATAAAAACGAGCCTATAGAATATCCAAACAAATCAATAGAAGCTGTTTTAGAAAGACTCGGGAACTTACCTTCTCTTAGTTGAGTCTCCCATTGTATAAAATCGTAATATGTCTGTAATCCCGACCAAAACATACGTTGTGGATTAGCCTCCATACGTGTACTCAATGCTGCATTGACATAGCTCGTATCTGAATTCTCTTGCCAATGCATCGCTCTCTTCTGAGCCACCTCAAACATCAGTTTTCGATCAGACCATTCAAGAGGTGCTCTATCCATGTGAAAGCTTATAGGAAACAAGACTAGGGCTTTTTTAGTACGTTTTGCTAACTCATATGCCCAAGGTAGATACTTATCCCACTTCTTCTCATTTAAGCCGTGAAACATGACTATAGTCTCTTCTGAAACCTCTTGCTCTAATGTCTTTAAAACAATAATCTTAAACTTCTTATTCTCCTCTACACTATAATCAGAAATATCTAATAGGTGATCTGTATCTGTAATCAGCTTACAAAAAGTATCTTCAAAACTCTCGTGATGTTCATCACAATACAATTTATCTGAACCACATAGTACATTAGCTGCTTGTGTAGATTCAAAATCGTATTTAAAGAATTCAATACCTAGTTCTTCACTTTTTATATAGTCATCTTCTGTATTAAAAAGCTTTTTGAGTTGATCGTGTAATTGGTAGTAATGCATGGCGTTAGGATTAGGTTGATTTAAAATACTATGTATGCATAGTATTAACGCAATAACCATTGACATTATTACACAAATCAGACATTATTAATATATAATTATTTTGAACTACTACTTGTATTTATTATATCACCAATCGTTATTTCAATTAATTATAGAAAATATAATCTACTTTTTATAAGACAGACCTGATATACTACTTGCACTTCTAGGATCATATACAGACCATAAAGTTCCCCACTCAAAAGCGATACTCCACTGAGGATAAGGTGAATTCTTTTTCTTTCCTTTCTCCCCTGACAGTTTACGCATAAAAGAATTATTGCGTTCAAAGACTTCCATCTCCTTCTTTTCTGACCAATCATCCCAAGTCTTAGCATCTCTGTCATCGCTAGTGTATATATACATACTCTCTAAGCTATCTCCAAAGAAGCAAATACTAATCCGAACTTGATACCCTTCCCAATCAAAATGATTAAAACCATACCAGAAATATCCTGTATTAACATCTCTAAAGCTATCATATTTAGCCTTGTAATAGTCTGTTTGTTTTAATTCTTCTAACTGCATTCCCTTATACAGTCTACAATTAAATTCTTCTAAAAATATACTGCCATTTGTTTTATCTAACATCCCCATGTGTACACTTATTAAACATTTATACTTCTATATAAAAAGCCGATAAGTTTATTAGTACTTATCGGCTTCATATTAAATATAAAAATAGCTTCTTAGTAATTAGATTTATAATCTTCTATCTCCGCAACAGTTCTGATTAACTCTGGCCCTAAATATTGATAACCATTGTCTTTAATCAAGAAGTTGTCCTCAATACGGATACCTCCAAAGTGAGCGAACTGTTTTACCTTGTCATAATTAATAAACTCTGCATATTTTTTCTCTGCCTCCCACATCTCGATTAGCTCTGGAATAAAGTAAATACCTGGCTCTACAGTTAGTACATGTCCTGCTTTTAGCTCTTTTCCTAAACGCAATGATTTAATACCAAACTGCTTCGTATCCTTAGGGTCTTCTGCTGTATATCCTACATACTGTTCTCCTAAATCTTCCATATCATGTACATCAAGTCCCATCATATGCCCTAATCCACACTGGAAGAACATCGTATGCGCATGATTAGCTACAGCATCTTGTGCATTTCCTTTCATAAATCCTAAGTCGATTAACCCTTCTGCTAATATCTCACAGGCTTTTAGGTGTACATTTTTATACTTCACGCCTGCTTTTAACTCTGCCTTAGCTCCTTCAAAAGAATTAAGAACTACATTGTAAAGATCACGTTGTTCTGGTGTGAAAGTCTTATCTACAGGATATGTACGCGTCAAGTCAGATGCGTACCCCATTGGCGTCTCACAACCAGAGTCATTTAACAATAACTTACCCGACTGTAAAGTATTCATCTTATAATGATTGTGTAAAATACCTCCGTTGATTGTCACAATAGAGTTATAAGCTAACTCACAGTTATGACTCCCTGCCACATTTTGAATAGCACTCACGATCTCATACTCCTTCACTCCAGGCTTAGCCATACGCATAGCCAATAAGTGCATCTGATTAGATACTTTTAGTGCTTCTTCTATCTGTACTATTTCTTGTGCTTCTTTGATTTCTCGTTGTGCTACGATAGCTTGAATCATCGGCACAGATGGTTTAAAGTCTACTATAGAAATATGTAGTAACTCACTTAATAAAATCTTGTTGAATGATTGGTAAGGAGGTAGGTAGTGAATATTTCTTTTCACGCTCATAGCAGTCGCTAAATAAATAGCTAATTCTGCATAAGGTCTTGTCTCTACTACACCTGCTTTCTCACATTTTTCTTTTAAAGTCTCTTGACGTCCCATCCATACAATAGCATCCATAGACATCTCATCTCCAAATACGATTGTCTTATGCTCATCTAAATCAATGATAGCAGCTAAGTGTGGTTGTTGGATACCAAAGTAGTACAAAAACGTACTATCCTGTCTGAAATGTGAAGCATTGTCAGCAAAGTTGATTGGATTCTCTATATTTCCTAAAAACAATAAGATTCCCTTTGCTTGAATATTTTGTTGAAGAACTTCTCTTCTTCTCTTATAAGTTTCTGTATTAAACATGGTATTGTTGGTTTGATCCTCCCAAGGTAACAACTTTGTCTGATATATACTCACAAATTGAGTAGTTTTTATCTAGTTGTTAGAGCAGGTGCTAATTCTTATAAATATCTATTGAAAAGAACTGTTGTACTTTATCATATACATCTTGGTCTAGTGCTACTTCTTTTAAGAAAAGTACATATTCAAAGTCCATCAATTGACGTTTGACAGGCATAGAAAGTATGTGTACTACTAGCTCATCTGCGATATACTTTTGTTGTTCTTTGTTAGCAGAGTGATAGACCTCTTTTACTAAGAAATTATAATAGGTCTTACCTTCTATTTTCTTGTTTACAAAGTGTTCGAAGGTCTTATAAACAATATTCTTAATCACCTCTTCCCACACTGATTTAACTTGTACATTATTAATGGTCAATGCCAACCAATGTATATACTCATCATAGAACAAATCAATCTTCTTACTATACGTTCTAATGCGATTCTGAAAGTCTGTCATGGTTTCGATCACAGTCGAAAAGATATCCAATGTGATTGGTTTATTAATACTGACAGTCACATAGTGATTCACAGGCTCTAAAGCAATATTCATCAAGTCCATCAGCTTCTTCACATTCGCCCCTTCTAATGTTTTTCGACGTCCCGCAACCGACTTTATCGTCTGTTCCATAATCTCTCTTACCTGATCTGTGGTGTATTGTGTTTCATCAGTCGAAAAAGTAAGTAAAAAGAGCTGTTCTAAAGGTTTATTCTTTTTAAAGACTTCTGACAGCCATCCTGTGATAGCTTCCTTATCTACACGAAGCATTACTTCTTCTGTCTCAGTTAGCTTTTTCTTTTTAGTCTTCACTCCTGTAGTAGTGGATTTCTTTTTCGTTCCTCCCTTACTATCTTCCATAGCTAGCAATACCGCTACTTTATGGAGGCAAAGTGTTTCTCCATTCGGACAATCACAAGTAAGCGCAGTAATCTTAGCAGCCTGAATAAACAACTGTACATCATAGCTCTGTTCTCCATCATCTACAAAAGCTACATAGTGCCCCTTACTCTCTTGTTCTAGCTCACGAACAGGCAATTGCATTGCTCTATTTTTATCTTTTGTAGTTATTGATTTGATTACTTCTGCTACTTTCATAATACTTTTATTGTCAGAACACAAAGTAACATATTTATCTCCACTATAACACTATTTCAAAGATCGTTTTGAGTATATACTCCTTTTCTACTCATCAGCAAATCTAGTATACTTCTATTCATCTTATTTTAATTGTGATTATAATGACCTCAGTTGAACTTATATACTCACTTATGGTTGTATAAAGTGGGACACTACGATATAAAAAAGGCTTGAGAATTAATTCTCAAGCCTTATATATCTAATTTAATACTTACTTATCCATTCATCGCTACATGAGATTCAAACTCTCCATCAACCATCTCAATAGATAAAATATGATCTCCGAAATATGCTCCGCCTTCATAATTAAACTCTACTTCACCATCTCCAGTAAAATATAACGACAACAGTCCTAACTCATCTCTAAACTGCTCTTCAGACAATCCTTCGTTCTTTTCACTATACACATCATACAGCTCATCTACAATAATATCTTTTCCTTCAGCATTGTATTTCTCTAACTGAACTACTACCTTATTGACATCTTTTAGAATCTCTTCTAACTCATCATCGCCATTATAAATAGAAAGATTAATTACTTCTTCTCCTAAAGTATAATCCATCTCTAATGTTTCTTCATCATATTCTGATATTTTAAAATCTTGTGCTGTTAATATCATATCTATTGTTTGTTTAATGCTTTATCTACTATACTAATCAATTCCTGTGGAGTCATAAACGTATTCATGAATGCTTCTAAACTTCCTTCATTAGTCACTTCACTAAAGAAAACCTCGTGATCAGTACCAAATAATGTAGGATTCTCTTGATTAGGATCGTCTATACAAATATAATAATGATCAGGAAAACCATAACTATAGAATAGCTGTATCATGCTTGGATATTTTGTACCTACTACTCTCTCTATCTCGCTTAGATTAACAAAATCCTCATCCATAAAATCTGTATTCCACTCTTCATAATCATCAGTTCCTTCCTTATAGGGTGTAAAAGGAGTTGCTGTCCAAAACACCTGCCCTCTCCCTTCTTCTGTATGTACATAGTAATGAGCTATCATCTTATCCATAAATGCCTGTCTATCTGACTGAATCAACTCTTGATGCTCATCTATATACTCTCCTAAACCATAGATAGGCTCTTGATCCTCTTCATCTGCCCAAGGTGTATCTTCTGGCTTCGGATATAATACCATATCAAAAGTGATAGACATCAAATCTTCTGCTAATGACTTCCCTTTTACTTGACTAATATCTCCTCCAAGTGCCTGTATTCTATCTAAAATTGTTTGTTTCATTACTATCTACTTTTGTTTTTTCTCGACAAGTGTCTTGATTTTTTTATTCAAACTTCCATCTGTATACCTATACTTCATCAATTTCTGTACGATATCTTTCGCTGAGAATTTCTCTACAATAAACTTAGCCAATCTTTCATCAGTATATCTAGGATAAACAGGAGTTTGTCCAATACTCATAACCTTGTCTAAGTACGATGCAGCATTAAACTTACACATCTGTTCGCCATAAGCCCACATTACATCTTGAGGAACATCTCTACTTAGTACTTCTAGCATTTTCTTATAATTATGCTCTGTTTCCAGAATAGCAAAATACAACATAGAGGCTGATTTTGCATGATGAAAGTTATTTATTAAACTACTTAAAACCTTAGCTCTAAATCTCTTAACCTCTTCAGTATCATCTAAATACTTAATTACATAACTATAATCTTCAAGGTCATAGGTCTCAAAGAAAAGTTGCTTCTTTATATTTGCTAAACCTCTTTTATCCCCATTATTCTCATAAATCTCTTCTAGTATCTCTAGATAAGGTTCGTTATACTCTGTCTGAATATTACTCTCTATTATTTTTAAACAATACTCCTCTACTAGTTTAAGATCTATATCCATTAACCCTTTTAATAATAGCAAATTGTATTCATTCTGAAACCTAACTGGTTTAAACAATTTATAACAATCTTTTAAAACTTGTTGTTCAACAGCTATTATCAAAAAGAACAAATACATCTCTATCTCAACAACATAATTATTATCTTGATAATGCTTCATTATTTTCACTACCTCATCCCCAAAAAGAGAAGTATATCTCTCATCTTTACTTTCGTATAGTTCTATAACTAAAGCTGAAACTAGACTGTAGTGTAAACTATTCTTAGGCTCATACAGTTGTTTCAATAAGTTTACTATCGTATTCTTGACAACATCTTGATCTTTGACATTTAATAATGCTAATACGTATCTTTCAACAAACTTATTCATATAGGTATCAACTCGTTTGCTAGTATAATTCACACTATACTTTAACGTAAATAGAGAAGACATTATCTTTAAATAAAGTTCTAAAGCAATAGGTTTTGTAATATTAACAACGATATATTTATCCACTGGCTCTAATGCAAGTGAAACCAAATCTACCAGCCTCTTAATATCTTTAGCATCTGCATTCTTTCTTTTTCCAAAAACAGAAGTATAAATATCTTTCAATATTTTATCAACGATATCAACACTATATTCGGCACTATCTTGTTTTTTAAAAGTTAATATAAACTCCTGCTCTACCTCCTTATTTTTCTTAAACAATTCAGTCAGCCATGTATACACCTCCTCTTGATTAACATCTTGAAGTAATGCTACACTTTCGCTTATTTTCTTTTTACTCAAAGCTTTTTTCACAACGGGTTTCGTAGCAATTTTCTTCCCTTTTAAGGCATCATTTATTGCCATCAGTAGCTTAGTCTGGTGTGAACACATGACTATATTGTCAATCTCACATTCACAACTTCTACTGACTACAGTACGGCCATCTATTACGATTTGTACATCATAGCTACTTTCTTCGTCATCTACATAAGCTACCCAATGTCCTTTACTCTCTTCCTCTACTTCTCTTAGAGATAGCCTTTCTGTTTTCCTTAATGTCGATTTTTCTACTAATTTTAATATCTGTCCTATTGTCATTACCTTCTTTTTTCTATTGTCAAATATACTTACTCTCCACTAAAGAACTATATCATATATATAAAGATTTTCTACTCTATCTGCCTTAAGATACCCGTATCTCTAATACTCCCATCCCTAGCTAAAATTAAAGCCTTAGACACAATCTCTGTGGTCTTAGGGTCATCATCTACAAAGGGTAGGAACAACTTCCCTCTATCCTGTGTATGTACAGGCTCGATATAGAGATGCGTACCAGATATCAAGTGAATCACACCACTACCGACATGTAAGCTATAGATTCCCTTAGTCCCTGTGATCACAAGGTGGCGTTCTTTGTACTCGATATTTGTTAACTTCAATAATCGTGCTGTTTCTCTCACAACAGCCATACGCATCTGTACCGTAGACAGACTTGTCTCTGGATCTACTCCTCCTACATAAGCGACACTTACCACCAAGTCAAGGTCTCTCATCACCTCACTGAAGACAATAGGATTAACCTCTGTTAGGGCAATCACGTCATCTGAAGAAGCTTTAGTGAACAAGACATGCTCTAAGCTAACATAGTCACCATACTCTGCATTACTACCTCCTAAATAGTCAATATAAACCTCAACTCGAATATCCTCCTCAAAATACAGTTTGCTGTAATTCGCATAGTATTCATACTGCCAGTTTCTTGTCTTAAACAGTCCTAAAGTCTGTTTGTCTTTGACCTGATATCCCGTATAGCGATTAGAGCTACCGATATTTGTTTCCTCTGCTTCGTTGTGTAAATACAACTCTCTAAACACTTGTTTAAAGGGTTGTTCTATCTGTTTGTCAAACAAATAAGCTTGTATATTGACCCATTGTCCACTTTGATATAAACCATAACAGTGTACTATCACGAACTCTTCCTCTCCTTGTACATCCATTACCACGCCATCTATAGTGGTAAATACTCCCTCTACAAACAAACCGTAAACCTCACCACATTTAAAAACCAACTTAGCCAAATGGTGCTTAATAATCGGATGCAGTAACAACTTCTGCATCTCTGCATAAGAGAACGCATCTTGTCTAAGCATTGCCTGCTCTAAATTCAGACGAGAGCGACTATACTGTTCTTTCAGTGCCTTCTGACGTTCTACTAGATCTATGATTTGCTCATTTTTCTTTAGTTTAGCAGGTATCGCTTTTAAGGGCTTATCCCCTTTACTCTTCACTGTCAACTCTACTTTTCCTTCATCAGATACAGTCAAAGAGAATGTATACTCATCCAATACCAGTTCCTTATAGTTCTCTAGAATAGACTGCACTTGTACACTCTCCATAGACCATTGAAAACGCACTGCATCAGTATACCCTGCCGCTCTAGCGATGTTCTGCATCGCTACATTATATATCTTTAAGTCATTCTCTTGGCGCATAGCTCCATACTTCTTAGAACCTTTCTTAAACTGTTCTAATAACTCATATCGATCCATCAAATCTCCTTCTCTATCTGTCTCAGATAAGGGGAATAACCCACATGCACGTACATAGTTTCTATCGCGTTTAGAGATAACCCTCGTTTTCAAGTCTTTCATAGAGACTTTGCCTAACAGCACATCTGCATATAGCTTCACACGAGTATGCCCCTCTACTGCCATAAACTTAGTTGAATCATAAAGCATCTGCCAACGCTCTTCTCCTAGTACGTGATAAAAACTAAAGAACCAATCTATATCTACTACACCTCCTTCAAACTCCTCTAACGCTATAGCAGAATAGCGTTGTATCTGTTTTTGTATCTTGTTTCTCTCCTCTTCTTGTTCGTTATCCAGCAGATGAGCGAACAGCCACCATATCGCTGACTCTAATCCTTGCCAGTCTAAGTAAGTCGTGATGTACTTTATCCACTGCGGACATGCTACAGCCACTTCGATCCATTGTATTGCACTGAAGTTTATCTCTGCTACTTGAGCATTAAACATCTCTTGGCTATCCGTACTTAAAGGTGTTGTTCTACGAATAAGTTTACTATAGATTTGTCCTAATTCCTTAATCGTGATTTGCATCTCTGCATAATAGTAAATACTTTCTTTAGATATCCCTGTGTGCTTGATCTTATGCAATAATCCAAAGAAATACTGCATTCCTTCTATCTCCTGAAAGTCAAAGACAATATCAAATACCTTAGTCGTAGGGTTATCCCTATCCATAACCTGTTGTAAATAATACGCTTTAAACTCAACCAAGACTTGCTGTACTTTATCGTTTATAAATCGCTTTGTAAAAGGAGATAACATTGAACTGAAATAAGACTTTCTATTATCTATAACTACAAGATACTGTATAAACTCATCTCGCGTAATTTCATTCTTATCATAGGCAATAGCCATCAATTCAAAAGGTAACAGATAATAGCTATCATCTACTTTATTACAATTCAATTGACGCCAACGCAATAGTCTGAAATATGCTAAACACTGTTCTTCTGTTAAATCCTCTATAGGTATAAACTCAGCATACCAAGATAAATCTGTATAATCTACCCATGTATAGCTATACTCTTCTCCATAAACAGAAGTGCGTATCTCTAAATCTAATACTTCTTGAGTAATACTGTTGTATATTGTTTTTAAACCATCTAAGCAATAGGTCGTTTTTTCTTTAAATGGATATTGATAGGTTAAACAAGAAAAGACTGTTCCCATCGCATACCAGTAGTTATCATATTTAGCTGAGAGTTCATTATAGAAATAAGGCAACTTCCCATCTAATAATGGTTTTATCAATTCAGGGACCTCTGTTTCTGAAGTAGCGCAACGCAGTAAGAATAAGTCTAATGCATCTAACTTACTATCCATAAACCACTGATTCCATACTTCATACAATGGGTAATCTTGGAAGTGTTGTTCTGCTGTCCATTCATCATCACCTGAATAACTATGCATCTTCGTGAAATGTGTTCCTAAGAGTACCTTCTCTGCTTTTCCATAATTAAAATGTTCATATTCATACATAGCATATTGTTTCATCAGGTGCTCTAGACTATCTAACTCTCGTACTACCTCTTCCCATTTCTTAGAAAGTCCCCAATTATGTGCAATGCGCTGGCTAAATAAAGTATTCTCTTCCACTGAAGGCAATACGACAGCACTCACCACAGTAGCATCGTATAATGCCATATCTGTATCTTGTCCTTCTTTTCCTTGACGCCCAAAGTCACGCAAGAGTACTAAGTATTCTTCTTCCTCTTTAGCATACTGAATACCTAGCTCATCTAACTGTGCAAGCCAAATACCTAGTTGATGGTGTATTTCATCTCTCTGAGCTAGTACCACTAACCCTTCCATTGCTGTTAAACGTTGATTTACATCCTCACTTAATATTAATTGTTCTAACAGTCTATCCTTAAAATCATCTTGTCTAGATATTAATAGGCGGATAAAGTGCTGTTGTGTCTTTTTAAACTTCCCTTTAAAGTATGCTACTATCTCTTCTTCATCTCTACTTGATAAGGTCGCTATTGTTAAGAATCGCATACAACCAAAAGCTATTGTCTCTTTGCGTTCTTTCAGATAAGCGAAAGCTAACTCATTTTGCACCTCATAGGTAGGTTGTATCTCTCCTTTAAAACTATATCCATACCCCTGAAGTCCATATTCTTTACCTCCAAACAACAATACGTTTAATAACTCTTCTTTAAAATCAACAGTAAAGGTATTTCGCTTGTCTATAAACAGCCTCGCCTTCTCTGATGACTCCTCTGTCAAATACAACAGTGAAGTCAATAACTCTTCTTTATTTAACTCAAAGCTTCTGTAATAATCTGGTATTACACTACTCTTCAAGATAAGTGTCTTTCCACTTTTATATTGTTCATATAAGTCATAAAACACTTGGTATATGTCTTCATAGTTTTCTTGTCGAATAAAATACCTCGAAGCTCTACTCCCTTCCAAATATTGGTTTATTCTATTTAGAAGCATAGCGATAAACTCTTGATCTCTACTTTCTAATATTTTATTAAATAGGACAGACTCTACCGTATATTCATTAAAGTTTGGTAAGAACTCTAATATTACAAGCTGAAACTTGCGCTCTACTTCCTCAAATGCACTCTCAACAAAGCCAAACGCCATCTCTCTGTGTATCCATAGATAACAGTGCATCAATGCGTAAAACTCTTTTTCATTAAACGTAGATAATTCTTTCTCGTCAAAATAGTCATAGTGATTTATAGCATAGAGCATCAACTCACATAGTCGCTTTACATTATCTTGTTTGTCATCCTCTACATGACTTCTAAAGTGGTATGCTAATTCTGTACGCACTGCTTCATAACGCACTAAATTATGAGAGAGAATAACTTCTAAAAAATACTTTAAGTTAGCTACCTGTACATGTGATAATAACCTCGTAATATCTTGTCTAATTCCCTCTTCACGACCAGCGTTTACCAATATATCTTTTACTTTCTCCCAATACTTTGATTGCTTTGAAGCCATTAGCATCAATAAAAAAGAAGGTGTCCATCGTCCATGCTCATTATCCCCATCACAGATAGTATCGACTACCTCGATTAACTGCCCTTCTCCACTATCTAAAGCTACTGCCCATACATAAGGAAGATAGTTAGGTAGCGAGAGGTGCATACTATACTCCACCTGCTTATGAAGTGGCAACTCTATGCTATAGGAATCATAGTTATGATTATCATAGAACGATATACCATATAACAGTCCTGAAATAACATTACACTGTTTTAAGAATGTATATTCTGCATTATGCCACGTCGCTTCTTTTATATCATATTGTCCTCCTAAGATATATTCATCCACTCGATCTAATAATTCCTGTACCCAAGGCGCTAACTTCTCTCCAAAAAAGTACACCAATAAAGCGTAATACTCCACTTCTCTCCACATCCCAACAGAATTACTTGCTAGCATCTCTACAAAAGTCTCATCATAACGCGTAAATACCTTAGGGCTATAAATAGAATCTTCTGGATTACTACTATTGCCAGTAAAATGTAGTCCTAATATAGCGATATGTGGTTCTAACTTTACACCAGCATAATCCTGGTTATACACCATCGCATAAAGCTCCTCATGCATCTCTGCATAAGTACGGTTCTCTACTTGATAATCTCTTAGTATAGTTACAATATTATTATTCATTGGGATCTGTTTAAAAACTAGCTTTTAAAAAATTAAGGGGAATAAATACAAAGGCATCTGTATCATTCAATACAATGACCTCTTCTAATGACAGCAACTCTCGTTCGCCATAAAACAATAAGAACAACTGATCCTCATACGCCTGTATCACACGCTGTACCTCTTCTGCTATATCAATATCTCTGTACTTCTCAGGAGAGGTAAAACGGAGTTTACTAGTGAATAGAATGTTATCTAAGGCTTCTTGTGTAGCAGTCAACTGCTCTACAGTACTGCGCTGTTTGAACTTCTGTATATGTTGTTCTACCTGCTGTGTCACTACAGCTCCAAGGAACTCTCTTACCGTGATTGCATCTGTGGATACTACTATCGCTATCGTCAGTCCCTCTACCTCAGCACTTAATCTATTCAATTGTTTGATCTGTATATTTACTCTCTTTACAGCCATAATCTCTTTCTTTTTCAAAGAGGAAAGATAAGACTTTTAACAAAAAGGTAAGTAGCTATAACTGGCTATATTCTATAGCAAATCAAACATCTTAACACCTTAATAATACTTACACAGCGTTCTTCAACTTGCCATTATCGGCAAAAAATAATCTAAATAGATAATTTATTTTAAAAACTTGCCGATATCGGCAAAAAACTCATATAAGCAGATAATTTATTTCAAAACTTGCCGATAGTTATAAAAGATAAATACGAATAACCTATTCTCTAGAAATAGTAATTAGCGACATCGCATTTAATCTAGTTATTTCGTATCTTAATACTCTATTTCACACCTGTCATACTCATGGAAAAAGCTATCAAAATCACTATTGCAGTTTTACTCTTACTGTGTCTTTTAAAGTTGCCTTATGGGTTCTATTAATTCGTTCGCTTTGTGGCCTGTATAGGATTTAGTTACTTTGCGTACAAATCTTATTATAGAGAAGAAAAAACGGAGATGTTTATCTATATCGTACTAGTGCTACTGTTTCAGCCTTTTTTAAAAGTCGCTCTTGGTCGTAGTATTTGGAATATAGTGGATGTCATAGTTGCTATTGGTCTATTTATCAATATCCCTAACAGCAATAAAAAAATAAACCGCGAATAGAATTAATCCATCCGCGGTTATACTTTATTTTAGTGATTAAAACTCATATACATCTAACTTCTGCTCTTGATCGAAGACTACCTCAGCGTGCCCACTCGGTGCATCATACTTCGCTTTCTCTACTACAGAAGGATTAGAAGGATATGTACCATTAGCATATACTAGTGATTTCCATTCTCCATCTGATTTTACAGTTAAGACTTTCCAATCATTCTCTACTGTAGGTTCTACAAAAATAGCTCCTTGCATCACTGTAAACTTCGTGATTAACTTATAATCAGACCCAAGTAGCAAAGTAGTACACCCACCTGATCCACAGAAATAAGTACCTGTAAGACTTACAAAGATTTCTTTCTTCCCATCTCCATTTAGATCAATAGCATACAGCTTAAACTGACGGTCTGTATCTGTCATCACCTTCAAATCTGCTTCTGTCAGAAACTCATTCTTTAAAAAGTTACTTACTCCTAATACAATATCTGATCCTACAGCATCAGCTTTAGGCTCCTGAAATTCTATTACCTCTTCTAAAGGTTCTATAGCCTCTACTTTCTTCTCTTTCTTACAAGAGACAAATGCTATTCCAACTAATAATACTGCAACAATACTTATTCTTCTCATCTTATTTTATTCTTTTTAATAGTATACAAAGGTGGCTAATTAATTCAATTGTAAAGTCTTTTTAACAACAATTTGATGTTCTTTTCTACAAAAAAAAGTGTTACTTTTTTACTATTTCAATAATTATTCAATTGATAAAGTTATTATTTTAAACTTCTGCTCAACTTTTTTTCTCTAAAAACAGTAATTATCCGTTTTTTGAGCACAAAAATAAAAAAAAAACAACCTCTTTTTTTTATTCCTAAAAAACAACAACACACTTAATAACAGCATGTTACTAAAAAAACTAGTCTATACATTAAAATACAATCATGCTATAACCCTAGTAAAATAGGGGCTTCAATGCAAATCCTTCGACAATACATGGACAATAACCCAAGAATGGTGGAGCTAAGGCAAGCTTTGTCCAACAATGCTCCTTTTATACTCCATGTATTCTCCTTTGATGAAAGACTCATACTTCATAATCATTAGATCATCATACTATTGCTATTTTGCTGATTAGAGATTGAAAAAACACTTTTCATTTTTCGTTTACCTCTGTATCACCCTATCTATATTCACTATCCTGTTGCAACAAAAAAAGCCTTGAAACTAGTGCTTCAAGGCTTATATATATTCTTTTATGTCTTATTTCTTCTTCGCTATCCCTCTGATTACTTTTGCTATTCCTCTGTGATATAGACCTTCTGACAGCTCTATATCTACCTCTTCTAGATTGATAAATTCGAAATCGCAGAAATCCTCTTTTAATTCTTCTACGCTATACAGCATCGCAGGGTTACTAGGTCCTCCTACATCGGGATTCTCTTTTTGTTTATAGATATGCTCTTTAGCAAAGGCTTCTAGTATCAATGTTCCACCTGCTTTGACATAACTTCCTAACTGTCTGTGATAGGCCCTCCTTACACTCTCTGGAAAATGAGCATAAATCAACGCTATTGCATCCACTGATGCTAATTCGTAAGATAACGATTCAACATCACTGACAAGATAGTCAATCTCTACATGGTGTTGTTTAGCTAATTGAAGTGCTTTATTCCTAGCTTCTATACTTTGATCAAAGGCTTTTACACTCCAGCCTTTTTGCGCTGCATATACCGCATTTCTCCCCTCTCCCTCAGCTGCCATTAATATAACCTCCTTGTCACGACTAGACTTGAGTACTTCTTCTAGATAGGCATTAGGCGCTATCCCATAAGCATATTCTTGTTCTTTATATCGCTCATTCCAAAACTCTTTCATGCTTATCTTCCTTTTACATTAGCGACTTTAGTCCACGTTCCACCATTTATCACTTGTGTATATCCTTTCTGCTCTAACATACGCTTCGCCTGACCACTGCGCATTCCACTTCTACAGAATACGACAATCTTGCTTTCTTTAGGTAATTTATGCAACTGTGATTCTAATGTATCTAATGGGATATTCAGAGCGCCAGGTACAGAACCACTTTTAAACTCTCCTACTGTACGTACATCTACCAGCATAGCTCCTTCCTGAATATAAGCGAATAGTAACTCTGCCTTATCTAATCCTAATAACTTATTTATAAAACCAAACATAGTCCATTGTTGTTTAAAAGAGTAAAGGTATGACTTCCCTTGTAGGTTAACTGTAACTTAGGTTACTGTACTCAAAGAAGCCTTTTATTTAACATTCCTGCAGCCTTCCACCTCAAAAAGGCAATTCTCTGACAGTCTCAACCATTAACACTTTACACCTATTTTACGCTAATTACTTACACTAAACAAACATTTATACATCAAAACATAAAAAGTATCTAAAAAGTATATACCTAAGATTTGGAGGTATCAGATATTTTTATACTTTTGCTATACATAAGAATCTTAAGTATGAAAAAGCAACAACAACTTTATAAAGGAAGTCTCAATGCCATCATCATGAAACTACTCGATCAGAATGGGAGAATGTATGGGTATGAAATCACGCAAAAGGTAAAGGAAGTAACCGAAGGAGAAATGAGCTTGACAGAAGGTGCTCTCTATCCTGCCCTTCACAAGCTAGAAGCTGATGGATACTTAGATGTAGAACTAGAGCGTGTAGATGGACGAGTACGTAAGTACTATAAGCTCACAGAATCTGGAGTAAAAGAAACTACTTCTAAAATGGAAGAGCTAGAAAGCTTTATCCGCAATATGCAGAACATTGTCAACCTAAAATTGACATAATTGGTAACCACCAAAGACAAAACACAATGAAAACACTTACTATAAACCAACAAAAACTAATTATCGCTGAGATAGCAAGATATAATGTGCGTTATGCCAATCTTAAAGAAGAATTGACAGATCATATCTTCTGTGAAATAGAAGAGCTATATCATACAGGATACGAGTTTGAACAAGCTTTTATACAAGTATTTGATAAATGGCATCCTATGCTGACTCCTAGAAAAGACTTTAAGTATAGACATGTCCCTTCTTTTATCTCTAATACGTGGTATCGCAGAGATGATAACAGATGGAGAATAGCAGGTGTTATCACTTTCTTGTTTGCCTTAATCAACTCACTCTTTTTAAAATTAGATCATACCACCCATAATATTAGCTTTTTTGCAATCAGTTTTATAGGGCTTGTATTATCTGTTCTACTATTCATAAAGAACCGCAAGAGACAGCACTATAGAGCTTCTTATTTGATACTAAAATCTATGGTATCTGGTAGTATACTACTTGTATTCACTCTTATACTTGGTATAAAAGTTTACGGGTATATGATTAACGGCTTTACTATGGGAGACCTTGACCTACTATCATTAGTTGCCCTATACCACTGTATCAATATTATAGTGTTATCTAGAGAAAATAGTAGACAACGTCGTACACAGATTGCTTAAAAAAAGAAAATGCTATGAAAACACTACAACCACTAGAACTAGATAAAATCAGACAAGAACTAATCAACCAAAAGGTAGAGTACATCGAGGTAATAGAAGAACTGACAGACCATATTGCTAATGGTATTGAGCAACAATGGAGAGAATCTAATACCCAAGTATCTTTTGAAGAGGCTTTAACTATAGAGATTAATAAATTCGGGGTTAAAGGATTAAACAAAGTACAAACTCAGATGAATAAAGCTCAAATATATGAGTACTTGCGTATCATCGGTTTAGGTATAAAAGAGTACTTTGTAACTTATAAAGTGTTCTATCTACTAGCTATTTTTATTGGTACGCTTCTACTGTTTAATATTTCAAGTAAATGGTATTTTATAGACAGAATATTTAATGTTGGTTATTTAGCTACGATTGTAACTTTTAATCTAGTTATCATGATAGACAGTGACGGTAGTTGTAAATTACTTTATCTAGGAAATACAAAAAGGTATATTTCTAATGCGTACTATTTACTAGCAAAGCAGTTAACCTATTTCTCTTTAATACCTATGATAATTCTTTGTTTCAGTAAAACTTCTCAACAGTTTATCTATTCAAACAGCGCTTTTATCTGGATACCTAAAAGTATTCTATTTACACTCTTGTTGATTATCCCTTTCATCATTCTCAATAAACTGAGACCTATGGTACTTAAAAAAAAGAATGAAATATCACAATCTAAAGTAATATAACTAATTACACTATGAAAACACTACAACCACTAGAACTAGATAAAATCAGACAAGAACTAATCAACCACAAGGTTGAATACATAGAGGTAATAGAAGAACTGACAGACCATATCGCCAATGGTATAGAACAACAATGGAGAGAATCTAATACCCAAGTATCTTTTGAAGAGGCCTTGACTATAGAGATTAATAAATTTGGGATTAAAGGTTTAAGCAAAGTACAGTCTACCATCCTGAACATAAAGATACAAGAGTGTGGTCTAGTTGTCTTAAAAGGAGTAAAAGATTGTTTAACTTCTTTTAAACTATTAGCTGTAATAGCTGTTGTTCTTTCTTTATATTCATTAATGACACTAACACAGCATTCGCTATTGTTAGCATCGCTATCTAACTTAATAATACTTATAATTTTTGGTATAGGACAGGTAATTGTTTTTAGCGAAACACTTAAAGCTTTGCAAAAGTATAGATATATGAATGGTTATAAAAAAACCCTTAATGATAAAAGTTATAGTATCATAGCTAGTGTTATATGTATAATAGTATTTGGAAGTACTCATTCTATAAAGAATTATATGTCTGTAACTGACAACGGAATACTACCACTAAGCTTTATATATACAACTAAGAGTGTGCTATTTACACTATTACTACTTACACAGTACAGTGTATACTTCTATCTAAAACCAAAATATGTTAGAGATAAAAATAACTTACTAAAAACTAACTAGTAACCAAAAATCACTATGACAACACTATCTACTAACCAAATAAAACATATAGAGGATACTCTAATCTCTAAATACAATATCAAGTATCAAGATACTCGTGAGGAAGTATTGGATCATATTTCTTGTGAGATAGAAGAGCTAATGAATGAAGGTGCTTATTTTCACGAGGCTAGTAAAATAACAATAGCTAAATGGCATAGTCAACTAAAGCCTTCTAATTGGGTGATCAACAAAACGCCTAGATTTATAGTTAGTCCATTAATTGTAAAAGATATGCAAAGTATTGGGCTACTATTTGTTTTGGCTATATTCACTACCTCTATAATTCATGTCTTTATCAAAGATCAATTATTCATCTTAGGTTTAGCTTTAGCTATCACAGGTTTTCCTATGTTAGTAATGGGGTACCTCAAGTATAAAAAGAATCGTTACGCGAACTTTAAACTGGATTATTACACTGAACATATCAAAGGCGTTGCTTGGTTTAGTGTATTTGTTTTAGATGGTATGGTATCTTTATATTATAGTTTCACGAGTACTTTTTCGATAGTTTACTTAAACCTAACATTCTTACTACTAGCTATATTCTTATCGAATACAGCCATGTATTTGACCTTAAAACATAACCAAGAATACAACAGTGTTTCATCTAAAATATTGTAATTATGAAAACACTTACTATTAATCAAATAGAAGAGATAAAAGATTTTATTATCAGTAAAGATGTGAAGTATTACGAAATAATAGAAGAACTTACTGATCATCTAGCTTCTTCTATAGAAGAGAAATGGTCTGAAAGTGACAATAATAGCTTAGAATACCTATTAGCTAAAGAATATGACAACTTTGGTTCTTATAAATTCTTATCTATTCAAGAAAGTAGAGAGAAACAAAAGTTCAGAGAATATAAACATATGTTTTTTAGATCTTTAAAAGAGTTTTTCACATTTCCCTTAATAGTTACAGTTATAGCTATAGTTTTACTCATTGCAGCATTACTTCATTGGATAGGTCAAGAATTTAAATTCTTAACAATGATATTTATAATGAGCCCAGTTATTGTATTCTTTTATAGCTATGCAAAAGATTTAATGTTACGCAAAAAAGTGAATAAAAAACTACTATTAGACAGTACTTATTCATCTGTTATGAGTTTTTCGTTACTCTCGAATACAATCTTCTTTAATATCATTATGCAAGGTAAAAGGCTCTTTGATTTACCTACTACCTATGATTCTATAGGAGATTGTTTATTAATGGCCTCAGGTATTACCTTAACTATACTTAGTATATATGTAGGTCTTAATATCATCAAGCCAACCTACAAAAATGAAAGAGATAGAATATTAAAAACTATTAACTAGGCACTTATGACAACACTATCTACTGACCAAATAAAACAAATAGAAAAATTCTTAATCACTCAATACAACATCAAGTATCAAGATACTCGTGATGAGGTACTAGATCACATTGCTTGTGAGATAGAAGAACTAATGAGTGAAGGCGATGAATATAGAGAGGCATACAATATTGTATTTAATAAATGGCACTCTAAATTATTACTTGAGTACTTCGGGATTTATAAAGGTATTCCTAAGTTTATAGCTCAGCCTGTAGCTAAACTTACTACTCAATCGAATTGGATTACATACCTCTTGACTTTTTTTGTATCTGTTGGGTTTACAGTTTTCTTCAGCATCCAAGAAATAAATGCTATGACAGCTTTTGTGTCAATACTAACAATTACTGTAGCTGTCGCAACTATCTCACTGTATAAAACTAGAAAACTAAAAGGATATTATTTAGATATATACAAACGGTTATTGGTAATAGAAATCAGTTTAAGTGTTTTCTTGTTTGTTCTGATGGCCTTTTTAGATGACTTACTTGAGTTAAACTATAAAAGTATAGATTATGTAGTTATGTACCACTTTATTCTTACTTGGTATCATATCTATTTATTCAGAAACTTAATAAAGAAAGGTCAATTAAAGTCTTCTTAACTATTAAATCAGCACTATTATGACAACACTATCTACTGACCAAATACAAGCTCTACACACTTTCGTAAAAAAGCACTATGTAGAATACTATGATATCGAACTGGAGCTAGTCGATCACTTAGCCAATGGAATAGAGTCTCAATGGAGAGAGGATGGTTCACTTACTTTTGAAACAGCGTTAGACAGAGAGTTTAAGAAGTTTGGGGTATATGGGTTTAGTACAATCATTGAAAAGAAGGAGAATACTCTATCGCATTTTTATCTTGGCATTATTCTAAAAGAAGTTCTGCGCTTCCTGCATTGGCCTAAATTACTCTTAACGAGTGTACTCTTTTATATCATATATACATCACTTAATTATCTATCAACTATGTTTGAGAATAGAGATATAATCTCTGTGATTATATGGAGTCTAATGCCTCTAGTTTTCATTTATTATATCATGGAGGCGACTCAAATTAAAAAGCTTCATAAAGCAACTCAAAAGAAATGGTTTATGGATAGAATAAGATTATCTGTAATAGCATTTCCTTTATCTGCTCTATACATCACGTATTATTTCGGAAGGTTTATAGCTAATAAGTCTATTGTGTTATCAAGTGTACTTATCTTATTCGTAGGACTCTGGATATACATTACATATAATGTTATATCTCCTAAGCTCAAACTAGAAAAAGAAGCTACTATCAAGAAATTTAACACCCTATAACTACTGTTATGAAAACACTATCTACTAACCAAATACAAGCTCTACACACTTTCGTAAAGAAACACTATGTAGAATATTATGATATCGAACTGGAGCTAGTCGATCACTTAGCCAATGGAATAGAGTCTCAATGGAAAGAGGATGGTTCACTAACTTTTGAAACAGCACTAGATAGAGAGTTTAAGAAGTTTGGGGTATTTGGGTTTAGTGATGTAGTGGACTCTAAAATAAAACTGGCAACGAATAGTTACTTAAAACAGATGTATAAGGTCTTATTAAGTTTCTTCACCATTCCTAAAATAATTGTTTCACTAGCTATATTCTTATTGAGTTTCGCTATTGGTTTAACTCTGCCTAATTACTATTTAGAAATATTTACAATCACATCTTTTATACTTCTTTTAAGTTTTATTGGTATGGGGGTCAGATGGCAGATAGAACTCAAACAGATCAATAAAGAAAGTAATAAGAAGTGGTATTTAACTAGAGTGGCTACTATGGCTCTTGGAAGTCCTGTGATACTAGTTATAACTCCTTCTTTTAATCTGATTAATCTATTACAAAACTATATTTCATCGATTAGCTTTCTCATTCTAACCTCCTTTTTGATAACCTTATTAATACTATGGGTTTATATCTCTCTTTTTGTATTTATACCCTTTATGCGCAAAGAGATACACCATTCCATTCGACGACACCAACTAACTTAAACACACCTTACTATGATTGCATTAATCACTAAAATTGCGTTGTACATCTGCAACCTAGTATTACATTGGCTATAAATACACCTTAGACAGTGTGCTATTTTCTATAAAAAAACTACTTTTGCAAAAAAATAAATCAGACAGATGAATATCAAATTACTTGCAATAGGAAAGACAGACAGTAAACCATTACAAACGTTAATGGATGAATATATGAAGAGATTGTCTTTTTATGTAAAGTTTGACCTAGAGGTAATTCCTGATATCAAAAATGCGAAGAATATGTCTGAAGATCAGCAGAAACAAAAAGAGGGAGAATTAATCTTATCTAAGATAGGCCCTACTGATCAGCTAATCTTACTAGATGATAAAGGAAAGGAGTTTACTAGCATTGGCTTCGCTGATGAGCTACAAAAGAAGATGAACTCTGGTATCAAGACCTTAGTATTCGTAATCGGAGGACCTTATGGTTTCTCAGAAGACGTGTATAAAAATGCAAAAGGGAAAATATCACTTTCTAAAATGACATTTTCCCATCAGATGATTCGTTTATTTATTATCGAACAGATCTATAGAGGATTCACTATCCTACGCAATGAACCTTATCATCACGAATAGGTTTTTGGTGAACGGTTTACAGTTTACAGTAATCAGTTTACGGTTTACGGTGGACAGTTAATCGGTTTACAGTGGACAGTTTCACAAAAAACGGTTTCACGGTTTCACAAAAAAACGATTTCACAGTTTCACGATTCAACTAATAGATTAAATCTGTCTTTAAAAACTTATCTACTACTTCTTTTTCTACAAAGAAAATACGAGTCTGTAAATAAGTTTCGTATGTTACGTCTTTATTCACTCCTAATTGTAGACTATCTTTATCCTTTATAGCTTCTATTAATTGGTCTTTAGTTACTGACTTGCCTTCTACTAAAAAGTTATTAGCATCTTTTAGATATACTACTTTATCTAAAGAAGTAGGTCCTACAAAACCAAAGTCTAAGTCTTTAATTGGAAAAAGAGAAAGGTGCTTGTGTAGTGTATCAGCATAACTTAGATATACTCCCTTCTCATCTCTATGCATATTGTCTTCTGCATATTTGTGATCTTTAATTCTCTTGATCTCTTGTAGTACTTCTTTAGCATTTAAATCGCGTTGAACAGAAACAATATAATTTGTACCAGCAATTCTGTTGGCATCATTTAAATTAAAACTCTTTCCTTCTTCTCCTGTTTCAAAGTAAATAGGTGAATGATCATCTATTCCTTCTTCAACGATAAAAGAAGCTCTACTTAATTGCATTTCTTTCTTATTACAGCTCACTAATAATAGTAAAGCAGGTATTAATAGTAGCACTTTTTTCATATACTCAATTGTTTTATTATTTCTCTTGTTTGCACAGCCTCTTTCACATCGTGAACTCTTAAGATATGAGCTCCTTTTTGTAAAGCTACTGTATTTAATACTGTTGTTCCGTTTAATGCCTCTTGAGGAGTAATATCAAATAACTTATAGATCATCGACTTCCTAGATATACCTACTAAAATAGGCAATTCAAAAGAAGATAACAACTCCATTTTACTCATCAGCTCATAATTTTGTTCCAATGTTTTAGCAAAGCCAAAGCCTGGATCTAGTATGATATCGTTAATCTTATATTCTCTTGCTTTCGCTACTCGCTCTGAGAAGTATATTTTCACTTCTTTTACTAAGTCATTATATGTAGTCATAGACTGCATAGTCTGGGGATTTCCCCTCATGTGCATCATGATATAAGGCACTTGCAACTCTCCTACTGTTTCTAACATTTTATCATCTAAATATCCGGCAGCAATATCGTTAATCATAGATGCTCCTGCTTCTATCGTAGCACGTGCTACTCCTGCTCTGAAAGTATCAATAGAAAGATGAATGTTAGGAAACTCTTTTTGAAGTAACTCTACAATAGGAACGATACGGTCTATTTCTTCTTGTTCAGATACATACTCCGCACTTGGTTTACTAGAATAAGCACCTACATCGATAAAGTCAGCACCGTCTCTTATCATCTGCTCAGCATGACTCAGAAAGGCATTATCTGTCTTATACTTCCCTCCGTCAAAAAAAGAATTAGGAGTGACATTCAGTATTCCCATAATTTTGGGAATACTTAAATCAATTAATTCCCCTTTACAATTTATTGTCATCGTGTGTAATACATTATTTTTTTGTGTAGTTTTATATAATAAAAACAACTAAAATACTTTTGCCTCTTTCAAAGGGTTAGTATTATTAGTATTTTTGAAAAAATATTACACAAATATAATCCAAATGAATACGACTTCTACTCAATTCGACCAAGTAATTGCGATATGCAGAGATTTATATACGAAGAAAATGAAAGACTACGGATGTGCATGGCGTATCCTAAGATTACCTTCTTTAACTGATCAAATATTTATCAAAGCACAAAGATTGAGAAGTATTCAAGAAAATGAAGTGCGCAAGGTAGATGAGGGAGAGATTCCAGAGTTCATAGGCATTGTGAACTACTGTATCATGGCTCTAATCAATTTAGAAATTGGCGTGGCTAATCAACCTGATCTATCAGCAGAAGAAGCAACTGCTCTATACGATAAAAAAGTAGCAGAGACAAAACAATTAATGGAAAATAAAAACCATGACTATGGAGAAGCTTGGCGTGATATGCGTGTAAGTTCGCTTACTGATCTAATCTTACAAAAGTTACTTCGCGTAAAACAAATCGAAAACAATCAAGGAAAAACAATTGTATCAGAAGGAATAGCAGCTAACTACCAAGACATGCTTAACTATTCTGTTTTTGCATTGATACACTTAGATTTACCAAACCAATAAATCACTGTTCTAACACAATCAAATAACTATGAAAATAATTGCTCAATTGTCTCGAATCTTTGTAGGAGTATTATTTATCCTATCAGGTTTAGTAAAGTTAAACGACCCTATGGGTTTCTCTTATAAGCTCGAAGAGTATTTCTCTGAGGCTGTTTTAAATATTCCTTTCTTGGCTCCTTATGCAGTAGGGTTAGCTGTAACGCTAGTTATCGCTGAAGTAATTCTAGGAGTAGCTTTGTTAATAGGATATGCACGTAAACTGACAATTGCTCTATTATTCTTAATGATTGTGTTCTTTACTTTCCTTACCTTCTACTCTGCATTCTTTAATAAAGTGACAGACTGTGGATGTTTTGGAGATGCAGTACCATTAACGCCTTGGGGGTCATTCACTAAGGATATTGTCCTACTGATATTGATTTTAATCATTATGAAGTACAATCAAGTGATTAAACCCATCTTTTCTAATAAAGTCAATAGTAGTATTCTTATAATAACTTTAGCACTATGCAGTTTTATGGGTTATTGGGTGCTAAACCACTTACCCTTTAAGGATTTTAGAGCTTATAAAGTAGGTACAGATATCGCTAAAGGCATGGAAATACCTGAGGATGCGCCTAAAGCTGTTTATCAAATTACGTTCTACTATGATGTAAATGGAGAAGAACGCAAGTTCTCTGATAAAGAATTAACTAAATTACCAGAAGGTGCTAAATACCTGAGAAGAGAAGAAAAACTTATCTCTGAGGGATACCAACCTCCTATTCATGACTTGACTATGGATAAAGACGGCTTTGACCAATTGCCAATGATGTTAACCGAGCCAAAATTAGTAATGCTTATTTCGTATGACTTAAATAGAGCTGACGAAAAAGGTCTAGAAGCGATGAAAGACTTTGCCAATAAAGCAATTGTTAAAGGATATGTAGTCGCAGGTATGACAGCTTCTAATCAAGACTTGATAAAACAGACAGTTCAAAAGTATAAATTGCCTTTTGATTACTACACTTGTGATGGAACGACACTTAAAACAATAGAGCGCGGTAACCCTAGTATCGTTGTTTTAGAAAATGGAGTGATTGTAGAGAAAAAACATTGGAACGACAGAGAATCTGTAAACTTAAAATAAGCATTATACCTCTTGTTAAGTTATTTTTTAAAGAAACTATTATACGCTTTCTTCACCTTACTAGGTGTAGTTACTGTAGTATTCTTTTTGTTTAATATTTTACCTGGTGATCCTGCCAGAATGATGTTGGATCAAAATGAAAACTCAGAACAATTGTTAGCAATTAAAAAGAAATACGGCTTTGACCAGCCTCAGGGGAAACAGTATATACTCTATCTAAACGACTTATCCCCTATCTCTATTCACAGCAATAATGAAGAGGATTACAGCTTTAATACAGCGGATAAATATACGGGAACAACTCTTTTTAGTACTGCGAAATACAGCCTAATGCTAAAAGCTCCTTATCTACGAGAGAGCTTTCAGAAAAGTGGAAAAAAAGTGAGTACTATACTCGCAGAGACTCTACCAAATACAATATTACTAGCAGTGCTAGCTATAGGCCTAGCTTTATTCATAGGAGTACTTTTAGGGATTATATCTGCACTATTTAAAAATACATGGCTAGATAAAACAATAGCTATTATTAGTACTTTTGGGATGAGTATTCCTTCTTTCTTTAGTGCTATTTTATTTGCCTGGATATTTGGGTATGTACTGCATAGTTACACAGGGCTACCTATGACAGGTAGTTTATATGAAGTAGACAACTTTGGCGAAGGAAGA
The DNA here is from genome assembly GCF_030326305.1 of Myroides odoratimimus. Classification (GTDB taxonomy): domain Bacteria; phylum Bacteroidota; class Bacteroidia; order Flavobacteriales; family Flavobacteriaceae; genus Flavobacterium; species Flavobacterium odoratimimum_A. The sequence continues at coordinate 92,637 of NZ_JACAKB010000006.1, read as the reverse complement.
CATCTAATGCTAAAGAATGCTATATTACCGGCAGTTGTTTTAGGAATAAGACCTTTAGCTGTCGTAATTCAATTGATGAGAAATACATTGCTAGAAGTCTTAAATCAAGATTATATCCGAACTGCTAAAGCTAAAGGGTTAAGTACCTCACAAATCATATACAAACACGCTCTAAAAAACTCCTTAAACCCTGTAGTTACAGCTTTATCAGGATGGTTTGCTTCTATGTTAGCAGGAGCAGTATTTGTAGAGTATATTTTTGGATGGAACGGATTGGGAAAAGAAATAGTAGATGCTTTAAACACATTAGACTTACCCGTCATTATGGGAGCCGTACTTATTATCTCTTCTTCTTTCGTAATCATTACTATTTTAGTAGATTTGATATATGCTTATCTCGATCCGAGAATCAAGTTAAATTAGAAACAATAAAACAGATATTTAAACAATGAAAAAGATATTTTTAGCCCTAGCATTAGTCGCTATTACATTTGCCTCTTGTAAAGAGCAGACTCAAAAAACAGAAGAAGTATCAACTACACTACAAGAAGACGCAGATACTACACCTGAAGTAGAACAAGTAAAAGATACAACTGCATTTGCCACAAGAGCATTAGAACAAGACTTCGCTGAACTAGATGGCAAAGCTATTACGTTACAACAAATCTTAGATCAACAAAAAGGTAAAGCTGTAGTAATCGATGTATGGGCTGCATGGTGTCCTGACTGTATCAAAGCTGTTCCTACGATGAAAGAGATTAAAAAAGAGTTTCCTAGCGTAGTTTTTGTCAATCTTTCTTTAGATAAAACAGAAGAAGCTTGGAAAGAGGCTATTGAAAAATACGGTATTGAAGGTCTTCACTACTACTCTAAAGAAGGAAAAGGAATGAAAGGAGACTTCGGTAAATCATTAGATTTAAACTGGATCCCACGTTATATCGTTGTTGATAAAGAAGGTAAAATTGCATTGTACAATGCTACTGAGAAAAACTTCGATCAAATAAAAGACTTACTTAAAAAAATTCAATAATATGAGACATTCAATCGTTGCGGGTAACTGGAAGATGCACAAAACTTATTCAGAAACGCACACTCTATTAGACGAGTTAATTGAAAAATTACCTTCTGGAAAAGAAGTTGAAGTGATTGTAGCTCCAACATTTGTAAACTTAGCTAGTGCTGTAGCTCACCTAGAAGGTACTAATGTACAAATAGCTGCGCAGAATATGCACCAAGCTGAAGGAGGCGCTTTCACAGGAGAAATATCTGCACAAATGCTTACTGCTATTGGAGTTGAGACCGTTATTATTGGACACTCTGAAAGAAGACATTACTTCCATGAAACAGATGCTGTATTAGCTGATAAAGTAAATACGGCGTTACGTCATAATATGCGCGTAATCTACTGTATCGGAGAAGAACTTAAGGACAGAGAGAACAAACAATTCTTAAACGTGATCTTCAATCAATTAAGAGACGGTTTATTCCACCTTACCAAAGAGCAGTGGAGCAATATCGTTATCGCTTATGAACCGGTATGGGCTATAGGTACAGGAATGACTGCTTCTCCAGAGCAAGCACAAGAAATACATGCATTTATCCGTCAAGAGATTGAAAGAAAATACGACAAATCAGTAGCTGAAAATACTTCTATTCTTTATGGAGGAAGTGTTAAACCTAGCAATGCTCAAGAGATCTTCTCTAAGCCAGATGTAGACGGAGGTCTTATCGGTGGAGCAGCTTTAGTAGCTGATGATTTTGTAGCTATCGTTAACGCTGCTAACTAATAGCACTTTATAATATTCTTAAAGGGCATAAACTATCAAGTTTATGCCCTTTTTATAAGACATAATTTGTACATATTGTCTTATTTCACACTTCTTTACGAAAGTATTCGCTCTCTATTTAAATAGATTCTAAATAATTATAGTATATTTGTAGTCTATTAAATAACAATATAATGACTCATACTAACGATATTATCACTTACAGCCAGTCCCCTAAAGCCTTAGGTGGTATTTATGTAAAAGATCATACGCATATAGAGCAGAAAAAAGCTATCATTAACCATACCCATAGAGATGATTATTACGTGATTTCTATTGTAACTAATGGCGAGATGAGAATGGACTGTGAGATGGAAACATTCACTGCTTTACGCAATAATATACTTATCGTTAAACCTCATCAAATACACAATGTTAGACACATTAGTGATGACTTCACTGGTTATCTTTTAGGCATACAAGAGTATAGGATTCCTAACGATATCAATGACTTGTTATACACTCTACCTGAGAGTCAGCAACTTCTAAACATAGAAGAAGATGAGATGCAAATGCTTGCTACTACTTTTGAATTAATGAAGAAACACACTGCTAAGGATAGTCAACATAAGATGCAGATTATTAATGGACTATTCTCAACCGCATTGTACAGTATTTGTTCCCAAACAACGCATAATTTACAAAACAACGAATTAGGAGTTCAATCACAACCAACAGTGATTACAAGTAACTTTAAACGTTTAATCACACACCAGACACACCTGAACCTCCCTTCTTATTTTGCTAATGAGCTCAATATTACGACAGCACATCTAAATGACTGTGTGAAGAAAACAACGGGACAAACAGTTAGTTATTGGTTAAAGAAGTCCATACTAGACGAAGCCAAACGTTTACTTTACTATACGAATAAACCTGTTAAAGAGATTGCCTTTAATCTAGGTTTTGAAGACCATACATATTTTTCTCGTATGTTTAAAAAGCTAACTCTTCAAACTCCTTTACAATTCAGAGATACTGTAAGAGCTTAATTCTTTTTGTGAATTAAGCTCTTTTTTAATAAAACTTCTGTTCTACCTCTTTCTCCCCCACTAGCCGTTCTCCTCTTTTTATCCAATCTTCTCCTTTTAAAGTTTTACTCTTAAAGAACTGATTATTCAGACCTTTGTAACAACAAAAAAAAGAACAATATGCCAAAGATTCCCAAACTAATAGGTACGATAGTTAAGACAGCATGGAGTAAGATGTTCATCACTGTAACTGTCACTAAAAAAGAACAATTGACAAATGAATTATTGAAAATACGATTTACAGGAGATCTGTCAAATTCTAAATATGAAATAGGACAAGCGATACTAATCCAGATATCAGATACAGAATATCGCAATTACACTCCTAGTACCTTTAATAAAGAAGAGGGATACTTTGAGGTAATATTTCATCAAAAAGCCAAAGGACCTGGCACTACTTTTTTCAAAGAAATAACTGAAGGTTCTAAGCTTATTTCAAGTCTTCCTAGAGGACAAAATGTATATGATTCAAATACTTATTACCACTTCTTCTATGGAGATGATACTTGTATTGGTTTCTGTCAAGCCTTACAAGAAGCTATGAAAACAAACAATCACAAACTAGAGGGATTGCTCGAAATCGACAAAGCATCCACTGCATATGCGAATACTTGCTTACCTAATATGGAATTTATCCAGAAATCAGAAGATACAGAAGTGTATCCTGCGGTAGATTATCTAGATTCTATTGATCCATATCGATGGAACAAATTAATACATGGACAATTCTATTTAATGGGCAATGGCAAAAGCATTCAGAAATTCAGAAAAGCACTTAGAGCAAAAGGAGTGTCTTCTAATAATATAATTACTCAACCTTTTTGGGTACAAGGAAAAGTTGGCTTATAATAACTAGATTATAGAAATTAATGTCTATTATCCAATTCAATTTACTCAATAAACAGGCGACACCTACGGAGGACAAGTTAGATTAATTTGTTCTCCGTAGCTATTTTTACAAGTTCAAACATATTCTTTGCTTTAAACTTTTGCAGTAAATTCCTTCTATGGGTTTCTACAGTAATAACAGAAATAAATAGTTTATCAGCTATCTCTGCAGAAGTTAAGCCATTAGATACTGCGTGTAATACTTGCTGTTCTCTTTTAGTCAAACGAGGCAATTCTACAGGGTTAGATAATTGAGTCAACATAATCTCTTGTACTTTCTTACTCAAGACTAATTCTCCATTAATAGCTCTTTCTACACATTCGACTATTTCCTTAGCATCAGCATTTTTGAGAATATAACCATTACCCCCATTTTCTAAAAATCGAAAGATAATACTCCTCTCTTCCTGATTGCTTATACCTATCACTACAGTACTAGGGGATTTCTGTTTAATAATTTTACAAAAGTCCAATCCACTACCATCGTTGAGTACTACATCGAGCAATACTATATCTATTCTATTCTCTTGTACAAAATCAACTATCGCTCTCCCATTGCTAAAAAAGAATAATTGATACTTCTCACCTACTTGAAACAATGATTTCAATCCTTCTAAAATCATTGGGTGATCATCTACTATAGCTAAAGTAATTTTATTTTTACTACACATTACATTCTACATTTATCGTTGTTCCTTGCCCCGCTTGAGACTCTATAGTTAATGTTCCATTGATTAATTGTACCCTACTCTCTATATTTTTAATACCTAACCCATATACTACTTCGGTAGTGTCAAACCCTACTCCATCATCCTCTATTGTCAGAGTCAATAAGTCTTCGTTTTGGCTAATTTGTACAATCACATTATCTGCCTTAGCATATTTAATTACATTGCTCAATACCTCTTGTGTTATACGATATAAAACTAACTGTGTCTGAAAAGGAATAGTCGTGCTTATATTAAATGCTTCAAACTGGATAATCATTTTTTCATACGTCATAGACCCACACAGTTCTTTTAAAGCTATTTCCAATCCTAGATTTTTTAATGTCTCAGGCATTAAGTTTCTAGATATCCTTCTCATTTCTACAATAGACTTATCTATTTTATCCAAGAGTACACTTGATTCACTTGTGTCTTTAGAAGAAATAGACATCCTTATATTGGCTAGCATACCTCCCATACTATCGTGTAGATCTTGAGCAATGCGTTGTCTTTCTTGCTCTTCTCCTATTAATACAGCCTGAGAGGCTTCATACTTTCGCTTATTCTCTAAGTTTATCAATTCTTGTTTATGGCTTATATTGATCTGTTGATTTAGCTTTTGTTGATTTTTATAATTTCGAAAAACTAATATGGCTATGATTACACTTAGTACTAGCCCTATTGCTAAAAACAGCATACGCATATTTCTATTTTTAGCAATCAAAGCATCTTCCTTCTTTTCTTGCATTAATTGATTAATCGTCTTTTCTTTATCATGAGTATCGTGTATAATCTCTAATTCGTTCATCTTTTCCAACAGTTTTTGTTGTTGGAGGCTATCACCTAATACACTTGATTTCTTCATCCATTGATAAGCTTCTTTATAATCGCCTAACACCTCATTAACAGCAGCTAATTGCGTAAAAGTTATTTTCCGATTAACGGCTTCTTTACTCAAGATATTATCCTTTAAGATCTGTTCTAAAATAAGCTTAGCTCCTGTGTAATCACGCTGCATTAGATATACATTATAAACGCGAAAATAAAGCATTTGAGTTAGCTTAGGTTGTTTCATCTGTCTAGATAATTCTATCCCTTTATCTAAACTTACTAGAGCAAGTTTATATTCCTGTCTAGTGGTGTGATACATGGCTAATTGATAATAATAATTGGGATACTGTCTCGAATTAGGATATTGATCTATAAGTCGAGTAGCTTTATCTAAATACACCTTAGCATCAGAGCTATTAGCTTGATAACAATAATTACTCACTAAATTAAAGTAGGTAATCAAGTGAATAGTTCCCTCTTCTGGCAATTCCTTTAGTACTTCTAAAGCTTTAAAGTGGTACTCTTCTGCTTTATCAAATTGTCCCACTGACATAAAGGTCAGCCCTACTTGCGTATTAGCATAAGCTAGATATAACTTATTCCCTACCTTTTCACTTAAAGGTATACATTTCTCTGTTAGCATTTTTAGTAAGACTTCATACCCTTTATCCTCTACTTGCACGTATGCGTAGTTATACCAACTTCGAATTAAAACATCTACATTTTCCTTATCCTCCTTCAGGTCTTTAATCGCCTCTTCATAATATCGCCTCGCTTTGCTTTTACTCCCTTGATTAGTCTCATAAATCCCTTGATAATAAGCTATCACACCTTTAGACAACAAATGCTTATGAGGCGAAGACAATACCTTAGTCAGCACATCCTTACTTTTCACACTATCTGTAGGAGCATAAAACTCTGATAGAAACAAATAATTCTCTAATCTCGTCTTTTCATTCTTACTTGTCTCGATTTGTTTATTTATCTCTTTAAAGTAACCTTCTTCATCTAGAGGTAATAACTGCTGAGCATAACTAAAAGAAATGAATAAGGTAATAGAAATAAGTAGATAAAAGTTTTTCAACATGGAATAGCGTATTAAAATACAAATATCACAATAAAAACACATTCATCATTTACTATTCAAAAATTAATGGTAAACCATTAGAAACAGATTCATGGTATTCTGTGATTGTCATAAAAAGCCAATCTACTGATATTTGTAACTCACATATAAAACAAAACAAAAAACATGAAAAACTCAAAATTAAGAACTGCTTTTTTAAGTGTATTAGCCGTTTTAACATTAGGCTTATCTACTACAGCTTGTAGTAGTGATGATAATAGCACTGACAGCCCAGCTTTAGAAAAGAATACTTACAAAGTGACAGTATCCTTAACTAATGTAGGTGAGAATGATTTTGTTTCTCTAACTTATGCAGGAGGAACACTTAGCGGAAAGACAGATGTATGGAAAGTAAACGGTAAAGTTAGAACAGGTGAGTCTGCTATTAGTTTAGCGAAGAACGACTTCGGCGCTGGTACTAAAACGTATGTAATCGAAACTACTGAACCTATCAACGCTTTTGCTAATAGTGTACAGATTATTAACTATGGAGAGAGTTTACCAATCAACTATAAAATAGAAAAAGGAGGAAAAGTATTGGTTAATGAAGAACTAACTTTATCAGGAGATGGTAAAGACTTCTCTAAACAATACGCTTTCTAAAACATTCTTATTACTTTCTCAAGTATTGTTTAGTTACTAGAGCATCTTTATTATTAGTTGTCTAAGATGTTTACATGAGATGTTTGTTAACGATTACCCACTATAGGTGTTAGTACCTATAGTGGGTAATTTTATATTTAAGAAGATACTACATTCTAATAAATTAGCCCCACAATTCCTTTATTACCTTCTGTTTAACTCCTTATTACCATAAACTAATAAGCTATCATAAGGATTGCCAGTTAACCCTAATAACTGTGCAAAAGCAGGCTCTGTTTTTATCCCTGCTTTTTTCAGCTTTATTACTTCTTGCCTAAAGTTTTCTCCTTTCTCGTTTAAGATGACATATTCAATGAGCATATGTCGATAACCATTTTGTTCTTCTACAGGTCTAGGTTGAGCGAATAACTCTATAGGAAATTCTTCTATTGTAAAGTTGACTACTACAGTAAGCATACCTCCTATTTCTGCTTCTCTCAAAGTATAGTCTTCTATAAACGAAAACGAAAGTTGTACCGTTTGTATAAACTCCTCTTTATTCTGATAACAACAAGCAATATCTAAATCACTCCCTTCAATAGCAATATCTATCGGAAAAGTACCAATTAATACAGGATCAAACTTACGTAACTTATCCATTACTAATCCTTGTTCTAGTACCTCAGCTATTCGCTGTTGTACCTTGTTTCCTTCTTTTAGATAGCTCAGCTCTTTAAAATTAATATCACTCACTCTTCTATTTGTTATTTAATGTGCACTCATTTTAGAGAATACATTGATTACAACTACCCCAGCTATAATCAGTCCTAACCCTAACACAGCAGGTACATCTGGCTTTTGGTTATACAGTAGTATCGCTATCAAAGTTACTAAAACAATACCTACTCCTGACCATATCGCATACGCTATCCCCACAGGAATAGTGCGAAGAGTCTGACTTAGACAATAAAATGCAGCCGCATACATCACTACAGTCAATACACTAGGCCATAACTTAGAGAATTGTTCTGATGCTTTTAAAGCACTTGTACCTATTACTTCACAAACGATAGCTACTGCTAAAAATATAAAATTCTTCATATATCATTTATTTACGCCACAAAAATAGCCCTCAACAGAGGGCTACTTTTTTGATATATGTCAAATTCTTCTGATTCTACTCAGTGTTTCTTGGGAAATACCTAGATAAGATGCGATATTTCCTAAAGGAATTCTATTCACATCACTCCCTAGATCTTTTAATAATCTGTGGTATCGCTCTGTGGCAGACATAGTCTGAAGTTGAAAAGCTCTATCTTCTAACTCTAAACAGTAGTCTTCTGTCGCACGACGCATAATAAGATTTAGCTCTGGATACTCTTTAAAAAAGCGAAATATAACTTGGTTTGGAATCGCATGTACCACACAGTCTTCCATACATTGTATAAACTCAAGAGAAGCTTTGCTCTTATACATCTGATAAGTAGATCCCATGATCGTTTGTTCAAAAGCAAACCACACATCTATCTCTTGATCATTATGCATATAGAATCCACGCACAAAGCCTTCTTCTAAAACATAAAGACTACCTGACAGCTGTCCTTTTTTTAGTAAGTACTCCCCCTTTCTCTTATAAAATATCTGAGTATTTTTCTCCAAAGCCTCTTTACACATTGGTGATAAATACCCGTATTGCTCGAATAATCTAATTAACATATTCATAGCGTTCCTTCGTTATAGCCTTTTATTTCTCAAGTCTAATATACCAAAAATTTGGCACACCTTCATCTAAAAATGTATCGACTACTTTAAAACCTACTTTTTCTAACACATGTCTAGAGCCATCATTACCTACTTCAGAACTAGCATGTATCGGTAATGTTGTCAAATGTTTATCTGCATATGCTAAACACGCTTTTGCAGTCTCAGTAGCATATCCCTTACCCCATGCCTCGTAGATAAAGCGGTATCCTAAATCTAAGTATTCAGCCACTCCACTAGGTCCGTCTTTTAAATACTTAAATCCTGTCCACCCAATAAAAGTATTCGTTTCTTTCTCTATCACTGCCCACCTACCGATGCCGAAGTCTTCATATTGCTGACGAATAAATCTAATAACGCCGAGCGCCTCTTCTTTACTCCCTATCGGCTTCTTACCTAAGAACTCTAACACTCGGATATCTCCGTCTAAAGCCAATATTCCCTCTGCATCTCCTTCTTCTAAAGGGCGAATTATCACTCTATCAGTCTCTATTATTTCTTTCATTCTCTTCTTTTTTTAATTGATTCATTACGAAGGTTACGCGTTCATCTACTGTCCCTTTAGGTACCTCTATTAGGGTGTAACCATATCGTTGATACATTGTTTTCATTGTCTCATAAGTTGCCATAGCGATCTCCATATCCTGTTTACGTTCTTTGTCTTGTGTATATATTTCTTCCCATGGAGGTAAGATAAAGACAGTTGGCATATACTGGAGACTGGAGGCGATACTATGCTGTGCCTCACTTATATCTAATCCTTCTAATACGGCATAGCCTATACTATCGAGTATTCCTCTGTCCCATAATATAACCTCATCCGTTATACAATGTTCGTAAACATAAACAGACTGAGATAGCATCGCTTCATAAAATAATTGTTTATTCTCCCAAGGCAGTACATCACTACCCAAAGCTTGTTCGCGCTGGATAATAGCCCTCCCCACTTCAGGCATTACGGTATATCCTTGAGCTTCTAAGGCATGAAGTAACGTCGTTTTTCCGCTACCTGGGCCTCCTGTAAATATATAGAATCGTGGTATGTTCATGTATATAATATGGTATTACTCACTCTTATTAATAACCTCAACAAGAGCAAATCTGTTTTTACTGATACTTGTATTCTTAGGAAAAACGAAAAGCAATCACTGTAGTAGTACCTACACACTTTTCTAAAAATGAAGTCATTAAGATAGAAGACAACCTTAAAGTAGTAAGGCAAATTTACTCAAAATATCCTAATCCAAAAAAAACAAACGTATTACCACCTCACTATGGATATAGATATACACCTCATATTCTATTCACTCTATACTATAATATACGCTATATATAGACTCAACTATAGGCACGGATTATACTTTATTATCTCATATATATAATCCGCATCATACTTACTTTCCTGCTACGATAGCATAGACCAATGGCACTTTATCGCCAAAAGGAGCTATCTGAAACTTCTTAGGAGCTATCTCTACTACATGGTTAAAACAAGAATAAGGTGAATAATTATGTTCTTCGAAGGTCTTTATTTGCAATTGATGGTCTACTAAACTCTGTACCACCTCAGCAATACTGTGATTCCAGCTAACACTCTTTAACTGTACATCTGCACTTCTATCTGCATAGGTTCCGCTTTCTGTTTCTACAATATCCTCCACATTAAAGTAAGAGTACTCTACTTTAGTAAAGTCATAATCATACATCCATACAAAAGGGTGAAACTCTACAAAAACAAACTTACCTCCTGGTTTGACAAACTTAGAAACTACCTCAGCCCATTTATTCATATCTGGCAACCATCCAATAACCCCATAGCTGGTATATACGATATCAAACTGCTCCTCTAACACCTCTGGAAGTTGATACACATCACTACAAATAAATCGAGCATCTAGTCCTAACTGTTGAGCTAGTTCACTCCCCTTTTCTACAGCTTTATCAGACAGATCTACACCTGTTACATCTGCTCCCATTCTAGCTAACGAAAGCGTATCTTGTCCAAAGTGACATTGTAAATGAAGAATCTTCTTCCCTCTAACATCTCCTAACAAGTTTAACTCTATCTCATTTAGAGAAGTCTCCCCTGCCAAAAAATCTTTCATATTATAGAACTCAGAATCTACGTGCAAAGCCACCTTCTCATTCCAAGTTTTTTTATTGATCTCTATATAGTTAGTATTTGTGTCCATGATTAGTTTACTCTTTCTATTTTAAGAAAGCTAAAAATAATAATTCCAATTTATAAATCATCTACAGAGATGGTGTATTTTAAGGATATACAGAGACCATTAGTATAATTTTAGAATTACAACTCTTTTTTTATTACATCAACAGCATTATTTATAGAGTTTTTCCCTTCAAAATACTTTGTTTTTATCTCTTCAAACTTCTTTTCATCCTTTATTGTCTCTTTTAACGTAGAACATAGAAAATCATAGTTTGTAAAATCAGTCTTTGTCATAAGAATCTTTCTTAACCAACTCCACATCTGCATATCTCCAATTTCTTTTTGTATTGCCTCGAATAACAAAGGTGCATAGTAATACACATATAACTCTCTATTTAAATACTCTTCTTGAGACTTTATTTTACTGAATGGAATAACAGCCTCTTTAAACTTATCTAATGCATCTATCTTTCTAGATACTATCCCTTTATAAATATCCTTACCTAAGACATCCTTAGTTAATTGCCAAGATAGATATTCTGCAAATCCTTCACTCATCATATCTCCTAACTCTGAATTAAACACCTTATAAGTCCCAAAGTAATAATGTCCTAATTCATGTGCTATAAAAGGTCTAAACCAATTCTGTGTCTTAGGCTTAAAAATACTTTTCAATCCATTATTTCCCCAACCAATAGTATATATACTAGGATAAGATACAAACATCCAAGCATTGTTCTTGGAAGTAGGTGTAGTATTTATAAATACCGTTTCTTGTTCAAATGGAATACCGATATTATTGGTATAATAATTTTTAAATGATTCTATCAAATGCCCAAATTCTTTTATTTGACTTTCATCAATATCAGGATTTAATAAATAGGTATTATCAACTTTTGAATATTTATAGTCTCCACTAAAAATAGCTAATTCTTGAGGTACATCACTTTTAAAACGATGAGTTTGATTCTTCACAGGTATATTCCCATTAATATAAAGCGTAGTACAATCCTTACATGTTAACTCAATATCATATTTTACTTTGTCATAAATTACATCCTTATCTATATCGTATAAAACAGGATACCAACCTGATTGATTCCCATCTGCTCTAACAGAATAATTATTAAAAGCTATATTACCTTTCCAATCCTCTCTACTATAATTCTCTATAGTATCAGTAGCTACAGGAAATTTACCCACATATTTTATCTGCAAAGATTTAGGTAGAAACTTGCCTTTCTTAGTATTATCTGCAAAATAGTAAGCTAATGTTTCTCCTGTTGAAGTTGAATCGCTAAATGATTTATCTGCATAAATTAAAAAGTCATTTGGTTCCTTACTTCTAAAATGTAAAGGATTCATGCCTGAGTTTAAACGAATATAATAATTCTTTAGCTGCGGAATATCTGATAAAGTCAAGTCACATTCAAAGGTTCCTTCTTTAATAGAAATATTAACTTTTCCCGTTAATAAGGGTGCATTTTCTTGAGCAAATGAATACATTGATGTAAAGAAAATCAATACTAGTAAATATGCTTTTTTCATAATATAATTTAGATGTGTTTAGTATAGTCCAAGATAGATAAAAATAAAACACTGACAATTATAAAGTTATAAGATTAATAACATAAAAAACTTACTTCAATTAAATATAAATTCTAAATACAATAAACAACCCCATAACTTATAATAAACACATATTCTATATCCATCGTACTACTCTATTTTTCTAAACACATCCTGACACATCTTCATGACTATTTATCAATATAATTCTCTTCCAACTCAATAAAATCACAAGAGCTAATTCAAGAACAATAGCTGGATAATAAAAGGAGTATTCTTCGATAAACTATCTCTTTCCTCCACTATTCTCTAGGTATTGTCCATGAATTGTCCAAGGATTTCGCTACATACCCCATTTTTACTAGGGGTATAGCAGATATTAGTAAAGTATAAAAAAACAATAAAAAACAAACAAAACACTATTAATCAACAACTTAAAACAAAACACCATGCGAAAAAAATGATAGCTTTTTTTAAAATATTGGTTGTATAAAGATCAAAATAACTGCTTTAACTAAAAAAAGAAGGGTAAAAAAAGCTATTTACCATTAAAAAACAGTAAAAAGAAGAGAGAGAGCAAAAAAAGTACAAGTAGTTTTCTCGAATAGATACTATAACAAAAAGACGCAGTTCTGTGGTGAACTACGTCTCTATCTATATTTATTTTTGATAATATTTCTTTTGCCAATACAAGCTTAGTCTCACAAGAGCAATTAAAACAGGTACTTCTACCAAGGGTCCTATTACTCCCACAAAAGCTTGGGGAGAATGTATTCCAAAGACTGCAATAGCAATAGCAATAGCTAATTCAAAGTTATTTCCTGAAGCAGTGAAAGCGATAGCAGCATTGTGATCATAAGGTAATTTCATACGATAGTTCAACCAAAAACTGATGGCAAACATCAATACAAAATAAATGACTAAAGGAATACCTACTTGTACCACTTCCATTGGTAATTCTACAATCTGCTGTCCTTTAAAAGAGAACATCAACAGTATCGTAAATAATAAAGCATATAAGGTAAAAGGTGATATACGTGGAATAAACCTGTGATTATACCACTGCTCTCCTTTGTATTTCACCAAGTATTTTCGGCTTAAGAATCCTGCTAAAAATGGAATTCCTAGGTAAATCAAGACACTCTGTATCACTTCACTTATCTCTATATGTACATCATAAGTAGCCAAACCTAATTTGGCAGGAAGTACATTGATAAAAAGCCATACATACACACTGTAAAAAAGCACTTGAAACACACTATTCAGCGCTACTAGCATAGCAGCATATTCTTTATTTCCTTTAGCCAAATCATTCCAAACCAAAACCATCGCTATACATCTGGCCAATCCGATTAGAATCACTCCTATCATATAGTCCGGTTGATCCCTCAAGAAAATAATAGCCAACACAAACATAAGAACAGGACCAATCACCCAATTCAGTAGTAAGGATGAAGTCAATGCCTTTTTGTCCTTAAATGCCTTAGGTAATAAGTTATAATCCACCTTAGCTAATGGAGGATACATCATCACAATCAACCCTATCGCTAACGGAATATTAGTACTCCCTATAGAGACATATGCCATAAGATCTTGAATGCGGGGAAAGAAATAACCGACCCCGACACCTAATATCATGGCCAAAAATATCCAAAGGGTAAGGTAGCGATCTAAAAATTTCATCCTTTTATTTCTCATCCGAACAACAATCGCTATTAGGTGAACAACAAGATTCTGCTTTTAAAGAAGACAGAGCTACTTTAGGTTTAGATACAGGTATACCACATGCATCTTCTGCTAAACACGCTGTCAAGGTATTTTGTAATACAAAGTGCTTATTAGTTGTATCAAAACCAAGATTATATTTACCTATAGTCGACTGCTGGTATTCTACTTCTACTTCAGCATCAACGATAGATAACAAACGCTCTGACAACTCTATTATATGCAATAATTTCTCTGCTTTCAGTTGGTGATCATAATCCTCAGCTAACCACAACTGGAAACTTACTTTCTGTTCATGTCGAATAGTACCTCCACAGTCAATAAATTTTTTATCAATCTGACCTACTTCTGTAATATGAAAATGCGAGGGCACACTATTACCGTCTTCTAATTTAAATACTACGTCTTGCATGGTTGCTAACACTTTTTTTACTTCTGATAATTTCATATTTCTAAATTTTAATACTTATTATTACATCGTAATATTACGATACGTTAGTTTAAAAAAATGCCTTAACAGCATTCGTTATTTTGAATAGATTGTGCAAAGAATAATCCAAATTCTTGAGCAAATTCATTCCATACAGCATCATCTATACAATAACAGACAGACTTCCCTTCTATACTTCCCTTAATAAGACCACTGTTTTTTAACTCTTTCAGATGTTGAGATATGGTTGCTTGTGCAAGACCTAATTCTTCTACTAAGTCATTACAGATACAGGCTTTCTGATTAATGATGTACTGAAGAATAGCTAATCTGGCTGGATGCGCTAGTACTTTAAACATACTCGCTAACCGATTCTTTTTCTCGCTAAACAATTCTGCTTTTGTAATTCCCATAATCTGTCCATTTAATACATCGCAATATTACGATACATTATTGAAATAGCAAAATATTTTAATTACATAAACCATTTTCTATTTAGAGGTAATATATATGCAATCAATATCCTGTAGAGACGCAATACTTTGCGTCTAACATACAGAACTTCAATGAATAACATAGTAAAATACTATTACAGTTAAATGTTTGACTGTAAAATATCTCTCCTAAAGTATAAAACTTGCTCCCAAAAAAAGCGTTCAAAATAGCATTCTTAGCAATATTAAGAAGAATATAGCTAATAAATTAAAGAAGCAATGTAGTAAACAAAGGATTAACTGACCTTATTAAATTTAGCTTTCTTTCTCTCTTCCATCCCTTTAATTCCTTTTCACGAGCAATAGCATTCAATATCCAAGTATACTTTTCAAAATAGACTAAATCTGTAAGCTTATACCTAGCTGTAAAATTTTGTTTTTTAGTTCTAACAGATTGGATATGCTCATCTATACGGCGTGTAAGATTATTAGTAACTCCTATGTAAAATGTAGTTCTATACTTATTTGTCAAGATATACACATAATAAGTATGATATCCATTAGGGCTATTTTCATTATAATCTTTATACATAATACTTTTTTCAAGTAGCATGCACAAAATCAATGCCGTTCAACAATAATTTAATTAATTATACAGAACTAATATAATGGGATTCTTCGCTACGCTCAGAAAGACATAGTGAGTGGATTAACTAACCACACAGTATGTCATGTTGAGTGAAACGAAACATCACACTAGTAATTATACACAGTATTTAGCAGAGGATATATTCTTTTAAAATACCATGTTCTTTGATGGTATAAATTTATTAACCAATAAAAAGAGGATGTTCTATAAAGAACACCCTCCACTTAAACAATTAAAAGTACTTATTACTACTAATAAGCTTTATCTATATCAGTTACTCTGATCAATTTCTCATTGACGAATTCATGGATACCGTATTTCGCTTGTTCTCTACCATACCCTGACTTCTTCGTACCACCGAAAGGTAGTTCAGGTGAGATACCTGTCACATGGTTGATATACACCATTCCGGTAGCAATCTGACGAGCGACCTTCACTCCTCTTTCTTTATTCTCTGTGAACACACTACCACCTAATCCATAATCTGTATCATTAGCTAATGCGATAGCCTCTGCCTCATTCTCTACTTCATAAATCATAAATACAGGGCCGAATATCTCTTCGCTATAAGCATCCATACCTTTCTTGATACCTGTTAGAATAGTTGGTTCCATAAACCATCCTTCTCTGTCTAGTTTATTCCCACCATAGACTAACTTAGCGCCTTGTTCTACAGCTTTCTTTACTTGTTTTAATACATCTTCTCTAGCCTTTTCACTGCTTAGAGGTGCTAACTGAGTATCAGCTGACATAGGATCCCCTACTTTCACTTTTTTCACTTGTTCTGTCACTCCCTCAATAAATGCTTTCGCTAATTTCTTATCTACTATAAGACGTTTAGGCGATACACATACTTGACCTGCATTCCATAGTCGACCTTCTACAGCACCCTTAATTGCTTTCTTAAGATCTGCATCATCTAGTACTACAAAAGCATCACTACCGCCTAACTCTAATGTCGTTTTCTTAATATGTTTACCTACTGCTGCTGCTACACTTGATCCTGCAGGCTCACTTCCTGTAAATGCTACAGCTTTCACTCTAGGATCACCGATAATTGCTTCTATAGATGCTCCTGGTACAAATAAATTAGTATATACTCCATCAGGCAGACCACATTCTTTAAAGATCACTTCCATAATCTCTGCACACTGAGGGATATTAGAAGCGTGTTTTAACACCATCGTATTTCCTGCCATAAGATTAGGAGCAGCAGAACGAGTAATCTGGTAGAATGGGAAGTTCCATGGCTGTACACTAAGAATAGTCCCTATAGGTTCTTTACTGATAAATGCTTCTCCGTGTGGAGTGTTTATCTTTTCATCTGCTAATAAGGTTTCTGCATTAGTAGCATAGAAGTCAAAAATGTCTGCACATAATAATACTTCTCCTATCCCTTCACTGTGTAGTTTACCCATCTCACGAGTGATTAAAGCTCCTAATTCTTCCTTACGTGCTCTGAAAGTTTCCGCTACTTTATGAATAATAGCTGCTCTTTCTTTTATCGTTGTTTTGCCCCATGTTAGAAAGGTCTTATCCGCTTTAGCTAAGATCTTATCTATTTCTTCAGATGACATAACAGGATATACTTTTTCTTCTTTTCCTGTAGTTGGGTTAATTGTTTTAATACTTGATTTTATCTGTGTATTCATAATTATATTTTTTTAAGTTCATACTAATTTACTTAATTGAAAATGAAACACTTAAAAACTTATGTTAAAAACCTAATACTGAAGAAAATATAACAAATATAAGTCTGAATAACACAAGCCATTCTTATAAAACAAAGGCTGTTGTACTATAAAAAAATAGTCTTACTAATCTACCACTACCACATTAAGCTATGCAACACTGTTGCAAAGACATAGCTTATGTTTTATCATTTCATCTCTTTCTACTATATTTGTCTTATGAAACAGTTCAAAAGCATATTAAACTTATTCCTATCGCTAATATTCTTAGCGATAAGTTTCTATCCATGTGCGGATAGTTATGCTGCTGTACCTATGTCTCAGAATACGGAGTCTATTCATTTAACTTCAGTTGCACAAACTGATCTAGACATAGATCACGATGCATGTTCGCCTCTGTGTAGCTGTTCTTGCTGTGCAGTGTCTTTAACCCTTGCAGAAGTGATAGATGTAATAGAGCTTCTACCGTCAAAAGACAATCACAAAGATCCTATTAATCACAAAGATTCTGTGATTAAGATGGAATACCCTATCTGGCAACCACCTAAGATAGTGGCATAATTACTTCATAGACTTAACTTCTCTAACCTTTCGTTAATAGAAGTCAAACACACTTATTTACATTTAATACTAATACTATCATGTTAGATAAAATCATACATTTTAGTATCCGTAACAAGTTTATCGTGGGACTATTTGTTTTAGGGTTAATCACTCTTGGCACTTATTCTGTGATGAATTTGCCTATGGATACTCAACCTGATATAACCAATAATCAAGTTCAAATTATCACTAGTTCTCCTACACTAGCAACACAAGAAGTGGAACAATTCATAACCTATCCTATCGAGCAGGCTGTAAAGCCTATTCCTAATATAACAGAACTTCGCTCTATCAGTAGGTTTGGACTAAGTGTGATCACTGTAGTATTTACAGAAGACACAGATATATACTGGGCTCGTAATCAAATATCTGAAAAATTAAAAACAGCTGAAGAAGTAATTCCTAAAGGAGTAGGAACACCAGAACTAGCTCCTGTGAGTACAGGACTAGGTGAAATATATCAATATGTGGTATATCCTAAAGAAGGCTATGAAAACAACTATAATAGTATGGATCTGCGTACTATACAAGACTGGATTATCAAACCACAACTGGTAGGTGTAAAAGGTGTAGCTGAAGTAAATACTCTAGGAGGTCAATTAAAACAATACGAAATAGCGGTAAAACCAGACTTGCTAAATAGCATGAATACCTCTATTCTTGAAATATTTAACGCACTTGAAGCCAATAACGAGAATACGGGAGGTGCTTACATAGACAAAAAACCTTATGCTTACTTCATCCGAAGTGTAGGTATGGTGAAAAGCATAGAAGACATCGAACGCATCGTAGTTAAAAATAATAATGGTACTCCTGTACTTATCCGCGATGTTGCAGAAGTACGCATCGGGAGCAGTATTCGATATGGAGCTGTGACTAAAGACGGAAAAGGTGAAGATGTGAGTGGTATGGTGATGATGCTCAAAGATGCCAATACACAAGAAGTGGTCAAAGCGGTAAAAGAAAGAATCACTCAAATAGAAAAAACACTACCTGAAGGGGTAGCAATAGAACCTTTTATAGATAGAACTAAATTAATAGATAAGACAGTTAGCACAATACAAACAAACCTTATCGAAGGAGCTCTGATTGTCGTATTTGTACTAGTATTGCTTTTAGGAAACTGGAGAGCAGGGCTAATCGTAGCTTCTGTTATTCCATTGGCTTTATTATTTGCTATCTCTATGATGAAGTTATTCGGAGTAAGTGGTAACTTAATGAGTTTAGGAGCGATTGATTTCGGATTAATAGTCGATGGTGCAGTTATTATTGTAGAAGCCATCGTACATCGACTCCACGCTGGAAAAAATAGAGTGCTCACCCAAGACGAAATGAACAATGAAGTATATACTGCTTCGTCTAAAATAAGAACAAGTGCTTCATTCGGTGAAATTATTATCTTGATTGTGTACTTACCTATTTTAGCACTAACAGGTATTGAAGGAAAAATGTTTGGCCCTATGGCCATGACGGTGTCATTTGCTATTCTAGGAGCATTTATCTTATCGCTTACTTATGTACCTATGGCCTCTTCGTTATTCTTATCAAAGAAAGCAGGAAAAGAAAAACCGAACTTTAGTGATAAGATTATAGACAAACTATACAGTTGGTATAAACCTCTATTAGAAGGTGCTTTTAAAATAAAAAGAATTGTTCTAGCTATTGCATTTGGATTATTTGCCATTGCTTTATTTGTCTTCGGTCGTATGGGAGGAGAGTTTATTCCTACTCTAGACGAAGGAGATTTAGCTACACATATTATCATTTCATCTGGTAGTTCATTATCTCAAGAAATAGAAACTACGACTAAGGCAGAACAGATTCTAATGGAGCGCTTCCCTGAGGTAAAAATGGTGATTTCAAAAATAGGGAGTGCTGAGATTCCTACAGACCCAATGCCTATGGAAGCTGCCGATATGATTATTATTTTAAAAGAGAAAAAAGAATGGACATCAGCTAAAACCAAAGAGGAACTTATTTCTCTAATGGAAGAAGCGCTAGAAGAAATACCAGGAGTAACGACAGAGTTCTCTCAACCTATCCAAATGCGTTTTAACGAACTAATGACCGGAGTAAGAAGTGATGTAGCGATTAAAGTGTTTGGAGATGATCTAGATCGCCTAGCGAGTATAGGAGACGAGATAAGTGGTCTAATCTCAGGTGTACCTGGTGTAGCTAGTACTAAACTAGAAAGAGTAAGTGGATTGCCACAGATATCTATTAAATATAATCAAGATAAACTTGCGTTATATGGACTTAGCATATCTGAAATCAGTCAAGTCGTAAGAGCTGGTTTTGCAGGAGAAACCGCAGGAGTAGTTTATGAAGGAGAAAAGAGATTTGACCTAGTCGTACGCTTAGAAAGCAATTCTAGACAAGATATTGAAAACCTAAGAAATATGTTTATCCCATTAGCGAATGGGCAACAGATTCCATTAGGACAAATCGCTAATATCGACTTTGAAGACGGTCCTCAGCAGATCAGTAGAGAAGATGGAAAAAGACGTATTGTATTAGGATTTAATGTTCGTGAACGAGATGTAAAAAGTGTGGTAAATGACATTCAAGCCATCTTAGATAAAAAACTAGATATGCCTGATGGATACTTTATCACTTATGGAGGACAATTTGAAAACTTAGTGGAAGCAACAAACCGATTAATGGTAGCTGTACCAGTAGCTCTAGCATTAATATTTGTGTTGTTATACTTTACTTTTAAATCAGTAAAACAGTCCTTGATGATCTTTACTGCTATTCCTCTTTCTGCTATTGGTGGAGTAGCTGCATTATGGCTTAGAGATATGCCATTTAGTATCTCAGCAGGAGTTGGATTTATCGCACTTTTCGGAGTCGCTGTATTAAATGGTATCGTACTAATCGGTCAGTTTAACTCACTTAAAAAAGAAGGTATGGATTTATATGAAAGAATAATAGAAGGAACTAAAATACGTCTACGCCCTGTATTACTTACAGCAGCTGTAGCTTCTCTAGGTTTCTTACCAATGGCACTGAGCACTAGTGCTGGAGCAGAAGTACAAAAACCCCTAGCTACAGTAGTTATCGGAGGGTTAATCTCTGCAACTATCTTAACGTTAATCGTCTTGCCTATTATCTATTACTATGAAGAAAAAGGATTGGGAATAGGCAAAAAAAATAAAACCATAGTAGCTTCTACTCTATTATTACTAATAGGGATAGGTACACAAGCACAAGAAGTCAAAAAACTTACATTACAAGAGGCTTTAGAACTAAGCGTAGCAAATAATAAAGGAATAAAAGCGGCAGAGTATAATACAATTGCTCAAAAGCAAATGATAGGAACGTACTTTGACCTAGCTAAAACAGATATCTCAACAGGTTTTGGGTATTTAGACACTAAAGAGAAAAAAGACATTACTTTGTCTATTTCTCAATCTTTCTCTCCATTCACCTATGGAAAGAAAAAGTCTGTTCTAAATAAGGCTTACGAGACAGCTGTTATCCAACAGCAAGGAACTATTAATGTTACGGAGTATGCAGTAAGACAAGCTTGGGAAAACTTATTATATGCACTTTCAAAAGAAGTATTACTCAAAGAACAAGCAGACTTATTAAAGGATTTTTCTAGATCAGCTAAGCTTCGTTATGAAACAGGTGAAACAACACTAATGGAAAGTAATGTAGCTTCTGCTAAAGAACAAGAGTTAAGAGTACTTATCACACAAAATAAAACAGGGATAGACAACGAAACTTCTAAACTTAAAGCTCTATTAAACCTAGAGGAAGATTTCATCCCTATGAACACTGATATTGTATATGACAAACACGAGGCGGACGTTGACTTCGATTTAAGTTTAAACAACACTATTCAGCTAGCAGAAAAAGAGATCGAAACAATAGAAGCAAATAGAAAACTAGAGAAGGCAAACTTCTTACCTGACTTCTCATTAGGTTATAATATAAAATCTGATTCAGGAACTGTAATAGGGAGTAATGGACTACCTGTCACTTATGGTAAAGAATTGCGTGTACCGAGTTATACAATTGGGATTTCTATACCTATCTTCTTTGGTAGTCAAAACGCTAAGGTAAAAGCGATGAAGTATGAAATACAACAAGCTACAGTGCAAAAAGAATACCTGCACAAACAGTTAGAAGAAAATGTCCAGCAACAATTTGACATTATCAAAGCACAAGAGAAAGTGATCGATTACTATCAAGAAAATGCTTTAAAGAACGCTGCTCTTATCAAAGACCACGCTAAGAAATCTTATAATAATGGGGATATCTCTTATGTAGAATACATTCAATCCGTAGAAACAGCACTAGCGATTCAGATGAATTACTTAGATGCTATTCTACAGTATAACCTAAGTCACAATACCCTACATTATTTAGTAAACCAATAATATCAGAGAAATGAAAAAGTCGATTATATTTTTATCAATAGCTACAAGTATTCTATTCTTTAGTTGTAAGAATACTGAAGAAGACCATTCTGGTCATGATCACGAAAACGAAAAAACAGAGAGTACTACAAAAACAGAAGCGAAAGAAGAATCTGCTAATAAAGAGGTAGAGCTCAACCAAGCTCAATACACTGCTTCTAACATTCAGCTTGGACAAATACAGCAAAAAAACTTAAGTGATGTCATTAGAGTAAATGGTAATACTGAGCTTCCTGCGCAAAGTCAGGCTGATGTATCTTCTTTTTTAAGTGGTACAATCACAAATATCAATGTGAATCTAGGAGACTATGTAAAAAAAGGACAAACTATAGCTACTATAGATAGTCCTGAATATATTCAGCTACAAGAGGAATACCTCGTTTCTAAAAACACATTAGAATATTTAGAGCTAGAGTATAAACGTCAGCAAACTTTAAGAGCAGAGAATGTCAACTCTGAAAAGACATATCAGAAGACTAAATCAGACTTAAATATAGAACGCGCGAGATACCAATCTTTAAGCAATAGACTAAGCTTAGTTAATACAGCTCCTGGGTCTATTTCTAAATCGTTGAGAATAGTATCTCCAATATCAGGTAATATAGCTACTATACCAGTCAAAATAGGTACTAATGTTATGGCGGGGCAGTCTCTATTTACTATTGTAGATAACTCTAGAATTCACTTAGATTTATTAGTGTATGAAAAAGACATGCCTTTTATCAAAATAGGACAAAAGGTCTCTTTTAACTTTACTAATATCAATAATTCAGAGGTAACTGCTACTATTTTTAGTATCAATAAATCTTTTGAACCTGGTACTAAAACCGTAATCGTACATGCTAATATTGACAATGTACCTGAGACTCTGATACCTGGACTCTATGTAAATGCATTAGTACACATCGGAGAAAAAACAGTAGATGCTCTGCCTAATGACGCGATTGTAAAAGCAGATGGACGTGAGTTTATTTTCATCCTAGAAGAAGCTCATAAAGAAGAGAGTGGTATGTCATATCACTTCCAAAGAATAGAAGTAAAAACAGGAGTATCAGAATTAGGATATTCACAAATATCAATCTTACAAGATATTCCTAAAGACAGTCAAATAGTGTTATCTGGTGCTTATTATATCCAAAGTCACTTGATCAAAAACGAAGGAGGCGGTGGACACGCTCATTAATCTAGTTATAACAAATAAAGGCTATCATATCGATAGCCTTTACTCATTCATATATCATGCTCTACAGAATCTTATTATTGCTTAGTTATAATCTCATCAGAATTGCGTACAATACTCCATAAATACAGCAATTATTCGGCTATATACAGCAAGAAAATATTTAGTATTTATAATAGTACTCCTTTACTCACTTATAGTTTAATAGCTTTAATCATTCTATCATTCCCTACCATATCTTTTCTTAACTCTACAGCTGTGAAATCAAGTGATTCAAACAATGTTTTAGTTTCCTCTCCTAAGTATTGGTTAATCTCATAGAATAACATACCTCCTGTTTGTAAGTTGTTATTGGCTAGATGAGCTATTTTTTTATAGAATATCAGAGGATCATTATCTTCGACGAATAGAGCTAGATGAGGCTCATAATCTAATACATTCTTTTTTATTTCAACTTTTTCTAAGTTGCGTACATAAGGAGGATTAGACACTATAATATCATACTTACCCTTCAACTTTTCAAGTTGTAATACATCTTGTAAAACCGTTTCTACAGCCACTCCATTACTTACTGCATTCTGTTTTGCTACTTCTAAAGCCTTATCAGAAACATCCATTAAAGTAACTCTAGCAAGAGGTAATTCATTTGCTAGTGTTATCCCTATACAGCCACTCCCTGTTCCAATGTCTAATATTCTAACAGGTTTAGATGAATTGACGCTATTTATTATCCATTCTACTAATTCTTCTGTCTCTGCTCTCGGAATAAGAGTAAATTCATTTACCTTAAAGGTCAATCCGTAAAAATAGGCTTGTCCAAAAATATATTGAATTGGCTTTTCTTGTTTTAATTCTTCTAATACAGATTCCCATACTGCTACCTTATCTGTCTGCATTGTTGGATTCATAACTAGATCAATTCTAGTCTTCCCCTCTATTTCTTCTAAAGCAATCAAAAATAATTGCTCCGCTTCCACAGCATCATAAATAGGAGTTAAACTCTCTTTAAAACAGGATTGGTAGTACTTTATCTGCATAGTATTCTTTAAAAACAAATGTTTTAGTTTAATTTTGTTCAAAGATACATTATTATCAATTTTGGAAAGACACGAATTATATATTTCTCGCTGTATTCAGTTAGCACTACAAGGAACTTATGCTGCTATGCCTAATCCTTCTGTAGGAGCTGTTGTTGTACACAACAATAGAATTATCGGAGAAGGCTTCACATCTCCTTATGGAGGTCCTCATGCTGAGCCTAATGCAATAGCATCTGTTCAGAATCAAGAGCTCCTTAAAGAAAGTACTTTATACGTCAGTCTAGAACCGTGTAGTCACTTCGGTAAGACTCCTCCATGCTGTGACTTGGTGATCGAAAAAAAGATACCTAAGGTGGTTATCGGTACTGTAGATCCCTTTGCAAAAGTATGCGGGAGAGGTATTCAAAAAATGCGTGATGCAGGAATAGAAGTAATAGTAGGGGTGCTAGAAAAAGAATGCCAAGATAGTAACAAGCGCTTTTTTACATTTCACAATCAAAGACGCCCTTATATTATCCTAAAATGGGCTGAATCTATAGATCACTTTATTGCTCCTATACAAAGAACTACTAATAGACCTTTCTGGATATCGAATGCCTATTCGAAACAATTAGTACATCAATGGAGAAGTGAAGAAATGGCTTTCTTAGTAGGTACACAGACAGTACTTAGTGACAATCCTTCTCTTTCTACAAGAGATTGGTACGGCAAAAGTCCTATCCGTGTATTCATAGATAGAGTTGACAAAATAGACAACTCCTTTAGCATTAAAGATAATAGTACTAAAACGATTTGTATCACAGCTAATAAAGACACTCACTCTAGTAGTAATCTTACCTATGAATATGCAGATTTTGATCAACCTCTGGTACCTCAGATTCTCGATATTTTATACAGACATCAGATCATGTCTGTGGTTGTAGAAGGAGGCTCGCATACACTTCAGCATTTTATTGATGTAGGGTTATGGGATGAGGCAAGAATCTTTATTGGAGATACACCAATAATTGAAGGTATCCCAGCTCCTCACCTTTCAAGATTTGATAAAGTAGTAAAACATCGTATTTTAGACAACGAATTAAGAATAGTATATCGCAAATAATGGCAGAAACATTAGATTCATATAAGACAATAAGTAAACCGACAGAAGAAGTATTGTATAAAGAAAAGAATAGTAAGTTTTTTGGCTATGCTTTTCCTATTCAACGAGAAGAAGAAGTAAAAGAAATTATCGATCGCATCAAGAAAGAGCATTATAATGCGCGTCACTGGTGCTATGCTTTTCAGCTTGGAGCAGAACAGGTATACTATCGTGCTAATGATGATGGAGAACCTAGTAATACTGCTGGCGCTCCTATTTATGGTCAAATACAATCGTATGAGGTCACAGATATTCTGATCGTAGTGGTGCGTTATTTCGGTGGAATCAAACTGGGCGTAGGCGGACTTATCACTGCTTATCGTGCGGCAGCTCAGATGGCCATGGAAGAAGCAGATATTATAGAGAAAACAATTGACAAGAAGTTTAAAGTTCGCTTTGAATACAAAGACATGAATAATGTCATGCGTGTCATCAAAGAAAAAGACTTAAACATTCTAAATCAAAAAATGGAAATGAGTTGTGAAATAGAACTCTCTATACGCAAAAATGAATATGAACAAGCTCTTGCTGCTTTTGTTCCATTTTATGAAGTAAAAGTTCTCGAAGAAACAGATGAGGCTTACTAGCTTTATTCTTGATATTCTCTCCATAATCTATATTAGATACAACTAGCTCATTCTCCTTTTTGTAGTTTCAGCGCTAAAAAAACACTATTGAGTCAAATATATTGCTTTTTTATCTACGTATGAGCTTATTTTTGATTAAAAATATAACTATGCGTTGGAAAATACTTGCGACAATCTTTACTACCTTTCTCATTATTTTTCTTTATTTTTTCTTTTTAGGAAGTCAAGATTTTGATGATACAACGATTCAACAAAAGAAAGTAGTCTTTATTTCACAAGGAGAAGAATTGTCTGCAACTTTATATCTTCCTAAAAAAGAGTTTTTCAAAACTGCTCCTGTTGCAATATTTATTCACGGAGATGGTCCACAGAATAAAACTTCTAACTCCACTTATTTGCCACTAATTCATCATTTAGTAGATCAGGGAATTGCCGTGTTTACATGGGATAAAAAAGGAGTTGAAAAAAGTAAAGGAAACTGGCTTCACCAATCTATTACAGATAGAGCTATAGAAGCAAAAGACGCCTTTGATTATTTAGTTAATGAGAAAGGAATCTCCTCTGATAGAATAGGTTATTTAGGTTTTTCACAAGGTGGTTGGGTTATTCCTAAAGCAGCAATTATGAACAATCCCGCTTTTTCCGTTATTATAGGTGGTGCAGTTAATTGGGAAGATCAAAGTAATTATTTTAACCAGAAAAAACTAGAGCTCGAAGGTCTTGAATATGAAAATATAAAACATAAGGTAGATTCTACTACTAATGCAGATCAACAACTATATTCTGACTTTAATAAGTGTCTAATCAAAAGTTCTGAAATTGATATTGATAGATTATCATTTATAGCAAGAAATTTCAAGGCAGATTCATCAATTGATCTACAAAATATGCAAGGACCATTACTAGCTTTATGGGGAAGTGAAGATCTAACCGTAGATGCTGAAAGCAATGCTGACCTGTATAGACAAAACACTGCATTGAGAAATAACAAGGATACCAAACTCAAAGTGTACCCCAAAAGCACACATAATTTACTTAATTCTAAAGCTTTTAATTATCAACTAGATTCCCAATGGCCACAATGGAAAAAATGGTTATTTGTCTTTCAAGGGCGTAAAGCTTATAGCAAAAATGTTTTATTTGATATCTCTAACTTTATCCTTAAAACCAATAAAAAAACTGAATAATAGCGCACTATCACTCAGTTTTTCCTTATAATAATAAGATTTTATACTACAATAAAAACATTATTCTTCTAACTCCATAAACCCTAAAAAGTCAATATATTCTTGAGCTAAATAAAGTTTAAAACCTTCTGTTCGCTCTACCTTTATTTTTTCAAAACTTGGTTGTGCAACTACGTAATAAAGAAATGCTTCCAAACGCTCTTGAGGTATTTTAAAATCCTCTAATAATTCTTCTCTAGTGTAATCCTCTAAAAACTGCTGTACTTTAATATCTAATTTTTCATAAAGAATAGCCTGTTTATCTTTCTTCTTTTGACCAGATAACATATTAACCAGGGCATCTAAACTAATTCCCATTCCATAGTTCGATGTTGAAGAAAAAACAGTATTGTTCTTTTTATATCTTTTCTCTGCAGCTGTTAGATTCTTATTAGGAACACCTTCAAAGAAGTCATCACCAAAATCTTTGCGAACAATGATAATCTCATCTAAGGACTGCCCTTTTTTAGTCATTAGTACATTAAATCTACTAGCATTCAAATCTTCTTTGCCAATAATATAATTAACAGAAGCTAACTTCTTATCAGAAAAACGAATAGTATCCCCTACTGCTGCATCCATGATAAAATACCCTCGCCCATCAGCTTTAGTCATTTCCTTACTTCTCTTATTCTCAATAGTAACAGGCACTACATTCCCATCATATAGACGTACACGACCATCTAATAACTTTGATTCTTGCGCATATGTTCCTATTGATAAAAGTGTACCTAGGCTCATCAGCCAATATACTGGTTTCATAATTTATAATCTTTTGTGTAAATATAAATATTTGTTTTAAGTATTAGTGTACCTAATTTTATCTTTTTGCCTTTTAAAACATATAAAAAGAAAAAAAGAGATAGTTTAATCTGTTTTAAACTACTAAATAATCAACACTATTCTTGTATCGTATTAATTTTATTAACAACATAATCTGGAGCAGCCATTGGTCTTCCTGTTTCCATATTAACAAACACTAAAATAGAATTACCTGTTGTCAATAAATCACCTTTTTCATTATATAGTTCATAATCAAATTCTATCTTCACAGAACTAAGCTTTTTAAAAATAGTGCGTATAGTTAAATCATCATCATAAAAAGCAGATTTCTTATAATTCATCGTCAGAGACACCACAGGTAACATAACACCTAGTTCTTCCATTTTCTTATACGATATCCCTAAGTTTCTCAACCACTCAACTCTCCCTATTTCAAAGTATTGCGCATAGTTTCCATGATATACAACACCCATTTTATCTGTCTCCGCGTAACGTACACGAACCTTGTAATCAAAATATTTCATATTCTTTCTAATAAACTTGTGAGTTATTTTTTTTCTTATACTTAACAAATTATTTTATACTTTGCAATGACAAAAAGGTTTTTTTATCCCAAAAATTGTTCACATATTTGCCACTGAAATAAGAGGTCATTTTCTCCCCTTGAAAATCCCTCAAAAGTAGTAACTGTTTTTATAATTCTAACCTAAAATGCACGATAATACAATTAAGACAGCAGAATCTGTATGGAATAATTGTCTTGAATTCATAAAGGATAACATCCAAGAACAAGCATTCAAGACATGGTTCATGCCTATTAAGGCTATTGAGCTTACAGAGAATGCTCTTTATATTCAGGTGCCTAGTAAGTTTTTTTACGAGTGGTTGGAAGAACACTATGTAAAAATCCTAAAAGTAGCCCTAACAAAACAGTTAGGAGCTGAAGCAAAGTTATTGTATAAGATTCAGATGGAAACTCCTTCTGGAAACAAACAACCTTATACAGAACAATTACCTAGTACACAGAGAGGCCCAGTAAAGCCTCAAGAGCTAGATGTACCTATTCAGAACAAAAACCCAGAATTAAAAAATCCTTTTGTAATTCCTGGAATCAGAAACGTAAAAATCGAATCTCAGTTAAATTCAAATTATTCTTTTGATAATTTCTTGGAAGGTGATTCAAATAGATTGGCACGTTCTGCTGGTATGGCGGTAGCGAATAAACCAGGTGGTACTTCATTTAACCCTCTTCTTATCTTTGGAGGAGTTGGATTAGGAAAGACTCACTTAGCACATGCTATTGGTGTTGAAATTAAAGATCTTTATCCAGAAAAAACTGTATTGTACATTTCTGCTGAAGTCTTTACTCAACAGTATATTGACTCTGTACGTAAGAATACACGTAATGACTTTATCTATTTCTATCAATTAATAGATGTACTTATTGTCGATGATATTCAATTCTTATCAGGTAAATCAGGAACACAGGATGTGTTTTTCCACATTTTCAACCATTTACACCAAAATGGCAAACAAGTAATTCTTACTTCTGATAAAGCACCAGTCGATATCCAAGATATTGAACAACGTCTTTTATCTCGTTTTAAATGGGGATTATCCGCTGAGATATCACACCCAGATTTTGAAACAAGAGTAAAAATTGTTGAGGGAATATTATTCCGCGATGGAGTAGATATGCCAAAAGAGATAATCGAATACGTAGCTAAAAATGTAAACTCTAATATTAGAGAACTAGAAGGAGCTATCATTTCATTAATCGCTCAATCTTCATTTAATAAACGTGAAGTAACAATTGACTTAGCAAGACAAGTTGTTGAGAAATTTGTGAAGAGTGTGAAGAGAGAAATCTCTATCGATTATATTCAAAAAATTGTTTCTGATTATTTCCAAATGGATACAGAAACACTACGTTCTAAGACAAGAAAAAGGAATATTGTACAAGCTAGACAACTAGCTATGTTCTTTGCTAAAAAATATACTAAAGCTTCTTTAGCTTCTATCGGTTCACAGATAGGAGATAGAGATCACGCTACAGTATTACACGCTTGCAAAACTGTGGATAATTTATTAGAAACGGATAAGGAATTTAAAAAATTCCACGATGATATAAATATTAAATTCAGTATGTAATGACAAAAGTATTGATGGTTTGTTTAGGCAATATTTGCCGTTCGCCTTTAGCAGAAGGGATATTACAATCAAAGCTTTCTACAGAAAGTTTTTTTGTTGATTCAGCTGGTACTGGAGATTGGCACATAGGTAGTCAACCAGACAAACGATCAATAGCTGTTGCTAAAAAATACAATATTGATTTAACTACACAGCGAGCAAGACAGTTTAAAGTAAGTGACTTTACTAACTTTGATCGCATCTATGTGATGGATAAATCTAATTACGAAAATGTAATTAAGTTAGCACCTAATCAAGAAGCCAAAAATAAAGTAAAGTTAATTCTTAATGAAAACACACCTGGCCAAAACCTACAAGTACCTGATCCATATTTTGGAGGAGATGATGGTTTCGAACATGTCTTTCATCTTTTAGATGAAGTTTGTAATGTAATAGCCAAAGATTTAAAATCTTAGATATATGTAAGCAAAAGGAAGAAAGTCATTTTCTTCCTTTTCTTTTTTGTACTATACTTTATCTTTACCTTTGTACCCTATTTGAGAGAAATTTGACAAATGACAAATAATATACCTACAGGTACACTATACCTAATCCCTATCACTCTAGGAGACACTACAAATCCTATGGACGTTTTGCCACAAACCGTGAAACGCGCTATAGAAATGCTTGACATATTCATTGTTGAAAATGAAAAAACAGCAAGGCGTTTTATTAAAAGTATCTGCCCTGAAAAAAAACAATCAGAGCTTATTCTATTTCCTTTAAACAAACACACTGAAATAAGCGAATACAAAGAATACATCAAACCTTTATTAGAAGGAAAGAGCGTTGGAGTAATGAGTGAAGCAGGTTGTCCTGGTGTCGCTGATCCTGGTGCAGTTATCGTAGATCTAGCTCATAAAAGAAATATTAAAGTAACTCCGTTAGTGGGTCCCTCTTCTATCCTTCTATCCGTTATGGCTTCTGGAATGAACGGGCAGAGCTTTGCTTTCAACGGATATCTACCAATAGATAAAAGTGATAAAAAGAGTACTCTTAAAGCTTTAGAAAGGACTTCTCAAGAGAAAAACCAATCGCAATTATTTATAGAAACTCCATATAGAAACAATCAACTGTTACAAGATATGGTTCAGATATTAAATCCCAACACCCTCATCTGTGTGGCTTGCGATATCACATTAGAGACTGAGTTTATCCAGACTAAACCAGCCGCTCAATGGAAAAACACAAAAGAAGACTTACACAAAAGACCTTGTATCTTTATCATTCACAAGAATTAAATAGAACAAAAAAAGCTGAAAGTATCAAAAACACTTTCAGCTTTTTTATAAATATAATAATTGGTAAACTTCTTACTTATCTTTTGGTACAAGAGAACCAAACCCCATTCTTCTCAGCATTTTCATCACGAAATTCCAAAAAAAACGATGCTGTCCAAATATAGTACCCACACAAATCAAAATAACTTTATAAACAGGTAGAATTAACACAATATACAGAACCCAATATATAAACGGGTTAGTTGTAGCTCGATCTAATCCTATACTAGTTAAAATAGGTTTTGATATATAAGCTGCAGTTGAACCTGTAATTGCAAAAACTAATAAAATTACACCCATTTGCCAATTTGATGTAATTCCCCAACGTTGTTTTAATTTTTCCATTATTTAATTTAATTCTAAACAAAGGTAAATCAATTTACTTGATCTAAAAACATAAATATTACTAAATAAACGATTTACACTATCTTAATTCACCCTCTACAATTCTAGCTTAGTTAGAGCTTCTATTACATACTCATGCATTACTTCACGGTAGTCTAAGTGTGTCACCATACGAAGCCATCCACCTCCCATATCACTGATAGATATATTCTTTTGTTTCAACTTATCTATAAAGACTCTGTTTTGAGCTATTTCTTGCAGTCTAAAAACGACGATATTAGTTTGAACAGGCAAAACCTCCTTAACCCATATTTTCTTATTTAAAACCATCTCTATTTGCTTCGCTCTAAAATGATCTCTTTGCAGGCGGCCTACATTATTTTTTAAAGCGAATAAAGCAGCTGAAGTTAAATAACCTATTTGACGCATTCCTCCTCCCATTAATTTTCTAAGGCGAATAGCTTTCTTAATATCTTCTTTTGATCCTAACAAAACAGAACCTACAGGAGCACCTAAGCCCTTAGAAAAACATACTGATATCGTATTAAACATAGCACCGAACTGACTTGGATGTTGTGATTTAGCTACCAATGCATTCCACAATCTCGCTCCATCTAAGTGCATCTTTAATCCTTTTTCATTACACACCTCTCGAGTGCGCTCTATCTCACTTAACTCATAACATGCTCCTCCGCCAAGATTAGTTGTATTTTCTATACACACTAATTTAGTTATTGGTAAGTGAACATTATTGGGATCATTATAATTTTCTAAGACTTGTTCTGCTGTAATACGTCCTCTATCTCCTTCTATTAAAGCGCAACTCACACCACTGTGTACCGCTATTCCTCCTCCTTCAAACATGCTTATATGTGAACTTTTATCACAAATTAAGTGATCTCCAGGTTGTGTATGTAACTTTATCGCCACTTGATTTGCCATTGTTCCTGAAGGAAAAAAAAGGGCTGCTTCCATCCCAAACAACTCAGCTACAGCAATTTCTAATTCATTAGTACTTCCATCTTGCTTGTAAACATCATCTCCTACCCTTGCTTTCATCATGTAATTCAACATTTCAGGTGTAGGCTTAGTGATTGTATCACTGATTAAATTAATTTCCATAAATTGATAGGAATAAGTATTTTTGTGCTATAAAAGTATTAAAAATTATGGTAACCACAGAACAACAGAAGGATATTATTGATCGCCTTGGTGCGTTAAGGAGGTATCTTTGACATCGATAAGAAGCTTATCGAAATAACAAACGAGGAAGAAAAAACTTTTGCTCCTGACTTTTGGAATAATCCTAAGGAAGCAGAAATTATCGTTAAAGCGCTTAAATCCAAAAAGAAATGGGTTGAGGGCTATGAATCTGCTATGTCTAATTTAGAAGAATTAAAGATCCTTTTAGAATTCTATGCAGAGGGTGAATACACAGAAGAAGAAGTAGTAGAACAGTATGAAAAAACTCTTCAGATCATAGAAGAATTAGAGTTTAAGAACATGCTTTCTGACGAAGGAGATAATATGAGTGCTGTACTACAGATTACAGCAGGTGCAGGAGGTACAGAGAGTTGCGATTGGGCAGCTATGCTGATGCGTATGTACATCATGTGGGGAGAGAAGAACGGCGTTAATGTAAAAGAGTTAAACTACCAAGAAGGAGAAGTTGCTGGTGTAAAAACAGTAACCTTAGAGTTCGATGGAGAGTTTGCCTTCGGATACTTAAAAGGCGAAAACGGAGTTCACCGTTTAGTACGTATCTCACCATTTGACAGTAATGCTAAACGTCATACCTCATTCGTATCTGTTTATGTTTATCCGCTAGCAGATGATACTATCGAAATCGAAATTAGCCCTTCAGATATCTCTTGGGAGACTATGCGATCTAGTGGTGCAGGTGGACAGAACGTTAATAAAGTAGAGACAGCGGTACGATTACGTCACCACCCTACTGGTATTATTATTGAAAACTCTGAAACGCGTTCCCAATTAGATAATAAGACCAAGGCTATGCAACTTTTAAAGTCTCAATTATACGAAATAGAGCTGAAGAAGAAACAAGCAATGCGTGATGAAATAGAAGCGAATAAGAAGAAAATAGAATGGGGATCGCAAATACGTAACTACGTAATGCATCCGTATAAACTAGTCAAAGATGTCCGCACACAATTCGAAACTACTGATGTAGATTCTGTAATGAATGGAGAGATTGACAACTTCTTAAAAGCATATCTAATGATGATGGGACAAAAAGATGAAGAATAAAAGAAGGAGCTAATAGCTCCTTTTTTTATTCTATTAAAGCAGACTGTATCACCAAATAAAAAAAAGTGGCACATCGCTGTACCACTCTATATATCTTTTAAACTATATGCTTACATAAAGAATGTGATCAAATAATAAACTACCATTGCTATAATAGCCGATACAGGTATAGTCAATACCCAAGCCCATAATAGATTAATAGTCACTCCCCATCTAACAGCAGAGATACGTTTAGTAACTCCTACCCCGATGATAGAACCTGTGATCGTATGTGTAGTCGATACTGGAATACCTAAATGCTCAGTCACATATAACGCAACAGCACCTGCAGTCTCAGCCGCAACACCCTCTAATGGAGTTACTTTAGTAATTTTAGATCCCATCGTTTTCACGATCTTCCATCCACCTGATAAAGTACCTAATCCAATGAATATGAATGAGGCTAGTGGAACCCACCACCAATGTTCTACGAATACTTTAAATGTATCTACTCCATCTATTAAATATGCTTCATCCATATCAATATTAACATGATAGAAGATAACAGCCGCACCGATAATACCCATTACTTTCTGAGCATCGTTACCACCATGTCCTAAAGAAAACAATGCTGAAGATACTAACTGTAAACGCTTAAACCATGTATCACATTTATGAGAGTTTCCATTTCTACAAATCCACATAATAGCTACAGTTATAAAATAAGCTAATATCATACCTAAAAACGGAGCTCCGAAGATAAATAAGAAGATTGGAATCACTTTTGAATACACAATAACATCCTCTCCTCCAGGAGCAAAACCACCTGCATGAGCTACTGCTGCACCGATAAATCCTCCAATTAAAGTATGTGAAGAAGAAGAAGGAATACCTAACTTCCAAGTCAATAAATTCCAAATAATAGCGGCTACTAATCCAGCAAATATAACTTCTAAACTAATAAAGTTCTCATTCACTGACTTCGCTATCGTATTACCAATTTTAAATTCCCCGATGATATAGAGAGAGATAAAATAAGCAGCAAAGTTAAATGCAGCTGCCCATAATACGGCTTGGAATGGTGTCAACACCTTTGTTGTCACAATAGTAGCAATAGAGTTCGCCGCATCGTGAAAACCGTTAATATAATCAAAGCCTAATGCCAATACGATGATAATCATCAGCATAATACCAGCTTGATTAGTAAACATTCCTAAGAAAAAATCCATAAATAATGTTTCTGATTAATTAAGCGTATTTTACTGTGATCGTCTCTAGTACATTAGCTACATCTCTACAGCTATCCGTAGCAGTCTCTAATGCAGACATTACCTCTTTATATTTAATAATTTCGATTGCATTACTTTCGTTCTCAAAAATATCAGCAACTGCTTTATCGAATACTTTATCTGCTTTGCGCTCTAAACGAGAAATATTCTTACTAATCTCTGACAAGGTCGCAAAGTTCTTATTGTCTTTTAAGATTAAAAGCCCTTTTGCTACTTCACTACAAGCCTCTAAATTTGCCTCAGTTAATTTGCGCAAAGGTTTAGTTACTTTATCTATTTGATACAGTCTCATACGAGATGCAGCATCTGATAAATTGTCTGCAATATCATCTACAGCAGTAATCAAATTGTGGATATCCTCACGGTCAAAAGGTGTGATGAAGTTTTTTCCAAGCTCCATACGCGTAGTTTGTGCGATAGCCTCAATTTCTTGTTTTAATACTTCTACATCTTTTAATAACTTCTCTCTCTCTTTTGCTGGAGCATTTACTGCCTCATTTAAAGTTTCTGATAGTTTCTTAATCTTACCTGCTGCCTTTTCAAATAATGGATAAAACACTTTATCCTTTGGCACTAAAAACTGAAAAATATTGTTTAATGACATCTTATAAATGATAATAATCGGGCGCAAAAGTAACTCTTTTAAGTTAGCTCAATGTTTCCTTAACGTTAATTTTTACGACTTTATTAATACTCCTACTTTATATTAAAAACATAACTGATTGAATTACAAATATAAACCTATTTCCCAATATTAATTTAATGTTATGTAATAAAAATACTCTTTCTAGCTCATATTCATATTTGGTAACAACAATCATACCTATTAATTACAATTTATCAAGTATTTCTTCTACTTTATTTTAATATTCACCATTTCTAGTATTTAATTTTAAAAGGCAATATGATTATATCCTAAGTATCTAACCTTTGTTATCACAGTGTTTTATATCCTTCATACTATCGTCATGAGTTAGTAATGAATATACTTTACCACACTTTTATAAATCGATAAATTATACACGTTTTCTAACTATACTCCTAAACTTATGCCTCTTTTTACTTCAACAACTTTCACTATAAATGCTAATAATATGAACAAAAGAAAATATACAGGACTTTAAAAACTTCATCTCCTTATTTTTGGGTAGCCAAAATTCTAGTATATTTTGTATTTTAGCGAAAACGATCAAGGATTAGTACACTATTTACTCTCTAAATATAACCTGTACTAAACCACAGACAACAGTGAATCAACCCAACAAACTATGGATATAAACTTCAATAAAAACGAAGACCACAATAAGCTTTTGCTTTCTGATTTAAAAAGAAAATTAGTAAAAGTAAAACAAGGTGGTGGCGAAAAAAGAATAGCTAAACTACACGAACAAGGCAAAATGACTGCACGCGAACGTATCGACTACCTATTAGACGACAAAGCTAATAGTATAGAGATCGGTGCCTTCGCAGGAGATGGTATGTATGAAGAGCATGGAGGGTGTCCTTCTGGTGGTGTAGTTGTTAAGATAGGTTATGTAAAAGGAAAACAATGTATCGTAGTAGCAAATGACGCTACTGTAAAGGCAGGTGCGTGGTTCCCGATCACAGGAAAAAAGAATCTAAGAGCTCAAGAAATAGCAATAGAAAATAAACTTCCTATCATCTACTTAGTAGATAGTGCAGGTGTTTATCTACCACTACAGGACGAAATCTTCCCTGATAAAGAACACTTCGGACGTATATTCAGAAACAATGCTGTCATGAGTAGCATGGGTATTACACAGATAGCGGCTGTAATGGGTAGCTGTGTAGCTGGTGGTGCTTATCTTCCTATTATGAGTGATGAAGCACTTATCGTAGACAAGACAGGTAGTATCTTCTTAGCAGGTAGTTATTTAGTAAAAGCAGCTATCGGTGAGAGCATTGACAACGAAACATTAGGGGGAGCAACTACGCACTGTGAGATATCAGGTGTAACGGATTATAAAGCTAAAGATGACAAAGATGCCCTTGACACAATCAAAAATATCATTGATAAAATAGGGGACTTTGACAAAGCGGGGTACAATCGTATCAAAGCTGTCAAACCTGCTTTAGCTCAAGAAGACATCTACGGTATCTTACCAAAAGCTCGTAATGAACAGTACGACATGATGGAGATTATCAAACGTCTAGTAGATAACTCAGAATTTGAAGAGTACAAAGAAGGGTATGGACAATCAATCATCACAGGATATGCTCGTATCGATGGATGGGCTGTAGGTATCGTAGCGAACCAACGTAAAGTAGTAAAGACTAAAAAAGGCGAAATGCAATTCGGAGGAGTGATATACTCTGACTCTGCGGATAAAGCTA
Source organism: Myroides odoratimimus (assembly GCF_030326305.1). Lineage (GTDB taxonomy): Bacteria > Bacteroidota > Bacteroidia > Flavobacteriales > Flavobacteriaceae > Flavobacterium > Flavobacterium odoratimimum_A. Next base: position 54,524 of record NZ_JACAKB010000006.1, on the reverse strand, counting down.
CTCGTTTTATCGCTAACTGTAATCAAAAGAAAATACCATTAGTATTCTTACAAGATGTAACAGGTTTTATGGTAGGATCTAAGTCTGAGCACGGTGGTATTATTAAGGATGGTGCGAAGATGGTTAATGCTGTGTCTAACTCTGTAGTGCCTAAATTCACTGTAGTAGTAGGAAACTCGTATGGAGCAGGTAACTATGCGATGTGTGGTAAAGCCTATGATCCACGTCTTATCTTTGCATGGCCTAGTGCTGAGCTTGCTGTAATGGGTGGTGCTCAGGCAGCTAAAGTATTACTACAAATAGAAGCTTCGTCTCTTAAAGCAAAAGGGGAAGAACTAACTAAAGAACAAGAAGAAGAATTATTCAATAAAATTAAAGCGAAATACGATAACCAAGTTTCGCCTTATTACGCAGCAGCTCGTCTATGGACAGATGCTATCATTGATCCATTAGATACGCGTAAGTGGATCTCTATGGGTATTGAAGCTGCAAACCACGCTCCTATCGAAAAACCGTTTAACTTAGGAGTTATTCAAGTATAATAAAAACCAAAAAGGCTTTCACTGATGTGAAAGCCTTTTTTTAATTCTATGTTCTACTCTACCTAATTCACATACATAATGTATAGCAGTGAAGTCACAGAGATGAATATCCACAGTCCTACTCCTTCTAATAGAGGTTTAAAACCAACAGATTTCACAGTGCGATAGGATAACGATGTACCTATTAAGAATAATGTTAATGTAAGTGCTGCTTTAGAAGCTTCTACGATATAAGGTCCTATGCTTTGTACAGCTGGGATATAAGAGTTCGCTAGCATTGCTAATACGAATAACCCGATAAAATAAGGCAACTTCACTTTACCTCCTTTATTTTTAAAGAATACCATAGATAAGAATGCTACAGGTATCACCCACAGCGCACGAGCTAGTTTTACAGTAGTAGCTACTTCTAATGCTTGGTCACCATACTTAGCCGCAGCTCCTACTACCGAACTGGTATCGTGTATCGCGATAGCAGACCACAGACCGAAATCTACTTGACTCAAGCCTAAAGCATGTCCTATAGGAGGAAATATAATTAAAGCCACTGAGTTTAAGATAAACACTATTCCTAAAGCTACTGATATTTGTTTCTCATCAGCTTTAATAACTGGAGATACAGCTGCGATAGCACTTCCTCCACAGATTGCAGTACCTGAAGAAACTAAATAAGAAATTTTCTTGTCTATCTTTAATAATTTACCTAATAAGAATCCTAATGCTAAAGTCAAAAAGATAGAGAAGATGGTAAGTATAAAACCATCCTTACCAGCTGATATAGCACTATACACATTCATCCCAAACCCCAAACCTATTACGGCTAGTTTTAAGAGAAGTCCAGTAGCTTTCTTAGTTTGTTTTGCATACGGATTCTCAAATAGCTGTGCATATACTATTCCTATCACTAATGCTGTTGCGGATGAAATAAATGGAAATAAACTAAGTAAAGCAAGTCCTATTAGAAGTACTTTACCTATTGTCTCACGAGTATTATTTTCTGTTGTCATTTGTATCATTATTTACAGATACAAATTTCCTCTATACAGTAAGGAAAAGAAAATACATAATTGTTATAACCTATAACTTTAAGTTATGGTTCTGTACAAAGCGAATGAACAGCTCTACTAAAGCACTTTCTTGGCCTTGACGCTGTATTAGAGAGAATGTTCTACTAATGTCTAATCCTTCTATATCTACAATGCTCAACTCATTATACCTCAACTCTTTTAGAATAGCATGTACAGATAAAAATGCAACGCTATCTGAGTGCATTAAATACATCTTAATACTCTCTGTACTAGAGAAGTTCATCTCATTAGTCAAATCACTTAAAGTTATACCGATTTCTTTAAGTGTAGTATCCACCACATCTAGTGTTCCTGACCCCGTTTCTCTTAATAAAAAAGACAATTCCTTAAGCTCTTGAGGTTTAATACTTCCTCTTTTTGCTAATTCATTATTGCTACTACATACCAAGACGATTTCGTCTTTTATAAAGTCGATATACTTTATTTGAGGGTTTTTAGAATACCCTTCTACCAGACCTACATCTATTGTTTTGTTCAGCAGAAGATTCTCGATAGCATTCGTATTATCTGATACTACATCCAAGTGAAGGTTATTTACCTTTTTTCTAAATTCTGCTAATAGAGGAGGCAATACATACTGTGATATAGTAGTACTCGCTCCTACTCTTAAGCTTCCGTCCATCTTAGCATTCAGTGCATGTATATCGAACTCAAGATTGCGATAGATAGAGAATATTTCTTCTGCATAGGTATAGAGTAATTCTCCTGCTTCTGTTAGGTGTATCTTCATCCCATCACGTACGAAAAGTTTGGTCTGATAGTTAGACTCTATCTCTTGGATATGCTTAGTCACAGCAGGCTGAGAAATCAACAATTCCTTAGAAGCCTTTGTGAAGCTCCCTCTCTTTGCTACTGTATAAAACACCTTTAATCTAAAGTCAAACATATAAAACCTTTTTTATGATAGAAGTAATCCTCTCCCAACATCTCCTCCTCCTCTAAACAACAAAATTAATGAATTAATATGGGTATTTTATACTATTTACGCAGAGATAAAATCTTACTTATACCTATATTTGACTGTCCTTTTTAGACAAGGTCATTTCATAAAACTAAAAAACAAACTCAATGAAACGAATAGGAATATTAGGAGGTACAGCATACCCTTCTACAGCGTTATATTACACGCTATTAAACAAAATGGCCAATGAAAAATGGGGCGGATATCACTCTTGTCCTATTATTTTATACAGCATAGATTATCACAATATAAAGACTAGATATGCTAACCAATGGGATGAAGTACCTAACATCTTAAAACACGAAATCGAAATCCTACTATCGCTACAACCAGATTGTTTCTTGATAGCAAATAATACCTTACACAAAGCTTACGATGAAATCAAACAGGAAATTTTAACTAATATTCCGATCTCACACAGTATAGAACTGACCAAAAATCACATTCTAAAACATAATATGAAGACAGTACTTCTACTAGGTACACCTTTCACGATGGAAGATGATTATTTTAAATCTCCTTTACAGCAAGCAGGTATAGAAGTAATCATTCCTAACAATGAAGAAATAGCTAAAATAGGTCAATTCCAAACTATACTCGCTACAGGAACCATCACAGAAGAGATGCGTTTATTCTTTAAGACATTAATAGAAGATTATTCCTCTGTAGAAGGAGTGATTCTAGGCTGTACAGAGTTGCCATTAGTGTTTAATTCACTTGATGTCAACCTTCCTATTATAGATACTATGGTCTTACAGTGTGAAGATGCTTTTAGTAAGATATCATAATCCGTAATCGCACAGACAATACTTCTTCATCACACAAATTTTTAACCAAGCGGTAAGCAGGACTTATCTCCTTTATCGATGAGCATATTGAGTTCTGTATTACTGCTTATTTTCTACGGATAACACAGCTATCCTAATCCCATCGTACATAATCTCTTAAATCTTATCTCCAGAACTCATTCCTTGTTACAATGATTCATTCTTGTAGACATATTCATTGGTATGTACGATACTCTTCTTTATTTTATCATACCCTTTAGTAAAAGGATAATACGTGGAGAATAGAAGAAGTATTGTTGGGCAAACAGGTACTCTACTCCACTATATACGGGGTATTGTCCATCAATAGTCGAAGAAGAATAACACAACACCCTATTTTACTAGCATTAAAGTGATATCTAAATCAACTTAATAAAAGCCAAAAACAAATAAACACATAAATATCAACAACTTACAATAAAACCTCTTTAAAAAAAGTATAGCTGTTTTTTTAGATAATCACCTAAATAGGCTTATAACCTATTATTTTTTTTAAAAAAATAGGTTTTAAAAACTCATTTTATTTGCTTTAAAGACGAAATAAAGACTTAAAAACAAAAAAAAAATTCTTTATTTCTTAGGAAACAAAGAATACGAATCATCAAGGTGATAAAAAAAACTTCTTCAAACTCTTCAAAAAATTATATAACAACTACTTCAAATCGTATAACAGCGATAATGCCCCACTATCCTACATTTGTAATATAAATTATTAAACAAAAAAGAAATGGCAACAGTATATCAAATTAAAGGAATGGGATGCAGTAGTTGTGTCGGAAAGATTCAAGAAGAACTAAAAAAGCATCCTAATATAGAAGCTACAGTCACTCTAGATACACATAGTATAGAGGTTAGAACTCCTGAAGTGACGAAAGAAGAAGTACAAAAGATATTAGCTTCTGCCGGAAAGTATGAAATACTTTAATAAAAATAAGGCTGTCCTTTTGAACAGCCTTATTTTTATTAAAGTATCGTTATATTATTTCTTAGAACGTAGCACCTAAAAACACACCTACTACAGGATATACTTCTGAGTATTTAGAATCGTAATCATTAAAATGTCCCACGCCTAACTGTACTTTATAGTACATTGGTCCTACTAACTTGCGTTTTATTCCCCAATGTACTTCACTTACTAGAACACTATTTAAGGAATTCATATATTCTTCACTATCTTTTCCAAAACTATACTTAGCTTGAAACCCTACATAATTACCTGAATTATTGTCTAAAGTACGATTCTTCTCTATTCTCTTATTCTTATTATAATACCAATCTAGTCCCCCTCTCAGATAAGGAATTGGCTTCTTAAAAGTAAATGAAACTGACATACTATTATTCCATACATCATAACCCGCGCCTATTCCCACACCCGTCTGAACGAATATATTCTCACCTATCAAAAAATCTCTTCCTGCATCTACTCCTAAAAAGTTAGTCTGTATATAGAATCAACTCTTATACTCATTTTCTTTCTGTGCAGTCATCAGCAATGGCAGCAATAACATTAACAAAACAATTAGTTTCTTCATTTTTTATATTTTTTCATCTAATATATTTATTAACAATAAAAATAAGCAATATAATCTTTGTTTACTTTTAGAAATACTGCTCTAATATTTGAACAACTTCATTATTATTATATACTATTTGGTAGTGAGTATACTCTTCTCCTTCTAATCGATTAATTCTCTCTTTTATCTTATCCATGCGTTGTATTAATTGTGGGATAAAATAAGCTACACTGCCCGATGGTATATCAGCCATACGCATATAATACTTAAGCATAATGATAGAAGCTTCTATCGGCATACAGTGATATTCTTCATAAGGAGTATAATCCATATCTATCAGATTATGACGCTTAAAGAATCGATTAAACATTTCTGTATTTAAAGTGATATAACGCGTATAATAATCTGTCAACTGTGGATGCTCACGCATAGCTTCTTCTATATCGACATTATCGTATAAGTGATACTTCCACAGTATCGTCCCATCTGTATACATCGACTGAGGAAGTGCTAAGAGCTTCTCTAGAATCTCTAATTGCATTGGGATTTTATAACCTATCGGCTTATTCTGTGTAGCATATTCCTTTAATTCTAAAAAGTACTCATGCTCTTGGATAGTGCTTAATAAAGGATGGTCAAAGAACTCCATCACATCAAATGCCCCATACATAATGGCTTTTCTCAGAGTATCTAATGCATCTTCTTGTTTTCCTTCTATACAATACATCAGGGTCACATATTTATAACTATCTGCTTCTATCCACAAATAAGGTTCTACTAGACTATAGATCTTCCAAAACGGAATTAACTCTTCCTCGTCCTTCTTATCCTCATATTTCTGAACAATCAATTTAGCATAATCACGCAATTCCTTTATTTGATAAAATACCCATGGAGTCTTACACTTTTTAGCAAACTCCTTATAATATGTAGCACTTGGTTTCTCTAGGCAGATACGTTCATCTTCTTCCATTTGCCAGTATTTATTGCCATACTTATCTTGAAATAGTTTTAACAACTGATCAATAGACAATCCTGTTGAACGAATAACTTGACCTTTATTCTCTTCTATCAAATACACAAACAGCCCTTCTTTATCCTCTCCTACAAAACCAGTATAAGAATAAGCCAGACCTTCTAACCGCTTTAAAAAACGAAAACTCTGAGCATCCACTTCTAGCTTATATTGACTATAATACACTGCTGTATCTGTGATCAAAAAGTCAATCTGATAGGGATAACTCTCCACTCTGTAAGTCGAAAAAGAAGATTTAGAAACTACATTGCCCCAATAATACAGATTTATACTATCTTCTGCTAGGTAGTCTTCTTTTAACTTAAAAGTAGTTGCATCACTGTCCTCTATCCATACGCCCTTCTCATCTAATACGCCTTCTTCAGATAAATAATAGACCGTCTCATACTTCGCTACTCTTTTAAACTTCTTAGGATTGGTCTTGATACACTTATCGAGAAACAATACATGCTCTGCATCTGCTGCTCCATATACTGTAGGCTTAAAAGTGGCTAAGTCTATATCTGTGTATATATGCCCTCCTGACTTACAACTAAACACGGCTTTTCCATTGTAATAATAATTGCCAAAAAGATGAATAGGTCGCAGAGGGGTAGCCTCTTTAGCAAAAGTAGTTAGGTTGGCTAGTCTGTGTTTCTCTTGTAGCGCGCTAACTTTCCTCACTACATTGCTATCCACTATTTTAGAGTTGAATAATTTCTCTACAAAAGGTTGGTCGAACTGCTCTGAACAAGTCAGTGCAATAGACTGTACTATAGCTAATTCTTCTTTCGTTATTTGCTTAATATTCCAAACATCTTCTTCTAAAACTTCATAAGTATCTACCTCAGTCCAATTAAACGCATCTAAGGTCAAAGCAATAAAACTGTGATCTAAAGCCAATAAGACTACCTCTTTTATACTTTGATAAAAGTTACCTATTAGCGTTTCTCTATTGCCGTGGTTATAGAATGCTAAACACAGTAATTCTTCTTTCTTTTTGTTGTATTGATAAAAATATTGGTCTTTATATCTATAATGAACGCAGTCATACATTTCTTCACTAATCACTGTGACAGCTTTAGTTTTAAAGAATGCTTTATAATTAGTATCTGTTATTTTTATTTTAGATAGAAGTCCTACTGGTTGAGCCATAGTGCGAATATTTAGAAGTTGTAAATATACTTATCTCTATTAACGCAAAGCAAGTGACAAGAATGTATCTTTGTCAAATAATTCTCTTTAATCTCTATATCAATATGTCTGAAAGTAAGCCACGTCTAAATAGATTAACTGCTATAGTCACTCAGTTACAATCTAAGCGTATCGTGACTGCTACTGAAATAGCAGAAAAACACAATGTGAGCATACGCACAGTATATAGAGATATAACAACGTTAGAACAATCGGGGATTCCTATATTCACTGAAGAGGGAAAAGGGTACTCCTTAGTAGAGGGTTATGCTCTACCTCCTGTGATGTTTACACAAGAAGAAGCTAATGCTCTGATCACTGCTGAGCAGCTGATCTTAAAGAACAAAGATGCTTCACTAATCAAACAATATCAAAATGCTATACTCAAACTAAAAGCTGTACTTCGCTATACACAAAAAGACAAAGCTGATCTACTCTCTCAACGCATCATTGTAAGAGATAATCCTGATAAGGCACAGACAAGTGATTACTTGATACAGATACAATCTGCTATCGTAAATCATCAGGTGCTTGTTATCGACTATCTATCATTGGAGAATCAAAGGAGTCAACGAGACATAGAACCCTTCGCCATCTATACTACACAGGACAATTGGATATTAATAGCTTACTGTAGATTAAGACAAGACTTTAGAGCGTTTAGATTAGACTGTATTCAACATTTAAAAGATACCTTACAGACATTCGAACCTCATCAAATCACGATGGAACAATATTTAAAAGCATGTAGAGAAAAATATTATCCGAATGAGAATACCCCTGACATACCTATGTCATAGTAAGCACCTACTTTTGCTATACAAAATTAATAAATATCGATATGAATCAAGTAACTCTAAAGAAATTTCACATCATCGGAATAGAAGTACGCACTACAAATGAACAAAACCAATCAGCTCAAGATATTCCTTTACTATGGGAACGCTTTTGGAAAGAAAATGTGCTAGATCGCATACCTAATAAAGTATGTACTGCTGTCTACTCTATGTACACGAATTATGAAGGTGATCATACGATGCCGTATACCACGATTATCGGCTGTGAAGTATCTAATCTATCTGATATCCCTGAAGGCATGATAGGACATACTATAGAAGCGAGTACTTATAACAAAATAACTGTTACTGGAGATTTAACAAAAGGACTAGTAATTAACGAGTGGCTTAAAATATGGGAACAACAATGGAATAGAAGATATACAGCTGATTTCGAAATATACGACGAGAAAGCTATGAATCCACAGTATGCTGAAGTAAGCATTTATGTAGCTATACGAGAATAAGATGAAAGAAACGGAGCAATACTATTTACGACAAAACGAACCAAATAGAAGTTGTTTACAGGCTCTAAGAAATATTATTCTACACTTAGATGATCATATCACAGAGTCTATTAAATGGGGAACACCTTGTTTTAGTTATAAGAATCGAATGTTCTGTTTGCTGGCAGTAACTAAAGTTCCTAAATCTCCTTATTTATTAATAGTGGAAGGTCTATTAGTTGACCATCCTCTACTGGAAATAGGTAGTCGTAAACGCATGAAAACCTTATCGCTAAATGCTACTAAAGATTTGCCTATAGACACTATCTTGGAAATTTTACAACAAACTTTAGACATATATAGAAATGGGTTAATTAAGATAAAATAGTTTAGACTCATACCATTTAATAAGCATTAATTACCTAATATCTAAAGGCTAATTGTAAATACAGTTAGCCTTTTAAATTCTTATCACACTATAAAAAACAATCATAAACACCTATAATTCAATAGATAAACACAATAATTCTTATCCTTAAAAAGTTTAAAATTTTGTTATTGAAAACAATAAAATATGTTATACCTTTGTTTTTACTCAATCTAAATAAAATGCATACTATATTATTTTCAATTACAGCATTTGCATTCTTTATGCTCTATAATACTTCTCAAAAAGTAAAATATGAGAAGAAATGTTCATTAACTACTTGGATTAGAACGAATACTAAGACAGCAAAAATAATGGCTTATGCCTTACTAGCCATGACCTTAATTATTGAGTCTATTTATCAAGGTATTGGGGTAGGTAGTTTGACCTTCTTCATCTTTTTAATGTTTATTGGATCTAGTATTCTGACGTTGTATCCTATGCTTTCTTTTAAGGCAAAGCACATCATCAGTTTAATAGGATTAGGATTATTTATTGAAATTGTAATGTTTTAAATCATGCCAGCAAACAAAAAACACTTAGAAACGTCCGTTTGGCAACGCTTCTTAAAGATCACAGCAGGTTTATTTGGTGGATTTATAGTGAGTATAACATTTCATATGTTCTTAATGTATTTCTTTCCTGCTGCTCCTATTTTCACAACGATGTTTGTTACAGGATATACCCTTTGGGCTATTTTATTCATAGTAGCCTTCGTTCTAGGTAATGGTTATAAAATATGGCTTTTGTATATCTGCTTATCTATTTTATTTTATTCACCTTACTTAATCTCCCCTATTCATACTTAAAAACAAGTCAACACAGCCATTATGAATATTAGAAACTACAATAAATACTTTCACTTACACACGATAAGTGGAATTATCATTACTGTACTACTTTACATCATCTTTTTTGCAGGTTCTTTTGCATTCTTTAGAAATGAGATTGGCAATTGGCAGAGTAACCAACCTCAACAAAAAGTTGATATAGCATCAATAAACTATAATGTATTACTAGATTCTCTAGATACTCAGTTTGGGTTACAGAGCAGAAATATATCATTCCGTATGAATGATAGAAGTAGAGTTATTGGTTACAATATTTCTTCTGCCCAAGATACTTTAGTTCCGAAAGCCAAAGAGCGCAGCTTCGGACTATACGATCCGATAACAAAAGAGAAAAATAGCTATGAAGATGCTTATTCTCTAGGTGAGTTCTTATATAGACTACACTTCTTAGCTCAGTTAAATGGATTAGTGAATATTCATATTTCACCGTTTGGTTATTTCGTAGCAGGGCTAGTATCTTTTATCTATCTTTTTGCCCTAATCACAGGATTATTAGTCCATTGGCAAAAGATAGTTTCCAACTTCTATGTCTTTAGACCATGGGAAAAATTAAAGACTGTTTGGACTGATCTGCATACGGCATTAGGAGTTATCACATTTCCTTTTCAATTAATATTTGCCATTACTGGAGCTTATTTCTTATTAAACTACCGTATAGTAGCAGCTACTATTATCGCCTTAGGTTATGGTGGTGATGCTGATAAATTTAATAAAGACGCTTATGAGAATAGAGGAGCTCAAGAAATTGTTTATCAAAACAAGCCTATAGAACATGACTTGAACCTTAATTATTATATAGAAGAAACTGTAAAGAGATGGGACGATCCTTATATCTCTAATATCTCTATTAAAAATTATGGAGACGAGAGTATGACTGTAGAATTCTTAGGAAGAGCTCATAATGAAAAACAGTTAAACAGTCGTGGAGAGATAAAGTATCACGTCTTTTCAGGAGAAGTGGAAGAAATTAGTAATCCAAATGTGAATCCCGGTTACACGTATGTATTTTCTAATTTGGTATATCTATTACACTTTGGGTCATTTGGAGGGTATGCTACACGAATTGTTTATTTCTTAGTTGGAATAGCTGGATGTATCGTAATTATATCAGGTGTTTTGATTTGGCTAGTAGCAAGAGATAAAAAGAATGTACCAGAGCACAAACGCAAGTTTAACTTCTGGTTAGCAAACATTTATATGGCTATCTGTCTATCTATGTATCCTGTAACGGCTTTAGCCTTTATCGCTGTTAAAATTAACCCTACTGGTGGACAGAGCTTTGTGTATTCATTCTACTTCTGGACTTGGCTAGCTATCACTATCTTGTTGTGTATTCGTAAAAGTATATATAAAACCAATAGAGACTGTCTGTTAATCGGTAGTATCATTGGATTATTTATTCCTATTGCAAATGGTATTATGACGGGGAATTGGATATGGGTAAGTTGGTCTAAGGGATATCATGATATCTTGCTAATTGACTTATTCTGGATTATTGTTCCAATTATCACCTTATACTCTTGGAAACTAATTCGTAATAAACATGAAAAGAAATCTCAAGAAGAAATAGCTATCACAGAATAGAACAATTATAATCTATAAAAAAGCCTTTATGTAGTACATAAAGGCTTTTTTATTATCTAGTTTTTAACCATCCTGTGATACTATAACGCGTTTGGTGAACCATCTTTACTTCGTGTTCAATACTTTTGCTATCAAATACTACTAAACGCCCTGGTAACGCATGTACAATCTCTTCTATCTCTGTACCGTCTTCTTGTTTTAAATACAAAGCTAATTGTCCACCATAGGCTGGTGTCCAATCTTGATCATTTAGATATAGCACTACTGACAAAGTTCTACGACTATCCGTCTGAAAAACATCTAAATGTCTTTTATAACATGTACCTGGAGGATAACACGCATAGTGAAACTCCCCTTCTTGAATACCTAAATAGCAAGTTCTATTCACATATTCTAAAAAGTGATTCACTTTATTGAAGTACATTTGCTCTACCTCATCAGGCTGTTTCTCGTCTAGCCACAAGATAGAATCCCCACGTATTTCTTCTACTATTTGTTCACCGTTAGCCTGTCCTATCGCTGCTTTTTTAAAGCTGTGCAAATCTTGTTTTAAAAGCAAATTTGCTCTTAATAAGTTAACCTCTTCCTCCGAAAAAAAACAGTCAACCACTGAGTATTTACGATTAATTAAATCGTCTATTATTAACTCATAAAATGTATTTATCTCAAAATCACCCATACATTAACAAATAAAAAGTATACAAATATAAATTACAAGACAAAAAAATCAATACACAAACACATGCTTTTTCACCTATTTATACATACTAAACACATTTTTACAGATTTGATAAAGCAGACAAATAAAAAAGCTTTTCTACAGAATATTTTTTCATTTTTTCTAGCATATTCTGCAATATTTTCACCAAAAAAACTATCCTTATTACTAGGTGGTTATTCCTATTTTATACTTTAGCCCCTACACATTCACTACACACTTACAAAAAGTCATCAAAACTCCGTCTATTAGTGCTCCAGATTCATAAACAGACTCTCTATAAGACAAAAAAAAGGAAGCTTTTAAGCTTCCTTTCTGTCTTACTCCATTGTCATTTAAGGCAAATACTCTTCGTTTTCATTCTTCACTCTAATATGCGGATTAGCTATTGCTCCACACTCAATACTTTTAACTAAAATATTTGCTGGCTTAGATTCTACACCATCTATTTTTACTGTATAAAAAATATCTAAATTTTCTTGTGGCTTATAATAATCAAACTGAACAGTCATTTTAACTTGTCGATTAGACCTATCATACTCCCATTCAGCATAGTAGTCCTTAAAGTAGTCATCAGTATTTCCCTTCTTATTTCCATCTTTATCTACAAACTTAAAACTATTCCAATCTACATTATAATCTGTATCCTTTAGTATATCAATAAAAGCAACAGCTCCTGTGCTATCTATATTTTCACTAATACAAATTTCTTCATACTCATCTTCTAACTCTATACCTTCGTCTTCTCCTTCGTCAATTGGTGATACTTTGACATTTCTAATAATGGTTTTTTGAGTATGTTGATCCATTGTAGTAGCTGCAAAACCAATATTAACTCTATATGGGATACCTGTACTATAATCGTATTGGTAATCGACATATTGACCATTAATCTGTTTTCCATCTCCATAAGTTTTGAATGAGTGTTTATAGTAGAACCTATCAATTAATAACCTCCCATTTCCTTTTATGGTTACAAACATTCCTTCCTCTCCATCTGGTTCTAACTCTACCTCTATTTTTTGAAAAATAGGGCTATAATCGAACCCTCCATTAGCAATATTAAAATCAGCACCATTATCGCTTGAGCTAAAATCATATTCTCCTGTATTATAATCCAGAGTTGCCATAGCGGTGTTATTACCCGAATCATTACCACCAAAATACTTCGTTAACAACAGAGGATTTCCTTTGTATTGATTTCCTTGTCCTGCGCCTCTTAAGGTAATATGATTTTTGTAAAAGCTTCCAAAAGCTTCTTTTCCTAAATCAGATAAAAATTCCTCTTGATAACCTGCATTCCAATATCTTTGCTCCGCCAGTCCTTCACGGGTCTCATAACTCCCCATTCCAAAACCTCTTCTCTCTTTGTTATTACCATCTAAATCAAAACCTATACCTAAATAAGCACCATTAAGTCCTGTTTTGATTGCTGTTGACCCACTTGCTGTTGAGCCATTAAAAGAATATCCTAAGGCACTTCCAAGATATCCCATACTAAGTGATTGACCTGCCTCATAAATAAAAAAGGTCATACCTCCTCCTCCAAACCCAACACGTTGAGCATCATTTGGATTTACTATAGCCATGGCATACTCAAACTCAAACTTTGCTCCTTTGCGCAAATCAAGATTTAAATCATCAATAGCAAAAGCACTTGTTGTTGCTCTTTTTATAGTTAATACAATTCCTTCAGAAGTATATCTTGACTGCCCAGTAGGTCCTGACAAACTTCCTTTCCCAAAATCATTTGTTATCCAAGAAGGTAAATTATTATAGTCAAGGTCAGTTAAAGGATACTCATGTGTAGCCTGAGCCTTTACAGTCAGCAGAGTTAAAAACGCTATCAATAAATAATAATACTTTTTCATACGTCATTTTTTAAACCCCAAAGAAGATATAATCTTCTTTGGGATATAGATTATTATTTCACTTCTAACACAATATTAAAGAAGGTTCTACCTGTTGGCTTAGCTCCTTGTTTTACTTTATAATGTAATTCCCCATCACTATCTAATTTTACATCTTCAAATACATTTTTGTCATAGTAGGTTACATAATAGTTTAACTCATACTGATCGTATACTGGTAAAGTAGAATTCCCATTGCTTGATAACATTGGTGAACCAAACTGTGTTTTATACTCATTGTACAGCTCTATAGAAGTACTTTGTCCAGACACCATTTCAACATAAATAGCTGGTAAGTAAAAGAACTTCGGTGATGCGATATTACTTCCACCTCCAGATACTTTCTCCCAACGAGCTCCTCCATCACCATCAGACATTAAAACTTCGAATTCATTTGCTCCGTGAGAACTAATCTTCTCTACTCTGATTGACTCATTTACAATATGTTTATTTTCAATAGATTCCTCTTTAACATTAAACTTTAAATCTTTAAAGAATGCTCCTTCTCCATCTTCATCTCCATCTATTTCAATTGTATCACTTTCTTCAAAATCTCCAGAACCACTATCTTCAGACACATATTCCCAGCTTGCTCCCCCTACTCCATCAGACATTAAAACTTTGTATTTATTAGCTCCGTGAGAACTAATTTTCTCTTTTGTTACTGCTTTTTCATCTATAATACTTTCTTTTACAGATCCATTCTGTAATTCTAAATAACCAACAGCATTATCTGCTATATGTATGTTTTTAATAGATCCCTCTTTAACATTAAACTTTAAATCTTTAAAGAATGCTCCATCTCCTTCTCCTTCTATTTCAATTGTATCGCTCTCTTCAAAATCTCCAGAACCACTATCTACAGACAACTTCTCCCAGCTTGCTCCGTCATCAGCACCAGCTGTCAATACATAACCTTGAGGTACATTAGGTCCTGAATAAATCTTATCAATTGCAACAGCTAAATCCTCGATTTGTTCATAATCTACTGCTTTATCTGCTATTTTATCTTGTGTTATTGCTTTTTCTTTAATAACAGATCCGTAAACAGCATTTTTTTGTAATTGGGTATAACCAACAGCATCATTTGCTATATATTTAGTATCAATAGATTTCTCTTTAATATCAATTGTTGCTTCAGCTAAAAGTATGCGTCCATGATCTGGTGCCTTAATTGATATCGGCCCATCTTGGTCTGTTTTTAAGTAACTACCATTATCAGACATTTTAGTATACTTAACAGTACCATCTCCCTGGGCAGTAAGTACTTGTCCTTTCTTCGCTGATTCTGAATCAATCTTTGCGATTGTTACTGACTTATTAGCTATCTTCTCTGTTGTTACAGCATTTACATCTATCTTCTCTGTTGTTACAGCCTTTGCATTAATCTTAGCAGGAGAAATAGCATTATCTTCAATGTGCTGACCTTTTATAGACAACCCCTTCACTTCCAATGCAACATCTTGTAAAACTGATCCTATACTACCTTCAGTTGCGGTAATTGTACTACTTTCTTTAATATTAGCCTTATTTACTTCACTACCTCCAGATACTGCCTCCCAGGTAGCACCTCCATCACTATTTGCAGTTAATACATATCCTGCTTTATCTTTATCAGCTCCTATCTTATTTGCTGTTACGACTTTAGCTCCTAAGTGATCGGTACCTATCCCCAGATCCTTTACTTTAATAGTTACCCCTTCAAGTAACGCTTTATTAGAAGATACTTCAATAGAAGAATCACTTTTTAATTCTTTACCATATTCATTCATTGCTACATATTTGGCCTCTCCATCTCCTAAAGAAGTCAATACAGTTCCCTTATCAAAACCTTTTGCATTAAATTTAGAGGCTTCAATTGTTCGCTCTGCTATTTTTGCATTCGTAATCCCAAGATTAGCAACATCAATACTTACATCTTGCAATGCAGCTTTATTTCCTTTTGTTACCTCAATAGCACTGCCTCCTTTAATTTCTTTTCCAGCTTCAACAATTGCATCCGATATAGGAGAAAATTCCGCTCCTCCATCTTTAGTTACCAATACTAAACCATTACTTGTCCCTTCTGCACCTATCTTATCTGCTGTAACTGCTCTTCCTGTAATATGTTTTGTTTGTACTCCAGACTCTGCAATACTAATTGTAGCATCGTTCAAAAGGGCTTTATTATTTGCAGTAACAGTAATTGAATTATCTCCTTTCAAGTCTTTTCCTTTTCCTTCAAAGGCACTATCTGTAAGTTTTTTATACGCTACATTCCCTTCTCCATCAGCGGTTAAAACTGCATTATTATCAACTCCCTTAGAAGATATTTTCGTTACCGTAACAGCTCCTTCTGCTAACTTTTCGGTGTGAATACCACCCTCTTTTACATCAATCTTTGTTTCAACTAATACTGTATTCAATCCGTCACCTACAGTAAATTCTAATGCATCACCTACATACAAATCCTCACCACCAGATTCAAAAGCTCCTTTAGACACATAATCAAATCCACCTTTATCATTGGTAACTAATATTTTATCTTTACCTACTGGAACATCGTTTTCTTTAGAACTTAACTTATCTTTCGTAATGCTATTATCCTTTATACTTAACTTTACATCTTTTAATAATGCCTTTTTTCCTTCTCCGTCTTGAGAAGTCAATTGAATAATTTCATCAGTAGTTAAGTCCCCAGCCAGTTGAGTTGTTATATCATCTAATTCTCCCCACTTCGTTTTTCCATCTACATCACTTAACAATACTCTTCCTGTACCAACAGTACCTGAAGTAATTTTATCAGATGAAACAGCCAAATCAGCTATTTGCAAATTATTTACTGCATTATCAGCAATTTGAAGAGTATTAATCCCTTTTGGAGCAATACTTAATGTCGCTTCTTTAAGTAAGGTACCTCCTTGCTCATTTGAACCTCCTATTGTAATAATACCATCCGTTTTCAAAGCTGCTTTATCCGAAATAGCATCTCCTTTTAGAGATTGATAAGCTACTGTTCCTTTCGCATCAATAACTGTGGCAACTGCATTGACATTATTCTCTCCTCCGTTTAATTTAGTTGCAGTAATTGTTGTATCAGCAATATTTTCATCAACAATTGTATTTGTTGCAATATGACTGCCTTTAACTCCTCTTTTTATAATGCTAATCTTAACTTCTTTATCTTTATTTCCGAAAAGAACATTCTCTCCATCTTTAACGTGAATGGTCTCCTCATCACCTTTCAAGTCAGCCTGCATTGTCCCTTCAATAATAGAATCAGCTGTAACAAAAGAACTATTCCCATTTCCTTGAGCCATAAGCACGGATCCTTTACTTGCCTCTTCTGAACCAATTTTATCAGCAGTTACTGCATTGTGATCAATATGCTTTGTTACAATCCCTAAGTCATTTACTTTTATTGCTAATGGAGAAAGAAGTGCTTTAGAAGCATCACCTTCAATATCTAATGAATTATCTACTGTAAGTGCTTTACCGTCTACAATAGCATTAACCTCTTGAAACTTAACAGAACCATCAGCTTGTACTACAGCTACTTGATTTTCTCTACCTTGACCTGCCCACAGTTTATCTTCTGTAATGGCATGATTAGCAACTTTGGTATTTATTACCGCATTTGTATCCAGTTTAGCTGTTGTAATTGCATTATCTGCTATAGACAATTCTACTTCTTCTAAAAGAGCATTTGCAACTACTTTTCCATTATTAACTAAAATACCGTTTCCTTTCAAATCTCTTTTCTGACTATCAATATTTTTGATAATCTCAAATATTGTCTCTATAATATCTTGTACATTATCATTTCCTGAATTAATAGTAGTATCATCAATAATGATATTACTTGCACGAATATCTATGTCTTTAATAAAGCCTTTCTTGTCTGTGAAAGTAAAAATACCAGGTGTGTTTTCTTCAATAGATAAAGTATTAGCATCAAACTCAACACCCTCTCCTATAATTTCTCCTTTTGAATTAACCGCTAATTCGTTATAGTAAACAAAGGTTCCATTATCCTGAACTTCTAAAAGCGTAATACGTTCATTCTTTTGAACAGCATCTATAATCACTTCATCAGTTGCATCTACCCATACTACTTCTCCTTTTTCATTGGTAATCAAGATTTGTTTTTTACCTCCTGCTTGAATTTTCTTTGGCGTAACTCCTCCGTCTTTTAACGAGATAGTCATCGCCTGTAAAGCAGCTTTATCTCCACCTGTTACTCCAATAGCTTCATCTCCTGTTACCTTTTTTCCCTTATTAGCTACTGTTGTATAGATATTGTTCTGAACTGTTTCATCATTTAAGATCTCTACGATATTGTTAATTAC
>NZ_JACAKB010000006.1:0-36183 GCF_030326305.1 Myroides odoratimimus | reverse complement strand
ATGATCTCATTACTGGCATCTACCCATACTACATCTCCGTTCTCATTAGTAATCAAGATTTGTTTCTTTCCTCCTGGCTGTACTTTTTCAGGGCCTATTCCCCCATCTTTTAACGATATAGTCATCTCTTGTAAAGCAGCCTTATCACCACCTGTTACTTCAATAGCTGTATCTCCTGTTACCTTTTTCCCCTTATTAGCTACTGTTGTATAGATACTATTTTGAACTGTTTCATCATTTAAGATCTCTACGATATTGTTAATTACACTATCCGTTATATTGATTACACTTTCATCTCCTGCTTCATTCTTATAAATATAAGTTCCTTTCTCCCCTTCTTTTATTGTAGTAACAATATTCAAATCTTGAATAGGAACATCTACTTGCAATCCCTTACTATCTTCTAATACTAATACATCCTCTCTAACTTCTAACACCTTGTTTCTAGGAAAAACATCTATATTATCAATTATATCTTGATTATTTATTAATCTCACCCACATATTTCCATTCCAATAATAAAAACCAGGACTTAAGCTTTGATTAATTGTTGTATTAAATACTAATAAACTAGTTACTACGTCACCCTTATTAATTTCAGATATATCTGTTAAATCTTTTAAAGGAATACGAGGAATTAATACTCCTCTATAATCTCCTTCCGTTGCTTTTAATTCTAATAATGCAGAACTATGTGGTGCTTTAACCCCAATACCCACTTGAGAAAACGCCCCCCAAAACATCATTAACATTCCAATAGTAATTACCCTTTTTTTCATATTGTACTTTTTATAACCTTATTCTATTGTATTATATTTTGTTCCCTTAAAACATCTATTTAAGCAAATCCAAAACAGGCAATACAAAAACAATACCAAAACCAAAAAGGAATCATTTAGAACACTCAACACTAACTAAGTAGCGCATAAAAAAAAGAGGCTATATAGCCTCTTTTTTGTAATATTATCCATAAAACTGTTTACTCTATGCGAAACTTAATAGGAAGTATTGGATTAACTAACTTTTGACATTTCTCCAATCTCACTGTTAATTTTGTAGGTCTTGATCGATATTCTTCTTTCCCAAAAGGACCATTGCTTGATCCTGCTCCTCTTGCTGAAAAGTAAATTGAGTATTCTTCTTCCTCTAAATCGTCACTCTCTGCTGTGAAAGTTACTGTGCGATATCCATCATACTCCCAAGTTCCCACTCCTTCTTCTCTATATTCAAAATTACTTCGCGGATTCAAGGCAAAACCAAACTCATCCTCAAAGCGAAAAGAGTCAAAGTTGATATAGTCATCGTCATTACCTCTATCTGGATCAGAAACTGAACCTAAATAGAAAAAAGACTCTTCAAATGGATCAAACTTTACTTCTTTTCCCTTTGAACGCCCCATGCACAATGGTTGAACAAGATCTTCCATTTCTGGTTCATATGGAAGACTTACTCTTACTTCTTTAATCAAATGCTTTTCGTAAGCTCCTCCTGTACCTGCGGCAAATCCAATCTTAAAGTTATCGGGAATAGATGTTTTAAAATCATACAACTCCCCTGTCATATCTCTGGTTTTAAACTCATTGGGATAATAGAATCTTTCTATTATTGTTTTCTCTCCATCTCGCTCATCTACAATAACTTCAATATAACTCCCTTTTAATTCAGCATCTGGAAATATCAGCACTTTTACTTTTGTGTATTGAATATTGCCATTCCCATCTCGATCAGTGTACATGTCGAATGCTCTATACCCCCAATCATGCCTGAATTTATACTCTCCTGTACTGTAATCTAAAGAAGCTGTATTGTCATTATTATAAACATAATCTGAGTTAACCGTGTGCAATACAGGGTATCCTTTGAATCTATCATCTAAATGCTGTCCCCCTCTCACGGTTAGGTGATTTCCGTGAATTTCCCATTTGTGTCCATAAATTCCTTCCCTTTTTTCATAGTACCCCTCTGCTCTATTTTTAAAATCACCATAAACATCTAATCCTACAGCTAAATATCCCCCGTTCAACCCAGGTAAACTCAATTCTGGGTATACCCCATTAACTCGGTAAACATAACCTAAACTCGCGCCGTGTCCCCCAATTTCGAAGTCCTTGTCACTGTCATATATGAACATTGTTAGACCATCTCCGTACCTGCCTACATATTCCACTCCATCGACTATCGCGTAAGTGAATTCAACGATAATTCCAAACTCAGAAGTAAAGGGAATATCATCTAAGGCAAATCCACTAAACTCCTGAATAGCATCTCCTTCTTTATAAGTCAGAGCTATACCATCCTTAGAATAACGCTCCGAAGAATTAGCTATGTTCTTATTTCCAAAGTATTCTGTAATCGCATCAGGCTTACTATCCCCTGTCAAAGTAATTGTATAGGGAAAAGTTCGTGAATCTTCTTGAGCCCAAACGGTACTACACATCACTAATAAAATCAATAATATACTTTTTTTCATTCTTTTATATATTAAATTCATTTAACACTAAAAGCCTATTTTTCTTTATCTTAAAAATAGGCTTTCATTAAGTATATTAATCTCTAACTCCAAAAGCAATATTAAAATATGTTTCAGTAGTCGTTCTCACACCACTTTTTACTTTGTATTTTAATCTGCCATTATCTAACATTTCTACATCACTGAATACATCTTCGTCATAGTACAATACATAATAATCTAATTCAGTTTCTCCTAAGACAGGTAGCGATTTAGTTTGAGCATTTGGATTTACCTTCATAGGTGTTCCAAATTGCTCTTCATAAACTCCATAAACATTAATTGTTGCACTTTCCCCAGGTTCCACGCTTACGTAAAATGAAGGAGCATAAAAGAACTTAGGCATTGCTGCTTTGTTTGAATTACCTCCTTTTACTGGAGCCCAAAAAGCTCCTCCTTTTCCATCCGAAGTCAGTACCTCATCTATTGGTGCTCCATGCGAACTAATCTTTTCATTTGTAACAGACTTATCTTTTAACTCTTCTGTTCCCACGGCTTCTCCAGCCAACTGATCTGTATCAATTCCCCATTTTTTAACCGAAATAGTAACATCACTTAACACAGCTCCTTTTCCATCTAAAACATCTATAGACTGCCCACTTTTTATGTCCCCTTTTGAAACATTTGTACCTGTTGGTGCTTTAAAAGCAACCTTACCTCCTGACTCCACTGTAAGAACATGACCAACAGTTTCTCCTGCAGCACTTATTTTAGCTTTTGTTACTGCCCCGTCTTTAATCTTTTTCTCTTCTATTGCTCCATCTATCAATTTTCCTCCGCTAATTGTAGCATTTTTAATTTTAAAGTTATCAATAGCTAAGTTTTGAATCTTTTCATTCGTTACAGCTTCATTATCTATTTTTTCAGTTGTTACTGCATTAGATTGTATAGTTCTTGAACTAATAGAGTTATTAGTCATATGTCCTTCATCAATATTACTTGGATAAATCTCTTTTCTTCCTACTGCATTTGCAGCTATTTGTCCATTTTTAATTGCCTCTTTACCTATTTTACTTGTAGTAATTGTACCATCTTCTATATGAATTCCTTTTATTGATTTTTGTACGATATCTAATTGTACATCACTTAACACAGCTCCTTTTCCATTTACCACATTAATAACTTCAGAGCCGATCAACTCACCTGTAGTTGTCGCACCCGCAGGACTTGCATATTCTACTCCTCCTTTTCCATCGGCTGTAAGTACCTTCCCTTTGTCAACCACTTTATCTTTCTCCTTAGAACTCAGTTTATCAGACGTCACATTCCTAATTGCGATTTTACTGGTAGTAACTGCACTGTCTGCTAATTGCGCTTCTCCTACCCCTTTCTCTGAAATGTTTACTGTTGCATCTCCTAATAAGGCATGTTCTTTACCACCTCCTGTAATCGTGATACCTGTTCCGCTACCTAAAGGCTTACCGATGTCAGATATAGCTACTGCAGCATCGATAAACTCTGCACCACCTTGACCATTGGTTGCCAATAATAACCCAGATCCATTTTCACCAGATCCTATTTTGTCAATAGTTACTTGTCGATCTGCAATGTGATTTGTTTTCACTCCATCTTTCGCTATCTCAATATTGACATCTTGTAAAGCAGCCTTATTCCCCTCTATAGCAAGAGAATTTCCTGTAGAAGTAATTGACTTACCTTGCGTAGAGGCAATCTTATCCATCGTTTGATAACTCGTTGCTCCTTGGCCATCTGCCGTTAAGAATGTTCCCGCTGCATAATTGTTCTTACCATTGACAGAGCTAATCTTATCTGTAGTCACCGATTTAGCCTTGAGGTGTTTTGAATCTACTCCCTCTTTCGCTATAGCAATATTTGCTGCCTTAAGCAAGGCTTTGTTATTCTCTGTCACTACAATAGAAGCATCTGATTCTAAGTCAACACCTTGTCCTTCAAAAG
Organism: Myroides odoratimimus; assembly: GCF_030326305.1. Taxonomy (GTDB): domain Bacteria; phylum Bacteroidota; class Bacteroidia; order Flavobacteriales; family Flavobacteriaceae; genus Flavobacterium; species Flavobacterium odoratimimum_A. Next base: position 31,757 of record NZ_JACAKB010000006.1, on the reverse strand, counting down.
CAGTATTGCTCAATGCCTTATACTCTACTTTTCCTTGACCTACTGAAGTTAATACAGTATTCGCTGCTGCCTCACCTGCAGAGATTTTATCAACTGTCACTGCACTTGGCGCTATTTTATCATTTGTAATTCCACTTGCTTTAACATCTATTCCCGTTTCAACCAATACGGTGTTTAATCCATCTCCTTTGGTGAATGCCAATGCCCCACCTAAAGCTAAATCCTTACCGCCTACTTGTACAGCATTTTGATCTACTAAATCAAAACCTCCAGCATCATTTGTTACTAAGATCTTATCCTTGCCTACCGGAGCACCTCCTTCGATAGAACTCAATTTATCTCGTGTAATACTGTTGTCTTTAATTCCCAATGCGACATCAGTTAATAAGGAATTAACACCATCTCCTTTGGTCATTTCAATGATGTCATCTGTAGTCAAATTCCCTGCTGTATTAGTCACAATATCTCCTAATTCACCCCATACAACCTCGTCATTCTTTCCACTGATTAAGACTCTCTTTTCACCGATTCCCTTTGATGAAATATTTTCTGCAGTAACCGATTTATCAGCTAACTGATCATTGGTTATCCCCTTGTTTTTAATACTCAATCTCATATCTCCCAACAACTTATCTACGCCATTATCTACGACGATAACCTCATCTGTTGTCAAGCTTCCTTTATTTGAAATCACCTGGGTAGAAATCGGTTGATAAGATACCAAACCATTTGCTCCTACTGTCGCTACGGTTCCTGTAGCTGCACCATCTGCACTTAATTTAGCAGGAGTAACAGAGTTGTCGTTTAACCCAAGCATTACATCTGCAAATACTTTATCTACACCGTTATCTACAGAAATAATATTATCCGTCTTAATTTCTCCTTTATTCACAATAGCAGTAGTAGTAATCGGTTGATAACTTACAGTACCACCAGCACCTACTGTCGCTACAGTTCCTTCTTGCGCTGCTTCTGCATTCAACTTTGTTGCTGTAATACTCTGATTAGCAATATTCGAATTTTGAATAGTCCCTGCTGCGATATGTCCCTTATCACCTCCTTTGATTCCACCTGTTCTGATCGATATTTCAGCTTGCTTTGTTTCATCTCCAAACAAGACATTCTCACCTCCTTTTACAGCAATCACACCTGACTCACCTATTAAATCTCCTTGATTAGCAGATTTGATAATTTCATTAGAAGAATAAAAAGCAGCATTCCCTGAACCATCTGCAGCAAGAATATCTCCTTTTTTAGCAATGACATCAGCTTGCTTAGAACTAATTTTATCTGTCGTTACAGAAAGATTGTGAAGATGCTTAGTTTCTATTCCTCCCTCATTTACTTCCAAATCTATTTTTTGCAATACAGCCTTGGATGCATCACCTGTGATTTTTAATGAAGAATCTACGGTCAGCATCTCTCCTGCCACTACTGCAGACATTGGCTGATATTTCACACTTCCATCTGACTGAACCACTGGCACATAGCCTTTCTTATTTGCTCCTGCAAATAATTTATCCTCTGTAACTGCCTTTGCCTTTATCTTTTCAGCCGTTACTCCTTCATCTCTCAGAGAGATTGTCATTTCATGTAATGCCGCTTGCTCTCCCCCGACTACTTGAATAGAATTATCAGTAGAAACTGCTTTCCCTTTAGCTGCTATTACCTTATAGATCTCCTCTTGTACATTTACTTCTTTAATAATCTCTAAGATATTTTCAATGACATCGTGAGTAACATCTATCGTTGCTAAAGGATCATCTTGCGACTTATCGTAAAACTCGTATTTTCCTTTGCCTATTACCTCAATTTTTAACGTATTCGCATCAAATTTAACTCCACTGCCTCCATTGGCGATATCGTCCTCATTCTGATAGGTGAAAGTACCGTCTTGATTATCAGTAAGCAGAGTTACCTTCTCATTAATTGCAATAGCATCAGTAGCATCTACCCATTCTGCTTTGCCTGCTGCGTTTGTAACCAACAATTGTTTAGCATTCCCCGCTTTTATTTTTTGAGGAGTTACATGCCCATCAGCAATCTTTGAAGTAGTAATTGCGTCATCAGCAATACTTAGGTTCACTTTTTTCAATAGCACATCTTCTTCAGATGCTTTGCCATTGACTAAGATTCCATCACCCGACAGCCCTTCTTTATCTATTTCGATTTTCTCTAACTGTTCTATTTTTTGCGTGATATTTGTAATAGCCTCTTCTACAGAAGTATATGAAACATCTCCTTCAAAAATAATATGACTTGCACGCGTATCTATTGTTCCAACGACACCGTTATTCGCCTTTGACTTATCTTTTAACACATAGATACCAGGAGTCGAATTATCAACACTTAACGTATTGGCATTAAAGGTCACACCTACAGCTCCATCCTTAATATTCCCTTTGTTATCCACTTGATTTTCGGCAAAATAAGTAAAGGTTCCATCATTGTTGTCCCTTAATACAGTCAGTGATTCTGTATGCCCTACAATATCTTCTATCACATTGGCATTTGCATCTGCCCATCTCACAGTTCCATACTCATCCGTAATCAAGATAGTTCTCTGCTTTTCTCCTGCTATTTTACCAGCAGTTACAGCTCCTTCTTGGATATTAGTATTTGCTACCGCGTTAAGTGCCAGCTTTTCATTTGTAATACTGTTATTATTAAGGGTAAGCTTTACATCATTTAACGTCGCGTGATCTCCTCCCTCTACGTGAATGGCAGTATCACCTGTTAAAGCCTTCCCGTGGTCACCCAGAACTTCTCTTAAAGTTTGAAACTCTGCTCCTCCATTTCCATCAGTTGTCAATACTCTACCTGCTGCCAAAGTATCACTACTTATTTTTGATGTAGTAACATTTTTATCAGCAATATGTTCACTCTTTACTCCTTCTAGAGCAATCCCTATAGTTGTTGCTTTTAAAACTGATCCCTCTCCTTCTGGAATAACTAATGATCCATCTGATGTTAGATTAGCACCTTTTCCTTCAAAGGCACTTTCACTAAGCTTCACATAAGCCACGTTACCCTGTCCATCTGCTGTTAATACAGTATTTTTATCAGCTCCAGTAGAAGATATTTTAGCAGTAGTGACCCCTCCGTCTTTTAATCCAATTGTCATTTCTTCTAATGCAGCCTTATCTCCACCTATAATTGCAATAGCATCTCCTTCAGACACTTTTTTACCTTGCCCCGCAATGATATTGTAAATCTCTTCTTTGACATTTACATCTTGTAAGAGCTCCGTGATATTATTGATAATTGTAGCTTGAATATCAATGGTAGCTAAAGCTCCGGTCCCCGATTTATCAGTGAACACATACTCTCCTTTTCCATTATCAGTAATAGTCAGCGTATTGGCATTGAATGTAATACCTGCAGAACCATTCGCTATATCCTCCTCGTTCTGATAAGTAAATGTACCGTCCTGATTATCTGTCAATACTGTTATCTGTTCATTAACCTTTACGATTTCTTTTATAATTGGATCCGATGCATCAACCCATTGTGCCTTCCCTCCTTCATTCGTAATTAATAACTGCTTAGCAACGCCACCTTTTACTTTAGCTACAGTTACATTCTCGTCAGCAATGTGTTTTGTTTTAACTCCTTTTTCTCCAATACCAATAGTTGTCGCTTTTAAAACTGCTTTATTGTTTAAAGGAATAGCTAACGAACCATCTGATATCAAATCTGCTTCCGATCCTTCGAAGGCACTTTCACTTATTTTCTTATAAGCTACATTACCTTGCCCATCTGCAGTTAACACCGAGTTTTCAGCAGCGGTTTCAGAAGACATTTTAGTTATCGTAACTGCCCCATCTGCTAATTTTCCAGTACTAATTCCCTTGTCTTTTACCTCAATAGTAACGTTTTTTAATACAGCGTCTTTCCCGTCGCCTATACTCAGTGTTTCTGCTGAAGTTAAGTCTCCAGAAGGCGTATCTACTAAGGATTTAGAAATATATTTAAAACCTCCGTTGCCATCTGTCACCAATAGTAAATCTCCAGTCTCATTGTCTCCTGTGGTTTTAACAGAACTCAGTTTTTCTTTTGTTATACTTTGATCAGCAATACCTAACGTTACATCTTTTAAAATTGTTCCTTTGCCGTCCGTACTCATCGTGATAATATCATCAGTAGTCAAATTTCCTGAGGAAATTTCTTCAAAATCTCCCATTTCTTTCCAAACTACAGTATTGCCAGGTCCACTTACCAATATTCTCTTTTCACCAACACCTTCAGAAGAAATCTTAGTAGCAGTAACAGCGTGATCAACTATTTTAGTAGTTGTCACAGCTCCATCAGCTATTTTACTGTCTTTTACAGCATTATCAGCTAATTGAGTAGTATCAATACCACCTTCTCTAATACTTAAAGTAGCCTCAGAGAATAACACTCCACCTTTTGAATTTACCCCGTCAACTTGAATGATATTATCCGTTTTAAGTGCAGCGGCTTTACTCGATACATCGGTATCTATTACTGACTTATAACTTACTGTGCCATCCCCATTCACTGTTGCCACAAATCCTTCTTGGTTAGTTCCATCAGCTACTAATTTAGCAGCTGTTATTTGTTTATCAGCAATATGAGTTGTTTTAACTCCATCAGTGGCAATTCCAATATTTAGTCCTTCTAAACCAGCTTTATTACCAACTGGAATGGCCAATGAACCATCTGTAGAAGTTATCGCTTTTCCTTGTGCTGCTATTATATTGTAAACCTCAGTCTTTACATCAGTATCACCAAGAATAGTTACAATTGAATTAATAACATCTGTAGCAATATTTATAGTAGCTAAAGGGTTATCTGAAGACAGATCTTTAAAGACATATACGCCTGGATTACTACTATCGATAGAAAGTGAATTTACATCAATAGTTACACCTGCCGTATTATTCTTTACAGCCTCCTCATTAAAATAAGTATAAATTCCTTTCCCTTCATTTTTCAAGACTGTTATAGTCTCCTTACTATTTACTATATCTTTGATGATATCGTCAGTAGCTTCTACCCAGTGTGCTTTTCCCGCTTTGGTCACCAATAGACTATTGTCTTTCCCAGGGGTTAATTTAGTCGGTGCCACCTGCCCATCAGTCAATCCTAAAGTCACATTACCTAAAACCTTTCCAGTTCCATCGTCTACACTAATACCATCAGTAGTAGCTATATCACCTTTATTCGAAATAGTAGCTGACGTAACAGGTAAATAAGACACTGTGCCATCCGCATTTACAGTTGCCACAGCTCCTTGTGTTGCTCCTGTAGCGTCTAATTTACCAGCCTGAATGGTTTTATTTTTGATATCATTATTTTCTATCGTCTCATTCTTGATATGCGCACTTGTAATTCCTCCAGCAACAATAGAAACCTTTACATTTTTGTTGTCATCACCATATAAAACTTTGTTTCCGCCTTCTACCTTGATTACTTCTTCCTCACCTACTAAATTTCCTCTCATAGCTGGCGCTACAGTTTCTGTAGCCGTTGCAAAGCTCGCCTTTCCTAATCCATCAGCAGTCAAGACTGTTCCTTTTACAGCTCCTTCCGAACTGATCTTAGCACTTGTTACTTGTCCATCTGCGATATGCTTTGTTTTCACTCCTTTTTCAGCGATAGTAACAATTACATTTTGCAGAGTAGCTTTGTCTCCTCCGGTTACCGCAATCGACTGATCGGTACTTGTAACACTTTTAGCACTTGAATTAATCGTTGCGATTACTTCATTTTTAACCTCATTACTATTAAAAATAGTAGTGATATTATCAATAACGTTTTGCGTTACATTGACCGTTCCTATAGGCGTATCTTTTGATTTATCGTAGAAGTTATAAACCCCATTTCCCTTTCCATTAGCCCCTTTAACTTCATCAATACGCAATGTATTTGCATCAAAGGTAATTCCCGTAGCTCCTGGTTTTCGATTGCCATCTGCATCGTAGTCAGCTTCATTAAAATAAGTAAACTGACCAGTACCCAAGTCGACTAATTCTGTAATCGCTTGATTCCCTTTCAAGAATTCTTTGATCACTTCATCTGTCGCATCTACCCACTTAGCCTCATTGTTGACATTCGTTACCAAAAGCTGTCCTACAGTACCCCCTTGTAGTTTGGCAGGAGTCACTGCTTTATCCTGAATCATTTCAGTACTTACCCCATCTACAGCGATATCTAAGGTCATCTCATTGAGTACAGCTTTATCTCCCTGTTTCCCTATAGCTATCGAGGTACTTGGTGAAGTCACTGCTTTTCCCTTAGCAGCTACTGTATTATAAATATTATTCTGTACCGTAGTGTCATTTAATATCTCATTGATATTCTCAATTACTGCTCCTGCGACATCAATAGTCATTAAAGGTGCAGTCAGAGAAGTCTGTCCATCATAGAAAACATAAACTCCTTTCTTTCCATTCTGTTCCTCTATTTTTAGTGTATTCGCATTAAACACTACACCAGCACCCCCATTTTTAATATCATCTTCATTTCGATAAGTAAATGTCCCATCAGGGTTAACATCTAATACCGTAACCGTTTCATTCTGTTTGACAACATCTTGAATAATTGAATCAGTAGCAGGTACCCACTCTACCTCTCCGTCTTTAGTAACCAATAAATACTTATCAGTACCTGGTTCTATTTTATCTGTACTAATCCCCTTTGGAGCAACCGAAATCTTTGTGTTTGCCAAGACAGCCTTATCTCCACCAGTAATCTGGATAGAAGTATCTTCTGCCTCTAATTTTTGACCATTAGCTGCTACCGTTTTAAAAATTGTGTTTTGAACCGTTGCATTATTGAGTATCTCATCGATATTAGTGATCACTGTTCCCTTAATATCTATGGTAGCTAAGGGACCTTTACCATCAGTAAACACATACTTTCCTTTACCATCATCACTGATAGAAAGTGTATTTGCATCAAATTCTACTCCTGGGTTACCCTTTTTAATATCATCTTCATTTTGGTAAGTAAATGTCCCATCAGGGTTAACATTTAATACCGTAACCGTTTCATTCTGTTTAACAACATCTTGAATAATTTGATCAGTAGCAGGTACCCACTCTACCTTTTTATTTTTAGTTACTAAGATATACTTATCCTTTCCTGGCGCAATTTTTTCAGGTATAACAGCACCATCTCTTAACTTATAAGAGGTAACAGCCCCATCTACTATTTTGGTTTCTGAGATTGCATTATCAGCAATGCTTAACATTACCTCTTTTAATACTGCACCAGCCAACACAGCATTATCGTTAATCAAGATTCCTTTTCCTTTGATATCAGCAGGTTTACCTTGTGCAATTTCTATCTTAGTAATGATATTATTAATAACATCTTGTAAATTATCACCTTCTATCACTGAGTTATCATTCTCAAATACAATCGAATTTGCACGAGTACTAATTGTCATTAAAGGTTTGTCCTTGGTTGTTTTACCATCATAAAAATCGAAGATTCCCTTTCCTTTTTCTCCTTTTCTCTCCTCTATTCTCAGTGTATTGGCATCGAAGAATACTCCTTTTCCTTGAATTAAACCTCCATTCTCATCTATTCCATTCTCATTATAATACACAAATGTACCATCCTGATTATTCTGTAATATGGTAACCTTTTCATTTAGCTTAATCGCTTCTTTAATTACCTCGTCTGATGCACTTACCCATTTCACTTGTCCTGTTGCATCAGTTATAAGTAATTGTTTATTACCTCCAGGCGACAGCTTAGCTGTTGTAATTCCCTTATTAGCTACCGATATCTTCGTTTCATTTAAAACTGCCTTTAATCCACCTTCTACTAAGATAGAACTATCTGCCGTTTTTAACTCTTTACCTTTTGCAGCAACGTTATTGTAAATTTCATTGATGACAGTTTCGTCTTGAAGAATAGTTGTGATATTATTTATCACACTTCCACTTATATCTATAGTCTGGGTGACTCCAGCCTCGTTCGTATAGGTATATGTACCGTCTTTGTTATCTTTAATAGTTGTAACGATATTAAGGTCTTTTATAGGTGTATTAACAGTATGCCCTTTTGTATCTGTTAATACTAAACTCTCCCCTTCTACCCCTAAAACCTTATTTCTAGGAAAGTTATCTATATTATCTATAACATCCTGATTATTAAGTAATCTTACCCATTCAGTACCTTTCCAATAATAGAATCCTGGAGCAAGACCTTCTTTAGTAGTCGTGTTAAACACTAACAAACTCTCTGCTACATCCCCTTTATTAATAAATGATTTATCCGTTAAGCTTTTTAAAGGAATACGAGGTATTAATACCCCTCTATAATCCCCTTCACTAGCTTTCACCTCTAATAATGCTGATTTATGAGGTGCTCTCACTCCTATACCAACTTGAGAAAAAGCAAGACCACTCATCATCAAAACGCCAATAGTAATTACCCTTTTTTTTATATCTTTTTGTTATAAACCATTATAAAAATACTCAATTATTAACAACTAACTCAATAATAAACACCCATTTTTACAGAAATTAAAAACAGTAAATTCAATTATTATCAATAAAAAAACAGAAAACAAAACTCTTTAATTCTTTTTTCACATTTTATCAATTTTTAAACATCTAATTCTGTTTTAATTTTATTTTAATTTTTTCATTCCCTTTTTATACCAATCTGTTTTTCTATACTATCAGCGTATAAAAAAAGAGGTGAAATACTTTTTTAAAAGCACACTCCTCCCCTTTATCTTCCTCATTGCCAATACAAGATCTTCAGTATTACAGTACTGTAAAATCCAACAATCATGCCACACTACAAGTGAGTCTGTCTAAAAAACATATTCTATGATAGTCTCAAAATCAGAATAAACCTCCCCAAACATCACAATACATCATACCTACTATTAAAGAAATACACTTACATCACATAGGATTACACATGCTAAATAATATCCAACACTAACTATATAAAAAGGGATTGCCACTCGGACAATCCCTGTTAACTATTCAGTTTGAAATTACTATTTTGTCTAAACTTTTTAATTTTATTTTTTAAGTATCTCATCCAAAAACCACACTAAATTAACCATAAGCTAACACTATAATAAAATCAACAGATAAAGAATTAATCTTTCATTATGTACAAAAAAAATTTTTACTTAAAAGTCTACAAATTCAAACCAATAGTATAAATCGTAAAAAAAATCACACATTCTACCTTCCCTAAATAATAAAAGGTCTCAATAGATAAAATCTTTTGAGACCTTTTTTCTGATTCGTTAAATATTCTTAGTCTGCTACCAGCGCTTCCCATTGTCCGAATAGGGTGAAACCTACTGCCTTAGCTAAAGCTATAGAAGTATCATTATCTGTCTGGCATCTATACTGAGGTACATGCCCTCTATCGATCACCTCTAGACAAATAGCCTGAACTAAACGTGTCGCAATCCTCCTACCTCTATAGGCATCATCCGTTATCACTCCTATATCTGCTAGCTTAGTCTCTTCCCATGGATACACACTCACAGCGCCTACTAGCCGATCTCCATCGAAGGCGCCATATACGATCCAATGCTTTAAAGAAACATAAGCTCCATCTAGATCTTCTTCTGAGCACACAGACTCGAATTGTCTAAACGCCTCTTTATCCGTTTCTATAAACAGGGGTCTAATCACTATCCCATCTACGCTACTAATAATCTGCGGAACTTTATTATCTACTAGATAATAAATATAATCTGGTGAGTGCAATTCTAACTTACAGGTAGAGATCGCCTCTCTAAGGGCATTGATGGAGTACTCCTCTAATTCTCTTAGCTTTAATACTTCTGCTACCATAGGAGTGACTACAGCCATGGTGTGCTTATTCGTCATTTCTAAAATCATGACTTTATACAGCTCATCTAAGGCTGGATTAGACACTAATGTAAACACCTCATCTAGATGAATAATACTTCCCTGTACCATCTGAGATCTCCAGTAAGTATGTACTTCTTCTACAAATTCGCCCATGATCTATATACTTCTTATTCCTTATTACTTTATCGTTGTCCCTATCAGAGCACGAGCGTCATAATGACTTATCCCTCTCAACTTATCCTGAAACACTAACATCAATACTCCTATTAATATAAACGGAACACTTAACCACTGCCCCATATTCAACATCATATCTTGTTCGAAGGCTACCTGATTCTCTTTAAAGAACTCTAACACAAATCTAGTCAGGAACATCAGAATTAAAAAATAAGAAAAGATCACTCCATTATTCCTTACTTTCTGACTGCGATATAAAAACCACAAGATCACTCCTGTCAATATATACCCAAAGGCTTCGTATAGCTGAGTAGGGTGACGTGGAATCATATCATCATGAACAAAGATAACTCCCCAGCTCCCACTCGTCGGCTTGCCATAGATCTCTGAATTCATAAAGTTTCCAAAGCGAATAAATGCTCCTGCTATCGGTACTCCTAAGGCTATTCTATCCAAAATCCAGAATGCTCCTATCTTATACTTACGACAGTATAGATAGATCGCTAGTAGTACTCCGATAGCTCCTCCATGACTGGCTAACCCCATAAACCCTACATACTCATACACTCCATCGACCTTAGCAAAAGGGATAATGATCTCTAAAGGGTGCTGCATATAGTAGTCAAACTCATAAAATAAACAGTGTCCTAATCTAGCTCCTAATACTGTACCTACGATAATATATAAAAGTAGTTTATCTAAATACACCTGTGGTATACGTTCTTTCTGAAAAACATAACTCACTATCTTATATCCTAAGATAATTCCTAGGGCAAAAAGAACTCCGTAATAACGTACAGGTACACTACCTATTTTAATCATTTCGGGATTGACATCCCATAGCACAGCCGCTAAATTCATCTATTTAATTTAATTATTAACACGAGTACAAAGTACTGCATTTATAATAATCTATAAATATAATATTTTGTTATATTGTGAAATCGCTTTTTTGTAAAACTGTGATGTCGTGAAACTGGCATCCATGACTTCTCTCATTCTCTTTTAGGGGACATCGCCTCTAGAATAGATCGCGGTACATCACTCTCTTCCTTACTTGAATCATCTTGTTTAACCATGTTATTTTTGCGAGCATAATATCCCGGAGGAGCCCATTTTTTTTTAGATGATTTATCCTGTTTCCTGTTACCTGCTAGCTGTTCTTCATTACCTGTTATATACCCTTCATTACCTGCTATCTGTTCTTCGTTATCTACTATCTGTCCTTCGTTACCTACTATCTGTCCTTCGTTACCTACTATCTGTTCTTCGTTATCTGCTATCTGTTCTTCGTTATCTGCTATCTGTCCCTTCCCTAATTCTATAATGCCATGATAAGCACTAGTACTGATTAATTTACCGTCTGCAGACTTCCACACACTCCAGAAATGCATATTGCCTTCTTTCCACTCTTTGGGTAGATCAAAATGCACATACTTATCCTCTCTTTTTGCAATTGATTCCATTTCGCACATCATATCTAATGTTTCACTATAAGCAACTATAGATAAACGATCTGTATTTTTAGTAATCGCATTAGTAATACTATTGTCCCACAGTACCTTAATACGTCCTGTCTTTAGTAGATTTATCTTTTTAATCACTGCAGGAGGTAGGACTCCCATAGATAGTAATACTGATGCAATATCGATACATGGTTCTCCATCTACATTGACTATCCCTTCTTTCATCAACATCGAGATAAGTTGCTCCTTTCCTGTCGCCATTTTATCATTGAGTAAGGCAGCAGGATAATGCGCATTGACAAAGTCTTTAAACTTACTCACAAAGCTAGAGACTACCCCTAGTTTACTTCGTTGTAGCATCTGAGATGCTGTTGCTTCTTTATATGATTTGCGCGGTCTAGAACGAATAAAATAACGTCCTCTCCACATAAATCCTACTACTGTACCCACCCTACCGTGCACGCCTCCTAATATTCCATCTTTTATTTCTGCCATAATCTTATGTTTTGGGTTTATCCTGAAGTGAGAAAGTCCCCCACCTCTCTCATGCAAGATATAAAATACAGAAATACAATTATTTAACTCATCAAATAATTTCTAAAAAACAACCTCTCTACTCTCTATCTGGTTTTACTCTTTATTTCTGTTCAAAATGATGATAATCAAATCCTACCGCTACCCCCTTTATTTATGTCATTTTTCATTTTATTTCATTTTTCAATTCGTGGATAATTCCTGAATAATAGCAGGTACATTCTTCGACTAATATTTCTGTAGTCCACTATATATGAGGAAGTGTCCACTAATCGTCGAACAGCTGAGGGTGAAGGTAGATGGTATATAGGCTGAAGGTATAAATAGAATATGAAAATAGTTGATAAAAAACAGCTAAATAACTACATACCAACTAATTAAAAATTTAGTTAGGATAAAAAAATGAAACACATTTTTTACCTGACAATCCTTATTATTACTAATAAGAAGATTGAAAGAAAAAAAACAAAGGAAAAAAGAATAAGATTAGCATACATTTTACTAGTCTTATTCATTTATAAAAAAAATGAAGGTCTTTTTTTTAGTTAAATTTTAAACACAGATACTTAACAAACTATATTATCTCTCCCATTTTAGAAGTTATAACTCTAAAAACACTTACAATCTTAAAACGATAACACAATATTGATTAATAATTAACACCCAATTCATAGTAGGAAACGGATATTTTCTAGTTTTCTCAGTATATTTGAGTGAAACATAAAAAAGAATATTATCATGAGTACAATGAAAGCAGCACGCTGGTATGCAGCCAAAGATATTAGAGTAGAACAAACAGAAATCCCTACACCTGCTAAGGGACAGGTAAAAGTAGCAGTCCAATATGCGGGTATCTGTGGATCAGACTTACACGAATATGTACACGGACCACAATTAATTCCATTAGACAAACCATATCCATTAAATGGCCATCAAGGGGTAACTACCTTAGGACATGAATTCTCAGGTATCGTTGAAGAATTAGGAGAAGGTGTGAAAAATATTAAAGTAGGTGACCGCGTAGTAATTGAGCCTATTTATAAAAACTTTGATAGTCCATTTGTAGCTTCTGGAGAATACAATTTAGGAGAACACTTAGGCTTCATCGGATTAGCTGGTAATGGTGGATTCGCTAAATATGTAGTAGTAGAAGATTATATGATTCACAAAATTCCTGATACGATGTCTTTTGAACAAGGTGCTTTAGTAGAACCTGCTGCAGTAGCTGTATACTCAGTACTACAGAGTGGTCTAAAAGTAGGACAAACAGTATTAGTATCTGGTGCTGGCCCTATCGGACTATTATGTGCTCAAGCGGCATTAGCAGCTGGTGCGTCTACTGTAATCGTAACAGATGTAGCAGAGAAACGTCTAGAAAAAGCTAAAGAAATCGGAGCTACTCACGTATTCAATGCTATGGAAGCAGACCTTCCTGCTAAGATAAAAGCTTTGACTGGTGGGCTAGGAGTTAATGTATTCTTAGACTGTGCAGGTGTACAAGCTTCTTATAATACAGGTATTGCTTCTACTCGTAATGGAGGTACTGCTGTATTAGTCGCTTTATTCGGAAAACCAGTTCAACATGATGCTTTAGATCAAGTATTAAGAGAAATCACTGTAAAAGGGGTTATCGCCTATAGAAATATCTTCCCAGAAGTGATTAACTTAATTGATTCTGGTCGTATGGAGGTAGAAAAATTGGTAACGAATAAAATCAGTTTAGACGAGATTGTAACAAATGGTTTTGAAGCCTTAGTAAGCAATCCAGAACAAGTTAAAATTCTTATTGATATCAATAGATAATTTTCATTTACACTTAACTGTTTACAATTTACAGTTTATGATATTACATACAGTATAAGGTGCTATGTACTATGATGACTGTGTTATTAGGTAGATCATTTTATCCCTAATCTATTGTAGACAATTCTACTAATAAAAATAAAAGCCATTACTCTATTAAAAGTAATGGCTTTTGCTTTAGTGTATGGTAAACAGTAATCTGTTTACAGTTGACACTCTACAGTTGACAGTATTGTCTATGGCATAGGATGATATGCGCTAGGCTGGGCGTATAGTAGTCATCCCTACTGTTGTGCGTCAATAGCATATATATAACGTTATAGGCAAGTCTGAATAATTCGCAATTTGAAATTCGTAATTATTTAGCTGTCTACTTTACTTTCTTAATGACCTCTCCTAGCATATGTCTAATCTCTTGGAACATCGCCTTAGTATCTGGTTCTCCTAAATCTTCTGGTTTAAACTCTTCTGTAGCAATACTACTCGCATACTCCCAGATCTCTAATACGTCATACGCCTTGATTCGATAAGGCTCATAAAAGGTATTGTCTGAGTGTAACTCTAGTGTCTCTTCATCTATGCGGTATACCCGTTTATACACTACGCCTTCATTTGCTGTAATAATGATATAAGTATGTCCATTTCGGATATAATCTAGACGCTCAATGTAACTACCAATAATAAAAGACCCCTCTTGATGTGGAGGCATAGAATCTCCTTCTATGGGAAAGGCTCTATACTTTCCTTCTTTTAAAAAAGGGAGTGATATCTGATCTAGATTTTGAATAAATTCAGGATCTGCATATCCTGTCAAGTATCCTGCTCTAGCCTTATGAGGAATAATTTCGATAAAGTTATTACCATGAGGGTCAACCATAATAGGTAGTAGAATACGATTGTCCTCAAGCTTTAGTAAATCTTGCATAGGAACTTTGCGCAGATCAACAGAAATCATCAAATCTACACTGACATGAAAGAAACGCGAAATACGCAATAATACTTCTAAAGGTGGCTCAGAGGCTCCTTCTTCATACTTTGAATAACGTGCACGAGTTATCATTAACTCATCAGCCACCTTTTGTTGAGACATAGTCTTCTGGGCACGTAAATACCTTATATTATCTGATAAAAACGACATTTGCTATTATTTATAGCATCAAATATACATATAATTGCTAACATAGATAGTAATTTCGTACAAGATTTTTTAATTATTTCTATTATGGAAAGGGCGATTGCACATTTAGATTTAGACACCTTTTTTGTGTCTTGTGAGCGTTTAATAGATTCTTCTCTCAATGGATTACCTATCATTATAGGTGGTGGAGATCGTGGGGTGGTGTCTAGCTGCTCTTATGAAGCAAGGCAGTTCGGAGTGCGATCTGCCATGCCGATTCGTATGGCAACTAGGCTATGTCCTCAGGCTATCATCAGAAAAGGAGATATGCAATTATACTCAAAAATGTCTCACTTAGTGACTGATATTATTACAGAGAAAGCTCCTGTCATGGAAAAGGCAAGTATAGATGAGTTCTATCTCGACCTGACAGGTATGGACAAATTCTTTGGGGCTGCACTCTGGATTAAAGAATTAACACAAACTATTCAACAAGAATCTGGATTACCTCTGAGCTATGCCTTATCAATCAATAAAACAGTCTCTAAAATAGGAACAGGAGAAGCTAAACCTAAAGGAGCACTTAACATTACAGCTCCTGAAGTACGCCCCTTTCTCAATCCGCTCTCTATACGAAAAATACCTATGTTAGGAGAAGTTAGTTATACCTTACTCTCTCGCATTGGTATTCGGAATATACAAACGCTGTCTGAAATGCCGTATCAAATACTCCAAAAATTGCTGGGTAAAAATGGAATAGATTTATGGAAAAAAGCAAATGGAATAGACCTCACCCCCGTAGAACCCTATAGAGAGAGGAAGTCTATTTCGTCAGAGCACACTTTTGAGCAAGATACCATAGACGTTCCTATGCTCAAAGCTATCTTTACAGGTATGGTAGAAAAACTTGCTTATCAACTTCGGTCTGAAGAATGGCTTACCTCTATCATTACTGTCAAAATACGCTATACTAATTTTGATACAGAGACTAAACAAACTAGAATAGCCTATACATCTGCAGATCATACCTTGATTCATATTGTACACGAATTATTTGATAAGGTATTCCAAAGAAGAATGCGTCTTCGTCTCATTGGTATTCAATTCAGTGGACTTGTACGTGGAACATATCAAATGAATTTATTTGAAGATACTGAAGAAATGATGGCTCTCTATCAAGCGATGGATAGAATGAAAAAGCGTTATGGAATAAATGCTGTAGCAAGGTGTTCAGGCGCTTTTTTAAAAACAAGAGAATAGTGAGAGTCCCTTTGGGAAATTGAGAATTAGGAATTTTTGGCTACGCCCTTCAGTATGTATATCACGTTCTATCGGCACATCATCACAGGGGGCAAGCATTAAGAAAGTGCCTAGCCGGCGTGCAAGGGCATTCATCACAACATCACAACATCACAACATCACAAAAAAAAATGCTATTAAACTGCCATTCATATTATAGTTTGCGCTATGGGACTATTCCTATACAGCGCCTTGTACAATTAGGTGAACAACATCATATAAGTACAATGGCTCTTACTGACATCAATAACCTCAGTGGGGTATATGAGTTTATGACTGCTTGTAAAGCTAAGTCCATCAAGCCCGTTATAGGAACAGAAATTAGAACAGAAAATGAATTACACTATATTCTACTCGCTAAGAATCAAGAAGGTTTTAGTGAAATAGGTCAATTCTTAACAAGTATAAATCAAGGAAATACAACAATCTCTTCTTCTGCTCCAGACTTTCAAAATTGTTTTGTAATCTATCCTTTCTCATCTGTATCTCATTCATTAAAAGAATGGGAATATATCGGCGTAAGAAGTAATCAACTTTCTTTACTCTATGCTGAGAAATGGAAACCCTTAATGAACAAGCTAATCGCACTACATACAGTTAATCATCTCAACGAAGAAGAATATAAATTACACTGTATTTTACGAGCTATAGATAAAAACACCTTACTCTCTAAATTGTCAGAGAAAGATTGTGCTTCCCCAAACGACTACTTTAAGACTGAAAACCACTTAATAGCTGAATTTAATACTTATCCCACACTTGTAGAAAACACAAAACAATTACTAAATGAATGTAACTATTCTTTTTGTTTTAAAATTCCTAGAAATAAAAAGTATTATACTGAAGATAAAATTAGCGATCAAAATCTATTACAAAAACTAGCCAATGAAGGTATGATCAAAATATATGGTCCAGATCATATACAAGCCAAAGAAAGATTAGCTAAAGAACTTAGCGTTATCGATCAACTCAACTTTGAGGGGTATTTCTTAATCACTTGGGATATTATTCAATATAGTAATAGCAAAGGCTATATGCACATCGGCCGTGGTAGTGGTGCGAATAGCATAGTAGGGTACTGCTTAGGCATTACCAATGTATGCCCTTTAGAGTTAGACTTATACTTCGAACGTTTTTTAAATCAGAATAGAAAGTCTCCACCAGATTTTGATATTGACTGGTCTTGGAATCAGCGAGATGATATACTTCAATACATTTTCGCTCGATATGGAAAGGATTGTGTCGCTTTTTGTGGGGCTGTATCTACTTTTAAATATCGTTCTATTATTCGAGAAATAGGAAAAGTATATGGATTATCTAAGAATGAATTAGATACACTAACGCGTAACCCTATAGAATGTCATGAGAAGAATAGTATCGTATCTCTCATTCATCAATATGGACAACTATTAGAAGGATTTCCTAATCAACGTACTATGCACGCTTGTGGTATCTTAATTTCTGAAGAGCCTATCACCACCTATACCGCATTAGATTTTCCTCCTAAAGGATTCCCTGTTGTACAATTTGATATGCATACTGCTGAAGATATCGGTTTTGACAAGTTTGATATTCTCAGCCAACGCGGTATTGGTCATATAAATGAAGCTACTGAGTTCATTCTTCAAAATCAAGGTATAGAAGTGGATATTCGAAACATTTCTTTATCTAAGGATGAAGAATTGTGTAATCAACAGCTAAAATCAGGTAATACCATTGGTTGTTTTTATATAGAAAGTCCTGCTATGCGTGGTTTATTAAGAAGACTACAATGTGATAATTACAAGGTTTTAGTAGCTGCTTCTTCAATTATTCGCCCAGGTGTAGCACAGAGTGGAATGATGCAAGAATATATATATCGTCATAATCATCCTAATGAATTTGAATACTTTCATCCTGTATTTAAAGAACAATTAGGCGAAACCTATGGCATCATGGTCTATCAAGAAGATGTGATCAAAATAGCGTTACACTATGGTGGATTACCTGCTACTGATGGAGATATTCTACGTAGAGCTATGAGTGGTAAAAGTCGTTCATTAGCAGGATTACAGGCTGTGAAAGATAGATTCTTTGAATATTGTGATCACAAAGGACATCCAAGAGTACTAAGTGAAGAAATTTACAGACAGATAGAATCATTCGCTGGGTATTCTTTTTGTAAAGCACACTCTGCGTCTTATGCTATAGAAAGTTATCAAAGTTTATATCTCAAAACTTATTATCCATTAGAATTTATCACAGCAGTCATTAACAATGAAGGAGGCTTCTACCGTACAGAAGTTTATATACACGAGGCTACCATGTCAGGCGCGAATGTATTACCTCCCTGCATTAATTCTAGCGAACTCCAGACTACTTTAATAGGTAAAGATTTATTCTTAGGGCTAAAACTTATCGAAGGGTTAAATATAGAATTGCTTAAAGCTATTCTAAAAGAGAGAAAAGAAAATGGCAAATATGAATCTCTTTTCGACTTTATCCAACGCATTCCAATAGCTATAGAGTCCTTACAAAAACTGATATTTATAGGCGCTTTTCAATCCTTTGGCAAACAAAAGAATGAGTTGCTAATTCAAGCTAAGCTACTCTTGAGCAAAAGAGAACTAACTCCTACACTTACATTATTACAAGAGCCCATACAAGAATATACCTTCCCTACCTTAAAGCGCTCTGTATATGAAGATGCATTTGATGAGTTGGAGTTATTAGGTTTTCCTATTTCTTGTATGCCTTTTGACCTATTAAAAACGAAGTTCAGAGGAGATGTAATGGTCTGTGATTTATTACACTATCACAAAAAAACAGTAAGAATGCTAGGCTACTTAATTGCTCGTAAGCATGTGCCTACTTCTAGAGGGAGTATGTACTTCGGTACTTGGATAGATGCAAATGGTCATTACTTTGACACTGTACACTTCCCTGATAGTTTAGAAGAGTATCCATTTGCTGGTGGCGGATGTTATTTACTATTAGGAACTGTCGAAGTAGAATATCACTTCCCTAATGTACAGATTTTAAAAATGGCCAGATTGCCTTTTATTACTGATCCTCGTTATCACTATGACGATGAACACAATCAAACTACAGAATCAAAGGTTAGAGAAGATGTAAGTCTTACACATCGCCAGCCCTATCCTAAAGCTTCTGAGATCAATCTTCCACGCCATAGAATGAAATTTACTTAAAAAAAATGCTTTGATACTATTACCTATATCAAAGCATTTTTTTAGCTAGTCTCTAGCAATCTCTATTTTGACCCTTTTATTTTTTAGTCTTGTATCTACAAGTGCTGTCAATAAAGCCTTTACTTTCTTAGTATTTACAGCTACGAAAGCCTGTGTATCACGCACATCTATCACTCCTATATCCTCTTTCGTTAGGCCCCCAGTCTTAATTAGATACCCTACAATATCCCCTTTGTTCACTTTATCTTTCTTACCTGCACTAATATAGATAGTTTTAAAGTCTGTTTTATTATCAATAGTATAATTTCCTTCAAGATCTTCTATTGGCATATCTGGATTGATAAATTCAATATTTTCGTCACGTGTAATCATCACATAAGCCTTACCAGATGCTTTCATACGCGCAGTACGTCCATTACGGTGAATAAACGCATCTTCCTTAGGAGGTATCTGATAGTGAATCACATGTCCTATCTCAGGAATATCAAGTCCTCTAGCTGCTAAATCTGTAGCAATAAGAATATGACAACTCTTATTTCTAAACTTCATGATAGCACGCTCACGATCTTCTTGTAACATTCCTCCATGAAAAGCACTGTTAGCCACTCCTTTCTTAGTCAATGTCTCACTAATACGAGTTACTGCATCACGATGGTTGCAGAAAATAAGAATAGTATCTTTTCCTATCTTCCCGATAAGTTTAATTACAGTTTCTAATTTCTCTTCTGCAGTAGAGATAACTTGACTAAAAGTTAAATCAGGCATTACTTCTGTCTTCTTTAAAAAATGGATACGCTCAGGATTCTCTATACCTGTAAACTCAGGAATCTTCTTTAAAGCAGTAGCTGATGTAAGCATTCTGAAAGAAATATGTTCAAACGAATTTATAATATAATCCATATCTGTCTGAAACCCCATTTCTAAAGCTTTATCAAACTCGTCCACTACATAACTAGTCACTGTCTCTGTATTAAAAGAGAATTCTTCTATGTGAAAAGCAACTCTCCCTGGTGTTCCCACTAATACCGCAGGTGGCGTACTAAAATTCTTTATTTCTGTTTTAGTAGAATGTCCTCCATAACAAGAGTTAATCTTAAATGGTGTTCCCATTTTCTTAAATACTGATTCTATCTGTAGAGCAAGCTCTCTAGTTGGCACTAATATAACTGCTTGTACTCCTTTGACAGTAGGGTCTAACTTCTCTAATAAAGGCATTAAGAATGCCACTGTCTTTCCTGAGCCAGTAGGTGAAAGAAGAATGATATTAGGATTCTTCTGAGCTGCATCAAATGCTTTAATTTGCATTTCATTTAATGCTTCAATATTTAAGTTTTTAAGTATTTCTGCTTTATTCATGAAGCAAAGGTAGTTTTTCTAGTTTATTTATTATACTCAGTTCACTTAATTTTATCTAAGAAAAACAGATCCCTTCTCTACGTTATATCACGCATTTATCCCAATCTAAAAAACAATTAACTATCTAATACTTATGCGACAATAAAAAAAGCCCCAAAAAGATAATTCTTATTTGAGGCTTTTTTATTTTACTTAATTATTATTTAGAACTTAAATACTTAATTGCTTCATTTACAACTCTATCCACAAAATTAGGAGAAGTCATTTCTTCCAACTCACTATCTGTAGGTGGAGTTACATAAATATTTGGTTTAACACCAACTCCTTCTACTACTACCCCATCAGCATCTTTCATTGCTAATAATGGCATATAGAATGTTAATTTACCTTCTGCAATCTCATCTCTTGTTCCTCCATTAAAATCATCTACTGTACCTAAACCAGCTGTCGCTCCCGCACTGTAATCACCAACACTAACAACTTGATTTCCTTGAGATTTTAACATCATTGTAGTTATCTCAGACATACTCGCACTATTTTTATCTGTTAAGATAGCAATAGGAATATCCTTTGGGATTCCAAAATTATGAGGTTTAGTCTTAGCTTCTACCCATGGTGTATAGTTAAATCTACCATTTCCTTCTCTTGTTCTTTGATATGCAAAAACAGCGTTTTTAGTAATAAAACGATCTGAAATAAAACGTGCATCTACAACAGCCCCACCACCATTAGAACGTAAATCAATTATAATTTTCTTGATTTCTCCTGTATGTAATGGGTTTAAGAATTTTTGATAAAACTCTCCTCTTGTTAAAACTTGACTTAGAGCTCTTGTTAACTCAGGGAAATTATATCCAAAATTAACGTGATTATTCATAAGACCAATAAAAGCACCTACATAATCAGCTGTATGAGCATTATATAAAGCTCCATACGGAGTGATTACATCATATTTAGGTAATGCATTATATTCTCTTAACGCATTTTGAGCTGATAGCATTAATTCATTACTTACTATTTCTGTCTGATTAAACTTAACTACCTCTTCCATAAATGCTTTATAAGCATTAGACTCAGAATATGCATTATATTCTTTTAGTAAATCAAAGGTTACTTGTTTAATAGCATTACGCATATTAACATCTTTAATAGCTTTCAGTTCTTCTCTAGCTTCTAAAATGTCCTCAGTTAATAATAAAGCATTACCTTTTCCTGGATTTAAATATTTGTCTGCTAAAGTAATTTTAAAATTATTAGTTACAGCAAACTGGCTAAAAGACAAATAGTAAATATCTGGATTAGAAATCAAATTTCCAGCAATAATACCTAAACCAGATCTATTAGACATAAAAGCATTACCATCTACTCTATTTTTCATATAGCCATATTTCTCTGCAAATGGATATACATTAGGAGTATCTTCATCAAGCATTCCACCATAAAAAGTAACTGTTCTAATTATGCTCTTATTTGTTGCAGGAAATTGAATTTTTACAGAGAAATGGCGATCAATTAACGGATGCATAATCTCTTTGAAATATTGAGAGGCTGTTAAGTAATCTTCATTTATTTGCCCGTCATCCTCATTAGGTCTACCATAAGTCTGTAGAGCTGCAAATTTAGGATAGTATGTCTTATATACATTATCCCAGTCTAAACCACCTTGATCCTTCTGCTCATAGAAGTAATTATACTGTTGATCCATTGTTTTCCAAAAAACTTCAAAAAGATCTGCATACGAATTAATATCGTTTGCTGTAAACCTTCTAGGATCAGTAATTGTAATATCATCAGAAGAACAT
Organism: Myroides odoratimimus; assembly: GCF_030326305.1. Lineage (GTDB taxonomy): Bacteria > Bacteroidota > Bacteroidia > Flavobacteriales > Flavobacteriaceae > Flavobacterium > Flavobacterium odoratimimum_A. The sequence continues at coordinate 9,185 of NZ_JACAKB010000006.1, read as the reverse complement.
GAATTCAAAACTGTTAGAGATGATAATGATAGTATAGATAAACTAAATATTGTTATTTTTCTTTTTATTCTTTTCATCGTATGTGATTTTATTAAAATTTATATGCAGCTCCTATAGAAATCATATGTGAATCTCTAGTGCTCTTTTTATTTCCAGGGCTGTCATACTTATAAGTATCTGTTAAACCATAAAGATAATTATAACCTAAATACACATCTATTTTATCAATTGCATAACCTACTTGTACTTGTCCTTGTAATCCCATAGATAGTCTACGTAATTGATTTTCATTTTTCTTAAAATCGTACTTTTCAGAAACAGTAGTATAATTAAATGATCCATCAGCTTGTAACTCTGAGAATACAGGATACTGACCTTTTGTTTTCATTTTTGCCCAATACTCTGTATAAATTCCCCCAGCTACTTTAGCCCAAACACCATTTGTTTTATATGGGTTATTTAAAATATATCCCCCTACTAATAATGGTACTGAAATAAAATCGTTACTATACTTAGAATACCATCCTTCACGAGAACCAGTTCTCTCAAATTCATAATTTCTTTGTAGATAAGAAACTCCTGTAGATACAAATAAAGTTTTCCATACATTCATTTCTGCAGAAACATTAACACCAAAACCTCCACGAGAATTATACTTGGAGTCGACTAAATTCGAAATATTAGTATCTAATGAGGTATTAGTATACCCTAAATCGATTCCTACTTTGAATCGGTTTTCTTTTTGTTCATTTTGCGCATGGAGACTCATGCTAAACATTGAAAGAACAATAGCTGTGAAGCTACTTAGTTTTTTTGAAATCATAAATTATTATTTATTTAGTTAATCAAAAATACACAAAAATAACAAACATTTAAAAAAATTTAACTTAAAGTTAAAATAAATAATTACAAATAATAAAATGAAATAGAAAAAACATTAAATAAACAATACTAATATAACATATTTTATAAGTTATAAAAATTACAACTTTAGATTATATTATAGATTTTAAATTAATTTGTACTAACAGTAGTGCAGAAAAAAGTACTCAGACACCTATAATATACAGTAGTTATAGCATCATTTTTAAATTAGGAGTACATTAATTCTTCTAACATAGAAGATTAGATTTTATGAACTATTCTTACATTAGCTAATCGCTCATTAGTAAACTCTTTGTCTTCTAAAATTGATAGTTCTTGTTTACTTAAAGGTTTCTTATTGAGCTTCGTCTTTTTAGGTTTGTAGTGTGCAAAAGGATTAGAAGAAATAATTCCCTTAGCAACTGCTCGTAGAACAACCTTCTTAAAGTTTGAGACATACCATAGCTGTGTTATTAAAACATGCTCTAACGGTCTTTAAATAGTGCTCATAGCCAATTACAAACTCATAATTAAATTCTCTAAACTCTATATCTTCTTTACCATACACATAACGGATATATTCTCTAACATGAGATTTTGCAATTATGTAACTTTCATTTATACCTATAGCATACGCTCTAGGTACACATTTAGAGCTTTCATTATTATGTTTTGAAGGCTCACTAAGACTATTCCCTTACTGATTTTTTTATCTTGGATATGATTCCCCTTTTGGGCTTCTAGTTTTGCTACGTTGAAAGGTGTGCATCACTTACATATTTATTTGTGCACCGAATCAAGAATGTTTTGCATCTGATTCATTTGTTTGGAGGGTGCATACTAGGTGCACAAGTACATAAAAAAAGCCCAATAACTAGTGTTATCGGGCTTTTCAGCGGAGAAAGAGGGAATATAACCCATATATAAATAGAGTGTGATAAAATACTATTATTTTGATTTATTGGTAGTTATGTTTTTATTAAGTCGATTAAATACCTTAAAATACTATATGATAGTATCAAAATTGGGTGTATATTTGGGTGCTATTACAAATAACTATGACTATAAAAAGAAAGATAACTATTGCTATTGAAAAGAGAAAGAAAGATGGTGTATTAATCACAGAGAACGTTCCAATTCGTGCAAGAGTGGTATATAATGGTGGCCGTGTAGAACTCTTTACAGGCTACCGCATTGATGCTTCTAAATGGGATGAAGCAAAAGAAAAGGTACGCAATGGGTGTACCAATAAGCTAAAACAAAGCTCTTCCGAAATCAATACAGCAATACAGGAGCTATCTACTACGATTGATAGAATCTTTAAAGAGTATGAATTGAAAAACGAAGTACCTTCTTTTGAACTCTTAAAAGATGAAATAAAACGCTACTCAGATAAACAAACCATATCAGCAACAGAAAAGAATCTCTTTACAGCTTTTGACGAGTTTGTAAAAAGTAGTGGTAAACGCAATGATTGGACAACTGCTACTTACACCAAGTTTAATACTGTTCGTTCACATCTTTTTTCTTTCAAAAGCAATTTTCAGTTTACTGATATTAACGAAAAGACGTTATTAGACTACGTTTCATTTTTACGCATTGAAAAACAGATGCGTAATAGCACCATCGAAAAGCAAATTAGTTTTGTAAAGTGGTTTTTGAAGTGGTGTAAAAACAACAATTATACAATTACCTATAATTTTGAAGAGTTTAAACCAAAACTAAAGGAAACATCTAAAAAGATAATCTTTTTAACTCAAGAGGAAATCGAACAGATTAAATCAACGGATTTAGGCACAAAGTCGTACTTAGAACGTGTACGTGATGTATTGCTTTTCTGTTGCTATACAGGACTTCGCTATTCAGATGCCTTTAGCCTAACAAGACACGACATTAAAAATGATGCTATTGAGTTTGTTACCAAAAAGACAAATGATATGCTGAGAGTTGAATTAAACAAACACAGTAGAGCAATATTAGAGAAGTACAAAGATGTACCTTTTGAAAAAGGAAAGGCTCTACCTGTTATTTCTAATCAAAAGATGAATGACTACATAAAAGAACTTGGAGAGTTAGCAGAGATTAACGAACCGATTAGAGAAACCTACTATGTAGGCAATGAAAGAATAGATGAAGTAAAACCCAAATACGAACATTTAAGCACTCACGTAGGGCGAAGAACATTTATCTGTACCGCTTTATCATTGGGGATACCTGTACAGGTTGTAATGAAATGGACAGGACATTCAGACTACAAATCAATGAAGCCTTATATTGATGTAGCTGATACGATTAAAGCGAATGCAATGACTAAATTTGATATGATATGAATACAGTAGATGCCCAATTAGAATTAACAAGATTTATGACTGATAACACAATAGTGATGTGGGAAAAAGAATTAAACACATCAGGAAATTCGTTTAATTTCGATTCCCAAGATATTTATAGACAATATATGATTAATATCTTAATGTTTGATTTTAAAGACCGAATTGATTCTGCAAAAGACACACAAGAAAGAAAAGAAATTTTATCTATTGTTAGAGAAAATTTGGAGACAATAATTAAGTTGTATGAAAAAAATTCTGATTTCTTCACTAATCTTGATAGAGATGGACTTCGGTTAAAGAAATACCGAGAAAGAAATAAAAATAGTTTGTCAGATAATGATTTAACAATGGAATTGTATAGAGAAACGGAATTGCCTGAACGTAAAACCTACTTTGAATCAAGTTTTTACAAAGAGATAGGTTTTTTAAACTACGACTACCACCAAGAGATATATAATCATAGTAAAAGGCTTTTAAAAGATGTGAAATCAAATTTTAAGGACTATGAAATGTATGACAATGATTATCTTTTTATTAATGACAAGCCTATATTTTCAATGGGACTTATTAGTAAACTACATAGTATAGTAAACAATCAATTTATTGAAGATATATCAGAATATGATTTTTATAGAGAGATAAATATCTTACATACAGTGAATAAAATAAAAATCAAAGAGGATTTTCTATACACTTTCTTTTATGTAATTCATTGCTTACATAATAACATAGAAAACAAAAGTTTAAAGAAAAAGTGGTTTGCTCAAATATTAAAAGAATTTAAGATTAAGAAAGCAACTTATGACTCTAAGTATAAACACATAACAGGTAGCAGTGCCAATGATACATTAAAAGAGTATCGCAATCTCATTGATTCAGCTTTTAAACAATAAAGTACTATAAAAGCCTTTAAAATTTATAAATCCACCTTTGAACCACTTTAGAATTTTACTAAAGTGGTTTTTTTGTGCAATAAAGTGTGTTTTTCCACCCCCTCTCCACCTTACACACATCGTAGTTTTGAATTGTTCGAACATCACAAAATCGTATAATTTAAAAACTAAAACTATGTATATAAGCGAATTAAAAGAAAAGCCAGTTTGGCAAATGACAGGAGAAGAACTATTACAGTTATTACAAACAGTATCTATAAAGGATTTTAAAGAACTCAATACTTCGCAAGAAACGCAACAATCTACAAAGCGTTATGTTTACGGAATACGTGGTATAGCAGACCTACTTGGGTGCAGTATTACCACTGCTAATAAAATCAAGAAAGAAGGTCATATCAAAAAAGCGATTATCCAAAGAGGTAGAAAAATTATAGTCGATGCTGACTTGGCATTAGAACTATTCGCTAAAAAATAAAAGGGACAACTTGTGCAAATCGTCCCTTAATATCCAATTAAAGTATAACTCAACTCTTATCGTATAAAGATAAGGATTATTAAAACACAAGTAAATATGAGCTTAGATATACCCTATATCCGAGTAGGAACTGCTTACTTTAAAATCATCGAAAAACCTTTGATATCAGGTGATAAAGTTAAAGTAATGGTGCGTTGGACTCGTGAAACGATTGTATCAGATCACGGAAAGTCCTACTTAGAGAACGTCTTAAAATTAGATGGCTTTTGCTGTATTCCAGACCATCTTAACTATCAACCAATCGTAGAAAATTTTTTTAATACCTATAATGAATTAAATATGAAACCAATAGAAGAAGATTTTAACTTAAATGAATTAGAACAATTGATTCCAAACTCACTACACTTTGTAAAGCACATATTCGGAAGTGAACAATACGAATATGGTTTAGACTATCTAAAGCTATTGTATGAGAAGCCAACGCAAACCTTACCAATATTGTGCCTTGTTAGTAAAGAACGTGCAACAGGAAAAAGCTCTTTTATTAAATGGCTTAAAAATATCTTTGGACTCAATATGACTTATATCAAAGGAGATTCTTTTGGTTCTCAATTTAACGCTGATTGGGCAAGTATGTTATTAGTTGCCATAGACGAAGTATTCTTTGATAAGAAAGAGATTACAGAGCGTTTAAAGTACCTTTCTACTACTGACAAAGACAAAGTTGAAGCAAAGGGAAAAGACAGACAGGAAATAGAGTTTTTCGCCAAGTTTATTCTTTGCTCTAACAATGAGGATGATTTCATTCAAATAGACGAAGAAGAAATACGTTTTTGGATTCGAAAGATTAAACCTATTGAATCAGAAGACGTTCACTTTATCAAGAAGCTAACAAGTGAAGTTCCTTATTTCATCAAATACTTACTTCTACGACCTTATTACACCACGCAACAAACCCGAATGTGGTTTACACCTAAACAGATACTTACAGCTTCCCTTTTAAAACTAATTAGTAAAAACAAAATAGAGATTTCACTTTTAGAACTTTTAAACCTGTGCTTTGAAAAGGTTGCCGAGGATGAAATTTGCGTAGCTCCCAATGATTTACTCTTGTTATTACGCAAGACAAACCCAAAACTAATTATATCTGCTAGTGAAATAAGAAAGATTTTAAAGAAATGGGATTTCGAACCACAAAATAACACAAAATCTTATCAAGGAATAGAGCTTTTATCTCATGGAGAATTTGTTAAAATAGAACGTAGAGGACGTTACTACATCATTAAAAAAGATTTATTCTATAAAATATTTGATGCAATGATGCAAGAATAGATTAAACTATTGTTTATTAATAAGTTACACTGCATCAAAGTCTGCATCAAACTAAAAATACATCAAGTTTGATGCAAGAGTGATGCAAGAAACAAAATGAGTTTGATGCAGTGATGCAAGAGTGATGCAGAGTATTTTATTGAAATACAATTGATTAACACCTTTCTGCATCATTGCATCAAAAAAAACAGATTTTTAACCCGACTATTTCAAAACGTATGAATTGTGAATCAGCTAAACAAATTAGCCTAACAGACTTACTTAAAAAGTTAGGTCATACCCCAACCAAAATAATGAGAGTTGATTGGTGGTATCTCAGTCCATTTAGAACTGAAAAAACAGCATCATTTAAAGTGAATATTGATAAAAACGTGTTTTATGACCATTCTGCTGGTTTTGGTGGAACAACACTTGATTTTGTGATGAAGTACAATAATTGCGATATTAAATCAGCTTTAGAATTGCTCAAAAACGATTCTTTTTCTTTTCATCAGCCAATTATTGTGAGTTCTAACATTATTCAAGAACCAACATATACAATTCAAGCGATTAAGCCATTAACACATCCAAACTTGATACAATATATCACTGAGCGTAATCTTAGCCTTAAAATGGCTCAAACTTATTGTAAGGAAGTACACTATACTCTAAACAACAAATCATATTACGCTGTTGGTTTTCCCAATACCACCATAAATGGTTTCGAACTAAGAAACGTGTATATAAAAATGTGTCTTGGAAAAAAGGCAGTAACCTACTTTGATAACAAAAGTAAACATATTGTCTTGTTTGAATCTTGGAGTGATTACATCAGCTTTTTAACCCTTTATCCAAATGCAGAAAAGCAATATGATTATTTGATTCTTAATTCCGTATCAATGTTGAATAATACAATAATTAAAACACCAAATAATTATTTGTACAAATGTACAAATGGGGAATTGTATAAATGTATCAATGTACAAATGGATAAAAGTATCAATAATACTTTGTACAAAGAATTAAAGTATGAAAGTATTATTTGTTGTTTCGACAATGATAAAGCTGGAGAAAGTGCCTTTCAAAAAGTAGCTCAGACCTATACAAACGTTGTTGATGGACGAAAACTGTACGAGAATCACAAAGATTTGAATGATTATTTACTAACTATTAACCGCAATGATTTGACGTGAGAATTATCGAGATGTGTCTTTGTCCTTACAAATTGGAAATTTGACAACCAAAGACCACTCGTTTTTCTCCCGAAGGTCGCAAAATGGGTAAGACGATGAAAAAAACAAAGAAGATAGAATTTAGAGTAACTCTTACAGAGGCTCTAATCATAAAAAACAAAGCAGAAAAAGTAGGTTGTAGCGTTTCGGAGTACATCCGAAACACCGCACTTGACTATTCTTTAGCGTATAAATTAACTCCTGATGAAGTTGAAGTTTACAAATTACTGAACAAATACACAGATAATTTTAGGCGAATAAGCAACCTTTTTAAGCTTGGTGATACAACAGGAGTTAAAGAACACACTATTGAAACAGCTAATCTAATTCGGACTCACTTACAAAAACTACTGTAATTATGATAGCTAAAGCAAAATCTTGTGTTGGTGGCACAGCATTATTCAATTACGTAATTGATGATAAAAAGGGATATGAGCTATTAAGAAACAATCTTTCGGGGGATACTCCGAAAGATATGTTTCAAACGATGCAGATACTACAAAATCAAAACAGCAGATGTAAAAACAACACAATATCGGCTGTTATATCTCCAACTATTGTAGATAGTCAAAAGATGAGCGATAGAGATTTACGAGCATTAGCCGTTGAGTTTTTACTTGGTTTACAAATCGATCCTACCAAAGCTCAATTCATTGCTTTTGTTCATACAGAAAAAGAGCATAAACATATTCATATCATCGCCAATCGCATAGATGAAAATGGCAAAGCTCTAAAAGATAATTACATTGGTTTTGAAGCTCAAAGAGTTGCTCACGAAATAGCACTTAAATACGGTTGGACGTCTATAAGACAAGAAAACGAGAATAAGAAACAAAGAGCTAACAACACAAACTTAATAGCTAAAAACACTATCAAAACAGCTCATAGGGAAGTTTTAAGACAGGAACCAAAAGATTTACAACAATACATTCGATTAATGCTTGAAAAAGATATTGAGGTTAAACCAACTATTAATAAACAGGGGAATATTCAAGGATATCGCTTTATTCATTTACCAACTAATACAAACCTAAAAGCAAGTGAAGTTGACCGAAATATGAAGTTGAATGATTTATTTAAAAATACAGCAAGCACAGAGTCAAAGAATGAAGTAGAAAAACTATTAACTAAGCAAGAAGCAATCGAACCACAAATGCAGAATTGGAAAACAGATGTGTCTGTTTTATTTAGTTTGTTATCTGCTTTTCAACTTAGTGGTAACGATGAAGATGATGAACAAAAAAAACGTAAACGAAGAGCACTAAAAAGATAAACAATGGCAAAGAACCAACCTAAACTCACTGATATGACAGAACTATTACTTCAGCAAGTCATACAATTAGAACACACGATAAAACAAAGTAAAAAAACTCATTTAGATACCATCAAAGAATTAAGTAACATCAAAGTAACAGTAAATGTTGCTGAACTTCGACAGATAGAAAAAGAACAAAGACAACGCTTACAGAATGACTTCGATCAATTTCATCGAGAGATAACAAAAAATAATGAGGAGCTTTTGAAGGTTCACAAGGCTGTTAGCTCAAAGAGGTTATTCTACTTGATTGTATTGAACATCTTTTTACTTTTAACAACAGGTTTTTCAATGTATTTAGCTGTTAAGAATACTATTGAGAAATCGGAGTATGAGCGTTTAGAAAAAGAAAAGGGGCAATTAATAAATCAATTAGAAAATGTAAATCAGTTTTTTAACAAAAATCCAAGGACAGCTAAATCTTTCAAAGAGTGGAGTCAAAAGCAATAATTGAAAAGTGTTTATCAAAGTTATTTCCGTAAAATTTTTAGAGCTTTGAAGGCTCAAAATTTTATGGAATAACTTTGTTGGAATAGGTTCACAATATTTTAAAAGATTTACTAACGACGTGCCGCGTATTGGCGATGGGCGGGATTTTTAGCACTGAACTTTAATCGAAGAACAGAAATTGAATTTTGCACTTCCGTTGATACGAAGCCGTTCAGCCCGCCTATTGCCAATACGATGTTGAACTAAACCTTCGGTAGCTTTTCCGTTAGAAGTCATATATTTAGGATATTAAAAAAATAAAATTATGGTAAC
>NZ_JACAKB010000069.1 GCF_030326305.1 Myroides odoratimimus | reverse complement strand
TGGTAAAGGATAGGTCAAAATTCATAGGCTTAATTTTTCTAACGCTACGCGTTAGGAATTACACTTAATAAATATACTTCTTTTTCTAATGCGGAATGTGGGATTATCAAATCAATTTCTAAGTCTCCTATTCTTTCTTTTTTGTCAACAATACCAGGTCTTTGATCTATATCTAATCTGTTCGATATTAATCCTCTACTATCTTTATTGCTTCCTCTTTTACGATATTTTCTCCCTTTATTTCGTAGATGCTTATAAAGCTTTCCTCCTTGCTTTTTATCCTTAGAAAAATAAGGAACAATACTATTATCTGTACTCTTCCATTCAATATTTCGATGAATATGATTATAGAATCCAAACCGAATCATTTCATTCTCAAAATCTATTTTTTTTATTAACAGTTCTTTATTGCTTATAATTAGACTTTTATATATGTTATTGTCATTTGTATAAGTAAAGTGTAGGCTTCCCCATTTTAGGACACCTCTAAATTCGACAAATAATTCTTATTATGTTCAGATTTGATGAAGAATTTAAATTCTTCATCAAATCTGAGCTTATATTCTTTAGGTGATTTATTCCCTAATGCTTTGTGAGGATGGTTAAAATTGTAATCCTCTCTCCATTTATCAGCCAATCTTTGTAACTGGTAAATATCATTGAAGTAAAAAGCATCTAATATATCCTCTCTAAAAAATCGATTAAAACGTTCTATATATCCATTCTGCATTGGTTTACCAGGTTGAGTATATTTTATCTCTATAAAGTTCTTCTTACACCAGTTTACAAAGGTTTTAGAGATAAATTCAGGACCGTTATCACATCTAATGTACTTTGGAGTCCCTATTTCATGTTTTAGGTTTTCTAATGTTTCTATTACCGCCCTTGCAGGATAACTTAATCCAGCTTCGATAGCTATTGCTTCTCTATTACAGTCGTCTAATACATTAAAAACTCGTACTTTTCTTCCATCTGTAAGTAAGTCACTTATAAAGTCCATACTCCAACACTCATTGAGTACTTGTGGTGTTTCTAAAGGCTGTTTAACTCTTGTTATTAAACGTTTCTTATGTTTTCTTCTTAGACTTAGTTTCATTAAGCGATAAACACGTAGAACTCTTTTTCTATTCCATACAAGTCCTTCTCTGCGTATCTTATGATAGTACTCATCAAAGCCGCGAGTAGGATATTGTTCTGCTAATTCGCTTAGTTTATCAATGACCTCTGTATCATCTTTTTTACTTTGATAATACCACATTGATCGGCATAGCCCAACTAATAAACAAATACGAACGATGGATAACTTATATTGCTCTAACAGATACTTTGCCCTTTCTATTTTATCTGCTGAGCTTAAAACTTTTTTGACAGAATATCTTTGAGCATTTTATTGTCTAAACTAACATCAGCATACATCTGTTTGAGCTTGCGATTTTCTTCTTCAAGTTCTTTTAAACGTTTCAACTCTTGTTTTTCCATTCCACCATACTTCTTTCTCCAATAGTAAAACGTGCTCTTATCAATACCTAATTCTCGAGAGATTTCACTTACTGATCTTCCCTGTTCATTTTCTTTGAGAGCCTTAATGTTTGGCTCTCACTAAAATTACTTGTTTTCATACTTGACAGTTTTGTTTAAAGTTAATAATTTCGAATTAACAACTGTCCGATTTTTAGGGAAGCCTACAAAAGCTGTAAACTTGACTATAGTCATTGTTTTTAAACACGCTGTTTTCTCCCAGTCCATTGGTAGAAATAGCGCGTACACGCCACGCATAACGCTTGCCTGGTAGCAAATTAGGTTTATTGATATCATACACCAAAGTAGTGCTGCGCAAATCCTCTTGTTTGTACAAAGCACGACTTACCTCAAAGGCAAAAGTGGGATCCATTGTCGGATCTAAAATTTCCTTTAACTCAAAGCTATAGCTAACATTAGTAGCGTTTAACTGACGTGGGGGCCAACTAAATATAATATTGGGAAAATCGCTAATGGCGATCTCCTCTTTGTTACTTGGTCGAACCTTAAAAAGTCATTTTAAACTTTAGATTGCAAAATAGTAAGTTGGTTATTGTATAAAACGCTTCTGTAAA
>NZ_JACAKB010000068.1 GCF_030326305.1 Myroides odoratimimus | reverse complement strand
TGTTGAACTAAACCTTCGGTAGCTTTTCCGTTAGAAGTCATATATTTAGGATATTAAAAAAATAAAATTATGGTAACTAAAAAAAATCTCCGGAGGAATTAAGAGCGAACAAATATTTGAATCGCGCTTGTAGTGAAATTAATGGTTTCTCTGAACTTCTGCAACGTTTCGAACGAAATATTTCCATTTTAGGTAGAAGTAAACGCACTTTTGATAATTATTCCCGCCATGTGGCTGCAATGGCACTTCATTTTGGCTGTTTACCTACCGAATTAGATCCCGAACAAGTTAAAGACTATCTTTTTGAACTACAACAACGGTCGAATTCTCCTTCTCAATCGTATTTTAAACACACGGTTTACGGACTAAGGTTTCTATTAAAAACCGAAAATCTTCCGTACGATTATCTTCATTTACCTTCCATTCCTAAAGAAAAAAAACTTCCCGTAATTCTTAGTCGAGATGAGATTTGGAAATTGCTTCAACATGCCGATTTACTTAAACATCGCATTTTAATTGGTTTGATTTACAGTTGTGGACTTCGTTGTATGGAAGTGAGAAACATCGAATTAAAGCATTTAGATTTTGATCGGAAACTCCTTCATATCGTTCAAAGTAAAGGGAAGAAGGATCGTTATGTTCCGCTTTCTGATCATATCATTCGAGGGATTAAAAAATATATTTCAGTCGAACATCCCACCACATTTTTATTTACGGGTAATACCAAAGATACCAAAGGATTTGATTCTCGATACAGCCAACGCGGTGTTCAATGGGCGATTCAATCGGTTTGTAAAAAAGCAGGTATTTTAAAAGATGTGCATACACACACGCTGCGCCACAGCTATGCGACCCATTTATTGGAAGATGGTGTAAATATTCTGCAAGTTCAGAAATTGATGGGGCATGAACGCATCGAAACTACGATGGAATATTTACATGTTTGTCAGCTCGAAAACCAAAAAATACACAGTCCAATTGATACCGTTTTTGCGCTATGCAGCCGCAATGGGAAGTAGCTGATGTGCTGAGAAAAGTTGATTTATCCCATCAAAACTTCACGGTTCATCAGGAGAAAACACTCCGAGCACTGACTTTATGCCGAACTGCTGCTTTGGGCGGACATGTAGATGCGTGTGATACCTGTGGAAACATCAACATCAGTTACAACAGTTGTCGCAACAGGCATTGCCCGAAATGCCAAGGTCATAAACGAGAAGAATGGATTCAGGCGCGCGAACATGATTTATTGCCCTGTTCGTATTATCATGTGGTTTTTACTATTCCAGATTCGCTTAATGGTTTGGCGATTCATCAACCACAATTGATTTATAAAATCTTGTTTGATTCGGTTTGGGCAACGCTTTCTCAATTTGGTAAAACCGACGGTTTGCAATTGGGTATGATTGCTATTTTACATACTTGGGGACAAAATTTGAGTTTGCATCCGCATCTACATTGTATTGTTCCAGGTGGAGGAATTGATGCAAATGGTAAGTGGAAACGAAAGATAAAAACCGATAGATACTTGTTTGCAGTAAAAGCCTTGAGTAAGGTTTTTCGTGCCAAATATGTAGCCTTGTTGCGCAAAGAAAAATTGGCAGATGCTCAAGTCTTGCAAAGTTTGTTTGAAAAGGATTGGGTGGTTTATGCCAAGCGCCCCTTTGGTGGTCCCAAACAAGTCATTGAATATTTAGGGAGATATACGCACAAGGTGGCTATTAGCAACCATCGGATTAAAAACGTAACTCATCAAGAGGTTACCATTCATTACAAAGATTATAAAGACCACAGTAAAACCAAGCAATTAACATTAAAAAACGAAGAATTTGCCCGCCGCTTTAGTTTACATATTCTGCCTAAACGCTTTGTTCGAATTAGGCATTACGGTATTTTAAGTAGCAGTTGGAAACGGGGTAAATTGCAACAATTACAAGAAGATTTAAATATCATTCGACCGATAGTTGAACCTAAAACACAACATCGAAAATGTTATTGTTGCAAAGTTGGTAATTTGGTTACGTTACATGTTTTTGGGCAAAGAGGTCCGCCAAAAGCATATCTTATCGAAAACACAATTGCTTCTGTGAATTAGGTTTTACGGGTAAGGGAACCTGTGTTTAATTGTTCCAAAAAACACCAAAAAACAATTGAAACAGCACAACTTTAACCATAAAAAAAGCAGTAATCCTAAAATTACTGCTGGTATATCTTAAAGTCATACTTCGAAAACTCCATAATACGTATTAAGCTTCCTACGGTTCCGTTCAACGGGCTTTCATCTCGTGCCCTCCGGGCAAGACGAAAGCTTAGTTATT
>NZ_JACAKB010000067.1 GCF_030326305.1 Myroides odoratimimus | reverse complement strand
TGGTAAAGGATAGGTCAAAATTCATAGGCTTAATTTTTCTAACGCTACGCGTTAGGAATTACACTTAATAAATATACATCTTTTTCTAATGCGGAATGTGGGTTTAATTACAGTCCTACTCGTGCTAGTAGTGCTGCATTACCTGTATTAGAGAATTTTAAAGGATACCTGCAGACTGATGGTTATAGCGGGGTGCGACCTGCAAAGGTCATTATACAATTGTTCAACCAGGAAACTGGATACAGAACCTGCCATACTGTTGGCAGTAGCCTACTTCGACATGCAGGATGAGTAATTGTTCTGTGTGATAGCTCGAAGAACAATATACCAAATTACCTCAGAGGGAAGACTTAAATTCCTGTGAGGGAAATAGGTACCGAAAAGTTCAATTTCGGATAGGGTTAGGCTTGCTGATATGATGAAATTAAATGAATCGATGTTAAACACCGTTAACCCAAATAAGCGAAAAGAACTGATACGCTTAAACCAAAATGGTAATTGTGCAGGTTATCCCTTTTTCCGCTTGAGGATACACAGTCAATTAATGCACACGGTGGAAAGTCGACATCTAAGTCAGTGTGTTGGATAATGGCAACAGGGTAAGACCGTTCATTCGCACATTAGTGCAAAACTGACCGTAAGGAAAGTCTATGGATGAGCGGTTAAAGGACGAGATAAAAAGCGAATGACATTCTGTAATGGAATGTATAAGGGATGAAAGGATTGCCCTACAGTGAAAACTGGCAGACTTATCTCTGGTTATTTCAGCGAGAGAAGAAGAAGAACTTTTATAAAGACAATTATGCAAATGACTGTGAACACAAATAGTGCCACGGATGCGATTGGCACCTGCAAAGACTGGAACTCCATTAACTGGAAAGCTTGTCTATTGGAGGTAAAGAAGCTTCAACTGCGTATCGCTAGATGGGAAAAACTAGGAAATCATCGTAAAGTTAAAGCATTACAATGGCTTCTCACACACAGTTTTTCTGCCAAATGTTTGGCGGTAAAACGTGTATCACAAAACAAAGGACACCGTACTGCTGGCATAGACGGAGTTTTGTTATCATCCGCAAAGGATAAATGGAATATGGTACACTCTCTTAAACGAAGAGGCTATAAAGCACTTCCGCTAAAACGAGTATATATCCTTAAATCAGACGGAAAAAGCCGTAGACCATTAGGTCTTCCTTGTATGAAAGACCGTGCAATGCAAGCTTTGCATACGATGGCTCTACTGCCTATTTCTGAAATAAAAGCGGATTGGAATAGCTATGGATTTCGTCCTGAAAGAGGTACAGCCGATGCTATTGAACAACTTTTTACTAGTTTAGCTACAAAGAGAGCTTCTCAATGGGTTTTAGAGGGTGATATTAAATCTTGTTTTGACTTGATTAGCCATCAATGGATAATAGAAAACATTCCTATGGATAAAAAAGTTCTTTTACAATGGTTAAAATCTGGTTTTATGGAACGTGGTAAACTATTTCCAACAAATCTAGGTACACCCCAAGGAGGGCTTGCGTCACCAACACTCGCAAATATGGTTCTTGACGGAATTGAAGATTTGTTAGGTAGAAAGTTCGGTTCTTTTAAATTGGACGGAACTTATTCCAAACAACGCAAGAATCCTATTTTATTCGTACGTTATGCTGATGACTTTGTAGTTATAGGCAGAACCAAGGAAGTTCTAGAAGATGAAGTTAAACCTATGATTCAATCTTTTCTAAAGCAACGTGGCTTAGAGCTTTCTTTAACAAAAACCAACATAACCCATATTTACAATGGTTTCGATTTTCTTGGACAAAATATTCGAAAGTACAGAATGCGCAATGGAAATGAAAAACTTTTGATTAAACCCTCTAAAGCAAACATAGAAACTTTTCTCACCAATATTAGAAAGATAACTCGTTGGGCAAGAAGTATGAGTCAAACTGAGCTTATCCGTATATTAAATCCGAAAATAAGAGGTTGGGCTTATTATCACAGGCATGTGGTTTCGTCAGAAATATTTAGCCAAGTGGATAAAGAAATTTGGAGAGCTTTATGGAGTTGGTGTATTAGAAGACATCCAAACAAAGGGAAAAAATGGATAAAATCTAAATATTTCCATCGTATCGAACAACGTGATTGGATTTTCAGAAGTATTACCAAGGAGCATGGAACAATCGTGACAGATACTCTATGTTCTGCTAGAAGTATCCTCATCATACGACACATTAAAATAAAGCAACAAGCTACTCCGTTTGACCCATCTTACGAAAAGTATTTTCAAGAACGCACCTCACAAAAATGGAGAAATAATAAAAGTGGGAAGTTAAAAGTTATGGCTTTATGGAAACATCAAAATGGAATTTGCCCTGTTTGTCTTGAGAAAGTTACTAAATTAAGTAATTGGGTTGTGTATTGGCACAAGAATAAACTTGAAGGTGGAAGTGACAGTTTGGATAACCTCAGTTTACTGCATCCAAAGTGTGCTCGTGGGAACGAACCTAAATTTGTGATACCCTATCGGCTAAACCAATAAAAGATTTAGCTTGAAATAACTTGAGCCGTGTGCAGGGAAACTTGCACGCACGGTTCTTAGGGGAGTCGGCTCAGGTAACTGAGCCCTCTTACCCGACTACAAAGCTTATGGGAATAAGTCAGATGTTACACATCTTGGCTGTTGGGCACACGCTCGACGTGAATTTGAAAAAGCTTTAGATAACGATAGAAAAAGGGCCCAGCATGTACTAGTAGAAATACAGAAGTTATATGCTATAGAGAGAAAAGCTAAAGAACAAAACTTAGCTCCTGACCA
>NZ_JACAKB010000066.1 GCF_030326305.1 Myroides odoratimimus | reverse complement strand
AAATTCCTTTTTTATAATCGTGTTTTGTGAGAGTTTGAATATATAAATACTTACTCCTGTAAATAAAAAAAGCACCCTTATTTGGGTGCTTTATACCTTATAAAAGGTTTATTAATTAAAAAATTTATGTTATACTGTCAATAATTTAAATACCTATATGGTGCGGTTAAATGTTCTAGAACACAACAAATATATAAATACAATTAATATAAACAAAAAAACACCTCAATTGAGGTGCTAATAATAATATTAAATTTTAAAAACTGAATCTTAACAGAGCATTATTAAGATTAAGACTCAAATATAAGATATATCTTATTCTAAACAAAATATCCTTTAAACACTTCAATAATTGAAAACAAAAGAAAAGCTCCTGTAAATAGCACACCTAGTCTTTGTAAGGTTTGAGTATTATTAAGATTACCATTAAATCTATGGTAAATAGTATATCCCATAATAACACATACTAGTAATAGTATTACTATCGTGAAAATAGTTAAAATCAAAATCATAGTTTACAAATTAAATTCAAAAACACGTCCTATTGCATAGTGTATTAATAACCAAATCAATATATTAAAAACACCTCTTACAAGTATATAATTAGTATTTTGCTTTATTTTAGATTGCATTATAAAACTATAAATAGCATCAATAAAAAGGATAAATATAATCAACCCTAATAAACCATTCCATATAGTAGAGAAATAAGCAAGATTTCTACATGAATAGAGTATTAAACTTACCAAAACCCCTAAAAACAAACCACTAAATAAATATGTCATCTTTAAATATTTAGCTGTTATTTTATTAATTGGAGTTAGAGTACTTTCATCAATACCATAGGCAGAAGCAAGTTTTATATGTTCTTCGGTCATTCCCTTTTTCCTCTCCATTTCATACTCTATCTTAATCATATCTATATCAATGCGAGATAATGTTTTTCTTATCCCCGAATAGATCTCTCCATTGGGAGCGTGGTAGGCAAAATAATCATGTATAGAAATATCCGCCTGTTCCACAAGGTCAATAACTGTATAATTTAGTACTTCTTTATATGACATACATACAGAACAAAATCCTCCGTCCTGTATATAATTATCATACTCTTTAAAGTCTCCGTTTTTGTGTCTACAGCTTCTGCAAACATCAATTTTCTTATCATAAGGAAGATGTAAAATAATATTGTTTATCTTCTGTATCTTTTGTTCGATTGTTAAGTTTTCAAATTTTTCTTTTTCCATAATGTTAATTATCTAATATACTCATTACATACTTATCTTTTATATCTTGTATCTCTTTATTGATTTTAGTAACCTGTTTGTAATAAAAAATCTGAATTACTTTATAAAGGGTATAACTAAAAAATGGGGAACTTATCAAAACTAACAATCCTTTATCAGTAGTATAATGTGCTTGAGTTATTTTAATAATACCTAGATATACAGCACTGAAAAAAAGAAATAGTGCTAAGAATATTTCTTTCATAGTATATACTTCGGACATCAAAATAAACTTTCTAATAACAATAACGTGATATATTAAACCTAATATAACCATTAACGACATCGTTGTATAAAACATATACTCAAAAGGCAATATCCACAGAAAAAAACCAGTTAAGATTAGTCCTGTAATTGTATATATTATAAGAGCTTTTTCAGCAATTTTTTTTTTCATTATAAACAACTCATCAAGTTGTTTATCATAAATTTGACACTGTATTTTTAAATCTTTTTTCATAATCTATTAATGAGCTTATTAATAATTCTTTTATAAAGAGTATTAAACTCTTTTTCAGTAATTTCTTGAACCTCCTTTTCTTTTTTTAGATACTCTTTTTCAAAATCTGAACAATCGTTTTCTATACTAATTGAAAAGTAAGTTTTAAGAATTAAAATCTTTGTAACTTCTTTGTTATGTAGTTTTAAAAAAACTTCATCTCCTAGTTTATAATATTTATTTTTCATAATTTAATAATTTAAATATTAGCACAAACTAAAACATATACTATGCAGAAATACTGCATTCAAAAAAGGTATTATATATTAAATGCTTCCTGTTTCAAAAAAGTAATATAATCTGTTGTTTTCCCTTTAAGTTCATACACTCTATATTGATCATTGTATTTAGACATTAATAAAGCATCCTGTAAATCACATAAATAATTTAACTTGTTAGCTAAACTTCTTATTATAAGAATATCATCAATACTATCACTTATTGTTTGTTTTTCAACTTCCTCAATAACAGAGTTTATTTTATTTTCTAACCATTCAACATTAACTTTCTTAAGTGATAGTATTTTATTTACAGCTTCAGATATCATATAATCTCTTTCTAAATCAAAATCTCCATCTTTTATTAATGCCCCTCCATTAATAGAAACAATCTCTATTTCTCCTGCTTCAAGTTTATCTTTTAGTTCAGAATGGGTTAATCCTTTTTTAGACCTATACTCTTCTTTTGTGTATAGGTTATCTAATTTATAGTTAGCCATGATAATAAACGCTATTTATAACAGTTGCGGTTCTGCTTAAAATTTACTTTTATTTAATGTATTTAAACTCTTCGTCTAATCCTGTAACTTTATAACTATTATCGTTAACTTCATAAAGCTCATTGAATAGTTTTTTTAACGGATTCTGATTATACTCTTCAAGTACTTGAGTGAAAGCCTCTATATCTAACATAGAAATTTTTTCCTCTTCAATCCTTTTTTCTTTTCTATCCCTCGCAAGAAGGTAGTCTATAATATCCTGTTGCTTTACTATAATAACAATGTTATTATAACTAGGTTCGAATTTTTCATAGTAGTAGCGTTCTATAATTTCAGACTTTTGTAAACACTCTGCAAAAGCTAGATTACGCATACTTTCTTTTATTGTTAGTACTGGTCTAAAGTAATAATCTGTATAAAGCTCCACCATAAAGTTTTCTTCTCTTTTGATAAAATCTTCTAGAGTAATATTGCCTAACTCTTTACGACTAATTGTAGCTGACATAATAAATAGTTTTAAGTTATTAATAATACCTATATGGTGCGGTTAAAACAGCAGTTTAAAAGACTTGCTTAGGTCATAAGTAAAATTAATCCTTTTCTCTTCTTAATAATAAAGTTTAATTATACTGTCATATCGTTAAAAAGACTTAGATCATAAGTCTGAACTATATCTAGCATTTTAAGAATATCTGTATCAGTAATTTCATAGAAAGATAATGTATCTAAACTTAGGTTTCTATTATTAAAGTCTCTCCAAAGAGAATACTCTATTAAATATTTCTGAAAAAAATCTTTTAAAGAAGTCTTAGAAATGCAATAGTCTGTTGCTATACTAGTCTCCTCTTGAAGTTTAAAATAATACGTACTGTGATTACTTCTAAGGTCATAAATGTTCTTAAAAGACTTCGTATTATTGATTTTTACTAGACAAACTAAAGCTACTTGTACCATATTACTATTTATTTTTACAGTTACTTCTTTAAGACCTTGATTAACTAAAAAAAGATAGTCATCATAACACCCCTCCTTTAAATAGTATAAAGCTTTGTGTACTTCATCAAAATAGAAATAAGCATATTTCTCTTGGTTCACTATCTCTACTAGATAGTTTTTATCAGTTGTTACTATAGCATTGTATGTTCTCATATTTTTGTCAATTGGTAAATTTAAATAATCACTTAAATCTTTCATCTTGTTTTGTTTTGTGAGGATGCTCCTCGATTAATAAATTGATTTTTGTTTTGTTTTACGTATGTACTTACGTACGTACGTATTACTTAAAAGGTTGAAT
>NZ_JACAKB010000065.1 GCF_030326305.1 Myroides odoratimimus | reverse complement strand
ACAGAAGCGTTTTATACAATAACCAACTTACTATTTTGCAATCTAAAGTTTAAAATGACTTTTTAAGGTTCGACTATATAAATCTTATTCTCTTACCAATACCCTAGTGCTTTCCACCATAGTCCTCCTACTAGAATAAATATAATTAGATTAACCACACTAGTTACAAAACCTACTTTCCACCATTCTCCTAATGTTGTATACCCTGTTCCGAAAATAATCGGGGCTGTACCTGTACCATAATGTGTAAGTGACATCATTATAGATGATGAGAAACCTAGTACCAATGCCCATAACATCTCAGGTGCTCCAAGAGCTATACCTGCGGCAAAAAAGGCTGCAAACATCGCTGTAATATGCGCTGTAGTACTCGCAAAGAAATAGTGAGAATATACATATACTAGAAGTAGTATAAGCGTAGCTGGTATCCACGATAATCCTAATCCTGCAATACCTTTTCCTACTGTTGTAGCTAACCATCCTACCAAACCTAGTTTACCTAAGAAACCTGCCATCATCACTAAGGCTGCAAACCATACTATCGTATCCCAAGCCCCCGTGTTTTTTAATATATCTTCCCAAGTTAATACTCCTGTGACAATAAGAATTCCCAATCCTAAGAAAGCCGCAGCTGTCGGTTGAACAGCAAAAGTATCTCCAAAGATCATTGCCGGAACTCCTGCCCATAACAATAACAAAATTGTAAACACTCCCATTGTGATATATTCAGGTAAAGAAATAGGTCCTAACTCATCTAATTGTTTTTTAGCAAATATTGGAGCATCAGGAGTTTTCTTTATCTCTGGTGGATAGATCATATAAATCACTAAAGGCATCACGATTAAAGCTACAAGCCCTGGTACTAAAGCTGCTAGTGCCCACATTCCCCATGTTATAGTGATTCCTGCAGTAGTACCTGCTAAAACCAAACTAACAATTAATGGATTAGGAGCTGTAGCCGTAATAAACATCGCTGAAGTAATAGGGTTTGCATTATAATTCACTAATGCTAAATAACGCCCTATCTTTTCAGCAGACCCTTTCTCTGGTTTAGAACCAAAGCTCACTGCGATAGAACGCATAATAGGGTGTATAATTCCTCCTCCCCTTGCGGTATTACTTGGTGTTACAGGAGCTAATATTGTTTCTGCAAAAGACAGTGCATACGCAATCCCTAGTGTTCTTTTACCAAACAACGAAATAAGGAAATACCCTATTCTTGCACCTAAGCCTGTTTTCTTTAAACTTATAGAGATCATCACCGCTACTCCAATAAGCCAGATTAAATCATTTGAAAAACCACTTAAAGCATCTGCTAAAGCTGCCTTAGAATTCCCTGGATTAGTTACACCTGTTATGGCTACTAATGCTATCGCTACAATAGACACTGCTCCAATAGGTAACGCCTTTCCAATAATAGCTGCGATAGTTCCAACAAATAATGCTAACAACTGCCACGCATTAGGACTAACACCTTCTGGAACAGGGATAACAAACCAAATAATTAATGTGATAGCGACCGCGATTAACGCTGGTACGGGTTTAATAGGTTCTAATTTACTTGCCATACGAGTAATTGATTTCTGTAGTAAGCTATAATCCCCAAATGAGTAAATACAATCTTGGTATAAAAGGGATATTTTTCACTACTTTTATTTATAATCTAAAATCAATAAAAATGCCAAACACACATTTTCTACAATATTTTTTTAGTTTTTTTATAACAAATAAGCACACTTAACTGTTATAATAGTATGTTTGTTATTTCTATTTTTCACTATTAAAGATAACACTTTATTGTATAATATTTTTAGTTTTCAATCAATTTTTAACTACAAAAACCAAATTAACCACAACCTTAATACTATAAAATAATTAAAAAACCACAATCATTAACGTTTTTTAATATTATAATTCCGTTAATCCTTTATTAATAAAATCGTAAACTATGATATCCGTATATAAAATAAAGCCCTATTTTCAGAAATCGCTAATGCCTATTCTCCATGCATTACATCAAAAGAGAATAACGGCTAACCAGATTACTGTATTTGCTATTCTCTTTTCGTTTGTATTAGCTATCTTATTTTGGTATGCAGATAGTTACCATTTCTTCTTTTTGTGTTTGCCAATAGGTCTACTGTTCCGCATGGCACTAAATGCACTAGATGGTATGATGGCTAGATTGTATAATCAGACTTCTAAGAAAGGTGAACTACTCAACGAGGTAGGTGATGTTCTGTCTGACTTTTTCTTATTTATTCCCTTATTAAAGTTCCAACCTGAGAGTACCTATTTGATTGTTTTATTTATAGGCTTGAGTATTATCAATGAATTCGCAGGGCTAATGGGAAAAATATTAGGTGGAGAGAGAAGGTATGATGGCCCTATGGGTAAAAGCGATAGAGCATTAGTATTGGGGATCTATGGATTACTCCTATTCTTAGGTGTTAATCTTAGCGGAGCATCTTTATATATCTTTATCGTTATCAATTTACTATTACTATTAAGCACAATCACAAGATGCCGTAAAGCACTTAAAAACGCACAATAGATGACAAAGGAAGGAAAATTTGCAGATGTCCCCCTACGCGTTAGAACATGGTGTTATATCGTTATAGTATTTGGCTTAGCACTACTACATCCCTTGAGTTTATTAATCTTTATTATGTTCCTAATCTACTGGGGACAACTAGAATTATTTACTTTCGCCATTCCTATTGGATCCCTAAAATTAGGAGTTACTGTATTGACTACCTTGATTATCACTATTTGTTTATTACTATTAAGTATTGAAGAGAGTTTACTTACTATACTTGGCTTAAGCATGATTGTTTCTGCTGGTATATACCTAAAGTACAAAACTCATTCTTTATTCTTAGCTGTCATGACCTTTTACCTTCTATCTAGTGCGATATTATTCTATATCGGATTAGCAAAAGAAGGTTATAAATATCTCATTCTATTAGTTGTACCAATGGAGTTAAATGATGTGAGTCAATATATGACTGGCAAGCTATTCGGCAAAACTAAGATAACACCTCATATCAGCCCAAATAAAACACTAGAAGGCGTTATAGGTGGTATTGTGATGACTACAGGTATATTTAACCTGATGTACTATTTACTATTTGGAGAAGCCATTACGCTAAAAACTATTCTACTGGCGATGGCATTGAGTGTTTTAGGTTTTTTAGGAGATCTAACCTTCTCCTTAGTCAAACGAAAAGCAAATGTTAAAGACACAGGTACACTCCTTCCTGGACATGGAGGACTACTAGACCGTGTAGATAGTTTATTATACACCACTCCCCTATTTTATATTGTCATGTTATGGATCAAATAAAACCTTATAATCGCGTAGCGGTGTTCTCTGGTGGCGGAAGTCGCTTTGTGATGTACTGTGGTATGTATGTCGCAATGGTCGAACACAATATTCGACCTGACTTGATTATCTCAACGTGTGGAGCGACTATCTCTACATCGATTATACGCACCTTTAATACACCTGAAGCTATTAAAGGATATTTAGCATCAGACGAATTTCTGACTGCTGCCATGAATACCTTTTTGACTAATCAGACGAGACTAGACCGCCTTCCGTACTACTGTATCAAGCACAGTAAGAAAAAAGAGAATGCTCCCTATCTATTAGATCTGTTTAGTAAGTATTTTGTTGATCAGCCTCAAAACCTAGATGAGAAGTTCCCTTCTCTACTAACTACACATACTGATGCACCTGAAGTCATTACCCTTGGTTCTGAGATATTATATACACCTGATCGAGTAAACAAAAAGAGAAAAGGTGAAAAAGCCTTTAAGAAAATACTTATTCCTACTGCTAATGTTCCTCTTGATTCACTACACCAATATATTGATCAATATAAATTTGACCTAAGTACACGACAAAAAACTAAAGCAATTGATATTTAAAGGGTTGTGTCCATTTTTAGAGAGTAATAATCTTGATA
>NZ_JACAKB010000064.1 GCF_030326305.1 Myroides odoratimimus | reverse complement strand
ACCATAATTTTATTTTTTTAATATCCTAAATATATGACTTCTAACGGAAAAGCTACCGAAGGTTTAGTTCAACATCGCATTGGCAAAATGGCAGGTTAAGTGCTAAATTGAAAGTTTCTGCATTTTATTCCGCCGAATGTGTTCCACATTCGCTTTTTATTTGTAAGTTAGCTCTGTGGAAACACATCGGCTACGTTCTCGCTAAATTGAACTTTTTGTCCAATTTATCCGCCACTTCGCCAATGCGTTTCCCGTTGTGCGTCATAGAAAAACTCACTCAAAATTAGAAAAATATAAAAATGACAAATGAAATAATAACTCACGAGAACAAAGAATTTAAAAATGTTGATTATTCTGGAAAAACATTAAGAAATAGAGAATTTTTTAAATGTAAGTTTATATCGTGCATTTTCGTAAAAAGTGACTTGAGAGGAAATAGTTTTGAAGAATGCACTTTTCAGGACTGTAACTTTTCAATGACAGAAATAGAAGGAACGGGTTTTAGAAACGCAAGCTTTATAGGAAGCAAAATTCTTGGAATTGATTTTACAAGATGCAACAATTTTGCATTTTCTTTCAGATTTGAGAATTGTATTATGGATTATTGTACATTTTTTGGGACAAAGTTAAAGAATACGCACTTTGTAAAATGTTCTCTTAAAGAAGCAGATTTTACTGAATCGGATTTATCTTCAGCAGTTTTTAATGACACAGACCTTACAGGAACGAGGTTTTTAAATACTATACTTGAAAAGGCGGACTTTAGAAATGCAAAAAACTTCGCTATTGACCCTGAATTTAACAAACTTAAAAAAGCAAAATTTTCTGCATTTCAACTAGAAGGATTGCTATATAAATATCAATTGATTATTTCTTGAACAAAAAAAAATAATTACGAACGCACAACACCGTATATAAGCTATGGCTCGTTCTGTGCCTATTTGGAAAATCCTGCGGTTTGCCAAAGTTAGTTTATATTTGGAGAGGTTCGTGCCGAGACACGCCACAGCTCATATACATAACGTTACCGGCAAGCCGAAAACAAAAACTGCACAAAATAAAAGATGATTGAAACATTGATAAAAATATTGCAAGAAAAATATCTTGTCAAAACAAACATAATTTCTAAACAGCAAGGTGGTTGGGCGTCTTTGGCTTACAAAATAGAAGACAAAAACGGACATTTTTACTTTTTGAAAGTTTATGAGAAAAGTAGAAAATCAACATCTTATTTAACGAAACACATAGATATTTATCTTCCAATTGCGGACTGGCTTGATGACCAAACTTCACTTAAAGGAAAAATAATTCGATTGATTAAAACGCAATCTGAAAATTTTAAGTGTGAGGATGAAAATTATGTGTGCATTTTGTTTGATTACATTGATGGAGAAACGGTTGGAGAACAAAATTTAACAGAAGAACAAGTAATACAATTAGCCGAAACTGTTGCTCAATTACATAATTTAGAAGATTTTCCTTTTGACATCAAGCAGATTTCTGAAACATTCCATCTTCCGTTCATTTCCACATTAAGTGAATGGATAGAGAAAAACTTTGACCACTTAAAAGTTGACATCAAAGAGGTATTGAAACCTAATATTTCAACTATCAAAAGTCAAATCAACGAATGGAACAACTTGTCTAAAGTATTAAAAGAACAGCATTTGAAATTCTGTTTATGCCATACAGACATTCATCATTGGAATATTATTACAAATAAACAGCACTTATATCTTTTAGATTGGGAAGGAATAAAATTTGCACCACCCGAAGCTGATATTTTTAGCATTTATCAACAACCTTATTTCAATTCGTTCATGAAAAAATATTGTGAACTCAATCCCGATTATCAAATAAACGATACTGTTTTACGGTATTATCAAATAAGCCGAAAACTTCAGGATATTTTTGAATTCATAGAACAATTACAATTTGACGAACTTAATCAAGAAGAATACAAAATCAATTTAAACTACCTGAAAAAAGAAGTTGATACGATAACAGGCTAAAATAGCAATATACAAACCTAAAAACACAGCCAGCAGGTAACAAGGGTTTTGCAAGAGAGCGGGTTAAGTGCTTCGTATGAAACTTTTTGCTAAATTTGTAGTTCGGTTCTTCGATTGAGCGTTTGTGCATAAAATCCGCTCCCTCGCAAAGCCCCGAACCGTTGGCGGTAATTTGAAGAAACAATTAACAACGAAAAACATTCAAGAAAATGAAGCTATAAGTAACTGTAAGATAGAATAAGAATTGAAATATCCTTTAATACGCAAAGTAGAAAGGGCGATTGTTAATATTAAAAAATTAGAAAATGACACAGTTACAAATGATTGACAAAACAAAGTCAATAGCTCAAAATGATAAAAATATTTCTGCCGTATTTATGTACGGGTCATTTACCAAAAATGAAGGGGACAAATATTCAGATATTGAATTCTACATCTTCTTGAAGGATAAAGAAAATTTTTCCGCTGAAAATTGGGTAAGCCAAATTCATCCTTTGGCATTATATTTTACCAACGAGTATGGAAGTGAAGTTGCCATTTTTGAAAATATGATAAGGGGGGAGTTTCATTTTTTGACAAACGACCAAATGGAAGTTATCAAATCGTGGGACGGTTTGGTAGAGTTTAGCGACTTTGACAAGATGATTTTAGTAGATAAAGAAGATTTATTGACTAACACGCTCAAAGAAATAAAAACTAAAGTACCTGATCGAACAACAAATGAAAATATCCTGTGGTTGAGCCAATCATTGTTGAATGTTTTACTTACAACAAGCAACTTAATTAAACGACAGGAATTTGCTCACGCTTACCAAAGCTTATCAAATGTTCAAAAATATTTACTTTGGTTAATAAGAATTGAAACATACCAAACCAAACATTGGGAAAGTCCAACAAAAAGCTTGGAAAAAGACATAGACCCAGATTGGTATTCGTTATTTCAGGAGACAACATCAGAATTAGATCCGACAGATATTAAAACAGCTTTCAAGAAGACATTAACATTGACTGAAAAACTTTTTGATAATCTTGGAGTTGAAGCAAAATTAAAGGGGGTATTAAGGAGAATTGAATAAAAAAAACTACCGCCAACATTGTATAAGCGTAATGCGGGCTGAACTGCTAAATTTGAGCATTTTTGCTCCTAAGAAACTTTGTGGTGGGCGGACAGTGAATTGCTCCGAAATCCCGCACTACGCTTATACTTGACCGTTGTACGACATAGTAAAACCGAACCAAACAAAATGAAAGTCAGAGAAGAAAAGTTAAGAACAATTATAGAATGGTCGGAGAAAAACGAAGATGTAAGAGTTCTTCTTCTGACAAGTTCACTTGTAAATCCTTTAGCACTTGTTGACGAATTTAGTGATTTAGACATTGAATTTGTTTTTGAGGATAATACAAATTACATTTCAGACAAAAGCTGGACGCTTAAATTCGGAAATCCAATTGCTATGATTGAAGAAGACGAAAGTTGTTTTAACCATAAACACGCAATGAAAATGCTACTTTATGAAGACGGTGTGAAAGTAGATTTTAAACTTTACAGCAAATCAAAATTTATAAAGGAAACGCAAGAGAAAGAATTACCAGAAGATTGGGATATTGGTTATAAAATTTTAATTGATAAAGATGGTATTACAAAGCAAATGCTGAAACCAACTTATCAAATTTCCATTATCAAAAAACCGTCTGAAAAAGAGTTTCAAAATCTAATAAACGATTTTTGGTGGGACACAACTTACGTGGCAAAGTGTCTTGTGAGAGATGAAATATTCTATGCGAAATTTATGTCGGAAACCGTTATTCGCACAGAATATTTAATTCCTTTAATTGAATGGCACATTGCAAGTGAACACAATTGGAACATAACGACCAATAAATATGGACGACTTTTCAAAAAGTATCTTAACCAGGAAATGTGGGCTAAAACAGAACAAACATTTTCAGGGAGCAATATAAAGGAAAATTGGACTGCTCTATTTTCAATGACTGATTTAGTTTCAGAAATAGGAACTGAATTGTCAAAAAAATTAGAGTACAAATACCCGGATAAATTAGAAAATGACATACGAAAATATTTAGCTGGACTAAAACCCAAAACATAACTACGTCGTACAATAACTAAGCTTTCGTCTTGCCCGGAGGGCACGAGATGAAAGCCCGTTGAACGGAACCGTAGGAAGCTTAAT
>NZ_JACAKB010000063.1 GCF_030326305.1 Myroides odoratimimus | reverse complement strand
AAACCAGGCGAAGCAGGAGGCCCAGGTGAAGGTGTAACTATTGTTCACAATGATTCAGGAGTATGGGTATATGATCCTACAACCAACAAGTGGACAAATATCTTAGGTCCTAAAGGAGCAGATGGAGACAAAGGAGAAGATGGATTATCTGTAACATTAACTAATAACCCTGATGGATCAGCTACTATTAAAGATGGATCAGGAAATGAAGTAACAGTTAAAAATGGAGTAGATGGTAAAGATGGTATTGGTGGTAAAACTATAGCTGGTACAGCTATCACTATTGAAGGGGATGGGTCTGAAAATAAGCCTTATATTGTAAATGCAGATATATCTGGGCTAATCTTATCAGGAGATGTAACAGGGTCAGCAAATGCTAATAAACTAACATCATTAAAAGGAAAACCAGTTAGTCAGACAGCTCCAACCACTGAAGGACAAGCATTAGTGTATAATGGAACAGAATGGATAGCAGGGACACCTAGTATAGATGTAACTAATGTATTAAATGCTAAAGATCTTAAAGCAGCTGATGAAGAAGAGTCAACAATAGAAATTGTTTCTGGAGGAGTGAAAGCTGTATTGGTTGAAACGAGTCTTAGAGTAAAAGATGGGTCTATTACATCTACTAAAATTAAAGATGGAACGATTCAACCAATTGATATGGCTGATGGAGGGAAAAATCAAGTATTAGTAACTGACTCTACTGGAAAACCAAAATGGGAGGATAAATCAAATGTAGGAGAAGTTATTACAGCTGATAATGGATTAACTAAAACAGAAACGAATGTTCAGTTAGGAGGTACTCTATTAAAAGCTACTAAGATTGTAACAACAAGCACAAGTACTTTAGCTCTGAGTGGATTAGATAAGAAAAATGTGCAAGATCAGCAAACTCAACGCTTATTAGCAGTGGATAGTAATGGAGATGTGATTAAGGCTTTAAAAGCTGCAATGCCGAAATTCTTCTATATGCCTTCTATTGTTATCCCTACGAGTGCAGAACAGATGAATGCTTCAGGAGCAGGAGCAGGGCCAAATGATACTTTCGTAGATGGAACGTTACAAGGGAAGATAGATTTATATGGACGTTATGTAACACAGTTTGGTTCTCCTAAAGAGTCGAACCCAGGTAAAAGTACAGATCTACCAGTATTGCCAAAAGGAGAGTTAGATTATTATATTACTTGGTATGATACTAATGTGTTTGAAACAGTAACAGTGGATAATGATGGAATACTAAATTATGAATTAAAAGATGGAGCAGATGTCTCTGTAGGTACATTTATGAATATAGTATTTGCAGTAAGAGACGATAATTAATAAACTATTTTTCTGGGCTTGTCTTTTATTGGCAAGCCTAGATATATAGCTAAGTAATTGTAACGATGAGTTACTTAATTAATAATGATAAGTTTATGAATTATAATATATATAAATACCTATACATTCTAGTATTTGTTTTGGTAAGTGCTGTAGTAGGCTATGCTCAATCTGTCAATGCAGGGGGAGAGGCAATTATTTGTGGTACAGAATATACTCTAAAGGGAAGTACACAAGATAGTGATGCTTCAGGACTAACTTGGACAGTATTTAATAAGCCTAGTGGAGCTACAGATCCAGTCTTTAGTGATCCAAATATTCTAACTCCTTTGGTTACAGGGATGAATAAGCCAGGGGTTTATACTTTTAGGTTGACTAAAGTTATTAATTCAACCACATCTGTTTATTCTGATGTACAAATTAAATCTACTGGAGATACATCTTCATTTACAGCAGGTTCGGATGTTTTAACCATTCCAGCAACAATAGGAACAGTGAATTTAAACGGTGTAATACCTGAAGGGTTTACTGGAGAGTGGAGAGTACTTAATATTTTTGAATATGAGCGATTTGGTTACGAGAATTCAAATAATGCTCAACTTAGTGCAACTAATATTGCAAACCCCACTTTTAGCTTAATTAAAAAGGCAGATCATGATGTTGATCCTGCATACCGTATTTACTTAAAAATAAGATCTTTATATAATCCTAATTGTACTTTTGAGAAATCTATCATTGTTCGATTTATTCCTAATCCTAAAGTGATATTTCCAGAGAAATCTGAAGTATGTGTTAGCAGTATGGATGCTATAAACTACTATAATCCTTTAGCAACATCACCATTTTTTGATACATATCAACCAAATGCAGCAGGTAACCCAATTTTTGGAACAACTATAGTTTTAAATACAATAAGTACACCTGTAGGGGGGAGTATTCAATATTTAGATTTTGCTACTAGAAGAATTGAATTTAAGACAACCGCTCTAGGAGAGTATAAATTTACACTAACAATTAAAAATAGTACTGGAGAATACACTACTCCGATATTAACTTATATTAAGAAAGGGGTGCAACCAAGTCCGATTAGTTTTTTAGATTCTAATCATCCTGAGCAGTATATGGTTTATGCGGGAAGTGGTTCAGGAGGAGAATTGTTATGTAATATGGAGGGAAGTCTAACTCCTGTGAATATTAATTATTCTATTGATTCAATAGATGATCCAACAACCATAACAGTATCAGCTAAAGTCCAAAGTATGCCAGGAGAGGAAAAGCCAACAATTGAAACATTTGGAGAAGGATTAGCTAAAAGGTATTTTAAAGTTACTCCACCTGTTGGGGGGTGGAGAATAGGGACTTATGTTATTTCGATAAATAGTAGAAATGGTGAATGTTCACGTAATACAAATTATTACATTCATGTATCAGATGGAAATAGACCTGATCTTAAAATAGAAGATGTGGTAGTATGTTACCCTGGTTCTGGGGTGGTAGATGCCATTGTACCTTTACCTCCTGCTTTTCAGGAAGTAATAGATCCCACATATATGAAGGGGTATTCTGGGAAGTATGAGATTTCATTAGTTTCTAAACCTGCAGGGTCAGCCACACCTACCTATGATTCTTATCTAACTACTAGATCATTAAAGAGTAATCAGACAGTTATTCATAATCTAGATAGGGCAGGAGAATATGTTTTTAAGGTTAAAATCGAAGGGTATATCGATGATGTAGATTGGCTTGTTAAACAAGAATATGCGTGTTCAGGAGCATCTCGAGAGACTATTTTTAAAGTTATAGTATCTGAACAGGTAGGAGCAAATGCCGGTAGTAATCAAGATAATCTTTATTGTAGAGCCCGTACTGTTTTAGTAGGTAATGATCCAGGTGCAGGTCAAGGAAAGTGGACTGTAGAATCAGCTCCGGTAGGTATGTCACCAACGTTTAGCGATGATTCTAACCCTAAAACAATTATTGCAGGTATGGATGCGACAGGGGGATATAAGTTTAGATGGACGATAACTACGGGAGATTGTATATCATCTAGTATAGTAGAGGTAATTACAGATCAAGATAACTGTAAAAAGCCTTTGATTATTACTAATCCTACTACTACTAGTAAAACAATAAAAAGAAGAAAGTAGTATGAAAAAGAAAATAATAATACTAGGTGGGCTCTTGATAAGTTTACCTAGTATCGCTCAAAAAGAGAAGAAAGATCAGGTTCTAGTTAACCAAGGAAAATTCTCTATTGCAGAAGGAGGTTTATTATCTACTATTTATGACTTTACTAATACAGAAAAAGGAATAGTAGAGAATAACGGTTCAGCCTATTACTACAATAACTTTAAGAATGAAAACCTATATTATCACAAAGATAATGCTACAAAATCTGTTGCTGTCTTCACTAAATACGAAGATCAAACAGGACAACAGCTTATATCGGGGAGTAAACCTACTGACTTTTATAATGTAGTTTTAGATAATGCTGAGCCAGTTGTAGCTTTTAATCTTAAAAACGAAGCTAATATACGTGGATCAGTAGATTTTAAAGATGGTATCATTAAGGTTGATTCTTTAAAAGGAATGCTAACCTTTCATCAAGGAGCCAAGGCTTTACATCCTACTGATAGAAGTCACGCAGAAGGTTATGTAGAGAAGATAGGTAATGAGGAGTTCCAGTATCCTAAAGGAGATAAAGGACTATACCGCTATGCTAGAATTACCGCACCAGATAACGTAAAGGATGCTTATCAAGGAAAGTATAACTTAGATGATAAGAACTTCTTTACAGCCCGTAGTGCAAAGTCAGGAGTGATTAACTTACTAGATGAGCGCGAGTACTGGACAGTAGATAAAGGAAGTGATAACAGCAAAGGTGATATTATGCTGACGCTGAGTTGGGATGAGCGTACTACGCCTAAAGAGTTATTAGCTAACCCAGAGAAAGAATTACACATTGTACGTTGGGATGCTAATCAGCAGCTTTGGGTAGATGAAGGTGGAGTAGTAGATCTAGAGAAGAAAGAGATTACTACACCTACTAGTGTTAAGGGGTACGGATTCTTTACATTAGCTACAGTAAATACAGATCTAATCTTAGATGGAGATATTGTTATTTATAATCTTGTGACACCTGATGGAGATGGAAAGAATGATTACTTTATCATAGATAATATCAACAGATTCCCTAATAATACAGTAGAGATTTA
>NZ_JACAKB010000062.1 GCF_030326305.1 Myroides odoratimimus | reverse complement strand
ATTTCTTGTATTTCATAAGTCCAAAGTTATGTAATTAATTTACTAATTTCACTCCAGCTTATTTAGGGGCTAATATACTACTATTTTCAACTCTACTTCCAAAACCTCCTAAATATTCTTCTTTTTTATGATGTATGAACTCACTAATGAAGTAGTTGGATTTGATCATCAGATAAAGTTTTTTTAATAACCATTCATCAACTTCAGATTTTTGAAAGAATAAATACCGTTATTAGTCTTAGAGTAGGGGATTTTATTGAAATAAAACAATTACAAAATTTAGATGCTCTAATTATATTAGATGAAACAAAAAAAGTGATCAGATAAATAGTTTTATACTTGATATTTAATATGTAGTTTGTTGATGTTTTTGAGATTGTGATGGTAAGATAATATAATTTCATTTTATAAAAGATAGTTATCGATCAAATAAACAAATGAATCAATCTATTTTTTTTAGTCATGATGATTTTACTAAAAATGAAAATAACCCTAAAATTCCTCTTACTATTAATTGTAGTAAAAATATTTTTCCTTGCGATTATATTTGTTTGTGTTGATAATAGTTGGATTGATATTCCAATGAATCATTCTAAGGCTGAGTTAAGACAAAGAACAGGATTTTATATGTTCATCTTAGTTGGTTTACTAGGCCCCTTATTAGAAGAATGTATGTTTCGGTTGCCTTTAGTGGCAAAACCAATTAATTATAGTATTTCGGGTACAATTATATTTCTTTATCTCTACTCATTTTATACGGGTGTGGAGTTAGATTCATTAGATTTTTTTTGGCAAAGACTTTTACTATCCAGTGTGCTATTTATCTTGATCTATGGTTTTTGCAGTAAGTATAGCACTTATCTTAATACGCATTGGAAGAATTATAAAATCATTAGTATAGTTTTGATGTCTTTTCTTTTTGCTATATTTCATTTGTTAAATTATGATAGTAAGAGTTTGTCGTTTTTAAGTGGCTTGGTCGTGGTAGTTCCTTATTTTATTTCAGGATTAATTTACTCGCATGTCCGGTTAAACTACAATTTTAGCTTAGTCATATTGATTCACATGCTATTTAATAGTATAGGTTTTGTATTGACTTTTAATTTTTAATATATACCATGCATAGATTTTGTACATTTTTATTTTTAGCTGTGATTCAAACCTTAACAGCTCAAAGGTCTAAAGTAGATTACATTTTTAAAGATGTAAATGTTATTACAATGAAGGATGATACGATTTTAAGAAATCAGACTGCTGTTATTCAAGATGGGAAGATTATTGAAATAACGACTAAGACTTCTTATGAATCAGACAATACAATTGACGCAAAAGGCTTTTATCTTTTGCCTTCTATGGCAGATGCACATATTCATTTTCCAGATAATAAGGAGGAGTTAGAGCGAGTAATGAAATTAAATTTGATTAATGGAATCACCAAGTTGCGTTCCATGAGAGGGCAGTGGCAAGATGTTGAATTAAAAAAACAGTATAACAATGAGAATCAGTATTATCCCAAGTTGTATTTGACAGCTCCGCCTTTTCATCGAAGTTATGATTTAACTGAACAAGAAATCGATTCTTATGTTAAAAAAGCAAAGGATAGTGGTATAGATCAAATTAAAGTTTTGAGTATAAAAAATCAACACTTGTTTGAATTATTGAGTGAGACGTGTAAAAAATACAATATGCCCTTAGGAGGTCATTTCCCTATAGTAGAAGAAGGAGTGATGGGCGATGATATTCTTTTTCAATCTTTTTATACTTCTATTGAGCATTTGGGAGGTTTAATTGAGGAGCCGGATAAGGTTGAGGAGAGGATAAATTACATTAAGAAAAAGGAATTGTTTATTTGTCCTACTATGCAGTGGTATGCCATTGGTTATGGACAATATGAGGTTGATGAAATGCTGAATCAAAGAGGAATGCAATACATTCCTGAAGGAATTAAAAATGACTGGGCTGAAAAATCGACAAATTATAGAACAAAACTTGGAAAAGAAGAGTTTGAAGCAGAAAAACAAAAATATGCTTTAGAAATGCAAGAACGCCTTAACATGACTAAGAGACTACATGATCAAGGTGTAAAATTAGTATTGAGTCCGGATAGTAGTTCAAAATTTATTGTACCTGGTTTTGGTTTATTAGAAGAAATGAAACTGTATCAGAAAGTGGGGCTTTCCAATTTTGATATATTGCAAAGTGCTACAACTAATTTTGCTTTATTCTTTAAAGAAAACTATGGAATTATAGCTTCGGGGAAAGATGCAGATTTTATTTTGGTAAAGGAAAATCCATTAGAAAATTTAAAAGCCTTAGAGCAAGTCGAAGGGGTTTTCTATAATAAGTTTTATTTAGATAAAAATAAATTAACTGAGATTGCAAAATCAATTGAACCAAATTAGTTTGATTACTTTTTAAATGGAAATATGCTATTTTCAATTTATGAACTATTGGTATGACGTAGCAATATTTCAAGAATATTTGTGAAATTCAATAGACGAAGAAAGTATAAAAAATATAGCATTTAAGTTTATGTTTGCTAACATTTTTTTCCAAATGTAAATTTCAGGTGTACTACATTCTCCGTTATCCTTCACCACCAAAGACACCTAACTTTTTGCTCCGACATTTTAATTCAAGAAAAAACTCCTAAATATTCTTCTTTTTCAAAACATATTCACGCGCTTTTGCCTTAATTTGATCATCAGATAAAGACTTGTTTTTAAGTAACCATTCATCAATTTCAGATTTCTGAAAGAATAAGTATTTACCATTAGGTTTAGAGTAGGGGATTTTACTGTAGTGAACCAGATGATAGATATACGATTTTTTAAAACCAGTATATTTTTCTAGTTCTTCCACAGAAAGAATTTCTTTGTTATTAGAGATGATAAGTTGCTCTAGATAATCAAGCTTTTCAAGTATAAGTTTAATAGTCTCCATAATCAATTGTTTTTAGATTCAGAAGCAAACTACAGTTAACTAGGTGTCAATGAACATCCAGTGTACTTTTAGGTAGTACTTGGCTTTAAGAAAAGTTGAAAATTACTATACATCCTTAAGTATAGACAACAAATTGGAATAAGTATTAAACCCCACCTTGCTTTTATTTTACTATATTTAATTTTTGAAAAAAAAGTTATAGGATGCGAAGAATTTTATTTACGCTGATTTTATTGATTACAGGAACACTGTATGCACAGACAATTGACGATAAAATTAGACTCTCAATTTCGCCTTCTGTAATGCAGACAGAGCAGAACAAAGACATAGTAGAAAAGTTAAAGCTATTTCTTCAAACAAAAAATCAGGATCCCTATAATAATGCTTATTGGAATAAAGATGATTTCAAGCGATTTGTTTCTCCCTATCGATCGTTAGTTGGGATAGAGGCTGGGAGGTTAGGCTCTCATTTCTATCAACCCACTTTGATGGAGTTACTTCCAACAGATGATCCTACCAAAATAATAGCCAAACTTGCTTATATCGGACACAATACTGAAACCAAAGAGAATTTTCTGCGCCTGATCTATAATATTGTGGTGAATAAAACGCATGAGAATATTTATTTTAGTTCCTATACAGATTTTGCTACCTCGTCTTGGCAGAAATACAGACAAGGAGATATAACGTATGTCATATCTCCTAGTAAAAAACTCGATATGAAAGAAGTTGAATCTCAAGTAAAAGATATAGAGCGATTAACTTCTTTTTTTAATACGCAACGAATTCCAATTACTTATTATTCTTGTGTAGAAGCAAAGGAACTATTCAACATAAAAGGATTTGATTACAACGCAGATATGTATCTCTCCAAGCACGGAGGACTTGCTGAAGAAGGTGGGATTGTCTATTCAGCTAACAATGCGGAAACTTATACCCATGAAATCGTTCATATTTACATGCGAAAATTGTTTCCCTTTTTACCAACTATTCTCGATGAGGGGATGGCTACTTATTTCGGAGGAAGTGGTTTTTATGATTACCAATGGCATAAAACAGCGTTAAAGAAATATATAGCAAACCATACTATCGACTATGCTCATTATCTCGATAGACCTTATGAACGATTTTATATTAAAGATGAAACACCAGTGCCTTATCTTATAGGGGCGCTAATTTGTGAATATGGAATAAAAAAAGTAGGTCAAGAGAAGTTCGTAGAACGTTTACACCAAATCGATCAAGAAACAGATGTCTGGCAAATCATTCACTTTTGGGGTTTAACTAGAGCAAACATAAATGAGGAACTAAATCAAACACTATAATAGAGAATAATAGGGCACTACAAAGAACCTTTGACTCTTTTTAAAAGTCATCATCTTTTTTACATTAATGATATAGCTAACTAATTTGGAAGGTTTTTTATTAGTTAGTTGATGTATATATAAAGGATTTATAAATAGTTAAGCCTCCGTTTAGGGAGGCTTTATTTTTAATATGATTGAATTAAAACTTCTGAAGGAATATGCAATTTTTTGGTTAAGGTGCGGATCATTTCTAAAGATAATTTTCGCTTTCTATTTAAAATTTCACTTGCTCTACTTTTTAATCCGATCATTTCTGCTAAATCATTTTGTGTGTAGCCCATTTGCTCCA
>NZ_JACAKB010000061.1 GCF_030326305.1 Myroides odoratimimus | reverse complement strand
TAAAGAAAGGCGGCGACATACTCTCCCACTGGTTAGCAGTACCATCTGCGCTAGCGGGCTTAACTTCTCTGTTCGAAATGGGAAGAGGTGAGCCCCGCTGCAATAACCACCTTAAATCGGTTGTTACTAAACGTAACTAATATTGTTAACTATATTGATATTTTAACTTAACTATCCTTAGAAAGTTGCCCTCCCCTTGTAGTTAAACAAGGGGAGATTCACATAAGCTTACGGGTTATTAGTACTACTCGACTTTGACATTACTGTCTTTACATCTATAGCCTATCAACGTTGTAATCTCCAACGACCCTTTAAAGAAATCTCATCTTGTGGTGGGTTTCGCACTTATATGCTTTCAGCGCTTATCCCTTCCCAACGTAGCTACTCTGCGATGCCCCTGGCGAGACAACAGATGCACTAGAGGTTGGTCCAATTCGGTCCTCTCGTACTAGAATCAGATCCACTCAAATTTCTAACGCCCACAGTAGATAGAGACCGAACTGTCTCACGACGTTCTGAACCCAGCTCGCGTGCCACTTTAATGGGCGAACAGCCCAACCCTTGGGACCTTCTCCAGCCCCAGGATGTGACGAGCCGACATCGAGGTGCCAAACCCCCCCGTCGATATGAGCTCTTGGGGGAGATCAGCCTGTTATCCCCGGCGTACCTTTTATCCTTTGAGCGATGGCCCTTCCATGCGGAACCACCGGATCACTATGCTCTACTTTCGTACCTGGTCGACTTGTTAGTCTCTCAGTCAAGCTCCCTTATACCATTGCACTCTACGCACGGTTACCAAGCGTGCTGAGGGAACCTTTAGAAGCCTCCGTTACTCTTTTGGAGGCGACCACCCCAGTCAAACTACCCACCAAGCAATGTCCTCCTTAATCAAGGAGTTAGATCTCAAATAAGCAAAGGGTGGTATTTCAACAATGACTCCACAACGCCTAGCGACGCCACTTCACAGTCTCCCACCTATCCTACACATCACTTATCCAAGAACAATACTAAGCTATAGTAAAGGTGCACAGGGTCTTTTCGTCCCACTGCGGGTAATCGGCATCTTCACCGATACTACAATTTCACCGAGCTCATGGCTGAGACAGTGTCCAGATCGTTACACCATTCGTGCAGGTCGGAACTTACCCGACAAGGAATTTCGCTACCTTAGGACCGTTATAGTTACGGCCGCCGTTTACTGGGGCTTCAATTCAATGCTTCTCAACAATTACTCATCGATAACATCTCCTCTTAACCTTCCAGCACCGGGCAGGTGTCAGGCCCTATACGTCATCTTACGATTTTGCAGAGCCCTGTGTTTTTGATAAACAGTCGCCTGGACCTTTTCACTGCGGCCAGCTTGCGCTGGCGACCTTTCTCCCGAAGTTACAGGTCTATTTTGCCTAGTTCCTTAGCCATGAATCTCTCGAGCGCCTTAGGATACTCTCCTCGACTACCTGTGTCGGTTTACGGTACGGGTACTAATAATCTAAGTTTAGAAGCTTTTCTTGACAGCCCTTAGGCACACTATCTCGTTGTCCGAAGACGCAAAGTACTATCGCATTTCTCCAAGTTCGACGCATTTTACTATCAAACCTATAGGTACGTGCTTCAACGAACTATTCCGTCAGTTCGCGGTGCTTTCATCACTGTGTCACTCCATCACAATTATTAGTAGTACGGGAATATTAACCCGTTGGCCATCGACGTCCCCCTTCGGGTGTGCCTTAGGTCCCGACTAACCCTGAGCTGATTAGCATAGCTCAGGAAACCTTAGTCTTACGGCGGGGGTGTTTCTCGCACCCCTTATCGTTACTTATGCCTACATTTTCTTTTCTAAAAGCTCCAGCAATTCTCACAAATCACCTTCTGCGCCGTTAGAATGCTCCCCTACCACTCACGCATATAATGCGCAAATCCATAGCTTCGGTAGTATACTTATGCCCGATTATTATCCATGCTCGATCGCTCGACTAGTGAGCTGTTACGCACTCTTTAAATGAATGGCTGCTTCCAAGCCAACATCCTAGCTGTCTGGGCAATCAAACCGCGTTTTTTCAACTTAGCATACATTTGGGGACCTTAGCTGATGGTCTGGGTTCTTTCCCTCTCGGACATGGACCTTAGCACCCATGCCCTCACTGATAATTATCATTACTTAGCATTCGGAGTTTGTCAGGAATTGGTAGGCGGTGAAGCCCCCGCATCCAATCAGTAGCTCTACCTCTAAGTAACTATCGATTATCGCTGCACCTAAATGCATTTCGGGGAGTACGAGCTATTTCCGAGTTTGATTGGCCTTTCACCCCTACCCACAGGTCATCCGAAAACTTTTCAGCGTTAAACGGTTCGGTCCTCCATTTAGTGTTACCTAAACTTCAACCTGCCCATGGGTAGATCACACGGTTTCGCGTCTACCACTACTGACTAAAGCGCCCTATTAAGACTCGCTTTCGCTACGGATCCATGACTTAATCACTTATCCTTGCCAGCAACGGTAACTCGTAGGCTCATTATGCAAAAGGCACGCCGTCACCCAACTAATGGGCTCCGACCGCTTGTAGGCGTATGGTTTCAGGATCTGTTTCACTCCGTTATTCACGGTTCTTTTCACCTTTCCCTCACGGTACTGGTTCACTATCGGTCTCTCAGGAGTATTTAGCCTTAGCGGATGGTCCCGCCAGTTTCAATCAAGGTTTCACGTGCCCCGACCTACTCAGGATACCACTATTCTTATCTTCTCTTACCTATACGGGACTATCACCCTCTGTGGTTTACCTTTCCAGGTAATTCTAATTCAATCCGCAAGAAATATCGTGGTCCTACAACCCCAAAATTGCCGTAACAACTTTGGTTTGGGCTACTCCGCGTTCGCTCGCCACTACTTACGGAATCACTTTTGTTTTCTTCTCCTCCGCCTACTTAGATGTTTCAGTTCAGCGGGTTCGCCTCCTATACAGGATACTATATCTTCAATATAGTGGGTTGCCCCATTCGGATATCTACGGATCAATTCGTGTGTGCCAATCCCCGTAGCTTTTCGCAGCTTATCACGTCCTTCTTCGCCTCTGAGAGCCTAGGCATTCCCCATACGCCCTTATTTTGCTTATGTGCTTACAATTCTTATCGAATCGTACTTTCTATATATTTCTATATCTTTTTTATTCTTTCTAACTGTTTTGTTAGTTAAGTTTTATCAATATGTCAATGAACGGTTGGACAATTAGTCCTTGTGGAGAATATCGGAGTCGAACCGATGACCTCCTGCGTGCAAGGCAGGCGCTCTAGCCAGCTGAGCTAATCCCCCATAAGTTAGATAGTGTGTTATCTGTGCCTTGTGGGTTGTGGATAACGCAACCTCTAAAATATTCCTTTTCAAATTAGTAAACTAGTAGTCCCGGGCAGACTCGAACTGCCGACCCCTACATTATCAGTGTAGTACTCTAACCAGCTGAGCTACGAGACTCTGTATTACTTAATTCTTTTATTCTTTTTTTTGGTATTAACAGCGAGAGTAAAGTATCATACTTTATAATTATTCTCTAGAAAGGAGGTGTTCCAGCCGCACCTTCCGGTACGGCTACCTTGTTACGACTTAGCCCTAGTTACTAGTTTTACCCTAGGCAGCTCCTTGCGGTCACCGACTTCAGGTACCCCCAGCTTCCATGGCTTGACGGGCGGTGTGTACAAGGCCCGGGAACGTATTCACCGGATCATGGCTGATATCCGATTACTAGCGATTCCAGCTTCATAGAGTCGAGT
The DNA here is from genome assembly GCF_030326305.1 of Myroides odoratimimus. GTDB lineage: Bacteria > Bacteroidota > Bacteroidia > Flavobacteriales > Flavobacteriaceae > Flavobacterium > Flavobacterium odoratimimum_A. The sequence goes on along the minus strand of NZ_JACAKB010000061.1, from coordinate 842 downwards.
TGCAGACTCCAATCCGAACTGAGACAAGCTTTGGAGATTCGCATCCTGTTGCCAGGTAGCTGCTTTCTGTACTTGCCATTGTAGCACGTGTGTAGCCCAGGACGTAAGGGCCGTGATGATTTGACGTCATCCCCACCTTCCTCACGGTTTGCACCGGCAGTCTTGCTAGAGTCCCCGCCTTAACGCGCTGGTAACTAACAATAGGGGTTGCGCTCGTTATAGGACTTAACCTGACACCTCACGGCACGAGCTGACGACAACCATGCAGCACCTTGTAAATTGTCCGAAGAAAAATCTGTTTCCAAATCTGTCAATCTACATTTAAGCCCTGGTAAGGTTCCTCGCGTATCATCGAATTAAACCACATGCTCCACCGCTTGTGCGGGCCCCCGTCAATTCCTTTGAGTTTCATTCTTGCGAACGTACTCCCCAGGTGGGATACTTATCACTTTCGCTTAGCCACTCAGTCCGAAAACCGAACAGCTAGTATCCATCGTTTACGGCGTGGACTACCAGGGTATCTAATCCTGTTCGCTCCCCACGCTTTCGTTCATCAGCGTCAATAAATACGTAGTAACCTGCCTTCGCAATTGGTATTCCATGTAATATCTAAGCATTTCACCGCTACACTACATATTCTAGTTACTTCCATATTATTCAAGCTCTGCAGTATCAATGGCAGTGTCCTAGTTAAGCTAGGAAATTTCACCACTGACTTACAAAGCCGCCTACGAACCCTTTAAACCCAATAATTCCGGATAACGCTCGGATCCTCCGTATTACCGCGGCTGCTGGCACGGAGTTAGCCGATCCTTATTCTTACAGTACCGTCAAGTCCCTAC
>NZ_JACAKB010000060.1 GCF_030326305.1 Myroides odoratimimus | reverse complement strand
AGAATTGAAAAACTACTCATGTTAGTGATGATTGCTTTTGTATGGTGCTATAAGATTGGAGACTATATTGACACTATTAAGCCTATCACAATCAAGAATCATGGCAATAGGCTTATTAGTGTATTTAAACTTGGACTTGACTATCTATCAAGATTATTGCTTTCTAAAAACAACCATAATCCTTTAAATATCAATTGCTTTAGATTTTTGTCGTGTACTTAGGTAATATTGTCAAACTCTTCAAGTGTCGAACTTCAAGGAAATAACAAATAGAATATCCTGGGTTGAAACAAGGACTCTTTGGGCTAACAAAATTAAGTTTGATTGTGATTTTGTGTCTGGGTTGATTACATTCTTGAATTTCTAGGAAAATTCTGTAACAGCTTTGTTTGTGATAGGGAAGTCTGTAAGATTTTCAATACTATACTTTTCTGCATTGTCTACTTTATAGTTTTTCAACTCAGCGATTAGGTCGGGGGTATCGATTACTTCGTTTAAGGAGTTGGTTTCTTTGAAGTCGTTATTCTTAGCAAAGCAATTTACTGAGCGATTTAGAAACACTATTTCTTCATTTTTGTCTTCAGCAGGAAGTACTACAGCTTTTGCGAATTCTTGATAGAATTTAAGGTATTTCTTAGTGTGGAAGGTTTCATATTGTGATAATGTAAATATAGATACCATAACAGACAAAGGCGTAGTTACTCTAACGGATTATTTAGATTGTCTTCAGTATGTAAAGGGTAAACTTAGTTTCGTGCCTACAGCGGAGGGATTTTTTAATGTAGAAAATAATGTTTATGTGTATCAGTATAAAGATCATCTTTAGAACGTAAGACTATCTTATAGTGATAAGAATAATAATAACACAATTGAGGTGTAAAGACTCTCATGTAAACAGGAGTTTAGCTAAAGTTATTTTTGCTTTAGTTTATTTAAAGTATCTTCAATCATTTGCATTCTCTTACTTATTTTATCTGCAGAGGAGTCTAAGGTATATCCCTCGTCCATGAGTTCTTTAATAAGAAGCATTTTTTTAATATTCTGGTAATTGTAACGTCTGTTTTTTCCCTCTTCTTCTGTAATACTTTTAATTATTCCTTTGTCTTCCCAATATCTGATTTGTCGTGTTGGAATTCCTGTTATTTGAGACACCTCTCCAATACCAACAATTAATTTATCTAAAAAGTCAAAGTCAAAAGATAGCTCATTCTTATTATTGCTCATTTTGCAATTTATTTACAATTAATGTTGCAAATATAAAATATAAGCTATTCATTTGCAATTGTAATTTATTTACAATTAATGTAATTTATAAACAATTAATGTATGGTAAGAGTAATTTTTATTTTAACAATGGTATTCACAATTTTAAAAACAACATCTATGTCAGCACAGAAAAATATGTTGAAAGACTCTAGAGAAGAGTTAGTTAATTGGGTAGAGCAGACCTATGCTCAAGGGGCATTAAATAAATTAGATATAGATCAAGTCAAAAAAGGTTTTCATCCCCAGTTTAATATTCTTATACCTAAGGGTGATAATGTCTTTAAACTTTCTTTAGATAAATGGCTTGAAATAATACAAGACTATAAAAATTCAAGTAGTAAGGTAAGCTCTGGAGTTAGAAATTTAGAATATAAAATTCAAGTATTAGATATAACACAGAGTATTGCTAGTGTGAAGGTTGAGTTTTTTAAAAATGAGCAACTAGTCATAACAGATTATATATCCTTTATCAGATTTGAGCAAGTGTGGATGGCTGTTTCAAAAGTTTCAAAAGAACATATTACAAACCCTTTAAATCTAGATTTATAATGAAAAAATCATTTTTAATTTTATTAAACATATTATTTATGAATATAACTTTTGCTCAGATTAAACCTAAAGCAGCGTTAGTTTTAATTGAAACTCAAAATGAATGGATGCATCCAAATGGCAAACTTAATAAGGCTTTAATTCAAGATCGTGATATGATGCAAAATTCTATAAAAAAAATACAACAGGTTCTTATTTATGCCAGAGAAAAGAATATGGATGTTATTCACGTAGGATTAAGTTTTAAAAAAGGTTATCCTGAAATGGGAATTGCTCAAAGTGGACTTAGAAAGGCCATTCCAAATGCTGGAACATTTCCACAGGGTGAGTTTGGTTCAGCTTTTTATGAATCTGTAAAGCCTTTAGAGACTGAATTTGTAGTAAGTGGACGTATTGGAGCAAGTGGATTTACGGGATCTAATTTAGACACTTATCTTAGAAACAATGGTATTGAAACTTTATATCTTGTAGGTTACGCTACTCACGTATGTGTGGAGAGTACCTTTAGAGATGCCCATGAGAAGGGATATAATACTTTTATTATATCAGATGCTACAGCTGCTTTTAATAAAGTGCAGCAAGAGTATTTTTTAAATGAAATAGTACATCATTTCGGCCAGCATATCTCAAGTGAACAGTTTATTGAGAACTCATTTTAAAATATTGATGTATTAACCAAAAGGGCATCTTGTTAGAAAGGTGTCCTTTTGGTAATACTATTTATATAGTGTTGTCTTTAATATAGGCTAGGTAGAGGACGTTGAAATTAGTTTGGTTGAAGTTTGTAGTAAGATTTCAGAGCGCTATAAAATTCATTTTGTTGAAATCGGAGCAGATGAAAATCACGTACATTTTCTGATTCAAAGTGTACCAAAACTTTCTTTAGAGATAATTGGTAGGACAGCGAAAAGTATTACTTCAAAAGAGATTTTTCGATTGTATCCAGAAGTGAAAGACCAGTTATGGGGGAGGTAATTTTTGGACAAGCGGATATTGTGTAAATACAGTGGATCAATATGGTAATGAGGATGTAATTAAGAAATATATTCAAAATCAAGGAGAAGAAAATACTGTATACAAATCGTTCAACAAAAATCAGTTACTATTATCTTTTAAGTAACGCGATACCTTGAAGTAGTTTGTTAAAAAAAAACGAAATATTGTCAGAATGTATTTTGGTAATTATGATTTTACAAACCTTTTTGTTAGAGTAAAATCAGATAGGACAGAGCAACTATATAAGGTTAGATTTAACTACATATCCGTTTGATATTAATAATAAAGCCCCAATTTAATAGACTTATTTCTTATAAACCAAAAGAATTTAATAGCTACAGATATCTATTTCTTGTCTCTATGTAATTTTACCAGTAGCAAATCTGTTTATGATATTAGTAAAAGCCTTGGTTTATTTATTGGAAATATAGATTCCCCCCACAACTCTTAAGCTAAACTTGATTTAAGAAAGAGGCCCCTAATTAGGAGCCTCAAAAGTGAATTGTTGTTTGCTAGCTCATTTTGAGCTACTTGAAAAAAGTGTGAGTTTTGTTGTTACTTTTTTAAATCTAGCAACAAAGATTAATTAAAGTGTGAGTTTTGTTGTTACTTTTTTAAATCTAGTAACAAAGATTAAATTGAGAATTAATAATGGCTTATTCTCTTCATTAAAACATGTAAATTAAAAATAATAACTTTATTGCCTCCTGCATTTTCTGCTTTAACAATAATGCAAAACTAACTTTTGTATTCTTATTCAAGCTTATATAAAAACGAATAAAAACTGCGTTAATCACCATTCTCTTTATATTTATTTCTGAATTGCAAAGGAGTTAGACCTGTTTTTCTTTTGAAGAATACTGTCAAATGATTAGCTTCTTTAAATTTTAGTTTAAATGATATTTCATTTATGTGTAAATCTTTATATAATAACAATCTCTTAATTTCCATAATCATTCTTTCTGATACCCAAGCATAAGGAGTGATATTATCAGTTTTTTTAAATGCATATTCAATTGATCGAACACTTAGTTTTAATTCAGAGGCATACATTTTTACAGTCATGCTTTTATCTATGTTGTTGTTAACTAAATGTTTGAAATTAGATACAATTAATTTATCGTGTGAAATATTTAGCTGTTGAGTAGTAGATTTATCAATTGCATTTTCTAAAATTAGCAATGTATTGAAAAGGTAATTATTTAAAATATATTGTTGTTTAGGATAAAAACTTTTGTTTAATTCTTTTTTGATAAGTGTAAACAATAAAGTTAACTCTTCATATTGCCCACTTATATCAATTGACTGTAAATGATCAGTTAAATCAAAAAGTTTTGTATTATAGAAAAACTGAAAATGAAGCTCATCAATACAAAAGAATTCTTCAGTAAACATTAAAATCTCAGATTTATAATTTACCGGGGTACAATATTGTTCTACCTGATTCTTTGAGACTATTAAAACTCGTTTAGGAGCGACATCAATTGAAACAGAATCTAAATAATATGTACCCTCTCCTTCTATAAAAAGATGAATGCAAAAGAAAGTTAATTTATGAGGATAAAACAAGTGTTGTCCCCTTATCTGTACTAATTTATTAACATCTTTGCAATTGATATATAATCTATTATTAAATCGATGAAGAAAAGGTTCCAAAGGTAACTTATTCATAAATATAAACAGTAGTGTTTGTTTTAGCGTAATTTTAAATAATAACTAATATAACTCATTATTTTGTTGGTACAAAAGAAAAGGAAATTAGCTATACAATCGTTATACTTTAACGAAAGTAATATGTATATCCCCACAAATAAAAACGTAGTTTGAGTTATATGATAACTCAAATAAGTGATTCTTGTAATCACCTATTTCATTAAGTGATTTACCTAAGTTTTAATTAATCATAGAGAGCAGTGGCAAAACTAAAATGTACTTTACAAGCGCTTCAAAGGAGATCTTCGCCAATATGGGACAAACAGCAGGAACGAGTATTTCAATGAGTAGGTCTGCTTCTGATCAAATTGCGGGAGATTTAACCAAAGGGCTTATTCAAGGCGTATCAGGATATGTCTCTAAGAAAGTAAAAGCCCAAAGAGTAACATTAAAACAAGGACAAGAACTCTTTCTTGTTCCTAAAGAATAACAACTAATCAATTAAAACCAAATCATTATGAAGTATGCACCCGAGCAAGTGCATGTTTCATAATATAATGTAAGGAAGTAAGTTTGCTTGAAATAATAAAGAGATGAGCAAACAAGAAATTATGTACTCTCATGTAGAGGATTGGCAAGCAAGTGGATTGACACAAT
>NZ_JACAKB010000005.1 GCF_030326305.1 Myroides odoratimimus | reverse complement strand
CCGCCTTGGTACGGATCCGTATGCCAGGTGGTGTGAGAGGTCGGCTGAAGAAATAATCTTCAGCCTCCTACTCGATTAAGCTATCTATTTCTTAGACTTATAAACAAAGAAAGGAACTTTTAAGCGTTTAGCTAAGTGCTGTGTAACGCTCTTAGATAAGATATTCTCTATAAAAGTTTTATTTCTTTTGATTGTTGCTACCATATCTACAGGTTCGTGTTCTATAAAGTCAAGTAGTGTCTTTTCTATATTTTCTGCATTGAAGATATGGAAACTTACAGGAGCATCTTTATACTTCTCTTTCCATTTATTATAAACTTCTTCACATGAGATACATCCTTTTGATTTAACATGTACTATTTTTAAATGCGCTTTATTAGTTTTGACACCTTGAATAATATCATCCAATGTAGCTTCTTCTTCCTCTTCAAAGCGTGAAGTAAAGATGATATTGTTTAGATCTCTAAAACGAGCTTCTTTAGGTACGCTTAGTACAGGGATATCTACTTTAGTAATCGTATTTATCGTATTAGAGCCTAATAACTTCTTGTGAAAACTAGCATTAGCACCATCAGTACCCATTACTAGAAAATCAATATGATTCTCTTCAATAGCATTCAGTATTTCAGGAATAAGCAATCCTTCTTTTACTTTAAAGAATACAGGCACGTTTTCTAATTTTAGTTCAGCTCTCATGTCTATAAGAGCAGGACTATTAGCATGTAATTGCTCTAGTTTCTCGAAGTCATTTTTCTTAATGACGTTTTCTACTAGATGTGGACTAATCCCTCCTGATATGATAGGCGGATCATAAACATGTAATACATAGAGCTCGGCTTCTCTATAGTTAGCTAACTGCAATGCGTACTTAAAAGCATTGTTTGCAGTCTCTGAATAATCTGTCGGGAATAATATCTTTTTCATAATAGAAGACTTTCTTGTAGCATACAAGGTACTAAAAAAAACGATGATAAATTATTTTTACATCAATAGAGTTTATGATACAATTCTATTGATTAACTTGAAATATCTAGGATATATCTTTGAATAATTATTCTTTTTTTACCTAAAATTTATATGATAAATCAGTGGTTATAGCTATCTTACTTCCACTAATTTTTTTGTAAAAATCGCTATTATTCTCTCCTAGTGGAGGTAAAGTCAGACTGTGTTTAGTCGCCTCTTGTGTGTAATAATCTAGTCTGTTTTTATATTTAGGAGATACGATATTGTAGATGTGCTTACCTGTGAATCCCTTTTCTATAATAGCAGTAGATAACGTGATGATATCATTAAGGTGAATCATATTGATAGGTAACTCAGGGTTCTCTAATATATTTCTCCTAATGATATAGTCTATAGGTTTTCTTTCTTCACTGAATAAGCCTCCTAGGCGTAGGATACAAGTGTTTATACCTTCTTCATTTAATAGAACATCTTCAGCTTCTCTAATTTGTACTGCTGTAGGTTCATTTGAGAATAGCTGATTGTCTTCTGTAATCTCTTCCCTTTGTGGTGCATATACAGACACAGAACTCATCATGATGACATGCTTGATATTGTGTTTACGAATATAAGGAAGTAGTTTTTTAAAGTTCTCAGCATACGTTGGTTGAGGCTCATCTCTAATAGGAGGGATAGTAATGATAAGAAGTTCAGCATTGCCAATGAATGAATCTAAAAATTGAACATTATCTTCATATAGATTGATATGATAAGGCTTGATCTGATGTTCCTCTAAGATATTCATTTTAGCTAGAGTTGTCGTCGAGCCCTTGACGTGATAGCCTTTTTCTATTAAATTTTCGGCTAATGGTGTACCTAACCATCCACTGCCGAGTATGCTTATATGTTTCATATTAAGTGGTGTAATTTTTAAAATAGTTATAAAAATAGGAATTTACTTTGTAAGGATAAATTTATCTACGGATATTTGGTCGAGAAAAACAAAACAACATGAAGAAAATACTATTCCCCCTATTAACTTTCGGGTTGTGTTTGACAATGTCTAGCACTGTTTCTGCTCAAGAAGTACAAAAACAAATCGTAGTAGAAAATCGAGTAAACGATAGTAAACAAGTTGATAAGCCTTATGTTATCTTAATCTCTATCGATGGTTTCCGTTACGATTATATCGAGAAGTTTGGAACTAAGTTTTTAGAGAAGTTTGGAAAAGAAGGTGTGAGAGCAGAGTCTATGCAACCATCTTATCCATCAGTTACTTTCCCTAATCATTATACAATAGCAACAGGACTTTATCCTTCACACCATGGTTTAGTTGGGAACAATATGTATGACCCAAAGATAGAAGAGAGATACTCACTTAGAAATGCTAAAGCAGTACACGATCCAGCTTGGTATGGAGGTACACCATTATGGGTATTAGCAGAACAACAAGGAATGTTGAGTGCTTGTTACTATTGGCCAGGTTCAGAAGCTCCTATTAAAGGGACTTTACCATCATATTACTATGCTTACTCTGAGAAGTTTGACATGGATGGACGTATTAATGAAGTAGTGAATTGGTTGACATTACCAGAAGAGAAAAGACCTCACTTCATTACCTTCTATTTACCAGAAGTAGATCATGCAGGTCATGGATTCGGACCAGATGCAGAAGAGACAAAAGAAGCAGCACATTATGCTGACCAATCTATAGAGAAACTTGTAACAGCAGTAGATAAGCTAAACTTACCTGTGAACTATGTGATTGTCTCTGATCACGGAATGCTAGCACTTGACCAAGAAACGTTATTGAGCTTTCCTTTAAAGTTAAAAGGAGATGAGATGAAACTAGTGAGTAATGGTACTTATATAAGCGCTTTTATCAATGATAAAACTCAGATAGACAAGTACTATAAGAAGATTAAAAAAGCGAGTAACCCTAAACACATGAAAGTGTATAAGGCTGAAGATCTACCTAAAGAGTTTCATTTTAGCAAAGAGCATGATCGTTTTGGTAGAATAGGAGATATCGTGGTGACAGCAGAAGCTCCATACTATTTTACTAACAGAAAATTAGCAGGTAGTCACGGTTTTGATCCTATTGTTGTGAAAGAAATGCACGCTATATTCTTAGCTAAAGGACCACAGTTCCAATCAAAGACGATAGGAACATTTGAGAACATTGATGTATATCCTGTTATCGCTAAAATACTTGGATTAGAGATTACAGAAGAAATAGATGGTACAGATAAAGTAGCTAAAGAAGTATTAGTAAAATAATCAGAATAATCTATTCTATTGAAATAAGAAAAGGCTTGTAGAAAACTCTACAAGCCTTTTTATTTGCGTTTTAAGACACTTCAATTAGAATTGGTATCCAAATCCTAAGTTTAAGTATATATTGTGCATAGAGAATGATATAGCGTCAAAATCACTATTTAATACTCCATTAAATCCATAAGATAGTTCTCCTAGTAAAAAGAAGTGTTTATTCATCTTCCACTCAGCACCTACTTGAGTACCCCATTGGAATTTACGTACTTCATCAGAGAAGTCATACGGAGCACTACTGTCATCTTCAAATGTAAGTTTAGGTCCATTAGGGGTATTTTGTCGCAAATAACCATTAGTTACATACCCATCAAATGTTTTGTCAATTAAAGCTGAGAAGTATAAACCTCCATAGATATTCCAGTTGTCATTGATAGAGTACACCACATTTACAGGAACTGTTAGATAAGTATTTCTTACCTTCGTTTTTACATCTCCTGTGAAGTAACCTCTTACTTTAGAGTTGTCTTGTATAATCTCAGTTAGATATTCTTTTACATTGGCTTTGGTTGTCATCCCTTTTCCTTCAAAGCGTAGACCTAAACGAACTCCCCATTGTTTGTCATCAGTTAACCATTTCGTAGCATTAGCTTCTAATCCTAACTGTAGACCTGGGTTATAACTATTGATTTTTCTTATTTCTTTTGGAAGACCTAGAGGAGAAGAACCACCTATACTAAAGTGTGCTCTTACTTGGTAATCCATATTTTCTGTAAAGAATTTTTCAAAAGAATTTTTGTCTGATACTTTTGATTCTTCTTGATTTTGAGCAGAACCAGCAGTCAGTACTCCTAATGATAATACTAACGTATATAATATTTTTTTCATTGTCTCTTAATTATGTATTGTGCTAATATTATTTGTCATAGTTAAGTTTAACTTCATCAATGTAAAGTGTACTTCCTACGGCTCCATTAAATCTATCTCCTTCAACGCTTGATGAAAATACGATTGTTATCATATAGTTGTTTTCTGGATCAAAAGTTTTACCTGGTAATACTGTAAATGGTATTTCAAAGCTAGTCCAATCGTTTGCTTCTAATCTTTGCTTATCACTTAATCTTGCCATAGCTACCATTCTTGGATCTTGGAAACTATGATTTCCTCCTAAATATTCTTTGCTAGAATCAGAACCTTTTTCAAAGATAATAGCATAAGCATCCCATCCGTCTTTTGTATAGTTTGATCCATCAGTACTATTAACTTTAAAATTCTCACCTGCTTTGTACTTATAATATCCTGTTAGAGATACTGGCATGTTAAGTTTCTGTCCATAAGGGATACCAAACTTAGTAGAGTTTATAGGAGGGAAAGTAAAATCAAATACCCCTAAATATAGGTTTCCTGCAGCAAGAGGAGTCTTCATCATATTACCAAGAGGTCCAGTACTTCTAGTTACCATTTTTACTCCTTTACCTTTGTATCCATCATTAATAGAGAAAGTTGGGTATACTTCTGGAGATAATTCTTGGTCATCTTCTAGTAGTGTTTCTGCTAACATATTGTAACCTAGGTTACCACTAGCCCAGTCGTATTTTTCTTCTCCTGTAGGTAATTTTTCATAGAACTCATGATAGATTCCTTCTGGCCCATCTGTGATTTCAGTCTTTACATTTTCAAAGCTATATTCACTGATAAAAGTATTGTTAATAAAACTAACATTATAAACTTTCTTAAAAAGGCCATCACTGGATGTAATAGTGTATTTTACAGCACCACTAGAGAAGTCTTGAGTAGTTCCATTTGCAGGTTCTATTGTTGCTCCTTCAGTTAGTTTAAAAGTTGGTGCAAATGTTTTTTTCTTAATATCTGAATGTAGAAGGAAGAACACTTTGTTGTTTGTGATAGTTGGATTCATAGATAGATATTCCTCTGCATCTTCTATAGTTGCTTTTAGAATATCTGTCTCTCTACCAATCGCCTCATCTTTTATACAAGACGAGAATGTGATCCCTATGGTTGTCAATAGGGCGAATAATAAGTAGTTTATTCTCATAAGTATTGTATTATTTTGTTATATAATTTTGCTGTTCGTTATTTAATGATTACTTAATATTTAAGTAACTATCAAGTAATAAACGAACGTACAAAGATAAGGATTATCATTCCAATAGCCGTTTCCTTTAAATACGTTAAAGATATGAGGACAACTTCTTGTTTTGATATTATTGTAAGTGATTCGCTTTTTTGTACTCTTAAAGTTTGCCTATTCATTGATAAAATGAAAAACACTATGAGAATGTTTCAAATGGTTTTTAAATAATAAAGGCCAATCTATACGATTGACCTTCATAGTTTAATGTTTTTTTAACGTTAGAACGTATACCCAAAACCGAGATTTAAGTAAATATTATACATTTTAAAGGATATAGCATCAAAGTCTTTTTTAAATACACCATTCAACCCCCAGTTTAGATCTGAGAATATGCGGAAATGGGTATTTAGTTTGTATTCACCTCCTACTTGTACTCCATATTGAAATCTGTTGAGGTTCTCCGAGAAGTCATAGTCTCCTTTAGCATCTCCTTCAAATTCTACAGGTGTACCGATAGGCGTACCTTCTCTTAATACTCCATCATACACATATCCTGTAAAGTCCTTGTCTATTAAGCCTGATAGATACAGTCCTCCATAGGCATTCCAGTTCTCAGATGCATTATAGGCTACTAATACGGGGAAGGTTATATAAGAGTTTTTCATAGTCGTCTTTACATTTCCAGTGAAGTACCCTTTGGTTTGTTTTCCATCACCACCATCTATCTGAGTATAGTAGTTCTTTACACGTGCATCTGTTTTCATACCTCTACCTTCCATGCGCAGTCCTGTACGGATTCCCCATTTATGGTCGTTACTCAGCCATTTAGTTACATTTAGTTCTAGTCCTAATTGCAATGTAGGGTTATAACTATTGATCTCTCGTATCTCAGCAGGCATACCGAGTGGAGTACTTCCTCCTATGCTGAATTGTCCTCTTAGTTGATATTCTATATTTTCTTTAAAGAAAGTTTTAAATCCTGTTGTGTCTTTTGTTTGAGCGAAAGACACTGTGTTTATTCCTATCAATAGGATTAAACAAATACTATATCTCTGTAGTAATCCCATCTTATTCCTTATTATCTTTTTCATAAACTAACTCTATCTCGTCTACTAGCAGTGTACTGCCTACTGCGCCCTTAAAGTCCGCTCCATCTATACTAGATGTCATCACTATAGCAAGTATATAATCTTTTTGTGGATCATAGGTTTTACCAGGTACTAGCACAAACGGAACATTAAACTCTGTCCACAAGTTCGTCTCTATTCTATCTTTAGCTTCTATTCTAGCGATAGCTACATTTCTAGGGTCTTTAAAAGCGTGGTCACCTGCTAGGAAGTTGTTTTTCTTTTGTGTCTCAAATAAGATTGCATAGATATCAAAAGTGTCTTTAGCACCTGGTATCTCATTATAGTTACTGTCTGTCACAATCTTACCAGCAGTGTATTTAAACGAACCTCTTAGACTAGTAGGTAGCTCACCTGTGTAGGGCAGCCCAAACTTGGTAGACTTAATAGGAAATAGAGGATTGAGCTTAAAGGTTCCAAGGAATAAGTTACCTGCAGCTATAGGGTTACCTGCTATTTGACCCGTTTTAGAAGTATAGACCGTTTGCATCTTTACAGACAGACCACCTCTTCTACCAGGTGCTATCGTAGTAGGGTATCCTTCTGGAGGAGTGTTTCCAGCCACAGTAGAGTATCCCTCATTACCACTATCCCAGTCGTGTATTTTATCTCCATTAGAGCCTATTTCGTAGAATCTATAATACCTGTTTTTATTTGTAAGCTCTGCATTGTTAAAGGTGTATAATGTACTTAGCTCGTCACTCGTGAAACTAACGATATACTTCTTTTTCCAACTTTGATCTTGTGCAGTTATGATGACTTCCTGACTATTTCTGAAATCCCTTGTTGTGCCATTAGGTGGATCCATAGTAGCATTAGGCGAGATGATAAAGAATGGCGTTTGTTTTTCTAAATCAACATTTGCTTTTACTCTAAACTCTACAGACGTATTCGTGATAATAGGATCTGTCTTTAGATACTCAGAAGGAATATATGCCTCTAGAATGTCTGCATTCGTATCTAGTTCCTCATCCTTGATACATGATGAGAAGATTAGTGGGGTTAGCAGTAAGAAGGCTTTAATGTACTGATTCATATAAGTCTTTTTTTATTGGGATTACAATATTCTTGCCACAGTTAGTTTTAGTATGATGTCTTCTTCATTTAGACACCCTATATTCTCTGTCATAATCGAGATAAAAATAAATATATTGTTCTGATTATTTATCTAAAAGATGATTTTTTAGTTAGTATTTATACTTTTTTAGTGGTTTGATTATTAGTTTTTTGTACAATAAAAAAGGGATGACCATTCAGATCATCCCTTAGTTAGTATATATTGGATTGTATTATTTCAGAGCTCTGGTTTGATATAGATCCGTACGTCTATCTTTTTTGATACGTACACTACCGTGTTCGTGTAGTTCTTTTAGTAAGTCTACATCCACATCTACGATAAGTGTCATTTCTGTATTAGGTGTTGCTTCTGCTTTTACTCCATTTGTAGGGAAGGCAAAGTCAGATGGAGTAAGTACAGCTGCCTGAGCGAACTGAATATCCATATTATTCACCTTCGGTAGGTTACCCACACATCCAGCTATCGCTACATAACACTCATTCTCGATCGCTCTAGCAGCAGCACAGTTTCTCACACGAGTATATCCATTCTGCGTATCTGTAAGGAATGGAACGAATAAGATATCCATCCCTTGATCTGCTAGTAATCTAGACAATTCTGGGAACTCCACATCATAACATATCATGATACCGATCTTACCACAGTCTGTATCGAAGGTCTGTATCTTAGATCCTCCTCTCATACCCCAGTAGTGTACTTCGTTAGGAGTGATATGAATCTTAGAATACATCTCATATGTACCATCTCGCTTACATAAGAATCCAACGTTATATAAGATACCATCTACTAGGTACGGCATACTTCCTGTGATGATATTGATATTATACGAGATAGCAAACTCCTGAAACTTTTTGCGTATAGAGTCAGTATATCTCGCTAATTCACGTATTGCATCTGCCTCAGATAAGTGGTTATAGTCAGCCATAAGTGGTGCTGTGAACAACTCTGGGAACATAGCGAAGTCACTCTCATAGTCAGATACTGCATTGATAAAGAATTCTGCCTGATCGAAGAACTCTTGTAGATCGTTTAGCGGTCTCATTTGCCACTGTATCAGACCTAGTCTGATCACACTTTTTTTAGCATTGATCAGCTGTACATCTTTCTCATAGTAGATATTATTCCACTCTAGAAGCACTGCATATTCCTTAGAGCTCGTGTCTCCCTCTAGGTAATTGCGCATTAGGCGTACCATGTGGAAGTCGTTAGCCATTTGGAATGACATCACTGGATCGTGTATTTCTTTTGTTTTTACTTTTTCTAGATATTGCTTAGGCGTTAGCTCATCTGCATATTTAGAGTATTTAGGGATACGCCCTGCGAATACGATAGATTTTAGGTTTAATTGTTCACACATTTCTTTACGTGCATCATATAACCTTCTTCCTAATCTAAGTCCTCTATACTTAGGATGGATGAATACGTCTATACCGTATAGTACATTTCCTTCCGGATTATGTGTGCTAAAAGTAGAATATCCTGTAATCTGCTCATAGGTATGTGCAGACATTGCCTGTTTTTCATCTATAATAAGTGACAAAGCTGACCCTACTACAACACCATCTACTAAAACGACAAGCTGTCCTTCTGGAAAGACTTCTAATAATTGTTCGATTTCATCTTTGTTCCAGTACGAATCTTCTAGCCCTTGGTATGATTCGAGCATTGATTTTTTAAGCTCTAAATAATCGTCAATTAATAAATTTCTTAATTCTACTTTATTGATAGTAGTTTCCATAATGAATTTTTTTGTTTGCAATTTACGAATAAAAGAAAACAAAGTAAATGAGAAGTTTGGTTAAATATTCAAATAAGTGTTAAAAAATGGGGCTATTTTTGATATTGTTTTTATTGAATAAAGCTATATGTAATAAAATATTAACTATTAAAAAAAACAGTTATGAGTTCAATAAAAAACAAAGTGCAATTAATTGGCAGGGTTGGACAAGATCCAGAAGTGAAAATGTATGAATCAAATAAAAAGCGTGCTACCTTCTCACTTGCGATAAATGATGTGTATTATAACGATGCAGGAGAACGAGTAGAATCTTGTAATTGGCATAATATTACTGTCTGGGGGAAGCTAGCTGACATTGTTGAAAAGTTTGTTAATAAAGGAAAAGAAATTGCTGTCGAAGGTAAGTTAGTTAATCGTAGCTTTGAAGATAAAGATGGTAATCAGCGCTATGTTACCGAAATTGCTGTTTCAGAATTAGTTTTTCTAGGCAGTAAGTAAAGTTTTATTATTTCTGTTGTCGCTCAATATTCACAAGAATTTTGAGCGACTTTTTTTGGTATTAATCCTTTGTAGATAGCTCTTAGAAAGGAATTGAATAACTATTTAGTACAGTGTTATTTAACTTTATAATTAAAGTCTTACATCTCATTTTTTAAAAAAGCCTTACCTTGCTACAGGATAATTTAAGTAGTAATACAGTGGATAAAATATTAGTTATCGAAGATGATATTCGCGTAGCAGAATTACTTCAGCGCAGTCTAGAGGAACAAAACTTTGAAGTAGATGTAGCTTATGACGGATACTTAGGGAAAAAACTTGCCTTTCAGAAACCGTATGCTCTAATCATAACAGACGTAATCTTACCTAAAATAAATGGTATAGATCTGTGTAAGGACATTAAGGCTACCTTACCTCATATCCCTATCATTATGCTGACAGCACTAGGTACTACAGATGATAAGGTAGAGGGATTCGATGCAGGGGCAGATGACTATTTAGTCAAACCATTTGAGCTAAGAGAACTTTATGTACGTATACGTGCATTGCTTAAGCGCTTCGAACATATACAGTCTACTGACGCTCATCTTTTAAAATATGCAGATTTAGAATTAGACCTAAACGAAAAGGTATTTAAGAGAAACGGACAAGAGATACATCTGACTCCTAAAGAGTTTAACCTACTGCAATATATGATGGAGAATCCTGAACGTGTACTATCTAGAACAGAGATTTCTGAGAAAGTATGGGATACACACTTCGATACAGGTACTAATTTTATCGATGTATACATCAACTATCTGCGCAAAAAGATAGAAATAGACCCTTCTAAGAAAGTGATTCATACCAAATCTGGTATGGGATTTATACTAAAGAGTAATGAGAATTAAGACTAGACTTACCTTATTGTTTACCTTACTAGTGGCATCTATATTATTAGTATTTGCTGTAGTAGTGTATTGGTCTTCGTCTAAGAATAGGGAAGTGGAGTTCTTTGAAGAGTTAGAGAAGGAAGCTATCACTAAGGCTAAGCTATATCTAGAGACAGAGGTAAAGTCATCTACACTACATAAGATATACAGATATAATAATGAAGTCATCAATGAGGTGCAGGTAGCTGTATATGATTTTGACTTTAATCTATTATATCACGATGCAGAAGAGATCGATAGTGTCAAGGAGACTAAAGAGATGATCGATCAGATCGCTTCACAAGGGCGTGTACACCTATTCCAAGATGACTGGCAGGTGATCGGTATAGTGTATAACAGTGGAGGTAAGGACTATGTAATCACTGCCATCGCTCTAGATCAGTACGGATATACGAAGTTGCACAATCTTTTTCTGACGATACTAGTGTTGAGTATTGTGTCCTTGATTGTTATTTTCTTTGTGGGAAGTTTCTTTGCAGAGCGTGTCCTACGTCCATTGAAGCTAATGAACGAAGAGATTAATAATATCACTGCTACTAATCTAGATTTGCGTGTGAGTACTAAGGCTAATCAGGACGAGCTGAGTCGATTAGGGAATACATTTAATACGATGCTAGACCGACTAGAACAGTCTTTTGATTCGCAGAAGCAGTTCGTGTCGAATATCTCACATGAGCTACGCACTCCACTAGCAGCAGTGATAGCAGAGTTAGAATTATCACTGTCTAAAGAACAAGACACCGCTAGCTATATCAGAACGATAGAGAACGCCTTATCAGATGCTAAGAAATTGGTGCGATTATCAAATAGTTTACTAGACTTTGCGAAGGCGAGTTATGATCCTACCGAGATTGTATTCAAGCCTACTAGAATAGATGAAGTAATACTAGATGCCTGCCAGAAGATACAGAGGGGAAATGCTGGATATACCTTCAGCTTTATGATAGATGAAGAGATAGACAGCGAAGAGTTAGTGACGGTACGAGCAAACCCTTACTTACTCGAAGTAGCTATTATTAACTTACTAGAGAATGCGTGTAAGTACTCTGATAATCATCACGGTAAGGTGGGTATTTCTAATCTGAATAATGCAGTAGTGATCAAGATAGCAGATGAAGGGTTAGGGATGAGTGCAGAGGATCTAGATGGGATCTTTAAGCCATTCTTTAGAGGTGAGAACGGAAAGCACTTAGACGGAAATGGTATCGGACTCTCCTTGACCAAGAAAGTTATTGACTTACATAAAGGTACTATTACAGTCACTTCAGAGATAAATAAGGGTACAGAGTTTACTATAACCTTATAGTATAACCAAATAATAGTAGAAAGCACTCCTTGTAGGGGTGCTTTTTTTTGTGGTGTTGTTTTCCATTTTTATTAGTAATTAGAAGGTATTCTATTCTTGATAAATATTTTTTCTGCTCTTTTTGGGTAGGGGCGATCGGCATGTGGTTGGCTAGTGATACCATAGTGATTGCATTAAAATAGGCTAAAATTATGCGACCACTATCCCATCACTATGCGACCACTATGCGATCAGTCAATTTAGGACTGGTCAAAGCGAGAGTATCAAAGGGAGTGATGATTTTATTGTTTTTGGGACACTATATGTGGGTATTCTAATAGGATTCTAATTTTTTTCTAAAAGCTTTCTAATAGCCTCTAGGAAGGGTAATACCTACTTTTGCCAAGTCAAAAAAAATAAGAGATGGAAACAGAATCCACATTAGTCAAACGGGAATGTTAAACCTTCTTTCTGAATATGCATGATAACAATGTAGCTCAGAAAGAGCAAAAAAAATAGTTATCATGTTAATTACAGTATTTATAGGAAGATTAGCTCTTGCTTTTATTTTAGGAGCTCTTATCGGGGCAGAGAGACAAGTGAGACAAAAAAGTGCAGGTCTAAGAACCAATACGTTAGTGAGTATCGGTGCAGCAGGCTTTGTGTTGATGGCATATACCATCGGTGATATGGCTGTGGGTAGAGTAGCCTCTTATGTAGTGAGTGGTATCGGATTCTTAGGAGCTGGAGTGATTATGAAAGACGGATTCAGTATCCGTGGACTAAATACTGCTGCAACGATCTGGTGTTCGGCTTCAGTAGGGTCTATGTGTGCAGTAGGCTTATGGATAGAAGCGATAGCGATGACAGTATTGATTTTATTAGCACATATTTCGCTTAGACCTATTGGTAATATGATTAATAAACTCTCTTTTGAGAGTGAGACAGACTCAGCTGAGGTTCATTACGAGATTATCGTAGGATGTAAAGAACAAGTAGAGAATCACATCAGAGTAATGGTCTTAGAGAATCTGCGCGCTCAGAAAGACCTTCAGTTGCGTTCGTTAAAAAGTACAGATAATGGCAATCCTGCTTTTTCGTATCTGAAGTTTGAGATACTATGCATCGGTAAGAAAGATGATATTCTAGAACAGATTACTAGTAAAGTTTCTTTAGAATATGGAGTATCAGAAGTGACATGGGAATTGACAGCGTATTAATCTATTAAAAACTGAGGTATTATGAGAATGCATAACAGAGATTTAAAAAATCTACAGAAGATAGCAACTGATATGAACAGTATGGAGAAGATAACGATGATGCTGCCTGTGATCAAGAAGATGCCTATTATCGACATCAGCGAGCTACTGAGCAGAGTGGCTAATGATGATTTGGTTCTTGTGTTTAATGAGTTTACAATAGCAGAGCAAGGGGAGATTTTTGCAGAATTTCCATTGGTGAAGCAGTTAGGATTCTTTCAGAGAGTGAGTAAGAAGCTATTCGCTAGGATATTCGAAGAGATGCCATCAGATGCTAGAGCAGATCTGTTTCAGCTGATGACACAGCAGGAGCAGGTAGACTTACTGCCTTATCTGACGAAGAATATACGTGAGAATGTGTTAGCACTTAGTTCGTATCCTGCGCATACAGCAGGTGGTATTATGATTACAGATTTCGCTACAGTGTCTAAAGATATGACGTGCTTCGAAGCGATACAACAAGTGCGCAAAGACTCTCCTTCTAAAAAGACGATATACTATGTATATGTAGTGAATGAGGATAAGACTTTAGTAGGTTTTATTACTTTAAAAGATTTAATCATAGCTGAGCCTGATGTATTAGTTAAGGACGAATTACATACAGAGTTTGTATTTGGTTTTTTAAGTGATAGTAGTGAGTCGGTAGCAAAGAAAATAGATAAGTATCAGCTAGTAGCCTTGCCGATACTAAACGATAAGAAACAGCTAGTAGGAATAGTGACACATGATGAGGCGCTAGATGTGATACAAGCAGAACATACAGAAGATATGGAACGCTTCATGGGAATCATCGGTACGAATGAGGAGTCTGATTATAATCAGACGAGTATATTCAACCATTTTAAGAAGAGAGTGTTTTGGCTTGTGACACTAGCAGTGATTGGGATAGGTGCTGGGATGATCATCTACAGTTATGAAGCGACATTAATGCAACTGATGATTCTAGCCTTATACATGCCGATGATTGCCTCTACAGGAGGTAATGCAGGAAGTCAATCTGCGACAGTAGTGATCAGATCACTGGCATTAGGGCAGATTACAGTAAAGTCATGGCTAAAGGTATTGTGGAAAGAGCTAAGGATAGCGTTGATGTTATCTTGTTTTCTTGGTTTAGTCGCTTTTGGTATCGTAGTGTTTCTAAACTGGGGGACAGAGATTCCGACAGGTTATACACTAGCGTCCATAGGAGGAGTGATCGCGTTAGCCCTGTCGCTACAGGTGATTACCTCTACGATAATAGGAGCTTTGTTACCGATGTTGGTTCGCAGGTTTAATGGAGACCCTGCAGTAGCAGCTAGCCCAGCTATCACTACGATTGTAGACATCTCAGGGCTATTGATTTACTTTAGTATAGCAGCTCATTTTTTTAACTTAAAGTAGCACGGTTATTGTAGATTATACTTAACATAAATTATATAAAAAATAATGCAAAAATTACGCTCTCGATGCGATCTGTCAGCAGAAGGATAATAAAAATTCATAAAATGCTTCGTTATTTAATATGGAATCTCCGTATTATGAAGTAACTTTAAAGTGTTTTTAAGATAAAAACTTAGTGAAATAATAAATAAGGTATTAATTAAAAATAAACATAATGGCTAAAACATTAAAACTAGCAGGTATTTTAGGAGTTAGCATATTATTGAGCTATTGTTCTGAAAAGAAAGAGCAGGCAGCAGATAGTGCTCAGTTTACAGTAGAAAATAAGATCATCACTCTAACTGAAACTTCAAATCTAAAAGACAGAATAAAAACAAGTAAGGTATCAGAAGAGGACTTTACTTTCGATCTAGTTACTGCTGGGGTAGTGAAAGCTATTCCCAACCATTATGCAGAAATAGCTTCTCCTTTCTCAGGGAGAATAGTTAAATCATTTATCAAACTTGGGCAAAAAGTGAGTGAGAATACTCCTTTATTTGAAGTGTCTTCACCTGACTACTTTGAGGCTCAAAAGGATTACTTCGATTCAAAACAAGAGTTTAAACAAGCAGCTCTAAACCTTAAAAGACAAGAAGATTTACTGAACAACGGTGTTGGGGTAAGACAGGAGTTCGAAGAGGCAGAGACAGAATACTCTATCGCTAAGGCGGCTTATGATAACGCTCGTGCAGCATTAAAGATATATAGTGTAGATGCTAGCTCACTAGTACTAGGACAGGCATTGATAGTGCGTTCTCCTATAGCAGGAGAGGTCTTAGAGAACAACCTAGTGATAGGACAGTTCATTAACGATGAGGCTGACCCAGTAGTGAAGATCGCTTCACTAGGTAAAATATGGATAGTAGGTAAAGTGAAAGAAAAAGATATCAATCACTTAGCTAAACTAAACAAAGTACAAGTGGAACTTGCAGCATATCCTGATGCTCCACTATCGGGTACTATCTATCATATCAACGAGATCGTGGATGAGGAGACTAGAAGTATAGATGTACTGATAGAAGTGGATAATGAGAAGAGAATTCTAAAACCTGGTATGTATGTGAGTGTTCGTTTTATCGATCAACCAGAACCAGTAATCTTAGTGCCTTCTAGAGCAGTATTACAAGGAGAGGATAACTCATTCGTATTCGTGAAGGTAGGAGAGAATAAGTATGCTAAGAAGAGCATCGTGATCGGAGGAGTGTCTGGAGATAAGACTGTTATTCTATCAGGATTAGATAAACAAGATGAGGTAGTAAGTGAAGGAGGAATCTACTTGCCACAAGCTATTTAATAATAAACAATAATACAATGAAGAAAGGTATAATAGATACAGCTATTCACAAAAGATGGCTTGTAGCAGCGTTGTTTGCTTTGCTGTGTATATTTGGATATTATTCTTGGAAACAATTATCAATAGAAGCTTATCCAGATATAGCAGATACTACTTCTCAGGTAGTAACACAAGTGCCAGGGCTGGCAGCAGAAGAGATAGAATTACAGATTACCATTCCGATAGAGCGTGCTCTTAATGGTATGCCTGGAATGCACGTGATGCGTAGTAACAGTACATTCGGACTGTCTATGATCACGATAGTATTCGCTGATGGAGTAGATGACTACTTCGCTCGTCAACGAATCCAAGAGCGATTAAACGATGTAGAGTTGCCTTATGATGCGACTCCTGAGTTAGATCCGCTAACATCGCCTATCGGTGAGGTATATAGATATATCATAGAGGGAGATGGGTATAGTCTTAGAGAATTAACGGATTTACAAAACTTCGTGATTATCCCTAAGCTTAATCAAGTGCCTGGTGTAGCTGAGGTAACTAACTTCGGTGGAATCACTACTCAGTTTCAAATCGAACTAGATCCACATAAATTAGAACAATATGGTCTATCGCTAAGCGATGTGACAGAGACGATAGAAGAGAATAACGTTAATGCAGGAGGAAGTGTTCTAACAAGAGGAGACCTTGGGTATGTAGTGAGAGGTATCGGGTTGATTAAAGATTTAGAGGATTTAGGTAAAATTGTTGTTAAGGCAGAAGATGGTATACCTGTATTCTTAAACGATTTAGGTCGCTTAAAATATGGAAATGTAGAACGCAAAGGTATTCTTGGTTTTACAGATAGAGAAAGGGATTATTCTGATAGTATTGAGGGTATTGTACTGTTGTTAAAGCACGAAAACCCATCTGTAGTATTAGATAAGATACACCAATATGTAGATGAACTGAACAATGGTTTATTGCCAGAAGGTGTTAGAATACACACTTTCTTAGATCGTACAGATTTAGTAGATACGACATTACATACTGTGTCTACTACGCTAATCGAAGGAATTAGCTTAGTAGTGATTGTGTTGATTGTATTCTTAGGAAGTTGGAGAGGAGCGCTATTAGTAGCGATTACGATCCCTGTATCTCTGTTGTTTGCATTTATCATGATGCACTTCACAGATATACCTGCTAACTTACTTTCGTTAGGAGCAATAGACTTCGGTATTATAGTGGATGGTGCCATCGTGATGATGGAGTCCATACTGAAGAAGAGGGAGGATAATCCTGATGAGGAACTAAAAGAGAAGTCTATAGCACAGCGTACCAAAGAGGTGGCTAAGCCTATCTTCTTCGCAACAATCATTATTATCACAGCATACTTACCACTATTCGCTTTTGAACGTGTAGAGAAGAAGTTGTTTACACCGATGGCGTTTACAGTAGGATATGCCTTGATAGGTGCGTTATTAGTAGCCTTGATTTTGATACCAGGTCTTGCGTATGCGGTGTATAGAAAACCAAGAAAGATCTACCACAATAAGTGGTTAGAGAAATTAACGAATGTATATCACAATAGAATTATCAAGATTGTCAATAAGCCAAAGCAAGTATTCGTACCGCTATTAGTGGTATTAGCAATCACGGTAGGGCTTACGATGAAGGTAGGTAAGGACTTCTTACCCCCACTAGATGAAGGTTCTATCTGGCTTCAAGTAACCTTACCTCCAGGTATTTCATTAGAGAAATCAAAAGAGATGAGTGATACACTACGTGCTAGAACTATGAAGTATGATGAGGTAACGTATATCATGGTACAGTCAGGTCGTAATGATGATGGAACAGATCCATTTACTCCTTCTCATTTCGAGTGTTCTATAGGTATCAAGCCTTATAAAGAATGGCCTCGTGGTAAGACTAAAGATGACTTAATCGAAGAATTAGCAGCAGAGTATGAGTCTTTACCTGGATTTACAGTTGGGTTCGCTCAGCCGATGATCGATGGGGTAATGGATAAGATATCTGGAGCACATAGTGAATTAGTAGTGAAGGTATATGGAGAAGATTTTCACGAGACTAGACGTATAGCGAATGAGGTATTAGGTACGCTGCGTACGGTAGATGGAGCGGTAGATTTAGCGATAGATCAAGAGCCACCATTACCACAGCTACAGATTCACGCGAATAGAGATAAGATAGCTCAATATGGATTAAACGTATCTGATGTTGCAGAACTTATCGAGGTAGCTATAGGTGGTAAGGCTATATCACAGATATTCATCGGAAATAAAGTATATGACATCAGTGCTAGATATACTGAAGAGAGTAGAAATACACCAGAGAAGATCGCTAACTTAATGTTGACGTCTAGTACAGGTGCTAAGATTCCGCTTTCTCAGGTAGCAGATGTTAAGACGAGTACAGGAGAGAGTACGATCACTCGTGAGATGAATAGACGTCACTTAACTGTAAAACTAAACGTGCGTAATAGAGACTTAGCGTCACTATTAAAAGAAGCGCAACAAAAGATAGAAAGCAATATCACGTATGATCATGAGAAGTTCCACATCGAATGGGGTGGACAGTTCGAGAATCAGAATAGAGCGTATAGCCGTCTGGCAGTAATTGTTCCTTTGACCTTGTGTTTAATGTTTGTATTGCTATACGGAGCTTTTGGACAGTTTAGACAAGCTGGATTATTAATGATCGTTGTGCCGTTAGCTTTATTTGGAGGGATGTTAGCCTTAAATATTAGAGGGATGTCATTGAATGTATCTTCAGCAGTAGGATTTATTGCGTTGTTTGGGGTTGCGATACAGAATGGGGTGATTATGATCTCCCATATCAATGATCTCCGCAGAAGAGGTATAGCATTAAAAGAAGCAGTACTAACAGGTGCAGAAGAGCGTTTCAGACCTGTATTAATGACGGCTACAGTGGCGGTATTGGGGTTATTCCCTGCTTCGTTAGCTACAGGTATCGGTTCGGATGTACAGAGACCTCTAGCAACTGTGATCGTTTATGGTCTATTATTCGCTACTGTTCTTACACTGTTTGTATTACCTGCCTTGTATTATATGGTGGAGAGCAAATGGGGTAGTGATAGCGACTTCGTAAAAAGTGAAACAGACGAAAATTAGGATTAGGTATGAATGTTATTAGAAAATATATACTAGTAGGATTATTAGCATTGTTCTGTAATGAAGTTGTGATAGCACAACTTCATACAGAGAATGTAAGTGATAAGACAGCATTGACATATAAGGAGTATCTTCATAAGATGTCAATGAACAACTTAGGATATGCTGCAGCAAAGTATAATATCGATATTGCAGAAGCTGAGGTACAAGCAGCTAAGATGTTCCCAGATCCTGAACTGAGCTTTGGTTGGTTTGATAATCAACAGAAGCGTATGCAGATGGGATATGGTTTTGAGGCTGAGTTGTCATGGGATTTAGAATTAGGTGGTAAGCGCAAGGCAAGAAAGAATTTAGCTGCAGATCAGAAGACATTAGCAGAATTAGAGTTGCAAGAGTTCTTCCAGACTTTACGTGCAGAGTCTACTATCTTATATTTAGAAGCATTGCAGAATAAGATGTTGTTCGATATACAACGCGATTCTTATGAGTCTATGAAGCAAGTGGCTAAATCTGATAGTATTCGTTATACATTAGGACAGATCAGTAAAGTAGATGCTATCCAAAGTAATTTAGAAGCTAAAGGGATGTATAATGAGTTACAAGATGCAGATGATGCTTGGGAGAATAGCTTGATAGAGATTAGAAACGTAATCAGTAAACAAAGAAACGATACAATCTATTTACCTCAGGGAGACTTCAATAAGTTTGATAGACTGTTCTCTTTAGATGACTTGATTGTGACTGCTCAGAACAATAGAGCAGACTTCCTTGTCGCTAGACAGAATAAGGTGGTAGCGAGTAAGCAAGTCTCTTTAGCTAAAGCAGAACGCGCAATAGATTTAGGTCTTAACTTCGGGGTAGAGAACAACTCTTTTGTAAAGAATGCAATTGCTCCTACACCTGGTAATACGGTGGTGAAAGCAGGTTTTTCTATTCCGTTGAAGTTCTCTAATAGAAAAGAATCAGGATTAAAAACTGCATTATACGAGGAACGTCAAGCTCATCTAGAATATGACTTTATAGAGCTAGAGTTAGAGAAAGAGATCACTCAAGCATATCGTAACTATCTAACGAAACAAAAGCAGATCAATAGGTTTGAAAATGGTATGTTAGAAGAGGCTAAACAGGTTTACGAAGGAATCAAGTATAGCTATCAAAGAGGGGCGAGTAGTCTATTAGAAGTGTTGGATGCACAACGTACTTATAACGAAACACAGCAGGCTTATGCAGAGACGCTATTTGGTTATGCATCTGCTTTAGTGGAGTTAGAGAACGCAGTGGGTATTTGGGATATTGATTTTTAAGAATGAGAGGTATGAAAAACTTATTACTAAGTGTATGCTCTGTGTTAGCAGTATCAGGTACAGCGATAGCACAAGATGTAAATCACGATTTAAAAGGGAATACTACTTTTAGTGTAAAAGGAGGTTGGATACAGTCTACGCTTAAAGGAGATGATCTAGAGTATTTAGCTATAGATGGTAAAGTGAGTAACCGCAATAACTTCTTCGTGGGAGTGAGTGTGGATAATAGCTTAGGAAAATATTTTGGGCTGAAACACGAGTTGTTTTATCAACAGTATGGTGGTCGCTTTGATAGAGAGACTGAGGATGGAGTAACACTAGATGCTAAATTGCAAATGCACAGTCTACGTCTTAATCCAATCAGTGCTGTATTTAAAGTAGGAGGGCTACAGGTATATGCTGGTCCTTATGTGAATATGTTATTATATTCTTCTATTACAGCAGTAGATGAAGAGGGAAATACATATAAGGATCACGGTATTTTCGGTAGTATAGAAGATGATCAAGAAGATGGACAATATCTACAGAAGATGGACTACGGTATCGTAGTGGGGGCTGAGTACCAGTTTAACTGTGGGTTCTTAGTAGGAGCTAACTACAGTAGAGGATTTGCTAGTATTTTCGACAACTCGAATACATTTGGGTTAGAAGAGAATCCTGGTGTGAAGGATCTGAAGATATATAATCAGAGTTTTAATGTATTTGTAGGATATAGATTCTAATCAAAGAATACATTGTTTATAAGTGTAAGTGAGAGGCTAGTTGGTCATCAACTAGCCTCTTTTTATTTATAGTAGAATCTCTTTAATCTCTGATAATTTTTTAATAGAAGTAAAGTTGGGATGTACTATTTCGTGATCGACATGCTCATGTAACCATGTAGTATGGAAAGGGACGTGTACTGCGTGACCACCTAGTTCTAATACAGGGAGTACATCAGATCTTAGAGAATTGCCAATCATAATAAACTCTTCAGGTTTGATATCTAAACGTCCTAGTAACTTCTGATAGTCTATTTCTTCTTTATCCGTCATGACTTCTATATGATGGAAGTATGCCCCTAAACTAGACTTGTGTAGTTTGCGGTGTTGGTCTTTTAAGTCCCCTTTGGTTGCGACTACTAGTTTATATTTTCCTTGAAGTTCTTTTAATACTTGCTCTACGTCATCTAATAGTTCCACAGGCTTGGTTAATAAATCCTTTCCTATAGCAATGACTCTACTGATTACTTTTGGACTTACAGTCCCCTTTGAGATGATATTAGCCGCTTCTACCATGGATAGGGTAAAGCCTTTTATTCCATATCCGTATAGAGGTAGGTTGTCTATTTGTGTTTTGAATAGTATCTGTGAGATGCTTTGATGTGTTAGGTAATCTTCCATTAAGATACAGAATGCTTTCTCAGCTTCATTAAAGAAAGGTTCATTCACCCATAGGGTATCATCCGCATCAAAAGCAACAACTTTAAATGGTTTTGTCATGTTGTTTATTTTAGTATGTTATGTAAAGGTACGGGATAATGCTTGGTTTTAATACTATTAATAGTATTTTGTAAAGATACCTGTATTGTGTGTTTGAATTATTAATTAAAATAATAACACTCTCTTAATCTTGGAATTAAGAAGTAAGTTTACTTTTGAGAGAAATAACTTTAAATGTTAATATTGAAGTTTTTTGTCTATTAAATGTTTGTGAAGTCTCATAGTTTAATAGTTTTGTAGACAGAGACCTTATTAAACAAAACTAATCTTAGATAAATGAAATTTAAAACAACCTTATTTGCAGCAGTAGGCTGTATGTTTTCACTTTCTGCCTTAGCAGGTGAAACATTACCAAAACCAAAGTTAGTAGTAGGAGTAGTGGTAGACCAGATGAGATGGGATTACCTTTATAAATACTACGATCGCTATTCAGATAATGGATTTAAACGCTTATTAAACGAAGGTTTTTCAAGTGAAAACACGCTTATAGATTATATCCCAACTTATACAGCTATAGGACACAGTACTATTTATACAGGAAGTGTACCTGCTGTACATGGAATAGCGGGTAATGATTTTATCATTCAGGCAACAGGGGAAAGTATGTACTGTACTCAAGATGATAGTGTAGAAGCGGTAGGAGGAGTAGGTAAAGTAGGAAAACAATCTCCTAAGAATTTATTAGTATCTACTGTGACAGATCAGTTAAAACTAGCTACTAATTTTCAATCTAAAGTAGTAGGTATCGCTATAAAAGATAGAGGAGGTATACTGCCTGCAGGTCATTTCGCTAATGCTGCTTATTGGTTAGATGGAGCATCAGGTGACTGGATAACAAGTACTTTTTATATGAATGATTTACCTAAATGGGTGAAGTCATTTAATAAAGAGAAGTTAGCTGACAAATACTTTAAGAAAGGATGGAATACTATGTATCCTATAGATACGTACGTATTAAGTACTGCTGATGACAATGAGTATGAAGAAACATATAAAGGTGAAGCAAAGCCTGTATTCCCTCGTGATTTAGTTAAATTAAAGAAAGACAATGGGTATGATTTAATTAAAGCAACACCATTTGGTAATTCATTAACTCTAGACTTTGCAAAAGTTGCGATTGATAGTGAATCATTAGGAGCTAATTCGGCTGGTGTTACAGATTTCTTAGCAGTAAGTTTATCTTCTACGGATTATGTAGGACACCAATTCGCTATTAATTCAATCGAAATAGAAGATACATATTTAAGACTTGATGCTGATTTAGCAGAGTTCTTAACTTATTTAGATAAGAAAGTTGGAAAAGGTAACTATACTTTCTTTTTAACTGCAGACCATGGAGCTGCTCATAATCCTAAGTATTTTGCTGATCAAAAAGGTAACTCAGGTTACTTTAATACTGCAGAAGCGAAGAAAGTATTGAACGAAAAGTTAGAGAAAAAGTTCGGTGAGAAAGAAATCATCAAGAGCTTAACGAACTACCAAGTTCACCTAAACAATACTTTGGTACAAGAAAAAGACTTAGAAGAAGATGATATCCGTGAGTTTATCGTTAAAGAGATGAAGAAGTTAGAAGGTATTGCTTTTGTAACTGATATGGATAAAGCAGCTACAGCAGCTATTCCCGCTAAGATACGTGAGCGTATAGTTAATGGATATAATATCAAGAGAAGTGGAGTGATTCAGTATATCTTAGAACCACAATGGTATAGTGGAAGAAAAGATGCTAAAGGAACAACTCATGGAACTTGGGGATCTTATGATGCTCATATACCAGCTGTATTTATGGGATGGGGAGTTAAGCCAGGTAAGACTATCCGCGAGACTCATATGACTGATATAGCACCAACTATTGCAGAGATCTTAAAAATAGAAGCACCTAATGGAAATATAGGTACACCTATTCACGAAGCAGTAGATGTAAAATAAACATATTTTTAAAATATATATAGAGGTCAGTTGTGATATTACAGCTGACCTTTTTTTGTGTTTATAATTTAGATTGAATTTTAATAAAGGAGTGTGAAATTTATTTTATAGCTTTGGGAAATAGACACAAAAACACCGACAAATGAAAAAAAGGTATTTACTGTTCGGTTTTATTTTCTCTGTAAGTGCTTCAATGCATGCGCAGTATAAAACTGTTACTACAAAAGATGCTAATGGATTCACTTACGAATATGTAGAGAATGATCCAGCTAAGGCAAGAGTGTATACTTTAGGAAATGGGTTAAAAGTATATTTAGCTCAGAACCATGATGAACCACGTATACAAACGTATATTCCTGTTCGTACAGGATCTAATAATGATCCAGAGGATAGTACAGGACTAGCTCATTATCTTGAGCATATGGTGTTTAAAGGAACTTCTAAATTGGGAACTGTTAATTGGGCTAAGGAAAAAGAGCTAATTAAACAAATCTCTGATCTATATGAGCAACATAAAGCTGAGAAAGACGTAGAGAAAAAGAAAGCTATTTATAAAAAAATAGACGAAATCTCTAAAGTTGCATCTCAGTACGCTGTTGCAAATGAGTATGATAAAGCTGTTGCTTCTATCGGAGCTACAGGAACTAATGCGCATACTTGGTTTGATGAGACAGTTTATAAGAACGTAATTCCTTCTAATGAGTTAGAGAAATTCTTATTGATAGAAAGCGAGCGTTTCTCAGAATTAGTATTGCGTCTATTCCATACCGAGTTAGAAGCAGTATATGAAGAGTTTAATAGAGGGCAGGATAATGACTATTGGGCTTCCCATGAAGCAATGATGAAGTTACTTTTCCCAACTACTCACTATGGAACTCAGACTACGATAGGTACTTCAGATCACTTGAAGAACCCTTCTATGGTAGCTATTAATAATTACTTCAATGAATACTATGTACCAAATAATATAGCAGTTGTATTAGTTGGTGATTTAGAGTTTGAACCTACTATTAAGTTAGTTAACGCTTACTTCGGTTCAATGAAGAAAGCGAATCAACCTAAAGAATATATTGCTCAAGAAGCACCTCTAACTAAGATACAAGTTAAGGACATTTATAGCCCGCAAGCAGAGCGTGTAGAAATAGGTTTCCGTTTAGGAGGAGTTAAGACAAAAGATGCTATTTATCTTAACTTGATCGATATGTTGTTAAGCAATGGCCAGGCAGGTATTATAGATCTAGATGTAAATCAACAACAAAAAGCGTTGTATGCAGCTAGTTCTCCTATGGTAATGAAAGACTATTCTGTACACCAATTGACTGGTATGCCTAATGAAGGACAAACTGTTGAGGAAGTTAAAGATCTATTACTAGCTCAAATAGAGAAGCTTAAAAAAGGCGAATTTGATGAGTGGTTATTAAACGCAGTTGTCAATGAATTCCGTAAAAACTCTATGGAAGCTTTAGAAAGTAATGATGCAATGGCTACAGAAATGTATGAAGCGTTTATTCATGGGCGTACTTGGGAACAGGCTGTTTCTGATTTAGAGCGCATGTCTAAAGTGACTAAGCAAGAGTTAATCGACTTCGTGAACGCAAATTATAAAGATAATTATGTTGTTATTTATAAACGTCAAGGAGAGAATAAAGACTTAGTACGTGTAGAGAATCCTGGTATTACACCTATCGACATCAATAGAGATAGCGAATCAGAATTCTATAAACGTTTAAAAGGAATAGAAGTTGAAGAAATTGCTCCTGTATTTGTTGATTTCAATAGCGCTATTCAAAAAGAAAAAATCGGTAAAGGAAATAGCCAATTATATTCTATTAACAATACGACTAATGATTTAGCAACTGTAACTTATATTACAGAGGTAGGTTCTGATAACGACAATAAATTATCTTTGGCTATCAGTTATTTAGATTATTTAGGAACTAGTAAATACTCTGCTGCTGATATTAAGAAAGAGTTCTATAAGTTAGGTATTTCTTATGGTATTAGTACAGGTACAGATAAGACTTATATCACTGTAAAAGGACTGAAAGAAAACATCCCTGCAGGTATCAAATTATTAGAACATTTAGTAACAGATGCTAAGGCAGATGATACTGCTTATGCTAATATGGTAGATCAGATATTAAAAGGACGTTTAGATGCTAAATCAAGCAAGGGAGGAATTCAAAGAGCATTAAATAGTTATATCGTTTCTAATGGAGAGTTAAGCCGTTTTAAAGACATCTTAAGTGAGAATGAATTAAAGACTATTAAACCAACAGAATTAGTTGGATTAATTCATAACTTTTTCGATTATAATAATGATGTTTTCTATTATGGTAATGATAAAGAAACAGCGAAGAAAGCAATCGTAGAGCACCATAACTTAGGGAAAGGTAAGAAAATACCTGCTGCTAAAGTATATCCAGAACCAGCTACTGACGGAACATTGTACTTTGCTCCTTATGATATGGTTCAAGCAGAGATTACGTATAGAGCAAGAGAAGGTAAGTTTAATAAAGACTTATTAGCGACTAGTTCTGTATTTAATAACTACTTTGGAGGAGGAATGGCTTCAGTGGTATTCCAAGAAATTCGCGAGTCTAAATCATTAGCATACTCAGCTTATGCATACTATATGAATGCTGCAAAAGCAGATAAACATAACTATGTAATGGCTTATGTAGGTACACAAGCGAATAAATTACCACAAGCTGTAGAAGCAATGATGGAATTAATGAATGCTATGCCTCAAGGAGAAAGCCAGTTCCAAAATGCTAAGAATACTGTTCTTAAGAATATCGCTACACAACGTTATACTAAAGCACAGATATTCTCTTACTGGTTAAGCTTAAAAGAGAAAGGTATTGACTATGATATTAATAAAGATATCTACTCTCAAGTACAAAATATGCAGATGACTGACTTAGTTAACTACTTCGATAAATACGTAAAAGGAAAAACTTTCAACGTAGGATTATTAGGTAAGAAAGAGAACTTAGATTGGGAAGCTGTTAAGAAAATGGGTAAAGTAAAAGAACTTAGCCTAGAAGACTTATTCGGTTATTAATAGTAAGTTTTAAATTATATACTAAAGGAGCTTTGCACTAATGTGCAAAGCTCCTTTTTCTTTTATTACAGAGAGAATTAGCTGTGTGCAGTAACTTATTGTATCAGAATAAGATTAATGACTGTAAATGCTTCTATTCGATTTTGATTATAGATTATATAGGAACGCCTGATATTAATACAATATCAGGCGTTATAAGTTTATGTTAAGCTTCAGCTGAATCTAAAAGTTCAATGTATTCTAAACCTTGTTTGATAGACTTTACATTTTTAAAAGTAAGTAAGAGCCTTAATCCATTCTTTGTCTGTTTCTCTTTCATTTCACAGATATTAGAACGGTGTTGAACAAAGATTAGTACCTTTCTAAACTTAGCAGATTGATAGAAGTCTGACTGTTGATCTCCTAAGAAGTAACAAATCATCTTTCCTTGTTTCATCACGATCTTTTCTATTCCCATATTAGCAGCATGCCATTTGATACGCAAGCTATTTAATAAAGCAATAGCCTGACGTGGCAGTGCGCCGAATCGATCTATTAATCGTTGTTCATACTGCTGCAAGACTTCTTCATTCGTTATTAAGCTCAGTTCGTTATACAAGTTTAGTCGCTCTGTGATATTATTGATATACTCATCAGGGAACAATATTTCGAAGTCAGTATCTATCTGAGTATCTTTTACGAATACCTTATTTTCTTCTTTATTCTCTTCTTCGTATAAGTCTTTAAATTCATTTGCCTTAAGCTCTTCGATAGCCTCTTGCATGATCTTTTGATACGTCTCGAATCCTATTTCATTGATGAAACCACTCTGTTCACCTCCTAAGATATCACCAGCCCCTCTGATCTCTAAGTCTTTCATAGCGATGTTTAGACCACTACCTAAGTCGCTAAACTGTTCTAGTGCCTGTATTCTCTTTCTCGCTTCTTCTGTCATAACAGAATAAGGAGGACAAATAAAGTAACAGAATGCTTTTTTATTACTTCGACCTACACGACCTCTCATCTGATGTAAGTCAGATAGCCCGAAGTTATTAGCGTTATTAATTAATATGGTATTGGCATTAGGTACATCTAATCCACTCTCGATAATGGTAGTAGCAATGAGTACATCGAACTCCCCATTCATAAACGCAAGCATAAGTTCTTCTAGCTTTTTACCATCCATCTGACCATGGCCGATACCCACTTTAGCATCAGGGACTAGACGTTGTATCATACCTGCTACTTCTCTAATATTCTCTATACGATTATTGATGAAGTAGACCTGACCACCTCGCTCTATCTCATAAGACACAGCATCTCTAATCACCTCTTCATTAAATCCTACCACATTCGTCTCGATAGGATATCTATTAGGAGGCGGAGTACTTATCACAGATAAGTCACGTGCTGCCATCAGAGAGAACTGTAGTGTACGTGGGATAGGTGTAGCAGTAAGTGTCAGCGTATCTACATTCTCTGATATCGTTTTCAACTTATCTTTTACAGCTACTCCGAATTTTTGTTCTTCATCTATAATTAATAACCCTAGGTCTTTAAACACAATGCCTTTATTCACTAACTGATGTGTACCGATAAGGATATCTATCTTTCCAGCTTCTAGGTCTTTAAGTATCTCTGCTTTTTGTTTAGCAGTTCTAAACCTGTTGATATAAGACACGCGTACAGGCATGTCTTTTAGACGTTCTGTGAAAGTCTGATAATGCTGGAAGGCTAGGATAGTCGTAGGGACTAGTACAGCTACTTGTTTGCCATTATCGACCATTTTAAAGGCTGCTCTAATAGCTACTTCAGTCTTCCCGAAGCCTACATCCCCACATACCAAGCGATCCATTGGTCTTTCTTGTTCCATATCCGCCTTTACCTCTTGTGTCGCTTTTAGCTGATCAGGAGTGTCTTCATAGATAAACGAACTTTCTAGCTCATGTTGTAAATAGCTATCAGGAGCACATTGGAACCCTTTCTGTAAACGGCGTTTTGCATATAGTTGAATAAGGTTAAAGGCAATGTGCTTTACACGAGCCTTCGTTTTATTCTTCAAGGTTTTCCATGCAGCCGAACCTAATTTATGGATCTTAGGTACAGCCCCATCTTTACCATTGTATTTTGATATTTTGTGTAGAGAGTGAATACTTACATAGACGATATCATTATCAGCATATACTAGCTTGATAGCCTCTTGTGTTTTTCCTTCTACTTGTATTTTTTGTAACCCTCCGAACTTACCGATACCATGATCTATGTGCGTTACGTAATCACCTACCGAAAGAGAGTTTAGCTCTTTTAGTGTGATCGTTTGCTTTTTAGTATACCCATTCTTGATACTAAACTTGTGATAGCGTTCGAAGATTTGATGGTCAGTATAACAGACGATTTGCTTCTCCTCATCGATAAACCCTTCGAAGATTGGCATTACGATCGTCTTGAACGATTGTACTACCTTGTGATTGTCATCTTCTTTAAGAGATTCAAATATATCTTTGAAACGCTTAGCCTGATTCTCATTAGAGCAGAATAGGTAGTTATAGAACCCATTGTCTGTATTGTCATTCAGGTTACGAGCTAGTAAGTCAAACTGTTTGTTAAACGAAGGCTGAGGTTTGATGTGAAACTCAACTGTCTTATTGACATCCATCAGTTTGGTATCATTTAGCTCCAGTAGCGTAAATAGCGCTAACTTATGTAAGAAAGATTGTCCGTCTAAGAACATATCTTTTGGTTCCTTGTGCTTTAAATCTTTATTTAGCTTAGAGAAGGTATCTACAGCCCTATCGAATTGACGGTCTAGCTGTTCTACTGTCATAGCAGTATGCTGCGTTAGTACAATAGTCTTCTCAGAGATATAGTCTAAGAAACTCTCTCTTACCTCTGCAGAGAACTTGTTCTCTACGTTGGGAATGATAGTGATTTTCTTTTGTTTATCTACAGATAACTGAGTTTCTACGTCGAAGGTACGGATACTATCTATTTCGTCTCCAAAGAACTCTATACGATACGGATTGTCATTAGAGAAAGAGAATACGTCTATAATCCCTCCTCTAACAGAGAACTCTCCCGGTTCAGCTACGAAATCAACTCGTTTAAAATTGTATTCAAACAAAACCTCATTGATGTAGTCTATAGATAGTTTATCTCCTTGTTGTACTTTAAGTGTATTCTTTTCTAATACCTTTTTAGTAACCACTTTTTCGAATATAGCCTCTGTATAAGATACAATGATAGCTGGCTTCTTACGAGAACTAATCCTATTCAATACTTCTGCGCGTAGTAGTACATTAGCATTATCCGTTTCTTCTATCTGATAAGGCCTTCTATAAGAACCTGGATAAAAGAGAACATCAGTTTTATTTACTAGTGTTTCTAAATCGTTTAGGTAATAAGCAGCTTCTTCTTTATCATTAAAGATTAATAAAAAAGGAGCATCAGCTTCTCGGAATAAGGCTTCTATCTGAAATGAGATAGCCGAGCCTATTAATCCTTTTAGATATATTTTATTACCTCTAGACTGTAGGTTTTGGAGGAGTTGTTTTGTTTTTGAAGACTCTTGAAAGCGTTGTTTAATATCCATGCTCTATTCGTTTTCTGGTGTTGGATTAGCCCTTCTTTCTTCGTTAATAGCCTCTAGCATTTCAGCCTCACCTTCTTCTTGTGGTAATTTTGCTTTGACAATGTTTTCATCCATCTGAGCTAGAAGTAATCTTAGCGCAGTGTTAGTATGTTTCAGATTTTGATCCAACTTTTCTATACTTATCGGCGTCACTTCTAAGAACATATTTAAGTTATTTAGAGAAGTTTGTAACAGTGCCATTCTAGATTTGATATCCGGCAAATCTAATTCTTTTGGATACTGTTGATAAGTAAGGCTTTGTAGCAATTCTGATAGTCTATTAGCTCTCTTCTGAAAAGCCCCTATAGTAGATACAGGTTTTAAACTTACCTCTTGCACAAACTCTTGCCAAGGCTTCCAGTCTTTTAGGATAACGCCTAACTCTGCAGAAGCTGCAGGAACACGTAGATTCCAGTTCTTCGTTAGATAGTCATACACACTATCATTGTGTTGCGCTATTTTTAATTCTTGTTCTTTCACAAATTTCTCTTCGTCTTTACATGAGAATGATATGATAGATACTAAGAATAAAAGAGGTAAAAGTATATATAAGTTGCTTTTCATTGTTCTTAAGTTTTAGAGGTCAAATTTACAAAGTTCTGTGCTATTTTATACCACTTAGATTGTCAGATTGTTATATAAGTTATAAAGTTATTGGAATGTTGATGATGAAAATTGATTTGTAAAGGGACTTAAACTATATTTGTGTACTTTTTAAATACACAAACAATGGGAACCAAAATTCTTATAATCGGAGCTTGCGGACAGATAGGTTCTGAGCTAACGCTTAAATTAAGAGATGTTTATGGAAGTGAGAATGTTATTGCTTCTGATATTAGAGAAGGAAATGAAGCTCTTATGAGTTCTGGACCTTTCGAGACATTAAATGCTATGGAGTTTGACGCTGTTGCGGCAGTTATAGAAAAACATCAAGTAGAGGAAGTTTATTTAATGGCTGCATTGTTATCAGCAACTGCAGAGAAAAACCCAGCTTTTGCTTGGGACTTAAATATGAACTCGTTGTTCCACGTATTAAACCTTGCTAAAGAAGGTAAAATTAAAAAGATATTCTGGCCATCATCAATAGCTGTTTTTGGCCCTACTACACCTAGACATAACACACCTCAGTATACTGTGATGGAGCCAAGTACAGTATATGGTATTTCTAAGCAGACTGGAGAGCGCTGGTGTGAGTACTACTATAACAAATTTGGAGTAGATGTACGCAGTATCCGTTACCCTGGGTTAATCTCTTGGACTACACCTCCAGGTGGTGGTACTACAGATTACGCAGTTGATATTTTCTATAAGGCGATCGAAGATAAACATTATAACTGTTTCTTATCTGAGGGATCAGCTCTTCCGATGATGTATATGGAAGACGCACTGAATGCAACTGTAGGTATTATGCAAGCGAAGAAAGAAGATGTGAAGATTCGTTCTTCTTATAATTTAGGAGGTATCTCATTCACGCCAGAAGAGATAGCAGCTGAGATTACGAAGCATATCCCTGACTTTACGATAGAGTATAATCCAGACTTTAGACAGGCTATCGCTGATAGCTGGCCAGCGAGTATAGATGATACTTCTGCACAGCAAGACTGGGGATGGAATCATAAGTATGACTTATCTTCTATGACAGAAGTAATGTTAGAAAACTTGACAAGAGAATTAAAGAA
Source organism: Myroides odoratimimus (assembly GCF_030326305.1). Lineage (GTDB taxonomy): Bacteria > Bacteroidota > Bacteroidia > Flavobacteriales > Flavobacteriaceae > Flavobacterium > Flavobacterium odoratimimum_A. The sequence goes on along the minus strand of NZ_JACAKB010000005.1, from coordinate 174,643 downwards.
ATAGAACTTTAAATATTCTGAGGAGCCAGCTTATAGCTGGCTTTTTTTGTACTTTAGCTTTTAGTATAGAAAGAAAAGTTCTTTGTGATATATAACTAAACTACATAATAATAAAATGATTCTTTATGTTTGGCAGTTTTTCTTACTTTCACTTATTGGGCTAATAATTTATAGCTTGTATAAAGTAGGAAGATCAACGTTAGAATTTAATTATAAGGTGATATGGTGCCTCATCATTATATTCGCTCCAGTATTAGGCGCTATAGCCTATCTGTTAGTAGGAAATAAAGATAAAAAAGTAAGCCAGCTATAAACTGGCTTTTTTATTTGCGTAGTTTTTTAAAGACTAGTTTATACAGTGGTACTACTACGATGACTAGCGATATTATAGCTAATGCTAAGATAACGCTACTACTGATAGCTGTCATAGAACGAAGTACTATAGTGATTATAAAAAGGAAAGCCCCTAAGAGCAATAACTTTACATTTTTATCCATCTTTGTTTTTTTGACAAAAGTAAAACTTTAGTTTAACTTATTAAATAGATAGATTACTAATGGGCTAATGATCATAACAAAAGATATCAGAAGCACAAAGTAAGCTAACTGAGCGCCTATTACATTTAAGTAAAACAAGGTAAATGACAGGGCAAATAATGCGATGCCGATTAGAAAAATTAGTTGATTTCTACTCATGGTCATTTCATTTTAGGATGATACTAATTTAGTTATTTTAACCGAGTTGTCAAATTTTATCTCGATGCTGAAGGAGGATTGTAAAACAATTATTAATTTTAGAGAAAATGTAAACATTCAAACTATGGACAAAGTAGTAACAGATATTTTAGACAATGCAAACAATGCATTTCTAAATTGGAAGAAACTTAAAGTGAGTGATAGAGTAGCTTATCTTCAGAAAGTTAAGCAGAACCTACTTACTAATGTAGAGGAGTATGGAAAATGTATGACATTGGATATGCATAAACCTATTAAGCAAGCTGTAGCTGAAGTAGAGAAGAGTGGGAGGTTAATAGATTATTATATAGAGCATGGAGAAGAGATTCTAAAAGGGAGAACTATACAGACAGACTGGACAGAGACTTATACGGTGAATGATCCTTTAGGTGTCATTTTAGGAGTGATGCCTTGGAATTTCCCTTTCTGGCAAGTGTTTAGATTTGCTATTCCGACTTTATTAGCGGGTAATACTGTAGTCGTGAAGCATGCAAGTAATGTACCTCTTAGTGCCAAGGCATTAGAAGACTGCTTTAGAGTAGAGGGGTATGAGCAAGTGTACTTTAATATAACTGTACCAGGTAGAGAAGTAGATGCGATCATAGAATCACCTATTATTAAAGGGGTATCTCTTACAGGGAGTGAATCAGCAGGTAGTTCTGTAGGGAAGAAAGCAGGAGAATTAATTAAACCTACTGTATTAGAACTAGGAGGAAGTAATGCCTTTATCGTAAGAGAAGATGTGGATATAGACGCTCTTATTCCCACGGCTATCAATGCTAGATTTCAGAATACTGGGCAGAGCTGTATAGCAGGAAAGCGATTTTTGATCCACAATGCTATTATTAAAGAATTTACAGATAAGTTTGTAGCAGCAGTTAGAGAGATTAAATTCGGTGATTTAATGGATCATAATACAGGTATCGGATTGATGGCTAGAGAAGATTTAGCGATAGAACTAGAGACTATTATGAATGATTCTGTACAGATGGGAGCGAAGATAGTAGTAGGCGGTAAGCGCGATGGAGCGAAGTTTGAGCCAACTGTGATTACAGATGTCACACCAGATATGCCTGCATTTAAGCTAGAGACTTTTGGACCACTAGCGGTTATCGTAGGATATGATACATTCGATGAAGCAATAGAGATGAGTAACGATTCTCGCTTCGGACTAGGTGTAGCGATGTTTAGTAAAGATGTAGAATTCTTAAAATCTAAAATTCACGAGTTTGATGAAGGTGCTGTTTTTATTAATGAAATGGTCATTTCTGATCCTAGAGTACCATTCGGAGGCAATAAATTCTCTGGTATAGGGAGAGAAATGGCAGAAGAAGGATTATTATCATTCGTAAATAAGAAGTCAGTGGTAATTAAATAGGGCGGTTTTTATACATATATTGTCGTGTTATGCTAGATAAATTTATTGATTTTTGGACTACAATGCACTTTGTAGATATTATTGAATTCTTTGGAACTTGTGCATTTGCTATTTCAGGTATTCGTATGGCATCAGCGAAGAGCCTAGATTGGTTTGGTGCCTTAGTAGTAGGATTTGTCACTGCTACAGGTGGTGGTACTCTGCGTGATTTACTACTGGGAGTTACGCCATTCTGGATGTTGAATAGTGTGTATGTATGGTGTACTGTACTAGCATTATTCTTTGTGGTAGTCTTTAGAAAACAATTAGTGCATCTAAACAATACCTTCTTATGGTTTGACAGTATAGGTCTAGGCTTATTTGTTGTTGTAGGTACAGAGAAGACCATGTCTCTGGGCTATCCGTTTTGGGTAGTAGTGATTATGGCTACTATTACAGGAGTAGTAGGAGGTATCGTTAGAGATATCATGATTAATGAGATTCCAGCTATTTTTAAACAAGAGTGGTATGCACTGACCTGTATATTCGGGGTGATGATATACTATTTGCTAGATTATTTCAGTGTGGGTATCATTTTTTCACAAATATTCTGTGCTGCATCTGTATTTGTAATACGCTTAATAGCAAACCGTTATAAACTGGGGCTTCCCACCTTAAAAAGTGAAGAATAAAAAAGTTTTATTTTTTTAAATTAATTATTTGCAGATACTAAAAATCGTTATATATTTGCACCGCAATAAAGGTAAAATATAACCTTCCTCCTTAGCTCAGTTGGTTAGAGCATCTGACTGTTAATCAGAGGGTCCTTGGTTCGAGCCCAAGAGGGGGAGCAAAACAAAAGCCAGTCTTATGACTGGCTTTTGTATTTTGAATCTATTTATATTTTTACTGTCTACTATTAGCATGTTTTTTAATTAGATTTGGTACCTGAATTTTTTAGCGATATCAGAATAGTCTAATCAATTTGTTCTGAGATTACGTTAGAGGCTTTTTATAAGCTATAAAAAGAGTGATAAGTAGTATTTAGAATCAGTAGCGTTATTTTTTTTAAAAAAAAGTAATACTACTTCTATCTCATAATCAGATAGTTTTAATTATAGGCTAATTTTTTTTGACATAAAATGCTCAAAAAGCCTATAAACATTGAGATATTTGATTAAAAATGTATATATTTGCAGTGCAATAAAGGTAAAATATAACCTTCCTCCTTAGCTCAGTTGGTTAGAGCATCTGACTGTTAATCAGAGGGTCCTTGGTTCGAGCCCAAGAGGGGGAGCAAAACAAAAGCCAGTCTTATGACTGGCTTTTTTATTTGATATCTCTCTCATTTGTGTCTTGAGGGGTGTTACATACATGTGTTCTTTTATTTGTTCACATTCTAGGACATGATCTTCTCTTTGTTTTGTATTTTATTGATATAAAGCTTATTATCTATTGAATTCCAAATTTTTCAAACAATTAATACTTGCTTACTATAAGCTAGAGCTAGTATATTTTGTTCTTTTTACAGAAGTGATCGCATAGTGGTCGCATAGTGATTGGATAGTGATCGCATAAAAAAAGGCAAAAAGTATGCGACCACTATGCTACTACTTTTCTATCACAAGCTGACCATCTAAAAAATGAATTAAAAATCAGCAATAAAAAGGGCGATATGCTTGGTCTTAGTTGACTAGAGGAGGATATAAGGTGTCTAAGGTGGATAAAAAGAAAATCCCCTTATAAATCTGCTTATTAGGGGATTGATAGTTGTATAGTGTCTACAACAGCAATGCTGGATAACAATAGTTAGTTATATTGTAGGTTAGTCTTCTATGAGCTGGGGTAATTAAAAAAAAAATCCCAATAGAAGGTTAGTATTGATAAGGTGTAGTCCTATTTAAAGATTGCATTAGTACTGTCCGTCTCTACTGTAGTTGATCATCCATTGGATGCCAAATTGGTCTAATACCATTCCAAAATAGTCTCCCCAAAACATGTCTTCGATCGGCATGATCACAGTACCACCTACCGCTATCTTAGCGAATAGATCATCTGCCTCTGCTTGGCTATCTGTGGATATAGATATAGAGAAATTGTTTCCTTGTATTACAGGTGTTGGGTTGCCACATGAGGTATCACTACCCATTAAGATAGATTTACCGATAGGAAGTGAGACGTGCATGATTTTGTTTTTGTCCTCTTCGGATACTACAAATTCTGGACTATCGGGGATACTATCGAATCTAACGAGGTAAGTGTATTCTCCCCCAAATACAGATTTATAAAAATTAAATGCCTCTTCACAATTGCCATTGAAGGTTAGATAAGTGTTCGTTGTTGCCATAGATATTATTTTTTAAGTAGTTAATTATGAAGCAATTTAGGTAAAAAACAGGTTTTTGGATAAACTGATTTGAGATAAATTATCACAATTTTCATTTTTTGAGGATTGGCAAGGGATTGAAGAATTTTCGGGATATGATATATTCACTAATGGTGAATAATGTGTTCTAAAAATACGATTATGCTATATAAATTACGACATTATTATTTAGTAAAACCTGCTTTTTATCATGTATTATGAGATATGTAAGTGCAATCTTTGTATTAGAACAATAAAACACTATAGCACTATGAAACAAAGAGTACCAGTATCTCAGATTATGTCTAAAGCACTTATAGCTGTGCCAACGAATAAAAAGTTAAGTGAAGTAAATCAGTTATTAGTAGAATATAATATTAGACATATCCCTGTTATAGAAGCAGAGAATGTTGTGGGAATCATCAGTAGCAACGATATCCTAAAAATAGGATATGGTGCAAATGATTTAGACCAAAGTGCATTAGACGCTATTTATGACGCTTATAAGTTAGAAGATGTAATGACGAAGAACCCAATCGTGGTGATGGATGATACTAATATCAAAGATGTGGCAGAGATCTTCTCTAAACAACAGTTTCACTCTCTTCCGGTAGTAGATAAGGATAATGTACTACAAGGAATAGTGACAACTACAGATATGATCAATTACTTGATAGCACAATATTAAAACAACAAAACAGATCCCCACAAAGTAACCTATAAAGAGATAATGATTTATAACTGATAGCGCTGTTTATACCGTCATTATACCAATTTACTGGTTTGTACTATTAAAGAGTGCCTGTCTAATTTTTTAGATAGGTACTTTTTTTATGATGAGGTAGTGTGAGATTAGTTCTTCTTTTGGTTATAGTACAGGGGTAATACTAAAAATGATAGTGCTCCAAATATGACCACAATCGCTGTCTGAGTAGTCCATAATATCCATCCAAAGGCTGTTCCTGCAACAGTGGAGATGCTATAGATAGACAATAGTTCTGCAATAATCAAGGGAAATGCTCCAAACCCGCCATTGGTAAAAGATACAGCAAAACTACCTGCTACAAAGGCTGACATAACGATAGGTATGCTGAGCGAACTAGTGGCTTCTATGGCATGTGTACCGAAGTAGAATGTGGCGATATAACCAAACCAAATAAGAAAAGTGTGAAATAAGAAGCCAACTTTATAAGGCATCTTAAAAATGCTACTGACTCCCTCTGTAAGTCCTTTGATTTTATTTTTAATAAATAGAATCACTTTCCATTTACTGTAATAGAACAGGGCGATCGTAGCTATTAGCCCAATCACAGCGATGATGGCTAATATACTAAGTTTCTCTACTGGAACCTTGGCTAATAAAAAGTCTTTTAGTACTTCATACTGTAAAATTAAAGCTAAAAATACGCAAAGCAATAAACAGACAAGATCAATGATGCGTTCTGAAACGATAGATCCAAAGCCTTTGTCAAAAGGGACTTTCTCATATTTTTGTAATACGATTGCTCTAGATACTTCTCCTGATCTAGGAACCGTTAGGTTTAGAAGATAACCGATAGAGATAGCCATAAAGTTAGTGAAAGTGGATACAGGATATCCCATATAAAGCAAGGCATACTTCCATCTATAAGCACGTGCCCATAGACTTAAAATAGAAAAGAAAGAGGAGATGATAATGTAATTATAATTAGCATCTCTAAACTGAGATTTCATCTCCTCTATCTGATCTTCAGTAAATTGATTATAGGCGTAATAAACCAAAAAAACTCCCAACGCAAGTGGGAGTAATATATTCAATAATTTACTGATATTTTTTTTCAATAAGAGGCTATGTTAAGGTGTTGGTCTCTTCATTAGGGAACACGATAGAAGGCTTGAATGTCTTCGCTTCTTCGAAATCCATAATTCCATAAGTAATAATGATAATGATATCCCCTTTGTGTACTTTACGTGCAGCAGGACCATTTAAGCAGATTTCTCCACTGTTACGAGGGCCAGGGATAGCATAAGTTTCAAAACGTTCTCCATTGTTAATATTAACAATCGAAACTTTTTCTCCTTCTATGATGTTAGAAGCTTCCATTAAAACTTCGTCAATCGTAATACTTCCGATGTAGTGTAGGTCTGCTCCAGTTACAGTTACACGGTGAATTTTTGATTTTACTACTTCAACTTGCATTTCGCGTGAGTTTTAGTTAAAAGATATATTGTCAATTAGTCGAATGCCTTCAATATGAGCTACTAAGAAACCTCTGTATCTACGACCTTCATCTTTAGATGTGGCTGTTTTTAGAGTTTCCTCTTCGGCTATAGTGAAGTATTCGAGTTCAAAGTTAGGATTATTTTTAAATTCATTCTCAACAAAAGCGTTAACTTTAGAAATACTTTCACTTTTGAATAAATCCTTGGCTTTCAACAGTACTTGATATAAGAAAGTTGATTTTTTTAATCCTTCTGTAGATACTCGTTCATTACGAGAGCTCATGGCTAATCCGTCCGTAGCTCTGAAGATAGGCACTCCGATAACCTGTACAGGTATATGAAGTTTGTCTACCATCTTGCGGATGATCTGCAATTGTTGGAAATCTTTTTCTCCAAAATAAGCTTTGTTAGGCGTAACAAGCTCAAAAAGTTTACTCACGATAGTTCCTACTCCATCAAAATGGCCAGGGCGCGAAGCACCTTCCATTTCGTTTTCTAGTCCATCAAAATCAAATGATTGGGCTACAGTATTTCCACCGTAAATCTCATCAACAGACGGTGCAAATATTACAATTTGTTCAGAAAGAGACTTTATAATCTCCTGATCTCTTTCTAAAGTACGAGGGTATTTTTCTAAATCCTCCGCATTGTTAAATTGCGTAGGATTAACGAAAATACTGACTACAGTACATTCATTTTCATTTAATGATTGTTCCATTAATGAAAGGTGCCCATTGTGTATGGCCCCCATTGTTGGTACAAGACCAATTGCCTTATTAGCGTCGCGAAATGGTTTTAAATACGCTTGTAATTCGGCTTTTGTACTAAAAAGAAACATTAGCTTCGTGTTTAAAATAATGGCAAAATTAGTTATTTAGAAAATAACTGCATAAATTTTTGTAAATTTGCAATGTTTATTTGTTTCAAACACAGAAATTATAATTGAAGATGAAAGAAAAGAGGATATTATATGTATCATCTGAAGTGGTACCTTATTTAGCAGAAAATGAAGTTTCATTAATGTCTTATGATGCTCCAAAAATGATTAACGATCAAGGAGGACAGATAAGAATTTTTATGCCTAGATACGGTAGCATAAATGAAAGAAGACATCAATTACACGAAGTTATTAGATTGTCAGGTATGAATCTAGTCGTAAATGATATGGATATGCCATTAATCATTAAGGTAGCTTCTATCCCGAAAGAGCGTATCCAAGTTTACTTTATAGATAATGACGAGTATTTTAAAAGAAAATCTACTTTCTCAGATGAGGATGGAACACTATATCCTGATAATGATGAAAGAGCTATCTTCTTTACAAAGGGTGTAATCGAAACCGTTAAGAAACTTAACTGGGTTCCTGATGTTATACATGTACAAGGTTGGATGGCATCATTGTTACCAACTTATTTAAAACATTATTATAAAGACGAAGCTATTTTCTCAGATACAAAAGTAGTTACTTCTATTTTTGGTGAAGGCTTTAGTGGTGTTTTAGATGCTACTATGAAAGAAAAGATTGCATTCGATGGCTTGCCAGAAGACGTAGTGAATGACTTCGAGAATCCTACTTATGAGAATATAATGATTAATGCTATCAAAAATTCGGATGGTGTTATCGTTGCTTCAGAAGAGGTAAGTTCAAATTTAACAAAATTTATAGAGTCTTCTGAAAAACCTTTTTTACCTTTCGTAGCTAAAGATGAGTTTGCTAAAGCTTATACTGAATTTTATCAGAAGTTTTTTTAATAACTATATCAGAATAGAATAGTAATAACCCAAATAGATTGGATTGACTAGATGAACCAAAAGAATATATTAAAAGGAATATCTCTTGTATTAGGCTTTATGGCCTTACAAGCTTGTGAAAGTGATTTTACAGAAACGGGAAGCGATATAATAGGAGGAGGAAACTTCGATATCGAATCGTATAACGTAAAGGATATAAAAGCTTATAACCAAGCTTATGGTGCAGTAGATGGAAGTAGATTAGGAGAAGTCCCTTTTGGGTATTTAGACAATGGATTATTTGGTGCTACTAGTAGTGATTTAGTTGTTCAGTTAGCTAATGCTACATCAACTGTAGGAGATATTGGCGAAAATGTAAAGGTAGACTCTGTATATGTGTATATACCATATTTTTCTCAATTTGATAAAGTTGACGATAAAGTTAATTACTATAAACTTAAAAACGTATACGGTGAGGGATCTCTAGACTTAAAAGTATATCAGAATAACTATCACCTAATGGATGTGGACTTAACAGATGGTTCTGCATCAAAATATTATACTGACCAGACTGCTGCTTTAATCGATAAGAACAAGATTAATACACAGTTAAACACTTCAGGACTATCTTCTCAGAATACTAATTTTGTCTTTGCAAATAGAGAAATTGTTATCTATAAAACAGATGAAAATGGTAATCCACTTAAAGATCCAAATACAGGAGATAATGAAATAAAAGAACGCCTTATCCCTGGGATGTGGTTAGACCTAGATAAACAATACTTTGAAAAATTCATTAATGATAATAAAACTAAGTTATCAGAGACTAATGGATTCAGTGAGTTGTTTAAAGGACTGTATTTCAAAACTGAAGGAAACGGGAGTAAAGGTGCTGCTGGATTATTAGATATTGCTAAAGGTAAAATAGTAGTTATATTCAAAGTTGATAAGAAGACAACAGGTGAAGATGGGAAAGAAGAGACTACACGCGAAAGAAAAGAAATCACTCTTGCCTTAAGTGGTAATACTGTAGGGACTAAGAAATTCAGTGTGAATATGTTTAGTACACTTATGGATGGAACGTATCAATCAGAAATAGCTAACGCGAATAAAGTGCAAGGTGATCAAAGTCTTTATCTAAAAGGAGGACAAGGTAGCTTGGCAGTTATTGATTTTCTAAAATCTAATAATCTTGAAGAGTTAAAAGCTCTTAAGGAGAAAGATGCATTATTGAATGAAGCATATTTAACTATCTATGTGGATAAGGAACGTATGCAAGGGCAACCTATTCCTGAGCGTCTATTCTTATATGATTATGATAATAGTATTGCACTGTCAGACTTTGCAAATGATGCTGTAAGTACATCTCAGTATATTAAACAAGGGTATAATGGTATCTTCGTAAAAGAGGACAAAGAGAATAATAAAGAAGGGTATTACTATAAGTTCAAAATCACTGACCACATTAGAGGTCTTCTGAAAAGTAAAAATGATGTGAGCCCTAAATTAGCGTTGACTGTTGCAAATAATTTTGCTGTAGGAGGATACACTAATCAAAAATTGAAAAACGAAATAAACAACGAACCTACTAACGTGAATGTTGTGCCTGCTTACGCTGTTAGCTGTCCATTAGGAGTTGTACTTCATGGAGCTAATACTACACAGGACAATAAGAAGATGAAGTTAGAGATTTTTTATACTAAAGCTAAAAAGTAAACAAGTATGTGTGGAATAGTTGGATACATAGGTCATCGCGATGCGTTTCCTGTTATTATTAAAGGTTTAACGAGATTAGAATATAGAGGCTATGACTCTGCTGGTCTTGCTATATTTGATGGAGAGACAATCAATCTTTGTAAAACGAAAGGTAAAGTTGTTGATTTAGAAGAAAAAAGTACAGATACAATAAAAAAAGGAACAGTAGGTATAGGACATACTAGATGGGCTACACACGGTGTTCCAAATGATGTGAATTCACACCCTCACTTTTCTAACTCTGGTGAATTAGTTTTAATTCACAATGGTATTATAGAGAACTACGATTCTCTTAAGCAAGAGTTAATTAAAAGAGGATATACATTTAAGTCAGAAACAGATACTGAGGTATTAATTAACTTAATAGAGGATGTACAGAAGACTCAAGGTGTTAAGTTAGGGAAAGCTGTTCAGATTGCTTTAAATCAAGTAGTGGGAGCATATGCTATCGCTGTAATGGATATCAAAAAACCAGACGAAATAATAGCTGCTAGACTTGGTAGCCCATTAGCTATCGGAATCGGTGAGAATGAATACTTCATTACATCTGATGCTTCACCTTTTATCGAATACACGAATAATGCTATTTATCTTGAAGATGAAGAGATGGCTATTATTAGACTGCACAAGCCATTGCGCATTCGCAAGATTAAGGATGATTCATTAGTTACACACTACGTTCAAGAGTTACAATTAAACTTAGAGCAGATCGAGAAAAATGGTTATGACCATTTTATGCTAAAAGAGATTTACGAGCAACCAGAAGTAATTAAAGATACTTTTAGAGGTCGTTTATTAGCTGATCAAGGTCTGATCAGAATGGCAGGTATCGAAGATAATATCGATAAATTCTTGAATGCGAAGAGAATTATTATAGCTGCTTGTGGTACATCTTGGCATGCTGCTTTAGTCGCTGAATATGTAATCGAAGAGTTTGCAAGAATACCAGTAGAAGTAGAGTACGCTTCTGAATTTAGATATAGAAACCCAATTATTGACTCTAGTGACGTTCTGATTGCTATTTCTCAATCAGGAGAGACTGCAGATACTCTTGCAGCTATTAAATTAGCAAAAGAAAAAGGAGCATTCGTATTCGGAGTTTGTAATGTGGTAGGATCTTCTATTTCTAGAGAGACACATGCAGGAGCTTATACACATGCAGGACCTGAGATCGGTGTTGCTTCTACAAAAGCATTTACAACTCAGATTACAGTATTGACTTTAATCGCTCTTCGTTTAGCAAAAGCAAAAGGAACATTAGCTAATTCTGAATATTTAAAATATTTGCACGAATTAGAGCTAGTACCTGAGCGCGTAGAAGAAGCGTTAACTCAAAATGAAGAAATATTAAAAATCTCTCAGGTTTATAAAGACTCGACAAACTGTTTATATTTAGGTAGAGGATATAACTACCCAGTGGCACTAGAAGGAGCTCTAAAACTGAAAGAAATTTCTTATATACATGCAGAAGGGTATCCTGCTGCAGAGATGAAGCACGGCCCAATTGCTTTAATTGACGAACACATGCCAGTTATTGTAATTGCACCTAATCAAGATCACTACGATAAAGTAGTGAGTAATATCCAAGAGATTAAAGCAAGAAATGGAAAAATCATAGCTGTGGTAACGAAGGGAGATAAGCAAGTAAGAGAGCTAGCTGATCACGTTATCGAAGTGCCAGGTATTTCTGAGGCTCTAACTCCAATATTAACGACAATTCCATTACAACTATTGTCTTATCACATCGCTGTTTTAAGAGAGTGTAATGTTGACCAACCGAGAAACTTGGCTAAGTCAGTGACGGTTGAATAATAGTAGAAAAGTGAGTCTTTTTAAGACTCGCTTTTTTTTTATTTAAAATAAAATTTCAAAGTTTTAATATTCAGAGAAAAAAACTATCTTTGCACTCTGAAAAAGTAGAATTTTTCGATAAACGTAAATAGCTGTTAAATAAATACATAAGCAATGTCTAAAGTTACAGGAAAAGTTGCGCAAGTTATCGGGCCAGTAGTTGACGTAGTATTCAACACTGCAAATGCCGAGCTTCCAAAGATTTATGATTCATTAGAAATCACAAAACCAGATGGTACTAAATTAATCCTAGAGGTACAATCTCATATTGGAGAAGATACAGTAAGAACAATTTCAATGGACTCTACAGACGGTTTAAGTAGAGGATATGAAGTAGCATCTACAGGATCTCCAATCCAAGTACCAATTGGTAAAGATGTATTTGGTAGATTGTTTAATGTTGTAGGAGACGCTATTGATGGTCTTGGAAACTTACCAAAAGAAGGTTCAAATGGTTTGCCAATTCACCGTTCTGCTCCAAAATTTGAGGATTTATCTACTTCAACTGAAGTATTATTCACAGGTATCAAAGTAATTGACTTAATTGAGCCTTACGCAAAAGGAGGTAAAATTGGTTTATTCGGAGGTGCTGGAGTAGGAAAAACAGTATTGATTCAGGAATTAATTAATAATATCGCTAAAGGACACGGTGGACTTTCAGTATTCGCTGGAGTTGGAGAGCGTACTCGTGAGGGTAATGACTTACTACGTGAGATGTTAGAGTCAGGTATTATTAAATATGGAGATGACTTCATGCACTCTATGGAAAATGGAGGATGGGATTTATCTAAAGTAGATAAACCAGGTATGAAAGAATCTAAAGCTACATTCGTATTCGGTCAGATGAATGAGCCACCAGGAGCACGTGCACGTGTTGCATTATCAGGATTAACTATTGCTGAGTTCTTCCGTGATGGAGCTGGTGATGACCAAGGAAAAGATGTATTATTCTTCGTAGATAATATCTTCCGTTTTACTCAAGCTGGTTCTGAGGTATCTGCATTATTAGGTCGTATGCCTTCTGCAGTAGGATACCAACCAACATTAGCTACTGAGATGGGAGCTATGCAAGAGCGTATTACTTCGACTAAAAAAGGATCTATTACTTCTGTACAGGCGGTTTACGTTCCTGCGGATGACTTAACTGACCCTGCACCAGCAACAACGTTTGCTCACTTAGATGCTACTACAGTATTATCTCGTAAGATTGCAGAGTTAGGTATTTATCCAGCAGTTGATCCACTAGAGTCTTCTTCTCGTATTTTGACTCCAGAGATCTTAGGAAAAGACCACTATGCTTGTGCTCAAAGAGTAAAAGAGATCTTACAGAAATATAAACAATTACAAGATATCATTGCGATCTTAGGTATGGAAGAGTTATCTGAAGAGGATAAACAAGCTGTATACAGAGCTCGTCGTGTTCAACGTTTCTTATCTCAACCATTCCACGTAGCTGAGCAGTTTACTGGTATCCCAGGTGTATTAGTTGATATTAAAGATACTATCAAAGGATTTAATATGATTATCGATGGTGAGTTAGACCACTTACCTGAGGCAGCTTTCAACTTAAAAGGTTCAATCGAAGAAGCGATTGCAGCTGGAGAGAAAATGCTTGCAGAAATATAATCTAATTAATATTTAAAGAGATCAACATGAGATTAGAAATTGTATCACCTGAGGCTACTTTATTTTCTGGAGAAGTTACTTCAGTTTCAGTTCCAGGAGCAAATGGAGAGTTTCAGATGTTAAATAATCACGCTCCTATTGTTTCTATCCTAACAAAAGGAAGTGTAAAGTTCACAGGGCAAAACATTTCTATTGCACCAGAGTTTAGTTCTAAATTCGAGAAAGTAAGTAATGATACTTATCATTTACCTATCAATCTTGGAACTATCGAATTAAGCGATAATAAGATTATTATATTAGCTAACTAATTAGCTGATTAGAAATATAAAAAGACCTACTCACTGAGTAGGTCTTTTTTTGTTATAAGTGGTTAAAAGTTGTAACCAATACTTAATCTTAACGCTAGGCCTGTTTCTTTTTCAGTTGGTCTATAGTCATAATGTATTCTATAGAAATCAAGACCTATACCAGCTTCATAAGTAAAATTAGATTGACCTATATTCCGTCTTAGATTCCACATAGGAGATAGATGAGAAGATTTTGCTACTTTAATGTTGTCTTTCGAATCTGTACTTGTAAGTGCATCTGGCATATAATCAAAGCCTAAAGAAAGAAAGTTAGCTGAGTTATTTTTTGTGTTTTTACCTTTTCTAACTCTTTTATTATAGTTGTAGTAGTATCTAGATTCTACTCCTAAGGACAAAGAAGCAATGTAATCTACATAGTCAGAGTTGCCAAAGAAACCTACATTGTATTGTACTTTTTCTAGTATAGTTAACTGATCCACTATTGGGTATTCATAATTAACTCCAACTCCAAGTAGGTGTATTCCTGCTTCAAAACGTTTCTCTAGTTTTTGTTCTTGTGCATGCACAGCGTTAAAGCTTAATGTTAGTGTAGCTATTAAAGCTGTGTAAATTAATTTTTTCATGTGTTAATAGTGTGTTTTATTAAAGTAAATGTAATTGTTATTTAACAATATATTTTCTACTTCGGTTTAAATTGTTTGATTATTGTTGCTTTTTTTTATTCTTATTTGTTTTTATAATAGTTCTTTTGATATTATTATTGTCTAATGATAACATCGTATCTTCGTAAGAAGATTTTAAAGAGAAAGTAATGGCAAAGGTAAAGACGGCTTTTTTCTGTCAGAGTTGCGGTACACAATACGCTAAATGGCAAGGACAATGTAATGCTTGTAAAGAATGGAATACACTTGTAGAGGAGGTGATCCAAAAAGAAGAAAAGACAGCGTGGAAAGCAGTAAGTAGTTCTCCTAATACCATGAAGAAGGTAGCGAAGCCTCTAAAGGTACGAGAGATTGACAGTACAGAGGAGATTCGTATGAATACTATGGATGGTGAACTTAATCGCGTTTTAGGTGGTGGATTAGTTCCTGGCTCTATGGTGCTTTTGGGTGGTGAGCCTGGGATAGGAAAAAGTACATTATTATTACAGATATCTTTGTGCTTACCTTTTAAAACTCTTTATGTATCAGGAGAGGAGAGTCAGAAACAGATAAAGATGAGAGCAGAGCGTATTAATCCTGCTAATGACAACTGTTATATTCTCACAGAAACCAATACACAGAATATCTTTCGTCAAATAGAGGAGATACAACCTGATGTGTTAATCATTGACTCTATTCAAACTTTGCATACCGAGTATATTGAATCTTCTGCTGGGACAGTGTCTCAGATAAAAGAGTGTACTGCAGAACTTACTAAATTTGCTAAAGAAACTGGAACTCCGGTGTTGATTATTGGACATATTACAAAGGATGGAAGTATAGCAGGGCCAAAAATACTAGAGCACATGGTGGATACTGTACTACAGTTTGAAGGAGATAGAAATCATGTGTATAGAATACTAAGAGCGAATAAGAATCGTTTTGGTTCTACGGCTGAGCTTGGTATTTATGAGATGCAAGGAAGTGGTCTTAGAGAGGTGTCTAATCCTTCTGAAATACTAATATCGCATAAGGAAGAAGAGTTATCAGGTACAGCCATCGCAGCTACTTTAGAAGGAATGCGTCCACTGATGGTAGAGGTGCAGGCTTTAGTGAGTACTGCTGTATATGGTACTCCACAGCGTAGTGCTACGGGATATAATTTAAAGCGTCTGAATATGATTCTTGCCGTATTAGAAAAAAGAGCTGGATTTAGATTAGGGCAGAAAGACGTATTCTTAAATATCACAGGAGGTATTACTGTAGATGATCCAGCTATTGACTTAGGGGTGGTGGCAGCTATTCTATCTTCTGATCAAGATATGTCTATTGGAAAGGACTTCACATTTGCTGGAGAGGTAGGACTGTCTGGTGAGATAAGACCTGTAAATAGAGTAGATCAACGCATACAAGAAGCAGAGAAGCTTGGTTTCTCTACTATTTTTGTTTCAAAATATAATAAGATTAGTCATACAGGAAGAGGAATTAAGGTTGTTCTAGTGACTAAGATTGAAGATGTAGTCGAATACCTCTTCGGATAACTTAAAATTGAATACTATGAAAAAGAACTTAACGATTGTTGCATTAGCTTTGACTACGGTTATGACATGGGCACAGAAGCCTGTATTTACTCCTGCTAAGCTAGAGAGTGCTCGAGTGTACTTTAACAGTGCAGAATTAACGCATAAGGCTAAAGTGAAGCTGCCTAAGGGAACTTCAGAAGTGGTGATCACTAATGTAGCTGATTATCTAAACGAGTCTACTATACAGATCGGATCTATATCTGAGGTTACAGTAATGGCTATACAGTATAGTAATCGCTATGTAGAAGAATATGATAGTGCAGTAGACTCTCCATTGTTGAAGCCTGTAAGGGATAGTATTAAATTAGTTCAAACTGAATTAAAGAAAGTGAATAATGCTATTGATGTAGAGAGTAGAACAATTGATTTATTAGACTCTAATCAGAAAGTAGGTGGAGAACAAGGAACGACTACTGCAGAAGTGATGAAGATGGTAGACTACTATAGAACGAAGAGACTACAGCTGAGTACAGAGTTAGATAAGCTAAACGAGAAGAAGGAAGACCTTAATACTCGACTAACCAATTTACAAGATAAGCTTGCTTTTAATGAAGGGAAAAGTGAGAAGTCTAGTAAGGGTAAATTGATTGTACAAGTAATGAATGACAGAGAGGGTGAAGTGCCTTTTCAGATTAAGTATTTAACTAATGCCGCGTCATGGAAGCCTTTTTATGACCTAAGAGTAGAGAAGATTAACTCTCCTGTAAAAGTAGTGTATAAAGCAGATGTAAAACAGAGTTCTGGTATTGACTGGAGAGGTGTGAATCTTAGCTTGACAAGTGGTGTAGCTAATCAGAGTAATGTTATTCCTACTTGGAGAACGTGGTTCCTTGATTATAATACTTATATAACGACTTCAGGATATAATAGAAATGCAAATAAAAAATTAAATGTAATGGCAGATATGTCTGCTAAAATGAGTTATGAAGCTGAGTCATCTTCTATGCTAAAGGATGCTGTAGTTTATGAAGAGAGTACAATGAGTACTTTTACCCAAGTCAATGAATCACAGTTAAACGTATCATTTGATATAAATATTCCATACACGGTGATGTCTAATAATAAGTCACATAGTGTTACACTTAACGACTTTTCTATTCCTGCGGAGTATAAATATTATGTAGCTCCTAAGCTTGACCTAAATGCTTATTTAGTAGCAACGATTAAGGATTATGGTAATTATAATTTATTAGCAGGGGAGGCAAACGTAATCTTTGATGGTGTATATGTTGGTAAGACAACCTTGAACCCTGCAAACACAGAAGAGGAAATGAAACTAAACATGGGTAAAGACCCTAAAGTAGCAGTTACTCGTATCTTATTAAAAGATAAATCAGGTACTAAGATGTTATCTTCTAAAAAGTCTCAAAACTTCGTATACGATATTACTGTCCGCAACAACAAAGCTGAGCAGATAGATATACAAGTAGAAGATCAGTATCCTATTAGCTCTAATAAAGACATAGAAGTAGAATTAACAGAGACTTCATCAGGAAAACTTAATGAAGAGAAAGGGCTTGTGAAGTGGGACCTTAGACTGAAAGGAAATGATAGTAAATCACTTCGTTTTGGATACCAAGTGAGATATGATAAGAATCAAAATTTAAACTTATAAGATTATAGCAAGTGAATAAAAAGTAGGAGTGATAGATTCTATCACTCCTACTTTTTTTATAAGGCTATTCTAATGCCTATATCTAAGTGAGCGGTCTTTAGCTGTCCATATATCTTCTAAGTAATCTATCGTTAGCACAGTGTCTTTCTTGATAATTTCTAGTCTTGTAGAATTTTGTTTAGTGATTAGCGTATCTCCTATCTCTATTACCTTATAGAGGTACTCTCTTTCATAGAACCGCATATCATTGTCTAGTATGTAATAAGACCCTGCTCTAGATCCTTTATTAGCTTCTTGACTGATGACAACAGCCTTAAACTCTTTAAGTGTATTTTCTTTTAGTTGTCTATCATTCTCTGTGTAGGCATTTTCTCCTCCGCATTTATAAGCGATTAAGACGATAAGACATAATACAGCTAGCATAGGTATAAATGGGTTTATACTTATGTTTTCGAAGTCAAGTCCATCTTTAAACCAATTGTTTTTCATAGAAGTGTAGAGTAGTGATGGTAAGCTGTTATTCATGAAAGTTAGACTTTCTAGGTAATCTTGCCCAAATATCTGTCTTATAGTCTATATAGATTATAGTATCTTGTTTTCTGATTTCTAATGTAGAAGAATCTTTCTTAGTGATCAGGTTATCTCCTACATCTATTAAGTTAAAGATAGGGTGATATTTATAGAACTTCATATTGTTATCTAGCTGATAGTACTCCGTATTTCTATTATTTTTTTCAATGCCTTTATAGATTACAGAAGCATTAAACTCTCTCTTTAGGTTTTCTTCTAATTCTTTATCATTGAGAGTATACACATTTTCGTTGCTTTGTAAGTACATACCTACACCAAATATAGTCATTACTAGTAATGCCAATAACATAGGATATTTAGGAGTTTCTCCTTCGTTGAATAAATAATCAAACATTAGTTTAGTTGCTTTTGATAACATCTAAGATAAGTGTTATTGTTGAATAGAACTAATGAGATTGTCTTTGAGGTTGTCCTACTATTTTATGATATAGAAGGATGAGATAGTCTAGAAGTTGTGTTTTTTGTATTTAGCTTTTGTTTAAAAGCAAGTAAAATTAGCGACATTAGAAATCACAGGAAGTATCAGTATCATCGCTAAAGCTAACACGGGGGGCAGTATAGAGAACCTTTTCATAAGTACAACGGAAAACACCAAACAGTCTAAGCACCATAAATTAACATATCGCGCTTAATGGTTACGGATTGTTAACCTGGTTTTAATTCTCTGATAATGCGAGAAGAGTTGTTTTGTGATAAAGTTTTTAAAGTATGGATAATTCACAATTCAATAGAAGGAAGTTCTTGCGCACTTCTTTATTAGCATCAGGAAGTCTTTTTTTAGCACCTATAATTATTAGTTGTTCTAATGATGATTCTAGTATTCCAGACACAGATGGTGTGGATGGACAATTTCAGATCAAAAACTTTGACTATGGTGTAGCTAGTTTTGACCCAACTGCTACTAGTGTGATCATTTGGACTCGTTATGCTAATGCAAATACAGAAATAGTATGGGAAATAGCAAAAGACCTTCATTTTAAAGATATTGTTCGTCAAGGCAAGGTTACTGTTGCCTCTCTTTCAGATAATACGATCGCTATAGAGATACAAGACTTACCTTCTAATAGTAAGTTCTATTATAGATTTTATAATGCTTTAGCTAAAGATACCTCTGTGATAGGGGAGACTATCACACTACCTGCTACATCAGATCAGGTAAGTAATGTGAAGCTAGCCATAGCGTCGTGTTCTAATTATCCAGCGGGTCTATTTCACGTCTATGGTGAGATGGCTAAGTCAGACGCGGATGTCATTATCCACTTAGGAGATTATATCTATGAGTACGCTCCTGGGCAGTACGGTACTAATGCGAGTACTATTGCCTTTAATAGAGCTCATAAACCGAATAAAGAGATCGTTACTTTAGAGGATTATAGAGAACGATATAAACAGTACAGAAGTGATGCTAACCTTCAGTTAGCACATCAGAAGAAGCCTTTTATCTGCGTGTGGGATGATCACGAGATAGCTAATGATACCTATAAAGATGGTGCAGAAAATCATCAGCCAGATACAGAAGGTAGTTTTGAAACAAGAAAAAGAGCGGCATTACAGGCGTATAGTGAGTTTATACCACTAAAGACTGGTAAAGACGCTCGTATCTATAGAAGTTTTGACTTCGGTAATATTCTTTCCTTACACATGTTAGATACTCGTGTTATTGCTAGAGATAAACAGTTGAGTTACGGTAATTATATGACTGCTGAGGGCTTTGATCAAGCTAAGTTTATGCAAGATTATATGAATCCTAACCGTCAATTATTAGGGAAAGAACAGTTAGGGTGGTTAGCAGGTCAGATGAACTCTAGTGGGGCTACATGGCAGGTGTTAGGACAACAGATCTTAATGGCGAAGATGCTTGTTCCTGCTGAGTTTTTAATGATTGTTAATCAGATTATGGCTGAGATAGAGGCTGGAGGAAGCGCTTCTGCTAATTCGATGCTTGCGTTACAAAAGGCTGTAGGAGAATTAGTAGTGATTAAAACTCGTTTATTACAAGGCGATCCTACGCTTACAGCACAAGAGAAGGCTAGAGTGACTACCGTGTTGCCATATAATTTAGATGCATGGGATGGGTATGCGGTGGAGCGAGAGATGCTGTATAGCTTGTGCAAAGGAAAAAAGGTGATGACTCTAGCAGGAGATACACATAATGCATGGTATAGTCAGATGAAGACACAGACTGGAGAGATAGTAGGATATGAGTTAGCGACTAGTTCTGTTAGTTCGCCTGGTATGGAGACATATTTAGGGATATCGAATGATCCGAGTCAGGCTAGACAATTAGAACAAGTAATGCCATTGCTAGTAGATGAGCTAGACTATGTAAATCTAACAGATAGAGGATATTTATATATTGACTATACTACATCTGGCGCGAAGGCAGAGTGGAGATTTGTAGATACCGTATTGAATGCTAATTATACAGTACAAACTAAAAAAACAGTTGTGATATAATAAGTTGTTGTGTGTCATAATATTTAAGAGCTCTTAGGAGCTCTTTTTTATTTGGTAAAAGCGTTTTCATAGTGAGATACAGAAAACTTTATTTTTAGCCTTTTAGTGGAATAATAAGAGATTTTTTAGCTCTTTCTGAGAATATAATATGCCTGTTAAGCGTTGAATATGAGTTTTTAATGTTCGATTAGCGAATTTAAAATAAAATAGTACATTTGTTCTTGTAAAAAAAATATTAACATTATGAAAAAAGTTTTATTATCTGCATGTTTAGTGTGTTTCGCAATAGGAACGGCTAATGCACAGTTTGGGAAATTAAACCCAAAGAAGATCGAAGCTGGTCTAAAAGCAGCTAAGGCATTTACAGTAAGTGATGAAGAAGTAGCTCAGTCTGCTGCCGCTGCTGTTAAGTGGATGGATGAGAATAACCCTGTGTGTACAGTGAAGGATAAAGATCCTAAAATGAAGGCATACGCAGAGCGTTTAGAGCGTATCTTCGGACCATATAAGAACTATGATGGTCTAGATCTAAACTATAAAGTATACTACGTTACAGACGTGAATGCTTTTGCTTGTCCTGATGGAAGTGTACGTGTATTCTCTTCATTGATGGATATTATGACAGATGATGAGCTATTAGGTATCATCGGTCACGAGATCGGACACGTAAAATTAAAGCACTCTTTAAACGGATATAGAAAAGTACTTCTTGCAGAAGCTGCTGTACAATTTGCTGGTACTACACAAGGTACAGTAGGTGACTTAATGAAAGGTGACCTAGGGGCTTTAACAGAGAAACTTATTGGAGCTCAGTTCTCTCAAGGACAAGAGACTGACTCGGATGATTACTCTTATAAATTCTTAGTAGCGAATGGTAAGAACCCACAAGCATTAGCAGATGGATTCCAAAAGTTTGCTGATATGGAGAAAGAGTATGGAGCTGATAAATCTACTAAAGCTAAAATATTCTCTACTCACCCTGATAGTGAGAAACGTGTAAAGCGCATCGAAGGTAAAATCAAAAAAGACGCTAAGAAATAGTCGTCTAAATGTCAATATGAAGAGCCACTTCTGTATAGAAGTGGCTTTTTTTTGTTTCTATGTATAAGTATGTAATCCTATTTTGAAGGAATACTTATACTAGCTTTTCCGTATGTATTAAAAAACACACTTCACTTTTTTAAAAAAATGCTGTTTTAGGCGTATTGATCAGGTGTATTTTAGAGTTATTCTCTCACTTTTTTTAGAAAAACATTGGTTTTGGGTATTAATGAAGTTTTATTCTAAAAAAAAGGATATGTTTTTTTGAATAGGTAATTATTGTAAGCTATTGTTATTTAGTTGTTTATGTTGTTATTGTGTTTTTCCTCTTCTCGGTGTATCTGTCTCTATCCTAGAGTATATCTATCTTCATTTTGAGTTGCTCGACAATCGGTGGAGAATAGGTCGTAAATAGTGGACTAGAGAATTATTAGTCGAAGAATGCTTCTACTATTGATCATGTATTGTCCAAGAAGAAAGAATGGGGAAAGAAAGGGCAGAGGTTCTATGCTATTTTAAGAAATAGATGGATGGGGTAGCATTTGATTATAGCAATACAGCTTGTAGTGCTTGATGTGAAGTGTTTAAGCAAATGGTGTTGGAGATCTGTTGCTTAGAGTTAAGTGCTAATCAGCAGAAAAATTTATGTTGTCTGGAGATTGAGAGTAGCTAAGTGAGTGCATTGATATACGGTTATCTTTATCTTTTCTTTTTTTTCCTCTTTTTCTTTTGATTGGGGTTTTTTACGATAAGAAGATGCTTTATGTAAGCACCTAGTAAGATAAATATAAGTGCATCTACGAATATAAGGATGCTATACGCATTCCTAAGACTAATGTGATAGATAAATAAGCCTACTAGCGCTATTTGGCATAGTGCTAGTATTCTCATTTGTGTGGTTATCTTATTATGAGGCTTTGTACTCATGGTGTATTTATAGCTTGGATAATACTATGTTCTCTTAGTGACAAGAGAGATGTGTTGTCGTTATCTAAGAAGGAATTATTTTATTAGAGTATATATTATGGTCACAACTATCAGGATGATAAAGAAGTAGACTATGTAAGAATTACTCTTTTGGTTCGAATTAGGATTTTGGACACGTTTATTTCTTTGTCTTCTATCATCCGCTTGTTTATAGCTGTCTAATTCTTTAAAATCAAGGTTATCTATCGAAGCAAAACCTGTGCCTCCATTGATTAAGCCTATTGGGGTTAAGTACTTTATACCCAAGAGATCTTGTTCTTGTATAGCAGTTATTTCTTTGTTTATACTGTTGATGAATTCTTGTGGAGTATCATATAGACAGATATATTCTAATAGTTCTATATTAATAACACCCCCTAGAGAAAGATGATTAGCTATACAAGCTATAAAATCATCATATAATGGCAATGCAGGATCGAGATGTTTCTCTATAAAAGTTCTTGCTAATGAGGCATTGGTATTAAAACTTTCGTTGGAGATAGTGATAATACATAAGGAATCATCTATGTCATTTTTGATATCTTCCTCCTCGTCCTTAAAGTCTATATTGATAAAAGAGGACTCCCAATAAGATTGTTTACTACTGATCATTTCATGATCTAGTAGACAAATCCAAAAGAAAGGGAGAGTGTTCTTTCCTTCAAATAAAAATGTATTTTCCTCATCTTTCTTAATGCTTAAGTAGGTGTAGTTAGCCATAACGTATTTTTTAAAGTATTAAATATAAGACAATTAAATACATGTTAAAAAAAATCCATTACTAACTAGTAATGGATTCTTTATTTATCGTTTGATCATTTTTTTGATAACGGTATTTTCAAATTTGTATATAACACCTAAGAATACGAGTATAAAGGCTATTCCAACGAAATAATTTTCTCTAAAACAGTAGAAGTAGACAAAGCTGAGGAGTATAGATATGCCTAGATATCCTCCTATAGCCTTTTTGTCATAAGGGATAGGATATTGCTTTTGTCCCATCACATAAGAGACTAGCATCATAGATGCATAGGCTATCAGTGTAGCTATCGCAGATCCCATATAGCCCCATATAGGGATAAGTATAAAGTTAAAGATCAGTGTGAATACAGCTCCCATAATAGAGATATAGGCTCCTATGGCAGTCTTGTCCCTTAGTTTATACCATACAGATAGGTTGGTATAGATTCCCATACATAAGTTGGCTAAGATGATTAGTGGAACGACAATCATCGCATCCCAATAAGATTCATTTCTAATAAACAGAACTTTCAATACATCTGCAAATACGATAACGCCTAACATAATCATACTCCCAAAAATAGTGAAGTACTTAGTAATGGTTGCGTATTTAGTAGGTGCGTCATCATTCTTGGCATAGTTAAAGAAGAACGGTTCTATACCTAGTGTATAAGCTTGTCTAAACAGAACCATAAACAATCCTAACTTATAACACGCTGCATACTTTCCTACCTCTGATAATGCGATATCAGCTGGTAATAGTCGTTCAAGAAGTATCTTGTCAAAACCTTCATTGATAGCAAATGCTAGCCCACCTACCATAATAGGAAAACTATATTTAAGCATCTGTTTATTCAGTTCTTTATTAAACTTAAATTTAATACTGAAGTAGTCTTTATAGAAGACTAAGAAAGTGAATAAACTAGCGACAAGGTTAGCAATGAATATGTAGACTACTTGATTTCCCTCTTTATAAATAGTGTTGAATATACTATCAGGATAGGCGGTGCTCAGCTTAGGTAGATAATATAAGAAGAATATATTAAGTGCTGTATAAATACAGACATTGGCTATTCTGATAACACTGTAGTATAGAGGTCTCTGATCTGCTCTAAGTTTAGCAAAAGGGACGATGACTAAGGCGTCTAGTACTAAGATAGAGAGTACATAATATAGTAGCTCTGCTGAGACATCTAATAAGGATGCCCAATAGTGTATCGTAAGTAGACTGAATACAGCAAAGAGCAGAGAAGTAAAGCCTAAGAATAATAAGCTGTTATTAATAACCTCTTTCTTATCCTCTTGTTTATTATAAAATCTAAAAAAAGCTGTTTCCATCCCAAATGATAGAATAACATTTAGAAACATCATGATAGAGAAAATAACGCTATACTGTCCGTAAGCATTATTTTGCATTAAATCTGTATGGAAAGGAACCAGAAAAAATCCGATTACTTTTGGAAACACTGCTGCTAATCCGTAGATCGCTGTTTGTTTAAATATTTTTTTATAAATGCTCACTACTTCGAGATTCTATATTAATTGGATACTTACTTATTTGATTTGTTAGGGATCAGTAGGAAGTTTAAAAAAGGTTCTATTTCTTCCTTTGAAAAGGTAATGCGTACTGGTTCGTCAGAGAATGCTGTAATATCATAGCTGTTGTAATAGGCTATGACAGATTCTTCATAGAAGAATATATTTTCGGGCATTTTAAATACATCTTCATCGAATAATAAACCATGCGAATTAATATTGTCTTCTTTGTCTATTCCTCTTTGTTCTCTCAGTTTAGATTCTAACAATTTAGAAAAACCTTCCCAATCTTTAAACAATTCTTGATTGTTGTACTGTTCTCCTGTTAGTGGATTATAGTGTACTGCTTTCTCTCCCTTGTATCCATGAGCCCCTCCTGTGAATGTATAGTATTCTATGGCAAAACTTAACAGGTGATTATTATAAAAGGTAACAGTATTCTGTGTAGTGCCTTTCCATGGGAATGAGTCTTTAGGGAACTTTTTAGCCATTTCTGTAAATGAGTTGATAAAAGAACTCACTATTTCGTCATAAGAACTCACATCATGAGGATTTTCGTCAAATGAAAGGATGTCATTAATAATGACTAAGTTGTTTTGATTTATCTTAGTAGTGATGTCATTTACAGGGTCTATTATCTCTGCTGTATTTATCTTCACTTCTGTACAGTCATCTTCTATACAACTTTCCAGTAGAATCTTTTGGTAAACTTTTTCTTCAAAAGAGAATTCCTTATCCTTTTTACAACTTATAAAAGTGATGAAAAGGCATAAGAATAAAAGGCTTTTTTTCATAGTGGTTTTTTTCATAGGTCTTTGCAAAGCTATGAAAATTGTTATGATTATGATTAGTTTATGTTAGATTTAGTGTTTTAAGTTTACTACCTTTTTTGAGGTATAAGAGGTTGTAAAACAGATTTTAAATAAGCTTGGAAGTTCTTTTTTTAATCTGTAAAACATATTATTTTGATACTTTTGCCCTATGTCTAAACAGTAGTGTTTTAGAAAAGAGATTTTTAAAAAGAAGAGGATTATGCAGATCAAGAGTAAAGCTATTGTACTTAGTGCTTTAAAATATCAAGAGAAAAGCTTGATCGTAAAGTGTTTTACAGAGGAACAGGGTGTCGTTAGTTTCTTTGTTCGCAATGCTTTTGCTAAAGGTAAGTCTGCTCAGAAAATGGCTTATTTTCAACCATTGACAATATTAGAGATTGATTTTATTTATAAGAATAAAGGAGGTCTAGAGTACTTTAAGGAGGTTAAAACAGCTCATGTATATCAAGATATCTATTATAATTATAGTAAGAATTGTATTGCTATTTTTATAGGTGAAGTACTACATTCAGTATTTAGAGAGCCTGTTGTGGATAAAGACTTCTTTACTTTTTTAGAAGCAGCTTTACTATGGTTTGACACACATGATGAGGTCGCTAATTTTCACTTGATTCTAATGATAGAATTGACGAAGTACTTTGGATTTTATCCTGCATTAGAGGGTAGAAGTAAGCTTTATTTTAACTGGGAAGAGGGAGTGTTTACAGATCATTTTTCTCCCTGTTGTTTTGATGAAGAACCGACATTTTTGTTTAGAAAATTGATAGAATTAGGCTTCTCTAGTGACCAAAAAGTCTTTAATAATAAGGATCGAAAGAGGCTGTTAACCATGTTGATTAGCTATTATGAGCAGCATTTAAGTGAGTTCAGAAAGCCGAATTCTCTAGAGGTTTTAAAAGAAGTATTCTCTAACTAAATATTTTAATGTTTTTCCTACCAATTAATTAGGGAGATATTGGAGTAATTTGTTTAAATTCGCAAAATTGATTAAAAAATATTATAATAATAACGATGAGCACTAAATTTACAGAATATAAGAATCTTGACATGTCAGGGGTAGCATCGGAGATGCTAGAGTTTTGGAAAGAACAATCAATATTCGAAAAAAGTATTAGTACTAGAGAGGATAATAAACCTTTCGTGTTTTTCGAAGGCCCACCTTCAGCTAATGGTAAACCAGGAATTCACCACGTGATGGCTCGTGCTATTAAGGATATTTTTTGTCGTTATAAAACTCAGAAGGGGTTCCAAGTAAAGCGTAAAGCTGGATGGGATACGCATGGACTACCTGTAGAGTTAGGTACAGAGAAAGAACTTGGAATCACGAAAGAGGATATCGGAACTAAAATTACAATAGAAGAATATAATCAAGCTTGTAAACGTACTGTAATGCGTTATACAGATCTATGGAATGACCTTACTGAAAAGATGGGTTATTGGGTAGATATGAACGATCCTTATGTGACTTACAAGTCTAAATATATGGAATCAGTATGGTGGTTGTTAAAACAGATCTATGATAAAGATTTGTTATACAAAGGATATACTATCCAACCTTATTCTCCTAAAGCAGGTACTGGTCTATCATCACATGAGATTAACCAGCCAGGAGCATATAAAGATATCACTGATACAACTATCGTAGCACAGTTTAAAGCTATTGATGAGACATTACCAGAGTTTTTAAAAGGATTTGGTACTATTCATTTCTTAGCTTGGACGACTACTCCATGGACGTTGCCATCAAATACGGCATTGACTGTAGGGCCTAAGATTGACTATGTATTAGTGAAGTCGTTTAACCAATATACTGGTGAGGCGATTAATGTGGTATTAGGTAAACCACTAGTTGGTAAGCAGTTTGCAGGGAAGTTTGCAGCTGTAGAAACTGAAGAAGAATTAAACGCATATAAAGAAGGTGATAAAAAGATTCCTTACTTAGTAGTTAAGGAATTTAAAGGTGCTGACTTAGTAGGTACTAAATATGAGCAGCTATTGCCATACGTATTGCCATATCAAAATCCTGAGAACGCATTCAGAGTGATCTCTGGAGACTTCGTAACTACAGAAGATGGTACTGGTATCGTACATACAGCTCCTACTTTTGGAGCAGATGATGCTAAGGTAGCTAAAGAAGCTACACCAGAAGTACCACCTATGCTTATCCTTGATGCTGATGAGAACCCAGTTCCATTAGTAGACTTACAAGGTCGTTTCGTTAAAGAGATGGGAGACTTAGGAGGTAAATATGTGAAGAACGAATATTACGATGAAGGGCAAGCACCTGAGCGCTCTGTAGACGTAGAAATAGCTATTCGTTTAAAAGAAGAAAACAAAGCGTTCAAAGTAGAGAAGTATGTTCACAGCTACCCACATTGTTGGAGAACGAACAAGCCTGTATTGTACTACCCATTAGACTCTTGGTTTATCAAGATCACTGAGGTAAAAGAGCGTATGTTCGAATTAAACGAAGAAGTGAACTGGAAGCCTAAAGCGACTGGAGAGGGACGTTTTGGTAACTGGATTAAGAATGCAAATGACTGGAACTTATCTCGTTCTCGTTTCTGGGGTATTCCATTGCCGATCTGGAGATCTGAGGATAAGACAGAAGAGTTGGTAGTAGGATCTGTAGAAGAGTTAATGAATGAGATTAATAAATCTATGGCTGCTGGTATCCAAACAGCTAATCCTTTTGAAGGATTCGTAGTAGGAGATATGAGTGAAGAGAACTATGATAAAGTAGATTTACATAAGAATGTAGTTGATAATATCGTATTAGTATCTCCTTCTGGTAAGCCTATGCGTCGTGAGTCAGACTTAATTGATGTTTGGTTTGATTCAGGATCGATGCCTTATGCACAATGGCACTACCCATTTGAGAATAAAGATTTAATAGACAATAATAAATCATATCCTGCAGACTTTATCGCTGAGGGAGTTGACCAGACACGTGGATGGTTCTATACATTACACGCTATTGCTACATTAGTATTCGATACTAAAGCATATAAGAATGTAGTGTCTAACGGATTAGTGTTAGATAAGAATGGATTAAAGATGTCTAAGAGTTTAGGTAATACTGTAGATCCATTTGAAACATTAGCTGAGCACGGACCAGATGCTACTCGTTGGTATATGATTTCGAATGCTAATCCATGGGATAACTTGAAGTTTGACCTTGATGGTATTACAGAAGTAAGAAGAAAGTTCTTTGGGACATTATATAATACTTATAACTTCTTTGCGTTATATGCTAATATTGATGGATTTAAATACGAAGAGAAAGACATTCCATTAGCAGAAAGACCTGAGATAGACAGATGGATCTTATCAGAGTTAAATACTTTAGTACAACGTGTAGACGAATTCTATGCAGAGTATGAGCCAACGAAAGCAGCTCGTGCGATTACAGATTTCGTTACAGAGAACTTGAGTAACTGGTATGTGCGTCTATGTAGAAGAAGATTCTGGAAAGGTGAATATGCACAAGATAAGATAGCAGCTTACCAAACATTGTATACCTGTTTATTAACAGTAGCTAAACTAGGATCTCCTATTGCTCCGTTCTTTATGGATAAACTTTACAGAGACTTAACTTTAGCTACACATGGAGAAAGTTTCGAATCTGTACATTTGGCTAATTTCCCAGAATTCAAGGAAGAGTTCGTTGATAAAGCATTAGAAAGCAGAATGCAAAAAGCTCAAATCATTTCTTCATTAGTGTTATCACTTCGTAAGAAAGAGATGATTAAGGTACGTCAACCATTACAGAGAGTTATGATTCCTGTACTTGATGAGAACCAAAGAAATGAGATATTAGCTATTGCTGATCTAATCAAAGCTGAGGTTAATGTGAAAGAAATCGAGTTGCTAGATGATGCTTCAGGTATCTTAGTAAAACAGATCAAGCCTAACTTTAAAACATTAGGGCCACGATTTGGTAAGGATATGGGGCTGATTGCGAATAAGATACAAGGTTTTGGACAAGAAGAAATCGCATTAATTGAAAGAAATGGTGAGATTACGTTAGAACTATCAGAAAAAAGTGTTACTTTAACAGTAGCAGATGTTGAGATTACTTCTCAAGATATTGAAGGATGGCTAGTTGCTAATGAAGCTGGACTAACAGTAGCATTAGACATCACTATCAGTCCTGAATTGAGAAAAGAAGGTATCTCAAGAGAGTTAGTAAATAGAATTCAGAACATCAGAAAAGACTCTGGATTTGAAGTTACAGACAAGATTGTAGTAAAAATACTAGAAGAAAAAGAAATAAAAGAGGCTGTTTTAGCGAATGAAGACTATATTAAGTCTGAAACACTAACACACACATTAGAATTCGTGACTGAGTTGAGCGAGGGTGTAGATGTAGAGTTTGATGAGCTAAAAACGCGAGTGTTAATTTTAAAATAATTAAAATTATGAAAGAAGTAGGTGAAATTGTACGTTATTCTGATGCAGATTTAGCTGAATTTAAGGTGTTAATATCGGCTAAGATTGAGAAAGCTCAAGCAGATTTAGAATTAATTAAAAGCGCCTATATGAATGATTTGAATAATGGTACAGATGATACATCACCTACATTCAAAGCGTTTGAAGAAGGAAGCGAAACAATGTCTAAAGAAGCGAATGCTCAGTTAGCAATACGTCAAGAGAAGTTTATTCGCGATTTAAAAAATGCATTAATCCGTATTGAAAACAAGACTTACGGTATATGTAAAGTAACAGGGAAACTAATTGATAAAGAAAGATTGAAATTAGTTCCACATGCTACTATGAGTATCGAGGCAAAGAATCTGCAACGTTAATCTTTAATAAATTTAAAAACGCTCCATTAGGAGCGTTTTTTTTATGTGATAAAATAACTACATTTGTTCCTTGTAAATAAAGAAAAATGTCGTTAAAGAGAGCTTACCTACTTGTTTTGATAGTATTGATACTAGATCAGCTATTGAAGATATATATTAAAACTAATTTTTTATTAAATGATGAGATAGTCGTTTTTGATTGGTTTCGCATTCATTTTATAGAGAATGAGGGTATGGCCTGGGGGGTAGAGTTACCTGGTGATTACGGTAAACTTGCTTTGACATTATTTAGAATAGTAGCTGTATGCGGTATCGCATGGTGGTTAAATGATTCTTTCAAGAAGAAAGCTTCTAATTATCTTATCGTAGCTATTGCTTTAATTATGGCAGGAGCTTTAGGTAATATTATTGATTCTATATTCTATGGAGTTATTTTTAATGAGAGTACACCAGGGCAGATAGCAACGATGTTTTCAGATCAACCTTATGGTAGTTGGTTTCACGGTAAGGTAGTAGATATGTTCTATTTCCCTATCTGGAAAGGATATCTACCTGAGTGGTTACCTATCTGGGGAGGAAACTACTTTACTTTCTTCAATGCTATTTTTAATATTGCGGATGTAGCTATATCAGTAGGCGTTGGTATCTTAATCGTATTTAGTAAAAAAGTTTTTAAAAACTAACAATATGGCTCTCTTTAAGGGAGCCTTTTTTTATATATAGAGATTGGGCTAGATATAGATGATTCGTTGCTTAAATCACCTCGTATGAAGGTGATGGAGTAGGAGGTGAACTATAGCCTAAGATATAAAAGTATAAAGGCTTCCTTCAGGAAGCCTTTACTGTATTATTTAATGTCATTCAAGATTTCTTGAACAGCTCTCTCTAGTTGAGGATCATTGTCATTTAATCTATCTACGAATGTGTTTTTAACATAGATATCAGGTGCAACACCTGTTTTCTCTAGGTTCTGCCCATCCAGTGTATAAGTACCCCATGATGGTAATCTATATGATGAGCCGTCTACTAAGCTCTTACCAGATGTGAAGATAATCCATCTATAGGTCTCTTGACCGATGATTTTACCTAGTTTTAAAGCTTTAAATCCTGCAGCAGTCATCTCGGCATCACTCAGAGATGACTCATTGATAAGTAGGACTATTGGCTTACCACTAGGGGTGAAGTTACTCTGTACTGTTAGTTTACCTTCTCTATACTTCCATTGTAGATAGGGTCTTTGAGATAAGAAGTTCAGTACCTTATCATGTACATTCCCTCCTGTATTATAACGCAAGTCTAAGATCACACCTTCTTTATTAGCCTCTTGTTCTACCATATCGAGTAAGAATCTGTCTAACTCAGGTGAAGTCATATTCTTCATATATGTATATGCGATACGATTATCACTAAGCTTGTTTACGCGTTGTTTATTTGTATAAATCCATTCGTCATAGAGTAGTGACTTCATGTCTCCAAAAGAGATAGGATGTAGCTTCGTATTAATCTCTTTTCCTCCTCTATTGAATGTTAAGCTTATTTCTTCTTGACGATTAGGGAAAGCGAAATAAGTATCTCTATTCGCTTTCTCATCTATTTTATGCCCATTCACTTTGGTTAATACATCGCCTGGTTTAATGTCTATGTCTGTTGCATAAGCAGGGGATTTACGTACGATGCGCTCTACTTGATAAGGCTTATCCGTATTGAATACGATACCAGTCTCATAAGATCTGTAGCTTAGTTTTGTCTTTTCTTCACTTCCAGAAGAATTAAACCCTAAATGAGAAGAACCTAATTCTCCTAACATATCGTTCAGTAAGATACGCAGGTCATTTCTGCTATTAACATCAGGTAGGTATTGAGCGAATTGCTCTTTCATATTATCCCAATCTATACCGTGGAAAGTTTCGTCATAAAAATTCTCCTCTACACCAGCCCATGTCTCATAATACATTTGGTTGAACTCATCTGCCAAGTTTTTAGTAAAGCTGTGTTTGATTTTAATCTGCTCAGGCTTACCTTTGCTTAACTCAAAGCTATAGATATTACCACTGATTAGTGCATATACTTTTTTGTCACGTTGAAGTAACTGATTCGCGCGTTTATCGAATACTTTCTCGCTTTTATTATCTTCGAAGTCTTCGTAAACTGTTTTGTATAAATTGCCCTTTCCGTTTTCTTGATTCGTGTTATAGAACACTACCTCTTTTTTATCATCAGCGAATACGATAGGATTATATTGGTTACCAAAACGGTCACTTACCTGTTCTATACGGTCAAGTAGTCCCTCTGTGTTTATCTTAATAGATTTCACTTTTGGGGTGTCGTCTTGTTTTTTCTTTTTGTCCTTTTTCTTAGTGTCTTTTGTATCCTCCTCTTTCTTCTCTACGAATAGTTTGTCAAACTGATCAGACTTAAATGCATCTGTCTGCCAGTCTACAGAGAATCGGTAGATACTAGGATTTTGCATCCCTAGAGGATAAGAAGGATTAAGTCTATCACTCATAAAGTAGATATACTTACCACTAGGAGACCAGTAAGGACTAGACTCTGCTACACCTGTATTCGTTAAGTTAATTGTTTCATTCTTTGCGATATGATGAACAAAGATGTCCTCTTCAAAATTGCGCTTAGCGGTGAATAGTACATATTCGCCATTAGGAGAGAAAGAAGGTGTAGAGTTTTGGAATGCCCATATCTCGTCTTTCACTATTACTTTAGAAGTATAAGTCGTCAAGTCTAATAATCTCACTTCATCTCTACCACTTAGGTATACAGCTTTAGTCATTTCTTTATTTAAAGTAATGTCTCTGTTGTTGCGATTATCAGAAGTTAATTGAGTAACTGTTCCCTTGCCATCAGCAGATCTTTTAAACCAATTTTGGTATCCTTTATAAGTCTGACTGTATAGTAGCGTCTTGTTGTCCTTTAACCATTTTACTTCCATTACACGTTCTTTACCATCCGATACTGCTTGTACGAATTTTCCTTCGATATCCGATACGAATAATATCCCACGACTAACGAATGCAATCTTCTTGGCATCGGGAGACACATCGAAGTATTCCATATTCTCTTCTACAGCATAAGACTGCTCTTTCTCGATTGCTTTATTCGTGTTTACAGAAGTAGCTAGAGGTGTTATAGACTTAGTAGCTGTGTCAAGTACATAAATCATATAATCTTTCTCAAAAACGACTTTGCTACCATCTGCTGACACATAAGGTTTCTTGATAGAGGTATCGAAGTTAGTCAAGGCTACTTTCTTTCCATTGTCGAAGGTGTATAAGTTATAGTTACCATTGTTCTCGTCTGAGATGAAGTATATCTTTCCATTCTTATCTACTGTAGGGTTAAAATCCTTTCCTTCATAATCTGTATAAGATTTGAATGCCTTAGTCGTAGGATTATAACCTAGTATATCTGGGTTGTTCTCTCCTTTATAACGCTTACGAGTAGTCTGACTAGCACTCTCCATAGAGCTAGTGAATAAGTACTCACCAGCAGGAGTAACTACTAATCCATTTGTATTATTAAAGTAGTTTGTGAACAGTGGTTTAGGAGTACCACCATTGATATCTATAGCATAAGAACCAAAGTTATTATTCGCGTTAGAAGTGAAGTAAATCGTCTTACTATCCCAACTCCAGCTCTCTACATCTTCAGAAGCTTGGTGATAAGTAAGTTGTGTGATTTGTCCTCCTGTTAGAGGCATTAAGAATACATCTCTGTTGCCGTATTGGTCAGAAGAGAATGCAAGCCATTTTCCATCAGGAGATACACGAGGGTTAGTCTCGTTGCCTTCTAAGGCAGTTACTCTTAGAGCTTCTCCACCAGCTGTTGGAGCTTGCCATATATCGCCATTATAGCTAAAGTAAGTAGTCTTTCCATCAGGGCTTAGTGATGGGGTAGAAGCAAATTTAGGTGATTGCTGTCCCCATGCTAAACTTACAAGAGAAAGTGTAAGTAAGGTGATAGTGTTTTTGATCATTGGTTAATATTTTTAATAAACATAAAAATATTTTCCCTAACTCACTAATCCTAATTTAGTTTTAACTGTTGATAGAAACCTAACAGTAAAGTGTCTGTATTCAAATAGATCTTTAAAAGAATGAGACAATACCTCAATATTGTCTCGTTCTATATGTATTAAAATCGATATACTTCTGTGGGAGTGATGCAATAGTCAAGAGGGATATCTCCCTCTCTTACATCACTGATATGGTCTTCTGGTGGGAAGAAACTCAGTCCTACTTTGATCACATCGGGCTTGCATTCTGCTAAGAATCTATCGTAAAACCCCTTGCCATAGCCTATTCTATTTCCTTGTTTGTCATAAGCTAATAAGGGAATGAAGACTACATCAAGCTGTTTTTCGCTTACTTGAATGCCGTCTATAGGTTCAGGAATACCATAACTATTGACTTTAATCGTAGTATTATCCGTCAAGAGGTAATGTGACAATGTCCCCTCCTTGAAGTCAGATTTAGATAAGATAGTATTCTTATCCTTACCCGCTAATATCTGAAGTAGGTATTCTGTATCTATTTCTTTTTTATTTCGAATACTTAGAAACAGGTGATAGTTCACCTTATCCCAGATCGGTAACTGTAGTGCTTGATTTGCGATTTCTAAACTGAGGTCATCTATTTTATCTAAGTCTAAGTTATCGCGAAGAGCTTTATATTTTAATCTTAATTCTTCTTTATTCATTTTTTTAATGTTTTTGAGATGTGAAATACTGCATCTCCTTGATAGACTATAGGAGCATCATTTACATTGATTACATAGCCTGCATTCGGTGCTTTGATTGTTGTGTTTTCTTTTCCATATGGGTCAGATATCTCTGCTAATACAGCTCCTTTCTCTACGTATGAACCTATTTTTACCTGATCGTGTAGTAACCCAGAGCGCTTAGCACGTACCCAAATAGAGTTGGTGATGATGGTCATATCTTCTTTAGGAGGGCAGATGCTAAACTCATCTTTCAACATATCAAAAGAGTGTAAGAATCGCTTCGTGCCTTCTACTCCCATTTCAGATACATCAGAGTTAATATCTAAGGACTTTCCTCCTTCGAATAATAGCATTTTGATACCTTTCTTAGCACACGCATTTCTAAAAGAACCAGCTATCTGTGCTGAGTACAATAAGAAAGGCGGATGAAAGATTGTCGCTAACTCTTCTAACTCTAGGTTTTCTGGAGCGATTCTGATTTGAGGAGCATTAAATCTACTTGCACCTCCTGCGTGAAAGTCGATTGCATAATCTACATGAGGCAAGATGTAGTTCACGAGATAATGGGCAAAACGCCCTGCTAGTGAGCCAGTCTTACTACCAGGGAATACCCTGTTCATATCCCTACCATCTGGGAACTCTCTAGATTGGTTAATAAAACCAAATATATTAATTACAGGGATACAAATAATCGTACCTCGCTTAGGAACATTCATCCCACGATGTACTATCTGACGTACGATATCCACCCCATTCAACTCATCACCATGTAGCCCAGCGGAGAGTAATACGGTAGGACCGTCTAGTCTAGCTCTAGATACGATAACAGGTATTTTAAGTTTGGTAGCTGTGTGTAATCTTGCGATTTCAAGGTTTAAAGTCTTGGTTTCACCAGGATGTATTGTTTCATCTAGTATAGTCATCTTTCTAACAATTTTGGAACTGTGAAGATATTAAAAGTTTCGCATTAGTGTTTTACTCGAAAGAGATAAATCGTTACTAGTGGTGTTTTTAGTGCGGAGTATGTAAGTATAGTGTTTAAGTAATGTAATGTCACGGATTGCAAATCCGCGACAACAGGTACTATGTGAGGTAGTTCGTTTAGTTTAGCAGTTCGCGCGGATTTGCAATCCGTGCGGAATATGTAAGTATAGTGTTTGTTTAATGTCACGGATTGCAAATCCGCGACAACAAGTATTGCGTGAGGTAGTTCACTTAGTTTTGCTGTTCTTACGGATTTGCCATCCGTGCGGAGTATGTAAGTATAGTGTTTGTTTAATGTCACGGATTGCAAATCCGCGACAACGCACCAAGACAACAAGTATTGCGTGAGGTAGTTCGTTTAGTTTAGCAGTTCGCACGGATTTGCAATCCGCGCGGAATATATAATCCTTTTAAATTGCTTTGATTAGTGTTATTCTTTTCTATTTCTAGTGTTTAACTTTAGGTGTTATTTCTAATTTTAAAAATAGTGCCATAATGTCTACGAAGTACAAAGCTCTTGAATTAGATAAAGCTTATTTTATAACTATTACCACTGTGGGATGGGTAGATGTGTTCACTCGTTTAAATCAGAAGTATGTTGTTATTGATGCTTTGAGATACTGTCAAAAGAATAAAGGATTAGAGATTTATGCTTATGTTTTAATGCATAGTCATCTACATATGTTTTGTAGAAGTAATGGTAAACTTACAATTGCTGAAATAATGCGTGATTTTAAAAAATTCACAAGTAAGAAAATTATTGAAACGATAAATGAAGAGCCAGAGAGTAGACGCGAATGGTTATTAGGATATTTTGAAAAGAGTTGTGTTTATCTCAAAAGAAATCAACAGTATAAAGTATGGCAAGATGGGTATCATGCTGAAGAGATATATTCAAATAAGTTTATAAGACAAAAGATTAATTATATACATCAGAATCCAGTGGAGGAAAAGATTGTGGTTAAAGCTGAAGATTATTATTTTAGTTCTGCTCGTAACTATAATAGATTAGAGAACGAATTGGATATTGTAGAGGTGTTTATATAATTTATAATGTCACGGATTGCAAATCCGCGACAACGAATCCACAACAACAAGTATTGCGTGAGGTAGTTCGTTTAGTTTAGTAGTTCGCGCGGATTTGTAATCCGTGTGGAGTATAAATAGTGTTAGTGTAATGTCACGGATTGCAAATCCGCGACAACTAAGCGTAGCGTCTTGTATAAACTGAACAGTTTTTTTAGCAAAGGAAATAGTTTTAGTATTTTTGTGAGTATAATATTTACTTATGCAGGTTTCACCTTCTTTAGCGGTACAGATACAGACATTACCAGATCAGCCAGGAGTATATCAATACTATGATAAGGATGATAAGATACTGTATGTAGGTAAGGCTAAAAACTTAAAGAAAAGGGTTAGTTCGTACTTTAATAAAATACATGATAACGCCAAGACAAATGTGTTGGTGAAGAAGATTGTGACGATAAAGCATATCGTTGTGCCTACAGAGACAGATGCATTACTGTTAGAGAATAACTTGATTAAGCAGTTACAGCCACGTTATAATGTTTTGCTGAAGGACGATAAGAGTTATCCTTGGATATGTATTAAGAAAGAACCTTTTCCGAGAGTGTTTACTACACGTCGAATGGTGAAGGATGGATCAGAGTACTTCGGACCCTATACAAGTATCAAGACTGTGCATACATTGATTGATTTAATTAAAGAATTATATCCGTTGCGCACGTGTAATCTAGATTTGACGACTAGTAATGTACGTAGTGGGAAGTATAAGGTATGTCTAGAGTATCATATCGGCAACTGTGGTGGGCCATGCGAAGAGCGTGAGAGTGATAAGCAATACGACAATAAGATCAGAGCTATCCGAGACATCTTGAAAGGAAACTTTAAAGAGAGTCTAAAGGAGTTTAAGGATTATATGATGGAGTTGGCTTCTAATATGGAATTTGAAGAGGCACAAAAGGTAAAAGATAAAATAGATCTGTTAGAGAATTACCAGTCTAAGTCTACTATTGTTAGTTCTAAGATTAGTAATGTGGATGTGTTCTCTATCATCTCGGATGAAGGAGCTGCTTATGTTAACTTTCTACAAGTGTCTTATGGTGCGATCATTCGTTCTCATACGATGGAGTTGAAGAAGAAGTTAGACGAGACAGATGAGGAGTTATTAGAGCTTGCGATAACAGAATTAAGAGAGCGCTTTCACTTGAATTCTAAAGAGATTATTGTTCCTTTTGATGTTGAGGTGCAAGAAGGGATACATGTGACTGTTCCTAAGCTTGGTGACAAGAAGAAATTACTAGACTTATCAGAGCGCAATGCTAAGTATTATAGAATAGATCAGCTTAAACAGATTAAGATAGTGGATCCAGAGCGTCATGTGAACCGTATCATGGCACAGATGAAGAAGGACTTGCGTATGTATGTAGAGCCACGCCATATAGAGTGTTTTGATAACTCGAATATACAGGGGACTAATCCAGTTTCTGCTTGTGTTGTCTTTAAAGATGGGAAACCTAGTAAGAAAGATTACCGCCACTTCAATGTGAAGACTGTAGAAGGACCTAATGACTATGATACGATGGAAGAGATCGTGTATAGACGTTATAAGCGTGTGATAGAAGAAGGACAACCATTACCTGATCTTATTGTGATAGATGGAGGTAAGGGACAGTTAGGTGTAGCAGTTAATTGCCTTGAGCGATTAGGGATCAGAGGGAAGGTGTCTATTATCAGTTTGGCAGAGCGATTAGAAGAAATCTTCTATCCAGGAGATAGTGTTCCCTTGTATTTAGATAAGCGATCTGAGACGATGAAGGTGATCATACACCTTAGAGATGAAGCACACCGATTTGGGTTGACATTTCATAGAAACCAACGCAGTAAGAACGCGATAACAAGTGAGCTTGATGGGATCAGTGGTGTTGGAGAGAAAACAAAAACGACACTGATGAATCATTTTAAATCGACAAAGAGAATCAAAGAAGCTAGCTTAGAAGACTTAGAAAAAGTAATAGGAAAGTCAAAAGGGAAGCTTGTATTTGATTTTTTTCAAGTAAATTAGAGAAAAAATTAAAAATAGCGATGTATAGAATAATATTACTAATGTTTTGCTCTATCCTTTTAGCATCAAATAGTTATGCTTCAGAGGGAGAGAAAGGTAGACCAAAAGTGGGTTTAGTACTGAGTGGAGGTGGTGCTAAGGGATTAGCTCATATCGGAGTGCTAAAAGTATTAGAAGAAGAGGGGGTAAAAGTAGATTATATCGCTGGTACTAGTATGGGAGCTATCGTAGGAGGACTGTATGCTTCTGGATATACTGCCACAGAGTTAGACTCTATTTTTAATAGTATTGATGTTTCGGCTTTGATTAAGGATTATATCCCTCGTATATCTAAATCGTTTTATGAGAAGAAGAATGATGAGATCTATGCATTGACATTGCCTTTCGATAAGTTTAGAATTGGTTTTCCTAAAGCTTTATCAAGAGGAATGTACAACTATAACTTGATGAATAAGCTATTAGCACACGTTCGTCATGTTAGAGATTTTAGTGAGTTACAGATTCCGTTTTTATGTATAGCGACTGATTTAGAGACAGGAGAAGGGGTTGTTTTAAAAGAAGGGTATTTACCGCAGGTTATTTTAGCTAGTGGGGCGTTCCCTTCATTATTTGCTCCAGTGAAGATAGATGGCAAGTATTTAATAGATGGAGGGGTGGTTAATAACTATCCAATCGATCAGTTAAGAGCTATGGGAGCTGATATTGTTATTGGGGTGGATGTACAAGACGACCTTAAGACAATAGAACAGATAGAAGGGGCACCTGATTTGCTATTGCAGATATCGAATTACTCTACGATTAATCAGATGAAGAGTAAACTTCCTAAGACAGATGTATATATCAAACCAGATATTGTTGGTTATACTGTGGTGTCGTTTGACGAAGGGAAGCCGATTATAGAAAGAGGGGTAGATGCTGCGAATAAAGTGATTGTTGATTTAAAATTATTAGGAGGGAATAAGGATGTTGTTAAAGATCACTTCTTGCCTAAACAATCGGATTCTATCGCGATAACAGATATTGAAATTAAAGGATTGAACAAATATACTAGAAGGTACGTACACGGTAAGTTAGGTTTCAAGCCGAATACTAAGATTTCTTTTGACCAGTTAGCAGACGGTATCACACAGTTAAACGGTACTGAAAACTTTAGTAGTATGACTTATAAGTTCGAAGCTGATGGGGATGAGGATAAGATGAAGATGGAACTAGTGGAGAATCCTGTTAATCGTTATCTGAAGTTAGGAGTGCATTATGATGGATTGTATAAAGCAGCAGCTTTAGTCAACGTTACTCAGAAGCACCTTTTTACGAAGAGTGATGTTGCCTCATTAGACTTGGCATTAGGGGATAATGTACGTTATAACTTTAACTACTTTGTAGATAATGGATTTTATTGGAGTGTAGGAGTTTCTTCTAGGTATAATCAGTTTAGTCGAGATCTACCTTATGCGATGTTAGTTGGAAGTAGTGGAGGAGAGATAAATATAGAGAATGCACCTGCTAAGTTTGGTGTGGACTATGCGGATCTAGAAAATAAGTTGTATTTCCAAACTTTTTACCAACAGAAGTATTTGTTGAATATCGGTTTTGAGCATCGATTCTTAGATATTAGAAGTAAGACCTTAAACCTGCCTAATTCTAGATTTGATAGAAATCATTACTTAGGAGGATTTGCTAATGTGACGATGGATACTTATGACAATAAGTATTTTCCTCGAAAAGGATTCTTGTTTAAAGGAGAATATAAAAACTATTTTTATTCAACAGAAAATGAGAATTATGTCCCACATGACTTTGATAATTTTTCAACGCTTACAGGACAAATAGGATATGCTACGCGTATCACTGATAAGTTAGCAATAGATATAAAA
Organism: Myroides odoratimimus; assembly: GCF_030326305.1. Classification (GTDB taxonomy): domain Bacteria; phylum Bacteroidota; class Bacteroidia; order Flavobacteriales; family Flavobacteriaceae; genus Flavobacterium; species Flavobacterium odoratimimum_A. Next base: position 133,222 of record NZ_JACAKB010000005.1, on the reverse strand, counting down.
TCAAGATTAGGAACCGTGATAGGGACTACTCCTAGTCTAGGATTTGGTTATGCTTTAGGGGGATATGGTTTTGCAGATCGTGATAATGTTATCCCGTTTTTTGGATATGAGTTATTAGGGATAGGAGGAGACTCTTTCATTATGGGAGGTATTACTTTTGATTATGAAATATTCAAGAAGCACCATATTAATTTTACTGCTAATTATGCGAATGCAGGAGAGAAGATCTTCTCAAGTTCAGATTGGTTCACTAAGGCGAAGTATTCTGGATATGCAGTAGGATATGGAATGCAAACCATGATAGGACCTATAGAAGCTAAGTTTACTTATTCGCCAGAGACAGGAAGTACTTATTCTATATTCTCTGTGGGATTCTGGTTCTAAGAATATTAGAAGAGATCAAAACGGGTATATTAAAATTCATAGTTTTAATATACCCGTTTTTTATTCTTTACTATGCAGTAGTACTGCTATTTGCTGATATGTGTGTTTAATTTGTGTTTTGTTAGGGATATGTAAAATATATTTGGACAAAAAATTGTATAATTCATTTTTATTTCGATATTTGTGTTATTATGAAAACACAATGGGACGGTTTATTGGCTTATTTAAAGTTTCTCATCAAGCGCAAGCCTGAATGAATACTTTTATTTTTATATTATTCCTAATTAAACATTAGCCAAATGTTATAATGTACCCTAGTGTATGTAAAGTAGTAGCTTATTATGACTTTTATAGCTACACCTTTCTATACATTTTGACCTGGCAGCTCTGTTGAGGTTGACTTCACAAGATATCTTTAGATGCATTGCCTTGTATGCTTGACGTTGTCTATTCTTTTATGTTTAATCAGGAATCTGAATCACCAACCAAAAATATTAAGTAATTATGCCTTTATATCATCACTTAGGGAGTATTCCCCCTAAACGTCACACCGTATTCCGAAAGGAAAATGGGGACTTATATTATGAGCAATTGTTTGGTACAATTGGCTTCGATGGTATGTATACCAATATGTATCACGAGCACCGACCTACTCAGGTAAAGAAGATTCTAGGACAGTATAGTGTTGCGCCTAAAATAGCAAAGTCTAATCATATTCAATCTTATCGTTTACGTGGTTTTCAGGTAGCTCCTGAGAATGATTATTTAGAAAGCCGAAAAGCAGTTTTGACCAATAGTGACTGTACCATTGTATTAGCGGCACCTAAACAATCATTAAGAGACTACTTTTATAAAAACACGGATTCTGATGAATTAATTTTTATTCATAAGGGGACAGGTACATTGCGTACGATGTTAGGTAACCTTACTTTTAAGTATGGAGATTATCTATTGATTCCTCGTGGTATTATTTATCAGATCGATTTTGATACAGAAGATAACAGACTATTTATCGTAGAGTCTAAACGTCCTATCTATACACCTAAGCGTTATCGCAACTGGTTTGGACAGTTATTAGAACATTCTCCATTTTGTGAGCGTGATATCAGACGTCCTGATGTATTAGAAACTTTTAATGAGACAGGAGATTTTCTTATTAAAGTAAGAAAGCAAGATGAGATATTTGAGATGGTCTATGCTACACATCCTTTTGATGTTGTAGGATATGATGGCTATAATTATCCTTATGCGTTCTCTATTCATGACTTCGAACCAATAACAGGTAGGATTCATCAACCACCACCAGTGCATCAAACATTTGAGACAGATGCATTCGTAGTGTGTTCTTTTGTACCTCGCTTATATGACTATCATCCAGATTCTATTCCAGCGCCTTATAACCACAGCAATATTGATAGTGATGAGGTGTTGTATTATGTAGATGGCGACTTTATGAGTCGTAATGATATCGCTCCAGGGCATATCTCTCTGCATCCTGCCGGCATACCTCATGGACCACATCCTGGTGCTGCAGAGCGTTCGATAGGTAAGACTGAAACACAAGAATTGGCAGTGATGGTAGATACTTTTAAACCTCTTATGGTAACTGAAGAGGCGATGAAGATAGCAGATGAACAATATTACCAATCATGGTTAGAACCTGAGAAATAATAATCAAACAACAACCTAAAAACTATATATTATGAGTAAAGAAGTAAAGTCAGTTGAATTTGGCTTAGAAAAAATATTTGAAGGAGCGCAAGATTTTTTGCCTCTATTAGGAACAGATTACGTAGAATTTATTGTTGGGAATGCTAAGCAAGCAGCTCACTTTTATAAAACAGCTTTTGGTTTTCAATCTTTAGCTTATGCAGGATTAGAGACAGGAGTAAGAGATAGAGCTTCTTATGTATTAGTACAGGATAAAATCAGAATAGTATTGACTACACCTTTAACGGCAGAGTCAGAATTAAATAACCATATCGTACAGCATGGTGATGGTGTAAAAGTGGTAGCGTTATGGGTAGAAGATGCTCGCAAAGCGTATGAAGAGACTACTAGTCGCGGTGCTAAGTCATTTATGGCACCTACTGTAGAGAAAGATGAGTACGGTGAAGTAGTACGTGCAGGTATCTATACGTATGGAGAGACAGTACATATGTTCGTAGAGCGCAAAAATTATACAGGTACATTCTTACCAGGGTTTAAAACATGGGAGAGCGATTATAACCCTACTCCTGTTGGATTAAAATACGTAGATCACATGGTAGGTAATGTGGGATGGAATGAGATGAATACTTGGGTAAAGTGGTATGAGGATGTGATGGGATTCGTAAACTTCTTATCTTTCGATGATAAACAAATCAATACGGAGTATTCTGCCTTAATGAGTAAGGTTATGTCTAACGGGAATGGTCGTATTAAATTCCCTATTAATGAGCCTGCGGAAGGAGCGAAAAGATCACAAGTAGAAGAATATTTAGATTTCTATAATGGTCCTGGAGTACAACATATCGCGGTAGCTACTGATGATATCATCAAGACTGTAGCTGCTATGAAAGAAAGAGGTGTTGAGTTTTTATCTGCTCCACCACAAGCATATTATGATATGATTCCTGCTCGACTAGGGGTACATATGGATATGATGAAAGAAGATATCAAAGAACTTCAGAAGCTCGGTATCATGATTGATGCAGATGAAGAAGGATATTTATTACAGATATTTACGAAGCCTGTAGAGGATAGGCCGACTTTATTCTTCGAAATTATTCAAAGAATGGGAGCTAGAGGATTTGGTGCAGGTAACTTTAAAGCCTTATTTGAGTCAATAGAACGTGAACAAGAGAAAAGAGGAACGCTTTAAGATTCAGTTAATTAAATATTAAAACAGGTCTTTTGGAGACTTGTTTGGTTAAATAAAAGTTAAAAACCAATCAAGGTAGTAATAGTCCGTAAAAAGCTATACATTTGCACTCGCAAAAATAAGGTCGTCATAAGCTTTATTTGAGTGTAATAAATTTTTCATAATTTATAGTTTTTTGGTTGGTTAATAGCATAAAAACTCAGTCATTTCTTTGGCTGGGTTTTTTTGTTTGCTATTTTTGAATAAAAAACAACCAATATGAAAAAGAATCTTCTAATATTACTTGTGTTTATATTTTCCACAAGTTTTCTGTACTCACAATCTTCTGTGAGGGCTTTTGATAAAGGTGAATTCCTAAAATTTAGAATTAGTTATGGGTTGTTAAATGCTGGTATTGCTACTTTGCGTTTGACAGATACTGTGCATAATGGTATTCCTGTCTATCATGCTAAAGGGATAGGCTATACTACAGGTGTGCCTAAAATGTTTTTTAAAGTATATGATAACTACGAGAGTTATTTTGAAAAGAAAGAAGTAATTCCTCATCGTTTTATTCGAAAAATAGATGAAGGGGGGTATACGAAGGACCAAGAAGGGTGGTTTAACTACAAGAATATGAAAGTCACTGTAAAGGATTATGAAAAGAAGACAGAGAAGCAATATACAGTTACTAAAAGCGTGCAAGATATCGTATCTTCTTTCTATTATTTACGTAAATATCCTGGGTTAAATGATCTGAAAGTAGGCGAATCTGTAGAGATAGATATGTTCTTCGATGGAGAAATATTTAAATTTAAATTAAAATATCTAGGAGAGGAAGTTTTAAAGACAAATTTTGGTAAATTGAAAACTTTAAAATTTCGTCCTTATGTGATGGCAGGTCGTGTGTTTAAAGAAAAAGAAAGTTTGACAGTTTGGGTAAGTGCTGATGCTAATAAAGTGCCAGTACGTATCAAAGCTAGCCTAGCAGTAGGTTCTCTTAAAGCTGATTTAGAGGATTATAAGAATTTAGTGACGAAGCTAGAATTCGTAAAATAATTAGTTAATAAAAGTATGATCGATAAAAAATTCTCTGAGGTAGTGGATCGCTTTAATGATTTAGGAATTAAAGCAGAAACTCAAATAGAAGGCATGTTATATGCTAAACCTATTACGTATTGGGATTATATCCAAACAGATGCATTGCTAAATCTCCAGATTCAGAGAACCGTCTTGCCCGATGAGATGGTGTTTATTATGTATCATCAAGTAAATGAGCTATTATTTAAAATGATATTGTGGGAGCTGAATCAAGTAAGTGAGTGTAATGATGAGAGCTTAACGGTAGAGTTTTTTAAAGAACGGTTAGCTAGAATAAGTCGTTACTTTGATATGCTTACGTCTTCGTTTACGATTATGAAAGATGGTATGGAGGTAGAGCAGTATTTGAAATTTAGAAATACTTTAGCTCCTGCAAGTGGATTTCAGAGTAGTCAGTATCGATTAATTGAGTTTGGTTGTACAGATTGGATTAATTTAATCGATAAGAGATTTGTAAATGATTTACCACAAAATATTTCTGAAAAAGAGGCGTTAGAATATATGTATTGGCAGGCAGCAGGTAAAGACTATAAGACAGGAGAGAAGTCATATCTATTGAAGGAGTTCGAAAACAGATATTGTGAAATTTTTGTTAAAGCCATGAAAGATTATGAAAAAACAAATTTATGGCAGAAATTTGTGAAATTACCCCTAGAAGGCAAATCAGATAAGGGGTTGGTAGAAGCAATGCGTCATTTTGATAAAACAGTTAATGTTGTGTGGGTAATGGGGCATTATGAAACTGCACTTAAGTATCTTGAAAGTAATCCAGGAGAAACAAAAGAAGCTACTGGAGGAAGCGATTGGAAAAAGTATATGTTGCCACAATATCAGAAGCGTATATTCTTTCCAGAGTTATGGAGTGAGGAAGAAAAAGCGAATTGGGGAAAATAGTAAAGGAGAAGAAGTTGAAAATAAAGATATTTTAGAGTTTTGAAGCAATTTATTTATAGTGTACTAATCGCTACAGCACTTATCTCATGTAAAAAAACGGAAGAGGTTACTATAGAAGCCCAACCAGAAAAAGAGCATGTAGAAGAGATTGTAGGAGAATTATATGGTTTTGATTTAAAAGATTACATTTTAGTAGAAGATACTATTCGAAGTGGAGATAATATTGGAAAGATCTTTGGAGATAATAATATTGGTTCTACTGAAGTTCACAATATAGTTACGCAAGTAAAAGATACATTCAATGTACGTAATATTCGTGTTGGTCAGCCTTATGCTTTAGTTAAGTACAGAAAGGAACAAGAGAAATTAGCGGCATTTATATACCATCCTAATATCTCAGGGTATCAAGTGATAGATTTGCGTGATTCTGTGAGTGCATATACAATAACATATCCAGTAACTATAAAACGCAGAACAGTTGCGTCAGAGATAGAGGGATCCCTTTCGTTAAGCTTAAGTAAAGAAGGAGTAGATCAGTCATTAGCAACTAAAATGTCACAGATCTTTGCATGGTCTATTGACTTCTTTAAATTGCAACCAGAAGATAGATTTGCTTTTACAATAGAGGAGAAGTATATTAACGATACTATTTATTTAGGAGTGTCTAAGATAGACGCGGCTTATTTTAGATATCGAGGTAAGGATTTATATTCTTTTCCTTATAAAAGACAAGATTCTAAATCTACTGAATATTTTGATGAAGAAGGGCGACCAATGAAAGCTATGTTTTTGAAGGCGCCACTTAAATTTTTTAGAATCACATCTAAGTATTCTAAAAATCGTTTTCACCCTGTGCAAAAGAGATGGAAATCACATAACGGGACTGATTATGCTGCTCCTACAGGAACACCAATTATGACTACAGCATCTGGTGTCGTAGAAAGAGCTGGATATACGGCAGGAAATGGTAACTTTGTAAAAGTAAAACACAATGGGACATATTCTACTCAATATCTACATATGTCAAAGATACTTGTGAAAGTAGGACAAAGAGTAGATCAGGGACAGACAATTGGACTGGTAGGAAGTACAGGTCTAGCTACTGGGCCACACGTATGTTATCGCTTTTGGAAAAATGGGGTACAGGTTGATCCTTTGAGTCAATCTTTGCCTAACTCTGTGCCAATGGAAAAGAAAGATTTACCAGCATTTAAAGAATATATTACACCGCTTAAAGCTGAATTAGATAAAGCATTAAACGAAAAATTTAAAGGAGAATAAAAGTTAGTTAGTTGTAGAGATGTTAGAGAGTATAAATCCTTCTGGAACTTTAGCTTGGAAGAAGCTTAGGGAGCATTACGGTCAAATGGAGTTTGTTCAGATGCAAGAGTTGTTTGCCAAAGACCCTGAAAGAGCTAATAAAATGAATATTCAGTGGGAAGATTTTCTATTAGACTATTCAAAGAATAAGATTACAGAGGAAACAATAGAAATGTTGTTGGGACTTGCTAATGAATTGAATCTAAAAGATGCAATTCAGGCAATGTATAAGGGAGATATTATTAACGCAACTGAGAAAAGAGCTGTATTACATACAGCGCTTAGAGATTTGTCTGATAAATCCGCTGTTATAGTAAATGGTGAAAATGTTATAACAGAGATACAAGAGACACGTGAGCGTATTAAAGAGTTTACGGCTAAAGTATTGAACGGCAGTTATACATCTTATTCTGGTAAGAAATTTACGGATGTAATTAATGTAGGTATTGGGGGGTCTGACTTAGGACCTAAGATGGTCGTGCATGCATTGGCAAATTATCGTACAGAATTAGGAATGCATTATATTTCTAATGTTGATGATGATTATCTACAATCTGTATTGAATAAACTTAATCCAGAAACTACTTTAGTTCTTATTGTTTCTAAGACATTTACTACTCAGGAAACTATAGAAAATGCAAAGAAAATTAAGTATTGGTTAGAGAGTAGTCTAAGCGATGTAGATTTAAGTTCACATTATGTTGGTGTATCTGTTGCTATTGAAGAAGCAATGAGTTTCGGTGTGAAGCGTGAGAATATTTATCCTATGTGGGACTTTGTAGGTGGAAGGTTTTCTCTGTGGAGTGCTGTCGGGATTTCGATTGCTTTAGCTGTCGGTTATAATCATTTTGAACAACTTCTACAAGGGGCTCATACAATGGATAAGCATTTTAAAGAAGCTGATTTTAAAGAGAACCTACCTGTGTTAATGGCTCTTCTAAGTATATGGTATAATAATTTTTATGGATATGAGACTGAAGCAGTCGTTCCTTATAGCCAATTGCTAGGCAAATTACCAGCTCACTTACAGCAGATGATTATGGAAAGTAACGGAAAGAATAAAGACAGGAGTGGTAATCCTGTTAATTATCAAACTGGGACTTTAATTTGGGGAGAGGTAGGAGTTTCTGCTCAACATGCCTTTTTTCAATTGTTTCATCAAGGAACTAAAGTGATTCCTATTGATTTTATTGGTTTTGTAAATCCGCATTTTAAAGAGAGTACTAATCACGATATATTGATGTCTAACTTCTTTGGTCAAAGTGAGGCTTTATTGAATGGAAAGATAGGAGAAGAGTATGAAAGTGATGGAGGACCTTTTTTAAGTAACTTTAGAGAGTTTTGTGGTAATAAACCATCAAATACAATTTTAATAGACAAATTAACTCCTAAAAGTTTAGGTGAGTTAATTGCATTATATGAACATAAGACGTTCGTTCAAGGAGTAATTTGGAATATTTATAGCTTTGATCAATTTGGTGTTGAGTATGGAAAGATTTTGGCAAAGAATATACAAAATGAAATTAAATCTAAAAATATATGTGAACATGATAGTTCGACAGCTTTTTTATTGCGTTATTTTGTAAAAAATAGAGTTGTAGAATAAGTCTAAATAGTGATAAAACGTTAATTTTAATGTTTTGGTAACATTGAGTATGGATGTTTTTGTACATTTGTTGCGAAAATAATTTTATCACTTACACTTACAAAATGAAAAACTTGAAGAACTGGATGCTGATGATGGTAATGGTATTTACCTCAGTATCTGCACTTTCACAAAACAAAATCACTGGTATAGTTGTGGATGGTGAATTCCAATCGGGATTACCTGGAGCAACAGTGATAGTAAAAGGGACTCAAAACGGTACGTCATCTGATATGGATGGTAAATTCGAATTGACGGTTTCTGGAGATAAAGGAGAGGTGGTTATCTCTTTTATTGGTTATCAATCTAAAACTGTAGCTTTCAAAGTTGGCGCTGATAAGAAAGCTGATCTTGGATCTGTAGTACTTGCTGCAGACGAAAACTTGTTAGATGACATCGTTATTATGGGTGTTGCTGACGTAGCAAAAGATCGTAAAACTCCAGTAGCAGTTTCTACAATTAAAGCTGCTGAAATTCAAGAAAAACTTGGTTCTCAAGAGTTTCCTGAAATTTTAAACACAACTCCATCTGTTTATGCTTCTCAAGGAGGAGGAGGATTTGGAGATTCTAAAATGAATATTCGTGGATTTGATCAAAAGAACATCGCTGTATTAGTTAACGGTATGCCTGTTAATGATATGGAAGGTGGTTCTGTGTATTGGTCAAACTGGGCTGGTGCACAAGACGTTGCTTCTGCTGTTCAAGTTCAAAGAGGTTTAGGATCTTCTAAAATCGCTATTTCTTCTGTAGGAGGAACTATGAACATCTTAACGAAAACTTCTGACATGAGAGAAGGTGGTTCGTTATCTGCTGGTGTTGGAAATAATGATTATTTTAAAGGATCGGCTTCTTATAATACTGGTATTTTAGATAGCGGTTTATCTGCATCTTTATTAATGTCTTATACTAGAGGTAATGGGTATGTAGAAGGGACAGACTTCGAAAGTGTAGCTTATTTCTTAGGTTTAGGTTACCGTTCAAAAGATAGTCGTCACAACGTACAGTTTACTTTTACAGGGGCTAATCAATGGCATAACCAAAGAAGTACTAATCCAACTATTGCTGACTACATGAAGTATAGCGAAGATGGTAAACCAAATAGAAAATACAATCCTGATTATGGAATGTATCAGGGTGAAGGTTACTCATGGGCTAGAAACTTCTATAATAAACCAATCGCTTCATTAAACTGGGATTATAAAATCAATGATATCTTTACATTAAACACAGTTGCTTACGGTTCTTGGGGACGTGGTGGTGGTAACGGTGCTCTTGGAAAGATTAATGGAAAAGACCAAAGACACGAAATGTTTAAAGACCAAAATGGTCACATTCGTTTTGATGATATAGCTGCTTGGAACTCAGGAAAACATGTTGCTGATTTTGGAGCAGATAAGAAAATGATAAATGGTGAGTACTATTCAGACAAGAATAGTGGATTTGTTCGTCGTGCAAGTATTAACTCACACGATTGGTATGGTACAGTAATGAACTTAAATGCTAAAGTTAATGAGAATTGGAACTTCGATATTGGAGTTGATGCTCGTACTTATGTAGGATACCATTTCCAAGTATTAGATGATTTATTAGGTGCTCCTGGATTTGTAGATGCTTCAAATAAAACTGCAGGTTCAAGAGTTATTACTCAAACTTATACTAGTAAAGCTCCTGCTAATCCATGGGCTGATTGGGGAGATCGTCAGAAAGTAGCTTACGATAATGATGGTAACGTAAAATGGTTAGGTGGATTCGGACAAGTTGAGTATTCTAAAAATGATTTAACTGTTTTCGTTCAAGGATCTATCTCTAATCAATGGTTCAGAAGAATCGATTATATGACTTATAATCGTAATACTGAAAGTGGAGCTGAAGAATATAAAACTTCTTGGAAGAGTTTATCAGGAGGAAGTATTAAAGGAGGTTTTAATTATAATATTAATGAGAACCACAATGTTTTTGTTAACTCTGGATATTTCTCTCGTCAACCATTCATGAATAATGGTGTATATATCAATAATAGAAATGATATTAACCCTAATCTTAAAAATGAAAAAATATTCGGATTAGAGTTAGGATATGGTTTACGCCTTGACAACTTTAGAGCAAACGTGAACTTATACCGTACTTCTTGGAAAGATAGAATTCAACGTATTTTCGAAAGAGATGTTTTTGGTGTAGGATCTAATGGAACACAAACTCCTGGTTATGCTAACTTATATGGAATTGAACAAATCCATATGGGGTTAGAGATGGACTTTGTTTATAATCCTATTGATCGTTTAGACATTACAGGATCTTTATCATGGGGAGATTGGAATTATAAAGGAAATGTTACTGCTGATTTCTTAGATGAAGCAACTAATGCTCCAATTAATGACCCAAATACTAATAAGCCAATGCAAAAAACTTTATATTTAGATGGAGTTAAGGTTGGTGATGCGCCTCAGTTTATTGTTAACTTAGGAGCTGCTTATGAAGTATTGCCTGGATTAAAAGTTGATGGTAACTTCCGTTACAATGATAAGTTCTATGCTGCAATTAATCCAAATGATTTTGGAAAAGCAGATCATAATGGATCTATTTCATTACCTTCTTTCAACTTATTTGATGCTGGATTATCATACAAAATGCATGTTGGAAAAGAAAAGAAAAATAGTGTAACAATGCGTGCTAACGTTAATAACGTATTTGATACAACTTACATTTCTTATTCTAGAACTAATATCCACAACGGAGATAGTAAAGCTAATAATGTAAATTGGAAAGGTGTTGATACTGCAAACGAAGTTTACTTCGGAAACGGTAGAACTTGGAACTTTACATTGCGTTATAACTTCTAATAAGTTATTATAAAATATATCATAAAAAAGGAGATCATTACTGGTCTCCTTTTTTTATTGCTTAACTTTAGAGTTATAATAGAAATGTAAAATTATGGCTAAATATAAATTTGGAAAGTCGGAATTATATGTTCCTGCTTTGTCTTTTGGAGGGAATGTCTTTGGATGGACTTTAGATGAGAAGGAATCATTTAAGATGTTAGATGAATTGTATGACAATGGACTAACTTTTATAGATACAGCGAACAACTATTCTCATTGGGCACCAGGTAATGTAGGTGGTGAATCAGAAGCAATAATAGGGAAGTGGTTTAAAGAGAGTAAAAAGCGTCACGATATCGTTCTCTCTACTAAAGTTGGTGGTCGTATGGGAGATGGAACAAAAGGACTTAAGAGAGAATATATTGAAGGATGTGTGGACGCTTCATTGAAGAGGTTGAATACAGATTATATTGATTTATACTTCTCTCACTATGATGACTTAGAGACTTCACAAGAAGAAACCATGGAGACTTTCAATAATTTAGTGAAGGCTGGTAAAGTAAGATATTTAGGAGCATCTAATTTAGAGGTTGAACGTATTGAATCAAGTAATGCTATCGCACGAGAAAAGGGATGGGCGGAGTATATAGCTATACAGCCTCTTTATAACCTATATGATAGAGAGAAGTATGAGCATGAGTACTTGTCTTTAGTAGAAGAAGAGAAGTTAGCTGTAATGAGCTATTTTGCTTTAGCAAGTGGCTTTTTAAGTGGTAAGTATAGAAACTTAGAAGATATAGAAGGTAGTTCTAGAAAGGATATGGTGAAAGGGTATATTAATGAAAGAGGAATGCGTATTATAGATCAACTAGAAATATTAGCGAAACAGCACAACGTTACTATTGCAGAGATTGCTATAGCATGGCAAGTGCATAAACCGTCTATTAGTACTCCTATCGTTAGTGCTACATCGAGCTCTCAGTTAAAAAGTTTAATACGTTTTACTGACATTAAGTTATCAGTAGAAGAGATGGCTCTATTAGATAAAGTGAGCGAATATTAGAGGATAGTAAACTAAAAGCAAAAGGCAGACTTTTAAAGTCTGCCTTTTTGTTATTGTAAAAGCTTTGATTAATTAATCGTAGCTCCGTTTTTTACATTTTGTTCGTCTGGATTCACGAATACTAACTTACCATCTTGGTCTTCAGTCATTAGTATCATACCTTGACTCTCCACACCTCTTAGAGCACGAGGAGCAAGGTTAGCTAATACCGTCACTCTCTTACCAATGATATCTTCAGGTTTGAAGTGTTCTGCAATACCTGATACGATAGTACGTACATCCATACCAGTATCTACTTTTAATACTAAAAGCTTATTTGCTTTTGGCATTTTCTCAGCCTCTACGATAGTACCTACACGTAAGTCTAACTTAGCGAAGTCTTCATAAGTAGCTGTCTCTTTTTGAGGCTCTACTACTTTTGCGGCAGCAGCATTAGCTTTTTTAGAAGCTTCTAGACGGTCTAATTGTTTCTGTACTTCTTCGTCTTCTATCTTAGCAAATAGTAGTTCAGCTTGTCCGATAGTGTGTCCTGCAGGTAATAATACTTTATCTTCAGCTATAGTACTCCAGTTAATAGGATTTTCTAACTTAAGCATAGATTTAAGTTTATTCGCACTAAATGGCAAGAAAGGTTCAGCAAGAGTACTTAGTGCAGCAGCTATTTGTAGTGCTACATACATTTGTGTTTTCACTCTTTCTGGGTTCTCTTTGATTAGTTTCCAAGGTTCTTCATCAGCCAAGTACTTATTACCAAGACGAGCTACATTCATCATTTCTGACAATGCCTCTCTGAATCTATAGCGCTCTACAGAACTTTCAATAACACTAGGGTAAGCTCTTAACTCAGTTAATGTAGCGATATCAACATCAGAGAATTCATTAGGGTGAGGCACTACACCTTCATAATATTTATTAGTTAATACTACTACACGGTTAATGAAGTTACCGAATATAGCTACTAACTCATTGTTATTTCTAGCTTGGAAGTCTTTCCAAGTAAAGTCGTTGTCTTTTGTCTCAGGAGCATTAGAAGTCAAGGCATAACGCAATACATCTTGTTTACCAGGGAAGTCTTCTAAGTACTCGTGTAGCCATACTGCCCAGTTTTTAGACGTAGATAGTTTGTTCCCTTCTAAGTTTAAGAACTCATTAGCAGGTACGTTATCTGGTAAGATATAGCTTCCTTCTGCTTTCAACATCGCAGGGAATATCACACAGTGGAATACAATATTATCCTTACCGATGAAGTGTACTAACTTCGTATCATCAGACTTCCAATACGGTTCCCAGTCTTTACCTTCTCTTGCAGCCCATTCTTTAGTAGAAGAGATGTATCCGATAGGAGCATCAAACCACACATAAAGAACTTTTCCTTCAGCACCTTCTACAGGTACAGGGATACCCCAGTCTAAGTCACGCGTTACAGCACGAGGCTTTAATCCATCTTCTAACCAAGATTTAACTTGTCCGTATACATTAGGTTTCCAGTCATTTTTATGACCTTCTAAGATCCACTCACGTAAGAATGTATCATATTGGTCTAATGGTAAGAACCAATGTTTTGTTGACTTTAAGATTGGTTTAGTCCCAGTGATAGTAGATTTAGGATTGATTAAATCTGTTGCATTTAATGAAGTACCACATTTTTCACATTGGTCTCCATAAGCCTCTTCATTAGCACATTTAGGACAAGTACCTGTCACGAAACGGTCAGCTAAGAACTGATCAGCTTTCTCATCGTATAATTGTTCTGTAACTTCTTCTATAAATTTACCCTCGTTGTATAGCTTCTTGAAGAATTCAGAAGCTGTCTGATGGTGAATAGAAGATGAAGTACGAGAGTAATTGTCTAAAGAGATACCGAAGTCCATAAAAGATTGCTTGATAATACCATTGTATTTATCAATTACTTGTTGAGGAGTAATTCCCTCTTTTTTAGCTTTCATAGAAATAGCTACTCCGTGCTCATCACTTCCACATATAAACGCTACGTCCTTTCCTTGCAAACGCAAGAATCTTGCATAAATATCAGCAGGTACATATACACCAGCTAAGTGCCCGATATGGATAGGTCCATTCGTATAAGGCAATGCTGCTGTAATAGTATATCTTTTAGGTTCTTGTATCATATATCAATTACTGTTAATATCAAACGAATTTAATAAGAATGCAAAAATAAACAATAGTAACGGATTACGACTATTTATTTTTGAGCTTAATTCGCGATAGGTTATCTATTGTTCTATTTAAATTAAATAAAAAGACCTTAGAACTAGTCAAATAATTCTAAGGCCATACTAATTTATCAAATGAAGAAAGCTTTTTACTCCTGAGCTTTCTGTTCTTGAATATTTTTTTTCATACTCTCATCCATTTTGAAACTTCCATTAGTAGCAGAAGAACTATTCTCTCCAGTACCGTGCATAGGTATAGCCATTGTACCATTGTCATCATTTGTTTTCGTAGTAGAAGACTTTATAGATGTAGATTCGGTAGGAGTATTTGCTTTGTTTTCTTTGCAGCCTACGGTCATTATAGCCATAACAGCCATTAGTATAATGTGTTTATTCATGGTGTGAGTAGTATTGTTGTTTTTATATAATCTAATCTATCTTAGGTTGAATGTCAGGTTGATCTAATTCAGTTGTTGATAAAGGTAAGGCTTTTCTTTTACCTTTTAAACAAAAGAAGAATAGACAACTGAAGATCCAGTTAAACCAAAACATATAACCTCCTAGATGGAAGTAAAACTTCATGTGCTTATGCGAAGTTCTCGTAAAGTCGATATACGTATAGTAAGCGCCTATAGCTCCTATGATAAGTAAAACTACTGTAACCATATTAGCAATCGGTCTTGAAGAGAAATACTTAAATAGAGCTAAGATGATAATTAGCGCTACCTGAATACCAAATATAATTAATGCAGTCTTCCAAGGTGTTTTAAATACAGTGTACTGTTTATACATTAGCGAAATACCTACTCTTCCTAAGAAAGACATCTTAGAGATAAGTACAGCAGATATTATCGCTAGACTAAGCTGTATAAATACTAAAATAGTAATATTTTTTCCCATTATTTCTAGTTAATAGACCATCCGTTTTCTTCACTATAGCGAAGCTTGTACTTCTTAGTAATAAATTTTGTGTTTGGGTTTTTATCTTTAGAGAACACAATAAAAGGAGTATACTGTTTAGATAGCATGACAGAGGCAGTAGCAGATTTTTTACTTCTGTTATTCAGTTGTAAATTATTGCTTTTATCTAATGCATACACTATTGTTTTGACAGTTACTTTATCGCTCTTTTGATTGATGACATAAGGGTGTGCTTTCTCTGTTAGTTTTATAGTTACGTTCCAGATAGAGTCTTTAGACAACCATTTTTTCTTAGCAGATTCATTGTCAAATTCTATATAACCTTCTTTTTCCAATACTTTGTATTGATTGATCTGTAGGCTGTCTTTTTTCTTTCTAAATTTCTTAGTTCCTAGTTGAATTGTTGTACTCTCAAACTCAGGTTTATCTTCTAAGTGAGCTTCTATAGTATCAAGAGCTTTAGAAGAAGTAATATCCTTATTGTTACAACTACTCAATAATACCACTAAAAATAGTGATAATGTAGTAAGCATTGTTCTTGTTTTCATAGCTTAAATTTTAACCAAAAGTACAAAAAAAGAGATTATATGGATAACTATTTTGAAAATGTTTGTTGTTTGAATATTAGGTGTTTATGTGTAATGAAAGAGGTCGCTGTATAGCGACCTCTAGTTTATTTATACTTAAGTAATGTTTAGTTTCTTACCCAGATTTCAACATCTTTTTGAAGTTTCTTTCCATTAGAACTAACCTTCATATTCATTGATGTTTTTCCTGTTTTTTCATTTGTTTTGATGACTAATTCATCTCCTTCTATAGTAGCATAACCAAACTCATTTTCTAAGTTCTTTACAGACTTTTCGATTAAGTTATATGGGCTATCTTGATCTACTACGATATCTTTAAGCGCTACTCTGAACTCTTTGTTTGGTTTTAATACTATTTGATTCACTAAGATTTCAGGAGCATTATTATCTTGGAAGAAAGGTACAGAAGGGAACCAAAAATAACCATTAACGTCATTATAAGAAGAAGTTTCCTGATTTCCACCTTCCATGAAGGTTTCTCCTTTAAACGCACCTGTATTAGATACTATTCTAGTCCAATTGTAACTTCCATTACTCCCCCATCCATCTCTTTTAATTAATAGAACTAAATCATCTGTTACAGGGTCTACTCTCAAACCTGCTCCATAGAATGATAGTTTAAATTGTTCTTCATCTTGTCTAATTTCATTTCCTAGTTCATAGAACTCAGTGTTAAGCTCTCCTGTGTTAGTATTAAACTTTACAACCTTATTCCCTTTTGTCCAATAAATAACATCCTCTTTCATACTTGGTGACATAGAACCGGGATTCCATGCAAACCATGTGCCTTTTATAGGAGCTGTAGTAATATCATAAGTTTTACCATTTTGAGTATTTTTTGGGTTGATACGTTCTATCTCATTGCCTTTACCTGCCCATACGATACCGTTTTTGTCTAAGGTTACTTGTGTATAGTCTCCAGCTTTATTTTCGATAATGGTGTCTGTCTCTGCATTAATGATAAATAATCCTTTTCTTTCTACAATAGCATATACCTTACCATCTACATAGACCATATTTCCTGTTTCACCACTAAGGCCATCTATGTCTTTTCCTACTGTATGGGTATCGATGTGGTAAATCGTAATTCCAGAACTAGTAGAGATGTACCCTTTAGTATCTGAGATACCTACGAAAGCTCTACCATCTTCTAACTCTCTTCCAAAAGATTTTATTTCCTTTAAGTTTTTATCAGTAACCACAAACCTGTTTCCTTGTTTAGAAACGAAAAAATAGTGCTCGCCATAAGTGACCCCTACTGTGGTTGTTACGCCTAATTTTTTACCATTATTTGCACCTGAGTAAACTCTATATTGTTTATTTAGACCATAGTCTAGAAAATTAACACTTCCATCTTCATGTCCAAACCAGTCTTCATTA
Organism: Myroides odoratimimus; assembly: GCF_030326305.1. Lineage (GTDB taxonomy): Bacteria > Bacteroidota > Bacteroidia > Flavobacteriales > Flavobacteriaceae > Flavobacterium > Flavobacterium odoratimimum_A. The sequence goes on along the minus strand of NZ_JACAKB010000005.1, from coordinate 116,089 downwards.
GCGATATAGAAACCACTAGGTTGTATCAGAGGAGTAGGAGCAGAAGGTGGGATGATTCTAAAACCATCTTCATTTTGATTATTATCGTCAGAGCTACAAGCAAAGGTTAATGCCAGAAGCGAAAGCGTTAAAGAACGTGTAATAAATTTAGTATTCATAAATGTTTTTTGTGTTTTTTATGTTGCTTACAAAAATAGGACTTCGCAAATTGAATCAAAGCTATTTTAGATTTCTTTTTTAAAGTACACTTATAGATTGGAGTATTTTACTATTTTAGAGGAATAAAGAATAAAGTAAAATGAGAAAAATAGGAAGTTTGTTATTTGTGAGTGTATTGTTGTTTTCGTGTACAGAGAAACAACAGCCTTCAAATAATCCCATCAATACAGAAGACCAACCAGCATTAACACTTACAGTGGCTGAGGCGAAGAAGATTATAGAGTTGCCCTTGCACTGTATAGAATTAGAATATCCTAACCGATTAGGACAAACACTAGGCAGCAATGACGACCTAAAGAATCCTAAGGTATTGCGTCCTATATTTTATGGATGTTTTGACTGGCATTCTTCAGTACATGGCTTTTGGTCTATTGTTACTTTATTACAGAAGTTCCCTGAGTTAGATGCAGATGGGCAGATACGCACTAGACTAAATAATCTGATTACAGATGAGAATGTAGCAGTGGAGTTAGCTTTTTTCCATGACCCTAATAATAGAAACTTTGAACGTACGTATGGTTGGGCATGGCTCTTTCAGCTTCATGGAGCTTTAACCCAATGGCAAGATGCTGATGCACAACGTTGGGCGAAGACGATAGAGCCATTAGCGAAGATTATGGAAGAACGTTATGCAGAATATCTGCCTAAACTATTATACCCAATACGCACAGGCACACATGACAATACTGCTTTTGGGCTATCACTATCACTAGACTATGCACGTCAGATGGGGAATAAAGCATTTGAGCAATTAATAGTAAGCAACGCTAAACGTCTGTATGGTGAGGATAATGGGTGTAATATTGCCTTCGAACCTAGTGGACATGACTTTTTATCGCCATGTCTAGAAGAAGCTCGCCTGATGAGTAAAGTAATGAATCAAGATGAGTATCGCACTTGGACTAAGACGTTCTTACCACAGCTATTTGATCAGAACTTTACCATAGAAGTAGCTAAAGTATCTGATCGATCAGACGGACATTTAGTGCATTTGGATGGATTGAACTTTAGTAGAGCTACTTGTTTTAAAGAAATAGGGAAGGCATTACCAGAGTTAGCACCTAATCTGAATGCTTTGTCAGTTCAACACTTTAATAATTCGTTCGGCAATATTACAGGAGACGATTATATGGGGAGCCACTGGTTAGGTACTTTTGCCTTGTATACATTAATACACCAGTAACCCTAAATCAGGTAAATAAGAAAACACAATAGAAGTAGTATGACATTAAGAGAAATGTTTAGCATCGAGGATAAGGATAGAGACCTATCCGTAGAGGCAGTAAGGAATATATTCAGCTTATCTATTGTACAGAGTTTATATTATAATAGATGGCTTTTATTAAGAGATGATGAGAATGTAGGAGATTTTTTAGAAGCTTTTGATGTACTAGGCAAGGATAAGGAAACGAGTAATCAGTTTGCTATATATTTTCAAGAAGACGAGTTTAATACTCGCATTGTTATCTCACGAGATTATATTAATAGGGAAGGAGAGAAGGATGCAGAGATGTATCACTACTTTATTCGTAGAGTAGGGATGGATGTAAGTGATGTACTTGTATTCTATCAAGAGCACAATGCTTATAATGATCAGTTATCATTGCTCACTCCTAAAAATGAGATGCATAAGAGTAGAGCAGTAGATTGGTTTAGTAGTGTATGTGATCTATTGTATTCTGTTAATCACTTTTTTGAGTTTGATGACAAGATTGCTAATATGGTAGAGCACGCACAGATGTTTAGCATAGAGGCTATTAATCAAGAGCCAGAGATAGAATCTATATTCTACAATGGGATTATGTATCGCGTAGTCAGTATACGCAATGGACTAGATCTACTTAAAGGGCTAAAAGGAGTACATGATCAGAACGAAGAGTTATTTACATTAGACAATTTAGTGTATGACTTAAGCGATGAGAGTTCTTTCTTCTTAGTAGTAGATAATGATGCAGAAATAGAGGAACTAGAAGTGCTTAACTTTATAGAAGATTATGAGATAGATATACAGGGATATATATTCTTAGGAGATCTAAAGGTAACGGATTCTTTGTTCTGTCAGGAGCTAGACTTTTCACCGATGTTGGTAGTGATGGGGGACTTAGTTGTGAAGAATGCCTATTTCTGTGGAAACACACATTATATAGGCGGGAGTGTCTATGGAGAGGTGGTGTATGCTAAGTATAACCATGGTGAACTGCACGTGAAGGGAACCTTAGATGTGAGATGTATTGTCTCTATGGATATGCCATGTTATATTAATAAGATTCGTATTACTAGCATTATTTCAGACAACTCAGTTCACGCTCTAGATCAAGTAAAGGGCGAAGACGGACTGCCTTTCTTTATGCTTAATGTATATCCGACTACGCACCGTACACGAGATGTGTTTATAGACGAGATAAAAGAAGAATATACCTGGGGAGAATACTTCCCGGATGACGATGATATCATAGAAGCGATGCGCATGGGAAAAACGTTACTAAAAGAGACTGTGTTCTCTGTCTATAAAGACTTCAGTGATACTGTGGCAGAGCGCTTTAATAGACTGTTTATAGAATTAATAGATAGTAATGGAATGGCTTCAAAGCGTATAGATGGAGGATATGTGAGTGATTACTTCTTTAATGTATATATGTATAATGATCAGAAGTATAGAGAACTCGGTAGAAAAGATAAGACGAGTAACTATCAAGCACGTATTCTACATAATATAGATACTGGTGAATATACGGCTATAGTTGATTTTTTTAAAGAAGATGGTAAGACACAGTATAGCGCTTTTAGATCTAAGCTGACGGATAACTTTACCTCTACTCACTCAGCTATGTATGCTTTTAATCTAGCAGAAGAAGCCTTTTTAAAGAAATTAGGTAAGATATAATGAAGTTAATATTTGACGGTTTACAGTTCACAGACTGTAAACCGTTATTTTTTATTGTTATATGATTGAGGGATGCAAAACATTGATATCTCTGAAAAACCGTCAACTGTCCATATTCAATATATGATATATCATAGGTAAATATTGTCAACTACTAACTGTTAACCATAAACTGTCAACTATTCATCATCGATATACTGTAGGTAAATACTGTAAATTGTAAACCGTTAACTAAATTATCCTATTCTTAAGCCATTTTTAGTCGGCTTATCCATTGTCATTAACGTAACTTCTTTTCCTTCTACAGCTCCCATTACTAGGCATTCACTCATTAGATTAGCTATCTGTTTCGGGGGGAAGTTTACTACAGCTACTACTTGTTTACCGATCAGCTCTTCAGGTGTATATAGTTTAGTAATCTGAGCAGAAGACTTTCTCTTTCCGATCTCTTCTCCGAAGTCCACTACTAACTTATAAGCAGGGTTTCTCACTTCAGCGAATACTTCCGCTTCAACGATAGTACCTACTCTCATTTCTACTTTAGAAAACTCATCCCAAGTCAATGTATTGTTGTTATTTTCCATGTTTTAGGTTTGTGATTAATTCCAAAAATAGGGAAAATAAAATAAAAACGATGAGCTCATTTGCTTTTAAAAGGAATAGCTTTAAAACAACGACAACTGTTCTGGCTCATTAGACGGCAAGCCTAAGAAAGGGAAGGTAGCGATGATATCGTATTGTCTTCTGTCAGGATTAAATTGGCGTAAGGCGATATGATTACACAGACAAGAGATAGCAGGCTTCTGAAAATAAACCAATGCACGCTCTAATCGCTCTGGGTCTAGCTTGCGCGCGATAGACATATGAGGTTCATTACTCTTATAGATTTCGGGCAAAACGACTTTGCGCATTACCTTTTTTGCATATTCTTGAAGAATAGGTTTAGAGAACTCATCTACTGCTAAGAAGAACGCTCCGTTAGGATATTGACCATAGTCGTTAAATAGTACTTGTACAGGAGTGAATGTACTACACTGTGCTCTGACTAATTCGGCTATTTTTTTGATACCATTCAGGTCAGTTTTAAACTTAGAGATAGTGATATGTGCTAAGGAATTCTTACTGTTATACCACCCTATCTCATCGGCTAGCTGTAGCTTCATTTGCTTTACTAGTTCAAGTGTAGCATCATCAGGTTGAAAACAAAGGGAGTATTTAGAAATCATAGCATAAGTTTAAAAGAGTAAAAATAAACAATATCAAGCGTATTTATCTCTTTTTATGTTATGAATGCTGTGTTATTTCATGGCTCATATTGCCTTATTCTGCCTCTATTTGGAGATATTGATCAGATATGCTTCTTTTGATTTAATATGGAGTGTCTTTTTTGTTGTAAATAATTGTTGTCTAGTTTATTGTGTTTTTTTGATTTGATTTTGTGCGGAAGTTATTCGGAAATAACCTGTGTTTACTAGGGATTAGAGGTTGTTTTGCGAACGATATTTAGACTGTATCCGAAGGATCTATAATCAAGTAGTGTATGGAGTAAGTAGGGGGCTTTTAATGCAATAAGGAGACCTACTCTTGATAAGTCTCCTTGCTTTATAGAAGTATAAATAACATTCTAATTATCGTATAACCACTCTTCCTCTAAATGGAACATCAGTAGCTATATCTATATTATGAGCTTTAGAGATAAATATCTTACAAGGCTTCACTTGATAGACAAACTCATCTATAATCTCAGATACCTGTACAATAGGGTTCTCTATTTGATGGTCTTTAAAGTCAACAACTAGTATGTCATTGTCAAAATCTAAGGCTGAAAATTCTTTTACGTATTTCATGATTGTGTTGTTTTTGAAATTATATATTAAGTTACGGATAATAAAGTAGATAGAAAAATAGAGTTGATAAAATATTTTATATCAGTGCTTTATTTCCCTTAACATGATCTTGTTTGATGGAGCTATGATATGGGCATTATTTGATGTTAAGGACAAACCGCTTTGGGTTAATACACTCTTAGTGTTTTTTAGTTTGGTACTGACATTAGCTATTTGGAGTTATCTAAAGAATATGGGGATGAATAGAAAGGGAATAAGAAGAGTAGATAACGCTAGGTTTGGGAGTACAACGAGAAGGGGGTAGTTTATTTAATATATATGGAGAAATTTAAGCTGTTTATACCTTTACTTGCTGCTGTTGTATTTTGTATTGTTATTGGCAGATTGGTTGTCAAGAGAATGCGTAAGGAAAAACGCTCTGAGATTGATAGTTCTGGAGCTAAGATCTTTATGACAATAGCTATGATGACTTTTATGATTTTTAATGGAGGTTATCGGTTGGTACAAGATATTACAAAATATGTTGTCACAATAAGCTATGGTGAGAGATTGCAGGCTGAGGTTGTTTCACTTAAAACTTATGGTTCAAGTAGGTTTGGTTCGAAGTATTTATCAGTAGTGAAATTTACTACTAAAGAGAATGTAGAATTAGAAAGAACAGTTAACTATTCATTAGAACGTATAGGTGGATATCTTTCTAAAATGGAAATATACTATCATCCTGATTATGAATATGTGACTAGGTCAGGAGTATGGACAATAGTGTATATAGTTATGCTGATTTTATTATTAATAGTATTAGTCTTTTTGTCATTAGCAATGATAAGTTATGCGTTAGGATATTCGATAACTATATATAAGCGGATTGGGCTGTTCTCTTTGGCAGTAATAGTTTTACCATTGTTGATGCTAGTTTTAGCAGGCCTAGTGCTATTGCTCATTTTTTATGGTGATAATGTGAATTTTGTTATGCAGTTCGTTCTAGGCCTATTTTTCTTATTCTTGAGTTATATTTTCTGTCTGTATATTAAATGGGTCATTAAGATAGGGATGTTTAAAAAAAATGCTTTGATTGAGATTAAGTAGTTTTAGTAGATATTTTTATTTAAAGTAAATCATATTTGTGTTTTGTAATAATCGATTAGGTGAGATGTTTGTTCAAGTTAGTTAGATTACAACACCTTTTCAAAACACAGGCTACTCTCTACACCTTTATACTGACCGTAGTTAGGGATAATGGTATAGTTATTCTTTCTATATAATATCTCTGCTTGTGTCTGTAGCTTACCCATCTCTAAGATACAGCGTGTATAACCTAGCTCTAGACTCCACTTTTCTAATTCAGCTAGTACAATAGAGGCGACACCCTTACCTCTAGCAATAGGAGCAGTGTACATACGCTTAACCTCCATAGTATGTGAGTCATATTCTTTGATAGCTCCACAGGCTATAGCACGACTATCTTCGTAGATAACCACAACGTGGTTGATATGATCTACTTTATTGTATTGGTCAAAGAAGTCATGTTCATCACCATCAGTTGTTTTGAGGTATTTGTCTAGTTCTGTGATGAGGTTTAAAAAGTCTTTATTGTTAGAATTGGTTCTTGTGATGATTGGCATAGCTTGATATTTAGGAGTTAAAAATACTGTTTTTTAAAGAGCTATTTATTTCATTGGAGAAAAACTATTCGTTAAAGTTTACGTATCTTTATAGAACGTGATTATTAAAAGTAAGTGTAGATATGGACTTAGATTATGAGAGTAGATTTTATATCGTATGGATACTATCGAGTATTGTGATAGGTGTCTTTGGCGCTATATTGTATAAGGTGATACAGGATATTAAAAAGAAAGAAGTAACTAAAGTGCAATATATCTTTGCTTTTATCAGTAGTTTTATCACCGCTTTAGCTTTTGAGTGGGTGTTGTTTTATCTTGCTTTATAGCTAATATCTGGTTTTAATGAATAGCTTATGAAGAAAGTCTTAATGGGTATAATCTATATACACGGAGTGCTATTATGGGGTATCTATATCCTGATCTATGCAGTGGCTAAGTTCTTTTTACACACCTGTAGATTGGGTAAAAAGAAGATTAGACAATGAATCTTAGGGCAATGATCAATATATAGTTGGTGAGTATAGTGTAGTAAAAAGGCCGTCTTCGTGAGACAGCCTTTATGATGTTATTCTTTAGTGACAATCTGCATTGTCTCTCTATTTACTTGTTTTAATAGTAAGGTCTTATCGCTGAGTATTTTTTGTGCAGAGTGATCGTCGAAGTGTCTTATGGTATATAGAGACACATTCTCATTATAGCTCACCTTAAACTTATCTGTAAGTAATAGTCTTACGTCTTCGAAGTGATTAAACTTATCTTCTACACATACAGAGAAGCTAATAGCAGAGTTCTGTATTACATTCACCTTAATATTATACTCTCCGAAGAGTTTAAAAATATCACTGATATTTTGTTCCATGATAAAAGAGAAATCCTTAGAAGAAAGTGATATTAATAATTGGTTCTTCTTCACAATAAAACAAGGAACATGAGGAGTCAATGGTGCTCCTTTAGATACATTCGTTCCTGGTAATAATGGATTTAAGAATGACTTTACATATAGTGGTATTTCTTTTTGACGCAACGGTTGTAAGGTCTTTGGGTGGATGACTGACGCACCGTAGAACGCTAGTTCTATTGCTTCTTGATAAGAAATATGTTGTAGTAGAGTAGTATCTTCAAAATAACGTGGATCAGCATTCAGTACCCCTGGTACGTCTTTCCATATAGTTACACTCTCTGCGTCTAAGGCATAAGCAAAGATAGCAGCAGAGTAGTCAGACCCCTCTCGTCCTAATGTGGTAGAGAAACCGTTATAGTCAGACCCAATAAATCCTTGTACAATGAATAATTGCTTAGTACAAATCTCTTTTTTGATATTCTCTATCGTGATATCCCAGTTCACATCAGCGTCTCTATAGACTGTATCTGTTTTGATTAAGTTTCTTGAGTCTAGCCAAGCGTTGTCTATACCTGACTCTAGTAGGTAATAGTGTAAGATAGTCGTAGAGATAATCTCTCCATAGCTTACGATTTGGTCATAAACGAAGTTGTAATTAGGAGATTTATTGTTCAGTAAGAAGTAAGTAATAGAATCAAATAGCTCTTTTAGCGCTGCATAGATATCGTGATCTTCATTAGGGAATAATTCTCTAACGATCGTGTAGTGATAATCTTTAACTACATCAACAGACTCTGCTAAGTCAAATCTATTCTGAAAATAGTTGTGTACGACTACCTCTAAGGCATTTGTTGTTTTACCCATTGCAGAAGCAATGATTAGGCTATCTTCATAACCTACTGTTTTTAATACGTTACAAACGTTTTTTACATTTTCTGCGTCTCTTACTGAGGCTCCTCCAAATTTGAATACTCTCATTTACTTAGATTGACTAAATTGTTCTATTCCGTTTTGATCCATTTGTACAGTATACCAATCTTCTAATACTGTCGCTCCGGATTTTTTATAAAAGTTAATAGCCGGTTCATTCCAGTTCAGAACTACCCATTCTACTCTTCGCACACCTTCTTTCTTTGCGATATTCATAACCTCTGCATACAGTGCATATCCTGCTCCTGTACCTCTAGCTGCTTCTGTGACGATAAGATCTTCTAAGTGAATCGTCTTACCTTTCCAGGTAGAATATCTATTGTAGAATAAAGCCATGCCGATGATTTTAGTGTCTAGCTCAGCAACAATAACATGAAATAAAGGATTTGCTCCAAAACCATCTCTGATTAGGTCTTCAGCAGTAACTACGACAGCATCAGGTTCTTTTTCGAAAGTTGCTAGTTCTTGTATTAATGCTAATACATCAGGCATGTCTTGAGGGGTTGCAGGTCTAATATTCATTTTAGTTATTGATTTAATGGTTAATGTCTTCGGTTAGACAACAAAATTAACGATATTTGCACTGTAAAATACACAACTTAAGAATCATTTTTGAAAATGACAACAGAAAGATCTCAAACTTTAGGAGAGTTTATCATTGAAAAACAAGAAGACTTTAAATACTCTTCTGGTGAGTTATCAAGATTAATTAACTCTCTTAGACTAGCTGCTAAAGTAGTAAGTCACCAAGTTAACCAAGCAGGTTTAGTTGACATCGTAGGTGCTTTTGGAAAACAAAATGTACAAGGTGAGCAACAGCAGAAACTTGATGTTTTTGCAAACGAAGTATTCATTAAAACACTTATCAATAGAGAAATCGTATGTGGTATCGCTTCTGAAGAAGAGGATGATTTTATTTCTATCCACGGTAGAGATAACAGCAACGAGAATAAGTATGTAGTGCTAATGGATCCACTAGACGGTTCGTCTAATATCGATGTGAATGTATCAGTAGGTACTATCTTTTCTATCTATAGACGTGTGACTCCTATCGGAACTCCTGTAACAAAAGAAGACTTCTTACAAAAAGGAGAGAATCAAGTAGCAGCAGGATATATTGTATATGGTTCTTCTACCATGTTAGTTTACACTACAGGTAATGGAGTACACGGGTTTACATTAAATCCAGCGATCGGTACATTCTTCTTGTCTCACCCGAATATGAAGATTAATGAGGATGGACATATCTACTCTATCAATGAGGGGAACTATGTACACTTCCCACAAGGGGTAAAAGATTACTTAAAGTACTGTCAAGCAGAAGAGAATGATAGACCATATACTTCTAGATACATCGGTAGTTTAGTATCTGATATTCACCGTAATATTCTAAAAGGTGGTATCTACATCTACCCTACTAGTACGAAAGCTCCGAAAGGAAAACTAAGATTGTTATATGAGTGTAATCCTATTGCATTCATCATTGAGCAAGCTGGAGGTAAAGCATCTGATGGATATACTCGTATCATGGAGATAGAGCCAACGGAGTTACACCAACGTGTTCCTTTCTTCTGTGGTAGTAAAAACATGGTAGAAAAGGCTGAAGAGTTTATGAAGAAATAAGAAGTATTTCTATAAAATAACAAGTGAGCTAATCTTTAGGATTAGCTCACTTTTTTTATTTTTTAAGGTTGTGAATTTCTTCTATGAAGGTATCTATATCAACATTTAAGACTAGCAACGATAGAGATTTATCTACTAGATAATCGATATTATTAGTGAAACCTAATGCAACAGCAAATTTCTTTAATATCTCTTTTTGTTTTGGTCCTAATACGTGATTTACATATACCATTCTTGCCAGATCATATAATCGTTCTATACGATTGGTCTCTAAATAGGGAGGGTTGACAGGATAGCTCTCAGGGTTTTTTAATATACTTGCATAGTCCTCATCACTGATTTCTAAGCGAACAGCTAGTTCATCTAAGAAAGCTTTCTCTTCTGTGCTATAATGTCCATTCGCTAACGCCACACGTACTATCGAAGCAAAGTGGCCTTTGTTTCTCTCTCTAAATCCTAAATCAAATAATTCTGAGTATGACATTTTTGTTTGTTTTTTGGTTAGTAAATAGGTTCAGTTTATTATCTCTAATATAATGATAAATTATGGAGTCCATAGTTTTTTTATGATATTTTTATGCTTATCATAATGATGTGTGTTTTTAGTAGTGGGTTTATAATAGATTATTCGTTTAGATAGTAAATTAGATAAACGAAATAAGTTCCTATTCTAAGATTGGTGAATTAACAAAAAGGTTTGTGTATTTTTGTTAGATCAAAGGGATAGAGAACTTTGTAAATATTTCTGATATGAATGAATCAAAAATAACTAAATATGATAAGGCTTATTTGCGCATGGCACGCGAATGGGGACAACTATCGTATTGTAAACGAAAAAAGGTAGGGGCTATTATTGTAAAAGATAGGATGATTATTTCTGACGGATATAATGGTACACCCACCGGTTTTGAGAACTGTTGTGAAGACGAAAACGACACTACGCATTGGTATGTGCTACATGCTGAGGCTAACGCTATCTTGAAGGTTGCTAGCTCTACACAGAGTTGTCAAGGGGCTACACTTTATATCACGATGTCTCCATGTAGAGACTGTAGTAAGCTTATCCATCAGGCAGGTATTACTAGAGTGGTGTACAGTGAAGGTTATCGTGACACAGAAGGAGTAGACTTCTTAGAAAAAGCAGGGGTGGATGTCGTATTTCTTCCTGACCTTGATTAATATCCACTGTAGATGAAAAAGTTTTTTTGGCCTCTGATTATATCGATTTCTTTATCCTTAGGTATCTTACTAGGGGGCTTTCTTGTATCTGCTTCTTATCGTGGGAAAACTGGGTTTTATACCAATCACAATAAGCTTAAATTAAATAGGCTAATTGATTTTATAGAGAAGGAGTATGTAGATAATGTAGATACTGACTCTATCGTAGATAGAACGGTGACTACTATTCTAGAACAACTAGACCCTCACTCTATCTATATCGGCAAGAGTGAGCTACAGTCTGTGACAGAGTCTATGCAAGGTAGTTTCGTAGGAATAGGAGTGAACTACTATTACTATAAAGATAGTGTCGCTGTAATCAAAGATATCGTAGATGGACCCGCTTTTAAAGCTGGAATACAGCCAGGTGACCGTATCATAAGTGCTGATGGACAACATCTGTATGGAAAGGAGATGACCTCTGATAGTATCGCTAAATACTTAAGAGGAGAAAAAGATACTGATGTAAAGTTAGAAGTCTATCGAAAGACTATAGGTAAGAAGCTAAACATCGTAGTCAATAGACAGCCTATTCCTATCAAGAGTGTAGATGCCGCATTTAAGTTGTCAGACGGGAGAGGATATATTAAGCTCAATAGATTCTCTAGTACGACTTATGAGGAGTTTAAAAAGGCGTTAGAGGATCTGATCACACAAGATATTTCTAGCCTAGTCATTGATTTGAGAGATAATGGGGGAGGGTATATGGATCAGGCAGTAAGTATGCTAAATGATTTATTAAAGAAAGATCAGGTAATTGTAAAAACTGTAAATAAGGGCGGTCAAGAGAGAGTCACGAAGTCTAAAGGAAGTGGTCTCTTTACAGATAAGCCTCTTTATGTGCTGATTAATGAGAATTCTGCTTCTGCTAGTGAAATTATAGCTGGAGCAATACAAGATAATGACAGAGGAACTATCGTAGGGCGTAGAAGCTTCGGTAAAGGACTTGTACAACGAGAATTGATGCTTGGTGATGGTTCTGCTATTAGATTGACTACAGCGCGTTATTTCACTCCGTCTGGACGATCTATACAGAAGCCTTATACGATGGGCGTAGAAGAGTATAATAACGATTTTAGAACGAGATACGCACACGGTGAGTTATATGCTGCTGATAGTATAAAAGTAGCCGATAGCCTACAGTATAAGACCTTAAAAGGGCGTGTAGTCTATGGAGGTGGTGGTATAGTACCAGATATCTTTGTCCCGATAGGGAATAAGCATGGAGATGACACTGTGGTACTTCTGATGAAATCGGGTATTGTGAGTTTCTTTGTATTCCAAGAGATCGATAAAGAAAGAGCGAAGTTTACTAATATGTCTAAAGAAGAGGTGATAGACTATGTGATGTCTTCTGATAAAGTATTTAAAGCTTATATTAAACATCTAGAAGGTAATAAGCTATTCTTTAAACTAGATAAGCGAAAGCAGATCGTGAAACGATTCTTAGTCGGAGAGTTTTTAAGTCAATTATACACTAGTGAGGATTACTATCTATGGATGTTAGAAGTAGATCCTATGATTAAGAAGATAGATGAGAAAACCTTATAGTTAAGAAGTGCTCAATATAATAATAATAAAGCATTGTGATTACCACAATGCTTTTTTTTGTGTGATATAGCATTTCTATCGCTTATGATAGAGTAGTGAAAGGATAATAATAGGATAGTGGTCGCATACTTTTAGCCCTTTTTTATGCGAGCAGTATCCGATAACTATGCGACCACTATGCGACCAGTCAATTTAGGGTTGATATGGTGAAGTGCTTTTTGTGTATTTATCATATTGAAAATGAGGTTTTTGTTTGTGTTTTATGTAGAATTGCTCTTATCGGATGTACAAAAAAATAAAGGAGCCTCATTGAGACTCCTTTATCGTTATTTATTGTGTTCTGATTACCAGATTTTAACTCTTTCTTCAGGTTTGATGTATAATTTATCACCTTCTTTAATATCAAATGCTTGGTAGAAAGCATCTACGTTTTGAAGAGGTACATACGCTCTGTAGTGTCCAGGAGCGTGAGGGTCAGTTTTCACTTGGTTTTTAATCGCCTCATCACGAGCTTTAGTTCTCCAGATAGTTCCCCAAGAGATAAAGAAACGTTGCTCAGGTGTGAATCCGTCGATTAGACCTGGATCACCGTTTTCTTTTAAATAGATTTGTAATCCGTCATAAGCAGCATTAACACCACCTAAGTCTCCGATATTCTCACCTAAAGTGAATTTACCGTCTACGAATACACCTGGTAGAGGCTCTAATGCGCTGTACTGAGCAGCTAAAGCATCACCTAATTTAGTGAAACTAGTTAAGTCAGCGTCAGTCCACCAGTTGTTTAAGTTTCCGTTTTTATCATAACGAGCTCCTGAATCATCAAAACTGTGAGAGATCTCGTGTCCGATTACAGCTCCGATACCACCATAGTTAATCGCTTCGTCAGCTTTATAATCATAGAATGGAGGTTGTAAGATAGCAGCAGGGAATACGATTTCGTTATAGATAGGGTTGAAGTATGCGTTCACTGTCTGTGGAGCCATTCCCCAACGAGATTTATCTACAGGTTTACCGAAGTCTTCCATGTTTTTAGCAAAATCCCATTTAGTAGCATTCTTCATGTTTTCGAAGTGATTACCACCATCTTTAGGAGCTTTAATATCCATAGCAGAGTAATCTTCCCATTTGTCAGGGTAACCGATCTTCACTGTTGTAGTTGCTAATTTTTCTAAAGCACCTTTTTTAGTTTCTTCAGCCATCCATGGTAATGCTTTGATACGATCACCGAAAGCTGTAAGTACGTTTTTAATCATCGCCTGAGCTTTTGCTTTCGCTTCAGCAGGGAATTTTTTAGCAACGTATAATTGTCCTAAAGCTTCTCCTACAGTACCGTTAACTACAGCTAATGCTCTTTCATCAACAGGTCTTTGTTCTTTAGCACCTTCTAATGTTTTAGAGTAGAACTCCCAGTTTGCTTTCTCCATTTCAGTAGATAAGTAACTAGCATTTTTGTTCACTAAAGTCCATTTCATATACGCTTTGATATCTTCGATATTTTTAGCAGAAAGGATTTCGTTAAGTGCTTTCATGTATTTCGGTTGAGATACAATTAGCTTTTCAACGTTCTTTAATCCTGTAGCAGCGATATAAGCATTCCAATCAACAGCAGGTGTTAATTTTTGAAGCTCAGCTACTGTCATAGGGTTATAAGTAAGACGGCTATCTCTACGCTCTACTCTAGTAAGGCGAGGTTCAGCCATTTTAGTTTCGATCGCTAATACACGTTTAGAATCTGTAGTAGCCTCTTCTTTAGGCTCACCAGCTAATTCTAACATACGTGCTACGTGTGCTACGTATTGGTCACGTTTTTCAGTGATGTCTTTATCTTTTAATACATAATAATCACGATCAGGTAAACCTAAAGAACCTAAACTGATGTATACTGTATTCTCTTGAGAGCTTTTTGCATCTGCATATACATAGATAGAATATAATCCTAATCCTCCTTCAGCTACTAATTCGTTGATTAGTTTAGTCGCATCTTCTGGAGTTTTGATTGCATTGATTTTATCTAAGTAAGGTTTAAGAGGAGCTACTCCTAATTCATTTCTCTTAGCTTCATCTAAGTAAGTTTGGAATACAGCTACAGCTTTAGCTTGATCAGATTTAGGATCAAGTTTAGAGTCTTCAGCAGCCTCTCTAAGGATAGCAAGGGCATCCTTATCAGTGTTTTGTCTTAATTCATCAAAACTTCCCCAACGTGTTCTGTCATTTGGAATTTCTGTTTTGTCATACCAAGCACCGTTTACATAACGGAAAAAGTCATCACCAGGCTTTACATTTTTATCCATGTATTCTAGGTTGATTCCATGAGCTACTTGATCTTCTTGCTCTGTTGTATTTTTAGCATCTTTACAAGCTACTAATGATACTACAGCGAAGGCAGAGGTTAATAAAACTCTTTTGTTCATAGTATATAATTAATTTTGTTCCTATTGATATTCTAACAAAAATAGAAAATATCTTTTATAATCGTATTTTTCTATACTTTAAATAAGACATCTTGTATTTATCATGTCTTTAACCTTCAGGTTAAAAGGGATTTTGTAAGTTTGTCGAAACTCTATTTAAAATGTTACACTTTTTCAAGAAATATAAATACTTTTTTATTTTCTTCTTCCTTTTATGTGCAGGAATCATGGTGATGTTCTACAATGCACTGAAGTATAGAAAATCACTACCAGTATATACACCAGCGATGGTGAATCCTGAGATGGTAGATAGTTTAATCCAACATGAGGCCAATAAACAGAAGCACAAGATAGCTGCTTTTAAGTTCTTAAACCAGAATGGTGATACAATAACGAATAAGGATTATGAAGGACATATTTATGTCGCTGATTTCTTCTTTACGACATGTACTACTATTTGTCCTATCATGAGTGATAATATGGTTTGGCTTCAAGATAAGATTAAGACTCTGCCAGGCGTTAAATTATTATCACACTCAGTGACTCCAGATATTGATAGCGTACCTGTGCTAAAAGAATATGCACTACGCAAAGGCGCTGATGATAAGATATGGAACTTAGTAACGGGGGATAAAAGAGATATCTATTATATCGCTCGTAACTCTTACTTAGCTGTGAAGACAGGGTCTCCAGAAGAGATGTACGATATGGTACACACCGAAAACTTTATTCTAGTAGATGGCAATGGCCGTATCCGTGGGTTCTATGATGGTACTAATCTAGATACTCCTGATAAAGAAGCTAAGAATATGCAACAGCTATGGGAAGACATCCAATGGCTGTATGAACATGAGAAGAATAAGACTGAATAGTCAAGTTATTACATAGTAAAATCCCTCTACATTTGTTAGATAATGTAGAGGGATTTTTGGTATTAGCGTATTTGTATATTATTGTGAATTCGTTAAATGGACTAGTAATGAAAAGGTTGTAGTAGTATTTATACTGATATTTATTAGGAATATAGTTCTATAATCTTTTTAATTGACTAAATTTGCAATATGAATTAAATCTAAATAAGGTGAGTACAACTTTAGACTTATTAAAAAGAAATGAAAAAGGAGTGATAGCAGATTTTGATATGCACAAGGTTCCTTTAAAACTATTAGAAATGGGATGTCTACCAGGTAATGCTGTAGAACTTTTAGAGGTAGCCCCTCTAGGTGACCCCATATATCTGTGTATTAATGATACACATTTATCTATTCGAAAAGAATTAGCTAAAGAGATACAAGTAGAATTAATTGGCTAATTAGATTAAGATATTACATATAGTTGATGAAAAAAGATATAAAAGTTGCCCTAATAGGTAATCCTAATGTAGGGAAAACCTCTGTATTCAATGCCCTGACAGGCCTTAACCATAAGATAGGAAATTATCCTGGTATTACTGTAGATAAAAAGTCTGGAGTAGCGAAGTTAGATGATAAAGTAAACGCTACTATTATCGACTTACCAGGAACATATAGTATTAATGCGAGTTCTGAAGATGAGCGCATTGTATTAGACTTATTATTTGATCCTACTAATGATGACTTTCCAGATGTTACTGTTGTAGTAGCTGATATAGAAAATCTAAAGCGTAACTTATTACTATTTACTCAAGTAAAAGAACTTGGTGTTCCTGCTATATTGGCTGTTAATATGGCTGATCATATGGAGGAGAAGGGGATTAGTCTTAAGATAGCCGAATTAGAAAAGAAATTAAATACAAAGATTGTTTTAATTAGTGCGAAGAAAAAACTTGGCATTCAAGAGTTAAAACAAGCAATATTAAATTATAGAACGTATTCTATAGAACCATGTGTGAATGCTACTGCAGTAGACACAGAGTTCTTTAGTAAACTTGCTTTGACGTTCCCTAACCTTTCTGTATTCAAATTGTGGATGATCTATTCACAAGACATCAAAATCGGGAATATAGGAAAGAAAGAGATAGAGGCGAAGGGAGTTCAGTTGTCAGAAAGTGAAATCAAAAAGCTTCAACATAAAAAGACAATCAAGAGATATCAGTTTATCAACGACGTTTTAAAAGAAACGTACTCACGTGATGTCAATAAAGCTACAGATCTTCGTTCTAAAGTAGATAGAATACTTACCCATAAAGTGTATGGATATCTAATCTTCTTTGCGATTATGATGTTGGTCTTCCAGGCTATCTTTGAGTGGTCAAGTATTCCGATGGATTGGATAGATGAGCAGTTTGCTAATCTTAGTTCTTGGGTACACGATACGATGGAACCAGGTAAGCTTACAGATTTGATAGCGGATGGTATCGTACCAGGTATCGGAGGGGTAATGCCTTTCATTCCTCAGATTGCTATTCTATTTATGTTTATTTCTATCTTAGAAGAGACAGGGTATATGAGTAGAGTGGTGTTCTTAATGGATAGGTTAATGCGTCCATTCGGATTAAGTGGTAAATCAGTAGTGCCACTTATCTCTGGTAATGCATGTGCTATTCCGGCGATTATGTCTGCTCGTAATATCGAGAACCCTAAAGAAAGATTGATTACAATACTTGTAACACCGTTTACTACGTGTTCTGCTCGTATTCCAGTATATATTATCATTATTGCTTTAGTAATTCCTGATACACGCATATTTGGATTCTTAAGTATACAAGGATTGACATTGACGTTATTCTATTTAGTAGGATTCTTAGCAGCTTTGTTATCCTCTTGGGCATTGAGTAAATACATCAAGAGCGAGCGCAAGTCATACTTCGTAATCGAGATGCCGAACTACCGTACTCCGATTATTAAGAACGTAGTGGTGAATATGTATGAGAAGACTAAAGCATTCGTAGTAGGTGCGGGTAAGATTATATTCGTATTATCGATTATCATTTGGTTCTTAGGTGCTCATGGACCTGGAGAACGCTTTGAGAACGCTGAGAAACATATTACAGAAGTATATCAAGATAAAGAAGTAAGTGAAGAAGAGTTAAGCGAGCATATCGCTAGTTATAAATTAGAGAATTCTTATATCGGTATTCTAGGTAAAACAATAGAACCTGTAATCAAACCTCTAGGGTATGACTGGAAAGTAGGTATTGCCGTATTGTCTTCTTTCGTAGGACGTGAAATCTTTGTCGGAGTACTTGGAACTATTTATAATGTAGGATCTGGGGATGAGAATGATGAAGATGGACGTATTAAACAAAAAATGGCAGCTGAGATATGGCCTGATACAGGACAACCAGTCTTCACGCTAGCCAGTGGGGTGTCACTAATGTTCTTTTATGCTTTTGCGATGCAGTGTACAGCTACAGTAGCAATCGTGAAAAGAGAGACTAAGTCTTGGAAATGGACTATCTACCAATTAGTGTTTATGACTGTTCTTGCGTATGTCGCAGCTTTAATAGCATATCAACTTTTAAAATAAAGTAATTATGGGTTACCAAGAAATAATTGCCTATGCAATTGTAATTATTGCATTGGGGTACATCATTAAAAAAGGCTTTTGGAAGAATAAAACGAATAAGAAAGGTTCTTGTGGCGGAGGTAGCTGCGGATGTTCTTAATCACCATTCTTTAAAATAACAAAATAGGCAACTCATGTGAGTTGCCTATTTTGTTTAGTATATATTGTCAAAAGTATTAGGGTTATACTTACCTAATGCTCTTGACGAAGTTAAGAATGCTATCCTCACTAATACCATGTTCATTAATATGCTTCATAAAGGCTGTACCTATAATCGCCCCTGAGCTATATTGATTCGTGAGGTCATAGGTGTGTTTATCTCTTACCCCAAAGCCGATAAGAGCAGGGTTTTTAAGTTTTAAATCTTGAATGTGTTTATAGTATGCTTGTTGTTCTTCTAAAGACTTATTAGAACCTGTTGTCCCATTAGAAGAAACTAAATAGATAAAACCATCTGTCTGCTCATCTATATGGCGCACACGTTCTGTCGAAGTATCATTACTTATCAACATGATATTACTGACGTTGTGTTGATCACAGTGTGTCTTGAAATGGGATACGTAGTAGTCCATAGGTAAGTCTGGTAGGATAATACCATCTACACCTACTTCTGCACATTTACTGATGAATGCCTCTACACCATATCTTAGTACTGGATTTAGATACCCCATTAAGACAACAGGTATAGTAATGTGCTGTCTCATTTCTTTTAATTGTTCGAATAGTTTAGAGACTGTGATACCGTTTAATAGTGCCTGTTCACTGCTGTGTTGTATAACTGGCCCGTCTGCTAGTGGATCTGAGAATGGCATGCCTATTTCTACTAAATCTACACCAGCGTTATCTAGATTTTTTAAGATGGTCATGGTGTCTTCTATAGCAGGATAGCCTGCTGTGAAGTAGATCGAAAGTATATTGGATTTCTTCTTTGTGAAGAGTGTGTTGATTCTGTTATTCATGGTTGAAGTATTTAGAGTAAGTAATCATGTCTTTATCGCCTCGTCCTGATAAGTTTACCACTACGATATCGCTTTCTTTTAGCTCCATTTTATTTAGGTAAGCTAAGGCGTGTGCTGACTCTAGAGCAGGTATAATCCCATCGATACGCGTTAATTCAAAAGCAGCTTTGATAGCCTCGTCATCGGTGATACTACCTACAGTGATCTTACCAGTATCACTTAGATAAGCGTGTGCAGGCCCTATACCTGGATAATCTAATCCGGCAGAGATAGAATAAGGCTCTATAATCTGTCCATCCTCCGTCTGTATAAGGTAAGTCTTGCTACCGTGGATAATACCTTGTTTTCCTAAGGCGATAGTAGCCGCAGTCTGTCCTGTTTCTACTCCTAGACCAGCCGCTTCTACTGCGATTAACTTTGTATGTCCATTATCTATAAAGTGGTAGAAAGCTCCCATAGCATTACTTCCCCCACCTACACAGGCTACTACATAGTCTGGATTAGGAGTATTCTCTTGCTCTATTAGCTGTGCTTTTATTTCTTTACTGATGATAGATTGAAACTTCGCTACCATATCAGGATAAGGATGAGGTCCTACTACAGAACCGATCACATAATAGGTCTCTTGTGGATTATTGATCCATTCACGTATGGCTTCATTTGTAGCGTCTTTTAAAGTCTTGCTCCCACTCTCAGCAGCTACTACTTTTGCCCCTAGCATACGCATGCGTTCTACGTTTGGCTTCTGACGTTCGATATCATGTGCCCCCATAAATACAGTACACTCTAGATTTAGTAGTGCGCAAGTAGTAGCAGTAGCTACCCCGTGCTGACCTGCACCTGTCTCAGCTATAATTCTCTTTTTGCCTAGGCGTTTGGCTAAGAGTACTTGTCCTATTGTATTGTTGATTTTATGGGCTCCTGTGTGATTTAGATCTTCTCTCTTTAGATAGATCTTTGCTTTATATTTAGCAGATAAGTTAGCAGAATAGAATAGAGGAGTAGGTCTCCCCACATAATCTTTAAGTAGCTTATTTAGTTCTTGTTGAAAATCTTCTGTCTGTATGATATCTAGGTAGCTCTCTTGTAAGTCTGATACATTCTTATACAGCATCTCAGGGATAAATGAACCCCCGTACTCTCCGTAATATCCTTGTTCGTTTGGGTTAAATTCTTTCATAGTCTCTTATTTCTTTTACTAGTTTTCTCACTAGTGTTATGTCTTTATGATGTTGGTTGTTTTCTAATTTACTGTTGAGGTCAAACCCCACTAATTTATTGTCTCGTAATAGCAAAGCGGACTGTATGTTGTGTAATCCTAATCCTCCACTTAGTAGATAAGGGGTACTACCTTGATAATGCTGTAATACATCCCAGTCAAATGATAATCCGCTACCTCCATACTCTGGAGTAGGGGTGTCGAATACAAATAAGTCACAGTATGCTTCGTATTGTTCTATTTGACTGAAATCCTCTTTTACTCCTATAGAGAAAGCCTTGATTACTTTTATTCCTTGCTCTTTATGGTAAGCACAATCTTCTGGGCTTTCGTTACCGTGAAGTTGTATATAGTCTAGCTTATACTGCTTTATGCGTTGAGTTATTTCTTCTCTTGTAGCATTGACGAATACACCTACTTTCTGAATATGATGAGGTAGGTTATCAATAGCCTTGTTAGTATCTCTACTTACATATCGCTTTGACTTCGGATAAAAGATAAATCCCATCATGTCAATCTGCTCTTGCCCAACAGAATTAATATTGTCTATATCAAACATCCCACAAATCTTTATCTTCTTCATCGCTGTTTACAGTTTAATCTCTTGTTGTAATAACCTTAGTTGTTCAGCAGGATTAGCGGTCTTCATAAAGTACTCTCCCATTAAGAAGCCTGAGAATCCATTGTCCGCTAATTCTAATAGCGTATTGGCATTCTGTATACCACTTTCTGCTATCTTTACGGCTTGCTTTGGCAATAGATTAGCTAAGGCGATACTGTGCTGAATATTGACTTCAAAGGTGTTTAGATCTCTATTGTTTATCCCGATGAGGTCAAATTCAGTATGTAAATGGTCTCGTATTTCTTGTTCAGTATGCGTTTCTAGTAATATTTGTAAGCCAAGTTGATGTGCATAATCTGTCAATACTTTGACACGCTCTATAGGAAGCATTTTAGCGATCAATAGAATGGCGTCTGCACCTAGCGCTTTAGCTTCTTCTATCTGGTACTCGTCTAGGATAAAGTCTTTCTGCAATAGAGGCAAGTCTACTGAAGTACGTGCGTTAGCAAAGTCAGAGGGTAGAGCACCGAAGAATTGACTGTCGTTTAGAATTGATAAAGCCGCTGCTCCATTTGCTTCATACCCTTTTACTATCTCAGTGATATTCGCGTTGGGATGAATGATTCCTTTAGAAGGAGACTGTCTCTTAAACTCTGCGATGATCGCTCTGTTGCTCTTAGCAAGTATAGCAGATTTAAAATCAATCGGTGTTCTGTTGTATAATGGAGTATTTCTTAGGTCAGTAATACTCTTTACAGTCTTGCGTTGTGCTATTTCTATTTGTTTATGTGCTTTTATTTGTTCTAATATCTTCATCTCAATTCTTTTAGTATTTCAAACTTCTCTTTTGCTTTTCCTCCTAGTAGAGATTCTTCTGCTCTTGCTTTTGCCTCTAAGATGCTTAGTTCAGGATAGTAGGTATTAATAGCTAATGCGCTATTGGCAAGGACTACATTATTCTGCGCAGAGGTACCTTTACCTTTAAGTATTTGCCAGAAGATATACGCCGACTCTTCTACTGTTTTACCTCCTTTTATTTCTTCTTCACGGATGACAGGACTATTAAAGTAAGAAGCGTCTATTAGCTTCTCTTCTTTGTTATTGACTAGCTTAGCCGATTTAGTCAAGCTACATTCATCATAGCCGTCTAAGGCGTGTATAATGCTGTACTGTGTATTCTCTGCCTGCAAGAAGTATTTATACATTCTCAATAGCTCAAGATTAAACAGACCTACTAGCTGTGTCTTAGGCTGAGCAGGATTAGTCAACGGGCCAAGCATATTAAAGAACGTCTTCACACCAAGTGCTTTTCTCACAGGAGCGATTCTCTTCATAGCAGGGTGAAATAAAGGTGCGTGTAGGAAACAGATATTCGCTTCTGTCAATTGTTCTTTTAGCTCTGCTTCTGTGCTTTTAAAATGTATACCCAAGTTCTCCATGACACTTGATGATCCTGAGATAGAAGACACTCCGTAGTTACCATGCTTAGCTACTGGGATACCTGCTCCTGCGGTCACAAAGGATGACAGTGTAGATATATTAAAAGTGTCTTTACCATCTCCTCCTGTACCGCATAAGTCCATAGGGTTATAGTCGGATAGATCTACCTTATTAGCTAGCTGTAACATTCCTTCTCTGAACCCTCTTAACTCCTCTAATGTGATGGGTCTCATGATGAATGTAGTCAATAGAGAAGCCATCTGTGCATCTGTATACTTGTCATTAGCCATGTTGATGACTATCTCTTTGGCTTGTTCTGTAGTAAGTGTCTTATGTTGTATTAAGTGATTTAATATCTCTTTCATAGCATTAGTTTTTAATCCAATTTTTAATAATCTCTTTTCCATACGTAGTCAATATCGACTCTGGGTGAAACTGTACTCCTCTGACATTAAGTGTTCGATGCTTCACAGCCATGATATTCTGTTGTTCGTCATAGGCTGTTACTGTTAGTTCACTGTCCTTGTCTTCTATTACCCATGAGTGATAATGTGCGATAGGGGAGTGATCTGGCATAGACTGGAACAGTTCATCAGGTGCAGCTAGCTGTATAGGTGATGATATGCCGTGTAAGGGTGTTTCTAATCTCTTTAACGAATGTCCATAGTACTCACCTATAGCCTGATGCCCTAAGCAGATACCTAATATGTCTTTATGGTCAGCGGCATAGGCTATCACTTCCATTAGACTGCCAGCTTCTGATGGTATACCCGGTCCTGGCGAAAGGATAATCTTATCGTACTGATCTATTTGCTCTAGTGCTATCTTATCATTCTTAATGATATCTATTGTTTCTATCCCTAGTTCTTTTAGGATGTGTATCACATTGTAGATAAAGGAATCATAGTTGTCGATTACTAATACTTTCATAACTTATATGTTTTGGGCTTCACGGATAGCTAGTGTGATAGCACTTAGTTTGTTTTCTATTTCTTTTAATTCTGACAAGTCATCTGACTTCGTCACGATACCACATCCCGCCTGATAGTGTAACTCGTTCTGATAGCTCAGAGCAGATCTGATAAAGATGGCATGGTTAATCTCTCCATCTAGGGTGATAAAGCCTATCGTACCTCCATAGAACCCTCTGCTCTCTGGTTCGTATTGATTGATTAGTTCCATCGCTCTGTGCTTAGGTGCTCCTGATAGTGTCCCTGCAGGGAAGGTATTGGCGAATACATTAAGGCTATCTTTTTGCATATCTATGGTAGCACTGACTTTAGACACTAGATGGATGACATGAGAGTATTGTTCTACCGTTTTATACTCTTCTACGGTGACCTCTGTTCCTGTAATACTTAAGTCATTTCTAGCAAGGTCTACTAGCATGATATGTTCTGCATTCTCTTTAGGGTCATTAAGTAACTGCTGTGTTAGTATCTCGTTCTGAGCCTTGTCCTCTGTTTTTCTAAATGTGCCTGCTATTGGATTGACATAGGCTTTATTTTCTTTTACGACTACTTGTGCCTCAGGAGAAGAACCGAATATCTTAAATGCTCCGTAGTCAAAATAGAATAGGTAAGGAGAAGGGTTAATAGAACGGAGTGCTCTATATACATTAAACTCATCTCCGGTAAACTGCTGCTTATACTTGCGTGAGAGTACTAGCTGGAATACATCTCCTCTATAGCAGTGCTCTTTTCCTTTTTTGATAATCTCTAGAAACTCTTCATCTGTGTAAGGTGTCTTCGGAGAGTCTACCGTTTTGAAAGGGTAGGAAGTAATGCTATTGGTGTTTAGATAGGCATGTATTTTATTCAATTGACTTTCTTCTCCTGTAAGTGCGTATTCTACTAAGTGCATTTCATTTTTATAGTGATCATATACAATGATGTACTTAAAGAAGTGGTACTGCATTAATGGAAGGCTGTTATCACTTGGTTTAAACTGTATATCGTGTACTAGTGGTATGCTGTCATAACTCGTATATCCATAGATACCTGCCTTTAAGTAATCATATTGATTGGCATTTTCTACGTTGATTTCTTTGATGAACAGTTGTAGTTGATCTAGAACATTGATATCAGCTGTAGGATATGTCGTGGTGTTCTCTAAGGTCTGGACTGTAGTCACATCTGCAGTAACGATATAAGACATCATTGGCTCAAAGCAGATGTAAGAACAACTGTTCTCTCTCGAGTGGTTACTAGAGTTTTCTAGTAAAAAACTATTAGAGAATTTATCTCTTAGTTTGAGGTAGATTTCGATAGGAGTGTATAGGTCTCCAAGTATTTTTTTGTGATTGATGTGAAGTTTCATTTCTTGTAAATATTTGAGTTTAAAGCAAAAAAAAGCCTGCTAGGGGTTCCTAGCAGGCTTCATCTATATAAAATGTGTATATAATTCTATCTATAACTAATCACAATTTAAATACATAGTACGACCAACCGAACCCTGATAGGATTTAGCTAGCCACCACCAATTAGTATTTAAAAATTGTGTATTCATTTTTTGTCTTTGTTATGAATGCTAAATTATACTTTTTTTTAATATCAAAGCAGTTTTTTTAAAAAAAGCTCTTTTTTTCTTATTTTTCAGGTGTTTTCGGTTCTTCTAAGATGTTTTTACTCGTAATTAATTCATCTTTGAAGATCGTTTCATAGTAAAAAATGTCAAAATCTTCTCTTTCGTACTCTGGATTAGCTCCTGTATGAGAGGTAACAAAGGCCCCTAATGAAGCAGCTGTTTTTATAATCTGAATAGGATCATGCCCGTTTAACTTAGCTGATAAGAAACCTGAAAGGTAAGAGTCTCCACTACCTACTGTATCTCTAATCACGATATCTACTGCAGGATAACTATAGAGCATCTCCTTATTTAAATAAAGTCCTCCCTTATCTCCTTTAGAAATGATAATCTCATCACAGTCAAAGTGTTTTTGTACAAACTTAATGGCATTTTCTTCTGATGTATAGGGCTCTTCTAGATACTCTAGGATCTCTTTTAGTTCGAATTTATTCATCTTAAGTAAATCTGCTTTATGCATCAGTTCTACTACGAATTCTAATTCGTAATGAGGCGGTCTAAGGTTGACGTCGTAGACTTTATACTTTGCAGCATCTAGCAGTTTATGTAGCGTCTCTCTAGTATGAGGCGTTCTACTCGCTAAGGTACCGAATACAAAGGCATCTGACTTAGCTACTAAATCAAAATCTTCTTGTTTGAAATCAATAAAATCCCAAGCACTATTCTTTAAGAATTCATAACTAGCTTCGTTGTGATCATCGAAAGTAGCGAATACCGTTCCTGTTTTTTTTGTAGAGTCTGTTTGGATGTAAGATGTGCATGCACCTACTTCTTTTAGTCTTGAAACAATCTTTTGACCAGCATCATCAGTACCAACTTTGGTAATAATGTGTGAGGCTATACCCATCTTGTGTAGGTGATAAGCGACATTTAATGGTGCTCCACCAATCTTCTTATACGTTGGGAATATGTCCCAAAGTACTTCACCAAAACATACTACTCTAGGAGATTGTGTATTATCAGACATAAAGGATAGTTCTTATATTAAATTTAACTTTACTAAGGTACAAAAATCTTTGTTGATGTTAAATAACGTTAGTTATATTCTATTTGGTATATGTTTGATGAGAATGTTTTTGAGTTGAGGTAAAAAATATTGTTTTTATACGTTTTAAGCGATGAGGTTTTGGGTAGTAGATGGTTCGGGTAGTGATAGGGTATGCTTTTGAAAAATAGCCTTTAACCCGTGTAGATATTGGTTGTTTCCGAATGGCTCCCGAATGATTTGTATTGTATGTGTTTTAATAGGTTGATAAATAGTTGTTTATGTTTTTTTAGATGATGCAGTCTTGGGCAAAAAGAGCAAAGAAGATCAATAAAGGCATACTGAGGCATTATGAGTCAAATAATGGCGTAAGGGATATAAAAAAACACCTCTAGATAATACTGAGGTGTTTTAAACGCTATTGATAATACATTTTTTTTACTTTATTTTTTATGGATTGCTTTTTATAAAACCTGTATTGAAACTTGATAGTCTCTAACCAAAGTTTTATAAACACATCACGTGAACTCTTACCAACAAGCTCAGCATAATGGGTAGCCATCTTCTCGATATCTTGAATGTTTGTAGTCAAGTGTGACAAGTTTTTCATTCGATGTGAGAAACTCATTTCTTGATCAAACTTCATTCTGTTGATATCTACTAGATAAAATTCATGCGAACCATCTTCTCTTACTTTTATCAAAGTGTTACCTGGTGAATGGTCTAAGAAATTAATACCATTCTCGTGTAATTTAAAAGAGAATTCAACGAACTCCTCAAGGACTCTCTCCCTGTTAGGACAATCTAGGTTCTGTGCTAGATCTCTATAAGTAATATCTGTATCAATAAATTCTGATATGTAGTATGAGTTTCTTAATGCGCCTTTAGAGATGTATTCAAAATAAGCAATCGAATGCGGTGCATTGATTCCTAAATTGTTTAATCTTTCAGCGTTTTCAAATGATCTCAGACCTTTAGACTTACGTATATTTCGGTATACGTATCTATTGATAAGATTGGGTTTCTTAAAGGATTTAATAGCAACCTTCTGCCCCGTAGATAAGACTACAAGTTTGATACTATTTCTAGTTCCTTTAGCGATATAAGTATCTATTTCGTCATAGGCTTCAATGATTTCCGTTAGTTCCTTTTTAAGGTTTTGATATTGAGTGTGTATTATCGCATTTACTTTCAACTTCTTCATATAAAAAGTAATTACAATTAAGCACTAAAGATAAAGAATGCTTAGGAAACGAAATTATTAAGCTAATGGATTTAATTGGTTGTAATACAGTTGTTTGTGTTGTGTTTATGTTTGTTTTATGAAGGATTTAGCATTTGTTTTTTTTATGCTTTTTAACTGATTTAATGCTTATAATTAGATATTGGCATAGATAAGTTTTATTAAGTCTAGATAATTGTCACAAGTGCTGATTTAGAATAAAATAAACGTGATGAAATGCGAGTTTTTTTAGTTTTTTGAAGTTATGTGGAATTAGATAGAAATGTCTTAAAAAGATGTGCTTTTTAAAATTAAATGTCTTTTAAATGAAAATTAAGCAAAAGAATAACCACCTGTATTTTTGTAGTTTTTGGTTGTACTATTCTGATGATGATATAGGTGATAAAAAAAGGTGACGTTTTATTAATAAAACGCCACCTTTAGTGTAATCTATCGAGTTGTTATTTATTTTGTTCTAATTGAATAGGTTTAAAAGAATCGATGGACATAGACCAATAACGATATTTATAACGATCGCTGTAACTCCTACAATCTTATATGTTAATGGTACTTGGATATGTTCTGTCTCTTCTTCAGTAGAAGCATACATTCCAATGATCACTTTTAGGTAGTAATAGATACTGATAAATGAGTTAATCACCCCGAAGATAACTAATGCTATAAATCCATTACTTATCGCCTGAGAGAATAAGAAGAACTTACCAAAGAATCCAGCGAAAATAGGTATACCTCCCATAGATAATAACGCTACAGAAAGGATAATAGCAAGAAGAGGGTTCTTCTTCGCTAATCCATTAAAGTTAGATATCTGTTCGTTTTCTTTATTCTTTGTTACGATGATTAATACAGTGAATGCTGCTATACCTGCTACAGCATACGCAGATGCGTAGTAGAATAGGTTAGCCGATGCTGTACCTAATGCTGTAAGTGCCATCATCATGAATCCTGCATGCGAGATACCTGAATAGGCTAATAGACGCTTCATATTATCTTGACGAATAGCCATGATATTACCTACCGTCATCGTTAGAATAGCGATCACTACGATTACGTTGATATATTGACTTGGCATATCTACTAATAAGTACATGCTTAGTCTGTACAGCGTAGCTACAGCAGCTACTTTAACTAATGTACTCATCAATGCTGTAGTAAGACTAGGTGCTCCTTGGTACACGTCTGGTGCCCAGAAGTGGAATGGAACAGCTGCTATCTTAAATAACATACCTATGATAATCATCGTAGTCCCTAGAGAATACCATATCGGTAATGCTCCTGCTAGTGCTACTTCTTTTATTCTAACTACGTCAAATGACCCTGTAGCTCCATAGATTAAAGCAATACCGAATAATACTACTCCTGAAGCAAATGATCCTAAAAGGAAATACTTCATCGCAGCTTCGTTACTCTTAATGTTCTTGCGATCTGTACCACATAGAATGTATAATGTGATAGAAAGGATCTCAAGTCCTAGGAAGAACATAGCCATATTACCAAAGCTTACCATACATATCGCTCCCATTAAAAGGAAAAGCTTTAATGAGATATAGTCTGATATCTTTGAGAATTCTGTTTTATAAAAATCTTTACTTAATGCTACTAAGAAAATAGTTAGGGCTATAAATAAAGATGAAAATGCGGTAGAAAATTTAGTGCTTACAAACATATTGTTATAATATGCTTGTACCACATCAATATTGCATACAGTATATCCCAGGATACCTAGTAATCCTAAAAGTGTCGCAGGAATGACTACTTTGCGCAAATTGATGATTTCTAGTACAAGTACTAAAACCGCTAATACTCCAATTGCTATTAATGTATTCATTTGTTTTATTTTGGAATTAAATTCATCAGTTATGTACTGACTCCTTACTATTTATTACTTAATATAAGACATTATTTCAACCAAACTAGGTGTGATCAAGTCAGATAATGGCTGTGGGAATATACCGAAGAATATAACAGCTACTGCTAATACACCTAAGATCACCACTTCTTTAGTATCTACATCTGCAAATACTTTAGTGTTAGTCTCTCCTAACATCGACTTTTGGAACATTCTAAGCATATAGAATGCACCTAAGATAATAGAGGTACCACCGATGATAGCATACCATATATTCACTTGTGATAATCCTAAAAGCAAGTTGAATTCTCCAATGAAACTGAATGTTCCTGGTAATCCTATTGAAGCAAACATTAAGATCATGAATAATGAAGCAAATTTAGGAGCTTGTTGTCTAATACCTCCCATTTCACCAATCATTCTAGTCTGGTAACGTTTGTAAATAATCTCTGCTACGTAGAATAAACCTACGATAACGAATCCGTGTGCTATCATTTGTAAAACAGCTCCTCTTAATCCGTCTAATGTCAATGAATATGCTCCTGCTGCAATAAGACCTACGTGAGCTAATGAAGAATATGCAAAGAATCTTTTGATATTCGACTGTTTTAGTGCTACGATAGAACCATATACTACACCAATGATACACAGTACTAAGATAGTAGGCATTACTTCTTTTGCTGCTATTGGAGAGATTGGTAATTGCCAACGGATGATAGAGTATAACCCCATCTTAAGCATGATACCAGCTAATAACATTGTTCCTACTGTAGGCGCTTTCTCATAAGTAGAAGCCTGCCATGTGTGGAATGGGAATACAGGAATCTTAATCGCATAAGCAATAAAGAATGCTAAGAAGATCCAGTACTGTTCTGTAGCCGATAGTTTAGCATTATACAGGTCAATTAGCATAAAGCTACCAGCACGTTGGTATAGATAGATAAATCCAACTAACATGAATAATGAACCTGCAAATGTGTAAATAAAGAACTTAAAGATTGCTTTCTTACGTGCTTCGAAACTGTCATTACCCCATAATAAAGCAATGAAGTAAATAGGTAGTAATGATAACTCCCAGAAGATGTAATATAAGAATCCATCAGATGCTAAGAATGTACCTGTCATAGCGAATGACATAAACATTACTAATGCATAGAATGCATTAGATTTCTCTATGTGATCTCCTAATGATGATAATATAATCACAGGAGTTAATGCTGTCGTTAATAGAACTAAAGCTAATCCTAAACCATCTGCTTTAAAGGCTAAATGAATATTAGGGTTAGTCATCCATTGCGTTACATATCCTGTGTCAACGCCAGAATTATGTGAACAGATTAGAACTAAAGTTTCTACAAAAGCAACTAGTCCGAATAACAAGGCTACTTTAGCAGCTGATTGTTTACCTACTAAGTAGGTCGCTATAGCTCCGACTAATAACGTTAATAATAATATAGTTACGTTCATCTCTCTAAGTTATCTTGCAATGAATAAATAATATAAAATCAAACAGATTCCGAATACGAAGGCAAATAAGTACAATCCGATATTACCGTTTTGAGCTTTTTTACCTTGTAGAGATAATCCGTCTGCTATCTTTCCTAAACCAAATATAGTTCCTGATAAAGCTACTTCTACTACATCTCTTAGGAATGTAGCTAGTGTGTAGATAGGATTTACAATTACTTTTTGATAGATTTCATCAATGTAGTATTTGTTGTAAAGTACTTTATGGAAACCAACGATTTGTTCGTCTTCTTGAGGTACTTCATTTTTACTAATGTACTTAGAGTAAGCAAGACCTAGTCCGATTAAGAAACCAATAGTAGCAACTCCCATTAAGATATATTCTAATGTACCTAATTCATGACTGTGTTTAGTCACTGTATTTACGATAACAGGTTTAAGATATTCGTTTAACCAAGAGTTTCCATTACCAGGTAAGCTGATAAGTCCTCCAACTACAGAAAGTATAGCTAATACTACTAATGGTGTAGTCATAGCAGCAGGGCTTTCGTGTAAGTGGTTCTTTTGTTCTTGAGTTCCTCTAAAGTTCTTTTTGAATGTCAAGAAGAATAGACGGAACATATAGAAAGCTGTCATAATAGACGCTAATGAACCAATAATGTATAATACAGTATTGTGTTTAAACGCTGTTAATAAGATCTCATCTTTAGAGAAGAAACCTGAGAAGAATGGGAATCCTGAGATAGCTAATGTAGCGATTAAGAACGTTAAGTAAGTTATTTTCATGAAAGGCTGTAGACCTCCCATTTTACGCATATCTTGTTCTCCGCCCATAGCGTGTATAACAGATCCTGATCCAAGGAATAAACAAGCTTTAAAGAAAGCGTGCGTAATCACGTGGAATACTGCAATCTCATAAGCTCCAAAACCAATAGCCATAAACATTAACCCTAACTGTGATACTGTAGAGTAAGCAAGTACTTTTTTGATATCGTTTTGTACAAGACCAATAGTTGCTGCGAATAAAGCAGTGAATGCTCCAACGATAGCGATTATGTTTTGAATATGAGGTACAAGATCAAATACAAAGTTTAATCTAGTGATTAAGAATATACCTGCAGTTACCATCGTAGCCGCGTGGATTAATGCTGATACAGGAGTTGGTCCTGCCATCGCATCTGGTAACCAAGTGTACAAAGGTATCTGTGCACTCTTACCAACTGCTCCAATGAAAAGAGCTAAAGCAGCATATCCAATCCAAGTATTTACTTGGTGGTTAGTTCCGCTTAGAATAGCTTCCTTAATCGTCATATAATCTAACGACTGGAATAAGAATGCTAAAATGAATACTCCTACTAGGAAACCTAAATCTCCTATACGGTTCATGATAAATGCTTTCTTAGCTGCGTCATTATATGATTGGTTCTTATGCCAGAATCCGATAAGTAAGTATGAACAAAGTCCTACACCTTCCCAACCAATAAATGTGATTAGTAAGTTGCTTCCTGTAACTAATAAAATCATGAAGAAGATAAATAAGTTAAGGTAAGCAAAGAACTTTCCATAGTTCTCATCACCTTTCATATAGCTAGTAGAGTACCAGTGTATCAGCGTACCAATACCTGTAACAAATAATAACCATAACAATGAAAGTTGATCTAATAAGAATCCGAAAGAGATATCAAATCTCGTTGTTGACATCCAATTAAATAAGTCAACTTGTATTGGTTCACCTGTACCGTTTACTTGTACAAATGCAATTACTGTAATAATGAATGAAATTAAAACTGCAAGGGTAGCAATCATTCCAGCACTATTACCTAATTTCTTTCCGAAGAAAATATTAACTAGTGACCCTAATAAAGGAGCCAGTAATAAAAGTAAAATTACGTTCGTATCCATGCGGAATTATCCTTTTAAGTTTTTTAATTTATCAATATCAATTGATCCAATATTTCTGTATATCGTTACTAATATCGCTAGTCCTACTGCAACTTCTGCTGCTGCTACCGCCATAGTAAAGAATACGAATACCTGTCCCTGTGCATCTTGATGATAAGTAGAGAACGCTACTAATAGCATATTAGCAGAGTTCAACATAATCTCGATACACATAAACATTACAATTGCGTTACGTCTATATAAAATACCAAATACTCCGATACAGAATAAAATGATCGATAAGTAAATGTATCTGTCAATACCAATTATTTCAATTACATTCTCCATAATTATGCTTCTTTATCGGTTTTGTCCTTTTTAGAGATTAGTACTGCACCTATCATAGATAATAATAATAGAACAGCTACCATTTCGAAAGGCATTACGTATTCATTTAATAATACTTTACCTAGTACTTGTACTGATTGGAAGTCTTGTCCATGAGTTGCATATTGCAATTCATAAGTTTGAGCTCCACGCATAGTAATAGAAAGCAATAATAAACCTACTAAACAGAAAGCTATTGTAGCAACAACTTTAGTGATAAAAGGTTTAGAGATTTCATGGCTTATATTTAAGTTCATTAACATGATTGTAAATAGCATTAAAATCATGATAGCACCAGAGTAAACCATAATGTGTACCATTCCTAAAAACTGTGAGTTTAATAGAATGTAGTGTCCAGCTATTGAAAAGAAACTCACCACTAACCACAGAGCACTATGAATAGGGTTTTTGCTCAATAGGGTAAGTACTGCACTTCCGAGAGTTATAGTCGAAAGAATATAAAATAATATTTCTACCATGATTAAGCTTGATTCTGTTGTTTAGTATTTTCAATTGCTACATCTAGGGGCATAACTAATTTGTCTTTTCCAAAGATGAAGTTTTCACGTGTAACATCTGCTTTAGCGATTTGTTTAGATGTAGTCAAGTAAATTGCTTGTTTTGGACAAGCCTCTTCACATAAACCACAAAATATACAACGAAGCATATTGATCTCGTATATCTCAGCGTATTTTTCCTCGCGATAAAGATGTGCTTCTTCAGGTTTGCGTTCTGCTGCTTTCATTGAAATTGCTTCTGCAGGACATGATAATGCACATAATCCACAAGCTGTACAACGCTCTCTACCTTCGTCATCACGCATTAGCATATGTCTTCCGCGATATACATCACTGAAAGGTCTTTGTTGTTCTGGATAAGCGATAGTCACTTTTTTCTTAAACATGTGTTTTAAGGTAACCATCATTCCTTTGAAGATAGCTACTAAGTAGATCTTCTCTGTCCAAGTCAGCTTCTTATTAGAAACTTCCTTTTTTCTTCCTGATAATGAATAAGTATTTGTCGACATGCTTAACTTTTTACTAGTAAGATTACAATAGCTGTAATTACTAAATTCAACAATGCTAATGGAATTAATGACTTCCATCCTAAGTTCATCAATTGGTCATAACGGAAACGTGGTAAAGTCCAACGAACCCACATATAAACAAATATGAAGAAACATATTTTAACGAATAGAGCGAAAATACCTATTACGTTTGCAATATTTACTCCCCAGTTTTCTACAGCCCATGACATACCTGGATAGTTATACGCTCCAAAGTATAGTACAGAGATGATAGCTGATGAGATAAATAAGTTTGCATATTCAGCAAAAAGGAAGAATCCCATTTTCATAGAAGAATATTCTGTGTGGAATCCTCCAATTAATTCTTGTTCACATTCTGCTAAGTCAAAAGGTGCACGATTAGTTTCAGCAAACGAACAAATCAAGAATATTAAAAAACCAACTGGTTGGTAGAATACGTTCCAGTTCATTCCTTGTTGTTGTAATGCTATTTCTCGCATGCTTAATGACTGAGTCATTAATAGTAATGATATTAGTGAAAGTCCCATTGCGATTTCATACGAAATCATTTGTGACGCAGCACGAATACCACTCATTAAAGAGTATTTATTATTTGATGCCCAAGCTCCAATCATGATACCATATACTCCTACAGAAAGTACTGCGATGATATATAGTAAGCCAACATTTAAGTCAGCAGCTTGTAATATAATATCTCTTCCAAATAAATGAAACTTATCTCCCCAAGGAATAACAGCACTAGTCATTAATGCTAATGTCATCGCAAGGAAAGGACCAAACTTAAATAAGAACTTATTTGGTGTGTTTGGTTGTGTTTCTTCTTTAGCGAATAGTTTTAAACCATCTGCTAGTGGTTGTAATATACCTCCTTTACCAGCACGGTTAGGACCTAGACGGTCTTGTATCCAGGCAGCAATTTTACGTTCTGCTAACGTGGCATACATCGCCATAAGCATCGTAACTGCAAACACAACTACAATGATAACTGCCTTATCTATAATAATAGTTTTATCCATACTTATGCCGATTTATTCTTTAGATTCATTATCTGTAAAAGGAATCTCCTTCATACTAATTTTAACGCGGTCTTGGTCACGTCCTTCTAAGATATGTTTTTCTGTTTTCATTACTACTTTATCTAATTTCTTAGTGTAGTTGTTTTGATTGATAACAGAGAATTTCTCAAACTTACGTGGTCCTTCAATAACCCAATCTTTTGTGTCTTTATGGTCAAAACGACAACTGTTACAGATAAACTCTTCTACTTCGTGGAATTCATCTTTACGAGCTGTTACTCTTTGGATTTCTTCACCGAACATCCATAATGTTACCTTACCAGAACACGTAGGGCAGTCTCTATGAGCGTTGTAAGGTTTGTTAAACCATACACGAGATTTAAAGCGGAATGTTTTATCTGTTAATGCTCCTACAGGACATACATCTATCATATTTCCAGAGAACTCATTATCAATTGCAGCTGATATATAAGTTGATATCTGTGCGTGATCACCACGTCCACATACACCGTGTACTCGTGCATCTGTTAGTTGTTCTGCTGTCTTAACACATCTATAGCAAAGGATACAACGATTCATATGAAGTTGAATA
This sequence comes from Myroides odoratimimus, assembly GCF_030326305.1. Lineage (GTDB taxonomy): Bacteria > Bacteroidota > Bacteroidia > Flavobacteriales > Flavobacteriaceae > Flavobacterium > Flavobacterium odoratimimum_A. The sequence goes on along the minus strand of NZ_JACAKB010000005.1, from coordinate 80,223 downwards.
TTGTCTCCGATATTCTCAGGAGCGAATGTTCTTTTCTCTTCTTTGAAACGTTTTTGTTCTTTACCGTGATTGAAAGCTAAGTTTTGTAAATCACACTCACCTGCTTGGTCACATACTGGACAGTCAAGAGGGTGGTTGATTAATAAGAATTCAGTAACTGCTTTACGTGCTTCTAGTACTCTTGGAGAAGAAATACTTTTTACCTCCATACCGTCCATAACTCCTGTTTTACAAGAAGCCATTAGCTTAGGCATAGGACGTGGATCTGCTTCACTACCTTTAGATACTTCTACTAAACATGCTCTACATTTTCCTCCTGTACCTTCAAGTTTTGAATAATAGCACATTGCAGGAGGAACTGATTCGCCTCCTATCATTCTTGCTGCTTGTAGAATGGATGTCCCTGGTTCTACTTCTATTTCATGTCCGTCTATAGTAACTTTCATAAACTGTGCTTTGTTTAAGCTGAATATTTAGTCAGCGTATATTATTTATTGATCAAGTGTTTTACTGCAGTAAAAGGTTCATTAACAAAGTGGTCTCTGTTTTTAATCTTTTCTGGGTATAAAACGTGATATTCAAACTCTTCTCTAAAATGTCTTAAGGCAGCAGCTACAGGCCATGCAGCAGCATCCCCTAAAGGACATATTGTATTTCCTTCAATATTGCTCTGGATGCTCCATAGTAAATCGATGTCATCCATCGTTCCATTACCTGTCTCTATACGGTGCAATACTTTTTCAAGCCATCCTGTACCTTCACGACATGGAGAACATTGTCCACAGCTTTCGTGAGCATAGAAACGAGCGAAGTTCCAAGTGTTTCTAACGATACATGCTGTATCATTATAAACGATGAATCCTCCAGAACCCAACATAGATCCTGTTTCGAATCCTCCATCAGATAATGATTCATACGTCATTAGACGATCTTCACCATTAGCTGTTTTATAAATTAAATGCGCTGGTAAGATGGGTACTGAAGACCCTCCAGGAACTAATGCCTTGATAGGACGATCATCTATCATACCACCACAGTATTCCTCTGAGTTAATAAATTCATGAACAGTGATACCCATTTCGATTTCGTATACTCCAGGTTTTTTGATATGCCCAGAAGCAGAAATAAGTTTTGTACCAGCAGATCTACCTAATCCTAATTTAGAATATGCCTCTCCAGAGTTGTTTACAATCCACGGAACGTTAGCGATAGACTCTACATTATTTACCACTGTAGGATTACCCCATAGTCCACTTACAGCAGGGAATGGTGGTTTGATACGAGGATTACCTCTTTTACCTTCTAGTGATTCAATAAGAGCAGTTTCTTCTCCACAGATATATGCTCCTGCACCACAGTGTACATGTAAATCTAGTGAATAGTCTGATCCTAAGATATTTTTACCAAGCCATCCAGCAGCATAAGCTTCTTTTATAGCTCTTTCTAGTATTTTAAAAACCCACATATATTCTCCGCGAATATAGATGTAAGATAGGTTAGCTCCTAAAGCGAAACTTGATGTAATCATTCCTTCTATTAACAAGTGAGGAATATGTTCCATTAAATAACGGTCTTTAAAAGTACCTGGTTCAGATTCATCAGCATTACAAACTAAGTGTCTTGGTTTGCCTGACTTTTTATCGATGAAACTCCATTTTAATCCTACTGGGAATCCAGCACCTCCACGTCCTCTTAAACCAGAAGCTTTTACTTCTTCCGTGATTTCATCAGGAGTCATAGATTTTATAGCTTTCTCTACAGAAGCATAACCACCATTTTCACGGTATACTTCATAAGACTTAATCCCTGGGATATTGATTTTATCTAATAATATTTTTGTTGCCATATTACTATTTGTCGTGAAGAATTACTTTACCAGCTTTACAATCTTCTATGATTTGATCTATTTTTTCTTTTGTCAAGTGCTCTTTATAGAAATCTCCTAATTGCATCATTGGAGCATATCCACAAGCACCTAAACATTGAACACCTGCTATAGAGAACATTCCATCAGGAGTTGTTTCTCCTGGTTTTATGCCTAGTTTTTCACAAGCGTATTCCATCATATCATCAGCACCTCTAATTCCACAACAAGATGTTAAGCAGAATTCGAACATATACTTACCTACAGGTTTTTGGTTGTACATTGTATAGAATGTAACTACCTCGTATACTTCGATAGAAGTTATGTTTAGCATTTCAGCTACCTTATCCATTAACTCTGCACTTAACCAGTTATCATGAGCATCTTGTACTTCGTGTAAGACTGGTAATAGTGCTGACTTTCTTTTATCAGCAGGGTAGTGGCTAATCAACTCATCAATGCGTTGTTGCAACTCTGGTGTGATATTTATGTTTTGTTTGTATTTTTTAACTTCCATAATCTTAAGCGTCTAATTCTCCTGCGATAATATTTAAACTTGACAGTGTAATAATAGCATCTGATAGCATACCACCTCTTACGATGTCATTATATGCTTGATAGATGATAAAACAAGGTCTTCTAAAGTGTAAACGATAAGGAGTTCTACTACCATCAGTGATTAAGTAGAAACCTAATTCTCCATTACCACCTTCTACAGGATTGTATAGTTCTGTAACTGGTACAGGTACTTCTCCCATTATTATTTTAAAGTGGTAGATAAGCGCTTCCATATTAGTATATACATCTTCTTTAGGAGGAAGGTAATAATCTGGAACATCAGCATGGTATGGACCTTCTGGCATTTTATCTAATGCCTGTCTGATGATTTTTAAACTCTCCCATATTTCAGCGTTACGTACACAGAATCTGTCATAACAGTCACCACTTGTACCTACTGGAATATCAAAATCAAAGTCTTCATAAGAACAGTAAGGTGAAGCGATACGCACATCATAGTCAACTCCTGCAGCTCTTAGATTAGGGCCTGTGAATCCGAAGTTTATAGCTTCTTCAGCAGAAATTCCTCCAACACCAATTGTTCTGTCCATAAAGATTCTGTTACGTGTAAGTAACCCTTCAAATTCAGACCAGATAGCTGGGAATTCTTTTAAGAACTCTTCGATTAGCTGGAATACTTTTGGAGACCATTCTCTTTCGAACCCTCCGATTCTTCCCATATTAGTAGTTAAACGTGCACCACTAATTTCTTCGAATATTTCGTATATTTTTTCTCTGTATTGGAATACATATAAGAACCCTGTAAGAGCCCCTGTATCTACACCCATTACTGAGCTACAGATAATGTGGTCAGCTATACGGGCTAACTCCATTACGATAACTCTTAAATATTGAACTCTTTTAGGGATTTCAATACCTAATGCTTTTTCTACAGTTAACCACCAAGCAGTATTGTTGATTGGTGAAGAACAATAGTTTAGACGATCTGTTAATACGTTGATTTGATAAAAAGGTCTGTTCTCAGCTATTTTCTCAAATGCTCTATGTATATATCCTACTGTTCCTTCTCCATCTAGTACTTTCTCTCCATCTAGTAAGATGATGTTTTGAAAGATACCGTGCGTAGCAGGGTGTGTAGGTCCTAAGTTTAATATCTGTAATTCTGTCCCGTCTTCTTGAAATTTTTCTTCAATAAGTTTAGCATATCGTTGCTCAGGAGGTAATAATAAATCTGACATAGTCTCGTTCCTTTAAGTATTAAGAATTATGAACCGTTCTACCAAAGAATCTATCATCTTTGTCTGTTCTACCAGCATCTTCCATTGGGAATTCTTTTCTTAATGGGAAGGATTCCATTTGGTCCATATTTAGTATTCTCTTCAATTGAGGATGATTTTTAAAGATAATTCCATAAAAATCATACGTTTCTCTTTCTTGCCAGTTTGCACTTTTAAACAAATCTGTAGCAGACTCCACAATTGGATTTTTGATATCTAAGAAAGTTTTAAAACGAACTCTGATATTATCTGTCCAATTGTGCATGTGGTATACCACTGCTAATTGACGTTCCGAAGGTAAGTCAGCATAATGAACTCCACAAATATCTGTAAGGAAGTTAAAGTTCATTTCACTATCTTCTTTTAAAAACTTAAGAACATCGTGTGAAGCATTAGTTGCAACTTCAAAAGACAACATTCCATGTTGTTCATGAAATTCACTAACTGACATACCGAATGTTTCAATTAGTCTTTTTTGTAATGTAGTATTATCTAATGCCATACTATTTGTTTATGTTGTAAGAATTTAATAATTCATCATATTCTTTCGTACCTCTGCGATTAACAGATTCAGATTTTACTATCTCTTGTAGTCTTAGTACCCCATCTAGAATTTGTTCTGGTCTTGGAGGGCACCCAGGTACATAGACATCTACTGGGATTACTTTATCTATTCCCTGTAGTACAGAGTAAGTATCAAAAATCCCGCCAGAACAAGCACAAGCTCCAACAGCAATAACCCATTTAGGTTCAGCCATCTGTTCATATACTTGTCTTAAGATAGGAGCCATTTTTTTAGAAATAGTTCCCATAACCATAAGCATATCTGCTTGTCTAGGAGAAAAACTCATACGCTCAGAACCAAAACGAGCTACGTCATACGTAGCTGCCATTGTTGCCATGAATTCAATTCCACAACAAGAAGTTGCAAAAGGTAGAGGCCACATCGAATTAGCACGTGCTAATCCAACTACTGAACTTAATTTAGTAGCGAAGAATCCTTCTCCTACATATCCTTCCGGAGCTTCTACTGTATTATATTTTTTATCGCTCATCTCTATCTATTTTATTAATCCCACTCTAGTCCTTTTTTCTTGAATTCATATAGCAATCCGATAATGATTAGGAATAAGAAAATTCCCATTTTCATTAAACCGTCCCAACCGAACTCTTGGAAGTTAACCGCCCAAGGGTATAAGAAGATTACTTCTACATCAAATAATACGAATAATATTGCTACAAGGAAGTACTTTACATTGAATGGAATACGTGCACTACCTAGTGATTCTAATCCACATTCCCATGTACTGTCTTTAATTTTAGAAGATTTTTTGGGACCTAATTTACTAGAGACCCAAATTGTCATAGACACAAAACCAGCAGCTAGTGCTATTTGCATTAAGATTGGGATGAAATCAAGTTGACTTGCCTGCATATCTAAAGTATTTATATTAATACAACATACAAATATACATTCGAGTTCTCGTTTTACAAAGCTTTGGTACTCTAGGTGTTGCCTAGTTTGTCTCTAATGGCTTAATATGTATTTAGATTAAGTATAAATAGAATATGAGGTAATAAAAAAAGCTATCCATTTTTGAAATGAATAGCTTCTTCGTAATTGAAAATTTATATTGTAAAAAATTAATTTCCTATCACTTCTACATCTACAGCGATTAAACCTTTTTTACCTTTTTCTTCAGTATAAGAAACGCGGTCACCTTGGTTAATGCTTTTAGTTTTTAAACCTGTGATGTGAACAAAAATGTCTTGTTTAGTAGCTTCATTTGTGATAAAGCCAAATCCTTTGTCTTCATTGAAGAACTTAATTACGCCTGTATGCATTGTATTGAAATAAATAAAATTATGTTCAAATATAATGTTTGTTTCGAACTAAGTTTAGTTTTTTTTGATTTTTTTTTAAAAATTAATGTTTATTTAATTGAAGAGGAGATTTTTATTTTCAATTCTATAATAGATTTCGAATAGTTTGTGTTACTTCCGGCTCTATTTGCTTTTTGTAGTAGTAGTGGGAGAGTGCTATTAAAAACAAAAAGGGCTATTCGATTAAGAATAGCCCTTTGAGATATCTGATATAGATTAATCCTCTAAAGGTTTCATTGTGAAACTTTCCATAAATGCTGTTGTATAGTTACCAGCGATATAGTTTGGATCATCCATTAATTGTCTATGGAATGGAATAGTCGTTTTGATTCCTTCGATGACGAATTCGTCTAATGCTCTTCTCATCTTGTTAATTGCCTCTTCTCTTGTTTGAGCAGTTGTGATTAACTTAGCGATCATAGAGTCATAGTTCGGAGGAATAGAGTATCCAGAATACACGTGAGTGTCTAGACGTACACCGTGTCCTCCAGGAGTGTGAAGAGTTGTAATCTTCCCTGGAGATGGGCGGAAGTCATTGAATGGATCTTCTGCATTGATACGACATTCTATTGAGTGCATTTTAGGTAAGTAGTTTTTACCAGAAATTGGTGTACCTGCTGCAACTAAAATTTGCTCTCTGATTAAGTCATAATCGATTACTTGTTCAGTGATAGGGTGTTCTACTTGGATACGAGTATTCATTTCCATGAAGTAGAAGTTTCTGTCTCTGTCTACTAAGAATTCGATAGTACCAGCACCTTCATATTTAATGAATTCAGCAGCTTTTACAGCGGCTTCACCCATTTTTTGTCTCAATTCATCTGTCATGAATGGAGAAGGTGTTTCTTCTGTTAACTTTTGGTGACGTCTTTGGATAGAACAGTCACGCTCAGAAAGGTGACATGCTTTACCATAAGAGTCTCCTACTACTTGAATCTCGATGTGACGTGGGTCAAGGATTAGTTTCTCCATGTACATACCATCGTTACCGAAAGCTGCAGAAGCTTCTTGACGTGCACTTTCCCATGCTCTGTCTAGCTCTTCTTCTTTGAAGATTTCTCGCATACCTTTACCACCACCACCAGCAGTAGCTTTCATCATTACTGGGTAACCGATAGCTTTAGCTGTTTTTTTAGCGTGTTCTAAAGATTCTAGTAATCCGTCAGAACCTGGAACAGTAGGTACTCCAGCTAATTTCATTGTTTCTTTAGCTGTAGCTTTATCTCCCATTTTTTCAATCATCTCTGGGCCAGCACCGATGAACTTCACACCGTGCTCTTGACAGATTTTAGAAAATTTAGCGTTTTCTGATAAGAAACCGTAACCAGGGTGTATAGCATCTGCGTTTGTAATCTCAGCAGCAGCTATTATGTTTGAAATCTTTAAATACGATAAGTTACTTGGAGCAGGTCCAATACAAACAGCTTCATCCGCAAAACGAACGTGTAAACTATCTGCATCCGCAGTAGAGTAAACTGCTACAGTTTTAATGCCCATTTCTTTACATGTTCTGATAACACGTAAGGCAATTTCACCTCTATTAGCGATTAATATTTTTTTAAACATCTCTTGAAACTTTAATTTAACTTTAGTGAGTTTACTTCGTTAGAAAGTAAAAATTGGTGTGTTATAAATTTCTTAAGATGGATCAACTAAGAATAATGGTTGATCAAATTCTACTGGAGAAGCATCGTCAACTAATACTTTAACGATTTTTCCTGAAATTTCAGATTCGATTTCGTTGAATAATTTCATTGCCTCAATTACACATACCACATCTCCTGCTTTTATAGTTTTTCCTACTTCAGCAAATGGTTCTTTGTCTGGAGCTGGTTTTCTGTAGAATGTACCGATGATTGGAGATTTTACAGTGATGTATTTAGAATCTTCGCTTGTTGCAGTTTCAGTTGCAGCAGCTGGTGCAGCTGGAGTTGCAGCTTGTTGAGCAACTGGCGTTTGAGATAAAGCAGAAGCTACTGGTACTTGTTGGATGTAAGTAGTTTCAGTATTACCTGTTTCAGTTGTTTTAATGGTGATTTTAAAATCATCCATTTCTAATTTTACTTCTGTAGCTCCTGATTTTGCTACGAATTTAATTAAGTTTTGAATCTCTTTAATGTCCATACCTAATGTATTGGTTAGTTGTTTTTATTTCGCTGTGTACGCCCACTTTAGATACATTGCACCCCACGTGAAACCGCCTCCAAAAGTAGCAAAAATTATATTATCACCCTTTTTAAGTTGTTTTTCATAATCGCAAAGTAGTAATGGTAAAGTGGCAGACGTTGTATTTCCGTATCTTTCGATATTCATTAATACCTTAGAATCATCTAAGCCCATTCTGTGAGCTGTAGCATCAATGATTCGTTTATTCGCTTGGTGTGCAGCTAACCAAGTCACATCTTCATGAGAAAGATTGTTGCGTTGCATAACTTTTTCACTCACATCAGCCATGTTCGATACAGCATATTTAAATACTGTTTTTCCATCTTGGAATACATAATGTTGTTTGTTTGCAACAGTTTCTGCACTTGCAGGTAATATAGATCCACCTGCTTCGATTTTTAAGAACTCACGGCCTACACCGTCACTTCTTAAGTATTCATCTTGTACTCCATAACCTTCTGTGTTAGGTTCGAATAATACTGCTCCAGCAGCATCTCCGAAGATAATACAAGTTGCACGATCTGTATAATCGATTATTGAAGACATCTTATCTGATCCGATCAACAATACTTTTTTATATCTACCTGATTCTATATATGCAGAAGCTACTGACATACCATATAAAAAGCTAGAACAAGCTGCTTGTAAATCAAATGAAAATGCATTCGTTGCTCCAATTTTTGTTGCAACATAAACTCCTGTAGAAGCTACAGGCATATCAGGTGTAGCTGTTGATAAGATTATACAATCAATATCTTTAGGATCTGTACCTGATTTGCTTAATAGATCTTCTGCGGCTTTGATAGCCATGTAAGAAGCTCCTTCACCAGGTTCTTTAAGAATTCTTCTTTCTTTAATTCCTGTACGGCTAGTTATCCATTCGTCGTTTGTGTCTACCATTGTTTCTAAGTCCGTATTGGTTAACTTAGTCTCTGGTAGGTAGCATCCGATTGCTGTAATGGCTGCGTGTATTTTTGTCATATGGTGTTGCTTTACTTTATAAAAACATTCCAAAAAGAAGCGAAAATTACAAAAAAAAAACGAATTAACGGTTCTTTGGAGGCGTAAAGTACATCTTTTGGGTTATATACCAAAAAAAAACTCTCACACATTGTGAGAGTTGATTTGTACTTTGTCTAAAGTTATGCCTCTACTTCAGCTGTTTTGTCGATTACAACTTGCCCTCTGTAGTACATTTTTCCTTCATGCCAGTAAGCTCTGTGATATAAGTGAGCTTCTCCTGTTACAGGACATGTAGCGATTGTTGGAGCTACAGCTTTGTAATGAGTTCTTCTCTTATCTCTTCTTGTTTTCGAGGTTTTTCTCTTAGGATGTGCCATTTTACTATATTATTTATCCGTTAATAGTTTCTTTAATTCTGCCCATCTAGGGTCAATATCTTTATTCGTATTTTCTTCTTCCTCTTCTACATCATCGTCTTCTAGGTCGTCTATTAAATCAAAGATTTCGTCGTCTTCATCATCGAATAGATTGTCGAATTCGTCTTCATCTTCTTCATTGACATAGCCTAAATAGTCTAATGCTGCAGAATCTAATGTTCCATCTTTTACCCCAGGGTGTACCCTTTTTTGAGGTATAGCTAGAACAATCATTTCGTATATGTATTGAGCTACATTTATTTGATGTTCAGTATATGGGATAATTAATATCTCATCGTGATCATCGTTAAAAGAGTCCCCAAATTTAACTACCAAATCAATTTCACTTTCTACTGGCATGTCAAAGTCTTGGTTCGTCACATCACATGGTACATTTGCTATACCTTTTGCAGTGAAGTGTAACTCAAATAGATTAATTTTCTTGTCTAAAAGAACGTTTATGTCAGCATTAATATGATTGAAATCACTGTAGTTATAGTTCTCGAAAAAACTGTCATCTACCTTAAAATCAAACGAATGCTTCCCGTTTTTTAATCCTGTGAAAGGAATTAAAAAGTCTTTTTCAATATTCATGGAATACATGATTTGAGCGTGCAAAGATAAAAAATTATTATAATTACAAGCTAGTTATCAAATTTTTTTGTGCTAAAATCTTTTTCTTGAGGCTGTAAAGGGTTTGCTGCAGCTTCGATATTTCTACTTCTGTTGTTATAAATATCAATGGCTAGATACAATGCTTCTTTAAAAGATGTTTCATCTGCAATGCCTTTTCCAGCTATTTCATAAGCAGTTCCGTGATCTGGAGAAGTTCTAATTTTATCTAGACCAGCGGTATAGTTCACACCATGACCAAATGAAATTGCTTTGAAAGGGGCTAAACCTTGATCGTGGTAGCATGCTACTACAGCATCAAAGTGTTTATATGTTCCTGATCCGAAAAAACCATCAGCAGGAAACGGACCTGAGATTAGAATGCCTTTATCATTAAGTTTTTCTACTGTCGGTTTTATGATTGTTAATTCTTCATTGCCTATGACACCGCCGTCACCAGCGTGTGGATTTAATCCTAGGATAGCAATACGTGGTTTAAAGATATTGAAATCTTGAATTAAAGTATCGTTTATGGTCTTTACCTTTTGTTCTATTAATTCTGGAGTAATCGCCTTTGCTACATCTTGTATAGGCAAGTGGTCTGTGAGTAGTCCTATTTTTAGATCCTCGCTTACTAGTAGCATCAGTGCTTGTCCTTCTAACTGATTATTTAGGTAATCAGTATGTCCAGGATATTTAAATTCTTCGTCTACACTATTGTATTTATTGATAGGAGCAGTTACCAGTACATCTATTTCTCCGTTTTTCAAAGCTTCTGTTGCTGCAACAAATGATTTTATAGCATATTTACCAATGATCGGGTCATTTTTACCAAAAGAAATATTGACATTTTCTTTCCATAGATTTAGTACGTTTAGTCTATTAGGTACTATTTGACTTAGATTATCTATTCCTTGTATTGCGGTATTATTATCAATCGTTTTTTTTATATATGATAGAGGCTTTGAATTTCCGAATATAACAGGAGTGCAGATTTCTAGCATTCTACTGTCTTCGAAACATTTGAGTATAACTTCACTGCCTATCCCATTTAGGTCCCCTATGGAGATACCTACTTTTATAATTTCTTCTTTCTGGCTCATAGTTTCGTCTAAATTATTCCTACTTTTGAAAGCAAATTTAATAAAATAAATGGAGTTATGTTTACAGGTATAGTTGAAAACATCGGAAATATCAAAAGAATAGAGAAAGAGCAAGAAAACTTACATATCACAGTAGAATCTGCATTCGCTAGTGAATTGCAGATTGATCAGAGTGTTCTACATAACGGTATCTGTCTGACGGTAGTAGCGCTAGCTGATGGTGAGTATACAGTAACTGCTATTAAGGAAACAATAGATGTGACGAGTATAGCACAGTGGCAAGTAGGTCAAGAACTGAATCTAGAAAGAGCTATGCTGATGAATGGTCGTTTAGATGGGCATATCGTGCAGGGACATGTAGATCATATTGCCACTTGTGTAAGTATAGAAGAAGTGGGGGGTAGTACATATTTTGGATTTGAGTACAAGACTACATCACAGCATGTGACGATAGAGAAAGGATCTATTACTATAGATGGGACGAGTCTAACAGTTGTAGATTCGGGTATTAATACTTTTAAAGTTGCGATTATTCCATATACTTTAGAGCATACTATTTTTAAACATTATCAAGTAGGGACAGTGGTTAATCTAGAGTTTGATGTAGTAGGTAAGTACGTTGCTAAGTTGGTGCAATTGAGAAGTTTGTAGTAAATATTTAGTATTTTTATAAAACTATTGGTGTAAAAGACTTTACTTTGCACCTGAAAAAAAAGTATATGAAGTTTAATTCGCAAAATAGTAATTTTGCTGCAATGACGGATGAAGAGTTAGTACAATTCATCGTTCAAAGTAGTAATACTAACTTGTTTGGGATACTTTATGATCGGTACGCACAGAAAGTTTATGCGAAGTGTATTGGTTTTGCAGAGTCTAGAGATGTAGCAGAAGACCTTACACAAGATATTTTTGTGAAGTTGTATTTAAACCTAAAGAACTTTAGAGGTGATTCTAAATTTTCTACTTGGTTGTATTCTTTTGCGTATAATCATTGTGTCAATTATTCTAGGTTAGTTCTTAAGAAGAAGAGAAATGAAGAAACATTGGATGATGAGAATCAATACGCATTATCTGTAGAAGACGAGATTTCGGATGAGGAGATATTCTCATTGAGTGTCGATAAGTTACAAGAGTCATTAGTTAGGTTAGATCCAGAGGATAAGATTGTTTTGTTGATGAAGTATCAGGATGACAAGTCTATTAAGGAGATTTCCTCCCTGTTGGATTTAGGAGAGAGTGCGGTGAAAATGCGACTCCATAGGGCTAAGAAAAAAATTGTTGAAATTTATAACTCGTTGTAATTATGGATAATCCGTTTAAAAAAATACTTCAAGACGAAAAATTACCAGATTACTTAAAAGATAGGGTAATAGATAATCTCAACTTTATTAAGTTATCACTAGATGTGTCAGAACTTTATACAGTTAAGGTTCCTCAGGCATTAGGTAGTCTGCTAGGAGAAAAAGATGTGAAAAAAGAAAATGAAATAATCAATAAAATTAAAAATAGTAAGGATGATGGAACGTTATAACTTTGAGTATCCTAGCCAAATGATAAACTCTGTAATGAGCTCGTTATTACAAGGATTGATAGGATTTGTTTTTTTAGTAGGCTATATTTTAATTTCTTGGTTAATAATTAAGGTATGTTCTTATGTGTTAAAGAAGCTGTTTAAGGTTATTCGCTTAGAGAAAATACAAAATCTATTAAGTGAAAATGACTTTTTGAATAAGGTGAATATTAAGATCAGTGTGTCTGATATTCTAATCTTCTTTGTAAAAGTGTTTTTAATCTTCTTAATGGTAGTAGTAGGAGCTGAGTTATTTGGTCTAGCTATTGTCTCTCGTGAGATTGGAAACCTGATGTCGTATATTCCTAAAGTGTTTGTAGCACTACTGATCTTCGTAGGAGGATTGTATTTTGCTACATGGGTAAAGAAAGCTATTGTAGAAGTGCTAAAGGCTGTTGACTTTAGTGGAGCACGTATGATAGGGAATATATTATTCTATCTAATCTTAGTTTTTGTGTTCATCACTACATTAAATCAGATGGGTATAAACACAGATATTATTACTAACAATATCTCTATTATCGTAGGAGCTATCCTATTGACTGTAGCATTATCATTAGGATTAGGAGCTAAAGATGTGGTGACTAGATTATTGTTCTCTTTTTACGCTCGTAAGAATCTAGAATTAGGACAGCTAGTACGTATCGACGGACTAGAAGGATATGTGATTTCTATAGATAATATCTACTTGTGTCTATTAGTAGAAGGGAAGAAACACTACTTGCCAATAGCTAAAGTATCAGAGAGTCATATCGAGATAATAAAATAAACTATAAGTAGCAGTAGAGCTATGTAGTTGTAAGAAAAGGCGAATGTTCTATAGAGCATTCGCCTTTTTTATACCCTTTAGTTGAAGAGTGTTATTGTATATAAATTATCGTATAATATTATTATCTGTTTAGTTTGTCTGTCATACGTTGTATAGCTTCGTCATACACAGGTTTATCTACATTTGACTTCGACATTCTATACTGTTCTCTAGCTTTTTCATATTCTCCCTGATCTTCATAAATTCTACCAATATTATAGTATGCACCTGCGCGTACAGTAGGACCATTAGCAAGAGATATTGCTTTACGATTTGCCCAAAGTGCCTCAGCGTATTGGCCATTCTTTTTATATGATAATCCTAAGTTTCCATAAGCTTGGCTAAAGTTAGGATAATTAGATATAGCAGCGGTGTACAATTCTATTGCTTTTGTATAGTTCTGTTTGTTGTACTCTTTAGTAGCAAGATTATTAAGTCTTAGTGCTTCTTCTTTATTGATGTTGTCTAAAGAACCTAGTTCTCCACTTCTCGTATATCTAAGATCACCTCTGTCGCCATAAGAAACAGTTGTATAACTATTGATATCTTCTATTTCTCCCTCTTTGGTTACTTTAAACACGGTCCATAAATTACCGAATTTATTTTGAGGTACATAATACGTTCTTACTAGTGACTGACCTACATAGACGAATACAGTGGCTCTGCTTTTAGACATTTGAGAGCTACTAGTTGATGATTTATTTGTATAGTCATGTACAGCATAATAATACTCAGAACCAAACTTTTTCTCCTCGATAGTGATAGTTTCAGGGCCATAACCATCAGTGTCATCTACATCTAAGTTAGCTTTAGTACCTGATTTATTGTTAAAGTATACGTGGTTATTAGGGAACCATAAGTGAGAATCTAGGTCTGCAGGTGTAGAGCCCCAAGTGAGCACTATACGCATACCGTCTAGGTTTTTCATTGCTGGGCTGATTGCATAAGTCATTCCTGCACAAGCACATTTAGCAACTAGTGTAGAATAGCCATCTTTCTTTATAATCACTTTCGTATCGGCGTCATCAGCATAAGGTACATTTAGGTTGACCATTCCGTTTCTGTCTGTGTATCCAGAGATGGTCTGTTCTCCATTGCGCTGAATAAGTACCTGAGCACCTTCTATTTTTTTATCCTTTATTACGGCACTTAAGACTTGTATTTTGTTTTGAGCCATAAGATTTCCTATTAATATAAAGAACATTAATAGGCTACTCAGTAAAGTGAGTTTGTTTTTCATATATCATCATTTATTTATGTTAAAAATAAGAATAAAATAAGATGTGTGAGGGTTGTTGTTATGTGATTCGGTTTATTTATTTGTAGTTTGTGTTGGTTTGAACTTTGTGATGAGTGCATTTTTTCTTTATTTCAGTAGCTGTTTTAATAAAATGTATAGTAGCTTATTTGTTATTTAAATAATATGTTGGTATTGATGTGGTTTTTGTTGTTTATAATGTAATAATTGTATCGGGTGTGTTATATGTTGTGTTTGTTAATTAATTTTAACATAAAATTATTGCTATGAAAAAGTTTTTATTGTTTGCAGGTATTCTTGCATTTATGGGTTGTTCATCAGATGATTCTAATAGTGGAAATACTGATGGAGGACAGGCTGTGTTGCCTCCTACTACTAAAAATGTACTTTTAGTGGGACATGATTACATGTCGCAGATAGATATTCGTAGTGGAGAGGTTCGTGATATAGATGTTAAAGGAGCTCACTTTGAATTCCCTTACTATGACGAGGGTAGTAAGAAGCTTTATGATTTGACACAAAATGAAATTTTGACATTGGACTTTAGTTCTAATTCCAATTCTAAGAATGTATTCAAGAGAGAGTTTACTCCTGGTTTTGTAGAGTATATGGAAGGGAATACATTATTAGACAACAGTGGTAACTTATGGACTTATTTTTATAGAGGGTATGAACATGGTGAATATAGTAGTTTTTATAAGATTAATCTGACTGAGGCGACTAATAGAATAGAGAATGGTAGTCAGCAGTTAAATAAACTACTAAGTACAGATAAGAAGAGCATTTTCTCATACACATTTAACAATAAGAAAGATAAACTGTATGCTTTGTTAAGAGAAATGACAGGGAAAAACACTGCTAAATATTCTCTGCTAGTCTTAAATCCGAATGATTTAGAGGATTATGATGAGAATACAGCGCAAAAGACAATTGCATTACCAACTTCATTTGGAAGTGATAAGAATGGGTATGGCTTTTTTGTAGATAAGAATGAGAATGTCGTATTTATTACTTCAAGTAATAAATTAGTTCAATTCGATCTTATGACTAGAAAAGAAACACCATTGTATCAGTTCTCAGATGCATTTATTGGAGATATTGTTTATGAGAAGAAAACTCATAATATCTATTATTTAGTGTTAGATAAGGAAAGAAAGAAATATGTTAGATTAGTGATTGTGAACTTGGATAATAAGGCATCTGTCGTAAAAGAATTGAAGTTTAAGAATCAAGAAGAAATAGAGCTTACTTCATTGTTAATGGTTGATCCATTTTAATATAAAGTAGTATTGTTATGATAGGTAAAGTAAGGAATAGTTAGGTGATTAATCGCCTAACTATTTTTTTTATTGGTTATTGTAATCTAAATTATTTTATATGTCATGAGTGAGATATGATATAAATAATGCATAATAGATAAGTAAAATGAATTATTAATATATAGGATAAAGGGATTCTATTATTAGAATTTAAGTGTGGTAGTGGATACTTGATAATATGATAATATACTGTGTGGGTTATTTTTAATAGTGATATTTTTATAATTTTAACAAAAATATATTGCTATGAAAAAGTTTTTATTGTTTGCAGGTATTCTTGCATTTATGAGTTGTTCAACAGATAATAGTACAGATACTCCTGAAACTCCAAAACCACCTATTAAGGAAAATGAGTCTGGAAGAGTTTTGTTTTTAGAGGATGATATAAAAGATCGTGCTATGAATTTATCGTTATTCGATCCAAAAGATGATAAGATAACATTGCTGAGCAAATTCGATACAGATAAGTATCCACATGTATATGATTTCGCAGTAAATGATGCGAATAAAGAGATGTATGCTATGACATTAGGAAACGAAAAGATACTTACTTATAATTATGATAAAAAGGAAGAAGTATCTTACGTAGATTTATCACCAAAGAATTTACTGTTTGATCCTTATGTGAGTGTAGTAGTGGCAGATGATAGAGTGGTTTATTTTGATTCTGGTAAAGGAGGGGATAATGATGAACGTTTTGTGTCAGTTAATCCGAAAACAGGACAGATTAAAGTAGAAAATGAGAGTAAAGAATTAGTGAAGTATTATAAGGGAGGTAGCTGTCTGTATGCTTCTATAGATAAGAAGAATAAAAATGAGATCGTAGCTTTGTTATATAACCATGACTTTGATACTTTCGAGGAGTCGCAGATGACTATTGTACGATTGAATGCTTATAACTTTAAAGAATTTGATAGTAATACTAAAGAAAAGATAATTACATTGAAACCATATTCTGAAGGAGAAGGAAAAGAAGGTGGCTTTGTACAAGATAAAAATGGAGTGTTTTACTACGCGTTTAATAAAGCGAGTAATCCTGCTAAGAGTATTGTTACAGTAGTAAACCCTAAAGACGGTTCTTTAAGCAAGGTTTTTGAGACAGGTGCTATTTATGATATAATGTATGATGAACTGTCTCATTCATTATTCCTAATAGCAGAAGGAGAAAGCGATCATCAGACTATGTTTGTGCAGTATGATTTAGCAAAAAAGGCAATAATTAAGCAAACTCCTTTTGAGAGAAAAGGAAAGATAAGTGAGCTACGTGTTATTAAATAATAATACTATAGGAAGAACAGTTAGACATTGTGTTTAGCTGTTTTTTATTTTCTTTCAGCTCTTTTTGCCTAGATATGGAGTTTGTGACCTCGGTTGCTCTTTTTGTTTTATTATGAAGGGGTGAAGTTATTATAGTGTATTGATTTTTAATGATGTATTGTATCTGAGCTTGGGGTTCTTCGGGTATTCTAGGGGTTTTCTCCGAGTTTACTTGCCCAGAGAGGGGTTTTCTCGAAGGAAACTGCAAGGATACTCGAGGGAATCTGCAAGGAACTAAAACCAAAGGCAGAGATAAATAACTAAAAGAGTAGAAATAAAAAAGCTGATTGCGAATAGCAATCAGCTTTTTGTATTATATAAGGATAGTGCTTAGTCTATCTTGATAGTCAGTACCGAAATCGGTGAGTGATTTACTAGATCTTCACTGATACTTCCGTTGAAGAAATGAGCTAATCCTGTACGTCCATGTGTAGCGATCGTGATTAGGTCTGCATTTGTTTTCTTAGAGAAGTTAAGAATTCCTTTTTCTACTGTTAGATCATTATAGATAGATAAGTCGTATTCTGTATCTGTGATGTCTTCTAAGAAGTCTTCTAATACTTGTTCTGCTACATGAGTAGGTTTAAAACTATTAGGAGTGTTTACCATCAGCAGGTGTAACTTCGTGTCGAACATCTGGTGTAGGCGTAGAATCTTCTTAAAAGGCTCTTTCATATTATCAGTAAAGTCAGACGCGAAGACAAGATCATTTACATTGAAGTTATCACCTTCTCCTTTAATTACTAATACTGGCGCGTCAGATGTTCTTACTACTTTCTGGGTGTTAGAACCTACGAAGTACTCTTTCGCTCCACTCACTCCATGAGATCCCATTACGATAAGGTCTACTTTATTAGTCTCTGCAGTTTTGGTTACTCCATAGGCAGTTCTTTCTAGGATAAGACTAGTAGATACTTTTACGCCTTCGAATAGGTTAGATAGAGCTAACTCTCTAAGTTTTTCTTCAGCAGCGTTCTTAAAGAACATTACTTCGGGTGCAGGAGTACCTTTGTTGATACTATCATTTCCTTGTTGTGGCAAGTCCAAGATGTGTAATAGTAGTATTTCTGCATCTCCTTTTTTAGCTATACAAGCAGCTACCTTGATAGCGTTATAAGCTTGTGTAGAAAAATCTGTTGGGACTAGTATTTTTTTCATAGTGATATTTGTTGTTTTATTTCGATTTAATTACATGATTTAAAGTTAAGAATATAATTATCAATAGGCAAAAGTTTTATTTGTAATAAAAAAATTAATATCTTTGCACAGTTATTTATTAAAAAAGTTAAATAATGAGGGGACAAAGTAGTCCCCTCTTTTTATAGCATATGACATTAAAAAGTAAAGTACAAGAATTAATAGATAAGGCTTTAGAAGAGCATACATCTATATTTATTATAGATTTTACGGTGTCTGCTGACAATAAAATCACTCTAACTATAGATGGTGATGAAGGTGTGACATTACAAGATTGTATAAATTTTAGTAGAGCTATAGAGCATAATTTAGATAGAGAAGAGCAAGATTTCTCACTAGAGGTAGCATCAGCAGGTGCAACAGCACCTTTAAAATTACTTCGTCAATACCATAAGAACATTGGTAGAAAACTGAAAGTAGTGACGCTAGATCAAGAGAAATACGAGGCTACTCTAGATAATGTGATCGATAATCAGATTGTCCTAAAGTGGAAGGCTAGAGAGCCTAAAGCTGTAGGAAAAGGGAAGGTAACAGTAGAGAAAGAAGCTGTGATTCCTTTTGAGAATATTAAAGAAGCGAATGTTATAATTTCATTTTAAAATAAAAAAAGCACATGGAGAATAGAGATTTAGTAGATTCATTCTCAGAATTTAAAGACGAAAAAGATATTGAGCGTGTAACGCTGATGGCCATCTTAGAAGATGTATTTAGAAATGCATTGAAAAAAAGATTTGGTAACGATGATAACTTTGATATCATTGTTAATCCAGATAAAGGAGATTGCCAGATATTCAGAAACCGTGTAGTAGTAAATGATGGAGAAGTAGAGAATGATAACTATGAAATTTCATTATCTCAAGCACGCAAGATCGAACCAGATTTTGAAGTAGGAGAAGAAGTTTCAGAAGAGGTTAAATTAGAGGAGTTAGGAAGACGTGCTATTTTAGCATTGCGCCAAAACTTAAATTCTAAAGTGACTGAGCACGATAATACTACTTTATACAAACAGTTCAAAGATATTATTGGAGAAGTTTATTCAGCAGAAGTGCACCACATCCGCCCAAAAGTTGTAATTTTGATGGATGAGGAAGGAAATGAAATCGTTTTACCAAAAGATAAACAGATTCCATCTGACTTCTTTAGAAAAGGTGATACTGTAAAAGGAATCATCGAAGCAGTAGAATTAAAAGGGTCTAAACCTCAAATCATCATGTCTAGAACTGCTACTGAGTTCTTAGAAAGATTATTCGAGCAAGAGATTCCTGAGATCGCTGATGGACATATCACGATTAAGAAAGTGGTACGTATCCCTGGAGAAAAAGCAAAAGTGGCAGTAGATACTTTTGATGATCGTATCGATCCAGTAGGAGCGTGTGTAGGTATGAAAGGATCTCGTATCCATGGTATCGTTCGCGAATTAGGAAATGAGAATATAGATGTAATTAATTTTACTAATAATACAGAATTATTCGTTAAGCGTGCTTTAGCACCTGCTAACGTAAATAAAGTAGTTCTGAATGAAGAGACTAAAAAAGCAAATGTTTATTTAGCTCTAGAAGAGGTATCACGTGCGATAGGACGTGGTGGACAAAACATCAAATTAGCTGGTATGTTAACTGGATATGATATTGATGTTATGCGTGAATTAAACCCAGAAGACGATGACGTAGAATTAAAAGAATTCAAAGACGAAATCGATGAGTGGGTAATTGAAGAATTTGCAAGAATCGGTTTAGATACGGCTAAGAGCGTTTTAAGCCTAAGTGTTGAAGAGTTAATGAAACGTACTGATCTTGAAGATGAAACAATTGAGAATGTACTTAGAATCTTGAAAGAAGAATTCGAGGATTAATTACAAGTTAACAACACAACACATTTAATACACTAAAAGGATAATATGTCTGAAGAAAGAGCAATAAGAATTAATAAAGTTTTAAGGGAATTGAATATTTCTCTCGATAGAGCCGTTGACTTTTTAAAAGGAAAAGGTTTCGATATCGACGCAACACCTAATGCTAAAATTTCTGATCAAGAATATAGTGTTTTGTGTAAACAATTTTCTGCTGATAAAGGTAAGAAAGAGGCATCTATTGAAGTAAGTGAAGAGAAAAAGAAAGAGAAAGAGGCCTTGAAAATTGAGCGTGATAAAGAATTAGAGGAGAAGAAAAAACAAGAGGAAGCACGTATTAAACGTGAACAAGAAATTATCCGAGCTAAAGCTGAAGAAATTGCAGCTATTAAAACTGTGGGTAAAATCGACCTTGAGCCTAAAAAAACTAAAGCTTCTTCAGACGATTCTAATAAAGAAAATAAATCTTTTGAAAAAGATGCCAAAGCTCCTGCTAAAGTGAGTAAGCAAAAACAAGCTAATGAGGTTATAGAGGATAAGAAAGAGACTGTCGCTAAACCTGTAGTTGATAAGGAAGCATCTAAAGTAACGAACTCAAATAAACAAGTGGAAGCTAAAAAAGAGGTGGAAAAACCAAAACAGAAAGAATCTGTAGCAGGAAGTAAGGATGCTTCATCTAACAAAGTGGATTCTAAAAAAGTAGAGTCTAACAATGCAGAAGAGGCTGCTAAAACAGAAGACAATGCAGGAGAGGAGATAATTAAAACTAATTATCAAAAACTGTCAGGAACTACTTTTACTGGACAGACTATCGATTTATCTCAATTCGATAAGCCTAAAAAGAAAAAAGAAGAGCCTAAAAAAGGTGGTAACAACGCTGGTAACAATGCGAAACCAGGTGCCGGTAATGCCGCTAATAAGAATAAGAGAAAACGTATAGCTAAACCAGGTACTGCTGAAGGTGGTAATACTACTAATAACAATAGCAATAATGCTAATGGTGGTAATAACAACAACAATAACAGAAACCAAGGTGGCGGGCAAAGAAATAACAACAATAATAACAATGCTGGTGGAAACAAATTTGGTAATAGAAACCAAAGACGTAACCAACAAGCTCCTGTAGTTAAGGCTGAGCCAACAGAAGAAGAAGTTAAAAACCAAATCAAGGAGACTCTAGAACGTCTTCAAGGTAAAGGTAATAAGTCTAAATCTGCTAAATACCGTCGTGATAAACGTGATGTACACCGTAAGAAAACGGATGACGAACAAAAAGCATTAGAAGCTGGAAGTAAAATATTAAAAGTTACTGAGTTCGTTACTGTAGGTGAGATCGCTACTATGATGGATGTGCCTATTACTAAAGTTATCGGTACATGTATGTCATTAGGTATCATGGTAACAATGAATCAACGTCTAGATGCTGAGACATTGACTATCGTGGCAGACGAGTTCGGATATGAAGTAGACTTTACTACTGCAGCTATTGAAGAGGCTATCGAAGAAACTCCAGATAGACCAGAAGATTTACAATCTCGTGCTCCTATCGTTACTGTAATGGGACACGTTGACCACGGTAAGACATCGTTACTTGACTACGTTCGTAAAGCTAACGTTATCGCTGGTGAGTCTGGAGGTATTACTCAGCACATCGGTGCTTATGGGGTAACTTTAGAAAATGGTCAAAAGATTACTTTCTTAGATACACCAGGTCACGAGGCGTTTACTGCGATGCGTGCACGTGGTGCGCAAGTAACGGATATCGTTATTATCGTAATCGCTGCGGATGATGACATCATGCCACAAACGAAAGAGGCTATTAGCCACGCTCAAGCAGCAGGTGTACCTATTATCTTCGCGATCAATAAGGTAGATAAGCCAACGGCTAACCCTGATAAAATTAAAGAAAAGTTAGCATCTATGAACTTGCTAGTAGAAGAGTGGGGTGGTACTTACCAATCTCAAGATATCTCTGCTAAACAAGGTATTGGTATGACTGAATTACTTGAGAAAGTATTATTAGAAGCTGAAATGTTAGAGCTGAAAGCTAACCCAGATAAGTTAGCAGTAGGTACTGTAGTAGAGGCTTTCTTAGATAAAGGTAGAGGATATGTATCTACTGTATTAGTACAAGCTGGTACTCTTCGCGTAGGAGATTATTTATTAGCAGGATGTAACCATGGTAAAGTACGTGCTATGCACGATGAGCGTGGTAAGTCTATTAAAGTAGCTGGTCCTTCAACTCCAATCTCTGTATTAGGTCTTGATGGTGCACCAACTGCGGGTGATAAATTCAACGTATTCGAAGAAGAAAAAGAAGCAAAACAAATTGCATCTAAACGTACTCAGCTGATCCGTGAACAATCTGTACGTGCTCAACGTCATATTACGTTAGCAGAGATTGGACGTCGTATCGCATTAGGAGATTTCAAAGAGTTGAACATTATCTTAAAAGGGGACGTGGATGGTTCTGTTGAGGCATTATCTGATTCATTCTCTAAATTATCTACAGAAGAAATTCAAATCAACATTATCCACAAAGGAGTTGGTGCGATTACAGAATCTGACGTATTGTTAGCATCTGCTTCTGACGCGATCATTATCGGATTTAACGTTCGTCCTATGGCATCTGCTAAAGTATTAGCTGATAAAGAAGAGATCGATATCCGTAACTACTCAATCATCTATGCTGCTATCGATGACCTTAAAGATGCGATGGAAGGTATGTTATCTCCAGAACTTAAAGAAGAGGTTACTGGTACTGCTGAGATCCGTGAGTTGTTCAAAATCTCTAAAGTGGGAACTATCGCTGGATGTATGGTTACAGATGGTAAGATATTCCGTAGCTCTAGAATCCGCTTAATCCGTGAAGGTGTAGTAATCTACACTGGAGAGTTAACTGCTCTTAAACGTTTCAAAGATGATGTTAAAGAAGTTTCTAAAGGATATGATTGTGGTATTCAGATTAAAAACTACAACGACATTAAGGAGTATGACGTAATCGAAGCTTTCCAAGAAGTAGAGGTTAAAAAGAAACTTAAATAGTATAAAATATAGTTAATAAGAGAGGGTTACGGTTATGTAACCCTTTTTTTATGTCAAAATGTCTTATTTTTAGTTTGGCTTATAATTTGTAGATTTAATTAAAAAAAGAAAAACGTCTAAGTATGATTTGGATTTTTATGATTGCGATAATGGGTGCTAGTTGGTTAGTAGGTTATCGCTTAAAAAGTAAATTTGAGAAATATTCTAAAGTACAACTTCAGAATGGGATGAGTGGTGCTGAGATAGCACAGAAGATGTTGTTTGATCATGGGATCAGAGACGTAAGAGTTATTTCTACTCCTGGTAGACTTACCGATCACTATAATCCAATGGATAAAACAGTCAACTTAAGTGAGGCTGTGTATAACGAACGCAATGCTGCGGCTGCGGCTGTTGCTGCCCATGAGGTGGGACACGCAGTACAACACGCTGAGGCATATCACTGGCTGACTATGCGTTCTAAGTTAGTTCCTATTGTTAGCTTTTCGTCTAATATTGTGACATGGGTATTGTTAGGAGGGGTGTTAATGATTAATACATTTCCGCAGTTGTTATTAATAGGGATTATTTTGTTTGCGATGACTACTATATTCTCTTTTGTAACGTTGCCTGTAGAATACGATGCTAGTAATCGAGCATTAAAATGGTTACAAGCAAAGAATATAGTGACTCAAGGTGAATTCGCTGGAGCTAAGGACTCGCTGAAATGGGCTGCACGTACGTATGTAGTGGCTGCAATAAGTTCGCTAGGTACGTTACTGTATTATGTAATGATTTATATGAATAGAAGATAATAAAAAAGACCTCTGCTAAAGAGGTCTTTTTGGTTATAATATTTTCAATGTGATAATTAAAGGGATGTGATCTGACACTTTTCTAGCCATACTTATTTCTTCAAAGTCTTCAAAGAAGTAGATGGGTTTAGCACTGATTAGCTCATTCTTATCAGGGTGATAAAATATGTTATCATACTCTGAAGCTAGACAGTCACCTTTAAGACATTTCTGTCTAAGGCTTGTCTTCTGTGTAGAGAAGCTAGGTAGATATCCTTGTTTCTTTAAAGGATTAAATACACTATGAGTTTCACTTAAATTAAAGTCTCCTAAGAAGATAAGGTTGTGCTCAGGATAGAGTTCTGGAAAGAATTTTAGGTACTTGATTTCTTTCTCAGGCTGATGTTTAGTGGGTAGTGCATGTAGGCTACTTATCGTTATTTCTTTTCCTTTATAAATAAATGTTGCCATATAAGGTTCTCTTTCTATTTCTTCTTGATAAGTTGGCTCTAGGAACGGTTTGCCTTTTAGCTTGACTTTACTAGTTCTCCATAGGTAAGCATAGCGTTCTGATCGGTATGGAGAGCTAACAGTAGGTTCGCTTATCGCATAGTCCCATTTGGCTCCTGAAGATCTGTTTAATTCTTCATGTATTTTTGCGATAGTTTGTGCTCCTGTAGGATTAGTAACTATCTCTTGTATGGCTACGATGTCAGTTTGTTTAATCGTTTTAGCGATGTATTCTATATTTTCTTGAGACTTACTCTTTCCTACGTTAAGTAAATTCCAAGTCATTATTTTGACTTGGGCATTCATTGAGAAAGGTATAAAAAGAATGATTATACATAAAGTTAAGGCTTTTAAAAATCTAGTGTTAGGCATATTGAATTTTGTTAAAAGGCGTTAGATTATAGTCATTTTATAAAGAGGCATTTATAAAAATGACGTATTTTTACGCAGTTTTATTATCTACCCATCCATTGACGGATAAAGGGGGACAAAAATAGTAATGTAACTGATATAAACTTTAAAAATTGAAAACATTTTCTTCTATAGCTGATTTTAATTGCGATAAAAAAGTAGTTGCTACATTAGGTACTTTTGATGGCGTACACGTAGGGCATCAGATGATTATCAAAAAGCTTGTTGATTCTGCTAAAGCTAATGGTGGCGAGAGTTTGGTGTTGACCTTCTTTCCTCATCCTCGCATGGTTTTAAAGCAGGATAACAGTATTCGATTACTGAATACCATAGAAGAGAAGAAAGAGCTTTTAAAAGGCTTAGGATTAGATAATCTAGTCATTCAAAAGTTTGATTTAGAGTTTGCTCAGTTATCAGCAGAAGAGTTTGTGAAACAGGTATTAGTAGATAAATTTAATATCTTTAAAATTATCATTGGTTATGACCATCGCTTCGGAAAGAATAGAACGGCTGATATTCATGATTTAAAAGCATTCGGTGAGAAATATGGCTTTGAAGTAGAAGAAATCTCTGCTCAAGAGATAGATCACGTGTCTATTAGTTCTACTAAGATACGCGTGGCTCTAGAAGAAGAAGGCAATATGATGCTGGCGAATGAGTTCTTAGGGTATGAGTATTATTTCTCTGGTACAGTAGTACACGGTAAGAAATTAGGTCGTAAGTTAGGTTTCCCAACAGCGAATATCGTTGTGGACGAAGATTATAAATTGATTCCTGAGAACGGCGTTTATGTGGTAGAATCTGAGTTAAATGGAGTGAAAGTAATGGGAATGATGAGTGTAGGTATTAATCCTACCTTTGCAGACCACCCTTATACGATAGAAGTAAATTATTTAGATTGGGATGGTGATTTATACGACCAAAAGTTAAAAGTTCGTATCTTAGACAGAATAAGAGATGAATTAAAATTTAGTGGACTTGATGAGTTAGTCGCAAAGTTAAAAGATGACGAACGCATGACTCGAGAGTTCTTCAGTCGTTATGAAGGAAAAACTGTACCGTCAGATAGATAATTCTCCGTTAATTATCTTTCGTATATTCTTTGGTTTCTTATTTGCTTGTGAGTCATTCGGTGCGATTGCTACAGGTTGGGTAAGAGATAATCTAGTAGATGTAAAGATTACATTCTCTCATATCTATATGGACTTTCTGCAGGTGCTAGTAGGGCCTCAGATGTACTTCTATTTTTTTGTGATGGGTTGTGTGTCAGTGGCTGTTATGCTGGGATACCGATATAAGTGGAC
Organism: Myroides odoratimimus; assembly: GCF_030326305.1. Classification (GTDB taxonomy): domain Bacteria; phylum Bacteroidota; class Bacteroidia; order Flavobacteriales; family Flavobacteriaceae; genus Flavobacterium; species Flavobacterium odoratimimum_A. The sequence continues at coordinate 54,058 of NZ_JACAKB010000005.1, read as the reverse complement.
TATGCCACTATTAACGATATTATGGGCAGGTGCTTATTTTATACAGAAGACATCTTATAATAATCACTACTATATGCTATTAGTGATCTGTGTGTATATGTGCTTTGTACCTGCTAATCGATATGCCTCTCTTGATGTAAAAAGTAATAGAGTAGCAGAAGAATACTCCATGCCTTATTACATCTCTTGGCTATTTATCTTTCAGGTATTCATGCTTTATATCTATGGTACTGTGGCTAAGTTCTATCCAGATTGGTTAGATGGGACATTTACAAAGTTGATGTATCAAGGAGCTAATATTCCTGAGGTATTTAAACAGGTCTTTACACAAGATTGGTTCTATGTCTCTATTGCTTATTTAGGAATTATATTTGATGGGTTAGTAGTGTTCTTATTGTTGTATAAACGCACACGTACTTTAGCCGTTATAGCCTCATTGGTATTTCACTTGTTTAATTCTATAACCTTACATATCGGTATATTTCCTTATTTTGCTTTGAGTTTTGCTGTGTTCTTCTATGAACCAGAGCAAGTGAGAAGTTGGTTCTTTAAGAAGAAAACTCCTTTAGATGAGGATACTTTAAAAGAGGAACAAGTAGTAGCAAGACATTTCTCTCCTCAAGTGAAATATTTCTTATTGGTATTTATGTTTGTACAATTAGTACTTCCTTTGAGACATTATTTTATTAAGGGTGATGTATTGTGGACAGATGAAGGACATCGTCTTAGCTGGCGTATGATGCTTAGATCGAGGGGTGGTTATACGAATTATATCGTAGAGAATAAAAAGACAGGGGATAGAAAGTATTACGATATAGAGGATGTATTAACAAATAAACAGATGGCTCGCCTATCTTCTCCAGATATGATCTGGCAGATGGCACAATACATCAAAAAAGAATATGAAGCAAAAGGAGAGGACGTAGCAGTATATGCTGAAAGTTACGTGTCCATCAATCAACGTGACTTAAGTCAATTCGTAGATCCTAAAGTGGACTTAGGAGCTGTAGGTTGGAATTATTTTACGCACTGTGAGTGGATATTAGAAAAGCCTTTCTAGAATAAGAAATAGAAAAACGCATACTGATCAGTATGCGTTTTTTGTTATTGTTTTGCTTCTGCAAGCTCTTTTTTATATTCTATTAAATGTAGACTAGTATCGTACTTTCCATAGGTGAAGTAGTTAATCCAATCCCCTAAGTTAATATACTTAGACTGATCATTTAAATCAATAATCATGGGTAAATGACGGTGCCCAAAAACGAAGTAGTCGTAATGAGTGGTTTCTAATTTGCGTTTAGCATATAGGATTAACCATTCATTATCTTCTCCTAAGAATTTAATGTCTTCATCTCCTGATATCAGTTTATTCTTAACTGATAGGTAAGAGCCAAGTCTAACTCCGATGTCTGGATGTAACCATCTAAATAACCATTTAGAGAAAGGATTGGTAAAGACTTTCTTCATTCTCTTATAGCCCATATCTCCTGGTCCTAGTCCATCTCCATGTCCGATAAAGAACTTCTTACCGTTAATGTCAAAGACTTTAGGCTCGTGATATACTGGTATTCCTAGTTCTGTCTGGAAGTAATCATCCATCCATAAGTCGTGGTTTCCTACAAAGAAGAAAACAGGAATACCTCTATCTTTGATTTCAGCCAACTTACCAAGTATTCTTACAAAACCTTTAGGTACTACAGTCTTGTACTCAAACCAGAAGTCAAATAAATCTCCTAGTATGAATAAGGCGCCCATATCATCTTCTTTCTCGCGTAGCCACTGTAAGAATAATTCTTCCCTAGGAAGGCTTTTCTCTCGAGTGGGTGCTCCGAAGTGTTGATCAGAAGCAAAGTATATACTCTTATCTGTATTAATTGTAAAACTCAAGTCCTATAAATTATCTGATTGATGCCATTCAGCGTATGATGATTCTGTCTCTTGTAATCTTAATGAGTATAGTTCTATCCCTTTAGGTAATTTGCTTTTTATCTTCTGAGCGAAGTCAATAACCATGTTTTCGCTAGTTGGTTGATAATCGACAAGAATAACGTGGTGTCCGCGCTCTTCTAGTTCTTTTGCTAATTCTATATGAGGGGTATTTTTATTGAAAACAGTAGCGTGATCGAATACATCTACGATATCTCCTTTCACTATTTTTTTTAAGTCTCCAAAATCTATAACCATACCATACTTCACATTACTAGTATCCTCTATCGGAGTACCAATAACTGTAACAGCTAGCTTATAACTATGACCGTGTACGTTACGACATTTACCATCATAACCATATAAGGCATGTCCTGTTTCAAATGTGAATTGTTTTGTAATTCTAATCTTAGGCATAACTAAAAATTTTGGCAAAGGTACACAAAAATATAGTTGACCCCCTATATTTAGCGTAGCCTTTTCTCTTTATCCTTAAAGAGATGACCTTGTTTAGAACAATCGATATCTAACTTGGAAGGATACTTTAGGCCACCATTTAATTCGATTTAACCATTTCTCTCCTTTTTCGTTGTATTCAAAGTCGTTATCAAGATCGAAGAGTACTTTGCTTCCATCCTGTTTTAGTTCATAGTCACCTTGGTACATCATCCCTAGTTCAAATGAGAAACCTAGTTTTTTATTCGTTACCACTCTTCCTATTCCTATCCCTAGATAAGGTTTGATAATACTACCAAGTGTAACATCAGCTTCCATATTTCCTTCATTTAACTTGATTTGGTTCCCTTGAAAGTCTAATGATTCAGGCCATTCTCCTAGTAGAGGAGTTGCTCTATCTCCTTGATGATTGATTAAATATCCATCTAAGGCTGTTTTGTTTTGACCGAAGTAAAAACCACCAGTAAGAAAGAATAGACCATCAGGTACAGGGTAGAAGTCAACTAAGGTATGAGCATGTATCATGTGATTTTTACCTTTAATCGTAAGATTAGGTTTATAACCAAAAACACTAGCTAATTCTCCTTTAGGATCATCAATACCAACATCATAGTGCTTAGAATTAAAGAAGAATAGGTTTATACCTCCTCTAAGTTTTAGATAACTGTTGATAGGAGTTAATGCTTCTAGTGTTAGCCCCATAGTAGATACTCCTGCGCTTAACGTCCATTCATAGAAGCGTTGGTCAGAGTAGTGTTTCGCTATATTATCTCTCACGAATTCGTCTTCACCTATATGTAATAAGTAAGCAGTCGAATTGTTGGGAGGTAAGGTAGGAGGTCCTGACTTCTTTTTCTTCTTTTTGTCTTCCTTCGGTTGTTGCTCATCTGTTGTTTTCTCTTGACTTACTTCTTCTACAGTATTCACTGCTGTACTCTCCATAGTTGGTTCTTCTTGTGCGTAAGAGTTTGTAGAGTAGATGAATAAGCACGATATAAGGATGGTTGATATATACTTTAATTTCATAATGTTTTAGAATATGCGGTAATTAAGTTGAAAGTTTACCATAGGCCATAGTTTTAGCCATTTGGTTACTTTATCTGCATCCTCTACTGAGGCATTTAGGTCACTCGTAGAAGCAACTGTTCTACCATTTTGTTTTAATGTATAATCTCCTTGATATAATACACCTAGTTCAAACTTAACACCTATACGTCTTTTAGAAACAGCTCTTCCTAATCCGATACCAACGTATGGCTTGATCACCTGACCTAATGTTAGTTCTGCGTCTATCTTACCATCTATTACTGCTAGTTCGTTACCATCGAAGTCTATTGTAGGCCATTCATAACCTGGTTTAAGTTCAGCAGGGGTACCATTACCATCTGTTAATAGTCCATTCGCTTTCAGTTTAGTACTACCTAAGTAGAAACCTGCTGTAAGATGAAATATTCCTTTTTTGAAAGGATAATAATCTACTAGTGCGTGTCCGTGAATAGCTTTAAGGCTACCATGCATCTCATAAGTAGGGGTGTAACCAAAGGCCTCATACAAGTATCCATCTTGATCATCAAAATCTACATCATACTTTTTAGAATTGAATTTAAAGTAATCTAATCCAGCTCTTAGTTTTAAACTTGAATTAATCGGAGTAGATGCCTCTAGGGTGAATCCTAATGTAGAAACTCCTGCCGAAATATTTAAATGACTTAGAAAGCCACCTTCATAATGTGAGGTGCTATACCTACCACTATCTCTATAGTCTGATACCTTTAGTGGCTCTGATGCAAGGGCTTTAAAGGAGATTAAAAGTATTGGTAGTAAGTACTTTAGTGATTTCATAGTTTTATATTTTTTAGCAAATATACCACAATGAGTTAATTTAAGTTAACATTAATATTAAATAGATGTTTATTCTGTGTAAATATTTTTTATACTGTTTAGTTTGACTAAATATGTCTTTATTGTTTTATGTTTTTTAATAATAGTTGTAAGATATGTGTAATAAAATACCCCTTCTGAGTATGCGTGCTTAGAAGGGGTATATATTATTTTGCTTTAAATTGGTTAAGCGCATTTATTGTAAATTCAGAAAGGACAAGTCTACCTGATATTTCAGCACGTTGATGTAATAGTTCTGTCCAATGGTCTGTTCCTTCCCAGAATATTTTCTTCATTTCGCATAGAGCTTCTGGGTTATATGAACTTATCTTCGTAGCAAAGGTCTCTACTTCTAAGTCGAGTCTGTCTACAGTATCATATACCTCGCTATACAATCCGTGATTCTGTGCCCAAGTAGCCGTTTTCCATTCGTGAGCTGCAAGAGACATTTCTGTGAAGGCCGTTTTACCTATTTTACGAGATACAGCTGGTTCTATTACAAAAGGTCCAATACCTATAGCTAGTTCTGATAATTTAATAGATGCATTCGTTGTAGCAAAACAATAATCACATGCAGCAGCTAGTCCTACTCCTCCTCCTACAGTTTTGCCGTGGATACGACCAATAAATATCTTCGGACTTTTGCGCATTGCATTAATGACATTTGCAAAGCCAGAGAAAAAGGCTTGACCTGTAGCAGTATCTTTAATAGAAAGTAGTTCGTCAAAAGAAGCTCCTGCACAGAATGCGCCTGTTCCTTCACTTTTTAGAATTATTGTATTAATATGTGGGTGATCACTAAGTTTAGTAATTATACTAGTTAATTTTTCTAATTGCGAACTAGGAAAAGAGTTACTAGCTGGGCTATAGAATGATATAGTAGCTACTTTGTCTTGAATAGATTCAGTTATAAAAGGTTTATTATGGTCTTGATTCATGGTTAATAATTTTATTTTAAAAATAGTAAATAAAGATTAGAAAGCCTTGATTTTATAACTTTCCTTTCTTTGATATAACTTTAACAGTCACATTATGTGAAGATTAGGTGTTGTAATTTTGTATCAAAAACCGCTTATGGATAATGATACCTTGTTCACTTTCTTATTATTTAGTTATAAAATCATATTTTATCAAAAAATAGTATTTTTTCACTTCATTTTAAGGAATTATATTCTTCATTGTGTTGTAGTATGTGTTAGGATGATGAATTGTTTTGAGTAAATTTGCACAAAAATAGTTGGTTTTTTCACAGTATGTAATAAGCATTAATACAATTAGTTAGCGTGTTCTTGAGAAATTAATATATCACAATAGGTGATTTTTTTTAGTAAAAAAACAAACATGGCCTAATATTTGTTTTTAGTTATAATGAAGAGTTAATCATTACTTGTTTAGATGTCTTAGGTCTTCGAATTGAATAATGATTTTGAGTGTATGTTCTCAAATAAAAAGAGTAATAAAGGAAAAAGAGTAAAAGTATCATAAAAGTAGCAACTGTTTCTTAGTTGTAGATCACTAAAAAGTTTAATGGGATTTTAAACACCTTGTATTTGGTGTAGACTTCTATTTTCTAAATGTCTGATATCTCACATGATATGAGCAGAGGGATCTTTGTCTAAAATAAGTTAGAGGTTGTTTTTTTATAGTGTTGTAAATGTGTTTGTTATGAAAGTTTTGATGAGTAAATATAGATATGTTTTAGCGTTTGTACTATGTGTTTTAGTAGGACAGTTATCTCCTTTATATGCACAGTTTACTATACAAGAAAGTTTTACTCATAGATCAGTGAATAGTAAAGTAGTATTAGGGGATAATGCTATACTAACGGCTTCACAAGGGCTAGATGATTATGGTACTGGGTGGTTAAGACTTACTTCTGATGGAATGAATCAAAAGGGGTATGCTATTATAGAAGAGAGTTTTCCTTCAGATAGAGGAGTATTGATCGACTTTGAATATAAAGCATGGCGTAAGAAAGATGGAAAGATTAGTGGTGGAGCTGATGGTATCTCTGTATTTCTATACGATGGAAGTATACCTAAAGGGAAGTTTAGACTAGGTAGTTATGGCGGGTCATTAGGATATGGACCAGGTGATAATACTTATGGTGTTACAGGTGGTTATATTGCCGTTGGACTTGATGAATATGGAAACTTTACTAGTGGAGCTGTAGGAAGACCTAATACAAGAGGTTCTTTTGCTCAGAGTGTTGTCTTAAGAGGAAAGGTTATAAATGACCTAAATAAGACTGCTAGATATCTAACACATGTAAAAGAACCAGGAGGTAAAACGATAGATTATGGATTTACGTATTCTAGGCCAGATGACTATAGTTTTTATAGGAGAGTGCAGATCGAGATGAAACCTATCTTAGAAGAAGATAGAAGTAAGAAGAAACCTGATGGGACTTACGCTCTTAAAAAGAAGTTTCATATCAAAGTACGTATACAGCCTGTGTATAGTGGTCGATTCGTAGAAATATTAGACTATAAATACGATGAGTTACCTTACGAAACATTGAAGATTGGTTTTGCAGCTTCAACAGGGATGGCGGTCAATATTCACGAGATTAAAGATTTAAATGTCACAACTCCAGAAGGGTTAATGATTAATAAATCTGTCAACTTACTAGAAGCAAAAAAAGGAGATAAGTTAAGCTACACATTAGAGATGTCTAACCACTCATCTGATTTGTATAAAGACTTCAAACTAAACGATTATTTATCAACGATAAAAGAATTCTTTAGAGTAGACGAGATCTTCTTTGATAATAGAGGTAATAATAAAAACACATTGACACCTCCTTCTAATATTCCTAGTATATATAGTGCGAAGAGTATTGAGAATTGGAAAGTGAGTTTAGATGCTCACTCTTCTTCTAGAGTCATTATTAACGGAACAGTGATTGGCTACCCAGGTTTAGGAGTGTTATCTAATGAAGCTTATCTAGATGTAAGTAACCTAAAACTGCCGTATGTAGATCCTACGAAGATTCGTTCTATAGCACATACTAGCATTGTAGGTAAGCCACATCCTCAGCCTTCTGTTTCATCAGATGTGAGTGTAATATGTGAAGGAGATGAGGCAATATTGACTGCTAAAAAGCCATTGACTACTATAGGTACTGTAGAATCTTACCGCTGGTTTAAAGACGGTAATTTATTTAAGGTACGCGAAGTAGGAGGTGATCTAGAAGATAGAGTAATCGAAGAGCTATTACCTACAGAGAGTATTAGAGTAACAGAGCCAGGAGAATATAGTGTTGTTTATGTTATTAACGGTGTTAGTTCAGAAGAGTCCGCTAAGGTAAAGATTAATGTTAATCCTATTCCTAAGTTAAAATTGAAGAATACCTCTGATGCTTTAAGCTATACATTGAATGTAGGAGATTCTTTTGTACTGCCAGTTATGATAACAGATCGTGCTAGTGATATGATCACTTGGTATGGAGTGAATGGAGAAGAAATTATTGATAGGACGAGTCCTAAGGTCTTTAACCAAGCAGGGGTTTATAACTATACTGTAGTTGCTGAGAATGCTAATGGATGTTCGGATATCAAGAATATTCAAGTCAATGTATTTAATAATGAAGACTGTCCACCGACTTACGAGAGATACTGGGCAACGGACTATACAGCGTGGTATTCTGCTCTGACAGGAGGAGTATCTAATAAAGGTAATGCTATTGATGGACGACCAGACACATATTCTACTATAACAGTAGGATTAGGACTATTAGGATTAGGGACTACATGGCAGAATATTTACTTCAAAGAAGATCAAGCAGCAGGAACACCTGTGACAGTGAAACTCGGTAAAGAATATAGTGGCTTAGTTGCATTGGGTGGTGTTACAGTAGTAGGCCTTGATGCTAATGGAAAGAAAATAGGAGCGTTACAAGGTGTAGATGGAGGATTAGTAGATCTGTTAGCAGCAGATAATGTGTTGGAGTATACATTCGTACCATCGAATAAGAAAGGACCACAGAAATATAGAGGAGTACAAGTAGTCTTAGGATCTACAGTAGGTGTAGCTCAGAATGCTAAGGTTTATGGGGCTTATGTGACTAAGCAAGTGGAGAATCCAAGTTGTGCAGCTGTACTACCTAATATTAATCCAAATGTGTTGGATGTACTCCATGGAGTAGAAGATGTGGGACTAGGAGCATTAAGTGCCACAGCATCTGTTAGTCTCCCTTGGAATGCTGTTGATGATGATCCTAATAGTTATGCAGTAATAGCAAGAGGGTTAGCAGTAGCGAATATGGCAAGCCTAACTGTAGTGTTTAAACAAACTGCCCTACCAGGGGATGAGTTGCATATTACAGCAGAGAATAAGAACCCTGGAGTATTGAGTTTAGAATTAGTCAAAGGCTTTAAGATTCAACGCTATTTAGGTGATAAGAAAGTAGGAGAACCGCTTACAGAATCTAATGGAGCACTTCGCTTGAGATTATTAGGGATAGGAGGTAGAGATAGATACAGAATCATAGTAGCGCCTTCTACAGAACCTTTTGATAGAGTGAAGATATCGTATGGTTCAGTTGTAGGAGTATTAGGAGATTTTACTCATATCTATAACGTTGATCTAGTTCCTAGAGTAGAAGTCGGTATGGAGATAGAGACAGATCAGTACGGTTATGAACTAGAACAGGTTCTTCAGTTATGTGAAGGAGAACCGTTGAGGATACAACCACAGAATAGCCATTGTACTAGTTATGAAGTGTACACTTCAGAGAAAGGAATGACTAGACTACCTGCTTTGGATGATATGTTTACGATAGACTTGTCTAAGCATTATAAGGTAGGAGATGAGTTTACAGTATATGTACAGGCTGTTAGAAATGGATGTACGATAGGCTCTAGAACGCCAATTAAGATTAAAATAAATAGTCTGCCTTCTGTAGAACGTGTAATCGCTCAGGATAGCAAAGGAAAGCAGACTACGGTAGTAGATCAAGTAAATATTAAAGGGGGACAGCCATTACAGCTTAGCCCTGTAGTGATAGGAGATATACAGCGATATGACTGGGAATATTTATTAGATACAGAGAATGAGTGGAAGGCGTTTCCTTTCGCTACTGTAGATAATCCAGAAGTAGAGATAAGAAAAACTATTGTAGAACGAGATAGCAAAGGCAATGTATTGTTTGATGCTAACGACAAACCGATTATTAGACAGCAGGGAGGAGTATTTATCATCAAGCCAGGAACAGGAGCGCTGACGATAACCTTTCCTAAAGATGCCAAAGTCAATGGAGAGAACTGGCATAATAGAAAAGGTAAAGTGAGATTGACCATAACTAATTTGACAGGATGTAGTACATCTGTGATCTATGATCTGGCTTTTCTTAGAGGATTTAGAGAAGGAATATTCTCTAACCCTATGTTACCAAGTAAAAAGACAAAATAACAAAACAATACAGATATTAAATAGAGTTTATAATCATGAAGAAAATTATCATTTTAGCCGCTTTCTTAGGAACTTTTTATACAGCATCAGCACAGGTAGGTATTGGTACTCCAGAACCTGAAACATCAGCTGAACTTGAAATTCTTTCTAATCACAGAGGGGTATTGATTCCACGTGTAAGTTTGTCAGACTTAAAAGTTTTTGCACCGATAGATGGAACGAAAGTAGAGAGTTTATTGATTTATAACCTTAATGAGGATATTTCTAAAGAGATATTAAAAGGATTCTATTACTGGACATTAGAGAATGGAGGACAGTGGAATAGAATAGTAAGCAAAACGGAGTTAACTACAGTTATCAATGGATTAGATAATAATGTAACTAAATTAGAAGGAGACGTAAAGAATATTCAGAATGTAATTAACTATATCGTACCGACTAATCCTGACAATAAAGATGCTGATAAAGAAGGGCATTCTACTATTGTGTTTGACCCAGTGAAGAATGAGTTTAAGTATGTGGTTTATAACACAGTTGATAATAAATATGAGACAGCGAATGTAGACTTCGAAGATCTAGTATTAAAAGAAGAGACTAAGACCTTCTTCCGCATATTAGAAGCTTCTGGTGATAACAAAACAAAGAAATTCCTTTTCTTCTCAGAGACAACTATTCAGAATTGGTTAGCTAAGAAAGGAAATGAAGGGAAGACTGAGAACGATGTACCTAATGATGCAGAAGGAGTAGTAGTAATAGATGTAGTAGGAGAAATCGCTGCTAATGTATCTAACTTCTTTAATAGTAAAACGACTGTGCTAAAAGAAGGAAGTACTAGCGAGTATTATACCATAGAAGAGTTAATCAAGAATATCTCTACGAAGGTAGATGGTAACGTAATCTATAAGAATACTGGGGATGGTACGAACGCTAATTGGGAGTTCCAATTCTATAATAATGGCAAGTATGAGACTATTAACCTTAAAGATTTAGTAGCAGATACAGAGACGACTACAGTAGTAGTACCAGTAGTAAAAAATGGTAAGACTGTAGGATATAAATATTTCAATGAAGAAGCTGTAAAAGCATTCTTGGCAAGCAATGCAGGTAAGACTGTTGCTGATATTACAGGAGATATTACAGGAGGTACAGAAGTAAATGTAGTAGGTGATATTGTAAACAATTTTAGTGATATTCTAAACCAAGAAGTAAAAGAAGGTGATGTTACTTATAAAGTAGGGGATCTAATCTCTAAGTTTATTAATAAAGGAGGTAATGTGTATTACGGAAAGGTAGCAGACGATAAAGAAGAAGTATTCTATACGATAGAAGATAATGGAACGAAGAAAGAAATCAGCTTTGACTTTATCACGAATTATATTACTAATAATGTGGATAAGATCAAGAATATCTTAGGAGATCATGTTAGTGTTGAAAATAGCAATACAGTAATTTTTACAGGGAATACGATTAATAATAAGAAGGTTTATAAGTTCATAGGGACTACTAATATCGCTAAAGCTAACTCAGCTAAAACATCAGGAGTAAGTATTCCTTCAGGCGCTACAGTAGGGTCAGTAGTAAGTATCCAAGTATTACAAGGAGAGATGCTGAAGACTACAGCTACTACTGACATTGAGGTAAAAGGAGGCAAACTTAACTTCAATATCGGATCAGGTAACCAGTACATCATGATTGGAGAAGGTGACTATAATGTAATCGTAGAGTTTACAGAATAGTTATATAAAATATAGACAAGCAAACAAACAATAATCAAACAACTCACACCACACTGTGCGAGTCTTGTATTGAGACTCGCACTTTTTTTTCAATTACTTAAAGATAAATGATGAAGCAATTATATTTCGCAATGCTTGCTGTGCTATTCAGCGCTCTAAGTTTTGCACAAACTAAGATTGGTACATCACCTGATATAAATGCAGATGCAATGTTTGAGGTAGAATCTACAAACAAGGGGCTATTGTTGCCACGTGTAGAGCTTACATCAACTGACAAGTCTGCTCCAATGAGTGCCCACGTAGCTGGAATGACTGTGTACAACACTAAAGCGCAAAATGACGTGCTTGTAGGGTTTTATTACAATGACGGAAATAAGTGGCAACAGATGGTAACCAAAGATTATAAGGCAGTAAAGTTTTTCTATATGCCTTCTATTTTATTCGATACCTCAGAAGACCGCACAGGTGTAAAAATCAATTTATTTGAAGAATACAAAAAGCAATTCTCTTTGCAGAATAGTAATCACTTTGTCAGCGAAGGAGCTCCTACTACAGGTATTCCTTATTTTGAGAAGCCGACAGACTTATACTATTATGTGACGAGTTATGATAAAGATGTCTTTACGATAAAGTCAATATCTAAAGAAGGAGTGATGACTTATGATGTAAAGGCTGCAGCAACAGACTGTACGATTATGAATATCATATTCGTAGTGAAAGACTAATACTAACTATAGAAGGGATGAAGATATATTTGAGATTACTACTGTGTACAGTGATGCTGCCGACTATAATTTACAGTCAAGCAGTGAATAAGGGTATGTTTTATATCAAACCGGGTTCTATGGTCTCTGTGTATTATACGCTAGAGAATCAAGGAGAAGGTGATTTTAGAAATAACGGGGAGCTTTACTTACATCATGACCTTGTTAATAATGGTAAAATGTTTGACTATAAAGGCAATACTCCTCAAGGCAGTACATTTCTTATCGGAACCGCTAAACAAACCATAGAAGGACAGACAGAAACTCATTTCAATAATTTGATTTTAAATAATCCTGTACGCGATAGAGCTTTTGATATCAAGACTTCTGTGAGTATTGCAGGTGCAGTAGAATTTACTCAGGGTATCGCAAAGGTGGATTCTCTTCAGGGTGCTTTTACGTTCTTAAATAAATCTAATGTTCTTCACGTCAGTGATATCTCTCATATCGAAGGAGAAGTAGAAAAAGAAGGAAATGAAGATTTTACCTATCCAAAAGGGGATAAAGGATTCTATAGACAAGCTACTATCTCGGCTCCTAAGCATCAGAAAGATATTTTTGTAGGCAGGTATAGTTTAGACGATAAACAATTCTTTAAAGTCAGACAAGCAGGTTCTGGTGTTGTAGATAAGATTAATACAAGAGAATATTGGCTAATAGAGCGTGCACAGACTACAGCGAGTCCCATCGTTCTTACCTTGACTTGGGATGAGCGTACTACACCTAAAGAGATTTATGAGCACGCCTTAGATAATCTGCATATCCTCAGATGGGATGCTGTAGAACAGCTATGGGTAGATGAAGGGGGTATAGTAGACATTGAGAATAAGACTGTGACTACGCCTACTACATTAGAAAAGTACGGTTTCTTTACACTAGGGACAGTGAGAACAGATAAAATGCTGAAGGGAGATGTAGTGATCTATAACTTCGTTAGCGCGAATGGTGATGGAGACAATGACTTCTTCAGAATAGACAATATCCAACGATACCCAAATAACCGTGTCGAAATATTTAATAGATGGGGTGTCAAGGTATACGAGACTGCTAATTATAACAGTAGTAGTAATGCATTTAGAGGTTACTCAGATGGTAGGGTAACAGTAAGGAAGAATGAACTATTACCGACAGGTACCTATTTCTATATTGTCTCTTATGAGTATAAAGATGATAGAGGATCTAGTATGATTAAGAAAACAGGATATCTACATTTAGAAACAAACTAGCTCAATGAAGAAGACTTTTCTTGTTGAGATTTTTATATACTTTACCGTAGTTAAAGAGAGCTAAGACAGTGTTTTGGCTCTTTTTTTTTGTAGTATCAATAAGAGGATAGATATGTAACAAAACAAATAATATCAGAAAGGATACTATATGTTAAATATTTGAATATTGTACTAAATCATTAAGAAAAAGTATCTTTTTAATCTATTTATACAGGTCTATCTTTGTATAGTATATGATAGTGTAGTAAGCTAGATATAAGAATAAAGAACACTATACTATAGGAGGGGGATCTACTAAGGGTATATATGGTGTTGAATGGATGACATGTTTATAATAAAAAGGACTGTAATTATAAGTAACTTTTTGTTTCGTATAGATTGCTGATTCTATTTGATTGATAAAGAAAGTTTCACAAGCTATCGTAGTTACTTTATGCGTATCAGTATCCTTTGTATCAGGATTAGACGAACGCGAAGTGTTTTTATACACAGTATACACATACATATTAGCAGTAGGGCAATACATTAACTTTTTGTCACAGGTCTGTTCCACAGAGAAGTTAATCTTCTCTGCGCCAAATAAGGCAAAAATGATAATGAGTAGCCAGGCTATATGTCTGTTGTAATGATTCATCTAGTCACAAATATATTTGTTTCTATAGAACTTTATAGCGCAGTTGTTAAATAAGAAAGGTTTTTTAACATATTTTGAATAATGAAAGAGAAAGTTTTATTTTTTGAAGTCCTAACACAAGAGGAGGCCATAGAAATAGCTTATAATTGGAAGTATGAAGGAATATTAAGCTTTTATAATATGACTTCAGATTTAGAGGATTTACATGATTTTTTAGATGAGAACGTGAGAGGCCAGAATACCTTCAGTGTACGTACACAAAGAGAGAAGGATATTATAGCTTATTTTTATTACGATTTAGTAGACAATAATACAGCAGAAATCGTATTAGGAATTAACCCTATCCATCTTAATAAAGGGTATGGTAAGGAAATCATACAATATGCAGAAGAAGCTCTACACGAGCGAAAAGCTGTGGAGAAAATAACTGTAGCTGTAGCGAAGTTTAATACCTTAGGAGTTGACTTCTATCAAAATCTTGGGTATTCTAGTGTAGGTGAATTTGAGAACCATACTAATGGTGGACTGTACACATTCTTAAAAATGGAGAAGAAACTATAACGTTTATTCCTCAGCCATTTTTTTGACTGAGTAGTTCAGACCTAGTGCCGCTATGATGACTAAGGCAGCTGTGCCTAGCCATAAGATATCATACCCTAGAGTAGAAGCTACTTTTGTCCCCAGGATAGGTGAGATAATAAATCCGATAGCGAAGGTTAGCCCATTCACTCCCATATATGCACCTTTATTCTTACTACCAGCGCGCATAGCCGTCACTGTAGAGGTAAATGGCATCGCTAGCATCTCAGATACACATAAGATAGTCATCGATATATAGATAGCGATATAACTATAGTCAAAGGCAAGCATACCATACCCTAAAGCACTTATCATTACCCCGTAGAAGATAGTCTGTCTGATCGTAAAGTATTTCTCTGCTACATGCACTAATAGCATCTCTGTTAAGAAGATTAATAGACCACTGTATCCTAAGATAAGCCCTATCTCTACTTCATCTAGCCCTACAGCTTTCTCATAGAATATAGGTAGTGTACTTAATAGCTGTAAGAATGCGATAGAGTATAACGTACAGAATACACTGTATATTAAGAACATCTTATCCTTATATGGAGACTTATTAGACACATCCTCTACCTCGTTTAACTCAGTGATATCTTCTTGTTCTAATAATAATTCTTTGTTTGTCTTTCTATTTCTAAAGAAGTAGATGAACACGACAGCGGCTAGAAACGCAGCAGTAGCATTCACGTAGAATAATAACGCATACGAGATCGCAGCTAGAATACCTCCCATAGCTGGACCAATAGAGAATCCTAAGTTCACTGCCATTCTATTTAGAGAGAAGGCACGTGTGATATTCTCTGGTTTTGCATACATGGTGATGGCTACAGAGTTTGCCGGTCTAAACATTTCGCTGACAGCACTCTGTAATAACATCATCAGTGCTAGACTGACTACAGACGTGAAGTGTGGTAACATGATGAATACAGGTATGCTACCAAGTAAGCTTAAGTACTGTACTTTATAGTTACCTATCTTATCGGTCACCCATCCACCTACGGTAGTCCCTATAATAGAACCAACCCCAAAACAAGCTAATACATATCCTGTCTGTTCTTGACTAAAGTGAAGTTCTTTCGTCATATACACACCTAAGAATGGCAATACCATAGACCCCGATCTATTGATTAACATTACAATTGCTAGCATCCATGATGCTGATGATAAACCTTTGTAAGAGTCGATATAGATTTGAGCTATTTTTTTCATAAGTGTGGTGGTCGTTAAGGTATTATTCTATTTGTTCTGGTGGTATTGTATTTTGTTTTTCTGATTTTGATATATCTATACCTCTTAGCGCATTGTAATAAGCTGCTCTACTCAGCGGCTCATATTCTTGTGTTTCTCCTAGCATGACGATATCCTCACTAGCAGCCTTTCTGAAGCTATAATTAGCTAGATTTCCTGATCTAGTACAGATAGCATGTACTTTAGTTACATACTCTGCAGTAGCCATTAAATAAGGCATTGGGCCAAAAGGATTTCCTTTAAAGTCCATATCTAATCCAGCTACGATCACTCTGATGCCTGAGTTGGCAAGGTCATTACACACCCTGACAATTTCTTCATCGAAGAATTGAGCTTCATCTATTCCTACCACATCACATCCATCAGCTAATAATCTGATATGTGCTGCAGAAGGCACAGGTGTAGACCTAATCTCATTAGAATCATGAGATACGACGAATTCATCGTGATATCTTGTATCGATAGCAGGTTTAAAAATTTCGACTTTTTGTTTGGCAAATTTGGCTCTTTTCAGTCTGCGAATCAGTTCTTCAGTCTTACCAGAGAACATAGAACCACAGATAACTTCGATCCAACCAAATTGTTCTTTGTTATTAACGGGATTTTCGAGAAACATTTTGTAAATTTCAAGCTGAAACCAGCGGTTTTTTCTGTTATTTTTGTATTGAGCAAATTTATCAAAAAAAGCTCGTCAATTTACTAATGCAAAATAAAAGTTATGAAGAAAGTCTTAGAAGGAGAGTTGTTAAGTCTGGCTCATCGTGTATTACAATTGAAAGACAAGGAAGTAGATAGTTTATATAGAGAAGCTAAAGAATTATATGAGAAGCTTACCATTTTAAAATTCTATCAAGATCATTTTGAAGCAGGATTAATGAAAGATGTTTCTCCTGAACAATTGGACAATGCTTTAAAAGCGATGGCTATTAACAATTCGAATTCAAATACTGTGGATGAGGTAGTTCGTCACCAGATGCCTATAGATCTAGTGGAAGAAGAATATCCTATCGTTGCAGAAACTGAAAAAGAAGCTATCAATACTATAGACGAAAGCCTTCTTGCAGATAAAGTGAGTAAAATAGTACCAGAAGTAGTAGAGGAAGCTCCTGTCGCTCAGAAAAAAGTCATGTATGACGAACCTTTTATTACAGAGGTTTATATAGATGATAGTGCAAATGAAGCTGATGATGCACAGCTTCACCATTATCTGGATCAGCATGAGGCTATGCTAAAGCAGCTAGACGAACGTGAGGTAATAGCTAATACAGCAGTAGAAAATCCTGTGGTAGAACAAGAAGTAGTAGCGCATACCACATCAGAAATACCAGTAGTAGAGGAAGAGGAAGAAGAGGATAACGATGATGTCGAGGTAACTACTTTCTACGAAGAAGAAGTTGTGGTAAAAGAGGAGGTGATAGAGACTCCTATACCTTCTACTGTAGAAGCTGCTAAAGAGGAGAGCATTGAGGAAGCATTAGTAAATATAAACGAACAATTCGCTCCTGCTAAAATAGAAGATACATTAGAAGAAACTACCATTACTGCTAACTATAAAGTAGAAGAGGAAGTAAAAACAGTAACAGAGAACAAACCGAATACAGATGATCCTTTCTTTGGATTCGACTTCAGTGATGTAGAATTTGTCAGAGTAGAGGATGTTGATAAACAAGAGGTACAGAAGTTTGACACAGAGTTTGTGCCTAAGGAACCTGTTGTAGAAGCTAGCTTTACACAGCCAGAACCTATCGCTCCTGTAGAACAACACATAGAGTCAACTGTAGAAACTCCTGTGCCACAGAGTACACTATTTAATGTAGAGCATACTTCTGTACGCGAACCAAAGATCAATAAGCCTAAGTCTATTAATGATATTTATAGTTCTACTATCGTAGTAGGCTTGAATGACCGTATAGCTTTCGAGAGACATTTGTTTAACGGAAGTGCAGAAGACTTTAATAGAGTATTGTCACAGTTAAATACCGTGAGCTCTTTTGATGAGGCAAATAGCTTAATAGACCATTTAGTAAAACCAGAATACAATAACTGGGAAGGAAAAGAAGAATACGAAGAACGCTTTATGACGTTAGTAGAAAAACGTTTTATATAATTATGGGGAAACTTTACTTGGTACCTACACCAATTGGAAATTTAGAAGATATGACGTATCGCGCAATAAAAGTATTGCAAGAAGTAGATTATATCTTAGCAGAAGACACACGTAATAGTGGAAAACTATTAAAGCATTTTGAAATCTCTACACCGATGTTTAGTCATCACATGCATAATGAGCATAAGACTGTAGAAGGATTAGTAAAGAGAATGCAAGCAGGAGAGACCTTCGCACTGATATCAGATGCAGGTACACCGGCTATCTCTGATCCAGGATTTTTATTGACACGTGCGTGTGTAGAGCAGGGTGTAGAAGTAGAGTGTCTACCAGGAGCAACAGCATTCGTCCCTGCATTAGTGAATAGTGGTTTGCCAAATGATAAGTTTGTCTTTGAAGGGTTTTTACCTGATAAGAAAGGAAGACAGACGAGATATTTAATTCTAGCAGAAGAGACCAGAACGATGATCCTTTATGTATCTCCTCATAAGTTAGTAAAGACTTTAGGAGAGTTTAAAGAATACTTCGGAGAAGATAGACAAGTATCTGTCTCTAGAGAATTGTCTAAACTACATGAAGAGACCGTAAGAGGTACAGTGGTAGAAGTGTTAGCTCACTTCGAAGCGAAGCCTCCTAAAGGAGAGATCGTAGTGATCGTAGCTGGAAAAAATAAATAAGAAATAAATAGTTATCTTAGCCAGATAGGCTAGTACAGTATAGAGAGAAGCCCATAGCAGATTGTTATGGGCATTTTTTTATTTAAAATTGAGCGATCTGTTCTGTTGGACATTTAGTCTATTAGTACGTTTTTTGATTAGAAGGAGCGACTTCTTCAATACCTCTACAAGAGTACTTCAACAGTTCTTCAAGAAAGAGGCTTCTAAGTAGAGAAATCTTGGGGAAATGTTGAAGAAGTGTTGAAGAGAATGCTAATAACCCCCATGTTCAGTGGCTTAGCAGATAATAGGCTCTAGATGATCTTATGATTTAGTTTTGTAATAATATACTGATTATTAGTGTGATAATTCTTTTTATTCACAATATGAGGTGTAAAAAAAGTGAGGTTTTTTTTACGACTTTTAACCTAAATACAGCTTTACAGTAAGTATTTTGATTAAAAATAGCGCATAAAAGGTATTGTATTAAACGAAAAAGCTTCTTTCGAGATTGTAAAAGAGGATATTTAGTCAAATAAAGTGTTTTAGACTAAAAAAAGGAATGTACATATAAAGGACTGTTTATAGACTTATGTTTGATGTAGTTGTGTATATATCGTCCTGTTTTTAGAGAAGTGATGTATAGAGATTGTATGTTTAGCGAATATTTTTGTGATAAGGATAATAGTTAGGCTGTACAAGATGGTAAGAATAGGGTTGAGCATTAGATTCTCTTTTTGCATCTTCTTTAAATAGTGAACATTGATTTTTTTTTGATACATTTGATAAAAACAGAACATTATGTCACATAAAGTAACTACAAGTTGGATAGAAAACATGCAATTCGAATCAACTAATCCAAGTGGAGGAACGATTAGAATAGATGCAGGCCCTGAAAATGGAGGAGATAATAAAGGTCTAAGACCTAAAGCATTAATGTTGTCTGCTTTAGCAGGATGTTCAGGATTAGATGTAGCATCACTGATTAAGAAAATGAGATTAGATGTTGCTGATTTTAAAATAGAGACAGAAGGATTACTTACAGATACAGATCCGGCGACCTATCATACTGTGATAGTAGAATATCACTTCTACGGTGCTAATCTAGATGAAGCGAAGCTAAAAAAAGCAGTAGATTTATCTATAGAGAAGTATTGCGGTGTAATGGATATGTTTAAAGAATTTGCTGAAGTTAAAACTAGTATTCATTATCATAAAGAGTAATTAATGCGCTGGTATTTAAAACAAGATCCAGATGAAAAAATAGTTGCTCATTTACAAGAAGTTTTAGGTGTAGATCCTATAGTAGGGAGATTATTAGCACAGCGTGGGATAGATACCTTCGATGCTGCTAAGAAATTCTTTAGACCTTCTTTAGAAGATTTGCACGATCCCTTTCTGATGGCAGATATGACAGAGGCTGTCCATCGCATTCTAAACGCGATAAAGAATCGAGAATCTATCTTGGTTTTCGGAGATTATGATGTGGATGGAACTACTTCTGTTGCCTTAATGTATTCATATTTAAAGAGCTTAGGTGCTCAGGTAGATACTTATATACCAGATAGATATAATGAGGGGTATGGTATCTCTTATCAAGGGATAGACTATGCTATAACACAAGGTATTCACCTAATCATAGCTCTAGACTGTGGTATTAAATCTATTGAACATATTCAGTATGCTAAAGAGAAAGGTGTTGATTTTATAATATGTGATCATCACTTACCTGGGGAGACTATTCCTGATGCAGTAGCAGTATTAGACCCTAAACGAGTAGACTGCCTATATCCTTATAAAGAGTTATGTGGATGTGGTGTGGGGTTTAAGTTAATTCAGGCATTAAACACAGTTCAGGAACATCCTTTCTCTTCTATAGAACCTTATCTAGATCTAGTAGCTACTGCTATAGCTGCAGATGTAGTACCTATTACAGGAGAGAACAGAGTGCTAGCGTACTACGGACTTAAGGTGATTAATAAGACTCCTCGTCCAGGTATTAAGGCATTAATGAAATTATATGACTTAGAGACGTATACGATGAGTGATATTGTATTTAAGTTGGCTCCTAAAATCAATGCTGCAGGGAGAATAGAACATGGCAACTTTACCGTGCATTTATTGACAGAAGCAACAGAGGAAGGGGCAAATAAAACAGTCGAAAAAATCGTAAACATCAATGAAGAGCGAAAATCTCTAGATCAAGGAATTACGGAAGAAGCGCTTAAACAGATAATCGATCATAAATTAATAAACTCGAAGAGTACGGTGGTGTACAGTCCATCATGGCATAAGGGGGTGATCGGTATCGTGGCGTCTCGTCTTATAGATACCTATTACAGACCTACTATCGTATTTACAGATAGTGGAGATTACCTAGCTGCTTCTGCACGCTCTGTTAAGAACTTTGATATCTATCAGGCTCTAGAGGCGTGTTCTGAATATCTTATTCAGTTCGGTGGGCATATGTATGCTGCGGGACTGACGATAAAAAGAGAAAATCTAGATGCCTTTCGACAGAAGTTTGAAGAAGTAGTGTCTAATACGATTCAAGAGACAGACCTTATACCTGAGATCGAGATCGATGCTAAGATCCAGTTTTCAGAGATAACAGATAAGTTTCTACGAATTTTAAAACAGTTTGAACCATTTGGTCCTGGTAATCCTAGTCCTTGTTTTTTGACGAAAGAAGTTTTTGATACAGGATATGCAAAATTAGCAGGAGCAAAAGGAGAACATTTAAAAGTGAGTTTTAAACAGAGAAGAAACCCAGGATATAAGTTCAGTGCTATAGGTTTTAACCTAGGTGCTCAGTATGAGTATGTAAAAGATAAGCAACACGTAGACATCATTTATTCTATCGAAGAGAACAACTGGAGAAATAAAACTACTATTCAATTGCAAATAAAAGACCTACAGTTGTCTTGGTAATTGAATAAAGTGTTATTTTTATCCTTGATTAAAACTATTTATTAATCCTAATTTTATAAAAGATGAAAATCGCAGTAGTAGGCGCTACCGGTATGGTAGGTGAAATCATGCTAAAAGTATTAGCGGAGAGAAATTTTCCTGTAACAGAATTAATTCCTGTGGCTTCTGAGAAGTCTGTAGGTAAGGAAGTGGAATTTAAGGGTAAGAAGTACACCATAAAGTCCATGGAAGAGGCTGTTATGATGAAGCCGGATATTGCTTTATTTTCAGCAGGAGGAAGTATTTCCCTAGAGTGTGCACCGAAGTTCGCTGAGGTAGGTACTACAGTAATAGATAATTCTTCGGCATGGAGAATGGATCCCACTAAGAAATTAATCGTACCTGAGATTAATGCTGATTCTTTGACTAAAGAAGATAAAATTATTGCTAACCCTAACTGTTCTACTATTCAGTTAGTAATGGCATTATCTCCTTTACACAAACAATACGGGATTAAGAGGGTGGTAGTTTCTACGTATCAGTCTATTACTGGTACAGGAGTGAAAGCTGTAAGACAGTTAGAGAATGAGTATAAAGATGTGAAAGGGGATATGGCTTATAACTATCCTATACACCGCAATGCTATTCCTCACTGTGATGTGTTCGAAGATAATGGATACACGAAAGAGGAAATGAAATTAGTGAAAGAGACGAAGAAGATACTTAGAGATGATACTGTGCTAGTGACAGCTACTGCTGTGCGTATCCCTGTAGTGGGAGGACATAGTGAAACTGTGAATATAGAGTTCGAAAAGGATTTTGACTTAGGAGATGTTAGACAGATTCTTCACCAAACTCCAGGTATCACTGTACAAGATAATACAGATACGAATACTTATCCAATGCCGTTATACGCAGAAGGGAAAGATGATGTATTTGTAGGGCGTATCAGAAGAGACGAGAGTCAGAAGAATACAGTGAATATGTGGATCGTAGCTGATAACCTTAGAAAAGGAGCTGCTACTAATACGGTACAAATTGCGGAGTATTTAGTTGCGAATAAGCTGGTGTAGTCCATTAAAACATAGATATAGAAAGCACTGAGTAGTATACTTGGTGCTTTTTTTGTTTGTAAAGGCTTATTGTATTGTATTTTTATGTAAATTGTTGATAATTTGTGTATAAAAAGTTTTAACTTATCATAAATAAGTCTTTTTATACTAGTTTAATGTTTAAATTTGTAGTATGATTCCCAAAATTCGATTATTATGCGCAGAATACTGTTAGTAGATGACCATCCTCTTATAGTAGAAGGATACGTATTGGCTCTTTCTAAGGATAAATTAGAACTTGGAGAGGTTGTCTTTGAAAAAGCATTTGACTGTTTGACTGCTAAAGAAACAATAGATGCTGCTGTTGAACGCGCGGATTTATTTGACCTTGCTATTGTTGATTTTTCCTTACCGAGTAAGGAAGGGGCACTATTGCGAGATGGCGGGGATATAGTTGCTTATATAAAGAAAGTAATGCCTTACTGTAAGACTATCATTCTGACTGGTCATACAGAAGTGATTACAATATATAATATCGTTAAAAACATTAGACCAGATGGTCTAGTAAGTAAACATGAGATTACACCTGATAACTTATTAGATATTGTAAAACGGGTATTGATAGGAGATCGCTATCAAAGTGATATCGTGAAGCATTGCCTAAATGAGATAGTAAGAAAGGAAGTAATGTATGATGACTATAATAGAGAGATTCTAGTGTTGTTATCTAAAGGATATAAATTACAAGAATTAGAAAATCATATTCCTCTTTCTAATCCTGCAATTAAAAAAAGATTGGCAAAGATGAAGCATGTCTTCGAAGTATCAGATACCGCTAATCTAATACAGCTGGTATTAAAAGAAGGTTTCGTATAAGAAATAAAAAAGCACTCTATGGAGTGCTTTTTGTTTACTAAAGGATGTTGTTCTGTTATTTTTATTTGTAATTGTTTGTAACTATGATATTTGTCATTTTTTTACTAAGTGATCAATAGTACTTTTAATCTCGAAAAAAAGTTTAGATATGAAAATAGAACAGATATATACAGGCTGTATTGCACATGCTGCTTATTATGTAGAGAGTAATGGTGAGGCGGCAATATTCGATCCTCTCCGAGATGTAGAACCTTATCTAGAAAGAGCTAAAAGTGATGATGCAGTCATTAAGTATGTATTCGAGACACACTTTCATGCAGATTTTGTGAGTGGGCATTTAGATATTATGGAGAAGACAGGAGCTAAGATAGTCTTCGGGCCTACTGCTGCGCCTAGTTATGAAGCTATTATAGCAGAAGATAATCAAGTGTTTAAGCTGGGGAACATTCAGATAAAAGTATTGCATACTCCTGGGCATACTATGGAGAGTAGTACTTATCTTATTATAGATGAAGAAGGAAAAGAGCATGCGATCATTAGTGGTGATACACTATTCATCGGAGATGTAGGTCGTCCAGATTTAGTACAATTAGTAAAATCTGAGATTACAGAAGAAATTTTGGCTAGGCATTTATTCCAATCTCTTCGTAGCAAAATCATGGTATTACCTGATGAGGTAATCGTGTATCCTAATCATGGTGCAGGATCTGCATGTGGTAAAAATATGAGTAAGGAGACTGTGGATACCTTAGGTAATCAGAAGAAGACTAACTATGCACTACGCGCTGATATGACAGAAGATGAGTTCGTAGTAGAACTATTGACAGGATTAGCAACACCACCTCAGTATTTTCCTAAGAATGTGCTGATGAACATTACAGGATATGAGCAACTAGATAGTATCTTAGATAGAGGTAAAAAACCGATGAGTGTAGATGATGTGAAGAAACAAATGATGAATAAGGAAGTTATTCTATTAGATACACGTATGCCACAGGCGTTCTCAGAAGGCTTTGTACCTAGTAGTATTAATATCGGGCTAAATGGACAATTTGCTGTTTGGGTTGGCGAATTGATAAAAGATATAAAGGCACCTATTGTTCTAATCACTGAACCAGGCAAAGAAGAGGAGAGTATAATCCGTCTATCACGTGTGGGGTATGATAATGCTATAGGATACCTAGAAGGAGGAATCGAGGCATGGAAAAGAGCAAATGAACCTATTCAAACTATTACTCGTATAACGCCTCAAGAGATGGATAGACTCTATCTAGAGGATAAAGGAGTACTGTTAGATGTGCGTAAAATAAATGAGTTTAAGTCAGAACATCTAGAGGATTCATTAAGTATTCCTCTGAATGTATTAGAAGAAAAAATAGATGCGATATCAAGAGAAAAGAAGTATATCATCTACTGTGCTGGAGGATATAGAAGTATGATGGCAGCATCGATATTATATAAGTATGGAATTACTAATCTGGTGGATGTATTAGGGGGATATAATGCAATAAGCAAAGAAAGTACTTTAGATCATACAGATTTTGTGTGTCCTACATCTATGTTATAACGATAGTGATATTGTTCTCAGTGTTGGTTATAAAGATTAGTTAGTTTAGATGTTGATTAAACACAGATGAGAACAAAGGAACGAAAAGTTTAAAAAAAAGAGAAGAAATTATGCTGAAACAGAGTAGGTATTTATAGCTTTGTTTATCATAATAGACGTAATATGGCAAAAATAGTAGGGTTAGTAGGTGTAGGACTAATTGGAGGGTCTATCGTTTTAGATCTTAAAGAAAAAGGATTTGTGACTAAAGTATTGGCTTCAGATTTATCTGAGCGCAATGCTAGTAAGGCATTAGAACTGCGTATCGCAGATGAGATTGTAGAACTAGATGTATTAATAGAACAATCAGATATTATCATTATAGCAACGCCAGTGAACGCCAGTGTAAAACTGGTGTCGTATGTGTTAGACAGAGTAGGAGATGGACAGTATGTAATGGACGTAGGATCTACAAAGTCTTTGTTAGAAAAAGAGATAGAAGGGCATAGCAGAAGAGGACAATTTGTAGCAACTCATCCGATGGCTGGTACAGAGTTTAGTGGGCCTGAAGCTGCATTTAAAGGATTGTTTAAAGATAGGGTAGCGATCATCTGCAACCCTGAAAAGTCTAATCCTAAAGCATTAAATGCAATCTCTGAATTATATTATCACTTAGAGATGCGTATGATCTTAATGGATGCTGACTCGCATGATGAACATGTGGGATATGTCTCTCATCTGTCTCATGCTATATCTTACGCACTTGCAGTAGCGGTCTTAGACAAAGAGAAAGACGATACAGCTATCTTTAATTTAGCGGCAGGAGGATTTGCCTCTACAGTTCGATTGGCAAAGAGTTCTGTGGATATGTGGTTGCCTATTTTTGAACAGAATGCGGAGCATGTATTGCCTATTTTAGATACGTATTTAGAAAAGCTAACTCAGTTCAAAACATATTTAGAAGCAGGAGATACTAAGGGATTGGCTGGTTTTATAGCAGAGGCTAATCGCATCAAAGATAAATTGAAAAAATAAGTAGATCGTGCTTGAAATAAAGCAGTTTTGATTAACTTGTTAGTGCAATAAAAAATAGACATTATGATTACACATATAGTGATGTGGAGGCTGAAAGATGAAAATAAAGAAGCCAATAAATTAGAAATAAAACGACTATTAGAAGATTTAAAAGGAAAGATAGAGGTGCTAGAATCTATAGCTGTATCATTTAATGATCCTCAAGCAGATCCTAAAAACTTCGAAGTGATTTTACATACGACATTTAAGAACCTTCAAGATTTAGATGTTTATGCAAAACATCCTGAGCATCTAAAAGTAGTAGATTTTATTAAATCAGTAGTAACAGAGAGAGTAGCAATAGACTACTAGTAATGTATAATAGTACAACTTTTTTGTGTAAAAAGTTAGTTATTTAGTTATCGATTTTAGTTTAAAAGCAGTTTGTCCAATGTGATAAGCTGCTTTTTTTATTGGTGCAAATAATTCGGTTGAAGACTTAATGACGTAAAATAAAAAAGCTCTTAGAGTAGTTCCAAGAGCTTTTAGTATTGTTATTCTTCCATCTCTCCACAGATAGGAGTCTCGAAAGCAGTTTTAAAGTCTGTTAAGCCTTTTTGTTTGAGTAAGAACATCAGCTTAGTGATGGCAGCCTCTGTGGTGATATCTTTACCAGATATAACACCTATTTCTTTTAGCTCTGTACTTGTCTCATATTTCCCCATATGTACACTACCACTAGAACACTGAGTAACGTTAATCACTTTAAGTCCCTTTTTAATAGCTTGTCCTAATGTTGTTAAGAACCATGCTTCAGTAGGAGCATTACCAGCACCATAAGTCTCAAGTACGATTCCTTCTAGGTCTTTAATGTTTAGAATAGCCTCTAAGACATTCTGCTGTATACCAGGGAATATCTTTAGAATCATCACATTGCTAGACATCTCTTTGTGTACGAGTAATGGTTCTTGGGTATGTGTATAGTTGAGTAGAGGTTTGTTGATACGCAGGTTCACTCCTGATTCTGCTAAATGAGCAATATTAGGAGAGGTAAACGCATTAAATAACTCAGCACTTACTTTAGAAGTCCTATTTCCTCTGTATAGTTTGTATTCAAAGTATAAACATACCTCTTGAATAACAGGGGTATTGTTTTCTTGTACAGCAGCTACCTGAATAGCCGTTATAAGGTTTTCTTTTGCATCTGTACGCAAGTCTCCAATAGGAAGCTGAGAACCTGTTAGAACAACAGGTTTGCGCAAGTTCTGCAGCATAAAGCTTAGTGCAGATGCTGAGTATGACATCGTATCAGAACCGTGTAGAATAACGAATCCGTCAAACTTATCATAGTTCTCTTCTACTACACTTGCCATCTTCACCCATAAGGCAGGGCTCATATCAGAAGAGTCTATCGGTGTTTCGAATGAATAGGTCTCTATCGAACACTCAAGCATGTGTAACTCAGGTATACGCTCTACTAACTGATCAAAATTGAAAGCACGTAAAGCACCTGTTTTGAAGTCTTTTACCATACCGATAGTTCCACCAGTATAGATTAAAAGAATAGCAGGACTATTGTTCATTACTCAATTTTAATTTGTTAATAACAGGATTAGCATACATAGCTAAGAAGCCATCTACGATTATTTTGTTTTCTTTATCTACGCGTAGTTCAAGACGTCTTTCGAATAGTTGCCTCTCTTTTTCTGTATATTTATCAGCGAACTTATTGCTGTTATGCATGATGTCATAAGCAATATAGTTAGTTGGCCATAAGAAGTAGTTAGCGATAATCGACTTATCTATTTCTGTAGCTACAGCTTGCATCTGTTTATTAGTTTTCTCTACAGTGTTTTTAATATTATCTAATTCTTGGTCTAGAACATCTCCTACATGGATATGAATACCACGTTTTTGACCGATGATACCACTGTATAAGTTGATAAAGTCTTCATTCTTATCTTTGATATATACTTCATCATTCGCTTTAGCTAATAGCTGAGGCATCTTCAGTGCATCCGTAGGATCATACTCATACGAGATAGATACAGGTACTATCTTCACTTTTTTGAAGTAGTCCATTAAGTTAGCCTCATCAGAAGCCATTCCGATCATCTTTAGAACTCCCTGATGAGTTGCGTCATTACCATCCTTAGTACGTCCTTCCCTCTGTGCTATCCATACAGATCTGTTCTCCTCGAATAAAAGATGTTGTATATATTCAGACATTAGTTTAGAACTTTCTAATAGCTCTCTAGGTGGTAATCCACGTTTAACTAAGAAGTTTCTATTTACTTTAGCGAGTGCTAGTAAAAAAGACTTTTGTACTAGGTTATCCCCTATAGCAGAGGCTGTCATAACTAATTTGTTGTCTTTAAGGGCAACGTTGAGAAGAGAAGTATCCATAAGGATATCTCGATGGTTAGATACGTATAGATAAGCTGTGTCTTTATCTAATTTGTCAAACCCCGAAGTGGTCAAACCATTAGAGCTTTTCTCTAGGATTCGCTGAATAGAGTGGTAGGCAAAATCATCTTGAAATTGTTGAATAGATTTCACTTCCTTTAAGGCATTCATCCATTCCTCTTCCGTTTTATTAGGAAAAGTATATCCCATTAACGCTTTTATCATTGGGTGTTTAGAAATCTGTTGTAAGACTTCGTGTACCTCGTGATCGTGGTAGTGGCGTATAGAATCAAACTTAGACATTAGTGTAATGTATTATTATAAACAAGTTATGTTGTTTTCGTGTTTTAAACTCCAAATACAGCTACTGAATTCGCTGTAGTTTGTTTTGCTATCTCTTCTAGAGGCAGCGCGTAAATATCGGCTAATTTTTCTGCAATATTTACGATATATGCACTTTCATTTCTTTTTCCTCTAAATGGGACAGGTGCAAGGTACGGAGAATCAGTTTCTAATACGATATGCTCCAGCGGTATTTTGTTTAAAAATTGGTCTATTTTACCATTTTTAAACGTAGCTACCCCACCTATACCTAGCCTTAGGTTATAGGAAATAGCTTTTAGCGCTTGCTCTTCAGTACCTGTGAAGCAGTGAAATATTCCTCTTAGATCATCCCCTTTTTCTCGCTCTAGTACTTCAAACACCTCGTCAAAAGCATCTCGACAGTGAATATTAATAGGCAATTTATATTTTTTTGCCAATTGTATTTGGTATTGAAAGGCTTCTTGTTGTATGGCTAAAGTACTTTTATCCCAATACAAGTCAATGCCTATTTCTCCTACTGCGTAATAAGTACGACGTTCTAGTTCACGCTCTACATAAGCCAATTCCTCTTTATACGTCTCTGGTTTTACATCAGTAGGATGCAGTCCCATCATAAGAAATACATTATTAGGGAACTCTTGCTCTAGTTCAAACATTGCATTGCTATAGCTTGAATCTATCGCTGGTATAAAAAAACGCGTAACCCCACTAGATATTGCACGATTTATTGTTTCTTTACGATCATCTGCAAAAGCATCTGAGTATAAATGTGTATGCGTATCAGTAAATATCATTCTAATATTGTATTTTTCTATAATGTTAGATTAATGTTACAAAAGTACCTTTTAAAAAGAATTTAAACTACATTTGATTGATGGAAAACATGAAAGATATATTAAAAAAGGGAAGATATAAGAAAGTTAAGTTTAAAATATCTAAAACGAACCACCTTTTTGTCAAAGCTAAAATCAATGGAATACTAGGTGACTTTATCCTAGATACAGGTGCCTCTAATAGCTGTATTGATTTTAGTCATATAGATCATTTTAATATTATTCCTGAGAACTCGTCTACTAAAGCATCAGGAGCAGGAGCTAATGGAATGCATACCCAAGTAGCTTATCATAATCATTTACAAATGAGCCGTTGGCAGAACAAGAGTTTTAACCTAGTAATTATAGATCTAACTCATGTCAATGTTGCCTTAATAGAGTATAAAGTTAAGACTGTACACGGGATTATAGGCTCAGATGTATTACTACAAGGGAATGCAATTATTGACTATAAAGAACAAGTGCTCTATATTCAATAAATCTATTTTCTTGACTTACTCCATTCTTCTGCTACTAGCTCTAATTCTTTATACCAGTCTTCCCCATATTTTCTGATAAGAGGAGCTTTTAAGAACTTGTATACAGGTACGCTTAACTCTTGTCCTAGAGTACAAGCATCGCTACAGATATGCCATTTGTGATAGTTCACAGCAGAGAAAGAAGAGAACTCTTTAATACGTATAGGATATAAATGACATGAGATCGGCTTTTTCCAGTCGATTAGACCTTCGTTATACGCCTTTTCTATTCCACATAGTGCCATTTCATTCTCGTAGATAACATAAGCACATTCTCCACCTTCTATTAGAGGGGTTTCGTACTCATCATCATCACCATATACAGATGTACCTTGTTCTTCTATTGCCTTAATACCTTCAGGACGTAAGAAAGGTTTTACTTTATCATATACAGCTTTAAGTATCTCTACTTCATCATCTTCTACAGGTGCTCCTGCATCTCCGTCTATACAGCACTCTCCCTTACAAGCCGAAAGGTTACATACGAATTCTTTCTCTAGAACTTCTTCTGATACGATTGTTTTTCCTATTTGAAACATCTGAATATTATAATTAATTGGCTGCAAAATTACAAATCTTTATGTAATAAAGAGACTTACCCTTTAGATTAACCTTTTTCACTAAGTAATTTAGGATGAATATAAAGTTCATAATATAAGATAGTTGTACCAGATTAGTAGAATTGTGTTAATTACGCTATTATTTTATCTGTTAATATTTTTTACATTATTTCATTGTAGCGCTTATATCTATGAGGTGAGATTCAACAATAGTGATGACTTCTTGATAAAAATAGTAAAAAAACACGACTTATGACTTTAATATCTCGTTGTTAAAATATATAGTGGTAATGTTAAAGGATTGTCCTAGTGGTGGTTTTTTTGTACTTTCGGATGGTAAAATCAAATTCTTTATCATTCGAAATGAAAATTTTTAGTTACATAGCTATAGTATTTGTAGTTGCATTGATTGTATTAAATATCACAATGTTAGACTTTAATAACCTATTCCAAGGGGATAGTCTAATCGCATTAATTGGTATCGTAGCCCTGCTTTGTGCTGTATGCATTTTATTGATTTACCGTACATCTAAAATGATAAACGATAAAACAAAATAAGACCTATGGAAGTATTCGATGTACTAATCATAGGGGGAGGTGTATCAGGAGTTTCTTGTGCACAAGTTATTGGTAGTGCCGTAAAGAAACCTTTTGTAGCAGATAAGAAAGTAGGTATTATTATGCATCAGAAGAGTTCAATGCTTCAAGATGCTATATTCTATAATGCTTACGGGATAAAACAAGGGACTTTAGGAAAAGATCTATTAGAACAGTCTATCGAAGACTTGAAGTACTACAAGCACATTGACCAAATCATTGGCGAGAAAGTTATTTCAGTACAGCAGAGAGATGGAGTATTTGAAGTTAAGACGAATAAGGAAGTATACTATACTTCACTTGTAGTAGTAGCTATTAATTCTAGTCCTACCTTTGAAGTAGAAGGACT
Source organism: Myroides odoratimimus (assembly GCF_030326305.1). Lineage (GTDB taxonomy): Bacteria > Bacteroidota > Bacteroidia > Flavobacteriales > Flavobacteriaceae > Flavobacterium > Flavobacterium odoratimimum_A. The sequence continues at coordinate 22,445 of NZ_JACAKB010000005.1, read as the reverse complement.
AATGGAATATGTGATACCACATAAGAAATCATTAGCTGCTAAGAATAGAATACAGTTGAAAAACGAAGATCACTTAGTAACAGAAGGTGTTTATGTGGCAGGTACATTAGCAGGACATAGAAGTCAGCTAGCGATAGCTGCTGGTAGTGGAGCTGCTGTAGCTACAGACATTCTGACGTTGTGGAACGGAGGAATAGAAACGCATAGCCACGATAGTACTAGAGTGAAGTAATAAGATAAAAAAGAGAGGTAGTTTAATCTGAATTAAACTACCTCTCTTTTTGTATTGATATATTTTAATAAACCAACCCTACGTTATCTATCCATAAACGGCTATCCGTATTACCGATATACGCACCACCATTACTAGAAGAGAATTGTACGATTAGGTGAGTTACCTCGTCATCTGCAGTACCCCAACCTTCTTCTATGATCGGCACCATTTTACCTTTGCTATTTCTAGTGTAGTATGCATTGCTACCTGTTCTAAGTGCCATGTGAGCACCATAGTAACTCTGCTTTGTGATATCGCCATAGTTTACAGTCAGACGGTGTTTATTTTGCCATGATTTTACGGATTTATCCATCAGTTCCCATCCCGTACCTATACGTTTAGCATATACATTACCATCTTTGTCTTCCCATCTCTTTTGTAGCAGAATCTGTATCTCAGCCTTGTCATTTCGCTTAGCATCAGTTCCGCTTCCCATACCATTCACACGTTTAGAAGGCCCACCAGTAGTCACTTTATAGTCGAACTGTAGTGCTTTAGGTTTTTTAGTAAATGGGATACCTGTTACTAGTTTACTTTGAGGGTTTTTAGTATCTGTGATAGGTTCTATCATTTCTCCTAAGAAGATTGTCCCACTGGCTAGTACATTGATATTAATTACCCCTAGTACTTTCACTTTCTCTATACGTGTCTCTAGACGAGCAGCGTACCCATTATCTCTTTTTTCAGGAAATACAGTTACGCTCCCTTTTGTTATACCACTTACAGTAGCTAGTACAGATGAGGTAGCCCATGGAGACTTTTTATTCTTGTAAGGCGTATTGTCCTTTAGTGTATCTTTTGTTTCAGTGATCTCGTATAGGTATTGTGTATTACCCCCGATGATAAACGATTCTTTAATCTCTCGTACCATCCAGTGATCCATATTACCTAGTTTTATAGATTCTACTTTTTCACTCTGTGCAGTAGCTAGTAGTGGCATAGCACACATGGCTAGGGCTAGTATCTTTAGTTTAGTTTTTTGTATCATTGTTTTGTTGTTTATTCTTTAATATTATTCTTTTTCAGCATTTCGAAATCTTCTTTCTTCAAGTTCATTTTAGTATAAGGAACAGCGATATCATGGTCATTTAAGTACATACGTGCTTCTGCATTAAAAGCTCTATTGACTAATGACAAGTCTTTTTCTAGATAAGAAGTACGGATATGTGCTGCATTAATCATCGTATGGAATACTGCATTCGTAGAGATAGGTTTGTTTTTATTCTCCTGCACTGCCGTCATTCTCTTTTCATTATTGGCGATATACTCATCTGAGAACCACATTAAGAATGGTATTCTTAGCTGATAGTAGGTAGGGCTTGGCGATGCGTGTAAGAACCTATTTCTATCATCGTCGAATAAGTCCTCTCCGTGATCAGAAGTATATAACATAGCTACTTCCTCATTAGTCTCTTTCAGGGCTTCTATCGTTTTAGCTAAGAAGTGATCTGTGTATAAGATAGAGTTGTCATACGCATTGACTAGATGTTCTTTCTCCGATTTCTTTACACCACCTATCTCATCAGGAGTGAACTGTCTGAAGTCCTTAGGGTAGCGCTCCATATACTTAAAGTGTGACCCATAGGTGTGTAATAAGATGAATAGATCTCCTGTAGTCTCCTGTATGTGTTTTTGCATTAAATCTACTAATTCTTCATCATAGTGATTCTCTGTCATACGTGTATGGCTATCAGTAGTGCGTATCGTCTTATAGATATCTGCTTCTTTAGTGAAGTATTCTATAAACGAAGAGTTCTCTGCCTGATTAGACAGTGATATAGTGGTAAAGCCAGCTTCTTTAAACGCGTGTACAATACCTTTTTTGACATAGATAGAATTATAGTTCTCTGCCTCTGCCTCTGATAAGATGATTGAGACACTCTTATGTGTCGTATTCGATTGTGTTAACGCATCTTTGAACACGACCAAGTTCTTCTCAGTCTTTAATTTCGGATTAGTTTCTCTATCATATCCATACAGAGACCAGTTGTCAGCTCTACTTGTCTCACCTATGATCAGTACGTATATCTGTCTTTTATCAGTAGAGATGCTGTCTCTAGTAGCTTTAAAGGTAAAGTCTTTAGAGGTCTCCGGGTATCGATTGACCTTATCCCATTTATTCACAGCGAATCCTAGGTTGTGTAACGCATTGATAGGATACACATCTTGGTTAAAAGCAAATGTACCTGTATTCTTATTCGCACTGAAGAATGATAATACTAGTGAGGCTATTAATAATAGCACAGCAGGTAATAGAGTCTGTCTTCTAAAGCTCCAGCCTAAGAAGTTTTTTCTCTTCCACTGAAGTATAGCGAATACCATAGGTGGAATGTATAAGAAACACACAAAGGCAATAGAAGGCAATAGACTACCGAGTAGTTCATTTATTTCAGAAGTATTCGTGGTTGCTACGTTTAGAAACATATCTGCTGCTATCACATCTTCTCCGAATAGATAGAATAATACAATCTGGAAAGCGTGTAAAAACAGGAATGGAAAACATAATAGTAACCATGCTCCCGAATTTTTAAAAGCAGAGAATATCGTCATGAATAGCCCTAATGGGAACAGTATGACTACGATCTTACCTAGTATATCGACTGGTTGTGTAAAGACAAAGTAAATACTCGGAACCATATTGACAGCAATATAGAACCAAAACAAGGCGATCGGGTTATTTATGATTCTACTAAAGAATCCTTTTTTGTTTAATTGTTCAGTCATTTTATCCTTTAAAACGATTCATAGATATTAAAGTAGAAACCACTCTGACCTTTACCAAAACCATAGTCAAGACGTACGTTTACTCTATTTTTAAACTCCCATCTATATCCTATACCATAAGTAGGTAGTGTATGGCTCCAGTCAAACTTTTCCATATTCTTGAACACATTACCTGCACCACCCCATACTGCTACACCGTGTCGATTATGTATTTTTTGTCTTAGCTCTACCTGTGTATTGATCTGTTTTCTATCTCGATATTGCCCACTGTAGTACCCTCTCATCTGTCTAGCCCCACCTAGTTTAGAAAGCATTGTCCATGGCACTTCACCATTGTTAAACTCTCCGTTTAAGTCGAAGGCTAGTAGACCACCCTTCCACACTTGTTGATATGCACGTGCTGTAAAGTTAATCTTTCCGAAGTGCTTATTACTTCCCAGTGTTTTTGGGAAAAAAGTCTGCTCATATTGGATAAAGATTCCTTTACTCGGGTTAGGGATAAAGTCTCTACTATCGTATGACGCGATAAATCCTCCTCCGATAGCTGTATCTTTAGAGTCTGTATCAGGTCTCACTTCTGTATCTTTAAAGTTTCTACTCTGAATATTCTGAGCAGAAAAGACTAGTCCTACATACGTATTAGGCAACACTTTTCGCAATACATCAAATTTCAAGCCTAAGTGATATTCATCGTATTTCACATAATCACCTTGATTACCTGCTTCATATCCTATGCCATAGTATTTACTAGGCATATATTTAAACGCCATATCGTAGTGAAATCGATAGTCATCATTAGGAAATATCGTAGTATTCTCTACTCCGATAGCAAAGAATCCACTTGTAGTGAAGTTAGTATAAATTGCGACATCAGAAGGGGGTAAATCAAGATTTTCTTTATCTACTCTATACAGTCCAGAAGCGACTATACCTAGTCCTAGTTTAGTATCTACAGAGTAGCTTGGCCCACCTATGAATGAGAGGTCAAATTTGCTCTGTGATTTATCTTTTTTAGCTTCTTCAAAATAAGAAACTACGCGTTCAAAAAATTTCTTTTTAGCAGCCGTGCTATCCCGTTGTTCTTCATTAGAGATTACATCTGCACTTTGTTGTGCAAAAGATACGGTGGTCGTTATCAGTGTGATAGCGAATATTGTTGTTAGTAAGTATTTGTTTATCATATAATAATATAAGCTTGCAAATTTACGCAATTTCTAGGTCTTTGAATCTGGTAAATTCCTAAATTAAAATGATACAAAACGTTTCTTAACTAACTTTTAGAAAGTTTATAAAACATTTAGGTTTTAGCTTTTGCTAACGACTAATAGTTGTGCAAATACTATTACTAAAGAAAGTATTAATATAAAACCAATAATGAGATATTGTAACAACGAAATTTTGATTTTGTGAAATCTCATTGCCTTTAAATATAATATCACGGGAATGACTAATGCAAGTATAACACCTGCTATCGCTGCATACCCTAATGCCAAAATAAAACCCTCTGGGTAGAAGAGTGCAAATAGTAATGGGGGTATGAATGTACAGATAGCAGCCAAAGGTTTGATTAATTTTTTAGACTTATTTTTAAACAGGTCTTTATAGTAATCTAATAGCCCGATACTTACTCCTAAGAATGAAGTACCTAATGCTGCTGCTGCGAAGAAACTAAATAAAGTCTCTATATACGTAGAGTGCGACAGCTCTCTTATGCTAAGTAATAACCCTTTTACCTCAGAGTGCTCTTGTAATATCTGCATAAAGACGGTCTGATCTAAAGTTCCTAATATAACGATCTGCCAAACTAAATAAATCACTAAGGGTAGTAAGCTGCCTAGTATAAAGGCTCTTTTTAATAGCCTCTTATTCCCCTCTAGATAATCAACGATACTCGGGATGCTTCCATGAAAACCAAAAGAGGTGAATATCGCTGGGATAGACATAATCACCAGACCTTGAGACATGGGCATGTGAAGTAGATTTGCCCCTTCTATCAGAGGAGTCATAACGATCACTAATAGCGCTAAGAAGATAAGCTTCCCCGTAAAAAGAATACGAGTGAACCAATCTACCCATCTCGTCCCAATAATAACAATAGCGCTGAATATAGCAGAGAAGATAAGTACAGCTAAGCGATCGTCTAGATTAGTATCTAGTAGCAGGTCTATATTTGTCTTTAGGATTGTCCCTCCACCAGACATATAAGCAGCTGTCAGCCCATAGATTAAGAACATCAGACTTAGCCCGGCTATTCGGTTCACAGTGAATCCTGCATACTTTCTAGTCAAGGTATCAAAGCCATCTTTAGGACTGTTAAAATCATAGATGCGAACCATCAACAATGCTGTGTAACACATCGCAAACCAAATGATAAATAGCAGCAAAGTAGCTCCTATAAAGCCTACGCCTGCTGATGTGATAGGCATAGCTAACATGCCTCCACCGATAGAAGAACCCGCTATGATTAATATACTACCTAATAGTCTGCTATTCATTATTAATGATTTTTTATGAAAAACAAAGGTAACAAAACACAAACGATAATTTTTGGTTTAACCTGAACACATTTGTACAGCTAAGAGTAAGATTATAATGAATAACTGTATAGCTATAGTAGGACGAGGCATTCAAAAATAGCAGTGGTCGCATAGTGATCGGATAATGATCGGATAGTGGTCGCATAGTTTTGGCTAATTTTTATGCGATCACTATGGGATCATTATATCAGCATTGCGCTATCATACTATTAAAGGACTGAAATAATTTAATATTGCTTACAGTGTTTCATAGTGGAGGATGTTTTACTGTTGTTAGAAGATTTTATGTTAGTTTATGATTTTGAATTAAACTATGTTATGTATAGAGAATGCTAGGTTTGCGAGAAGTATTGATTTAGAGTATGAAAATGAATTTACACCTTGCTAAGAGGGGATATTAGTGAAATAAAAATTAGAAGTGAAATGAGGTTCAATATGAAGTAATTATTAAATATTATCATTCATATTGTCTATTTCTAGCATTCTTGTCTATATTTGCAGTATGCAAGCAAAGAAAAACATAGCAAGAATATTGTTGGTGGTAGCCATTATGTTTACCATCGTTTTTCAATTTGTGCATAGTTTTGAGCATATTGTTTCTTCAGTAGAGTACGAAAGAGAACACAGTACACATGCTCATTTTAATGAAAGTAGAGGAGACTTATCAGATCAACTTACTTTTAAAGAAGCACATGGTCAGCTAGACAAGTGTTTTGTCTGTGATACTATACTTAATCCTGCTATCACTTCAGATATATTATCTGTAGAGTTTATCACTTATGATGTAGCGAGATCTGTTCAGGATATTGTATCGCTATCTATTGTACCTCTTTCGCAGGTATTCTTTTCCCTTAGGGCACCCCCTGTATTAGCATAAATTATTGATTAGGTCTCTTGTAATCTTTGCAAAGGGATAGATTATTTATGTACAATTAAATTATTAGCGATTAAATGAGAATATTTATTCTTATGCTTTCACTAGTGGCTTCTGTTGGAACTTACGCACAACAATATGTTGTAAAGGGTAAGGTATCAGACATATATGGAGAAGCATTAGTAGGGAGCAATATAACTTTTTCGGGATTGCAGTCTGGAACTGACCTGAAAGGACAATTTATATCTACACCTGTATCTGCAGGTCAGCACCGTTTATTAGTAGAATACCTTGGTTATAAGACCGTTGATACCTTGCTTACAGTGAAATCTGATATGTATTTAGATTTGCACCTTAAGGAGGACAATACACTGCTAGACCAAGTTGTAGTATCTACACATGGGCTAAAGACGATTGCGAATACTGAGGTAGTTAGTAATAAGAAGTTAGTAGAGAGTTTTTCGGGCTCATTTGCAAAAACCTTGACATCAGTACCAGGGGTTAATGCTATGGAGATTGGGGCAGGAGCTTCTAAACCTATCATCCGTGGACTTGGTTTTAATCGTGTAGCTGTAGCTGAGAATGGGGCCAAACAAGAAGGTCAACAGTGGGGAGCAGACCATGGATTAGAGATAGATGCTTTCAGCACTGAAGAAGTAGAAGTAATTAAGGGCGTAGGTACTATTGAGTATGGTAGTGATGCGATCGGAGGTGTGATTAAGATCAATAATGAGAAGGTGCCGGAGGTTCACTCATTTAGTGGAAGTGCTACTATGTTTGGCAAGACAGTTAACGATTCGTATGGGGCTTCTGTACAGGTAAAGGGAAGAGATGAAAAGTTCTTCTATAAGTTTAAAGCAACAGGTCAAGATGCAGGGGACTATCGTGTACCCACGTCTGAGATAGACTATTTAAACACTGTGATCCCTATCTATGGCAATAGAATGAAGAATACCGCTTCTAAGAACTTTGCGCTATATGGACAGATAGGTTATGTGGATAATAACTTTAAAAATATCTTAAGCATTAGTAATGTTTATGACAAGAGTGGATTCTTTCCAGGATCTCACGGATTGCCTAATGTGGCAGCTGTAGCAGATGATGGGAATCACCGCAATATAGAATACCCACGTCAGAACGTCAATCACTTTAAGGTGGTGAATACGACTACATGGGATAGTTCATTACAAGACAAGTGGACTTTTATGGTCGCTTATCAAAATAATAGAAGACAAGAGCACAGCTTGTTTCACTCTCACTTTGATGACCAAACGCCACCAAGTTCTAACCCTAATCTAGAGTTACAGTTTGTACTAAATACAGTAGATGCATCTGTGAAGTATGAGCACTTATTTAATAACAATCATAAGTTGACATTAGGGGTACAACAGAATTTTCAGAACAATACCATTGACGGATACGGATTCTTATTGCCTAAGTTTAATAGACAGAGTACAGGCGTATTTGGGATGTATGAGTATTTCGTGAATGATAAATTGACTTTAGAAGGAGGAGCGCGCTTTGACTATGCAAGTGTACATGTTAAGCCGTTTTATGATCAATTCTTATTTGACTATTTAAAAGAACAGGGCTATGCAGATCAGCTAGCTAATAAATATGCACAGAGAAGTACGACTACAGATAGAGACTTTAATAGTGTGAATGGAATGGTAGGTGCAAAGTATACGCTAAACGACAACTTTAATTTTGGAGCTACCGTGGGTACTAACTTTAGATTCCCCACTGCTATAGAGTTAGCATCTAATGGTGTGCACCACGGAGCTTTTAGACATGAGAAAGGGAATCCTGATCTAGACCCAGAGAAGGGGATTGCATTAGACTTTAGAGCAGAGTTTAAGACTTCTACGTTTAATACGACATTTAGCCCTTATTTATATTATTTTTCTAATTACATCTACCTAAAGCCATCAGGTAAGTTCTCTATACTACCAGATAGTGGGCAGATTTATGAATATACCCAATCAGAAGCTATCATTAGTGGTTTTGAATGGAAAGTAGAGAAACGCTTTTTTGATCGTCTAAATATATCAGCAGTACTTGAGTATATCTATAATCAGCAAGTGTCTAATGGACAGAACGGAGCTTATCCATTGCCATTCACTCCTCCGATGAATGTATTCGGAGAGGTTAGATATAGCTTTAGAGATACGGATTTGTTTAAAGAATCAGAAGTGTACTTTAACGGGAAGTGGTATGCTAAGCAAGAGCGTATAGCACAGGGAGAAGAAGTGACACCTAGTAGTCAGAGCTTCGGTGCTGGGGTATCTTCTACAGTACAGTTCGGTAAGTTTAAGGCGCGCACTACGCTGTCTATCTCAAATATGTTTGATACGAAGATATTAAATCATACGAGCTTCTACAGACCATTAGGTATACCAGAGTTAGGACGTTCAATACAATTGATGATACAAGTACCATTCTGATATGACTGATAAGAACATACGTGCTATAGTATGTTCTCTATGGTGTACTTTATTCTTAGTACCCATACTGAACAATACTCTTCACTATGTCATCATTGATCATCACTTTGGGCAGAAGTCAACTCAACTAGAATATGTAGATAGTAATACGATTCACTACTGTGAGCAGTATATATGTAAGCTCTCACCTGCTATAGAACATATAGTAGCGCCTATAGAATTTTGGGAAGAGAGAGTACACGATGAATTAGTAATCGAGGTAGTAGCCAGCTATAAAGAGTGTCTGTTTCCTTTTTATTGGTTAAGAGGGCCTCCTGCAAATGGGTTAACTCATTTTGCACTAGGTAAAAACAAAGACATTTAACTCATCTTCCAGATTGTGATAGATTAAATAAAAGGACACAATCTGGATTTTTAAACATTAAAAAAATGAAACAATTAAAATATATAGCAAGCGTAACTTTATTAAGTAGTATATTATTTACATCATGTCTGAAGAGTGATTCTGATATTGATACTCAAAAACCTGTGATCGTGTTAAACGCACCAGAAGAGGGAGCTAATTTAGAAGCAGGAGAGACTATCCACTTTGATATGGATGTATCAGATAATATAGCTTTAGGATCTTATGATATTGACATTCACTCAGCAGAGGGACATACACATACGCACAGCGTATCTGTAAGACATGATGACCATGATCATGACCATGATCACGACGATGAAGAGGACGCACACCGCAAATCGTTTAAATATAAAAATAGCTGGGATGATATCTATGGGCAGCGAAATGCACATATACATCACCACGAAATCCTAATAGATAAAGAAGCAAAGAGAGGTGAATACCACTTTGTAGTAAAAGTATTAGATAAGGCAGGTAACCAAGCTATGGAATTTAGAACTGTGAATATTGTAAACCCAGGAGAGGGAGACCATGATCACGACCATGAACACAAGCATTAATAATAGGAAATAATGTTAATATATAGAGAGTAAGGGGGATTCCTCCTTGCTCTTTATTAATTTATGGATATATTTACTAACTTATTATTTAAGAAAACAATAACTAACTTAAACATTTATGAGAAAAACACTTATGACTTTACTAGTTGCTACAATCATAGTTTCTTGTAAGCAAGGAGCTACGGAAGAAGCAAATGTAGAACTAAAGTACCCAGACACTAAAAAAGGTGAAGTAGTAGATACTTACTTCGGTGTAGAAGTAGCTGACCCATATAGATGGTTAGAAGATGATAGATCAGAAGAAACTGCTGCTTGGGTAAAAGCAGAGAACCAAGTTACTTTTGATTATTTAGCTCAGATTCCATTTAGAGATGACCTAAAGAAACAAATGGAAGAGGCATGGAACTATGAGAAGATCGGTGCTCCATTTAAAGAAGGTAAATACACTTATTTCTTTAAAAATGACGGGTTGCAGAATCAGTCTATCTTATACCGCAAAGATGAAGCAGGTAAAGAAGAGGTATTCTTAGATCCTAATACATTCTCTAAAGATGGTACTACATCATTAGGAAGTATTGATTTCTCTGAGGATGGTTCTAAAGTAGCTTACGCTATCTCTGAAGGAGGAAGTGACTGGAGAAAGATTATCGTGCTAGATGCAGAAACAAAACAAGTGATAGGGGATACATTAGTAGACGTGAAGTTTAGTGGGGTTTCTTGGTTTGGTAATGAAGGGTTCTATTACTCTAGTTATGATAAGCCAACAGGAAGTGAATTATCTGCAAAGACAGATCAACATAAATTATATTACCACAAATTAGGTACGGCTCAGAAAGAGGATGCTCTAATCTTCGGTAAAGATCAGAAGAGACGTTATGTAGGTGGAGGAGTGACTAGTGATAATAAATATTTAGTTATTACGGCTGCTAACTCTACTTATGGAAACGAGCTTTATGTGAAAGATCTTACTGTAGCGAATAGCCCTATTGTTACTGTAGTAAATAACTTCGACAGCAGTAATGGAGTATTAGATAGTAAAGATGGTAAATTATATATCGTAACAGATTATAAAGCACCTAACACAAGAGTAGTAACTGTAGATGCTAAGAACCCAGGACAAGCGAATTGGGTTGACTTTATCGCAGAAACGAAGAATGTATTGACACCTTCAACAGGAGCTGGATATATCTTTGCTAACTACTTAAAAGATGCTGTAGCATATGTAGAGCAGTATGACTATACAGGTAAGAAAGTGAGAGTAGTAGAATTACCAGGAGTTGGAACTGTTGGTGGTTTTGGTGGTAAAAAATCTGATACTACATTATACTATTCTTTCACGAACTATATCACTGCAGGAAGTATCTATGCTTTCAATCCAGTAGATGGTACGTCTAAAGTATATGAGCAACCTAAAGTGAAGTTTGACTCTTCTCAATATGAGTCTAAACAAGTATTCTATACTTCTAAAGATGGAACTAAAGTACCGATGATCATTACGCATAAAAAAGGTCTTAAGTTAGATGGTAAGAATCCTACTATGCTATATGCTTACGGAGGGTTTAATATTAGCTTGACTCCTTCATTTAGCATTGCTAATGCTATTTGGTTAGAGAATGGTGGTGTATATGCTGTACCAAACCTTAGAGGTGGTGGAGAGTATGGTAAAGAATGGCACGTAGCAGGTACTCAATTACAAAAACAAAATGTATTTGATGACTTTATCGCTGCAGGTCAGTACTTAATTGACAATAAATATACTTCATCTGATTTCTTAGCTATTAAAGGTGGATCTAATGGAGGGTTATTAGTAGGTGCTACTATGACTCAACGTCCTGACCTTATGAAAGTAGCTTTACCAGCAGTAGGAGTATTAGATATGTTGCGTTACCACACTTTCACAGCAGGTGCAGGATGGGCGTATGACTATGGTACTTCAGAAGATAGCAAAGAGATGTTCGAGTACTTAAAAGGATATTCTCCTCTACACAATGTGAAAGCTGTAGCATACCCAGCTACAATGGTAACAACTGGTGATCATGATGATAGAGTAGTACCAGCACACAGCTTTAAGTTTGCAGCTGAGTTACAAGCTAAAAATACAGGTAATAACCCTATGTTAATTCGCATTGAAACGAATGCAGGACATGGTGCAGGTAAATCTATTGCTCAACAAATACAAGAGCACGTAGACTTACAAGCATTTACATTATACAATATGGGTATCAAGAAACTGAAATAGGAAACAACAGTTTTTAAATCCAATAAAGGCGAGTCAATATTTTGACTCGCCTTTTTAATTTATATTATTTTATGCTTTAGGACTTCATCCAGTATGTTATTGATTTAGTTTCTCTATTAGGATGAGGTACTAGTTTAGTGCCATCCCAGAAGATATAGATATCACAGTATCACAATATCAGGTGTATACCTATAATTTATATTGTTCTCACTTTACCAATTTTGCTTTCTTAAGATTAAAAGTGAAATAGAAATTCTCAATTTGTAATAAACAAGACATATCTTGACACATATTTTAGACTTTTAAAATGTATGTTTGTGGAAATTATAAACAAAAACATGAAAAAATTATTAGCTATATTTATAGTATTAATGTGTGTTATGAGTTTTAATTCTTGTTCAAAAGACGAAGAGTTAAACCCTATTAGTACTTACAGATTAAAAGTAACAACAAACCCTAAAGAGACCTATTTAATATTAACTTATGAAGGTGTGGGAGGTAATAATAGATATGAAATAAAAGGTAATAGTGAAATAGAAATTAAACAAAGAAAACATCACTCTACACAAATAAATGTTTTAGTTTCCAATAATCCTGATAACAAAGTTAAATCACCATATATAAAATTAGAGTTATTTAAAGGAAAGAAATTAATAGCTTCGAAAGAAGGTTCTTCTTTTGTTCAATTATCTCATTAATTTTTTTCTTGTTTTTTACAAAGTCTACATCAGTACTTTCATATTAAAGAAATAAAAGTGCAAAAAAGTCTTTGGACTGACTTTAAAAAGTTGGACAAATTGATGCAACTTTTTCAATACAAGAGAATGAGACTTACAAGAAGTTACATTATACAATATGGGTATCAAGAAACTGAAATAAGAAACAACAGTTTTTAAATCCAATAAAGGCGAGTCAACATTTTGACTCGCCTTTTTAATTTATATCCTTTTTCTTTATGATGTTTTTATCTTTGGAAAGCCTCCGTCTACACTTAGCTCTGTACCTACGATGAATGAAGCGGCATCAGAAGCTAAGAACATAACTGCCTCTGCTACTTCAGATGCTAGACCGAAGCGCTGTATAGGCACCTGTGGTGCGAAGGAAGTAGTGAATGATTCTACTTGCTCTTTAGATAAGTTAGATCGGTCGAAGTAGTTCGTTTGGATAGGACCAGGAGATACAGCATTGACGCGTATTCCTCTACTGATTAATTCTGATGCAAAGGTCTTAGTGAACGATTGCACAGCTGCTTTAGCAGCAGAATAGACACTAGAGTTTTGCATCCCTACTTCAGTGACGATAGAAGTGTTTAGCACGATAGCGCTATCACTAGACATAAGGGGTAAGACCTGCTGTACAGTGAATAGAGTTCCCTTGACAATAGTATTGAACATCTCTTCATAGTGTGTCTCGTCTATTAGCTCTAGAGGAGCATATTTACCAAAACCAGCATTGACAAACACAATGTCTAAACGAGAAGTGTAGTGGCGTAACTCTTCACCTAGACGCATTAGGTCTACCATATTACCAGCATCAGAGACGATACCTATAGCCTGATGACCTAGTTCTGCCACTGTACTGTCGATAGTATGTTTGTTCCTACCTGTGATGATGACCTGTGCACCGTGTTGGATAAATAAGAGTGCCGTTGCTTTACCGATACCACTAGTTCCACCAGTGATAAGCGCTATTTTACCTTTTAGTTTCATTTTACTGTATTTAGAATCCCAAAAGTATATTGACTCTTACTCACTCACAATCCGTTTCTTGCTACTCTGCTTATTCGTATTTATAATTTTTTACACCAGCATTTATTTCTACTTCTATGAAGTTTTGTTCAGGTGGTATAGGGCATGAGTATTTAGGGTTATAAACACAGAAGGGATTATAGGCCTGATTAAAGTTTAGCGTGATAAGGTCTCCTTCAGGTATCTCTAAATCTATATATCTACCTCCACCATAAGTAGTCACTCCAGAAGTAAGATCTGTAAAGGGTAAGAATAGATGATTAGCATAGTCTTCTTTCTTTAGGATATCTAGATCCTGAAAGACATCTACTTTATGTTCTTTTTTGTCTAATGTAAAGTGTAGTTCACCGTATTTGACATAATTCAGCTTATTCGAAGTTGTTGTAGGCATCGTAAAAGGCTTTTCGTCTGGTGTACGAACTAGTTTAGCTTCTACAACATAATCTTCTGTTATAGGGAAGAAATCAAGTCCTTTAAACTTCTTTAGCGCATCCTTAGGTAATGGAGATGTTTTAGAGTTGCTAAACTCCTTGTTGAGTTCTTTTTGGAATACCTCTGCTCTTTCTATATCTGTTTTAGGCTGAGAACACGATACTAGTAGGGATAATACTGCTCCCAACATAAATAGCTTTTTCATATTGGTTATTGTTGTTTGAGGTAAAAGTAACAAAAAAGGTTTGCCCAAAAAAGGCAAACCTTGATATAATGTTGTTTCACTGATTATCCTAAGTGAGAACGTAGCATCCAAGCTGTTTTCTCATGTGCTTCCATTAAGCCGATTAAGAAGTCAGCAGTACTCTTATCATTAGACTCTTCGATAGCATCTATATTCTGTCTGATGAAGGATACGATCACCTCATAGTCTATTAATAACTCTGCAATCCAAGACTTACTATCTGTATCTGTAGTTTTTCTCTCTTCTGTTAAGTGAGTTAGTTTTAAGTAATCTTTTAAAGAAGAAGGAGCGTAGTGTCCTAGTGTTTTAATACGTTCTGCCACAGCATCTACATTCACTGCTAGTTCTGTATACAGTTCTTCGAAGTATACGTGTTTAGAATGGAAGTCTACCCCCGTTACGTTATAATGAGCATTTCTTGCTTTAGTGTAAAGGATAAACTCATCTGCTAATAATTTAGATAGTACTTCTGCATTGAATTGACGTGCGTTGTCTGTAAGACCGATATTTGTTTTCATAGTATTTCTGATTTTTTATTACTATGTAAATGTACAAAATAATATAGGTAATACCATTGATACGTAATTGTTTATATTTATGAAGATATTAAAAATATCTATAAAATTTATAGTGTCCTTATAAGAGTAAACAAAAAAAGGAGCTCATCATGAGCTCCTTTCCGTATTCTATAAATACTATTTTTTTAGTTTGTCAGCTGCATCTTTTAGTGCACCTTTTGCTTCGTCTACTTTTTTCTCAGTAGCTTCTTTTGCTTCGTCTACTTTTTTCTCAGTAGCTTCTTTCACTTCTTCTACTTTTTTCTCAGTAGCGTCTTTTACTTCTTCTACTTTTTCTTCAGTAGCATCTTTAGCGTTTTCTACTGCATCACCAGCTTTTTTGCTTACTTCTTCGAATTTAGCTTTAGCGTCATCCCAAGTTTTTTGTGCAGCTTCTAAAGCTTTGTTAGCTTCTTCTTGAGCTTTTTTGTCTCCTTTTTTAATAGCTTCTTCTACAGCTTTCTTTGCATCAGCTAGTTTAGTCTCAGCTTCTGCTTTAGCAGCTTCGAATTTAGTTAACTCAGGAGTTTCCTCAGTTGTAGCTTCTGTGTTTTCTACAGCTGGAGTTGTTTCTTCAGCCTTTGTGTCTTTACATGAAGTAGCGAATAATAATCCAACTACTGCGAATGATAACAATACTTTTTTCATAGTAATTTATTTTAGTTCCTAACAAAGTTATAAAAAAACAATGTTAATTCGGTAATTTAAATAGTTAAAATGGCATTACTTCTTCTTATTCTCTTTTTTATTAGCTTCTTTCTTATTAAAATCGAGAGGACCGAAGTTGTTCACATAACGCGTGATTGTGTTCTTTCTTTTCGCGATATATGGTCCAGAGTTATTGGCTTTATATCTTCTCGGACTCGGTAGGATCACGGCGATACCTGCTGCTTGATTAGCAGTTAAGTTCTTTGCATCTTTATTATACCAATGTTTTGCCGCAGCCTGTGCTCCATAGACACCATCTCCCATCTCTATACTATTTAGATAGACTTCTAGGATTCTCTCTTTAGGCCATAGGAATTCTATCAGTACTGTAAAGTAAGCTTCAAAGCCTTTGCGGATATAGCTACGCCCCGGCCATAAGAACACGTTCTTAGCAGTCTGCTGTGAGATGGTACTACCACCTTTGATCTTTTTGCCTTTTTCATTGTTCTTCATTGCTTTCTCGATGGCTTTAAAATCAAAGCCATTATGCGTCAAGAAGTGTCCATCCTCACTAGCGATCACGGCTTTCTGTAGATTGACATTGATATCTTCTAGTGGTACCCATTTGTGCTGTAGTGTCATTGGCTTGCCATCTTTTACCTGTTCGTACAGTCTGATAAACATCAGTGGGGTATAAGGCACAGGGACAAAACGAAAGACTAGTACTGAGAAAATACTCAGTCCAAAAAAGAGAAGTGCTAGCTTTAAAAAGAAGCGTGTTATTTTTCGTATCATGACGAAAGAATGAATATAAAACGGCGCAAAAGTAAATAAAAAAACGGTTGCTAAATAAAAAAATAATACAATAAAAAACTCGCCAAAATAGCGAGTTTAGGTTGTAATCATAATAAGTAATAAGAAAGAATAGGAGTCAAACCTCTCCTTCTATTTTATTGAGGATTAGTTGTCCACAGCGATGCTGTTTTAACCATGGCTCTTCTTGGTAATCTCAATGTAGCTACGATAAGCTCTGCGAAGTCCTCTGGCTGTAAGATATGATCAGGGTTACCATCTGTAAGCCCTAATTCTATAGACATATCTGATGCGATAGTACTTGGCGTTAGCGTACATACTCTAATGTTGTTTTTGCGCACTTCCTTCATTAGTGATTCAGACATCCCGATCACTGCAAATTTAGACGCAGAGTATGCAGACGTAGTTGCATTTCCGTTAAGACCAGCTGTAGAAGCTACGTTAAAGATATCTCCTTCATTCTGATCTATTAAGTGAGGTAGTACTTCTCTAGTCACATTATACACTCCCATCACGTTAGTAAGCAAGATCTCTTCCCAACGCTCAGCAGACATATCTGTGAATTTTCCGAATTCTGATATACCAGCATTGTTCACTAATATATCTACACCTCCTAATGTTTCTATTAATTTAGCTATTTCAGCTTTTACTTTTGCTTTATCCGTTACATCGAATACGGCATAAGTAGCTTTCACTCCTAATGCTTCTAACTCTGTAACAGTTGCTTGTAATGTTTTCTCGTTTCTACCAGTAATAGCAACGTTTATCCCTTCTTGAGCGAAAGCAATAGCGGTAGCTTTACCTAATCCTCTTCCACCTCCGGTGATAATTGCGTTTTTACCTTTCAATTTCATGTTTTTAATGCTTTTGTGTAAATATATGTAAATTAATGAGATATTAGTGTTTTGTAAACGTTAAACTTACTTGATATCTATAAATTTTTCGATAGAATTCCACAAGTTATAACGTTTTATAAGTGCTTGTTTAGAGATTGTGATGACGTCTTGCCACTTCTGTTGATCATCTCCACATAGCTCAGAGATCATCTTCATGGCCATCGGACCATGCTCATCTCCATCTAGTTCGATATGACGTTCGAAGTAATACACTAGCTTTGTCAAGTCTGTCTCAGGGAAGTTTTGTTGAAACCCTTTTAAGATCTCAGTAAACATATCTGGTATCAAATCTTCGCGACCAAATGTGAAGGCTGCTGCGATCTCATGTGCTTTACCCCCTTCGATAGTCTTGAAGGTGAAGTTTAAAAATTCTTTTACCCCTTCATCTAAGTCTGTCTGTGCTATCGCTTCGAAGATAGGTGTACCAGACTTAAGAGTGCGGATAAGTGCTTCGATAGCAGTAGTATCTGCTTTAGCCGTTATCATGGCATCTAAGTACATCTCGAAGTGGCTCAGACGCTGTCCATCATAGGCTAAGTCTGACTCTTCTGCTAATACAATCTCATTGATCAAATAGCGTGTCTGTGGAAACTCTGAGGCAAACCAAGGAGTCGTGGTACAAGTCAATTGTTGTTGTAAGGCTTTAAGCAATGACATAAAATCCCATACCGCATATACATGCCCTTCCATAAATGTACATAAGTGAGGGATAGTCTTTATTTTATTATAAAGAGGGTGTTGAAGTAACGCATTTCTTTCTTCAGCTATCTGTGCATTGATTTCTTGAATAGTCATATCTTCTAAAATTTAGTACAAAAGTAAAAAAGCTTCACCGAAAGGCGAAGCTCTTTGTATAAAGTTTATCTATAAAGATATTTATTACTTAAATGCAGGGAATCCTGTCACATCCATACCTGTTATTAGCAAGTGGATATCATGTGTCCCTTCATAGGTCACTACAGATTCTAAGTTCATCATGTGGCGCATGATAGAGTATTCTCCTGTGATACCCATACCTCCCAACATCTGACGCGCATCACGTGCGATGTCTAATGCCATAGCCACATTGTTTCGTTTGGCCATAGAGATCTGTGCAGAAGTAGCTCTTCCTTCGTCTCTCAGTACGCCTAATCTCCAGGTTAATAGCTGTGCTTTAGTGATCTCTGTGATCATCTCTGCTAATTTCTTTTGTTGTAACTGAGTCGCACCGATAGGTTTGTCGAACTGTATGCGCTCTTTCGAGTAGCGAAGTGCTGTGTCATAGCAGTCCATAGCGGCTCCGATAGCTCCCCATGCGATGCCATATCTAGCAGAATCTAAACACCCTAGAGGTGCTCCTAATCCTGATTTGTTTGGCAATAAGTTAGCTTTAGGTACTTTGACATTATCGAATATTAACTCCCCTGTAGCCGAAGCTCTCAGTGACCACTTATTATGTGTCTCCGGAGTAGTGAAGCCTTCCATACCACGCTCTACGATCAGCCCGTGTATACGCCCTTCTTCATTCTTAGCCCATACTACAGCGATGTCTGCGAATGGAGCATTAGAGATCCACATTTTAGCCCCATTTAGCAGGTAGTGGTCTCCCATATCTTTAAAGTTAGTCAGCATCCCACCTGGGTTAGAACCGTGATCTGGCTCTGTCAATCCGAAGCATCCGATATACTCTCCTGTCGCTAGCTTAGGTAGGTACTTCATGCGTTGCTCCTCATTACCGTACTTCCAGATAGGGTACATCACTAGTGAAGACTGTACTGATGAGGTAGAACGTATACCAGAATCTCCTCTCTCGATCTCCTGCATGATTAGTCCATACGAAATTTGGTCTAATCCTGCTCCTCCGTATTCGGTAGGGATATAAGGACCGAATCCACCTATCTCGGCTAATCCTGGTATTAATTGTTTTGGAAATTCTGCACGTTGAGCGAAGTCTTCTATAATAGGAGAAACTTCTTTCTTCACCCATGCTCTCGCTGTATCTCTAATTAACTTGTGTTCATCACTTAACAAGTCGTCTAATAAGTAATAATCAGGTGCCTGAAATAAATCTGGTCTCATATATCAATATCGTTTTTTGTGGTTGTATAACAAAAATAGACATTATTTCGAATTGACCAATTTTTACCTCTAAAAGAGAATATAAAAATTCAAATACACGTCATTTTTATACAAATAATGCTTTATTTCTATCTTTATCTATAGTAGATAGTTCGGGTACAACCTGAATACAGTTCGGTAAACTACCTCTTATCCCAAGTAAATACTGGGTATTACCGAATAGCTTCCGAATAAAAATAAATGAAATAAGCTTAAGGTTATGAATTATAGGTAACTATGTGTGATAAGAAAGCGCATATCTGTGCAAAAAGAGCTAATGAGGTCATTATCTCCATGAGGGGGCAGGGTTATTTGAAATCATAAAGAGGGAGAAGTTTATTCTTTGAATAATATTGTTCTGTATAAGTTGAATTACCTATCTTGTAGAGATTAAATAGTAAGCTATAATGAATAAATTAATGATGTTAATCGCATTATTCTTTTCTGTAGGAATAATGGCTCAAGATAAATTACATGTAACAGGTAAGATTACGGGGATACCTAATGGAGCTAAGCTAATGCTCTCTTATGATAAGAAAGAGATAGAGCTTAAAGCTATAGATGGGGTATTCGTAGTAGAAGCAGAGATTGTTAAAGCGCCTACGCCTGTGTATTTGTCTATCATGAAAGGGGATGATTATGAGTATACTTCTTTTTTCTTAGGAAATGAGACAGTGACTATAGATGGTCGCTTTGACGATTTAAAGAGTCTACAAGCTAAAGGTTCTAGGTATGATACTTTAAGATATGAGAGCGAGATACTAACTAGAGAATTAAGAACTGAACGCCAAATTATCGAAAGTAAGGTGTCTAAAGAAGTAGATAGTGGAATGTCTTATGATAATGCGATGGCACCATACAAGGAGGAATACTTACGTATAGAGCAAAAGATAAAAGACTTAGATTACGAGTTTTTAAAGAAAAATATCAATACGGATTATGGACGTTATTTGGTCGGATTTATAATGCATGATACTAATACCAATCATTATCAAGAATTGTATGACTTAGTAGATAGTCAATATCAAAATACTGATCCAATAGTATTTTTAAAAGCTCTAATAGATAATAAAGTGTTAGTGGAGGGAGATAGTTATTATGACTTTACGGCTTTAGATATGAATGAAAAGAAAGTAACGTTTAGTGATTATTTTAAAGGAAAGTATGTGTTACTTGATTTCTCTTCACCCTATTGCTATTTTTGTCAACAGGCTGTTCCAATAACTTCAAAGTTAGCAAAAGCGTTAGAGGATAAGTTAGTATATGTGACTTATTGTATAGAGAATGATTTACATAGTGTTGAAAAGTATAGAGGTCTAAAAGGAGATCACGGTGTAATAGTTTGGGATAAAAGAGGAATGCAAAGCCCGACAATTGCTAAATACAGAATGAGTGGTACTCCATATTATGCACTATTTAATTCGGAGGGGAGATTATTAAAGATTTTTGATCAAGGGTTAGAAGAGGATTTTGAAGAGCAGTTGAGAGCGTTGATGAAATAGGAGCTTAGTTATATTTATTTGAATGTTTATATTTAGTTGTTATTTAATTATTTATATTGCTGTTACTTAGCTTTAATCAATTTGTGAACTATGAAATATAAGATATTCTATACGCTTTTAATGCTGTGTTCTATAGGAGTATTAGGACAGGAGAAGTTACATATAACAGGAAAACTGGAAGGAATAAGCGATGAGGTAAAGATGATGTTATCGAGTGGTGGAAAAGAACAAGAATTTCGTCTAAAGAATGGTGAGGTAGATGTGTCTATGGTACTAGAAGATGTTCCTAATTATGTGAGATTAGATGCTTATGTAGGAAAAGAGACAAAGAGTACCTTCTTCTTTTTAGGCAATGAGTCTGTAACTATTAATGGTTCTATAAATGATTTTTCAGGTAATCTTAGAGCGATGAATTCTGTGAATGACAGCCTGAGATATGAAAATATGTTAGTTAATAAGCACTTAGTAGAAGAACGAAGTGTTTATATCAAAGAGTATTACCGTCTTTTAGAAGAAGGGAAAGATAAGGATAGTGTAGCGAAGGTGTATCTAAGTGATGAAGAACCTCTAGGTAAGATTAAGAAGTTGTCGAATCTTATTAACAAACAAAATAACGCTTTTATAAAAAAGAATATTAATACAGCTTATGCTCGATACCTACTGCAATATCAGGCTATAGATTATTCATCAGATTATTTAGACGAACTATATGCTCTTATAGATCCTAAGTATTATGATACTAAAGAAGTACAGATGCTTAAGATATTTATAGATCATAAGCTTCTGGAAGTAGGAGATAATTATTATGATTTTTATGCTGAAGATCTACAAACTAAGCAAGTAAAGCTTAGTGATTACTTTAAGGGGAAATATGTATTGTTAGATTTTTCGACTTACCACTGTGGCTATTGTGAAATGGCAGCTCCTAAGACAACTCAGATAGCTGATAACTTGAAGGATAAGCTTGTACATATCACATATTATGCAGGACATGATCAGAAAGATAAGTTTAAGTATTACTCTGAATTTAAAGGGAATAAGGGTATTTTATTAGGTAATAAAGAGGGAAGACTAAGTCCTGTTCTAGCAATGTATAGAAATAAGAGTACACCTGATTATTGGTTGTTTGATCAAGATGGAAAACTAGTGAGGAGATTCGAAGGAATGCAAGGAGAGAATTTTGAAGAGCAGTTGAGAGCGATGATGAAATAGGAGTAAACGATATTACATATAGTAGTCTAGGACAAAAGTCTTATACCATCAAGAAGATTACGTATATTTTCGCTGTGAATAAAACAACACAACAAAATGAGAACTAAAGTAGATTTATCTCAATGGAATAGAAAAGAGCAGTATGCGTTCTTTTCACAGTTTACCTTTAGATTTGTTGAATAAGAAAATGATAATTTTATAGAAGTATAATAAAGCAACCAAATCAACAGAGTGAACC
>NZ_JACAKB010000059.1 GCF_030326305.1 Myroides odoratimimus | reverse complement strand
TCTTTTCCTTTACTTCCAAACTTATCTTTGAATTATTTTCAAGGTTTTTGAAAACTATTTCTTAACTATCTATTATACCACCTTTTACGATCAAAAGTTTTTTTATCTTTTTTTTTCAGAGCTTATAGCGTCATAGCATCTCTATACTATATATACGTAAGGATGGATGGCGGAATGTATTTAATATTGTACTCTATTATATATAAGAGTAAATATTGAGAATATGCCTTGTTATGACCTTTCTAGCGATTTATACATATTATATTACCTTATATAGAGGTGTTTTATCTTCCTTTTTATAACATCTATACTTATAGAGTCCTGTTTTTTTAAAGAAAACACCGATATAAAGTAGCTATTACCTTGTTTTAAAGAAAAATAGATGTCCTATTTTTATTCTCACTTTGAGTAAATAACACAATAATCAACTGTTAATCAACAACTAACAAAAATTACTACTATTTTCTACCTAAATAACCAACTCTTCCCTACCCCTTAGATAATCTCTGTTCACACCCTTTGCTTCAACACCCCTTCAACATTTCTACAAGATTACTCTACCTGAGCACCTGTTTATTGAAGCAATCTTGAACAGATATTGTAGCACTCTTGAACAAAACTAATTAAAGTACAGCAACAAAAAAGCCCTAGACTGTATAAGCCAGGGCTGTAGATGAATATAAAACTATTCTAAACTTTTATCTAATTGTAATCGTGCAGTTAGACAGATCTTCTATTATTGCTAAAGATTCTACTCTTACTCCTTGATCTTCTATTAACTTGCGTCCGTCTTGAAATGCTTTTTCTATAATGAATCCCATTCCTACTAAATTAGCACCAGACTGTTTTATTAAATCTAGTACTCCTAAAGCGGCATTACCATACGCTAAAAAGTCATCTACAAATAAAACATTGTCTGTAGGCTGAAGAAAATCATTACTGATAACTACATCATACGTTCTATCCTTAGTAAAAGAGTGTATCTGTGTATGTAACATATTCTCCATTGTGCTAGGTTTTTTCTTCTTAGCAAATACCACAGGAAGGTTTAACAAATATCCTGTCATAATAGCTGGAGCAATCCCACTAGCCTCAATAGTCATAATTTTATTAACATTAGTTCCTGCAAATCTTCTTACGAATTCTACTCCAATAGATTTCATTAGTACAGGATCCATCTGATGATTGATAAAACTGTCTACTTTTAAAATACCTCCTTCAAAACATCTTCCATCTTGCAAAATTCTCTCTCTTAATAATTCCATATATGTTGTGTTGTATAATTATAAAATGAAAAGGACGACTAACTTCCTTTGAAAATTGCAAGCGAATTTACGCATAATCCTTTTATCCCTATCCTAGTTCCCTTAAATTCTTTACTCAAGCTAAAAAAAACAGCTTCTATTCTTATATTAGTTTACACCATCGTCTTAAAACTACGTCTTAACACAAAAATCACAACAATAAAAATAGCCCAGTCAATCAAAGCACTTGCCCAATAAATACCATTAATCCCAAAAATACGGGGCACAACTAACATAATAGGAACATACAAAACTAGCTGTCTAAAAAGCGCAACCAAACTAGCTGGCTTCGCATTCTCTACAGATGGAAACCAAACCATGCCCATAAATATAGCTGGCAACACCAACAAAACACTCATATAGACACGAAAATTTATCAATTGGTCTATTGAGAATAATTGATTCGGTATCATTAAGGATAAAACATCCTGAGGAAAAAACATTACTAAACACCAGAAGGGTAATAATAGCCCTACTCCAGTCCAAGTAAATAACACATACGATCGCTTAGTACGAACATAATTCTGGACACCATAATTCATCCCTGCTACTGGCTGAAGTGCACGCATCATTCCAAACATTGGAGTACATAATAATAAGTAAAAACGATTGACAGCTGTAAAAAAGGTAATATCACTATCTGTGCCATACTTAGACAAGGCATTAAAAATAACAATATTCTGAATAACAACCATCATAATCATGGCAGGCATTCCTAACTTAATAATAAGCTGAGTAATTACTTTATCATTAAAAATTGACCAAATATTAGTCTTAAAAGATGATTTAGAAAAATGATAATAGCCAATACCTAAAATAGTGTAAACAATCATAGATACATTAGTAGCCCAAGCTGCGCCAACTACCCCTCCACCTAATGTAGAAATAAAAATAGGCTTAAGTGCAATATCAATTATTAATCCAATCGCTATCATCAGAGCCGCAACCTTCATCTTTCCTTCTGCTCGAATCATCATATTCAACGCTAAACCATGTACCCAAAAGAAAGTACCTAATAGAATAACCTTATAATACTGAGAAGCTAAAATAGCTATCTCACCTCTACCTCCCATTAAATAGATAAGCTCATCCGCAAAAATATAGGCGGGAAACATAAAAACTACAGAGAATAAAATACTAAGAAAATTAACTGAGCCTAAACATCTAGCCAAATTACTCTGATCATCTGCTCCAATCCAAATACTAATAGCGGCACCTGCACCCGTACCTATAAGACTACCGATAGCCTGCCCTATCTGTGCTAATGGAAAAGCTATCCCTACAGCTGCCAATGCTGTATCATTAATCAGGTGCCCTACAAAGACACCGTCTAAAAAGTTATTTAGCCCAAACAAGACCATCGCTATAATAGCTGGCCAAGACATCTGCCACATCACATTAGGCAAGCTGCCTTTTAAAATCAATTGTTTCTGTTTATCCATATTTATAAGTGAATGATTTAATAATTCTTACTTAATAAACATTACAAACAGGGATAAAAGAAGTATTCTCTTTACAGCTTAGTTGCTTTTAAAATAACAAATGGACGCACAACAGATTGTCCCAATTTATTAGTTGTATTCTCCATATACTGCCATTGCTCTATATTATAGAATCCAATATTAGTTAATAAACGAATAAGCCACTCTGTCTTATGAAAATGAAAAACTTCTTCTGTAGCGAAAGCTTGTTTTAGAGCAAAGTCCTTCTGAATATATGATAACGTCAATTGTCCTTCTGAACGTAAAATACGATATATCTCCTGAAAGTATTTATTTGGCTCTTCCCAAAAATAAATAGTGTTGATAGAAAAGAAAATGTCAAAAGATTTGTCTTCAAAATCCATTCTCCCAGCATCGTTTCCTAAAGATAACTTGATTTTATCTTCTTTTATCAATTCTTTATTGAATTCTGTTGCTTCACTTAGCATCACATCAGACAGCTCAATGCCTTCATAACTCAAGTTCTTTTCTCTAGAGAATAGATATGGTACATGACGACCATTGCCAAATCCTAATTCTAGAATATGCATCCCTGCTTTAATGTTTAAGCGGTCAATAGTTTTATAAATCATATTGCTATTGGAAGCATACATCCTATTTCCAACTCTTACTCCATCATCTCCACTAGGACATCTAAGCTGTTTTGCTAATTCAATATTATCCATTGGCTCCATATACTATAAATTTTGACCAAATATAACTATTTAGAATTAATCTTAATAATTATATTTGTGCAAATTTCATTCATCTAATTAAAATAGTTGTTACCTTAAAAGGAGTAAACTTTACGCAAAACGGATTATTATGGAAATGATCATTAAGGACATTAGTACAAAACAAATCTTACTAGAGAAAAGATATCGCTCTTTATACTCAAATATGGGTAATCTAGAGAAGTGTAAAACAATACATGTACAAAATGACATAGTAGAAAGTAAAGTAACTGAATATTATAATCAGAATTCTATTTTATGCTTTGGGGTGATGAATATAAAAAAGGATATCTCTATAGAGATGTATACAGATGAACCTTTCTATGAAATGCACTTTTGTCTAAACGGAAGATCTGATTTTAACTCTGCTTACAATCATGTAAAATTTAATAAAAATCAACACAACCTATATCTTCAAAAAGAATTACAAGGTACTTTTAAACAAAATGAAAATAGTAATGAATACCTTGAAGTGCTGTTCACTCAAGATCATGTCAACTCTATAATCAAAGAATATGAAGGTCTAGTACCTCCTATCCATAAAACCAAGAAGCAATTATTCCAAAATAATGCTTTAGTAACTACAGAGATAAAAACAATTCTTACTGAAATCTATAATACAAATAGAACAGGTGTTATGAAACAATTATACCTAGATATAAAATGTAAAGAATTACTCCTGTTACAATTCGAGCAATACATACATTCAAATTCCAATAAAGGATTAACTAAAATATCTATAACAGATAAACAAAAACTTGAAGAAGCTAAAAAGCTCATTGAACAAAACTATCAAGATCCTCTAAGTTTATCACAACTTGCGCTAGAAGTAGGATTAAATGACTATAAACTCAAAAAAGGATTTAGAGAGGTCTACAATACTACAGTATTTGGTTATGTATATCAATTAAGAATGGAATACGCTCATAAATTATTGCGCAACACAACAATACCTATTAAGGAAATAGCACACTATTGTGGATATGAGTATGTACAACACTTCACTTCTGCATTTAAACGTATGTACCAAACCACACCTGCTAAATACAGGAATACTTAGAATTTATTTTTCAAAGGTCTTATCAAATTCTTTTTAAAAGCTCTAATCTCCTTATTAGGGTATGGTAGCTTAGTTATATCAATATCTCCTACGCCATGAGCTTTAACCATAATCTCAAGGAGAGTTATTTTAGCTCTTCCATCTTCTTGTGTGATCACGAACTTAATTAAATCAGAGTCATAATAAACACTATCTTTATTCACATCTCCCATATCTAGTAATCTACCTAGTATATATTGATCATTTAGTTCATAATGTATCAAATTATTAACCGAGTCAATTACAATAGGCGTTTGGACAGGAGTAATTTTCTTATTCCACTCCTGTACTTTTTCTACTTGAACTTCATTCAATTTTTGAATCAGTTCTCTCTTCGTACCTTTAAAATAATACTTCTCATTTTGAATCGGATAAAAAGTAGACACTTTTGGAATCTGAGAAGTTGCCATAAAAGAAAAGATAGAAAGATAAATCACTCCTGCTTTAAAACCGCGATATGACCTATGGATAGTTATATTATTAAATACATAATAAGATAACAATACACTGACTAAAGCCACATAATCAGTATAATCAACTACTCGTCCTATAGATAATCCAACACCATTAAGCCACGATAAGACAGGGGTAGATAATGAACTTTTAAACCACATAAAAATTAACACTGTAGTAATATGAATACCTCTAGTGTATTTTGGTAAAAAGGCAGACCAAAAAAATGGGAAGATAAATAGTCCTGTAAAATCTGATAGTTTGCCCGTTATCACATTAGAAAACTGTTCTTTCATCCAAAAATCATTACACAGAAGCAAGGCTAAGCATAGTAAGAAAAGAGGATGTAGAATCTTATTAGACTGTGTAACTAAAGGCATGATGAACAAATTAAAAACTTAAAAGTAATCGAGTAGGAGGCTGAAGATTATTTCTTCAGCCGACCTCTCACACCACCTGGCATACGGATCCGTACCAAGGCG
>NZ_JACAKB010000058.1 GCF_030326305.1 Myroides odoratimimus | reverse complement strand
ACCACAAGAATATCGCTGACTTATATCCTCATAATTACAAGAAACTTATCCTGGATAATGTAGAAGAATAATTAGATATCACAAGATGTACTTGCTCAGGTGCATACTTCCAAATCAGTATATCAGTTTGATTCCAGTGAGGATAGTACAACAAAAAACTCTTTACAGATGGGCTATTACGAGGTAGATCCACAAACTCCTGATGTGTTTAAAGAACTAGATATTCCGTATTCAAATCCATCCTCAAGAATGAATGTGTTTACCATAGTGGATGATAAACTCTTTATATGCGTGCCTAATTCAGCCCCTTTAAAGTTTAATGGAGTATATGCTTTGGATAGAAAGGGGCATGTTCAACCTGTATTACAAATAGCAAATAAATATAAACCTACTCGATTTTACAAGTTAGGTGAGTAATCTATAATCTTTGTTTAATTAATATAAGTTGGACTTAAGCTATTAGTCTACTCTGATCAATAATGTCATTAATAGTATTAATAAAAGGCTTTTAGGCAAGTAAGAATAAGTAATCAAAACTGCTAACATATTTGCAAGTAAAGTTATTAAAGGATCTGTGTCTTGTATGTTCTACTTGACACATATTCTTTAACTTATCATTTACTGTTTCAATAAACGCTCTTTTCTTTAGAGGTATCTTCTCGGCTAATAACATCATTGACTTCTTTATGTTTTATTGGGCTTTAGTAATTAAATGTACTCCATCAACCAACAGCTGTTCAAATAAACGAAATAGTCAAGATAATAAGGATGATTGTTTTAATGAACAACTATACAAAGAAAGATATGCTAGTGAGAGTAGCAATGTTTGGTTAGATAGCTTTGGTTCTTTACTTAATAGATATGATACCATACTTTCTTACTGGATGGTATGAAGACTTATAGTTTTTATTGTTATAGGACTGAAAAAGTTTTACAAAATTAAAAAGTTAAAACGGCTTGATTACTTAATTATAATGCACAACGGGTTATGTATTGTTTTTACTAAGTGCTTTTTAATACAAGGAGTATTAATAACCTAATACCAAATGTAGTTTTTATGTGATTATCTTTAGATTATAATATTATATTTTGTATATTTGTAATACAATAGTAGTAGTTATTTTGTTTAATATATTTAAAATACCATTATAGTGTTATTTATATCATTATCGAAAGTACAAATGAAAATCGTTGAAAGCATTCGTGCTCGACGATTACAAATGGAACTGACTCAACAAGGTTTGTCAGTAAGAGCCGGTGTAGCGTTATCAACCCTGAGAAAATTTGAGCAAAAGGGAGAGATTTCTTTAGAATCTTTTTTAAAAATACTCTCGGTTGTCGGCGGATTAGAAGAAATAATGGATGTTTTGAAACCTAAGGAGCAAAATTTTAAATCTATTGATGAAGTATTAAAAAACCGGGAAAAATCAACAAGAAAACGAGGAAGTAGAAAATGAAGCTAGCTGTTAAAGAAATAAAAGTAGGGTTGAATTTTGGGTCTGGAATTAAGCCTGTTGGGCGTTTAGCAATTCGTAATGGCATTATATATTTTGAATATGATGAGACTTTTTTGCATAACAGTTTAGAAATTTCTCCCATAAAACTCCCTTTACAACGTGGGGTTATAGAACTTCCTAGAAGTCCTTTTGAAGGTCTAGCTGGAGTTTTTAACGATAGTTTGCCTGATGGTTGGGGAAGATTACTTTTTGATCGTTTACTTCGTTCAAAAGGTATTTCTGCTTCAGATATATCTCCCCTTGATCGTTTGGCGTATGTTGGATTAAATGGTTTAGGTGCTTTAGTTTTTGAACCTGATCAAAGCTTTAATACAAAAGATGAAATAATTGATTTGGATGTTTTGGCTACACACACTAAAGAGGTTTTGGAAGGTGAATCAGAAGAAGTGATTAGAGAACTTTTAGCTTTAAATGGTTCTTCTGCTGGAGCAAGACCAAAAGCATTGATTGGTGTTGATTCTGAAAGAAAAAGCATAATTCATGGAACAGATCAGTTAAATAATGATTTTGAACATTGGATGGTGAAATTTCCAAATACGCAAGATGGAATTGATGCTGGCGCAATAGAATATGTTTACGCATTAATGGCTTTGGATGCAGGAATTGAGATGCCTACGACTCATTTGTTTGCTTCTGAAAAAGGGAGTGGTTATTTTGCTGTAAAACGTTTTGATAGAAATGGCAACAAATCTTTACACATGCATACAGTTAGCGGTTTGATTCATAATAATTTTAGATTTCCCTCTCTTGACTATGAAGATTTATTAGCATTGACAGGTGTGTTAACAAAAGATATTCGTGAAGTAGAAAAGATGTTTCGATTAGCGGTTTTTAATGTCATGGCACACAATCGAGACGATCACTCAAAAAACTTTACATTTCTGATGGATGAATTTGGCCATTGGAAATTATCACCTGCTTATGATCTTACTTTTTCTAGCGGCCCAGGAGGAGAACAAAGTACAATGGTTATGGGAGAAGGACAAAATATAAGTATCGAGCATCTTACTAAACTAGGCTTAGAAGCGAAGTTATCAAAAGAGTTTGTAGAAAATGTTATAGAACAAACTCGTTCTGCACTTGATAAATGGATGAGTTTGTCTAAAGATTTTGGAATCAGTAAGTCTAATATTGAACTAATTCAGAAGGTGATTTCAAAATTATAAGCAATGAAACATTTGTAAAAAAAGTTATATAAGATTTGCTAGATAGAACTTCTTTTTGAATCAAGGATTCAATTAATCTTATGTACAAATTAGATATGGTATTATTGTTGAGTTTAATAAACCGGAGATAGTTTTAGATAATTATAAAATAAGATGGTAGATATAAACATTGTTGAAAGCCTTAAAGTCTAGTGGGTTTAATATAAAAGATACACACTTACAAAAAAATCAATAGAATTGAAAAACTACTCATATTAGTGATGATTGCTTTTGCTTGGTACTATAAGATTGGGGAGCATATCGACACAATAAAGCCTTTCACAATCAAGAAGCATAGCAATAGGCTGATTAGTGTATTTAAACAGGGACTTGACTACTTATCAAGATTATTACTCTCTAAAAATGGACACAACCCTTTAAATATCAATTGCTTTAGTTTTTTGTCGTGTACTTAGAAATCTTTCAAAGAATTGGGAAAAGAAGAGTCTTATATTATATCTAATCCTTCTGAAGTTGTACTAGGGTTTTATACCCCTTCTATGTTGTCTCCTATAATAACAAATCCAACAAATCCAAGAACTAATGAACCAAGTAACTCTCCAGCACTATATAGTGAATCTATAAAAACAGAAATACTTAACTATTACAAAACTCCTAAGTACGAAAACACTGTAAATCCTTATAGTGAGACTCTATATGAGAAATCACCACTGAAAAGAGTATTAAAAACAGGTGCTCCAGGAGAAGATTGGAAAATCAGTGGAGATCATGCAATTGATTTTACCTATCGATTCAATACCGCAAATGAAGTAAAATACAGACGTGTAAATGCTGTATTAAATGCAAATAAAGGATTTTATGACTATAGTACAGCTAGTAATGTTGGTAATGGTTTTTATCCCGCAAACTCTCTTTATGTGAGCTCTGTATCTGATGAAAATGGTAATGTAACAGAAGAGTTTACGGATCAAGAAGGAAAAGTAGTTTTAAAAAGAGTGTATAACAATACCCAAGGCATACCTACTTTGTTTAGTGTAGCTTCTAATTCACCTATGTCAAGTTCAATACCTAGTGTAGGTAATATCATTGGTGATGAATTAAAAGGAAAGTCAGTACAAGATGTAATAGATAATTTTGATAAGATAGTAGATAATCTAGAGAAGAATGCTGATAAAGAGATTAACAAGGCAACTAATGCGGTTGAAGATTTACCTAATAACACTTTAAGAGCTTCTGGGGCTACCACAGGCATTGGAGAAACACTAGATACATACTATATCTATGATCAGTATGGAAATTTATCAGTAGTTACTTCTCCCTTATTAAACGGTGATGTTACATTAGCTAATGTAGATAAACTAGGCTATCAGTATAAATATGATACCAAAAACCGACTAGTGGCTAAAAAACTACCAGGAAAATCTTGGGAGTATATGGTCTATGATAAAGGTGATAGACTTGTGGCTACAGGACCTGTGTATAATCCATTTGGAACAGAAACTAAAGGTTGGATGGTAACTAAATATGATGCGCTTTCTAGAGTAGTTTACAGTGGTTTTTACTCTGCTACAGCTGTTAACGAAACTGGGCGAAAGACATTTCAGGACAATGTAAATGCTAATGCTATATCTTTTGAGAAAAGAGCTACAACTTCTACTGTAGGAGGGGCACCAGTGCCTTATACCAATACAGTGTTTCCTAAAGATGGATTGACTGTCTTATCAGTAAATTATTATGACGATTACACTTTTCCAAATGTGCCTAACACTCGTCCAACAAGCTTAGAAGGACAGGCTGTTATACAAACTGTAAAAGGACTACCAACAGGAAGTTGGAATAGAGTACTAACTAATAGCAATGAACAAAAAGCAGCGATTAGTTATCTGTTATATGACTATAATGGTAGGGTACTAAAGAGTTATACGAAGAATTATCTGGGAGGATATACAGATATAGAGACTAAGTATGGTTTTACTGGTCAACCTTTAAAGGTTACTACTAAACATCAGAAAGATACTTCAACTCCTTTAGTGACTGTGTTAGAAGAGTACATTTATGATCATGCAGAAAGGTTGTTATATCAAACTCATAAGGTTAACAGCCTAGCTGAAGTCGTTCTTTTTGAAAATGTATATGATGAATTAGGAGCTTTAGAGAAAAAACGCATTGGAGGGAAACGCTCTACTACGAGTACTACTCCAACAGCAAATACATTCTTACAAGAATTGCAGTATAAATACAACATAAGAGGATGGCTTACAGAGGTTAACAATACAAATAACTTAGGACAATTAAACAATGGTAAACGTTCTTTGTTTGCTTTAAAGCTTAATTATAATAAACCAGAACAAGGTCTAACAGGAGTAAAACCGCTTTACAATGGTAATATCTCAGAGCAAATCTGGACAAGTGGTATTGATAATAAGAAGCGCGGTTATGGTTATGTGTATGATGGGGTGAATAGATTAGTGTTAGGCTCGTTTAAGACACCAGATTTAAATGTGAGTTCTACAGATACGCCATATAACGAGAAATTAGCGTATGATAAGAATGGAAATATAACTAGGTTAGAACGCAATGGAGCACCTATCGGAGGTAAGGTAGCAGCTATTGATAAATTGACTTATGGTTATTAATCAGGTAGTAATAGATTATCAACAGTCAGAGACGCTTCAGGAAATCAAGAAGGCTTTAAACAGGTTAATACTTCAGGTGCTGATTACGCTTATGATGAGTTTGGTAATCTAACGAGTGATAAGCACAAGAAAATAACTAAGATTAAGCTAAGTACACGACAAAAAACTAAAGCAATTGATATTTAAAGGGGTGTGTCCATTTTTAGAGAGTAATAATCTTGATAAGTAGTCAAGTCCAAGTTTAAATACACTAATTAGCCTATTGCCATGATTCTTGATTGTGATAGGCTTAATAGCGTCCATATAGTCTCCAATCTTATAGCACCATACAAAAGCAATCATCACTAACATGAGTAGTTTTTCAATTCTATCGATTTTTTTCAAGTGTGTATCTTCGATATTAAAGCCACTAGATTTGAAGGCTTTAAATAGTGTTTCTATCTGCCATCTTATTTTATAAGTCTCTAAAGCTTTCTCTGGTTTATTAAAACCTATGATTATACAGAAGTCTATTTTACCATCTGTTATCACTTTAGTTCCAGAGATATAACATAGCTGATTATGAATTCTAACAATCTTGTGATACTGTCTTGTTTGACCAGG
>NZ_JACAKB010000057.1:5387-7311 GCF_030326305.1 Myroides odoratimimus | reverse complement strand
GATTGACCTTTTTGTTACTCTTTGTATAAAGAGTAACTATCTATAAATTCCTTTTTTATAATCGTGTTTTGTGAGAGATTAATATTAATAATCAGATACTTATATATAATAATACATACATAAGTACATACGTACGTACGTAAACATTTAACTCTTTTTATATTGCTTAATACAATCTTTTTTTATACTTTTATATCGTACGATATAATTTTACTTATGAAACCAACACAAGAGTTTTACGATTTTTTTCAATACTTATTTGACAAGTTCAATGAGAATTTATTTGACAATACACTACCACAATGTCTAATTGTGATAACCCGAAAAAATAAAACATTCGGCTATTACAGTTCTAGAAGGTGGGCTAATAATGAAAATACCTATACAGATGAATTAGCTATTAATCCATTGTATTTCAATAGATATCCTTTTATAGAAATACTACAAACCATTGTACATGAAATGTGTCACTTATGGCAACAGCACAATGGTAACCCCTCTCAAAGAACTTACCATAATAAAGAATGGGCTGATAAAATGGAAAGCATTGGTTTAATTCCAAGTACAACAGGAAAGAAAGGGGGAAAAAGAACAGGGCAGAATATGATGGACTATCCAAGTGATACAGGAGCTTTTATAATGACCTGTATTGATATTATCTACGATCCCATAATAAAAAATCTATGGTTTGACAAAACTCGAAATAACCCAGTACCATTTAATAACGAAATAAATATAGATACTAACTCTACAACATTCAATGAAAACAAGGAAGCAATGTACCTGTTATACAGCATCTATGATGCTAATAATTTTACTGAAGCAGATCTAGACACAGAACAGGACAGCGAAGAAATAGAAGAGAGTGAAAATACTGCAGATAAAAAAAACAAAGTAAAATATACTTGTGATTGTGGTTTTAATGTTTGGGGTAAACCTGATCTTAAAATACTCTGTCAAGAGTGTAACTCACTATACCAATCCGTTTAAAAGAAAAAAAGCCAACTATTACTAGTTGGCTTCCTTATATTAATCAAGAGATTTAATAATCTCTCACAAAACAGTACAAAGATAGCCTTTTTTTTATATTTCATATATACTTGTAGGGAATGTTTTTTTATTGTTGTAGTTATAATATCGATTGAGCTCTCTATTATCTTCTTTAGAATAGATAACTAACATTTGCCAATTAGGATGATTACTCTTAACATAATTACAAGTTTTAAGCCAACCTGTACGAGTTGTATTGAATTGTAAATTTTGTTCTCCCTCTGGCATTAAGACCCATACTCTAACTTTTTTAATGGTATCAAACATAACAATCTATTTTAAAGCGTTCTAAAAGACTTAAAAAAAGTATCCTAACAAATGTACTCAAAATACATTTAACGTCCTTAGAAGCAAAATTAAACACTTATTTTTTAACATTTTGCCCGCCCCTAGTTTACTTCAACACAACGAAGCTCACACAGGGGGGGTTCGGGGGGGGCGGTAGCCCCCAACCGAAAGCAATCGAAACGAGTCCTTGCGGTCTGATTGGGAGTTGTTCGTAGAACAACTCTTAAAATTCCTTTTAAAGTTGCTCGATAGAGCAACGCTATGTTAGCTCGTAGAGCTAACTGAAAACAAAGGATAAAAACTTTTTTATATGTATTCGGTATTTATGTGAGCGGAAAAAGTTTTTATACCTTTTGGTTTAAGTATTTATACATAGTAACTATTTATATAATTTATTTAGTGTATTTATATATAGTATTTATATCTATTTAGGGCGGGGAGAAAAGAGCCTTTAACATACTATTTAACAGCATTTTACAAAAAAAGTACTTCAGTCGAATTGTGCAAATACTTCAGTCGAATTGTGCAAATACTTCAGTCGAATTGTGCAGTTGTATATTTTACTTCAGTCGAATTGTGCAATTTA
>NZ_JACAKB010000057.1:0-5287 GCF_030326305.1 Myroides odoratimimus | reverse complement strand
ACTTCAGTCGAATTGTGCAAATACTTCAGTCGAATTGTGCAGTTGTATATTTTACTTCAGTCGAATTGTGCAATTTACCTTGTGACTTCAGTCGAATTGTGCAATTTATCCTTGATTTCAGTCGAATTGTGCAATTACCTTTAATAGAAATAGGGCATTTATAATGCCCTATTCTAAGAAACTATAACCTTTTGATTTGAGTAATTCTTTGATTACTATTATAAAATCCTCTCCCTGTACACTAACAGGTTTAACCCCCTCACTCTTACATTTATTTAAGAACTCTTGATAAGTAGAATTAAATACAGTATAATTATCATTCTCTATCCAATATGCTCCCTCTTTTCTGGGAGACATTCTATCTCTTAAAAAATTTCTTTGTTCATCACTTAGTTTATGTCTAAGCTTATAATAGGCTATCTTGTAATTAAAACTTTGCTTATCTATTGTATTAGAACTTGCGATTTGAATGTTAGGTTTTAGAATAATAGGTTTAAATATTATTCTACTACTATCTTCTTTATCTTCATAGTAATAAAAACTTCTTTGCTCCTTAATTCCTCCTTTAACTGGTTGGTCACAAATAGCCTTAACCTTATCAATAAAATTATCTTTTAAATTAGCATAATACTTGTAGTTTAAATTAAAATATTGATTAAACCACTCTTTACGAACTCTTAAACCGTTATCACTCATACTCATAATCATAGTATAGAATAACATTTTCTTTACGTCTGTGAGTTGATTTAAATGTTCTGTAAATAATATAGAGTAGTTATTACTTAAGTCTATGATTTTGTCAACCCAATATGTATTTACTAATACTATAAATTCTCCCTTATTATCATCAATATAGAAATTCTCTAACAGTCCCCCGTGTGTTCTATAAGTTTTACCGTTAGATTTTGTAATAGAGTACCATTGTTCCTTATATCGTTTTAAAAATACAAGTCCCTCCTCTAAGATTTTTCTAGACCGATTAGATACAAAATCTTTAGTTTTGTATCTAAATTGTATTGAAGTATCTTCTCTGTTTTTGATACCTTGCCAATAGTTATAATTATCAAGATTTCTCTTTTCACTTTCCTCTGCGTTAATCTTAAAAGTATTTCGTCTTAAATCACTAATGATTTTAACCATTACTCTTAAACTAACTACAGTAAACTCTAAAAGATAGTCTTTAGAATCGTTATCATATAACATTAAATATTCTTTACGAAAATCATTTGCTAAATGTATATATTGTTCTACCTCTAAAGAGGGAGAAATTTCTAAGTTATCAATATCAAACAAAGTGAGTTCCTTATTTGATCTCGAGACAATCCCCTCTTTAGCTTCTCTAGCTTCTATATTAGTCGTTATTGACTTTCTAAACTCCTCTTTCTCTTCATTCATAGCAATTTATGTTTTAACGCAAATCCTCAAATCTATATAGTAGAGCTTCAATAATAAGGTCTTTAGCGGACGTTTTCTCTCTTATAGCCTTTTCTTTTAACTTCTCTCTTAGAGATAAAGGTAAAGAGGTTGTGAAATTAACCGCAGGTTCTTTTGAAAGGTCGTCTAAAGCTTTTGATTGCTGTGCCTTTTGAATAACCTCTACAGGAGCAACGCCCTGTACAGGAGTACTAGGGTTTTCCATTACTCCTGTAAGGTCTGAAAACTTTGGTTTTTCTTTTTTTGCCATTGGTATATCTATTTTAATATGTTAATTATTTCTGCTATAACAGCCTCTACCTGTTGCCTTGCTTTAGGCTCATATTGCCCCTCTGAAATACGTTTTAATTGAACAGAGTAGTTAAATCTACTCTCTAATAAATTGACATTAAACTTTTCAAGTTCTTTGATTGCTTCTTGATTTTCTATTTCAATTGCTTCTCCATTACGAACTTGATTAAGTAGTACAAAACTCTTATGTATAAGATTATTATCTCTTAAAAGCTGTATTGTACCTCCTACAGCTCCAACATCATACAAATTAGGTTTAAGAGGCACTACAACAAAATTCACACTATCCTTAAAGTTATCTACACCGTCATAAAGATAAGGTGGAGTATCTATGATAATAACTTCATTTGGTAGCGCGTTAATCTGTTCTAGAGATAAATTAGAATGTACGTCAATTCCGTTGTTTTCGTATATCTTTCTAAAAGAAGATATAGAGCCCTGTGCGTCCATATCTACTAAAGCTGGAATAATACCCTCCGACAAAAAGTAATTTGCTAATGCTACTGCTATAGTGCTTTTCCCTACACCTCCTTTTTGGTGTGTTACAAGTATTCTCATAGTTTATTGTTTTATAAGGGATGTCCCTTGATTAATACTATACAAATATAGTAAATTATTACGTAAGTACATACGTACGTATGTACTTATTTTAAATAATAAAGCTATTAAATAGCCTTATTATTACACATATAGATAAATGCCCTAGCCCAACTCGGCAAAGGTTTATTTGCTGTTACAAGGTTCTTTATATTCTGCTCACTAGTTCCAATGATACTAGCGATATCTTTGTTTGTAAGTTTAAACTCTTTCTTAAACTTGGTAAAATCTTTGATTGTGTACAAGTCATATTCATTCATAATTCACTCTTTAAGTACCATTGCTATAAATGCACATACAGTTAAGTATATCACACAAAAGAATAGTAATACAATAATGTCAAAACTAGTAAAAATATCAATAGCATAGTTTAGACAAATTAATGCAATAAGTCCAAAAACCCAATAAAACAAAATAGCTAAGATATTTCCTATTGTTGTTCCTTGTTTCTCAATCATCAGTAGAACTGTCTTAAATAGTCCTACTATTGATACTATCGCTCCAATTAAAAAGACAGTTCTAACAAACCAAATTGTCATTACTCAATACTTTTAATCAGTATCAATACCTGTTCTATTGTGGCTCTTCTAAATCCATGCCACCCACAGTACATACCGTATATAATTTCGCTTTCCTCTTCTTCTTTATAAGAGTCTATGCACAAATCATCTATATATACCCTATATGATATTTCATTCTCTAGGGTAGTTTTAAAAATACTGATTCTATCTGTAATTAACTTTTCTTCGCGCTGGAGTAAATCTCCTAAAAGGTTAAACAATTGTTTCTCTTTATTTGCATTTACAATGTATTCTGTTTGCTGTTCTTGGTGCAAACCTATTCCGTCTCCTGTATAGTTAATTTTCATTTTCTGATATTTGATTAAATTCTACAATATTTACTTTACTCTGTAATAGAACTCTTGCGAGTTTTTTGTCTTTATTAATAGACTTTGAGTTTATATCTGCTATAGTCTTTAACAGACTATCAAACTCACCCTCATCTACCTTAGAGGGTTCTAAGTTATTTCTATTTAGAAACTCGCTCATATTCGCTTTAAACTGCTTATAAATAAGATAGTTTCTTATCCTCTTGATTATGATATAAATCAAAAAGATACCTGTAATTAAATACAACATACGTTTTGTTTTGTGAGGATATCCCTCGATTAATAATACAAATATACAAACAATATACGTACGTACGTATATACGTACGTAATTTATATTTATTGACTAGGCAAATTCTTTAATACAAATCAGTCTTTAAAGGAGTATGCAACTATTTATATATACATAAAAGAAACAACACAATGAAAAAAGAATGTATTAAGAATTTCATTTCAATTGCACTAAGTGCAATTAGCTTACTCCTTACAGGAGTAACCCCAATAGGTCTAACATTACTAGGAGCTAACCTAATAATTACAGTAATGGCAATATGTTACCGTAACAATAAGAATATCATTCTTATATACAATGCAATTAGCTGTATTGATATTGTTACAACCATTGCAATAATCTTAATCACACCCAGTGTGATTTTGATGATAATACTAAGCATAAACATAAGATTGTTTACTAGTAAAAGAGAGGTCAAATGACCTCTCTTATTTATTCTTAACTATTAGCTTTATATCTTTAATATCAAAAGCTCTACTATTAGATATAACAGTCGTACTATCACTAGAAATAGCCGTAAGAGGATATATATAATCTCCCTTTACTATTGAGATAGTATTTATCTCATGATCTCTCAAAACATTTATGTTATTACTATCTTTAGTTCTTTCGTCATTGAGATATTTTATCCCAACTAAAGTTCCAAATAAACCAATAAATAAAAAACCTAAAACCCAAATTCTATCATCCATAACTAATAATTTTAATTTTTACCTTGAAACCCTTGTTCTCTAGGTTTAGAATATTCCTCTTCCGTCTCTACAGGGTTGCGAAAGTCGCTACCTGTAAAACATAAATCTTTTGCATTGGTTAACGCTTGTTCTTCATTATTTGCTTTAACCAAGATAGAGCCTACACCGCCTACCTTCTTAGTATAAATTACCTTAAATGTTTTTGTCTTCATAACTATAATAATGGTTCTAACTCCTCCACAGCCTTACTAATATCTTCATGAGTAAAGTTGTAAACAAAGTTCTTATTAATAAATTTAACTTCTATCTTATTATTTAAACTGTCTATTAAAAGAGTTGGTTTAGACTTAGATTTCTCAATCAATTCAACTAGACAAATTAGCGTATCATATTTATACATACGTTTTATTTTAAAATTACTATTTAATTTGATTTAAGAGGGAGAAAAACTCTCTCCCTCTATAAGTTCCTATTTATAGGATTCCATCATCTGCGAAGCTAAGATAAGAAACATCGGTAACGATTAAATGGTCAAGTAAATGTATATCTAATAGTTTACCAGCTTCTTTAATTTTCTTAGTGATTTGAATATCCGCATCACTAGGTTTAACTTTTCCCGATGGGTGATTATGTGATATTATTACACCTACTGCTAAAGCTTTTAAAGCTGTTGCAAACAATAATCTTACATCTACTACAGTTCCTGTTATACCTCCTGTAGATAGCCTATAATGTCCTATAACTTGGTTGTTATTATTAAGAAACAAAGCTATAAAATGCTCTCTTATTTCTATATCACTACCATATAAGGGTAGCAAATAATCATAAGCACTATAAGAAGATACTACTTGATAACGTTCTACATCTTTATGCTCCTTAACTAAATTTAATTGTATTTCTTGATACAAATAAGTTTCTGTACTCATACTCTTGTTTTGTTTTGTGAGGATGTTCCTCGATTAATAAATTGATTTTTGTTTTGTTTTACGTATGTACTTACGTACGTACGTATTACTTAAAAGGTTGAATTTCAATAAGTCAAAGAGCGTTGAGTTGTTTCTCTCTCTATTTCTATACTGCTAATATACGGCG
>NZ_JACAKB010000056.1 GCF_030326305.1 Myroides odoratimimus | reverse complement strand
CTTAGATTATTGAATTATTATCAGAAAAACGAAATAAATATTATGAATTATTATTTGCTTTTATCATAGTAATCAGTGAACCGAGTAAACTGTAAACCGTGAACCTATAAAACCCAACGCTCTATTAAGTTATACCATATTGCTTGTTGATCTTTTAACGTAAACACTGCTGAGGACTCTCTCTCTGTTCTGATATCCTCTGTCTGTTGTATTTCGATATACTCTACGATGATATGGCTAAAAGTAGCATATCCTTTTAGCTCTTTTACCTCTACTTGTCTAGTTGGAAACTTACCGTATACAGTAGGTAGCCATTGTGTAAAAGCATCATAACTAACCGAGTTACCGTCTCCATTCATCATCTTAAACGAAGGGTCAAATGTATTCAGGATAGCTTTATATAGCACTTCTTTATTAGATGCTGTACCATTAAACCAAGTCTGTATATTGATATGAAAGTCAATTACCTGTTGTTTTCCTAATTCTAAATTACTCATATTATTTATTTTTTGTGATGTTGTTTTTTTTTGTGAAACCGTGATGTTGTGAAATCGTGAAACCGTTTAGTCTGTCCTATCAATTGTTAGCCTATCCTATCATCTAAGTACATTATGCCCATAGGACAAGGCTGTAAACCGTTAACCGATTAATTTAACCAATTACTTTAACCGATAATCGTAAACCAATAATCTGTACTAACCCTATTACTGCTATTGCTATCCCAAAGGCTTTAGGATAGTCTAAAGTACTACTTAAACTAAAGAATATAGTACCTATCACCGCTCCTCCTAATACACTTCCTACTTGTATCGTAGTACTCACAATACCTGATGCTTGTCCTACTTGATCTATTGCTATGGACTTAATACTCTCTTTCATCATCACAGGCATTAACAGCCCGTGTCCAAGTCCTGCTAATAAAAATAAGCAATGCATGAATGCATTCGGTGTACCGTATTGACTAAATAATATACCTAACCCTACGAAAGAGGTTAATAATAGCAATAGTCCTGATCTTATCCAAAAAGAAGCTTGTTTATCTACCTTAGCAAATAAGATAGGCCCTAAAAAGAAACCTATTCCATAAGGCAAAACAGCCATACCAGCTATTAATACATCCCACCCTAGATAAGACTGTAAATAGTAGGGATAGCAGATGAATAGCCCTGCTGTAAAATTATAAAACAAGATGATAGGCAGGTTATAAGCAAAGGATTTATTACCAAATAAGGAGATGGATAACAAGACAAGTTTTTGGCGCTGCTCTCTATATTGTTCATACTTCACAAAGCTAATAGCAAGTGCTATACCACCTCCTATAACAGCAAATATCCACCACGCCCAATCATAAGTTCTCCCATAAATCAATGGAGTGATAAAACAAAGTAACGCACTAATCACAAGGACTACACCTAGGTAGTCTAACTTTTGTTTTTGTACTTTTTCCTTAGGCATAGTAGTATAAATACCGTATAGACAAATAGCTGCCACTGGTACATTAAGTAAAAAGATAATCTCCCACGTTAGATTCCACAAATGAATATTCAATAGTACACCACCTAATAACTGTCCTACTATAGCTGCTAAGCCAAATACAGAACCAAAAAGTCCTAAAGCCTTTGCTCGTTCTGATTCGTCAAAAAAGATGCGAATAGATGCTAATACTTGGGGAGCTAATAAAGAGGCTCCTATTCCTTGCAAAAAACGAGAGAAAATCAACATCTGTACAGAAGGAGAAAATGCACACGCCAAAGAGGAGATTAAGAATATCCACAGCCCTGTCGTAAAGATAGTTCTCCTACCATATATATCACCAAGCTTTCCACTACAGACTACCAGAGCAGCATACGTAAGTCCGTATATCGCAATGACCATCTGCAATTGATTTTCTGTTGCATGAAACGATTCTTTAATAGCAGGCAGCGCCATATTGACAATAAAATAATCTAAAGGGGATAGAAAAGCTCCTATAACTAAATAGCGTAGAATAGTCCACCTATTTTTATATTCATTCATATTGTTTATTTTTATTCCTTTGCAAAGGAAACACCCTAGATACAAATTATCTTGTACTTTAAAAGGTTTTTACAGTAAACAATATGACTTCTAAAAACACCTTCGACCCTATTCATATCACAGAACATCTACTGATAGATGATGTTTTTAGTATACAACCAAAAGCACATCTCACTATCGTGTATATACAAAAGGGAAAAGGGATGAGTCGATATGAAGCTCATAAAGTCCCTTTTAAAAAGGGAAAGCTGTTTATTATTCCTTTTGATACACCGTATTCTTTTGAAAGTAAAGATGGTCAAATCCTTGTGATAGAATGTCCTCAGAGCTTTATCACTCAGATTCGCACAGAGGCAGATCGCATAGAGACTTGTGATAATATCAATAAGCTTACCTATATCACACATAACTATCATACTAAAGCGGGATGTGTGTTTCAGTCTGAAGAAGATGCCCTATTTGCAGAACAGTTATTGCACAGTATTCAACGAGAACACAATAACCATACACAAGATTATTTAATCATAAGACAATGCATTTCTATCCTACTCAACCTTGTGGCTCGTAATCTTATTCTACACGATTATGAGCAAGTCAATGAGAATAGAAAGGCACAAGATATTATGAAAATGATCACTTATATTCAGCAACACATTGGGCATAAGGAGAAGTTGACTTTAGAGGCGTTAGCCAATGAGTTTAGTATTTCTAAAAACTATCTGGGTGAATATTTTAAGAAACAGACAGGGATATCACTACAAGACTATATCTTAGATTACAAGCTAAAATTAGTAGAAACTAGGCTTAAGTACAGCAATACCAGATTAAAGGAAATAGCCTTTGAACTAGGCTTTAACGATGAAAGTCATTTGTCTAAATTGTTTAAAAAATATAAACAAATGACTCCCTCGCAATATAAAAAAGAACACCAAAAAATATAATACCTCTTACCAAACTAAATCAGTTAAATCGGTATTATAAATAGCTATAACGC
Organism: Myroides odoratimimus; assembly: GCF_030326305.1. Taxonomy (GTDB): domain Bacteria; phylum Bacteroidota; class Bacteroidia; order Flavobacteriales; family Flavobacteriaceae; genus Flavobacterium; species Flavobacterium odoratimimum_A. Next base: position 5,076 of record NZ_JACAKB010000056.1, on the reverse strand, counting down.
TTACTGAAGAGTTGTGAAACTGTTCTTTTATCAAAGATTGATACTCTTCTATTTTAGAGTTCTCTCTTAACACTAATAAAGATTCATTATAACCAAAAGTATACACAGCTTCTTTTGTTTTATCACTATATTCTTTTCTTATTTCAATAGATTGACCATTTAATGTTGCATTAATGTTATAAACACTTAACTGCTGATCTTTTAAATAATCTCTCAAATCTTCAAAATTAGGAATATCTTCTATCCACTCTCCTGTATATTCTATCCCCAATACTTCACTTAGTTTATTCTCTTGTTCAGGGCGTAAAATGAAGTGAACTCTTAAAGCTTTTTTATCATTAATTAATTTACATAAACTATCATCCTTCAAATTGTTTAAACATCTCTCAAGTAGATCATCGAAAGTAAAACCAGTTTCTTCTATTTCATCATCTACCCAATTATAAACTATTCGATCATCTGTATCATCTGTACGTAACAACCAAAAGTCTTCACCTCCATTATCCCCTATCATCACATAGTTCTCTTCTACTTCACCTAAATACCCGTTCTGTTCTATCCATTCGTTCTTATTGATGAATAGCCCTTCTATAACATCTTGATAGATACCTATCGTTAACAAGAACTCTCTGTAGTAAGGTGGTAACGATTTTGAAATGCTTGACTCTAAATCCATTACTTCTTCCTCTTTTAAGGCTTTATAAAACAAATAGTTATCAAAAGGTAATGTCTCTTTTAAAAATAGTTGATAATTAATAGTTTCCATATTATTTTGTTTAGCATGATAAGCAAAAATAACTAAAATTAGAAAACATGTTTACCCCTAAAAACAGCCATTTATCTTATAAAAAAGCTAAAGTTAGTTAGGAAACTTAAATTCATAAATCAATAGATTAATTTCGCGCGTGAAACAATAATTTATAGCGGATGAATACAAAAATACAAAGACTAAATCCTAGCACTTTAGCAGCTCCAGTGGGAAGATATTCTCATGTGACTGTGGTTCCTAAAGGAGCTAATCTATATACATTCTCAGGACAAATAGGTACAGATGCGATGGGGAATATCCCTTCTACATTTAATGCGCAAGTACAAAACACGTTTATGAATATCATCCAAGTATTAGGTAGTCAAAAACTAACTGCTGATGACGTCATTAAAGTTAATATTTGGGCGACACAAGAGATAGACTGGGACTTCTTCTACGAAGTTTGGGATAACACTTTTGGTACAGATTACCCATCTATGACTGTTGGGTATATCACAGCACTAGGATTGCCAGAAATTCAATTAGAAATAGAAATATGGGCTGCAAAGTAGTCGTTTAGATTAATACATAATAAGTAATTCGAAAGAGTTGGCTCAGTTGAGTCAACTCTTTTTTCTTGTAACTATCAAAATAAGACATTTGCAAACAACACTTTAAACTTTAATTCTCAAAATAAGAACACTTATAATTAGAATGATTATAAATAATTATATATTTGCGACACCCTAATTATATTTATTAAATCTAAATAATCGATTATTATGCAAACTGATAAGCCCAAGAAAACCAAGGGGATTTTCAAAAAGTATATGCTTAAACTCCACTTGTGGTTAGGACTACTGTCAGGTATAATTGTACTTATCGTATCGCTTACAGGAACTGTTTTTGTCTTCAATGAGGATATCTCTACCTATCTTAAACAAGACATGATCTATCATGGCGAACAAGATATTGAAAATAAAAAACCTATTCCTATTCGTGAACTAAAAGAACTAGTTAATGCACAATTAGTTAACGAAGAAGTTCCAGCAGAGGAAGTAACAATCCCAATGGATCCTACTCGTTCTTATCAATTTGGATTATTTAAAGCCAATCCGGAAGGATGGAATTATTTCGATACTTATCTCGTTTTTAAAACAGTCTATGTCAATCAGTATACAGGAGAAGTAATTGCTGTCGATGACCTATTGAAAAGCCCTTTCTTCTTCACTATGATTCTTCACCGCTCATTACTTTTAAGTAATGCTGTAGGAGGTACTATAGTAGGTGTAGCTACTATAATCTTTGTGATTATGCTAATCACAGGAATTATACTATGGTGGCCTAAGAATAAGAATATGCGTAAACAACGCTTTTGGTTTAGATGGAAGAAAGTAAAAGGTTGGCGCCGTAAGAATTATGACGTTCACAATATCCTTGGATTTTACTCTTCTGCTCTAGCACTAATAGTGGCTATTACAGGAATTATGTACTCTTTCCGCGTCACGATGAGTTGGGTTTACTTCTTAATCAACGGGTTTTCTATGTATGTTCCAGATTTTAGTCATTATAAGACTACTGCTCCTGAGTCTATGGAAACTCCAACAACAATAGATCGCATAGCTGCTACTGTAAAAGAGCACTACCCTAATGCTTTCTCTTTTGGTATTGACTTAGAAGATCATGAGAACGCTGATCATCATCACGACAATATGACTATTCGTGTTAAAGATCACGAGTTCAAATATAACGACTCACATACTATGATATTTGACGAACACTCTGGAGAGCTATTGTTCAATAGATCTCATGGAGAACGATTATTAGCAGAACGAGCTACTGGTGCTACTTATGATTTACACGTAGGAGCTTTCTTTGGTATGCCTGGAAAAATAATTGCTTTTATCCTTAGCTTATTCTGTGCCTCTCTTCCTATTACAGGTTTTATTATCTATTGGGGAAGACGCTATAAAAAAAAGACTACTAAATAATTTTTAAAACAATGAAAAGACCATATATATGGCTGCTATCACTATGCAGCCTGGGTACCTATGCCCAAACCGAAGCACAATTAGACAGTATACTCAACGCATTTAATACTAACCTTGGGGAAGTATTAATCACCACTAAAGCTCCTGTATTCCAACAGAAAGCTGATAAAATGGTATTCAGTGTAGAGAATAGCGCTTTATCTGATGGAAGTACAGTACTTGAAGTTCTTGGAAGAGCTCCAGGGGTGGTTGTATCTCAAGAAGGTGAATTATCTCTGAGAGGTAAAAAAGGGGTTAGTGTAATGCTAAATGGAAAACTGAGTTCTCTATCTGCAAAAGAACTAGCTAATCTCTTGAGATCAACCAACTCTTCTCAAGTCAAAAATATAGAGATTATTGCTAATCCATCTGCTAAGTATGATGCAGCTGGTAATGCAGGAATCATTAATATTGTATTAAAGAAATATAAAATGGAAGGGCTGAAAGGAAGCTCTTTTGTCAATGCAGGGCGAGGACGTAAAAACCGCCTTAATGCAGGATTCAATCTAGGTTATACTCATGAGAAACTAAGTCTATTTGGAGACTATAGCTATACTTTTAGAGGGGAAGAAGAACACAAACATTATCTTCAAGACTTCTACAACACTGCTAATCCTTCTATAATAGACAGACATAGTGAACAACGCTTCACTAGTAATGAGCCTCTTACTTCTAATAACTTCAAATTCGGAGTGGATTACTCTCTTTCTTCTAAAACAACTGTGGGCTTCTTATTTGATGCTAAAATCGGGAGATATGAGGATTATTCTAAAGGGTATAATATGATCTATACTCCTGTAGAAACATTGAATTCGCATATTAATACTGACAACGGAAATAAAGAGCATTGGTATGATTATACATTTAACTTAACTGCTACTCATTTATTCAATGATAACGGTAGTAAAGTAGATATAGATTTAGAATATGAAACTTCTAAGTTTAGGTCTGAACAGTCTCAATTAGCTGAAGTTTTATTAAACAACTCAAATGCTCCATATAGAAATAGACGTGGATATATTCCATCACAGTTTAAGGTATTTAATGGTAAATTAGACTTTACCTTACCTTTAGATGATAAGCACGCTTTAGAGACAGGATGGAAGTCAATTGTCAAATCAAATGACAATCCATCTGTTTATGAATTCCAAAATAACTCAGGATGGGAAGTAGATCCTGCTTCAACGAATCACTATAAATACAATGAACAAATACACGCTGCTTATGCTAACTACAAGCTTAGTTTAGAGCATTGGAGTTTTCAGGTAGGATTGCGTTCAGAGTTTACACAAACTGAAATAGACCAAAAAACGACTAAAGAATACAGTAAAAACGATTATACGAAACTATTCCCTAGTGCCTCTATCAAATACGAAACAGATAATGCACATGGCTTCTATGCTTCGTATAGTAAACGTATTAATAGACCGAGTCACTTTGACTTAAACCCATTCCGTTTTTATGATGACCCTTTTAACTATTGGCAAGGGAATCCTAAGTTAAAACCTGAGATAACACACGCTTCTGAGGTAGGATATACATGGAGTAAATACCTGATTGCAAATGTGTACTTCAGTGTGACCAATGATGTGATGACCAATGTGTATAATTACCAAGCAGATACAGGTATCTTAGTAAGTACTCAAGAGAACTTAAACAAATCTTATCACTATGGTGCGAATGTAACAGGTACAGTAAGTCCTACAGAATGGTGGTCTATGAGTAATATGTTTAACTTGTTTAACAACAAATATGAAGGAAACTATCAAGGAACAGAAATCAATAGTTCACAAGTAGCTTTCACTTTTAACTCTCAAAACAACTTTACCATTGTTAAAGGATTAAAAGTTGATGTCAATGCACAGTACTTCTCTAAGTCAAACTTAGGTCTATACAAAAGAGATAGTTATTTTGACTTAACAATCGGTTTATCTAAAGCCATATTAGAAGACAAAGCAACTATTAAACTAGCTGTAACAGATGTTCTAAATACTGTGAACTATAATGTAACAGGAGATAACTTCAATTCTAATATTCGCAAGAAATATGATCTTGATAGCCGAATAGCTACTTTATCATTTAACTATAAGTTTTAACTTAATTAAGAGAGATTTTCTCTCATTACACTTCATTGATTTATATAGGCAAAAGCCAGTCGAGATAGACTGGCTTTTGCCTATATAGTTGCCCCTTAAAAACAACTTAATTAAATATAAATCAGTATATTACACTTATTTTTATGTGTTTTTTGTTTAAAAATATTACAAGTTTTAGTATATTTAGTATATAAACCTTGCA
>NZ_JACAKB010000055.1 GCF_030326305.1 Myroides odoratimimus | reverse complement strand
CGGCCTTTATTTCATTACTATTTTTCCAAGTTGCTTTTTCTGCCTCTTGATACCAAGCCTTTAATTGTTGCTCACTGTCTGCATGTTTTGTCCAAAACACACGTAACGTTTTTATCGCTATTACTCTCAATTAAAATAGTTTATACAAATTTATAAATAAATTCCCAATTCGGGAACTTTTTTTAACTGTTTTATTGAATTGCTCTCTAAGATGTAATTAACTCCTTAGTTTAAAATCCAAATTTAAGCTCAGGAATAAGCTCAGAGGCTTCCTTCATTTTACTATCTCTGATTTTAGCATAGATTTGAGTAGTTCTGATCTCACGATGTCCTAAACGCTTGGAAACTGTGTAAATATCCGCTCCATTTTCTAAGAGTAGTACCGCATTGATGTGTCTAGCACTATGGAAGGTAATATGCTTGTGAATACCCGCTCTGTTACACCAACGTACGATTTCGTTATTGTAAACTGCTGATTATTTAAGACCAGTGAAAACGCGCTGGTTAAGTGATTCTCTTTCTCCTAAGAGTTCTCTTGCCTGTTTGGAGATATAAAGATATTCAACACCTTCTGTTTTTTCTTGTCTATAGATAACTCTACAAACATGATCTTCATCTCTTACTTCAGACCAAACTAGATTATTAATATCAGACCAGCGTAGACCAGTTAAACAAGAGAATAAAAAAGCTCGTTTAAGCACTTCGTATTTACAATCGGTTTTTACCAGATTTTGTATTTCATTAAACGTAAGGTACTCTCTCTGACTTTCAGCTTGCTTAAAGCTCTTTACTTTTTGAGCATAGTTAATTGTTAGATAACCTTCTTCAAAGGCTAATCTAAGAGCAGCTCTAAACTTGTTTAGATAAGAGTATTTTGAGTTTAATGATAAAGGGAGTTTACTTTTAGTAAGCGCCTTTGTATCAAAGTAATGTCTGACTTTCTTTAAAAATTCATCATCTACTTCATCAAAAGTAAAAGTAGGGGAGATACAGCGTTTTAAGTGAAGAAAGGAAGCTGTCCAGTTTCCATAGTTTTTTGGACTTTCATATTTCTCTTCTGTTTTCTCTAGAAAGAAATCCAAGAAGCAACGTTGCCCTTTGTGTTTATTTTTAATTCCATATTTACCTCTAAGGTTTTCACTTTGTCTAATGGCTAAGATATTTTTAGCCATTTGAAGAGCTTCTTTGTTTTCCTTTCTTTCCTTTGGGCTATTAGGAGCACCATGTAGGAAGAGTTTTAGGTTTTCAAATTCTCTGATATACTTCTTCTTTCCAGTAGAAGTAACTTCAACTCCTTTTGTGTACTCAATTAGAAGACTTATTCTTCCACTAGGTAGTTTTCGTTGTTTAAGTGTGATGTTCATAATATCTATATTAGGTTAAGGGAGACCGATTTTTCACAACACTTTCACAACACTTTTTTTATTATGTTGTGAATATGTTGTGACTAATATAGAAAATAAGGACATCTTAATAAAAACATTCAACACTTAACTATTTGGTTTTCAAATCATTTTAAAACAAATAAAAGTATTAAAAAGACAGGTTGTTTGCCTCAGTAGGAATAAGTGCAAAGATAAGTCTTGAAATCCATTCCAATTTTAAATCAACTGAAGATATAAAACGCTAAAATACGCCTATAGTTACTACTAGTTGTTGCACAATTGTCAAATCCAGTTGATACTTTAGAAAAATTCACAGACTTTAACCAACATATACAGATTGTTTTAAAAGCTGTATATCTTCTTGATTGCTTATGTCAATACAAATATGTCCCTCTTGCATTTTTTGATAAAGTGCTGCTGCAAATTTACATACAGGATCACCAGTAAAAAATGAAGCAAATTGTTCAGGTTTAGTTGAAGTAAAGATGTTTAACATGGCATTAAATCTTTAAGTGTAGTAGTAAGAAAAGGTGTGCTTTTTTGTATATAAACTATTGATTAAACAAACAGTTTTAGGATAAGTAAAATATAGTTTCCATTAGGTATAAGTAAAAGAATAGGCTCTGCTGTTTCTACCATATCTTTGAAGGTTACAGCTTGCAGCAATGAGGACATATTGTGGTTGAGTTCTTCATTGACTTCTATCACGCCCATTTCTTTTTTCATTCCTTCTTTTGCATTTTCTAATAATACCAATAGAGCAATAATCACAGACAGGGCAATAAATTCTTTACTTCCCTTTTTCTGTTTATCAGTAAATCCCTCTAAAAGAGTAATTAATACAACAAGATCTAGGGTATTAATCAAGCTATGGAATTTAGGTGTAAGTTCTAAATCATCATACTTTTTACCGACTTCTTTGGTAAAGTGCACCAGTGAATCTGCCGTTGAACTAGAGAAGGAAACAGTTGCTACTGTTGCAGCATTCATTTTCTCAGCTGTAAAGTTCCAAGAAGTAGCAGCTGTATCTTTTATACGCTCTAACAAAGCCCCAGTTGAGTCTGTCACCTGTGTAAATAAACTTTTATCCTGTTCTAGTTCCTGAATAGAACTAAGCTCTTGTTTAACTGTTATTTCTTCTGTGGTAGTTTGTGTAATCATCACTTCCATATCCGAAGCGATTACCTCAAAAGCTTCTATATCAATAATCTCAACAGGCTCATTGTCCCAAATGTTGTTTTTTAATTGTTCAAAAAATCCAATAGGTTTTGCCTTAATGGAAGGATTTTTTTCTTGATGTTCTTTTTCATCTTTTCTAAACCAATTAGAAGCGGTGTTGAGTAGTGAATTCTTCATATTGACCTTTAGGTTTTAGATTTTTATTCTGTTTGGATAAGGTGTTAACAAGATAGGCTTTTTTTTGCAAAGTTATTTAGATCCTCTTTATAAAAATAAGAACTGAAGATCACCTTCAGTTCTTATAATTGAAAGTTGTGTCCTTATTCATTTATTAAATAAACATGTTCGATGAATTCAAATTTGAATTGAGAGGCTTTGTCAATGAACTCTTCCTCTTGGACGGGAATAATAATGCTCATTGTTTCTTTATTTTTCTTCAAATTACCTATTTCATGAGCATCGACGTACTTTAAAATACTAACTGATGCATCGAATTGATTGTAACACAAAAGAAATCCCTCTGTGTTCTCTTTGTTTATATTAAAGTTCCATATCTCACCGCTAATTTTTGCAATATTGCAGATTTTACCTTCTAAATAGTGTATTTGCTGCATTAATGCTTTTTTAATTGTATTTACATTTAATTCTTGATTATCTGGTATTTGTATTGTAATTAACTGATCTGTTTCTTGATCACAGGCCTCATCAACAGTTCTGTTTTTTCGATCATAGGCGCTATGATGTTGTCTGCAAAGCATGATAAGTGACTCGTCTAATGGGTGATGTGCAGCTTCATAATGAATTAGAAATTCGTTTAAACACACCTCATATTCGCCTTCTATTTGAGGAAAGTTTTGTTTTAAAATAGCAGCGATGATCGACTTTCTATCTTTTGCTAGGTGTGAAAAGTGTGCAGCATCTAGGCTTTTGTGTTTTCCACACTTTTCCGCTGTAATTGTGTGTTCACCTAGTTTGTGGTTTTGACAACTAGCTTGTGATTTTTTCTTGAGTGTTTTACCAAGTTTAGTTACAATTTTATTGGTTGCCGGACCTATAAATTGTTCAAATTCTTCAAGGGTTCCAATGAATTTTGCCATGATTGTTTTGTTTTTATTATATATAAATTAGTTGTTGTGATAATACGCTAGCTTTATAAACCAGTGTTCTAAAAATCTTCTTTGTTGTATGGACCAGAATTTGGATACATAAAATAACTGGTTACCATATAGCTTAAAAGGTTCAGCAAAGTATAGGTTTTTATTTCGTATGGCTGTTTGTTTAGTTGCTAGAATTGCCCTTTTATACCTAAAGGTTGTTTGACAAAAAGAGAAACTAAATAGCTCTAAAATATCATGAATCGATAAAAGATTTAATTCACCTATCTTATCAAAAATAGCTTTGACCATTTTTTGAGGTGTTAACGTTCTAAACTCCATTAGATCAGTAAGAATTATATCTGCCTGAATGGCGCTTGGATCACGATCACCTTTTAGGCGGTAGCGATACAAAAAGGCATGGTTTAGTAATAAGTCTACATCTATAGCACTTAGATGAGGTACTTTATTTGTTAAAGCCCTTTTCTCTAATCCCACTAGTTCCCTGTAATAATAAATTTGTTGAGGCAGTAAAGGGGTGTCTTCAAGGTCTAAGGATTGATGTAATAGTGAAGGGTAGCAAATAACATAGGTACCAATCAAATTGGTTTTCATTGTCTCATCTTCACCAAGACTAGTATTGGGTGATAGACCAATAATTCTGTAAACAGAAAAAGAAGATAAGCTAAATTGAACTTCTTCAAATTCATATCCCATACTACACACACTACCAACTTGATCTTGATAGATTCCCATGAAAATACCTGCTTCTTTGGAATTTAAAACAATTACTTTGGGTTGAATAATTTGCTCTAGCGCTGTTTTAGTAATTTGCAATTGATCGATTAAAAACATAATACCATCTAGTGTACTTAAAAAGGTATTTAGCTCAGACTTGTTTGTATCTGTTCTATAATAAAACAAGTCCATATAGGTTAACCAAGGCGATAAATCTAAGTTTTCCTTTTCATTTATCACTATTTTCGTAATAGCTCTTTGATAAGCATTCATGTTATTCTCATCACCTAGGTGATGTAACATGTTGTATCTGGTTGGTTTGTAGACCGATTTCGTCTGATAAATAGGTGCTATGCCTAAAACAAGAATATCTTTTTGTTGTTGGTTATCATAAAAACCATATCTTCTTTCTTTAATAAAAGCAGGAATATTTTTGTTGTTTTCATAGTCTTGCCAAACTGTGGCAATTTGCTCTTGTATATCCATTTTTTCTACTTTTTATTGAGTAAAAATAATCGTCTATAAAGACAAAATACGTCGTTTAATTAATTGATGTGTAAAAAAAACGATTAAGAGAATAATCGGTTTCTAGGCAATTTAGTTCTAAAAGAATAGAATAGGTGGGGACTTCCCCTATATTAATGCTTAAGCACTTGGTATGTCTATATAGTTGTTTATCATAGTCTTACTGCTGTATTATAAGGGGGGGGAAATATCTTGAATTTAGAACAGTAGATGACGTTGATATAAAATCCGACTACGTAAAGCCGGATTTTAATTCTAACAAACAAATCTAAATAACAATTTCAATACACTAAATTGTGCGTATTAAAGAACCTGATTCTTTTCTTAATTCAACTTTTCCATTTGTTTTAGTAACTAGTATGTCTTTTCCACTAAAACGGGCATTGGTTGAATTATTAGAGGCAATAGTGCGAATAAGTGAACCTGATTCTTTGCGAAGCTCAACTTGTCCCTTATCTGTTGTAACGAGTAGTAAACTTCCATCTTGGTTGATATCTGCATTGATAACGCCAGAAGATTTAATAGTTCGGATTAAAGAACCGTTGGGTTTTCTTAATTCGAGTTTGCCGTTTGTAATTTTAACGATGTTCATAAGCTTGTATTTTTTTGATTCAGTACAAAGGTTATAATTGATTAAGACAGGCTGTGTCGCTTTACTTTTTATTCTTCTATTTGATACATTTTTGCAAGTAATTGTACTCTTTCACTTACTTGTTGTCTAAGCATAGCTGGTTCAATCACTTCACAGATAGGACCATGGCGCATAATCTCTAAGAGAAAATCATGTGTAGGGTGTATAAACAGTTCTAACGTAAAATAGTTTTTATCCTCGGCAATAATACGCTGGGAGTGATGAAAAGGCAGTGATTTTACATATTCCTTTTGTTGGATGTCAAATCTGAGTATAATCTTTTCTGCAGTTTCATAGCGCTCAATACCAAAGGCATGCTGATAAGCCTTTTCAATATTGATTTCGGGACTTGATTCCCTTTGTGGGGTTATGACTAAATTAGCCACTCGTTCTAAACCAAAGTTTCTAAAATCTTTTACATCTAAATCATAGGCAATCAGATAAAAACGGTTTTGTGTTTCTTTGATTGCTTTAGGAACACAACGCCTTGCACTAGGTTCTTTTGAGAAACTAAGGTGATCAAAGGTGATGATAAGGTTGTTGTCAATAGCGTGAATAATGCCGTTGAAATGCTCACTTCCAGATGATTTTCTCTTCTCTAGAAAAATGCTTTTTCCAACTTTTCTGTTTTGTTTTAAAGCTGAAATTAAATCAAAGGATTCTAGCGTACGTTGAATTGTTTCATCTTCCGCATGTTCATCACTTTCAATTTTATAGGCCTCTATACTTCTATTAAAGCTAATTTCAATACCCCAAATAGAATCAATTTCTTTCAAATCCCTTTGCAAGGTTCGCTTGCTAATTTCGAGTTGGTAGCCAATTTGGTCTTGATTGTTAATTAAGTAATTTAGAATATCATCATAGGTACTCGGTCTTTTTCGAAGCAGTTCGATAATGAGTAAGTGACGTTTAATAAAATCTCGTTTTGCCATAAGTTTAGGTGTTCTTTAGTTACAATATCGGGTTAATATCACAACTTTGTCTTTAAATTATTTGAATACTTCTTTTTTATTAGGGAAACCTATTTTTTAGGTTCGTCCAAATGCAAATACACTTCTCCTAAGTGATAGGTTTGAGTAGTATGAAGGAGTAGTTCATGTCCCATGAGGGTCATATCGATTTGAAGGCTGTTCTCAGAGAAGGTTTCATTTTCTAAATCTGATCGTCCGTTGTCTGCTATAATTTGTTTTACTCGTGTACTTAGCATCTATTTATATCTTTTTTTAATAACTTAAAATTCTCTTGGTATTATTCAATCAAAAGAGCATCTATTTTTTATCCTCCCTTTCTTCAAAACTCTCCAATTTCTTATTTACTTCTTCCAATAATTGCTGTTCGCTTGGTAAGTAAAGTTCGTATTGGCTTGCAATAATCTGTTTTTGATTTTCTGGTAATGTAAATTTTACTACTGCATCATTTTTATTAGCACAAAGCAAAATCCCAATGGTAGGGTTCTCGTATGGCAGTTTTTCTATCCTGTCATAATAGTTCACATACATTTGTAACTGCCCAATATCCTGATGAGTTAGTTTAGTGGTTTTGATTTCAATAATTACAAAACATTGCAAAATGCGGTTGTAAAATACTAAGTCCACAAAGAACTCATCGCCCTCAATATGTATTCTTTTCTGCCTTGCTACAAAGGAAAATCCATTGCCTAACTCCAACAAGAACTCCTGTAAGTGTGTAATAATGGCACTTTCCAAATCTCTTTCATAATAAGATGTTTCTCTTTTCAAGCCCAAAAACTCCAAATACATTGGGTCTTTAATGATTTCTTTGGCATCAGACGGCTGTTTCTCATTTTTGGCAACCGCTAAAACACTTTCTTTATCATTGCTCAACAAAAGCCGTTCGTACAAACTGCTGTAAATCTGCCGTTCCAATTGCCGCACCGTCCAATTATTTTTTATTGTTTCAGCAATATAAAACTCTCTTTTATCCTGACTGTCAACGCTTAAAAGTAGCTTGTATTGGCTCCAACTCAATTGTGCATACAGTGTATGCACATTCTCAAATGTGCGGTAAAACTGACGGTAAAGGTTGATTTGTCTTGTGGAAAAACCACTTCCGAACTCGGGTTGCAGTTGTTCTGAAAGATATTTGATAAGAAACGTTCCATAATCTGCACGTTCTTTTCCCTCTTGTTCTTCTTCAAAGATACGTTTGCCAATATGCCAATACATCAGCGTTCGCTGATGGTCAACGGCACGTATAGCCTTATCTTTTGATTGGGCTATAATGGCTTTTATATCTGTTATAATGGATTGGTTTATAAGCATACTTAAATATTCATCTACATTTAACCCACATTCCGCATTAGAAAAAGATGTATATTTATTAAGTGTAATTCCTAACGCGTAGCGTTAGAAAATTTAAGCCTATGAATTTTGATCTATCCTTTACCAACAAAGAGATTACACCATGGGGTGGAATGGTCTTTTTAAAGCAAATGTTAGATAAAATAGACTTTAAATCTCAGATTAATTCCTGTGAAAGTCTTCCTTGTCAAAATTCTAATAGGGCACATGATGTTGATGTGATTTTAGAGTCTTTTATGACTAGTGTTTGGTGTGGTGCAAATCGTTTTTTACACACAGAAGTAACTAGACATGATAAAGCTCTTGGTAAAATCTTTAACTGGCGAACTTCACCAGGTCAAGATGCGTATAAACGTTATTTCTCCAAGTTTGATGCTAGTAGTAACATTGAAACTGCTAAGCACTTCTTTGAGTGGTTTTTTAAAAACATCAACTTAAATTACTTTA
>NZ_JACAKB010000054.1 GCF_030326305.1 Myroides odoratimimus | reverse complement strand
CTGATTTATACAAGTAGAATTGATGGCTACTACTCAGACTAAACATTACACAAGGTTTACTAATGAATAGAGTTCACCCAAGTCTTTCGTTTCTAAACGTAACTTCACTCCATTAGGATAGACAATCTCGTATTGTTTACCATCTGTTTTTGATGTTTTACTTATTGCTATAAAGTTACTTGAGCCTTCTTGCTCTGTTTCACCCTTAAACTTTACTACCCAATAACTAAATGTCGCTAGCTTAATTCCAACACTTTCACAATACTTTGATTGTGTCAATCCACTTGCTTGCCAATCCTCTACATGAGAGTACATAATTTCTTGTTTGCTCATCTCTTTATTATTTGAGGCAAACTTACTTCCTTACATTATATTATGAAACATGCACTTGCTCGGGCGGATACCATTTAGAAGCCTATAATTTATTAGAAAATATAGAACTAGAAAGCAGACATTTTGTTTTATTGGGACTTAGTAAAGAGCTAAGTTTTAAAGAAGTAAGTGAGGGAATTGAAAAACTAATTGACGCTTACTCAAAAAAAACAATCATTGAAATACCATAAATCAAAAATATCTATGACTTTTTATAGTAAGTCTAGTATAAACCAACTCTTTTCATAGTTCAAGGATAAGCTTTTATGCTTAACTTAATGTATACTAAGTTAGCAAGTCCATTCCTTAATTTTAAAGGAAGTCTATAACAGCTACATATTATCATGTTCTTTCCTAATAGAAGTACTTTTGTTATGATAATATTAGTAGTTTTGTTTAACTAGTTATAAAAAATATGGGATTATTTGATTTTCTAAAAAAGAAAGAGTTACAAGAGATAATTGAGCTAAAAGCATCTTTAAAAAAATATCAATCAATAATTGATATAGAAAAAGAAGAACAGAAAATAAAACTTAATATAGATAGCCAAAAAAATGATTTATCTATATTAAAAGATAAATATAATAAAGCATTAGAAACCTATACGTCACTTGTAAAAGAGATTAGTTTATTTGAGGACAAAAAAGACTTTATAGATGTTGGTGTCTTCGAGCCTATTTATAATTTAGATGCAAGTGAGAAATATAAAGAAAGAAGTAAAGAACTCATTGAACTTAGAAAGAAACTGATCTCTGAAGATAGGGCTATTATAAGTACTACAAATTGGACAGTAAATGGTAGTGAGAAAGAAGGTAGAAAAATGACGAATAGTTATAAGAAATTATTCCTTAGAGCTTTTAATGGCGAATGTGATGCTATGATTTCAAAAGTAAAATGGAATAATGTGAATATCTACGGAGAAAGAATAATTAAGTTATACGAAACACTTAATAAATTAGGGGAAAACTTTGCCATTGAAATTTCTAAAAATTATTTAGATGTAAGATTGCTTGAACTGAATACAGAATATAGTTATCAGCTTAAAAAACAGCAAGAAAAAGAGGAAATGCAAGAAATAAAAGAAAGGTTGCGTGAAGAGGAGAAAGCTATTAGAGATTATGAAAAAGCTCAAAAAGAAGCTGAAAAAGAAGAGAAGAATTTTGCAAAAGCTTTAGAACTTGCTAGAAAAGAATTAAAAGATACTTCGGAAGAAAAACAAACAGAATTACTTTCAAAAATTTCAATTCTAGAAGAAGAGTTAAAACTAGCATTAGAGAAAAAAGAAAGGGCTTTATCAATGGCTCAGCAAACCAAAAGGGGATATGTTTATATAATTTCAAATATTGGTTCTTTTGGAGATAATATCCATAAAATAGGGCTTACTAGAAGGCTTGAACCTATGGATAGGGTAAAAGAACTTGGAGATGCTTCTGTTCCATTTCAATTTGATGTCCATGCATTAATTTTTTCGGAAGACGCCCCTGCATTAGAGAATTTCTTGCATAAAGAATTTGCAGAAAAGAAAGTCAATATGCTTAATAATAGAAAAGAATTCTTTAATGTAAGTATTGAAGATATTGAACTAAAATTAAAGGAGTTAAACTTAGAAGTAGAACTAATTAAAATCCCAGAAGCGATGGAATATAGAGAAACATTAGCGATTTTAGAGAGAATTAATTCTACAGAAGATCATAAATCAATTGAGGAATTAATAGAGGAAAAATTTCCTAAAGAAATATTTTAATCTACCATTAAGAATGGTATTATAAATTTATATAAATGAAGAAAAACTTGTCTATAACTTTTTTACTAATATCCTTATTTTGTCAAGGGCAAGAAATTAGTAATAAATTTCTTCAAGATTTAGGTGTAAATCTTGAATTAGGAAAACAATATGATTATAGTACTATTATTAATGAGTTTCCTTATATCTACTATGGTGGAACTAATAGAAAAGTTAGTTTATTTCAAAATAAATATTTTAAAGAAGCTAAAGTTGTTTTTAATTATGATAATATTTTAACTGAGATAATACTACCCTTTAAAAATAAAAAGACAGTAATTAAAGAAATTGATAATGTATTAGCATTTTTACCAAATACTATAAAGCAAGAAGGTTATGATTATAGTGATTATAAAATATATTCACTAAAAGAAGAGAATGAAGATATAAGAATATCTATAAGAGAATCTAAGATTTCTTCTTTTTCTGCAGAAATAACCTTTAACTTTATTTACACAAACATTATTGAAAGTTATGATAAATTTGATAAGCAAACTATTTTTAAAACTCAAAGTGATGAAAATACAGAAAAAATTCTTTCTCTTGGACAAGAGACTTCTTGGATTGAATTAAAATATTTTGCTATATCAAAGCTTGAGAATGATACCCCAAAATATTATCTTCGTTTCTATACAAAAAATAATACTTGGAAATTTTTCAAAGAAATACAATTCTTAATAGATGATGATGAAGTAATTAAAATTGAATTAGATAGTAAAAAAGATATAATGTTAAATGCTGAAACTTCGGAATTTTTCATAATGCCTTTAGATGATTTTTTAATTAGTAAACTACTTGACTGCAAAGAGGTTTCTGCAAGATTTATTGGTAAAAATATAGAAAAAACCACTTTTAATAAACAAAATGTAAAACCTTTACAAAAATTAATTGAAACAGTTGAAAGTAAATAACAAAACTATGCCTAAAGAAGAAGATTTAAGTATTAATGAATTTGATATTGCTGCAATAACAGCTAAATCAATATTTGGAGCTATTCCAGGTGTTGGTTCTATATTATCTGAGTTAACTAGTGCGATAATACCAAATCAACGCTTTGATAGATTAATAGAATATGTAAAAATATTAAATGATAAGATTTCTCAAATCCCACAGGATGTACTAGAAATAATTAAAAATGATCCTTATTTCATTGATTTAATTGAAGAGGGATTTATTCAAGCAAGTAGAGCTATAACAAAAGATAGAAAAGAATACATAGCTAGTATTCTATATACTGGAATATGTAATGATGAGAAAAACTTTATTGAATCTAAATACTTCCTAAAATTATTATCCGAATTAAATGAGTTGGAAATCATAACTTTAACAAGTTATTATTACTGTATAGAAACTGAAAAAGCAAGTGAGTTTAAAAATAAGCATAGAAATATTCTTGAACAAAGATTTGTTTATGAGGAAGAAGAAGATTCTTTAATACTTTCATCAGACGTCCAACAAAACTATAAAGAGCATTTATTAAGATTAGGATTATTAAGTAGAGAAGATAAAATAGATTTTAAAACAAGGAATGGCAAGCAAATTATAGAGACTAAAAAAGGATCATACAAAATAACTAGGCTAGGTGGTTTTCTGCTTAAATATGCTGGTATTACAGAACATTATAATTATATTTATGAATATAACGCTGACAAAGAACAATAAGGTAAGAGGCATTCTTCTTAGCTCTATTAATCTTCTTTAGTTTTATGCCCATAAGATTTGATTGTACTGAGTTTTAAATTAAGCTCAGTACAGACAAATTCTCTCCATTGGTCTTTGATTTGTTTGTCAACTTTATCCGTATAAGGCTTTAACTCTTTAGCAAACTTGGTTACTTGCTTAAAAGACTGCGTAAAAGGAGCTTTAGGTTTTCTTCTATTTAAAATAAGATAGAAGTCTTCAAAACTCAAATCATTAGTTGTGAAGCATTGCATCAAGATACACTCCTCATAAAGAAGGTTAACTTGCATACTTGTAAAAAGATCATCGTCTAAGTTTAATCGTTCCTCTGGAAAATAGGTTGTAATCCAACCTTTAGCTTTACTGATATGAATTTTAAACAAACTATAATAGTCAGTTAGCAGATGAGTATTCTCTTTTTCAAATAGGAGCTTTTCATTTCTAATTTTCTCTAGTTCATTTTTAAAGTATTCAATGTCTACTTCGTTAAGATTCTTAGGTGCTTCTAAAGGAATTTCCCTTTCTTGTACATGTTTTAAATCTTCAATAGCAAGTTTAATTTTGTCTTCAAATAGATGTGATATATAAACCTTGTGATATAGCTTATATAAATCTAAACTCTGTATCTGAGTATTATACTCTTCAAATAGTAAATTAAGCTTATCTATAATTGAAACGATGTTATATAAAGCTCCTTTTGAGAAGTTGTTATTTCTAAGCTCGATAAGTAAAACTTCAAAATCTATTGAATCAAGATCTTTATAAACGATAGTATAAGATTCTTGCTTATAACATTGCCAAATATCGTTAGTGAAATTATCTGTTTTTAGCTCATTTAAAAGCCTATCTAATGATTTAGAATACTGACTTAGCTTAATTGAAGTTGTATCGCTCATATCGTATCAAATTTAGTCATTGCGTTAGCTTTGATTGTATCGGCTACATCAATATACGGTTTCATGGATTTATAATCAGAATGTCCTGTCCATTTCATTACTACTTGTACAGGTATCCCCAAAGATAAAGCAGTACATATAAAGGTTCTTCTTCCTACGTGAGTACTAAGATGCTCATGTTTAGGTTTTACTTCATCAATTCGCTTATTTCCCTGATAATATGTTTCTCTAATAGGTTCATCTATCCCTGCTTCTTGCCCCAGTGTCTTAACATAGTCGTTCATCTTTTGATTAGAGATCACAGGTAGTGCTTTATCATCTTCAAAAGGTACATCTTTATATTTATCTAAAATAGCTCGACTGTGTTTATTTAGTTCTACTCGTAGAAGATCGTTTGTTTTCTTGGTTACAAATTCAATCACATCATTGTTGATGTCTTGTTTGGTAAGATTATAAGCATCTGAATATCTAAGTCCTGTATAGCAACAAAAGAGAAGTACATCACGCACCCTGTCTAAATAAGGTTTGTCAGTTAAATCTTTTGCCTTGATTTTCTCAAGTTCCTCTTGAGTCAAGAAAATGATACGCTTAGAGGTTTCCTTAAGCTTGGGTTTAAAGCTTTCAAAGTTATAAGCGATAGTATAGTTGTTACTTCTACACCATTTTAAAAACCACTTTAAAAAGCTAATCTGCTTGTCAATGGTGCTGTTTCTCATTAATTTCTTTTCTCTAAGAAAAGTAACGTAATCAAGGAGTACTTTCTCATTGATATCAGAGAACTGAAAATTACTCTTAAAGTTACTTAAATGCGATCGAACAGTATTAAACTTGGTATAAGTAGCATCAGTCCAATCGTTGCGTTTACCACTACTTTTTACAAACTCATCAAAAGCAGTAAAGAGATTCTTTTCTGTAGCTGATATTGTTTGCTTATCTGAGTATCGTTTTACTTCATCTTTAAAAATTTCAAAAGAAGGCATCTCATTCTTTAGCTCAAACTCTTTAAAGATTCTATCAATGATTGTAGATAGCTCACTAATTGCTGTGTTGATTTCTGATGAACTTTGTTTAAGTTTGTTGGTACAACCGTTACGGACTCTTTCTTTATGTTCATCCCATTTGGATGCATCAATTCGATAGCCCGTAAAGAGTTCAACTCGTCCGCCATTATACACAACACGAGCTCTGATAGGAACATTCTCAACTACAAGAATATTGTCCTTTTTTCTTTTTTCAATAGCGAAAGTTACTTTTCTTTTTATAGTCATGATGATAGGTGTTAACACCCAAATATACACCCAATTTTTATACTATCATATACTATTTAATCACATTTTATAAAACATAATTTATTTTAACTTATTGATATATAGTAAAATAATACTATAATGGATTTTATAAATATATAGGTTATAATCCCTCTTTCTCCGCGAAATTATAAATAGTAACTTTTCAAAAGTTATTAAAAAAGCACAAAACCTATGATTCACAATGAGTTATAGGTTTTTTCTTTTTTAGGGGTATCACATTATTTTTAAAAGTGCACCCAAAAAGGTTACAGATTCGGTGCACAAAAAGATTTCCTAGTGATGCGCACCTTTGAACTTAACGAACCCTTACGCCAAAAGGCGCCAGAGAGTTTTAAACTGTGTTTTTGGAACGTTTTAATTCGACATTTATTAATATTTAAAAACAGTTGAATTATGTTAGAAAAACAGTTGTCAATTAATTTCTTTCTCAAACCAAGTAGGAAGAAAAGTGATTTAAGAGGTGTTTACCTTAGAATCACAGTAGATGGTATTCGCAAAGAGACTTCACTTAGTCATAGATGGGATATCAAAAGATGGAACCAAAAAGCAGGTCGTGCTAATGGTACTAAAGAAGACGCTAAAACCTTAAACTACCTATTAGATACAATTGTATCTAAAATTACTAAGTACAAATTAGAGCTATTAAGTAATGAACTACCTATTACTGCTTCAATTCTTATGGATCATATACAAGGTAAAGGGACTAGTAGGATTAAAGTTTTAGAAGAATTTCAAAAACACAATGATGAAGTTTTTAAACTTGTGCCTAAAGAGTATGCAATTGGAACACATGAAAGATACGTAACAGCAAGATCACATGTTGGAGAATATATCCGTTATGTATATGGTAAAGAAGATATAGAGTTTAGAGAGCTCAATTATGAGTTTGTAATTGGCTATGAGCACTATTTAAAGACTGTTAGAGCGTGTTCTAACAACACAGCTATAAAGTATATATCAAACTTCAAGAAGATTGTTTTACGAGCAGTTGCGAAGGGAATAATATCTTCTAATCCTTTTGTACAATACAAACCTAAAAAGACTAAACTCAACAAAAAACCATTAAGCAAACAGGAACTATCTATTTTAGAGAACAAAGAGTTTCAAAATGATAGAGTAAGTACTGTAAGAGATGTATTTGTATTTCAATGTTATACTGGCCTTGCTTATATCGATGTATATCAGTTAAAGAAAAGTGATATTACAAAAGATGAAGAGGGCAATCTGTGGATTAGAACCAACAGACAAAAGACAGATGCGAATATTACTATCCCTCTACTTCCAAAAGCAATAGAGATAATGGAAAAGTATAAAAATCATCCTGACTGTATTGGTAAAGATATCGTTCTTCCAGTTCGTTCTAATCAAAAGATGAATGAGTACTTAAAAGAGATTGCTTCTCTATGTGAGATAAGTGAGTTAAACACCCATAAAGCAAGAAGAACTTTTGGAAGTACTGTAACTCTTGGTAATGGCGTACCTATTCACGTAGTCAAAGAAATGTTAGGTCATCACTCTGTTAAACAAACAGAGGAATACGCTCTAACAGAAGAAGAGTCTATCAAAACTGAAATGCAGATATTAAAAGATAAGCTTGAAGGAAAAGCAAATAAACAAACTGATAATTACACAGATTTACTAGAGAGTTTAAAAAGCCTAACCCCTGATAAATTAACCCAACTAACTAATTTTATTAATCAGTTAAATGGATAATAGAAACTCCCTTAAATTCTCTACACTTTCTAACAATTCAACTGTTGTATTTGCAAGCAAGGAATTTAAGGGAGTTAATTTTCAACCTATTTAGTAAGTAGAAGTTAACTTCTACTTACTAAATAGGTTCTCTATCTCTTTTCTGTTGTAGTAATACGAGCCAAGTATTTTTCGATACTGCAATTTACCACTGATTCGAAGAGTTTGTAGTGAAGCTGGCGAGATACTAAGTAGTTGTCTAGCTACTTTAGCCTTTACCCATTCAAGAGAGGTTTCTTTGCTCTGTTTAGCTAATAGATCTTTTAACTCTCCAATGATTGTTTGAGCAAACAATCTTAAATCGTCCTTTGTAATTTGACTTTCCATGATAGTTATTTTTTTGGTTAAACAACTAAACTACAATCAAAACAAATGATACTTTGTTTTTGGCAGTTTCAAGGTCTATTTTGCTATGAATTTCCTATTAAACGACTATAATATTCTCATATTGGGATATCTTACCGATTATTTTATAACTTTACAATTCAATCTTTTTAAATCATTGGCTTTATCTTTGAGCCTTCTTAACTCAGCTATTAATTATGGAACATAAAATACACCAAGGAAGAAATGTAAAGCGTTTTAGAGAAATGCTTGGAATCAAGCAAGAGGTTCTTGCTTTTGATTTAGGAGATGATTGGAATCAAAAGAAGATATCTTTACTTGAACAGAAAGAAGTCATTGATAATTCATTACTACAGCAAATATCTAAAGTACTTAAGATACCTGTTGAAGCAATTAAGAATTTTGATGAACAACAAGCAATTAATATTATTTCAAGTACATTCAATGATAATGCTTGTGTTGGTGTAGTTGTCAATAATAATATCAATCCAGTAGATAAAATTATTCAACTTCATGAAGAAAAGATTGCCTTGTACGAGCGTATGCTTAAAGAGAAAGACGAAATGATGATTCGTTTAGAGAAGTTGATTCAAAGTAAATAGATTAAAATCTAAAAATATACTACACAAGCTTAACCTATGGTTAGGCTTTTTTTTGTGACTTATAAAGACAAATAGAACCTCATTAAGCCAATACATAATATAGGAGGTTTTCAGGAATACTTTTCTGAAAATTTTTTAATTATGTTCTAAGTACACGACAAAAAACTAAAGCAATTGATATTTAAAGGGTTGTGTCCATTTTTAGAGAGTAATAATCTTGA
>NZ_JACAKB010000053.1 GCF_030326305.1 Myroides odoratimimus | reverse complement strand
CAGCCTTTTTTACAAATAATCCTTTCCTTTATTTCTCTTAAAATCAACTATTTAATAATTTTGTCGTGTACTAAGAAATTTGACACAAATAGTGCAGTAGAGAGAGATACAGAATTACTTCTAGAAGTAGAGTCCTTAAGAGCGATGCGAATTAGTACATCTGATATGTTCTATATGGCACCTGCTCAGTATAGAGGTAAACAGTATTTAGGAGGAGCGATAGACCTTATCCCTTTCGAATTAGCCACTACACTAGGTAGCGAAATATGGCTAGAACACAAAGCTCCTTATTCTGCTATGGAAGAAGGGTTAGTAAGAGCTGTATTTGGCTACAGTGGAAATGATCGACTTCAACAAGCAGCAGCTATCACAGCCAATAGATTAGACACTAGTGATATGAGACAAAAACTCTCTGGAGGCTATCTAAGTCGTAAGATTAATTGGAGAAAGTTTGCTTTAGAAATACAATTACCCATCTCTAAAGAAGACTGTAAAGAACAGATATTTAGACAATTTGACTATGGATATCAAGTAGTCCTTAATGCATTAAAACAATGAAAAATGTCTTTATCACAGGAGGTACTTCAGGGATGGGATGGGCATTAGCTCAGCGCTATTTACAAGAGGGTTACCGCGTAGGTATCGGCAGTCGTAATCCTCATAAAGAAGGACATGACTTCGCTGTACATACTAACCTAGCTGTCTATACAGTAGACGCAACAGATCTACCTCAACTACGAGATGTTATAAACACATTTAGCCAAACAAGACTTGATATACTGATAGCTGGAGCAGGTAATTATACAGATAGTGCCTTAGAGCAAATTTCATGGGAAGATACCAATGCCATGATAGACAATAATATCAAAGCCACACTAAATGCATTAGAAGTAGCGAGATGCTGTATGCAGAACAATGGAGGAACTATCGTCTGTATCGCTTCGATCTCTACCTTTTTAGACTATAATGAGGCAACAATCTACACAAGGTGTAAGCAAGCAGTAGTAGCACTTACCAAAGCGTATCAACGCGCCTATAGGGATAAAGGGATTAAAGTTATCAGTGTGCACCCTGGTTATGTCGCTACACCTAGACTACTAGACCTCAATAGTGATGATCTTTCTAAAAAACAATATGTTATCACTCCTACAGAAGCAGCTGATATCATCTATACTGATATTACACAAGGCAAAGAACTTATAGTCTTTCCTAAAAAGATGTATCGACTAATTCGCTGTTTACAGCTATTCCCTAAAGGAATATTACAACGTATTATGCACAAAAAAGCAAAATGGCAAAAGAAGAAATAACTCCTACTTTTAAACAACGAACCAAAGCAATGCTTCTCTGTTATGCTGTCTTCATTATTTTATATATGATGGCACAGTATTACTCTGTATATAGAGCATTGGATTGGTCTGTCACCTTAGCGATAGATCACTATATCCCGTTTATAGAATGGATGATCGTTCCCTATACTACTAGTGGGCTGTTCTTCTTACTCGTTTTTTATTGGGTAGATTCTATTTATCAATTGAGATTACTGACTAAACGTATGTTAGCAGTCACTATAGTCGCTTTTATTGGGTTTATTGTATTCCCTATTCATTTTACAGTAGAGAGACCTTTGCATACAGTGGCTTTGTTTAACCCCCTTTTTGACTTTATCACGACATGGGATACCCATTATAATCAAGCTCCATCACTACATGTAGCCTATGCAGTTGTGTTTATGACTGTTGTAGAACACACTAGAAGATTTAAGGTATTTACCAAAGTCTTCTTACATTTCTGGCTTGTCTTAGTAGCGCTCTCTACACTATTTGTCTATCAGCATCACACCATTGACTTAATCACAGCCATTCTAGTTTGTTTAGGCACTTTTATCTTTCTACCCAACAAAGAGAAAGCCCTATACCTCAATATTAAAAAAGGCTTAATATACTTTGTTTTAGCGACTATGCTATTGGGTATTGTTTGTTATTCACTTGAGCGTTATACCTCTATTTTATTGATTTGGATAGCGACTAACCTTATCTATATAGGCACAGCTTATATTCAAAACAATATCTATTTTGTCAAAGATAAACAAGGACAGATTAGCTTGTGGAAATACCTTGTTCTACTGCCTTATATCACAACTTATTATATTCTGAGAAGGCTAAACAAAGTCTATTACCCAGTAGAAGTCAAGGAGATGATCCCTCAGCTATATATCGGGTCTTTACTTTCTTCTAAAGAAGCTTCAGCTCATTTTGATTCAAATGAAGTAATAACGTATGACCTATCTGCTGAGATGAAGGAGAACAGCTATTTATTACACCATTCTACCTATCACTTTTATCCGCTTTTAGATACAGGACAGGCTAATCAAGAATATATTCAGTGTATTGTAACACATATTATTAACGTTTATCAAAACAAAAAAAATAATACCGTAATCTATATACACTGCGCTATGGGACTGTCTAGAAGCATGACTATAGCCGCCTTAGTTTACGCTTATTATACAGATTGTACACAAAAAGATGCACAGGCTTATATACAATCTATTAATCAAAACGCTATCTTTAAATTATAAATTGCTATAAAAAACACTAATATATGATAGAAGGAACATTCACTAGCTTTGATAATGCAGCTATATTTTATCGAGCTTGGAATTACAAAGAAGGACAAAAAACAATGATTGTCCTACATCGTGGACATGAGCATTCTGCTCGTTTAGCGGAGTTTGCACAGAGTGCTCCATTTGCTAATTATAACGTATTTAGTTTTGACTTTAGAGGGCATGGATATACAGAACAGGAAGTATCTCCTAACTTCATGGACTATGTGCGAGACCTAGATACCTTCGCTCATTACCTAAACCATACCTATCAAATACACTATCACGACACTTTCGTAGTAGCCAATAGTATCGCCGGGGTAATCGCTAGTGCATGGGTACATGACTATGCTGTACCTATCGCAGGTATGGCTCTACTAGCTCCTGCATTCTCTATTAAATTATACATTCCTTTGGCTAAAGAAATGATAGCACTTGGCACTAAGTTTAAGCCAGATATGATTGTGACAAGTTATGTAAAGTCTAAGGTATTAACTCATGAAAAAGATCAACAGGTCGCTTACGATAGTGACCCGCTAATCACGAAATTTATCAATGGGCGCATGCTTGTAGACTTATTAGATGCGGGAAAACGCATTGTAGATGATGCAGCTGCCATCACTATACCTACTATTGTCTTCTCAGCTGGGAAAGACTATGTAGTAAAGAACAAATGGCAACAACGCTTCTTTCACAATCTAAGTAGTGACTTAAGAGAGTTTAAAACACTAAAAGAAAGCTTCCATGGTATATTATTTGAAAAAGGAAGAGAACAAGTGTATAAAGACATCGCTAAGTTTATGGAGAAGAGTTTTACTGCTCCTAAAGTAAAAATCAACCTCAAAGCGGATAAGTTTACCACTGATGAGTACTACCAAATGTTATTTGGTCTATTGCCTTCTGTCGAATTGCTATTTTATAAAATCCAGAAGAAACTATTAAGCGTAATAGGTCCTCTATCAGAAGGAATGCGATTAGGACTGTTATATGGTTTTGACTCTGGAATCTCTCTAGACTATGTGTATAAAAACATACCTCAAGGAAAGCTAGGCTTCGGTAAAATAATGGATAAGAACTACCTTAAGGCTATCGGATGGGCAGGTATCCGCCAACGAAAAGTTCATCTATTACAACAAATAGACAAACAAATAGCCCTGTTACAAGAACAAGGACAACCTATCAAGATACTAGACGTAGCAGGAGGTACTGGTAATTACTTATTTGACATTAAGGCAAAATATCCTGATGCAGAAATAGTAGTCAATGACTTTAAACGTTCAAATATAGAAGTAGGTGAAGCTTATATCAAACAGCACAATCTAACTGGTATTCGTTTTACGAACTATGATTGTTTTGATCTAAACACCTATCCGCTGTTCAACTTCGAACCGAATATCACGATTATCTCTGGCATATTCGAGTTGTTTGATGACAATGATATGATTTGCAATACCATCAAAGGTATAAGCAGTATCGCAACAAATAACAGTGTGATTGTGTACACAGGACAGCCATGGCATCCACAATTAAAAACAATTGCCTTTGTACTAAAGAGTCACAGAGATACAGACTGGGTAATGCGTCGTCGCTCTCAGTATGAACTAGATAAACTATTCGCTTATAACAGCGTATTTAAACAGAATATGTTAATCGACAACTATGGTATATTCACAGTATCTGTAGGTAAGATTGTCAAATCATAAATAACAAAAGCCCTCAATGATGATGAGGGCTTTTTTTATTACCACTCAGATTACTCCGAGTAACCTAACGTATTTTTATCAACTCTTTTGTGGTGGTGGTGTTTTGTCTTTTTGTGAAATCGCTGTTTTCTGTTGCCCGTTCCCTGTGAGACGCAAAATATTGTCGTCTCTACCTTATATAGGTTCATAATCAAGAAAATTCCTAATTCCTAATTCCTAATTCCTAATTCCTAATTCCTAATTAATTACTTAAACTTCTTTAAATAATCTAATGTGTTTACTAATTCATACTTAGGACTGCGCTCTAACCACATATTAAAGAATGCAGTATGAGATGCTCCCATCAAAATAAATACTCTATCATTCTCAGTTAATGGTATCTGATTTAGGTTAGAATACATAATTAAGTTACGGTGATAGTACTTTGCAGCTTCATCTGCTCCTTCAGACTTACCTGGTGAAGACACATGAGTCAGCATATCAGCATTCAGATTGATATAAGCATCTAATGATTTCTTTGTATTTGTATTATATAACATCTTTTGCACATTAGAACCTTCATCACTAGCTCTTAATTGTCTTAAAACAACGTTTATATAATCATCATAAATTGCTTTGTCATTATACTCAGGGATATTCTTACTCACCATATAGTTATATCCTTTGCTATAATCAATACCATATAGTTTCTTCACTCCTGCTAATCTTCCTAATTCAAATCCCAATAAATGTACTTCATTAGGGTCAACTATTTTTATATTAGGATCTTTTATATACGATTGGTATAATTCATTTAAAACGTCCATAGTATTTGCCTTTTGCTCTAATACGATTACCGTAGGTTTAAACTCTGCTATGGCTCTTGCCACTTCGTGTACCATCGCTTTATTCTTAGCGTCATTCTCATCAAATTCAGTCTTATTTGAATCTGATGTAAATCCCATGTGAAAAGTTCCCATATTCAATACTGGAATACGTTTCTCTAATTTTAAATCCTCATTTATTTGAGCATTTACTATTTGTCCTCCTAATAAGCACATCGCTAATAAACTGAATAATTTAGTTTTCATACTTTTAATTTGTTTGTTTTGATTACAGGACAAAGATGAAATAGTAAGCGCTTTCTCTTTTTACGTTTTCGACCAACACTCTATTTTATCCGATGAACACAGCACATAAAGACACTTTTATCTCAGAATATTAGGTAACTCCACTTCCTCTAAAGCTTTGTCATGTTTAACAAACTCCCTGATGCCTGCAGAATGTTGCCCCCCTACGATAACGACTATTCTCTCATCTGATTTATCCAACTGTTTTTGTATTAAAGAATACATGTATAGATTACGTCTAAATCTTTCTGATACAAAATAAGCTCCTGAGAAATCTTCTATACTACCTACTTTATTAAATAAGCTGATATACCCCATATTTAATCTATCTTCAAATGAACTACTATTAAAGAATAATAATAATTCCTGAAGAGATTTATCCTGTTGAAACTTAGAGATTAATAATTGCCCATATTCACCTAAATCAGCTTGAATTTCATTCATTAAATCTATCTGATTTGTTTTTTGGATTGCTTTCATAATTGTATCATTGGGCTCGTTTAGGAAATAATCAAATGCATATAGTTTTTGATGATTTAAAGCATCAGCCAGTCTAAAGCCTAATTGCTGAACTTCACTATTAAAATATTTTGTTTCGTTTTTCCCATACCTTTCTTTAATAAGATGAAATGACTTGTCCTTTAAATAAAGTTTATATAGCTCATCTAATTCTCTTTGTTTACTAAATTCCCATTCTACAAATATCTTTGTAGGCTTATAAGCTTCTATTTGCTTTATTATTTCTTCTAATTCTTTTTGGTTCTCTTTAGTTGTAATATCTAAATCTATCCCTAACTGAGATTGTATTAGATGAAAATGAAAAGTTCCTATCATCAATACTTTATTTTTATGCCCTGTATTATATAATACTGAAGTAATGGTATTAGGTTCTTTTTTTAAAACCTTATTTTCTATCTTCGCTTCCAAGTTTATTCTTTTTGCTACACTAGCATTTGCTATTTGGGATACCATTAATATTCCCAAAAAACATATCAACCTATTTATCATTATTCCATTTTTTAGTTATCTATCAAAAATGCAACTCTACAATATAAATATTGCATTTTTTTCGACCAACACTCTATTTTATCCGATGAACACTCTTTATTTAAAAACTAAGTTTTTATAGATTTACAAAAAACAAATATTATGCAACCTATAGAAGTGCTATCTAGAAAAAAAGAAATACAATTACACCTAATTTTATAGCTTATTATCATCTATACTAGATATGTACATGTTGATTATAAAGCTCCTTATTTCTTTAGTTTTACAGACTTCTCCTTATTTAATAATACATTTATAATCATATTCGCAACCATATTTTACTTTCATTATTTGTTTATAATGCCACGTATTATACAGAAATTTAGCTGGAAGAGAGTATTCTTAGGTTGGGCTATATCATTTGTTTTTTTTGTTGTTATAAGAGCTTTAATAGAACAAGTAATCACAGTATGGATATGGGGTACACAGAATTACTTCGTAGGTACACCTACATGGTACTATATTTTTGACAATATCTACTTCAGCCTAGCTCCTATCTTTATTGCTTCAGTTACTTACATTATTATCCACTTAGTACGCAGTCTACAATTAAATCAGATCATAAAACAAGAAAAGAATGAAGTAGAACTGCGCTTTTTAAAATCACAAATAAATCCTCATTTCGTCTTTAATACACTAAATAATATCTATTCTTTAGTCTATCAGAAGTCTGAACAGGCGCTCCCTGCTATAGATAAACTAAGTCAACTCATGCGATACATGACTTATGAAACGGATACAGATCACATAGAACTTCAAAAAGAAATCAACTATATACAAGATTTTATTGACCTAGAGAAGATGCGTATCGCAGGGCAGACGAATATAGTCGTGTATATCGATATAGAAAACCCTAGTCTACTCATTCCTCCATTATTGCTATTGCCTTTTATCGAAAATGGTTTTAAACATGGAATATTGACGGATCAAGAACATCCTTTTACAATTACGATTAAACAGCACAATAATCTACTTGAAATACATACTCAGAACAAGACTAACAATTATAACAAGGATAAAACTAGTGGAATAGGTCTAGCCAATATCCATAAACGCTTAGATTTACAATTTCCGAATAAACATACCTTGAATATTACAGAAGAAGAGAATATCTTTACTTGCCAACTATCCATTGAATTATGAGTACTATCCGATGCTATATACTAGATGATGAGCCCTTAGCGGTAGCCTTACTAAGCGATTATGTACAGAAGTCTCCTCAGCTAGTGCTAGTCGGGAGTTCTACCTCTGCATTAACATCTTTAACTGAATTACAACAGTTAGACGTAGACCTGTGCTTCATCGATATACAAATGCCTGAACTAACAGGGTTGCAAATCATGAATCTACTGGGTAGAAAGACCTACTTCATCATCACCTCAGCCTATAACCAATACGCATTAGAAGGGTATGAGCATAATGTAATCGATTATCTATTAAAACCGATTACCTACGAGAGATTCTTTAAAAGTATACAGAAGACATCTCCCATTATACAACAGAATAATATAGTGACAACTCCTCCAAAAATAGATCAAGAGAATCACTTATTTATCAAAACAGATGGTAAACATATTAAAGTACTCTTTAATGATTTAAAATACATAGAAGGGTTAAAAGATTATTTGGTATTACATCTCGTGAACGAACGTCTTATCACACTATGTACTTTAAAGGAGATGGAAGATAAGCTACCTAGTCACCTATTTATCCGTGTACATAAATCTTTTATTATCAACAAACAACACTTAGATGCTATAGAGCGCAATAGACTATATATAGATAAGGCCATCATCCCTATAGGAGAGACTTATAAAAAAACGGTATTAGGTCAACTCTTGAAAGAATAAGTACTTACTTCTAATTGATTACTTCCTCATATAAATCTAGTATACTTCTTATTCTATTGAGCATTTAATCTATCTTACTATTCTTGTAGTTTTCATACTACTTGCTTTTATATACTTCAATACTAAATATAATATGCATCCATAGTGACTCCGTTAAAATATCCAAAATAACGGACTCACTACGGACTCATACCAATTAAATACCGTATAACTCTTTACTATAAGAACATTCTGGATACAAAAAAAGAAGATGATCTTTCGGATCACCTTCTAAGTGTTGAGTTAATTTTAAAACAACAATAATGAACTATGTGAGGTAAAATTACTTGATGCCAATTCAAAATAAATATAGATATCAAATGTAATTAGAAGAATACTAACTCATTTCAATGTTTTATATCTAATGAAGTATACGCAGACAAATAAGAATTAAAAAAAGGCTACATCACTGTAACCTTCTAAAAATTTCTTAACACTTTAATTGTAATTGTTTCCTTTTCTAAAGAAAGAAAAATAATAACGAAAGATTGATAAAAAGATAAGGGCAATTCTACTCTATCAATCTCTCATCGTTTTTAATTTGTTTGGTTATTGCAAGCTATTACATTTGATAAGAAGAACAAACTATAAAAGCTGACCAATTTCAAACATTATCCCCCTATTCCACTTTTACACTTTGAATTATCCCAAATTACGCATTAGGGATATTTAAAGGTAGATCTAAAGGATAATCCCATAATCCTACGAACCATTTTCGTCGCTTCTTG
>NZ_JACAKB010000052.1 GCF_030326305.1 Myroides odoratimimus | reverse complement strand
CATGGCAATAGGCTTATTAGTGTATTTAAACTTGGACTTGACTACTTATCAAGATTATTACTGTCTAAAAATAAGCACAATCCTCTAAATATCAATTGCTTTAGATTTTTGTCGTGTACTTAGATTTTTATTATAAAGTAATATGTATAAAAAAGCCGAGACATTGTCTCGGCTCTACTGTTTATGAAAATACTATTTTGTATTTGGTTTTTCTAGGTAATCAAAGAAATACTGTGCTATCTTGTCATTTAAGTGAACTCTATCTACTCCCATAACATTGTGTTCATGAGAAGGGTATAAGAAGTAATCCACTTGTTTTTTTGCTTTAATAGCAGCTTCTATAAACTCCATAGAATGCTGCTGAACCACTACAGGATCTTGAGCTCCATGAATAATTAAAAGCTTGTTGTTTATTTTATCTGCTTTGTTAAGTAAGCTTGTTTTTTCGTATCCATCAGGATTTTCGCTAGGCATATCCATATAGCGTTCTCCATACATGATTTCGTACATTTTCCAATCCATTACAGGTCCACCTGCTACACCTACTTTAAATACTTCTGGGTGGTTAACAGATAAAGTTGTAGTCATAAACCCTCCAAAACTCCATCCATATACACCTATCTTGTCTTGATTTACATAAGGAAGTGATTTTAAGTAATCTACCCCTTTCATTTGATCTGCCATCTCAGCTTGACCTAATTGTCTGTGGATTACTTGTTCGAAGTCACGTCCTCTATTAAAACTACCTCTACTATCTACCGTAAATACGATGTAACCATGCTGTGCCATATAGTTAAAGAATAGGTTCGCTCCACCTAACCATGTGTTGGTTACTAACTGTGCATGGGGACCTCCATATACGTATACCATCACTGGGTATTGTTTGTTCGCATCAAAGTTAGTAGGGTAGATGATACGTGCATTTAAAGGAGTTTTTCCATCTGCAGCTGTAATCGTCTTAATCTCTGTCTTAGGCATTGTCACAACCCCTTCAAAAGGATTTTTAGACTCTAATACTTGTTGCTCTTTTTTAGAATCAGCATTGACAATAGTAACTTTATTAGGAGTCTCTAAGTTGTTAAACTGATCTAAGAACAATGACTTACTTTTGTTTAAGACAACACTATGCGTTCCTGATAACGTAGTAATCTGTTCTGTTTTACCTTTTTTAAGGTTTGTTTTGAATAAGTGTCTATCTAATCCTTGATTTGTAACTCCTATATAGTAAAGATTTTTAGCCTCTTCATCGAAACCTAAGAACTCATTTACTATCACGTTTTCATGGCCTAATTTCTTGATTAGCTTGCCATTTGTATCGTATAAGAATAATTGTCTATACCCATCTGCTTCAGAAAAATATAAGAATTGATCAGGCGCACCAGGTACAAATACTAGACTATTAGAAGGCTCTGTATACGTTTTAGATTTCTCTTCGAATAACGTTTTTTCAAAAGCACCTGTAGCAGCGTTGTATTGATTTACTTTTAAGTGATTTTGTTCTCTATTAAGAACTCCTACATAAACATAGTTTCCAGAAGGATCCCAAGTAACCATGGTTAAGAATTGGTCTGCTTCACCCGTTTGTAGAGTTACCTTTTTACCAGTATATACGTCATAGATTACTAATGATACTTGTTCATTAGCCATACCAGCCATAGGATATTTGATGTTTTTTACTTCAGCTACACGCTCACTCCATTGAATGATAGGGTATGAAGTCACCATACTTTGGTCTTTTCTATAGTATAAAAGTTGGTCTTGTTTTGGACTCCACCACATTCCTTTATTAATACCAAACTCATTACGGTGAGTATCACTACTTCCGTTAATAATATCTAGAGCAGGATCATTAGTCACTTTAATATCACCACCTTTATTAGTAGTTATCACAATATTATTATCTTGTAACCAAGCGATATGATCTCCATTGCGAGAGATGATTTGTTGGCTACCATTAAGATCAAATTTAAATGAATTCACTACCTTTTTATCAGCGAGATTAACCTTAAAGTAATACTTTAACTTATTAGCTGAGTCGTTTGTATAAAACTCTATTTCATTGTCATTTAACCAAGTTAAGTTAGTTGGGATGATTCTAAGGCTAAATGTAGTCCCTTTAACTGTGTTATTGATTATGTCTTCTAATTGTTTAGCAGTAAGAGCTGTTTGAGATTCCCATTTGTTAGCTTGACTTTTTATTAAAAGACTATCTCTATTTTTAGTTACAAAACTCAGGGTATTGTCATTCTTCCAAGATGGTTGAAGGATTCTTTCTGCAGCAAACTGTCTACCTTGTCCTAGTGTAGCCTCTGTCATATCAAAGTTGCGTTGTGCAAACATGATGTTTCCAGCTAGCAAAAAGAATAATACTGATTTGTTCTTCATAATTACTATAGTTGTTTTTATCGTTGGCTAATTTAAATCCAAATATGTCACTAGCCAAATTAGAGTATAAAAAAAAAAACAATATATCAGTCTTTATGACAAGATAGAATTGTTCTTTATTTTATATCTTTATTTTTTTAAAATAACCCATAAGAATAGTATATGCAAAAAGTAGTGTACATCACAGGAGGTACTAAAGGTATAGGAAAAGGAATAGCACAAGCTCTTTTAGAACAAGGGTATAAAGTAGCAATATCTGGTAGAAATATAGATACAGTAAACGAAGCTATCAGTGAGTTAGGCCATACAGATAATGTATTAGCGATTCAGTCTGATGTGAGAAAGTATGAAGATGAAGAAAGGGCTGTGGAACAGATAATTCAGAAATTCGGAAAATTAGATATTGTGATTGCCAATGCGGGAATAGGTATCTTCTCATCTATAGAAGATATGAGTCTAGAGGATTGGAATACGATGATAGATACGAATCTAACAGGGGTATTTCACACATTAAAAGCATCTGTAAAGCAATTAAAACAGAATAAGGGATACTATATCAGTATTGCGAGCTTAGCAGGGATAAACTTCTTCGCTAATGGAAGTGGTTATAATGCTAGTAAGTTTGGTGTAGTAGGTTTTACTCAAGCAGCCATGTTAGATCTTAGAAATGCAGATGTAAAGGTGACAACAATCTTACCTGGTTCTGTAACTTCTAATTTTAATAACCACCAGCCGTCTGATGCAGATCATTGGAAAATACAACCAGAAGATATGGGACAGTTGGTAGTAGACGTCTTAGCGATGAATCCTCGTGTACTTCCTAGTAAAATAGAAGTAAGACCTGCTAAGACAAGTTAGTATATAATATACCACAAAGTCAAGAGACTTTGTAGAGTCTTAGGAAAGATTAATTAATGTAAGGTATTATTTCGGCATTTTGTATTGCAAAATTCCGAAATAACAGAATGACAAAAAACAATAGAATATGAATGCAGATTTTGGAAAATTCCTATTGAGATTAGGTGTTGGAGGACTAATGATCTTCCACGGGATCCATAAATTAATACATGGACATGATTTTATTATTAACCAGCTAAAAACACATAATCTACCAGAGTCGCTATGGATAGGAGTTCCTATTGGAGAGATAGTGGCACCTATATTTTTACTTGTAGGATTTGCTACACGTATTTCAGCTTCTATTGTTGCATTTACGATGTTTATGTCTCTATTTTTAGTAAAGGGAATGGGAAGCTTTGGGTTAGATCCTAGTACTGGAGGGTTAAATGCTGAGTTGAACTTATTATATCTATTAGCAGCTTTAGCTATAGCCTTTATAGGTCCTGGAACTATTCGCTTTTATAAAGGGAAAAAAGGGATATGGGTATAGTTATTTTATAAACCTAAATACAAAAAGAACAGAACATCGAATGAGATCACAATTCCACAACATCACAAAAAAAACAATAGAATGAGAGTATCATTTGATTTTGATGGAACATTGACAGAAAAGGAAGTCGCCCAATATGCAGAAGAGTTAATTCATAAAGGAATAGATGTCTTTATCGTAACAGGGAGGTATAATGAATTGCTTTGTTCTATGAATGGTGGGAAGAATAATGAAGATTTATTCTTACTAGCAGATAAAATAGGTATCGCGCATAAGCATATTATATTTACCAATAGAGCAGATAAGAGCTACACTATAGGAGGTAGTGGTCTTATTTGGCATTTAGACGATGATTTAAACGCTCTAAACGATATTAACAGATATTCTGATATAAAAGGGATTTGGATAGGGGAGGATAACTGGAAAGAGCAATGTGATAAATTAATAAAAGAGGCTAGTATCTAATACATAGCCTCTTATTTTTTTCGTAAGACAACTAACCTCTCTGTAAGCGTCTCGATTTGATAATCAAACTGATTTGCTATATATTCAATAGTTTTGAAGGTATAAATAAAAACATGGGTTTGATCTTTTCTATAATACCAATTTTTAAAATCAGCTTGTTCTGCAAACAAATGTGTTTTAATGATAAGTAAGCCTCCTTGCTTTAAAATCTTCGTTAGTTTGTCAATTTCATTATAAGGGCTATAAAAATGCTCAAATACTTCACAGCTAAAGATATAATCATATACTTTATCTAGATAAGTAAGGTCTGGATGAAAGAAAGGATCATAAAGATCGACAGTATAGCCTTGTTCTACCAGTTGCTTTGTAATTACAGGGCCTTTTCCACATCCATAATCTAGACCTAGCATATCTGGTGTACAATGTGCTAATACAGTATTCGTTACAGGAGCTGTAAAATGTTGATAACCGATATCATTCACATCATTATTATGACATTCATAGTGGCTTTTTTCTTTGTCTTGATCAAAGTAAAGTATCTCATCCTTTAGGTATGCATTACACGTATGGCAGATATAATACTCTTCATCTACCTTAGTGCTTAAAGGTGTATTACACAGTGTACAATTCATGTTTAGGTTTTAATTAGAGTACAAAAGTAAGTATTTAAGTCCATTGCCTCTCTAAATGATTAAATGGATATTAAGGCATCGTTTTTTGTAGTTTCATTCTATAAAACAGTAAGCTGGTGTATTGATTATGTTGCTTGGTGTCTTCTAATATCGATAAACCCAAAGAGAATACACGTTTTTTATACATTTACTCCTTACTAATTATACTCTTAAATAAAGGAGTTGTATAAATAATTATGGCTAAAAATAACAACACACAATGGATTCTATATCCAACAGTATTAGAAGGGGCAACAGTAGATCTTATCCCTTTAGAGAAAGAGCATTTAGAAGAGCTATATCAGGCTAGTGCGGATAAAGAGCTTTGGCGATTAGTACCTACAGATTGTTCTGATAGAGATACTTTTTATGACAACTATCAAGATGCTTTAACAGCAAGAGAAAAAGGAATACAATATCCATTCGTTATTATTGATAAAAGAACACAGAAGATTATAGGTTCTACACGATTCTTTGAAATATATGAAGCAGACAAGAAATTAGAAATTGGATGGACTTGGATAACACAAGAATACTGGGGGAGTGTAGTGAATCTGGAATGTAAATTACTACTCTTGACTTATTGCTTTGAAGTACTAAAAACAAATCGTGTACAACTGAAAACAAAAGACACTAATATTCGCTCTAGAAAAGCCATAGAGAAGATAGGAGGAGTCTTTGAAGGTATTCTAAGAAAGGATAAAATACAGAATGATGGAACAACTAGGAGTGCTGCTTATTATAGTATATTAGACGACGAATGGGAAAAAGCTAAAGAAAAGATACAATTTTTAATTAATAACAGAATTTAGATGGTTCTATTCTAGTTAATAAGAGTGCTTTTTAATATAGAATTGAGTTATATAGGTGATATTCATCATATATTATTGGCTATTGTGTTTTTTAGTTTAATTATTAACAGTTTAAGTTCTCATATTGGCATATAATGTGATGTTTTTAATATAGAATTAATATTTTATCCTTATGATGAATATAAAATTATTGAAAAAATATGGCGCAAAGACAGTTTTCTATGAGAAGGACGATATAATTTTTGAACAAGGAATGGCTCCTGACTATTTTTACTATATAGTAAAAAGGGAAATAAAATTAAATACATATGATGATGAAGATTAAAGAAAAGAATTTATCTATAGTTTCTATTCTCAAGGGCAAAACTTTGGAGAAACAACAATCTTTCTAAAGACTACTTATATTTGTAATGCTATTGCTGTTGAACCAACAAAAATATTAAAATTAAAACAGGAAATCTTTTTGTCTCTTATTAAAGAGAACCATGATTTCTCTTTATTAATTAGTTCTAACTTATCTAGGAAGTTATATTTTCAAGGAGTAATGGCACCTAAAATATTTGCTCAAGATGCAGAAAAAAGAGTACTAATTTTATTAAATTATGGCAAGGCAAATTGGCAACATCCTTTAATTAAACAAGATTTGTACATTGTTGATTTGACTAGAAAAGAAATAGCAGATATGACTGGTTTAAGAATAGAAACAGTGATACGAAGTATTAAAAGATTAAAGAATAGTAATAAATTAAGGTTTATAATACTTGTTCTAATCTTTTAGATAATATGTCTGTCTTCATTTTTTAAAGCTGTATAACCTCAAACTTTCGTAGTTATTTATTTTCTTAGTATTTTATCCATTGCTTTTCCTTTAGCTAGCTCATCAATGAGTTTATCTAGATAACGTATTTTTTGCATAAGTGGGTGTTCAATATCCTCTACACGATATCCACAGATAACTCCTTTTATTTGATTGATATTAGGATTAATCAGAGGAGCTTTAGCAAAGAAGGTCTCAAAGTCTACTTTAGTATCTATTATTTGAACTAAAGAGCATTGATCATATCCTGTAAGCCACTCTATAATAGTATCTACCTCTTCTTTTGTTCTGCCTTTTTTCTCTGCTTTAGCAATATAATGAGGATATACACTAGCAAAAGAGGTACTGTATATCTTATGATTCTCCATATCTTTATTTACCATATTTCAATTTCTTTCGTAAATGTCTGATCACCGTCTACTTCTATAATAACCTTAGAAGGGATAAAACTATTGCCTTTATACTCAGGAAAGGCCTTGTATTGCACTTTAGAACCTTGTTGAAGTAAGTCAACAATATAATTATCTATTTCTCTTTTTTGAAGAGCAGCTTCTGGTGAAACATATAAAATATTAAAAGGGGAGTCATCTCCACCAAAAGCTAAACCAATAAGATGTAGCTTATCTAAATGACCTTTATTAAAATGTCTTTCTGCTTCCTTATGACTACATATTTGAGTGTAATCACAGGTATCTGTTGGTTCAACAGCAGGTGGTTTTCTTTTAAAAACATCAAAAATCCCCATAGTATAATCGTTTAGTTAGTTAATAGTGAGTTCAATATAAACTATTTTTTTGATTCTACGATCGATAAATATACTAGCAGTAGTCATTATATTAAAATAGCACTCTAGAATTAAAAGTTACATCTTTTAACTCTAGAGTGCTATAGGTTAGAATTAGTTATTTTAAACCCAGATTATGCAACAGACATATAAACGAAAAGTAATTATACAAAATAGGTCTTAGAGCTAATGAAAGAACTATGAAGTAGAATTGCTTTGTAGTATTTGGCTAATGCGTAATGTGGGGTAAACTAATAAAGTGGGGACTATAATTTTCCTTTCTTAGATAGAAAGACTATACCTAATGCTAAGAAACTCCACAACAGCATTTGGGTTAAGGATCCTAGCCATCCATTGATACTCCAGCTAATCAGACCAAAAAAAGTTCCTATACCAGCTCCTATGAAATAAGCAGTCATATAGACTGTGTTTAATCTACTATGAGCTTCTTCACTAAGAGCGTAGATACGAGTGAAATTAGTAATTTGTGTTGCTTGAACCCCAATGTCTAATAAGAATATTGCAATAATTAAAATTAGAATAGAATTCGGGAAAATAAGCATTCCTACAAGGCTAATAATTATTAATGAAATCGTTAGGAATAAGTTTTGAAAGACTTGTCCTTTATCTGCTAATTTGCCAAAATAAGGAGCTACTAAGGCTCCTCCGATAGCGACTATCGCAAACATACCTATCATAGATGGTGTATAATTAAAGGGAGCTCCACTTAAGTGAAAAGTAAGTGTAGTCCAGAAAGAGCAGAATATCCCAAAGGTCAAGGAACCTAATAAAGCAGCTTGACGTAGTATTTTGTGTTCTTTGACTAAGCGTAGTGTAGATTGTAATAACTGTATATAACTACCCTTAAACTTAATAGGCGCATTAGGTAGAAATTGCCACATCAGTATAATACTAATAAAGATCATGATCCCAGAAAAGGTAAAGACACTCTGCCATCCCCATAAATCTGTTAACCATCCACTAACTAGACGTGAACCAAGAATACCACATAGTATTCCACTAAAAACAATCCCTACGCTTTTCCCTCTATTCTCTTTGTTTAATAGAGCTGCCATGGGTAAAATAATTTGGGCAGGAGTAGAACATACACCAGCTAAAAAGCTCAATATTAGTAAGAAGTTTAAATGAGTGGTATTAGCAATACACATTAATACAAATATCTGTACAATAGATATCGCAATGATTAATCGCTTTCTATTAATTTTATCTCCTAAAGGAAGTAGGAAAAACATACCTATACCATAACCTATTTGAGCTAGCATAGATACTTTGCCTACTTCAGCTTCAGGCTCTTTTAGTGTTTCAGCAATGTTTTTTAAAATAGGTTGGTTATAGTAGACATTAGCTACAATAGTTCCTGCAGTAAATGCCATAATAGGGATAGCATATTTTTCTTTGTTTTTGATTGACATATTGTTTAGTTCGTTAAGCAGGCAAATGTAGTAGAGTTATCAAATACACTTTTGTATATTATGTTATATTAATAGTATATTTCGCTATGTTTGTAAGATGAAGTTAGTACAGTTCGAACCTTTGTTTTTAAGGCATTTTCGCACAGAAGAGTGGCCATTTACTTACCATAATCACAATCATTATGAATTAATGCTGATCAGTGAGGGGAGTGGTATACACGATTTAAATAAAGAGCAATCTACTTATCAAGGAAATACGATATTCTTTCTCTCACCAGAAGATAGTCATCATTTTTATATAGAAGAAAAAACAAGGTTTAGAGTCATCAAGTTTTTGCCTAGCGCAGTTAAAGATGGAGTCAATGCTAGTATAACAGATTATTGGAATAACCTACTGATTAACTTAGGTAGAAGATGGGAGGTTAGTAAAGGTAATGATGTTGAAATAGAGCTGATTAATAAGATTATATTAATTATTGATTTAATGATTGTAGAGTGGGAGGTTAATAATAAACAAGTGTCAGAATTACATACTAATCTACTAAGAAGTGTATTGTTATTAATGGATAAATATACGGCTGATAATACCTATATAATAGATCAGTATGACACTTCTAAAATAGAGAGAATACAGAATTATATTCATGCTAATATTCATTCTCCAGAGAAGTTAGTACTCAAAAGGTTGAGTGATTATTTTGGACTATCAGAATCAGGATTTAGAAACTATTTTTCAACTAATATGGGAATGAGTTTGACACAGTATACCTTTAGATTTGTTGAATAAGAAAATGATAATTTTATAGAAGTATAATAAAGCAACCAAATCAACAGAGTGAACC
>NZ_JACAKB010000051.1 GCF_030326305.1 Myroides odoratimimus | reverse complement strand
ATTTCTTGTATTTCATAAGTCCAAAGTTATGTAATTAATTTACTAATTTCACTCCAGCTTATTTAGGGGCTAATATAAATGCTTCTTGGACTTAATCCAGAAACTGATCTTTCTGATTTTAATGAATTGGAGGAATTTAATAATTATAATGGTTACATTACAATTGCGATGCTAGATTTAGCAGTCAATTTAAAAAACTTGATAAAATCAAAAACGGAATGGGAAAAGGCTTTCTTTATAAAAAACTCGTTTCTCATAATTCATGAATCAACTAAGAAATTAAAACCTTTTAAAGGGAAATCATTTATTCAGATTACAGTTGAAAATAAGTATAAAGAGCTTAATGATGTTCTTAAGAATTTGTATAATGAGATAGACGATTTTAGAAATGCTTCTACTTATAACAAAATTTCTAAAACAAGACATGGTATAGCAGGACATATTGAAGAAAGTCTAAAATCATATTATGATACTGTTATAGAATTAGATGGAGAAGAAGCAGGAAACCTAATAAGTGAATTCATGAATATCCTAAACAAAGCTCTAAATTTAACTACAGATTTAGCTATTGCTGCTAATAACAAACAAAAAGAAAAAAATAAAAGTGTCAATTCTGAAATTTTATTAAAACTGAATGAAATCAAAAATGTACTAAAGAAGTAAATTACTTAAAAATATATTTTGGGTTAAAGTATTAATTTATTAAAAACATTTAATTAATTTATCTTGTTAATTATGTAATTTTTAACTATACTCATGTTTTTATAAAAAATACACTTTAATATATTACATTTTACCAAAGCCATCTGAATTTTATATTTATACATAATAACTATGGAAAACCAAAACACAGAGAAAGAGATGAAATTTTGTCCTCAATGTAATTCGATTGTAGAAACGAAAATAATATATAGTTAGTATATTGAAGAGCTGAAAAATAGAAAAAAAATAATTACCTATCACATCTTATAAAAAAATGTTTTTCAATAGCTTAAATTTTACATGGAATACTAAAGATTGGCATTTATAATTTGTTAAAGTAAATTCTATTTGTGGGGGAAATACGAACTTTAAAGTTATGCTTAATTCATAAAAACGTGTAAAAACGTATGCTTTTTGTAGAAGAGGATTATACACCACCACTTTAAAATCTTTTTTTGATAGACTCTAAATACTGAGTTGTTTACGGATTTCCGTAATATTAATAAAAAAAGTTTTTATATGTTTGAAGATTATGGAGTAACACTATTTTTATATTAGGTCATTAATGGCTATGTTATTTACATTCTATTTATTCTAATGAGGAAGAAATTTCAATCTAAATTGTTCAAACCTGAAAATATCAAGTAATTGACAACTATGAATTTTATTAGTAATTGTCGCAAAAGAAGCCTAAAAAATGAAACAAAATTTTGATTCTCAAGAATTACTAAAACACCTTAAAAAAGGTGAATTATTTCGTAATGCTTTAGAAAAAGAAGATATTGAATCAGAAATTCTTGTATTTGAAGAACAAATATTAAATGAGAGTTTCGAATTTGATATAAAATATACTAGCGATTATTATTATTTGGAGAATTTATCTCAAAAGCTAATTTTGAGAAAACTGAATGATAATATTAAAAGAATATATAAGGATGAACAAGCTAATAGAAAATTCATAATTCAACAAGTTAAAACTCTATTAAGCGAAACTGCACCATTTTGGATAATTAAATCTGATATTAAATCATTTTATGAAAGTATAGATAGAGAGAGAGTTTTTAGAAAACTTAAAAACGATGCAATGCTTTCATACTATTCAATTTTTTTACTTCGAAAAATTTTTGACAATAGAAATACAATGTGTGATATAGGACTTCCAAGAGGATTAAATATCAGTTCATCTTTATCTGAGATTTACATGAGAAATTTTGATAAAGCTATTCAAAGATATAAGGATGTATTTTATTATGCTAGGTTTGTTGATGATATTATTATTTTTCTCAATAGTAAAGAGAGTGCTTTGGAATTATATGATAATCTTAATCCAATTATGTCAAATGAAACAACTAATTTAGAGATCAATGAAGAAAAAACTGAACTGATAGATGGGTTTAATTTTAAAGTTTTAAAAAATAAATATAAGAAAAGGCCTATTCATAATAATATTGAGTATTTGGGTTATCGGTTTTATTTAAGTGATACTGAAAATAAAAGAGAAAATAAACTACGAATAAGCATTGCTAATAAAAAAGTAAAAAAGATAAAATCAAGACTTGTAAAATCATATGTAGATTATTCAAGAAACAATGATTTTGAACTTCTAAAGAAAAGAATTAAGTTTTTAACAGGTAATTATGGTATTAGTAAAAGTAATGATGGTAGTGTTTTGAAAGCAGGTGTTTACTACAATTATACACATATAAATGATTTAGAAATATTAACAGAACTTAATCAATTTCATAAAAAAATCATCTATAGTAGAAAAGGGAGTTTAGGTGTTAAACTTAATGCAAGGCTAACAAATATTCAGAGAAATAATCTGAAAAAGCATTGTTTTATTGCTGGGTTTAGAAAAAAAACATTTAACTCCTTTACTTATGTAGAAATGGGAAAAATAATTCAAAGTTGGTAAGATGGGAAAAGTAAAAATAGACAAAGAAGATAAATCAAGAGTTATTCTAACAGAACTCTTACCTTATGAAGTACCGATGCTTTTTTCTAATGAAGGTTTTTATAATATTATAAAGAACGGACATTTAGAGTATTTTGAATCAAAAGTAAAAGGCACAAAATATAAAGATTGGA
Source organism: Myroides odoratimimus (assembly GCF_030326305.1). Classification (GTDB taxonomy): domain Bacteria; phylum Bacteroidota; class Bacteroidia; order Flavobacteriales; family Flavobacteriaceae; genus Flavobacterium; species Flavobacterium odoratimimum_A. The sequence goes on along the minus strand of NZ_JACAKB010000051.1, from coordinate 8,278 downwards.
ATGAACAATTTACATTACCCTTTAACTACGATATAAAAAAGAATATTATTGGAGATACAAGAACTTTAAGTATTATTCATCCATTCACACAAAAGAGATATATCAAACTATTCGAAGATTATGACTCTTTAATGTTGCATTTATGTTCTAAGAGTCCATTTTCATTACGTAAAATAAATAAAATTGCTAAATTTTACTTTTCTCCTAGCTTTGTATTTGATGAAGATAATTTAATTGATCCTGAAAAAGAAGTTGAACCTGAAATTTTAGATGCAGAATCTCAATATATAAAATCATATTATACTTATAAACCAATTGATTTAATTTACAAATTTTATGACAGAACAGAATTTCAAAGATTAGAACAGAGATATAATTATTTAATGGAATTTGATATAAGTAAATGTTTTTATCATGTTTATACTCATTCTATAACTTGGGCAGTTAAAGATAAAGAATCAGCAAAATTGCATAGTAATAAAATAACTTTTGAAAATAATTTTGACAAATTAATGCAACATTCTAATTATAATGAAACTAATGGAATAGTTGTAGGTCCTGAGATTTCAAGAATTTTTGCGGAAATTATTCTACAACAAGTAGATTTGAATGTCTTAACAAAACTAAATACATTAGAATTAAAATTTGGGGTTGACTACGATGTTAGAAGATATGTAGATGATTATTTTGTTTTTTCCAATAATTCAGAGACATTAGAAATAGTAAAAAAATCTTTTCAAAAAGAGTTACAATTCTATAAACTTTATCTTAATCCAGATAAAGGAAATGTTTTAATATCACCATTTTTATCTAATATTGCAGTTGGGAAATTAGAGTTAAAAGAATACTTGATAGAGTTTTATAATAATTTGTTTGAAGAAATAAATACAGAAGAGGAGGTTATTAAACAGATAAAACAGATTAATAAACCATACGTTGTATCACAAACATTCATTAAAAAATTCCAAGCAATTGTTAAACGAAATGATTTAACTTATGATGTATTAAGTAAAGATGTAGTTAGGTTTTTTAAATCAAAATTAGTCAAGATACTTAAAAGTGAAACTTCACTTCATTCAATTGAAAGAAGTGAGAATTTTTTCTTAATGCTACTAGATATTATCTTATATTGTTATTCTGTAAATATAAACACTAATACAACATTTAGAATTGCTCAAGTGATTGTTTTATTAGTTAAGTATTTAGACAAAAAAGGCAAAAGAGATGTTAAGCACTCGGTTTTTTCTAAAATTTTCAGAGATAGTGAGTTTATTTTAACTAATTTCCATAGAAAACAAGTAAAGAATGAAACTAGTATTGAAACAATTAATTTACTTTTTGCCCTTAAGAAGTTAGGAGGTGAATATCAATTTAGTCCTGAAAAGATTTCTGATTACTTTAATCTAGAAGAAGATAAATTGTGTAATCTTAATTATTTTCATTTCATAACATTATTGTATTATTTTAATAATGATATAATTTATAAAACAATAAAAAACAAAGTAATTATAGAAATTTTAAAAAGATTTGAAAAAGAAAATGTATTTTTGAAGTCTGAACTTACTCTACTATTCTTTGACGTTATTAATTGTCCTTTTGTTGATGAAAAACACAAAAGAACAATAATGAAAAATTCAAATTACGTAAAAAAAGCAGCTAGTAATAATGAAATAAAAATTGAAATAGAAAAAATTCAAGAACAAAATAAATGGTTTATGAATTGGGAGCAAGATATTGACTTGGAAAGAGTTTTAAAGAAAAAGGAATGGACTTCTAGTTATTAGAAATTTATTCTGGTTACATTTGAACAAGGGCGAACTTATTTCATTATTATATTTTAAGTAACTAAGATGAAGTATAAGAACACAAGAAAATTCAAATTTAATTTATTGTAATAAACGCGAATAAAAGCAATATAGGTAATGAGAGTTGGATTGACGGTTAATCTAAAAATTGACCACACACGATAGCTTGGAATTTTGTAACACGTTTATGGATAATTATGAAATAGGTAACTGTATCAAATTTTTATCTATAATATGTTGGCTGGAAGGTAACTTTCAGCCTTTTTTATTTTAACCATCCTTTTTATAAATTAAAAGCCTATTTTTGCTTAAGAATCAAACGATTCCAATCATAGTTTAAAACTTTCGTAATAAGGTGCTCACCACAATCCAAAAAAGTGAACATCCCTATTTATAAAGCATACGAAGTAAAAGAGGCTAACCCTCTTTCTCCGCTGAAAAGCCCGATAACACTCGTTATCGGGCTTTTTTTATGTGCTGGTGTACCTCATCCTTTTAAAAATACGCATAAAGAATTATTTCATTTATAGCACCAATAGAGTAGTTGTTTTTATCCCCCACCTCTTTACTTGGTCTATGTTATTATCTCTAATCTGTACCATCTCTTTAATGAGGGAGCACAATACCTTTGGCTTTAGATAATAAATACTAAACACATGGTATGCCAACACGATTGTCTATAAACAAGGTGTATGATTTACTTACTTAATAATACTCATAATGAAAATACTGTCTTTTGCTCCGTGGTCTATTTTTATAAGTTTTCTACTTTTTATGCATCCAACAGGGATTTGGGCTAACAATATGGAGCCTTTAAAATTTAGGGTTAATAACCAAGATATCTTTATTGTTATCGCTCTGATTCTAATAGTGCTACTGAGTGCTTTTTTTAGATCATTATATTTAAAGGCATCTTATCTTGATAAGTTGTATAACTTAAACAAAGAATTAGATTCAAATTTAGTAAAGATATCTATCACAAGCCTTACAAAACGTCAAATCCGTATTTTATTAAAAAGTATAAAGTTAAAATACCTGATAGGGTTTATTTTCTTTATTTCTGCATCAAATCTTTTTGCACAGAGTAATATCAAAACAACAGATTCATCTCTTTTAACAGAGCCAGGGATTATCATTATTTTGATTCTAATCGCAATTCCTATTCTATTGGGTGTAGTAATTATGCTTATTAAAATTTCCAATATTATTAGTGTGCAAAAAAATAAGTTAGAGGATCAGCATACAAAACAATTTAAAGAATATTTAGAACATCTATCTGAAGAGGAGTCAGACTCTTTAAAAAAACGAGAGATTGCCCTAGGGTTTTCATTGTCCAATAAAGAACTCTCAGGAGAAAGTTTAATTCAAGATCAAAAGGGATTGATTTCGTTGTCAAAGACTGAACTAGCACCCGTTGTTGCTAATAAGAAAAGAAACTCTGTCAAGGTAGATATAGACCCGGGGTTGGCTAAACTTATTTTATGGTTTTTAGGAACAGCTAGCTTTTGGTTAATTGTAGGTACCACTATTGGGGAGTATTTAGGGATTAAATTTATAGCACCAGATATAGATCACAGTAGCTGGTTTAGCTTTGGAAGACTAAGACCCGTGCATACTAATGCTGTATTCTGGGGATGGGCTTCTTTAGGGATGATTGGATTGGGGTATTATATCGTACCTAGAGTTAGTAATACAAACTTAGTCAATATTAAATGGGGATGGTATTCACTTGTTTTAATTAATGCATCCGTTTTTATCGGGTCTATTAGTTTAATTGCTGGTGTAAATAATGGAGGAGGAGAGTATAGAGAGTATATATGGCCTATTATGTTATTGTTTGCTTTAGGGTTGTACTTTACGCTTAGATGTTATTTAAAGACTATAGCCAATAGAACGGATAAGGATATTTATATCTCTAATTGGTATATCGTTGCTGCCGTTATCTTTATTACTATAGTAGCTGTTGTTGGATATTTACCTTTTTGGCAAGATGGTTTAGGTGAGACAATCGTGCAGGGGTATTATATGCATCAAGCAGTAGGGATGTGGTTTATGCTTTTTACTCTAGGAATAGTATATTACTTTCTGCCACAACAACTTAATAAACCAATATATTCATACAGTTTAGGAATATTAGCTTTTTGGAGCCAGATATTGTTTTATACATTAATTGGAACCCATCACTTTGTTTTTAGTGCTATACCATGGTGGTTACAGACTGTTGCTATTGTAGCTAGTGTTGGAATGGTTATTCCTGTAGTAGCGGGTACAACTAATTTTTTCTTAACCTTTAAAGGAGTCTGGTATAAAATCAAGGATAGTTATACCATTCCCTTTTTTGTAATAGGTATTATGTTCTATTTTACGGGTTCTTTGCAAGGTACAGCAGAATCCTTTCGATTTACAAATCTGCTTTGGCACTTTACAGACTTTACAGTGGCTCACTCTCATCTGACGATGTATGGAATTATCACTTTTCTTTTATGGGGATCTATATATGCATTAGTACCACAAATAACGGGTAAAGAAGCCCCACAGATTACAATCGGAGCTCATTTTTGGTTGGCCTTAATAGGATTGTTGTTTTATTCTATCCCTTTAATGTATGGGGGAACATTAAGAGGCTTAATGTGGATGGAAGACTCTGCCTTTATAGAGAGTGTTAAGTTTATGATGCCTTATTGGCTATGGAGAGCTATTGGAGGAAGTCTAATGTGGTTATCTCATCTATTCTTTGTCTATAATTTTTATAAAATGATTCAAAAAGACGAATCTATTTCTTTAGATAGGGTAGACTTAACCTTTGAGAAACTAGCTGATGATAGCGTAGATAATGACAAAATATTTAATAATTAGTAGATATGGATATATTTAGCAACCATAAAAAACTTTATGTAATAGCAACTATTTTATTTTTGATTCTAACACTATTTGTAGCTATTCTGCCAGCCCTAGATAATCAGTCTAAAATACATCCTTTACCTAATGCGATACCTCTAACACAATCAGAGAAAAGAGGAAAAGATATATTTATAGCTAATGGATGTGTAGCTTGTCATAGTCAGCAAGTTAGAAATGTTGAAATGGATAGAAAATGGGGGAGTAGACCTTCTATATCTGCAGATTATGCGGGTAATAAAAGAGTTAATTTTTGGACTAATACTGCTACGCTGATGGGAACAGAAAGAACAGGTCCTGATCTTATAGATATAGGTACACGTCAACCTAGTTTAGACTGGCATTTAGTTCATCTTTATAATCCTCGTATTGTCGTTAAAGAATCCATTATGCCTTCGTATTCTTTTCTGTTTACATCTAAAGAGCATCCTGATAAAGAAGATGTTGTAGTCAGTGTACCTGAAACATTCTCAAGGGATAAAAAATTAAAGATTGTAGCTACTCAAGACGCTTTAGATTTGGTTGCATATCTGCAAGCTTTAAAGCAGGCTCCATTGCCTGGAACGATTATGACTCCTGAGTTTTTATATCCTAAAGAACAAGATGTTACACAAGGAGTAACTACAGGGCAGACTAAAACGGCTTTGGATGGTAAAAACCTTTATATGAATAATTGTGCAGCCTGTCATCAGGCCAATGGAGAAGGACTCTCTGGTGCGTTTCCTCCTTTAAAAAACAGTGCTATTGTTACTGGAGACAACCTCCAACTATTTGTCGATATTATAATGAATGGATATGATGCTAGAGAGGAGTATGGGGTAATGCCAGCGGTAGGTACTAATGCAAATTGGACGGAGGAAGAAGTTACTGCAATAGTTAACTACGAGCGCAATAATTGGGGAAATAAAGCTCCCTTGGTAACAGTGGAAGAAGTAAAACAGATCATGGATTATATCAACCATATAAAGGATAAATAATGAAAGTAAATTGTAAAAGGATTCTTACTATAATAGGACTATTACTTGCTAATGTAATCTATGCTTGTCCTGTTTGTGAACGCAATCAACCTAAATTACTAAAAGGAGTTGTACATGGTGTAGGACCTGATAGTAAATGGGATTACACTATTATAGTGGTGATTGCTATTCTGGTTTTAGCTACGTTAATCTTCTCTATTAAATGGTTAGTAAAACCAGGAGAAGAATCTAAAGAACACATTAAAAGAACTGTATTAAACGATATATTAGATGGAGCAAAGAAGTAGAGTATTCATTTTTATTGATGATGAACATCAACCTATTGCAGAGCTCGAAACACCTGTAAATTTCGAACTCAATACGCATAAATTAGTGGATGGGGATCATACCTTAAAAATTGTAAGTAAAGATCATACGGGAAAAGAGGGGATTAGAATAATTCCGTTTACAGTAAAGAATGGCCCGGCTATAGATATAGAAGGAATAAAGGAAAAGGCTGTGGTAGATGGTTTATTGTCTATACGCATTAATGCTTATGGAAAAGGTGATCAAAAGACTTTTTTAGTTGTAGGTAGTGAAACTCCTCAGAGTATTCCCTTTTGGGTATGGACAACTATTATTGTGATTTTTGCTTGGGGGATGTATTATCTTGTGCGTTATTTATAAAGTGTAAGCCACAATAAGCGTCATTAGGAACTGGATCACCTCTCATAGGTAGAGATAATATGAAAAGAAGGAATAAAAATGCTGAATTAGGAAAACGCAATAGAGTTAGGAATGTAGCTCTTGATTTAAACATTCTGCAATGATTTTTATTCCTTTTTCTAAATCTTCTTTAGCTAATCTACCAAAGCTAATTCTTAATCCGTTACTAGTGTGGTCTAGGTAATACTCATTAGGGTTTACTATATCAACGCCTTTACTGGTTAATAAAGCACAGAAATTCTTAAAATCTATAGTCCTATTGAGTTTAATCCAAAAAGCAAGTCCTCCTTCTGGCAAGGTGAAATGGGTGGATTGGTCTAAATAATGCTTTAGTAAACTATAGGTGTAATCTCTTTTCTCTTTGTAATGAATTGTTGCTTTTTTGATATGTTTTTTAATAATCCCTTCTTTGATTAGCTCTAATATTGCTAGCTCCATTATTCTATCGCCTTGAATATCAATTATCTTTCTTAGTTTACTTACTTTCTTTATTAAAGAAGTCTTACTAGTCACTAAGTAACCTATTCTAAGAGAAGGAGCGACTACTTTACTTAAAGTTCCTATGTATATATAATTTTCTAGGTTAATATGGCTACAAAGTGGTAAAATGGGTCTTGTATTATAATGAAATTCATTATCATAGTCATCCTCAATGACAGTAAACCCGTATTGGTTAGAAAGTTCGATTATTTCTAATCTTCTTTTAAGACTAAGGGTGACTGTTGTTGGAAATTGATGATGAGGGGTTAGATAAATTGCTTTAATTCTTTTATTCGTTTTTAGCTGTTCTATAATCTCACTAGTCACTATTCCTTGGTCATCTACATGAATAGGAATAAGATTAGCCCCAGCATGTTTAAAAGCTTCCCAAGCAGAATTATACCCAGGATTTTCTACTAGTATATAGTCTCCTTTAGTTAATAGGGAATGGGCAATCATAAAGATAGCCATCTGCCCTCCACGTGTAATACAAATATTTTTTTCGGCTACATTCATCCCTCTTTGATGATTGAGCATATTAGCAATATGAGTAATGAATTTAGAATCGCCTAGTTCACTTCCATATCCCATCATTTGCCATTTAGCACTTCTATTAAAAATTTGTCTATAAGCGCGTGCAAGTTCTGCTATTGGAACTATTTTACTATCAGGATAGCCATTATCAAAGACAATATTATTGTTCAGTAATAGGTCTGTTTCTTGTCTTTCTAATAAAGGCTCTATTGTTTTTACAGGACTATCTTGCAAAATAGTATGTGCTACAAAAATTCCTTTCCTTTCTACTGATACCAGCCATTGTTCGGTAATTAAGATAGTCAGTGCGCGTACTACGGTGTTTCTATTGACATTTAGTAGACTAGAGAGTGTACGCGTACTCGGTAGTAAATCTCCTTTTTTTAGCCTTCCTTTCTTGATGTCATCAATGATGGCGTCAGCTATTTGTAAATACAAAGCCTTATTGGAAGTATTCTCTAATCTAATTTCTAATTTCCATAATCTCTTCATCTGGATTACTTGATATAGTTAACTCTTATAAAACGTAATATTCCAAATGTAGCAAATTAAACTTTATAAAGAGTTTTAAAAACAGCTTTAAGATAGAGAACACTTATTATATTATTACAATTGATTTAAGTGTGTAGTAATCAAATGAGCAGTTTGTTTGGGATGAGAAATAAGTCCTCCATGACCTGCATCTTGAATAGTCTGTAATTCTATTGAATTAACTTTCTGTTTTATTGTTTTTGCAACAGCTGTATATACTAAGATAGAATCTGACCCTGTAATAAGTGTTATTTTACCACTAAATTGATTAAGGTTTTCTGGTTTTATATTTAATCTTTCAGGATCATTAGCTTGATCAAGCCAAGTAGTGTAACTAGCTGTCATTGT
>NZ_JACAKB010000050.1 GCF_030326305.1 Myroides odoratimimus | reverse complement strand
GTCTTAGATTATTGAATTATTATCAGAAAAACGAAATAAATATTATGAATTATTATTTGCTTTTATCATAGTAATCAAATGGCTTAAAAATAGAAATGATCAAGAAAAGAATTAAGCATAGTGATCATAATTTATCAGCAATAGCATTAGAGTTTGGTTTTACAGATGCGAGTCATTTTACTAAATATTTTGTGAAGCACACTGCGCTAACTCCTTTACAGTTTAAAAGAGAAAAATAAAGGAATAAAAAAGGGACACTTTATTAAAAGATAAAGTGTCCCCCAAAAAAAATATGAAAAAATCTACTTCTTATTTCTATAAGCCCAATAGAATACTTGTGGTAAGATAGTAAAGGATAAAATCATACAGATGATTAGTCCCCCTACAATCATAATGGCTAATGGTTTCTGTATTTCTGATCCCATTCCATTTGATAAAGCTGCAGGAAGTAATCCCATAGACCCCATCAATGCAATCATTACTACCGGTCTTATTCGGCTTTTTACTCCTTCTTTTATTGCTTCTTTTAAAGGCATACGATGTTGTAAGTTTTCTCTCATAACTCCAATAAGTACAATACCATCAATAGTAGCTACTCCAAAAAGAATAATAAATCCTATCCCTGCTGATATTCCAAATATCGTGCCAGTTGCCCAAAGTGATACAAAACCACCGATAAAAGCGAAAGGAATAGTTAAGGCTGCAATAGCAGTATCTTTTACATTACCAAAGTTGAAGTAAAGTAATACAAGAATTAGAATCAAAGAAACAGGTACAACAAGCATTAATTGATTTGCAGCACGCTCTTTACTTTCAAATTCTCCTGCCCATTCCATTTTATTGATAGCAGGCAGTTTTACTTCTTTATCTACTTTAGCTCTTGCTTCAGCAATAGTACTTCCTAAGTCTCTTCCTTCAATACTAAATCCTATACCAATATATCTACTACCACCTTCTCTATAAATAAAGGCAGGGCCAGTGTGATAATCTATCGTAGCAATCTCTTTTAATGGCACTTGTTTACCATCAAGTGAAGGAATTAAGATATCACCAATTTTATCATCTGAATCTCTGTATTCTTTGTTGAAACGAAGTACAACGTCAAACATTCTCTCATTCTCATACAGGGTAGTAGCTGCTTGTCCACCGATAGTCATAGCGATTACAGCCTGAGCATCTGCTGTTGTTACAGCATACTTAGCCATTTTATGATCGTGAAGCTTAATTCTCAGTTCAGGTTGACCAATATTTTTAAATACATTTAAGTCTGTAACCCCTTCGACATCTCTGATGCTTTTGGCTACTTGGTTAGCATATTTCTCTAATTCGAATAAATCATCTCCGAATATCTTGATTACAAGAGAACTCTTAACACCAGCTACATATTCTTCTACGTTATCTTGTATTGGTTGACTGAATCCAAAATTAACACCAGGGTAGTTCTCTAATTTTAAACGAATCTCTTCTAGAAGTTTGTCTTTTGTTATCTTACGCGTCCATTCATTTTCTGGTTTTAGTTCAGTGTGAAATTCGATATTAAAGAATCCTGTAGGGTCAGTACCATCATTAGGACGACCTGTCTGTGTCAATACAAATTTAACTTCATCAAACTCTCTAATCTTAGCTTTCATTTCTTTAGCTAATCTTACAGATTCATCTAAGTTAATACTACTAGGTAATGTAGCTCTAATATATAAAGCGCCCTCGTTTAACTTAGGTAAGAATTCTGAACCATAATAATGGAATCTAACTCCGCAGATAACAAGTAAACCTATAAACATCGAAAGAGTTAACTTCTTATGGGTAAAACTCCAATTAAACATTTTATAGATATTGTTCTTAAAGAAACGAGAAATAACATTCTCACGTTCTTTGATATCTTTAGTTAATAAGATTTTACACATAGCAGGTACATAAGTCAAACTCAATATTAGCGATCCTAATAGAGCATAACCTAATGTAAAGGCTAGGGGAGAGAACATCTTACCTTCTACTTTTTGGAAAGAGAAGATAGGCATTAAAGCGACGATTAGAATTAATAATGCAAAGAAAATATAGCTCGCTACACTACTTGCACTTTTCTTAATAGTACCTAATTTAGACATTCTATTGAATCTCGCCATTCCTACCTGTTCAGCTCGTTTCTCTAGACCTACAAAGACATGTTCGACAATAACTAAAGTTCCTTCTAACAACAACCCAAAGTCTAATGCTCCCATTGAGATTAGGTTAGCAGGTAACCCTTGTATCTTCAGCATGATGATAGCAAATAAGAAAGCCAGTGGAATAACAGAAGCAACGATAAATGTAGTACGCCAATTATATAAGAAAATAAATACAATAATGGATACTAAAATAACTCCTTCTACTAAGTTCTTAGATACGGTGTGTACTGTTGTATTTACAAGGTTAGTTCTATCTACGACTGTTTCTATTTGAACATTTTTAGGTAGAATACGCTCGTTTAAGTCTGCTATTTTATCTTTTAGCCCTTCGATAACTGCACTAGGGTTTTCACCTCTAAGCATTACTACGATTCCTTGTACGACATCATCATCGTCTTGAAAAGCAACTTGTCCTAAGCGTGGTTTGGCTGATACCACGACATTAGCTACGTGTTTTACTAGAATTGGTGTACTTCCTTTTACCTCGATAAGGATGTTCTCGATATCTTCAACATTGTCTAATAATCCTACACCTCTTACTACATAAGCTTGATCACCACGTTGGATAACATCTCCACCTACATTAATATTACTTTTTTCTACAGCTTCATATACATCTAAAGGAGATAAGTCGTAATTAATTAATTCAGTAGGGTTAATCTGTATTTCAAATATTTTTTCTTCACCTCCAAAGCTTACTACATCAGCCACTCCAGGTACAGATAATAATTCTCGTTCTATTACCCAATCTTGAATAGCAGTAACTTCTTTGATAGGAAGGTCACTCTTAATGATGTACCTAAAGATTTCTCCTGTAGCTCCAGAAGGTGGTTCTATTTCAAAATCAGCTCCTTCAGGCAGTTTTACATTCCCCATTCTGTTAGAAGCATATTGTTGAGCGAAGAAGTCATCTACTTCATCATTAAACAATACCGTAACAACAGATAGTCCAAATAAAGAGATAGATCTTACCTCTGCTTTATTAGGAATGGTGTTAACCTCCTTTGAAATAGGAAGGGTAATAAATTTTTCTACTTCTTCTGCACTACGACCAGGCCACTGTGTGATAATACGTGCACGAGTATTAGTCACATCAGGAAAGGCTTCAATAGGCGTGTGTATATAACTATAAATCCCTCCAAACAATAATAACAATACACCGAAGATGACGATGAATGTATTTTTAAGAGAAAAGGATACTATATTTTTGACGAATTTTTGCATAAATAAAGGCTTTTACGAATTACAATTTATTAGTTAATTGCTCATAAATAAGTAATTCATTAGTAGTTACGACCATATCATTCTCTTTTACTCCATCTGCTACATAGGTATAAATATTGTTTTTAGAGACAGGAGTGATCTTTCTAACTTCTTGTTCACAATCATTTTTATAAATTACTACATAGTTTTGGTTGTTATCAAATATGATAGCAGTATTAGGGATAGCAAGAGATTTACCTTCGTTTGTTTCTAACTGAATAATGATATCAGCAGACATTCCAGGCTTTAGTTTCATCTCTTTATTCTCCATTGAAATACGAGCTTTTAGGACTCTCTCTTCAGCATCAAATACTTGAGATACTTTAGTTACTTTTCCAGCAAAATATTCATCAGGATAAGCTAGGGTAGATACTTTTACTTCTTGATTTGGTTGTACATTGCGCATATTTGCAGCATATACATTAGCCATGATCCATACATCAGATAAATCTGCTATCGTAAACAAAGGTTCATCACCAGCATTTACAGTCATTCCAGTACTAACGCTTTTCGTAACGATATAACCCGACTGAGGAGCTACTACATTTACTACTCCAGATTCACCACGACTATTGAATATCTCTAGACTACTTCTGACAGCAGCTACTTTACTATTCAGTGTTCTGACATCCTCCTGAGCTTCGATTAACTCTTTTTGAGAAGCAATACCATCTTTATACATTGATTCTACTGATTCTAACTCGCGCTTAGCTACTTTTAATTCTGCTTCACTAGCTTTTAATTCACTGTATATTTCATTCGTATCAGTACTTTTTATTTCAGCTAATAATTGTCCTTTCATAACATAATCTCCTAGAGAGAAATAAGTATTAGTAACTAATCCATCTACTAGACTATTATAAGAAACTGTTTTATCTTGGTTATAATCGATATAACCATTAAGTGTTAGACTTCGCTCTATAGGTCTCAGTGTGACTTTCTCCATATTGAGCGTGCTTTTCATCGCTTCAGATAGGCACTTTTGTTCTTTAGTTATCTCTTCATTATTTTGTTCTCCCTTATTACAGCTCATCAGAACTATATTTAGTAAGGCTAATGTAAGTATAGAATATTTTGTCATTGTCAATTAGTTTAGTTTTTATAAATCTTGTCCTACTGCGTATTGTAGTTTTTCAAAATGATCATTTAGATCTTTCTTAGTTTCTAATAGAATTGTTTTATTCTCTATATAAGCTTCTACAAAGTCTAAATACTCGATTAAACTCACATTTCTCTTTTGAAAGTTCTTTAAATATGCATCTAGTAGTTGATCTAATTGCTGCTCATATCCGCTATCTATATCTTTATAGAGTTGTTCTGCGTGATAATAATTTCTAAAGGCTTCAACTATATCATTAGCTATCTCGTTTAGCTTACTTTGTGTGTCGAGTTTGGCTAACTCTATATCTATTTTAGCCTCTTTAATTCCTCCTTTATTTCTATCAAAAATGGGTAAGTCAAAAGAGATTCCAAAACCAACAAAATCACGCATAATATTACCACCTCTATCATAATCAACTCCTAGTGTAATATCAGGAACTCGCTGTGCTTTCTCTATTTCTAATCGCTTTTCAGATTGCTTTTCTAATGTTCTGCTTTTTAATGCATCTGGGCGTTGTTCTTGAGCAGTGATAATCCAATTTTCTAATTCTAGTTCAGATATCTCTTTCTCAGGAGCTACTAGTTTATCAGTAATAACGACCAGGGTGTTACTCCCAATATTGATAAAGTTTTTAAAGTCTTTTACAGCTTCTTCCAGTTCTTTATTGATGTTGACCTGTTCTTTTTTAAACTGAAGCTCTGCTGCTTTTAAGCGAATGTATTGTGCTTGACTAATATTCCCTTGTTCTAATTGGTTCTTGTATGCACTAATTAGGGACTTAGTACTTTCTATTTGTTTTTCGTATATCTTTTGTTGTTCTTGAAGTATTTGTAAGTCAGACAGATTACCTCTTAGTTCTAACTTAAGCTCACGTATAATACTTTCGAACTCCTGTTGTTTTTCTTCTATTGTTAATTTCTGAAGGTCTATGCTCTTTCTGCGTTTACCTCCAGTTTGAATCAATTGCTCTACTCTAAAAGCGTATTGTTGTGCTTCCCCCCAATTGCCAATAAGTTTAGGCTGTTCTTCTATATCTGTAGTCTTCCAGAAGTTAATCTCTGAAACTTCAAAAGTAGGGTTAGGCCATAACTTTGCTTGTAATAATTGTGCTTCTGCTTGAGATATTTCTAAGTTCTTTGCAATAAGCTCTAAGTTCTGCTCTAAGAAGAGTGCTTCTGCTTCTTCTTTAGATAATTTCAGTGCTTTAACTGAGTTGTCTTGTGCATAAGTACTTAGTACAAAAGCTGATAGAATGGTTAATAAAGTGTTTTTAAACATTGTCTTTTATTTTAAGGTCAAAATTATTACTTAGGACTTATAGAGAACTTTGAGTTGCATTAGAGAGAGATTAAAACAACATTAGAAAATGATTAGAACTGCAGTGATAATTCTTTTTAAGAATCGCAATATTCAATCTCTTTATTGATGTAAGGTTATTTTAATCCTCTATTTTTTCTACTTAGAATGCTTATTCTATTTAACTAATAAGTTTAACAGATACTCTTTTTTCATCAAACCTAAATTCTTTACAAAACGAGTATTACAAAAAAGAAGCCAAAAACGACTTTTAACCAAAAAAATATACAATTAATCAGATTTACTTCAATGCCACACTGCGTATTGTGATGTCGAAATATGTCAATCTACTTTGTAATCAGTGCTTTATTGTGAATAGTTGACCAAATGTAATTTCTTAAAAAAGAAAAATAATTGGCAAAATAATTGTAAAACAAATTTAGAGATACATTATTGCGAATTATTACGCATCTAATTAGGTATATTGTTTGAATATTGTGATTTATTAGTATTTGTATTTTGTATTTTGTACTATATGAGTAATGATGGAATAAAGATTTAATGATTTCTTTAAAAATCAATAATAGCCTCGTACGGGCTTTATAACGTGGTTTTAGATTGAATTCATAATGTGGCACTTTAGACTACTATACTAGAAGAACTGTACAAAATGCCACTTATTAAAATATTTGAATATTATCATTTAAGCCTTGCAAAGTGCCTTACTCATAAGAAAAAAGACAAAAAATAAATAAAATTAAAACAAACACTAAAAATTAAAAGCTATGCAAAATGCAACAGGAGTAATTAAGAAACTAAAGAGAATGCTAGGAATAAAGACAGATTTACAGCTAGCAAATATTCTTGATGTTAAACCTAATACTATTTCTTCTTGGAAAAAGAGAGATAGTTTACAATATGAAGGATTAATAGCTTTGTGTAAAGAACACAAAATAGATCTAAATGAATTATTCTTCTCAGATTCTACAGCCGTTTATAACAGTAGTTATCACAAGAGAAAGGTGAAAATGATTTCTATAGATCATAACTTCGAGTATTTCTTAGATCCAGAGAAGACTTTGGCAACAGCACCAAGCTATGTTTTTCCAACAGTAGAAGAGGTAGATACAGCTTTTCAGGTATCAGTAGATAATATGTATCCTACTATTAAAATGACTTCTTATGTGATTACTAAGCGTATTCAGATAGAAGAGTTACAGTTATGGCATGTCTATCTATTTGTGCTTAAAGGAAAAGGGATTGTTATCTATCGATTCAAGAGAATGGTAGATGATAATACACTGTTATTGATCAGTGATAATCCTACATTTGAGAATATACAAGTAAAAATAGATGATGTAAAAGAACTCTTTTGCATAAGAGGTGCTTTTTTACCACAAATGAAAGGAATATCAGAGATATAATGAGCTAAATTCAAATTACGCATTAGCCAAATACTACAAAGCAATTCTACTTCATAGTTCTTTCATTAGCTCTAAAACCATACTATAGTATGCTTTATTCACTAATTCAGTTCTATTTTGTATAATTACTTTTCGTTTATATGTCTATTGCATAATCTAGATTAAAAAGACTAAGCGAAAAGAGTAGTTAAATAATAGTAATTTACTACTCTTTTATTTTAGTTTTTCACTGTAAAACTAGTTTAATATTTTGGTTGAAAGCTTATATTTGAAGAAAAAAGAATGAAACTAAAAGCAAAAGGTTGGAATAAGCATTTAGCAGCAGAAATAACTTCTCCTTATTTTAAAACACTAATAGAGAATATTGATTGTTTATATGAAACTACTATGGTATATCCTCCTAAAGAAGAGGTTTATACAGCATTCGAATTAGTAGACTTTGAGGATGTTAAAGTGGTTGTCATAGGACAGGATCCTTATCACGGTGCCTTTCAGGCCAATGGTCTTTCTTTTAGTGTAAGTAAAGGTGTGAAGTTACCACCTAGTTTACAGAATATTTATAAAGAGCTAGAAGATGATTTAGGAATTAGAAATATAAATGGTGATTTGACGAAGTGGGCAGAACAAGGAGTATTTCTATTAAATGCTACATTAACTGTAGAGGAGAAGAAAGCTGGCTCACATCAGAAGTTAGGTTGGGAGAAATTCACAGATGCTGTAATAGAACAACTAAGCAAACATAGAGAGAATATTGTATTTATTCTATGGGGGAGCTATGCTCAAAAGAAAGGAAAGAATATCGATCGTTCTAAACATTTTGTAATTGAAACAGTACATCCATCTCCTTTATCTGTTTATAGAGGGTTTTATGGTAGTAAACCTTTTTCTCAAACCAATGCTTACTTGGAGTCTAAAGGAATCAAATCAATTGATTGGAAGATTTAATTAAGAATTTCTGTCTATAGCACTATTCTCTTGTGTGGGCGATTCTAAAGGAAGAATCCCATCTTATGGGTAGGTAGACATAGAGCCTTGTGCAGGACTGTATATAAGGTAATATTATCTAATAACATGAAGTCGGGAGACTTCGCGTAGCAGTATATTCCATCTTTTAAGTAAAGAATGTAATTAACTTAGTTTGTTTTGATATGTTTAAAATAAAAAACCAAGAGTTTGAGGTAAAGTATGCTTATTTAGATGCTTTTATGGATAGTTCAACTAAACAGTTAGTATTTGGATTACAAATAAAGGCTGAAGACACTAAGGGGAGATTAAATAGAAGTGAGCTATATTTTAATTCAGAGCTATTATTATTTATCAATCCTAATGAACTGAATCAATGGCAAGATATTGCAGGATATGATATAGAATGGGAAGATTATCAAGAAGAGGAGAGGAAGCCTAGAGCTCTTTTTTATGTTTATGAACATACAGGGGTGTATAATGCAAAAGTTAACTTTAGAAAAGTTGATAGCAAAATAATAGTGAAGATGTCTGCTACTATTGACATTTATGCAGATGAAGATTTTGATGAACAATTATCCCTTGACGTAGAAACAGAGGTTCAATTCTTTGGTATACTCTGCGGAAAGAGAAGTGCAGAAGAATGCGCTGAATTAATTGGCAATTATTTAAATATTGACCATTTAAAATATGTTCAAAACCAATACAATGTATCACTACTAGTTCCTAAAGATACAGACATGGAAACAAACTTATTAGTATTAGGTGATTATTAAAAGAAAAACACAAACACTAAATAATTAAATATAAAAAAATTACTACTTACTACATTAGCTTTTATGGCTATATCTACAGCTGCGGTAGCTCAGCATTATGAAGAAGGAAAGACTAAAGTAAGCTTTGGGGTTAAAGCTGGATTTAATCAAACTATGGTTACCAATATAGATGACATCGTTGGTAAATCAGGTTTTCATATTGGAGGTGTGGTAGAAGCTAAATTTTCTAAGCGATTTGCATTGCAAGGAGAGCTTTTATACACTACAATGGGAGGTAAGTTAGAGAGTCTTGATATTCCTTGGATATCTACTGCCTCTTATGATGGGAAAGTAAAATTAAACTATATCGCTGTGCCAGTAATGGCTAAAGTTTTTGTAACGAAAGGTTTCAATATTCAAGTCGGACCACAATTTAACTTTGCAGTTAAATCAGAAGCCGAAATGAATGGAAAGACAGGAGATATAGGAAGTGCTGTAAATAAGTTTGACTTAGGGCTTAATGCAGGTCTAGGTTATGATTTTGGAAATAATCTGTTTATTGATATGAGAACTAGTTTTGGAGTAATCGATGTCTTTAAGGATGTTCCTGCTAGTAATAAAAACTTTGCATTTATGGTAGGAGTAGGCTATAAGTTCTAGCCTAATAAGAGTATAAAAAAAAACGGAAGCCTTATCAGCTTCCGTTTTTTTATGATGAATTACCTTAGACGGGTAACTATAATTCTAAATCCGTAATTAATTACAGTTTTCTTCTTTTTAGTTCAGTTTCGATAAGATCTAACTCTCTATTTGTTTGACCAGCAACAGAAGTATTTTCTTCTGCACGTCTGATTAAGTAAGGAATTACATCACGTACAGGTCCGAAAGGTAAGTATTTAGCTACATTAAACTTCTCTTTCGCTAAGTTAAAGCTAATATTATCACTCATTCCGTACAGCTGTCCGAAGTATAATCTACGATCTGTATGAGAGATATTGTGTTTCTCCATTAAATCCATGATTAGGTAAGAACTCTTTTCGTTATGAGTACCAGCGAAGATAGCCATAGAGTCTATGTTCTCTAACATATACGTTACCCCAGCATCATAGTTTACATCAGTAGCAGCTTTGTCAACACAGATAGGAGATTTATATCCTCTCTCAGTAGCTCTTTCGCGTTCTACCTCCATATAAGCACCACGTACTACTTTCATCCCTACATGGAATCCTTCTGCTTTAGCGATAGCGTGTAGATCTTTTAAATACTGTAATCTATCCCAACGATACATCTGAGCAGTATTATAGATTAATGCTTTCTCTTTGTTATACTTTCTCATCATGTCTAATGCGATATCATCAGCAGCATCTTGCATCCAGCTGTGTTCAGCATCGATTAATAAAAGTACACCATGATCATAAGCATACTTACAAGCCATGTTAAAACGGTAAACGATACGTTCCCATTCTTTTTCTTCTTCAGCAGTGAAAGCTACTTTCTCTCCTTTTTTCACAAACATATCAAATCTACCAAATCCAGTAGGTTTAAATACCGCAAAAGGAATAGAGTCTGGACGTTGTTTAGCATACTCGATCGTTTTAATCGTCATGTTTAGAGCAGCGTCGAATTGCTTCTCAGTTTCTTTACCTTCTACAGAATAATCTAAAACTGATGCTACACCACCTTTAGCGTACATATTATCTACTACAGTTAAGCAGTCATCTTCACTAATACCACCACAGAAGTGATCGAATACAGTTGAACGGATTAAACCAGTAACAGGCAAATGAGTTTTAATTGCAAAATTTGCAAGGGAAGAACCAAGTTTTACTAAAGTTGGTTTGCTAATCATTTTAAATAAAAAATGTGCTCTTTTTAATTCTTTATTATTTTTAAGAGCAAAAGCTACTTCAGTATTATTAAATAAATTTTTCATTATAAAAAGTAAATTCGTTAGGCAAATATAATTACTCTTTTAGTAATAATTTAATAGTTTTTGGTATTTATCTTCTTATTTAAAATATGTGATATTTTTTAATGGCTTAGTGATTATAAAGTGTTAAATACTTTTAATCCTTACCAAACAAGAATTAATCTCTTAAATTCTTTGATACATCTTATTTTAGTTTCTTCTAAAAGTTATAAATTTGTAGAGACAACTAGCATTTTTTACCTGTATATACTGGTATGAACTAATTTTATCATTAAAATTCTCAGAAAATATCATTGACTTTATAAAGAATCCTCTGATAAGAAGAAAAGACCTTTTTAGAACTAAAAAATAGTTGAATACATAGTCGAACCTTAAAAAGTCATTTTAAACTTTAGATTGCAAAATAGTAAGTTGGTTATTGTATAAAACGCTTCTGTAAA
>NZ_JACAKB010000004.1:140766-213682 GCF_030326305.1 Myroides odoratimimus | reverse complement strand
ACGTATTAAGCTTCCTACGGTTCCGTTCAACGGGCTTTCATCTCGTGCCCTCCGGGCAAGACGAAAGCTTAGTTATTATGTGAAGGAATTTTTAGTATCTTTGTATTCAAATAATTCACATTTTATGTATTTCAGCAAGCCTTGGTAATTAAAAATTAAAGTAAATTATTAAATCGTCTTTTTGAGACGGTTGCTATTTGGTACGTTAATTTTTAATTTAAAATAAGGTAATAATGAAAAATATAAAACCCTTAACTTTTCCGTTTAATTCGGAAAATAATACATCCATAAAACAAAGTCTTTTTCGATTTCGAGAATATTTTGATTCTTCTACAATTGTTGGTTTAGGCGAAAACGCACATTTCATAAAAGAGTTTTTTACATTCAGGCATCAAGTTATTGAGTTTTTAGTAACTGAATGTGATTTTGACACCTTGGCATTTGAGTTTGGTTTTTCTGAAGGATTAGAAGTTGATAAGTGGATAAAATCACAAATTCCATTCGACGATTTGGATAAGTTACTGTCACACTTTTATTATCCAAATGAGTTTAAAGATACTTTGCTATGGCTTCGTCGGTATAATCAAGACAATAATAATCAAATTACCTTTTTAGGTGTGGATATTCCTAAAAATGGAGGTTCTTATTTTCCAAACTTTCGTATTGTATCTGATTATTTGCAAAGACTTTCAATCGTTTCTTCTGATGTCTTACAGAAGATTTTAAATCTTGCTGAGAAATTTGATTTCTATTCGACTTCTCAGCTTGCGTTAAATTTATCGCTTTTTGATGAAGCTGAACATAATGAATTAAAAGCATTGCTATTAAAAGTTTACATTCGTTTGATTACTCTTCAACCAAAATTAGAAAGTTTAGAATTTCAATCGATAGTTCATCAAGTTAAAGGCTTGATTTATATGAATTATAATGCTGATGCTATGGAAAGTTTCATTACTGAAAGGGGAATTGAAGGAGATATGGGAGCAAAAGACCAGTATATGGCAGAAAGCATTGATTGGTTTTTGAAAAATTCACTTGGTAAAAAGATTATTTTGGTTGCCCACAATGCTCACATTCAAAAAACTCCGGTAGATTTTGATGGATTTATTAGTTGTTATCCAATGGGGCAAAGACTTTCGATGACTTTTGGAGAAAAATATAAAGCATTTGCAATAACTAATCTACGTGGAGAAACTGCGGCATTGTATCCTGATAATGATTATCAATTTGGCTTTAGGGTTGATAAATTTCCACTTGATTTTCCAGAGTCGGATTCTGTTGAATTTATTATGCAAGAATTTGGAGGAAAAGAATGCTGTTTACTAATGAACAGAAGTACGGAATTAAAAAATTGTAATAAGATTCGATTTGATTCGATGTGCCTAAAAACTGAAATAGAAGAAGCTTTTGACGGAATTTTTCTAATAGAAAAATCAACTGTTTCAGAAGTAGTGGATTGAGAATTTATAAATTTAATTTCGAAACGGCACTTTCTTTTTGGAGGTGCCGTTTTATTCTTTCACATAACGGTTCTCAGCTATACGCAGGCAGGGATTTTAACCACTGAACTTCCTACGAAGAACTGAACTTCAAATTTACCACTTTCCTGTCTTACGAAGCACGAACCCCCTGCTTGCGTATAGGTGATGTTATGCGGTCGGCTTTCATTTTCTCTTCTTTCTCGTTAATTTGTCAAGCAAAGTTACTAAATTTGCAGTAATGACAAAAAAGAAATTGCCCGTTCGTTTTACGGGTCAGCACTTTACTATTGATAAAGTGCTAATAAAAGATGCAATAAGACAAGCAAATATAAGTAATCAGGATACGGTTTTAGATATTGGGGCAGGCAAGGGGTTTTTTACTGTTCATTTATTAAAAATCGCCAACAATGTTGTTGCTATTGAAAACGACACAGCTTTGGTTGAACATTTACGAAAATTATTTTCTGATGCCCGAAATGTTCAAGTTGTCGGTTGTGATTTTAGGAATTTTGCAGTTCCGAAATTTCCTTTCAAAGTGGTGTCAAATATTCCTTATGGCATTACTTCCGATATTTTCAAAATCCTGATGTTTGAGAGTCTTGGAAATTTTCTGGGAGGTTCCATTATCCTTCAGTTAGAACCTACACAAAAGTTATTTTCGAGGAAGCTTTACAATCCATATACCGTTTTCTATCATACTTTTTTTGATTTGAAACTTGTCTATGAGGTAGGTCCTGAAAGTTTCTTGCCACCGCCAACTGTCAAATCAGCCCTGTTAAACATTAAAAGAAAACACTTATTTTTTGATTTTAAGTTTAAAGCCAAATACTTAGCATTTATTTCCTGTCTGTTAGAGAAACCTGATTTATCTGTAAAAACAGCTTTAAAGTCGATTTTCAGGAAAAGTCAGGTCAGGTCAATTTCGGAAAAATTCGGTTTAAACCTTAATGCTCAAATTGTTTGTTTGTCTCCAAGTCAATGGGTAAACTGTTTTTTGGAAATGCTGGAAGTTGTCCCTGAAAAATTTCATCCTTCGTAGTTCAAAGTCGGGTGGTTGTCAAGATGATTTTTTTGGTTTGGTGTCGTCTTTTAAGCTGCCGCATAACGGGAAACGCATTGGCGAAGTGGCGGATAAATTGAACCGAAAGTTCAATTTAGCAGTGACGTAGCCGATGTGTTTCCACAGAAGCTAAATTATTAAAAAAAAGCTGAATGTGGGACACATTCGGCGGAATAAAAAGCACAAAAGTTGAATTTTGAACTTAACCCGCCATTTTGCCAATGCGATGTTGAACTGAACAAGGGAAATGAGCGGTATCCTGCCAGACAGGATACCGACATTCACGAGGTTTCGATGGTTAGTGCGCCGCATCGGAGCGGGCCTGCTACCAGTCGTCGGTTAGACGACTGGCGACTTCTCGGTGGCAGCCCCACGGAGCCGAAGGAGCACCAGCCCCAACGAAACCAGTACCGCCATCGCCGTGGCGTAACAGATCACGGGCCACGCTGTGTCACCGTTTAAAAGTGCCACCGCCAATGTCCCGACAATGCTGACTATCAGGCTTTGAACGCAGAAGTAGAACGCGACCGCTGATCCCGCGATGTCGTCGAACTCTGCCAAAGCGCCGTTCGCGGTAACGGACACCGTGAAGACAATACCGACCGCGACAACCCACATCGGTAGGATGAAGGTGAGGAATGACGGCGAGCCGTAAAGTTCGCCGATCCCCAACAGGACCGCTCCGCAAACAAGCAACGCCATCCCACGCGCCACGCATCCTGCGATGCCCCATCTGGCGACAAAGGACTTCGCGAAACGGGTTGTCACGATCATTACAAGCGCGACAGTGGCGAAGGCAAAGCTGAATCCGATCTCGGAATATTCCGCTTGGCCTATGAGCACACGGGGAGCCGTCGAGAAGAAGACGAAGTAGGTGCCCATACCGGCGCTAAAGCCGACAGTGTAAACCCAAAAAGCCGGACTCGCGAAGATCGGCAAGACAGATCGGCGCGTCTTGACTTGATCCAGAGGGCGGGTTTCGTGCCACCTGAAACCCGCATTTAGGAGTGCGAGCATCGCCAGTATAGCCAAAGTAATGAATATCGCCTGCCATCCCAAGAACTCGCCGATCAATACTCCGGCGATAGGGCCGAGCGCAGGCACGAACGCCAGCATCGAACTGAAAAGGCCGTAGATGACGACACCCTCAGGACGGTTGGCATAAACGTCGCGAACCGTCGCGAACGTCGCCACCAGCATGGCCGACGCGCCCACTGCTTGAAGTAGACGGAAAGCGACAAAGGCCGGTGCAGTTGAAGACCAAGCTGCTCCCAGAGACGCAATGACGAAAGCCGTTGCGCCCGCAAGTAGAATTGGCCGTCGCCCGATTCTGTCTGAGAGCGGACCAAAAATCACCTGGCCCACGCCGAGCATCACCATATAGAGGCTCAACGTGAGTTGGATCATAGCGGGCGTCGTGTTCAGGATGCCGGGCATCGCTGGAACGACAGGGAGATAAATATCCATCGCCAGTGAAGCGAGGATGTCGAAAGGAGCCATCAGCAGCAGTGCTGCCGGCAGCGTATAGGCCCACGCGGGGCGTTGTTTTTGTTTATCAGTCATTTATGTGTTTTTCTATTCCATCAATAATTGATTTCCAATCATCAACGTGTAATTCGTGTCCTGTACCTTCAAGGGTGATTAGATTTGAACCTTTTATTTTTTCTAGTAAAAAACCTGCATTCTTATAATGCCAAATTTTGTCGTCTGTTCCGTGGATAATTAAGGTGGGTTGTTTGATTTCGTTTAATCTGTTCCAATATTCTTCACCACCACCACCTTGCGATGCAGCGTGATTGAACATACTTATATAATTGTTGGCTCTATTGAACTCAGCTCTTATCAGTTTTTCACTTCTTTGTTTGTCAAATTGTTTCTTGCCACTCATTAATTCTGCACCCTGAATTAAATAGTTTACCACACTGTCTTCATTTGTCCAATTGACTGTACCTGCTTTACTATGGAAATCTAAAATACTCGTGTCCATTTCAGGTATAGTTGGGTCTGAGTCTCCCCAAGGGCCTGATGACATAAGAGTTAAGGAGTTAACTCTGTCGGCAAACTTTATTGATGCTATTTGAGAAATTAGTCCGCCCAAAGAAATCCCCACAAAATGTGCTTTGTCAATCTTGTAGCCATCCAATATTGAAATAGCGTCATTAGTTAAGTCAACAATATCGTATGGAGTAGAACCTGGTTCATAATTAGTGGATTTTCCTACATCTCTGTTGTCGTAACGAATAACAAAAAATCCTTTTTCAGATAATTGTTGGCAAAATTCAGTGTCCCAATACAGCATTGATACGGTTGCACCTGCTACCAAAAGGATTGCTGGATTTTTCTTATTTCCAAAACTTTCCGTACAGAGTTCAATGCCGTTTGTTTTAATTATTTTCTCTTTCATTTCTGTTTTCCTTTGTTTGCAACTGATTATTATCAGTCCTAAAATTAATATCCAAAGTAGTTTTTTTTTCATTTATCAATGTTTAACTGTTATGCTGGTATCTTTCACAATGCCCGCTAACGTTTGGCAAATTGGCGATGGAGCCGACTTTTAGCACAAATGTTGAATAGAATTACTAATCTTCAACATTGCACAAAAGTTCAATAGAAGTACTTCACCGGCTCTATTGCCAATTTGTTTGTTATGTGCCGTTTTATTCCATTTTATACATTTAACAATTGCTGAAACGTAAAGTCGGGTTTAAACATTTCAATTTCGTTTTGAGTTGATTCTTCTTGTGCTTCTTTGCCATAGATAAACATTTGCTGTTCATAATTTTTAACAGCCTCTTCAATGCTATTAAATTTTCCATCGGCTAGATTATCAGACAATATCAAGGCATCCACCAACCCACTATTTACTCCCTGCCCTGCAAAAGGCGGCATCAAATGTGCGGCATCCCCAATCATTGTTATGGGTAATGGGCGCTTGCTTTTCCAAGGCTTTTCTAAAGGAAATATCCGTGTAGCCAATCCTACAAATGACAACGTCGTATGAATCAATTCTTTGTAGCGTTCGTCCCAATCGGAAAATTCTTTCAGAAGAAAATCAACGACACTATTTCTGTTTTGAAAATCTACCTGCGTTTGGTTTTTCCATTCATCAGGTGTTTTAAAACTTATTCCAAAATGCAATGCACCATTATTATTGGGGTTAGCAAATAATAAATTACCTTGGTGAGATGCCATTAGCCGGTTTCCATTGCATAGCTGAAAAAATCCAGGACAGTTTATCTCTGGTTGATGAATATCGGCTTGTATATTGAAAGTACCTGTTTCTTCAACTTCCGTGTCGGTAACAAATTTTCTTACCTTGGACATCCCGCCATTGGCAAGAATAACCAAATCTGCTGTTTCACTCGGTTTATTCTCAAAAGTTAGTGTCCACTTCTTCTTACCAGGTTCAAGCATAACAAGTTTTCTATCCCAAATAACCGTGTCGTTTTCTAAACTATTCAACAAGATAGCCCTTAAGTCATTTCTGTTTATTTCAGGATTGTCAAATCGATTTTCGGGCTTTACATTTTTTGTGGATAAAATATTGCCTTTTTCATCAGCAATATTTACACCCATTGGTAAGGCTAAGTCATAATAAGTTTGTAACAATCCCGCTTTTTTCATTGCTTCCTGACCTGAACCTTTGTGTAGGTCAAGGGTTCCACCAAAAATTCTTGCCTCTCGGTCGTTGTCTCTTTCGTAAACTGAAACGTCTATGCCGTTTTGCTGTAATAATTTTGCCATAGTCAGTCCAACGGGTCCACCACCAATTATTGCAACGTTCTTATCACTAAGTAAATTCATTTGTTTGTCTGTATCTATTCGCATTGTCATTCAAAAATGGCACATAACGGTTTGGGTATTTGCGATGGCACGGCATTTGAAAACCGTCAGCCGAAAATATGCACAAAAGTTGATAGTAGTACAAATGTTCAATTACTTCCGTCAGTCGTGCTATTGCAAATACCATGTTAGCGGGTCGTTGTTCTATGTCAAATAATAATTGTTTATTCATTAGTCTATAATAACATTCTTCCCTTGTTCTCTAAGTTTTTCCAGTCCATCTTTCATAGCTTTAATCTCTTCAAGGGTATGTCCGTGCCAACCGGTTACTTCTCCAACAACTTTAAAAGGATGTTTCGAACGATAGGATTTTGTGGGATTACCAGGAAATTTTTTGTCCGTTACGTTGGGGTCATCTTCTATGTCGCCTGTTGCTTCTACTAAATAAATCCTTTCACGTCCGTTGCCCAAAGCAAGTTCTGCTCCTAATATTGCAGTATTCAGTGTAGCCGAAACATAAATATGCTTTAATATTCTGTTTTCTTCATAATTACTGTTGAAACCTACTTGAATGAAATCGCCAATTTTCAAGTCAGCCTTTGTTCCGTGAAAATAGGTTTGAGCAAACGGTGTAGGAATATGAAGTACGGCTTTATCTTCTATTTTGGTTGTGTTCATAGTTATTTCTTATTGTTTCTCGTTTACTTTTTCAATTTCTTTATTCATCAACTCCAATGCTTTGTGGAAGTATTTTTCTAAAATGTTTAATTCATCACTATTGAATGACACAAAAAGGTCGTGTGTTTTGTTTTGGTAGTTACTATAAAATGGTGTAACCAACTTTGTTATTCTATCAATATTGGGAACTATGATTATTTTCCGCCTGTCAGTTTTGTCGGGCTGTCTTTTTACGAGTTTTTTGTTTTCAAACCGGTCTATTAGCCCTGTAACCGAACCTGTTGTTAACCCTGTAAGTAGGGCAAGTTCACCTGCTGTCATTTGACCTTTTTGAATTAAGAAACCTAAATATTTATGGTCAGTGCCAGTCAGTCCAATTTTTCTACCAATGCTTTCGTGCATTTGAATAGATGTGTAGGCATAAAGTTGGCTCAATTTCCTTAAGTTGATGATTTTTTCTTTGACAGGCATAAATCTTGTTAACCATTTATCTTGACAACAAAGATAATATATTTTTTTGGTAGTTACCTAAAATGTTTGATTCAAAATTTAAGGATAGTTGATTTTGGTTTGTCTGTCAGGGATGGGTGTCGCTCTACAATGCCCGCTAACATTGTTATTTCACGAAATAAAACACGGTGTAGTTTCGTAAAATAACACCTATATGCGCATTTCGTAAAATCTGTTGCTAA
The DNA here is from genome assembly GCF_030326305.1 of Myroides odoratimimus. Taxonomy (GTDB): domain Bacteria; phylum Bacteroidota; class Bacteroidia; order Flavobacteriales; family Flavobacteriaceae; genus Flavobacterium; species Flavobacterium odoratimimum_A. The sequence goes on along the minus strand of NZ_JACAKB010000004.1, from coordinate 205,988 downwards.
TATAATTACTTTTTTTGTAAATTAGATACTTAGTAAGTTATTTTTTGTGGATAGCGAAACAAAATAGGTTAAATTAGATTTATTTAAGTATGGATAGCGAAACAATATTAAAAACCTTACACGACCGATTGCAAGTGCAACGCTACGCCAATAATACCATAAAATCGTATTGTGGTTATGCACAAATATTCTTAGAGTATATGAATAAATATCGTACGCTCAACGAAATACCTATTGCTGAAATAGAGGGTTTTATTAATGAAAAAGTATTTCAAGACAATATTAGTGCATCTTATCAACGCTCTTTAGTTGGGGCAATTAAGAAGATTTATGAGTTGGTCAATAATCAATCGATAGAGTTAAATTATTTATATCCTAAACGAAAATCAACCCAACTGCCTACTTTCTTTTCTCAAGAAGAAGTGAGAAAAATATTAAATGCTACAGAAAATTTAAAGCATAAAGCAATTCTTACCACTATTTACAGTTGTGGATTACGCTTAAGTGAGTTAATAAATCTTAAACTAACCGATGTAAAATCCGACAGTAATTTACTATTAATACAACAAAGCAAAGGGAATAAAGATAGGCTAGTAGCTTTACCTGATAAGTTATTAAGTTTGTTGCGAGAATATTATATTGAATATAAACCCAAAATATTTTTATTTGAAGGAACTAATGATGAGCAATACAGCGAAAGAAGTGTTCAGTTAGTTTTGAAAAAGTCAATGAAAAAAGCCAATATTGTAACAAAAGGCAGTGTGCATACTTTGCGTCATTCATACGCCACACATTTAATAAAAAGCGGAATTGACATTCGGGTTGTACAAGAATTATTAGGGCATAGTGATATTAGAACAACCATGATTTACACTCATATTACAGATGTAGATAAGAAATCGACACCAAGTCCATTAGATTTTTTGTAACCTAAATTAAAAAACCCAACTTTACATTTTTGGGTGTAAAATTGGGTGTTTATGCTTTAACTGATTAAGTATCAGTGTTTATTGCGGAGAAAGAGGGATTCGAACCCCCGGACCTGTTACAGTCAACGGTTTTCAAGACCGCCGCATTCGACCACTCTGCCATTTCTCCAGTGGTCTGCATTACTTCCGTATTGCGAGTGCAAATATAGGCACTTCCTTTAATTCTGCAAAAAAATACATACTAAAAAACACTCTTTTTTTCAACTGTAAAACTAACTCTCTCGACATGAAATATTTATAAGGAATAAAAAAAGGTCTGAATAAGTAAAAAACTTATCAAGACCTTTTTATTCTTTCACTAAAAACTAATTATACTATTAGTAATTGATATATTCTGTAATTTCCAAACCATATCCTGTCATCCCCACTCTTTTGCCTTGAGCAGAATTAGACAGCAATTTAATCTTAGAAATATTTAAGTCATGTAATATCTGTGCTCCGATACCGAAGTCTTTTTCATCACCTGATAATTTAGGTGTATCAAGATCTAACTTCCCTCCTGCATTTTTAAGTACTGCTAACCTATTTAAAAGACTTGCATTATGATCTTCTTGATTAATAAACAGTATCGCTCCTTTATCCTCTTCATTAATTTTAGCAAATGTATTCTCCATACGGATACTTAATTTACCACTTAAGGCATCGAGAATATCATTATTACCGATCGTTGAATTAATACGTGTTAAAACAGCCTCATCAGCATTCCAATCCCCTTTAGTCAAAGCGATATGCACTTGTCCATTTGTATTTTGTTGATAAGCTCTTAATCTAAACGTACCATATTTAGTATTTAATTCGAAGTCCTCTTTCTTTTCAATCAAACTATCGTGTTTCATACGATATGCAACAAGAGCCTCTATCGAGATTATTTTAAGATCCCATTTCTTAGCTACTTCCATTAACTGTGGCAAACGAGCCATAGAACCGTCTTCATTTAAAATCTCTACTAAAATACCTGCAGGTTTAAAACCAGCTAGTCTTGAAATATCTACTGCTGCTTCAGTATGACCAGTTCTTCTAAGCACTCCTCCTTCTTTTGCTATTAAAGGGAATATATGCCCTGGACGACCAAGATCTTCTCCAGTAGTTTCTTCTTTTACTAATGATTCTATTGTCTTAGCACGATCGTATACAGAAATACCTGTTGTACATCCATGTCCTTTTAAATCAATAGATACCGTAAAAGCAGTCTGATGTAACACAGTATTATTATTCACCATTGGGTGCAAATCTAATTCTTGACATCTTTCTTTTGTAAGGGGGGCACAGATAAGTCCACGTCCATGAGTAGCCATAAAGTTGATCATCTCTGGAGTAACCATTTCTGCTGCAGCGATAAAATCGCCTTCGTTTTCACGATCCTCATCATCTACCACTATGATTACTTTTCCTGCTTTGATGTCTTCAATAGCTTCTTCTATAGTGTTTAATTGAATGTGATTATGTGACATTATAGTTGTATTTTGTTGTTTTGTATTATTTCTTCTTTTGTTGTTTTTTTGATTTTAAAGCAACAAATAAATCTTTAAATGTATCTAACGACAAGCTAAAGCTAACATCTCCATTATCTCTTGTTGCTTTATAAGTTAGATATATAGCTAATGGAGTAAGAACTAATGATCCTATCCATCCTCCAAAAAATGGGATAATTCCATCTTCTTGAGCCATCTTTCTTCCAAAAGTATTTATGAAGTGATAAGTAATAAAGATACCTACTGCAAATACAATTGGTAAACCAATTCCTCCCTTTCGAATAATAGCTCCTAATGGCGCTCCAATATAGAACATTAAGAAACACGAAAAGGCAATCACAAATTTCTCATATAGAGCTAACCAGTGATCATTAATTTTTTTTACTTGATTCAATATAGAAAGGTCATTACTTTCTGTATTAAAGCTAATATTATTAGTATAATCTATAGCGGCTTGTAATATTCTACTCTGATTATCATAAGAAAAGTCCTTTATTAAGTCTGCATCTGCTATTTCTATTTTTGCAATAGTATCATTAGTCATACTATTTTTCTCCATTGATAATATATTACCTAATCTCAGAGTTAAATTATCTGTATTAGACGCTTTCTCTACATTCATAGAACGCTGAAGAGAGTCTATAGTATAGTTCAGCTCTTTTATATTAAGCATACCATAGGTATTCGTAATCTTATCTTCATCTTTCCCCTCATCTTGAAAACTACTCAAGTCTATATTCATCGTGTATTTCTCAAAAGAAGTTTTGATAAATGGTTCTTTCTTCTGCTCTTCATAGTTCTTCGCAACTACATCATCGTAATAGTTACCATCGAATAAATGAAGCTTTAAGATATTAGACGTTTCTTCTGTTTCTAATTCTCCGTTAACAGATCTAATTACTGTTTTATTCTCATAACCAGAACTAGATTTGACATGCATCGTTACATTGTCTAAATATTGACCTTTATCTCCTGTCTTAGCATCCACTTTTATATTGACTTGCCCCAAATCATTAAACTGTCCTGCGGCTATTGCCATAGCAGGTTTTGTTTGAATAATTTCTTTTCGAAGATTTAAAAAACGATATTCTGCCTTTGGAATAACGTCATTGGCAAACCAAAAAGATACCCCTGCTAATATAAATATGAATATCGACAGTGGACGCATCGCTCTCTGAAGAGAGATTCCTGACGCTTTCATAGCCGCAAATTCATAGTTCTCTGCAAAACTACCAAAGGTCATAATAGAGGCTAACAAAACCGACAAGGGTAATACTAATGGTACCATCTTAGGTGAATAGAACAGTAAGAACTGAACAATCACAATCAAATCCAAATCCTTTCCTGCTAATTCTGAGATGAATAACCACACTCCTTGTAGGATAAAAATAAAGTATAAAATAGCGAACACTGTTAGCAGTGTCGATATAAAGCTTTTTAAAATATAACGGTCAAGTAATTTCACTTAAATCTTTAATCTATATTGTTGATGTAATAATTAGGGTACAACGACTGTGTAAAGGTAAAATGATTTTTCGACATTGACTGATTTGTTTTAAAAGAATTAACCGTCAGTGTAGATTTAGAACCGTCTTTATTTACTTGGATCTTGTTATAGATATCTTTCGTCGCTGTATCTATCCCTAGATATACCTCTTTTATAACAGACTTTTTATCCGTAGGTATTAGTTTTATATACTGTACTTTCTTACCATCTACATTCTGTAGAATATCCCATTGAAATGTATACCCTTGATTAAAAAAAGTCAGCATCTGAGAAGGCAATATCCCATCTGCATTTTTTTCATTGAATTTAGAGACAGTCACTTCTTCATCTTCATCAGAGATAGTATATATCTTCTTGCCATCATATATCTTCTTTATCCCCATAAATGTAAGGTTATACAGATCTTTCTTAAGATCTAAATGTCCTTTGCCATCGAAGTCTTTACTAGCTCCTTTTTGATTAAATGAAAAATCTATTGAAATATTCTCATACCCATTTATCTTCTTCGTTACTTCTAATAGATAATTCTTAGCTCGTTGACTACTCTGTGCATTTGCTGAAAAAGCAAATAGTACCATCCCTATAAGTGCAATAATCTTTCTCATTCTATTTCTTTAATTGTTGTTCTCTTCATTATCGAAAAACTGATCTAAAGCTATCAAATCTGGTACATTCACTGTACGTGCCTTACTTCCTTCGAACGGCCCTACAATGCCCGCTGCTTCAAGCTGATCAATTAACCTTCCTGCGCGATTATAACCTAGTTTCAACTTTCTTTGTAACAGTGAAGCTGACCCCTGCTGTGCTGTAACGATGATAGCTGCAGCATCTTTAAACAGCGGATCTCTCTCACTGATATCTACATCTAAATTACTAGCTCCCTCTTCACCTACATATTCTGGCAATATATAAGCCTCTGGATAAGCCTTTTGTGATCCTATGTACTCTGTCAGCTTTTCTACCTCTGGAGTATCTACAAAGGCACATTGTACACGTACCAAATCATTCCCTTGTGTGTACAACATATCCCCTCTACCGATCAACTGATCAGCTCCCTGCTGATCTAAGATCGTACGAGAGTCTATCTTAGAAGTCACTCTAAAAGCTACACGTGCTGGGAAGTTCGCTTTAATAATACCAGTAATAACGTTTACAGATGGTCTCTGTGTAGCGATAATTAAGTGGATACCGATAGCACGAGCCAACTGAGCCAAACGTGCGATAGGTGTCTCTACCTCCTTACCTGCTGTCATAATTAAATCTGCAAACTCATCCACTACTAATACAATATAAGGCAAAAAGCGATGTCCATTCTCTGGATTTAGCTTGCGCTGTTTGAATTTCTCGTTGTATTCTTTGATATTTCTAACCATCGCATCTTTTAGTAAAGTATAGCGGTTATCCATCTCTATACACAGAGAATTCAATGTATTAATAACTTTCGTATTATCTGTTATAATAGCATCTTCCGAATTGGGCAATTTAGCTAAATAATGTCGTTCTATTTTATTAAATAAAGTTAATTCTACTTTCTTAGGGTCAACTAATACAAACTTCACCTCGGCTGGGTGCTTTTTATACAGAAGTGATGTCAATAGTGCATTCAGTCCTACAGACTTACCTTGTCCTGTAGCCCCTGCCATTAGAAGGTGTGGCATTTTAGCTAAATCTACTACGAAGGTCTCATTCGAAATCGTCTTACCAAGAGCTACTGGCAATTCCATTTCAGCACTCTGAAATTTAGGAGAAGCTATCACACTTCGCATAGATACGATAGAAGGACTGTTATTAGGTACTTCGATACCTATCGTTCCTCTACCTGGTATAGGCGCAATAATACGGATACCTAATGCTGATAAAGAAAGAGCGATATCGTCTTCTAAGTTCTTAATCTTTGAAATACGAATACCCGCTTCTGGTACAATCTCGTATAGTGTAACTGTAGGCCCCACAGTAGCCTTAATCTGAGCAATATCTATCTTATAGTTACGCAGGGTGTCTACGATTCTATTCTTATTCTCTTCTAGCTCTTCTTGATTAATCGTGATTCCTGAACCACTGTATTCTTTCAATAATTCAATAGAAGGAAACTGATAATTAGACAATTCTAATGTAGGATCAAACTCTCCAAAGTCTTGAACTAATCTAGCTGCTAAATTCTCTTCTAAACTTCCTTCATCTTTTATTTCTTCAATAACAAAATCATTAGTAGCTGTCTCCTTTGCAGTCACAGCATCCCTTTTATCTAAAGGCTGTTTAGGGTTTTTATGATCTAATACTAACTCAGAACTATGCTCTATCGTAGGCTTCATATTCTTTGAATCTACTATAGCAGATTTAGGAGATACAGGCTGTTCATAGATACTAAAATCTTCTTCTTTTACAGGGGTTTCCTGTTTAGCAGACGAGGTTTCTACCTCTTTATTCACTACTGCTACAGGCTCTGTATTTTCCTGATTCACCTGTCCATTATTATCAAAGTCAGCAGGAGTCTCTATATGTTTCTTTTTAAACTTCTTAAAGAACGCTGGCAACCCTTCTAGTCCTTGACGAATAGAGGTAGGCGATAATTTAAATCTAAACAACGCAAAAGCAATCGCAAAGAATAACAATAACAATACCGTACCTGCTGTACCTAGATAATCTACAAAGTACAGATTTAACTCATATCCTACTGTTCCTCCTAAAAGAGGATTGCTACTCCAGAAAAACCCTAAGAATACAGAAAGCAATAACATCGAGAACAAATCCCAAAAAATCACTTTTTTGATTCTTCTAGCGGGTATAGTGAAAAAGGCATAAATACCAGAATGAACTAATAACTTTGCAAAGAAGAAAGACGCCACTCCGAAGCCTTGGTATATAAAAAGGTGAGCTAGATATGCCCCTAGTTTACCTAACCAGTTAGCTACCTCCACCTGTCTATCTCCTAATAATTCTAAGTTACTCTGATCTTCTATTCCTGTGATTAAATAGGATATAAAACTTAATGTTAATGCGATACCACTGATGATTAACAGTATAGTGATTAAGAATCGGCTATTGATATGTATAGTTGTATCAAATCGTTTGGCCGTATTCGTAGATTTTGTAGTTTTCTTTTTTGTTATATTTTCTTTTTCCATTTCCTTTTTTATTGACAATATGGCTATATTGTTTTCAACCTAATCCTTTTTATAACAATAGACTGCTAGTAAATCATTCAACATACTAGCAGTCTATGTATATAAAACCATTATTTTAAAGCAGCGATAGCTTTTTCATAATTTGGTTCATCTGCTGTCTCAGCTACTTGTTCTGTATAGATTACTGTACCTTCTTCATTTAAGATAACAATAGATCTAGACAACAACCCTTTTAAAGGACCGTCTGTAAACAAAACTCCATAATCTTTTCCAAACTGTCCGTCTCTAAAGTCAGACAACATCTCTACATTCGCAATTCCCTCTGCTCCACAGAAGCGTCCTTGTGCGAATGGTAAATCTCTTGAAATACATAATACTACTGTATTCTCCAGTTTAGAAGCATCTTGATTAAAATGTCTTACAGATGTAGCACATGTAGGTGTATCCACACTTGGGAAGATATTTAAGATTACTCTTTTCCCTTTATAGCTAGCTAATGTTTTATCAGCTAAATCTCCTCCTACTAAATTAAATGCAGGAGCTTTCGTATTTAATCCTGGTAATGTTCCGATAGTTTGGATAGCATTACCTTTTAATGTTACAGTCGCCATATTGTTTTATTTTTTAGGTTACACAAAAATAAGTAAAATTCGATAGAATATAATGCTAAATACTGATAGATATATTAGCAAAACCTAAATGTAATAAATATATAATCAATGAGGCTCTCGAATGCAGTCTTCTAGAATTGGGCTACAGTCTTACTTAAGCCTAAAAACAAAAAAAGGACTGTACTCAGAGTACAGTCCTTAAAAATTTTATAAAGAGAGTTTTATTTATCTATTGATCCTAAAACTCTTTGCATAAAGGTATTCAACGCTTCTTTTTGGGTAGCTCCTTCTTTTACAAGCTTTTGAACTTCTAGAGCCCCATACATATTAGAAATAAGTTCACCGATCACGTCTAGTTCTTCATCTTTAAGAGAAGGCACCTCAGTTAGGTTTTCTAATACTTCTAGCGTTTCTATAATATAATCTTGGTCGTTATCTTCAATAAATTGAGATAACTGTCTTATCACTGGTAATTTCATTCTATATAAGATTTATGAAATTATACAATTTCGTTTACTAATTCGTGTAACACCTCAGTTTTATTTGTCTGAGTTTGGTTAACTAATTTACCGTTTACGAATGTAGCAAAAGTTGGTAAATTGCTTACATCAGCCAATTTTCTTGACTCAGGGAAGTTCTCAGCATCTGCAATTACAAATGTCATATTTTCTTTCTCTGTTGCCAATTTTTTGAATTTAGGCTTCATAATTCTACAATTACCACACCAAGATGCAGCATATTGAACAACCACTTTTTCATTTGAATTTACAATTTCTTGTAAATTATCTTTATCTAGTTCTAAAAGCATTTTTTTTTAAATTTTGGGTTAGTAACCTGGTTTATTTCTTAGTGTTTGCTTAAGTACTCAGCTACACCTTTTCTATCAGCATTCATTGCATCTTTTCCTTCTTCCCAGTTAGCTGGACATACTTCACCATGAGTTTGTACGTGAGCGTAAGCATCAATTAATCTGATGTACTCATTTACGTTTCTTCCTAATGGCATATCGTTTACTGATTCGTGGAAAATTTTTCCTGTCTCATCGATTAAGTAAGTAGCTCTATATGTAACGTTAGATCCTTCGATTTGAACTGAATCTAATTCTTCATTATATACTTCGTTTTCTACATCTAAGATTCCTAATACTGAAGATAAGTTTCTTTGAGTATCTGCGATAATTGGGTAAGTAACTCCTTCGATTCCACCATTGTCTTTTGCTGTGTTTAACCAAGCGAAGTGTACTTCGTTAGTATCACATGAAGCTCCAATAACCATAGTGTTTCTTTTTTCAAACTCTGGTAAAGCTGCTTGGAAAGCGTGTAATTCTGTAGGACATACGAATGTAAAGTCTTTTGGATACCAGAATAATAATACTTTTTTATTGTTTTTTGTTGCTTCTTCGAAAATGTTGATTCTTAAATCATCTCCCATTTCAGACATTGCGTCTACTGTGATGTTTGGAAATTTTTTACCTACTAAAGACATAATAATTTATTTTAAAGTTAATAATCCTTCTTGATTTCTTTTACAAATGTAAGGCTAGTAAACACGATAATCTATTAATCTTGATTATTGTTTTTTATTCTAACATAAATAAAATCTATTCTTATATTACATTGTCTATCTCTTAGTTTAGACATGTCTAAAGATAGTGATTTTATATAGAACTATAAAATCTTAGCATGTTATAATAATATTAATAAAATGATATTTTTACCTAACCTATACGATATCACCTGCTTCACAGACCTACTTATTTGTCCTGTATTCACTTTTGTCGTTTTTCTTATACAACAAAATAATTTCTCTCCCTTCTTCCAAACCTTTAATTTCCTTGTCCTTTTTTCATTTTTATAGCAGTGATCGCATAGCTATCGGATACTTATCGCATAGTGATCGCATAAAAAAGGGCTAAAAGTATGCGATCACTATCCGACTAACTTCCTATCACAAACTGACCACCCCAAAAAATAAGCAATAAAAAAGGGCGATAAGCTCAGTATCAACTAAGTTTATCGCCCTTTCTCTCTATATTGTATAAGGTATCTCTTATGCCTTATTCACTATCTTTCTAATTTTATAATTAAATGCTGCATATAATAAGGTCACAAATGGACTCAAATAATTAAAAAACGCATAAGGTAGATAGGTCATCGTAGGTATCCCCAATACTCCTGAGTGATAGGCTCCACAAGTGTTCCAAGGAATCAATACTGATGTCACAGTCCCTGAATCTTCTAATGTACGGCTCAGATTCTCTGGTGCCAATCCTTTTGCCTTATAAGCATCTGAGAACATCTTACCTGGTACCACGATAGATAGATACTGATCTGATGTCATCACATTAATCGCTAAACAACTGGCTACTGTACTAGCAAATAACCCAAATACATTATTAGCAATATTCAACAATGCCATCGAAATTTTCTGTAAGGCTCCAATAGCCTCCATCGCTCCACCAAAAAACATGGCACATAGAATCAACCAAACTGTATTCAACATACTTGCCATCCCTCCTGCTTCAAACAATCCGTTTAAACTCTCTAATGGCGACAAGATTCTGATATCTGTAGTCAGTGCTAGCATAACACCTTTATATGCATTATAAAAATTAAATGCATCTCCTCCTGATACTGACACTACGATGTCTGGCTGGAAGATTAGTGCAAATACACCTCCTAAAAGAGTTCCTATCAATAATGCTGCTATAGGTTGTACTTTCTTAACGATCAAAAAGACTACAAATACAGGCACTATAAATAAAATAGGTGTAATATTAAATGTATCTGCTATGGCCTGTAACGTCACTGATGTATCTACATCTCCTCCATGACCATATAATATCCCTAAAATAGAGAACAACACTAACGTAACTATATAAGTAGGTACCGTAGTATAAAGCATATATCTGATATGGGTAAATAGGTCTGTACCAGCCATCACTGGAGCAAGATTAGTCGTATCCGATAATGGTGATAGCTTATCTCCAAAATACGCTCCTGATATTACCGCCCCTCCTATCATACCTATAGGCATACCTAGCGCATTCCCGATACCTACTAGTGCTATCCCTACTGTGGCTGAAGTAGTCCATGAACTACCCGTAGCAATAGATATAATAGAAGTAATAATCAGACAGGCTGGAAGGTAAATAGCAGGGTGTAAAATCTGAAGCCCGTAATAAATCATGCTAGGTATAATACCGCTCAAAAGCCATGTCCCTGACAAAGCTCCTACTAACAATAAAATAAAGATAGCACTAGAGGTATCTCTTACATTATTAATTATCTGCGTAATCACCTTATCATAACTCACATGATTAAAGAGACCAACAACAGTAGCTATAGAACCACCTATTAATAAAATAAACTGATTAGTGCCAGACAAGGCGTCATCCCGGAACACAAACACATTAATAGCTAATAATCCTACTAAAATAACAACAGGAATTAGCGATTGAAATAATGTGATAGGTTTCTCTACTTTGTCGTGTTTACTACTCATTTACTTAAAACTTAAATTTATTCTGTTGCGAAAGTAACGATTTTACAGTTATATCTTATCTAAAATAAAACATATTACATTATATCCCTAAAAAATATCCAATTTACTTTACTGATTCATAGTTTATTATAAAAACCAACTCCAATAAAATTAATTAAAGGTTTAAAAAAATTGTTAAAAACAAAACTAATTCCTATATTTACTACATACATATAAAGCAATTTATATGCACTCTTTATGTACTATCTCTAAAAAAGAGATACATTTAGATATAAAATATTGTTGTTTTGATGTTTTTAGAGGACATCATATTAAGCTACTTATCTACAATAAGTAGCTTTTTTATGTACCTATGATAGTGCTACCTTCCAGTAGACCGTGTGTACTCATACTTCATATTCAACATCTTATTTGTTTTTTTTAACTATCCACTGTATTAATTTCACAAGGATTATTTGTCTAAGACTGAATCCCAAACTAACTTTGCTGTTATATCAAAACTCAACAATATGATAGTAAGACACAAAAAGCATATTATACAAATGCTTTTTATATGGAAAGGGTCTGTCCTTAAAAAAATATTTCCAACACTACTGGCTATCTTTGTATTCTCTTGGATTGTCTATTTTGCTCATTATCTATTCCCTGATGTAATTATTCCTCTTAATGTAGGAGCATTTGCTTTAGTAGGTATTTCCTTAGCTATATTCTTAGGATTTTGTAATAGTGCAGCTTATGACCGCTTCTGGGAAGGGAGAAAACAGTGGGGAAGCTTAGTTATACATTCTAGATCACTTGCCTTTCAAATTCAAAACTACATAGATGAAAGCCCTTCGTTCTCTAAAAAAGAGAAACAAGAGGGAATCAAGCTTATTATAGCTTTCTGTTATCTCTTAAATAAACAATTGAGAGAAAAAACAGATTATGAAGTGATACGTCAGTACCTGAAAGAAGAGGTGTATCAAGAAATGCTGACTAAAAAATTTAAACCCGCTTTTATCTTAAACGAATTAACGAAATGGATTGCTGCACAGCAACGAGCAGGTAGATTAGATACGATAACTCAAGCTAGAATAGACAAGAATATCGATGAGCTATCTATAGTATTAGGAGCCTGTGAACGCATCGTTCATACAAAGATCCCGTTTGTATATTTTGTTATTCTACACAGGACGGTCTATGTGTACTGCTTTATACTTCCATTCGGATTAATTGACCTTATTATCTGGACGATGCCTTTCTTTGTGACCTTCGTAGCCTATACCTTTATCGCTCTGGATGCTGTAGTAGCTGAAATAGCGGAACCATTCGGAGAAGAAGAAAATGACTTAGCATTAGATCAGATGTGTGCTAATATAGCATATTCATTAAGTGAAATATCAGAAATGCCTCTACCAGAACTGATGACACCTGATAAGAACTATATCGTTACATAATATGTAAAGCATTCCTAACTTATATTTATAAAAAAAAGCACTTCTCTCGAAGTGCTTTTTAGTTATAATTAAGCGTTAATTAAATTTAAAGATTCTTGAAGTTCTGGTTTTTCTAGAACATAACCGTTTACCCATTTCGTTAATCTATCTACATCATAAGGTAATAATTGATTAATAGCTTTATGAAGTTCTTTGTAAAATAACTTTGGATCAAAACTTACATTCTCAAGTATAGTTTTTGCGAAATCAAACATTAAACGTGTTTTCATATCTTTTACTTTTTATCTTACTACATAGTAAACATAGTCATTTTAAAAACTATTTCTCGTTTTTTGCTCAGACTTTAATACAATTTTAGCAATTAATAATTGATTCTCATAATTTGAATAAATAGGCTGAATTTTATTAAATAATTATTTCAATAATTCCTTTTTATTCAATGCTAGTCGCCTATAAAAAAGCACCTTCTATAAAGGTGCTTTTTTATTATACATTTAATAACTCTAAAGATTGATGTAATTCGGGTTTTTCTTGGACATAGCCACTAACCCATTGTTTTAACTGATCTAAATCGTATGGCAATAAGTTCTGAATTGCTTTTTGTAATTCCTTATAAAATAACTTTGGATCAAAACTTACATTCTCTAATATCGTTTTGGCAAAGTCAAACATTGTTCTTCTTTTCATATTTGTAATACTATTGTAACACAAGAGCTAAAATAACAATTAGCACAGTAAAACACAAAAATAAATAACATTTTATTACTTTTTTAAGCATTTATACATTAAATAAACTTTTATATCTTAATATATAAAAGTTTATCAACAAACGTACATAAGTATTATATAAAAACACTATCCTCCTTCATTAGTTCACAAAATGTGTATTTATAAATTCATAGGATTGCAAAAAAAAAGAACTTTATTGCTTAATTACTTAAGAATAAAGTTCTTTTAGATATTGAGATAAATTCTTTTCGACCGATTTATCCTACTTTATACCATTCTGATAGGTAGCCCTATCTTATCTTTACTAAACTAATACTGCTTTAAGAAATATTTTAATAGATCTGTTGTAGTCACTATTCCTTTTAAATGGCCTACATGGTCGACTATCGGAATAGAGTGATAACTCTGCTTTGACAATATTTCTGTTACTTCTTTTACTGTTGCTGTAGGGAGAGCACTTACCACTACTTTAGCCATCAGTTGTTCTATAGAATACATATCATAGACTACTGAAGGTATATCTTCTGACTCATCCTCTACAACATCTACATAACTAATTTTAATCAAATCAGAGTAGCTAAGTACCCCTACTAATACATCTCCATTAACAATAGGGATATGTCTTATTTTATGTTTTTTAAACAATCGCTCTGCATCATATAAACTATCGGATAAAGTAAGAGTGATTAACTCTTTAGTCATAATCTCTTCAACTGGAACCTTTTGTTTCATAACAATTAGATTTTAGTTAGACAATACACTAATAAAAAAGTCACCTTTTTATTACTTTAAATTTACGATACTTATAGGAATATAACAAATTAACAGCCAATGGATTAATTCTATTTTTCAAGTAATTAACTGATCTATTTATTCTCAACAAAGGAATATCTTCATTTTCATCATCTTATAATTTAACTTCAACTATATTTACTATCAAAAAAAAGCACTTCTATAGTTTTATAAAAGTGCTTTTTAAACAACCCTAAATTTCCTTTCCATTTTATTGTCATCATTACTACAAGAAAATGACAAGAAGCCCATTAATATAAGTAAGGTAATTTTTTTCATAAACGTATAACGATTATTTGAATAGTTAACATATAGAATCAAACAAATTTATCAATCCAAATATATAAAAAATTAACATTACTTATAATTTACACCCAAAAAAACAACAATATACATACTAAAAACACTAAATAATAAAATATATACAAACAAAAAAAGGTGATATATTCTACAATTACATCACCTTTTATGTTTGATTATTGTATTTATTTTAAGAAATACACACAACTACCTTACCAACCGTATTACCGTTTTCTATATATAAATGTGCTTTATCCATGTCTTTAAAGTCAAAAACACGACTAATATGAGCTTTAACAACACCCTTTTCTAAGAGTTCAGCGATCATTTTCATATCTCTTCCACTCGAATACACACTCATAAAACAACTTCCGTGTAACTGTTTTTCATTAAACACTGCTTCATCATCTTTAGTATATCCTGATGGCAAAACGACCAGAGTACCAAACTGCTTAAGCACCTTCACCGACTTCTGGAAGTTATCCCCCCCTATAGCTTCTAAGACGAAATCTATCTCTGATACCACTTCTTCAAAATTCTCACTTCTGTAATCGATATGCTCATCTACCCCTAATTCCATTACAAACTCCTTATTCTTAGCTGAAGAAGTTCCTATCACATACGCTCCTAAATGCTTAGCTATCTGCACAGCATAATGTCCTACTCCACCAGATGCAGCGTGTACTAACACCTTGTCCTTAGGTCTTAGCTTGCCATAACTTGTAAAAGTCTGCCAAGCTGTTAAGGCTGCTAAAGTAGATGCAGCTGCTTGCTCGTGTGTAATATTGTTTGGTTTCAAAGCTATCTGATTAGCTGATACAGCAATATACTCTGCATAAGCCATGCCATGCCCTGGAAAGTTTACCATACCAAAAACAGCATCCCCTACTTTAAATTCTTGTACGTCTTCTCCAATCGACTCTATTACTCCAGAAAAATCCCATCCTAAAATAATAGGACTAAACTGCCCCACTACCTTAGACATTCCTACTGTACCTGCTCTAGTTAGTGCATCCACTGGATTAATGCTAAGTGCTTTCACTCTTACCAGTACCTCCTCGTTATTTATAAGAGGCATCTCTACCTCTGTCATTTGAAGATTCTCTACTCCTCCAAATTCGCTCAATACAATTGCTTTCATATATTTACTACTTTTACACAAAAATAAACTGATAAAAAACCACTATACAGGTATATTTTAATCAAATAATAGTATATACATGGCAAGAGAAAATATATATCAACCCTTTGAAGTCTTTTATGAAAAGGTAGATTGTTGTCCTTTACAGAATAGGCTTTTCAATTTCTTTGAATTTGTCTTTGTCATTTCTGGTGAAGGAATACACACAGTAAATGACAATAAAAGCAAAATAGCTGCTGGTGATCTATACTTAATAACCCCAGAAGACAGACACTCATTTGACTTAACAGCCCAATCAGAGTTTATCGTTATTCGTGTAAATGATGAATATATCAAGCAATACAATGCCACTAATATTAATCATTTAGAATGCGTGCTGTACTATGCTACGCATCTACCTACTTCTATCATAACAGATGAAGAAGACAAACATATCATTCACAAAATAGTCGAATGTCTTATACTCAGTATTCAAAATACTAAAACATGTAACTATGATTTGCAACGTCAGTATATCAATGCCATCATGATTATCGCTACACGTAATCTAATGAACTATATTCCTGAAAACTTAAACATAAAAGAGCAGAAGGTATTAGACATCATAAGCTATATACAACAGAACATCTATGACCTCAAACAACTAACAGCACAGGTAATCGGACAAGAGTTTGGTCTAGCACCATCTTATGTTGGTAATTACTTCTTTAATCAATGTGGTGAGACCATGCAGCAATACATCGCTACTTATAGACTAAAACTTATCAAACAACGTCTATTATTTAGCGATCTTAGAATAGGTGAAATCACTGCCGAATTTACATTTACAGATGAGAGTCATGCTAATAAGTTCTTTAAAAAACAAGAAGGAATAAGTATGTCAGCATTTCGCAAGTTACATCAAAAAAGATAATCTTTTTTATATCAGAAATAGTTGTAATTTCATTCTTAATAGGATTACCCTTTTTCTATCTCTTAAAAAGAGGTTATACTATTATCCATCAAACCATTACACCGTTTCTTTTTAAATAAAGACATTATGAAAAACAAAATCAATTGGCCAAGAGTAGGTATTATAACAAGTACAATTATATTCTTTATTGTAGCTATAACTTTTGAAATATTTGAACTAGCTTCTCTCCCTGGTCAATTCTTTGGGACATTATTAGGGGTTGTGATCACTGCTATTATTACTGTTCTACTATTACAAGGTCAAACTAAAAGTGAAGAATCAAGAGAACGTCATTTATTAGTATTTGAAAAGAAACAAGAAGTTTTCTTTCAATTCCTAACACAGCTAAACACGATCTTACAACGAGAGTCGCTTAGTCCTCACTTGGCTACAGGTAAGAAGATAGAGAAAGAAGTGAACAACCTTCACGATCTTATATTTGAATTCGGTTTTCTTCAAATGCATACCTCAGCAGAGACATTCGATAAAATCTTAGTTCACGTAGGCAATTTGATGATAGAAAGCAGTCAAATAAAAGTTGCTGAGAATCAATCTGTAGAGAAAGTAGAACAATACTATTTAACTCTTACCTCGGATTTCTTTTCGATTGTATCGTTATTAAAACAGGAGCTATACAATGAATTCTCTCCTAATATTGATAAAGAAAAATTAGATAGAATTATTCGTCTATCTTTCTAATAGCAAAAGCCACATCTCACGATGTGGCTCTCTCAATTAAAAAGTAGTAAAAATCAATAAGGATTACTCTCCTAATAAAACCCAGCCTGTTGGTATTTCACAATTTTATAAATAGTTCCCAAATTAGCACGATGATTAACTATCTAAAAGTAAAATACCGATTAACAGACTGAGCCAAGTAATTAATCATCTACTATCGAGATTTATATCTCCATAATATTACTTTCATTACTTTATATATAAATGGAAAAAATTATTCTCTCCAACCTCCGCCTAATGCTTTATAAAGCTTAATAATAGCCTGCCATTCTAATAGCTGATCATTACTATGTGCTAATTGTGCATAAAGGTGTGCTTGTTCTGACGTTAGTACATCTGTATAATTCGTTGATGAATGATACACTAATAGCTTCTTTGTATAATCAACTGCTAGTGCTAATTTATTTACTTGCAGTTGTCTCATAGCTAGCTGTTCTCCTGCCATCTCATAAGCATACAAAGCATCTGATACTTCCTGCCCTGCAACTAACATAGCCTTCTGAAAATTGTATGCCTTTTCTTGATAAGTAGCTTTAGCTACTTCTAATCTCGTTTTATTTTGTCTCTTGTTAAAGATAGGTTGTAATAAACCTCCTGCTATATTAGCGAACAGCCCCGTAGAAGAAAACCAATCTTTAAACTCATAACTTGAGAACCCTGCCCCTCCTGTTATTGTCAATGCTGGATAAAAAGCTCTTTTGGCAGCACTTACATCTTCAAAATAAGCTGCTAACTCATACTCTGCAGCCATCACATCTGGTCTATTTTGTAGCAAGTGAGCCGGAATACCAATACTTGGTTTTATTGGTAATTCTTGTACCGACAGATCAGTTCTATCTATTTCGCCAACAGGCTTTCCTAACAAGATATTCAAAGCATTCTCTACTTCTCTAATTTGGCGCTTCACTCCTGGTAGTGTAGCCTCAGCGTCATAGTAGTTAGCCTCACTCTGTACCACAGCAGCACCCGTTACTACACTTGACTCCTTCAACTTTTGCATTGTTTCAACGTCGTCTTTTCGATTCACTATCGTCTTTTCGATAATAGCTTGTTGTTGATCTAACGCCAATAATTGGTAATAATAATCTGCTATCTGAGCTACTATCTGAGTTTGCACAGCTTTTTGTCCTGCATCAGACTTAAGCATTCTATAATAAGCTGCACGCTTACTACTCGCTAATCTACCCCATACATCAATCTCCCAAGAAGTACTAGCAAATACATCGTACTGCGTAGCATTCTTTACAAAACCAAAACCTTGAGGATAAGACAGTCTTGATCTTTTCACTCCTCCACCTATACTTAAGTCAGGTAAGAACGCAGCTTTAGATTGTTTTAACAACGCCTCTGAAGCATGCAGCCTTTCTATTCCCATCTTCAGGTCTAGGTTATTTTTTATTCCTTCTGTTATTAGCTCTTGTAACTTTGCATCTTTAAACAAAGTCTGCCAAGGCATCATACCTATATTCAACGTATCCGTTTCTTGTACAACTCTATACAAGTCCTGGTCTATCGCTTCTTGTTTGTGGTACGTCTTCGCAGATTGACATGAAGCCAATAACCCAATAGCCGCTACCCCTATATATATTTTATATGTCCATTTCATGATTCTTCTGATTTATCGCATTGACTTAAGTCATTGTGTAACGTATAAGCACATCCTTAGATACACTTATACGTTTATCACTTTATAATTACACTTACTCTTCTTCTTCTAATACAGGTGCTCCACTTATTTTTTCTTGTAACGCCTGGAATACAACAAATAATGAAGGAATAACCAACACTCCTATCAGTGTACCAATCAACATTCCTCCTACCGCAGCTGTACCTATTGACTTATTACTAAGCGCTCCTGCTCCTGTAGCCATCATCAATGGTAATAATCCAAAAATAAAAGCAAATGAAGTCATCAGAATAGGTCTTAGACGAATACGTGCTCCTTCTATAGCTGCATCTGCAATAGACTGACCTGACTGTCGTCTCTGTAGTGCAAACTCTACAATCAGAATAGCATTCTTCGCTAATAAACCAATCAACATAATCAAACTAATCTGTAAGAATATATTGTTTTCTATTCCGAATAGCTTAGCGAAGATAAAAGCTCCTGCTAACCCTATCGGTAAAGAGAACAACACTGCTAATGGAAGTATATAACTCTTAAACTGAGCACTTAATAAGAAGTAAACGAATAAGATAGACAGCACGAAAATAATAACAGTCTGGTTACCACTACCGCTCTCTTCTCTAGACAATCCTGAATACTCAAAACCATATCCTTGTGGCAAAGTCTGTGCTGCTACTTCTTCTATCGCACGTATAGCATCTCCAGAACTAAATCCAGGATTAGGGCTACCGTTGACAAAAGCTGAATTAAATAAGTTAAAGCGTGTCAAGAACTCTGGACTATATACTTTCTTCAGATCAATAAATGCCGTGATAGGAGACATCACTCCTTGCTCATTCTTCACATATAGTTTATCGATAGCCTCTTTATTCTCACGGAAATTAGGATCTGCTTGTATCATTACTTTATACTGCTTACCGAAGCGGTTAAAGTTCGTTGCATAGATACCTCCTAGATACCCCTGTAGTGTAGTCAGAATCTCTGTTACCCCTACTCCTGCTTCTTTTGCTTTTGCAACATTAACAGATACTTCATACTGAGGGAAGTTAGTATTAAAAGACGAAGTTGCATACATAATCTCTGGGCGTTGATTTAACGCTCCTAAGAACCCTCCTATTATTTCTTCAAACTTCTTATAATCTCCACCTGTCTTATCTTGTAACTGTACTTCGAATCCAGAACTGTTACCAAACCCTTGTAACGTAGGTGCTGCAAAGAATACAATATTAGCATCTTTAATATGCGCCGTTTTAGCAAATAACTGCCCTACTACACTGTGAATATTTTGCTCTGGGTTAGGGCGATCTTTCCAGTGTTTTAGCTTAATAAACTCTACAGCATACGAGCTACCATTTCCACTGAAGAAGTCCATACCTGCAAGTCGTGAAGTGAACTTCACCTCAGGTATACTCATCGCTATACTATCTATCTCATTAGAAATACGTTCAGTCTCTTCAAGAGAAGTAGATGGTGCTAATATAATATTACCATAGATAGAAGCACTATCCTCATTAGGTACGAATCCTGTTGGTGTCGTTTTCGTTAAGAATACAAACAAGGCACCGAATACAACGATACTTCCTAACGATAACCATTTATTCTTATTCAAGAAGCCTAATACACCTACATAACGATTAGTCATTCGATCAAATGAACTATTAAAAGCTGATTTAAATCTATTGACAAAACCTCTTTTCTCTTGATGAATACCTGACTCAGGTTTCAACATAATAGCACATAACGCTGGACTCAGTGTCAAGGCATTAATAGCCGAAATCAAAATAGCAACAGCTAATGTGATACCAAACTCTTTATAAAACACCCCTACAGACCCTTCAATAAAAGTAACAGGTACGAATACTGCTGACATCACTAATGTAATCGAGATAATCGCTGTGGTCAATTCACTCATCGCACTCACTGTTGCCTTCTTAGCTGTTTCTGCTCCTTCATATAGTTTGGCATGTACTGCCTCTACTACGATGATAGCATCATCTACCACAATACCAATGGACAGTACTAAGGCGAAAAGAGTCAATAAGTTAATAGAGAAACCAAATAAGTTCAAGAAAAAGAACGTACCTACGATAGCTACTGGTACCGCTATAGCTGGTATCAAAGTAGAACGCCAATCCTGTAAGAACACTAATACTACTATGAACACTAATACAAATGCTTCTATTAAAGTCGCTATCAATTTATCAATAGAGGCTAATAAGAAATCATTAGAATTTGCATATACTTCGAATTTAGCACCCGCAGGCAAGTCTTTTTCTGCTTCTTTTAATAACTCTTCACATTGTTTAATAATCTCATGGGCATTAGACCCTGCCACCTGGTTTACAGCTATATAAGTACCGTGCTGCTTATAAGCAGTCATGGTCATCGCATACGAGTACGCTCCTAAGTCTATCTCTGCCACATCGCTCAGGCGCAATATCTTACCTGTTCCATTAGAACGGATAATAATATCTCCGAATTCCTCAGGTGTCTCTAATCGCCCTGTATATTTTAGAGCATATTGAAAACTCTGTCTACTGTTCTCTCCTACCTTACCGGGTGCAGCCTCTACGTTCTGCTCCTGTAACGCTTGTACTATATCACTTGGCGTAAGTCCATAAGAAGCCATTGCGTTTGGCTTTAACCAGATACGCATACTGTACTCACGTCCTCCATAGATAGAGGCATCCCCTACTCCATTGATACGTTTTATTTTAGGTAAAATATTGATACGAGCGTAGTTCTCTAAGAATGCTTGATCATATCTACTATCAGAGCTATACATTAAGAAACTGAATATTTCACTACTCAATCTCTTAGTCGTAGTCACCCCTTGTTTTATTACTTCTTCTGGCAGTTGGCTCATGGCTTGGTTCACACGGTTCTGCACGTTCACAGCTGCCATATCAGCATCCGCTCCTTGTGTAAAAGTAATGGTAATAACAGCCGAACCATCATTACTCGCCTTTGAGTTCATATATGCCATATTCTCTACTCCATTAATCTGTTCTTCTAATGGAATAATCACACTCTTCATTACCGCCTCAGCATTTGCCCCTTGGTAGTTAGCTGTCACCTGTACTGTAGGTGGTGCTATCTCAGGATACT
Organism: Myroides odoratimimus; assembly: GCF_030326305.1. GTDB lineage: Bacteria > Bacteroidota > Bacteroidia > Flavobacteriales > Flavobacteriaceae > Flavobacterium > Flavobacterium odoratimimum_A. Next base: position 183,957 of record NZ_JACAKB010000004.1, on the reverse strand, counting down.
GGGTGATAGGTAATGAGAATAGTCCTAATAACCCTAGTATTACTATAATGATAGATATCACGGTAGATAACACTGGGTTTTCTATAAATCTTCTTAACATAATGCTATCCTCTATTACATTTTAATCTTCATTCCTTCACGTAGTCCTCCAATATCTGCACTTACGATTTTGTCTCCAGGTTTTAACCCACTTGTCACTACGAAGTATTGACTTGAAGGCACCTTTTCCATAACCGAAATTTCTGTGCTGGTTACTACCCCTTCTGCATTAGCAACATAAATAAAGCGTTTCCCTTGTACTTCAAAAGTCGCCTTCTGAGGAACCAAGATAGCCGCGTCTACACTCTCATGTACACGAATAGTAGCACTATTTCCACTTCTCAATATCCCTTGCGGATTAGCAAAAACAGCTCTGAAGTTCACACTCCCAGTACGAGGGTCTACTTGTCCACTTACAGTATTTATTTTTCCTTTCTGATTGTACTCGCTTCCATTCGCTAATAAAAGGGATACTTCAGGCATACTAGCTAATCTCTGTTCTAGAGTTTGTTCTCCTCCTTTTTGAATAAAATCAATAAACTCTTTTTCATTCATAGAGAAGTAAGCATTGATACTTCCTATCTCAGATACTGTAGTTAGAGGTTCTGGAGAAGCACTACTTACCAATGCTCCCACTTTATAAGGAATCAATCCTATCACTCCATCAAAAGGAGCTACCACTTGTGTATATCCTACATTAGCCTGTGCACTATTTAAGTTCGCTTTAGCTTGTGCTAATTGTGCTTCTTTACTTCTTAATGCATACTCTGCAGACTCTAACTCATAGTTACTGATAATACCCTCACTCACTAACGGTTTAGCTTTTGCCACCTGCATACGAGCGTTGTTTAGCTCTGCCTCTGCATTTTTTATTGAAGCCACCGCCGCCACACTTTCTTCGTGATATTGTGGAGCGTAGATTTTGAATAAGGGCTGTCCTTTTTTGACCGTTTGCCCTTCATCCACATAGATTGCTTCAACGAAGCCATCAATCTTTGGACGCAATTCCACATCTTTTATCCCTTGTAACACCACTGGATAATCTGTAAATAAATTGGTTTTCTCCGTTTTTATTGAAAGTACTGGGTACTGCTCGACTTGACCGTCTCCTCCCCATTCTCCTTCTTGCTTTTTATCTTGACATGCCCATAATAAAGCAATTGTAGTAAGACCTAAAAAAGTAGATGTTTTTTTCATCTTTAACTATTTATTATTGATTGAACTATTGCGTTAATTAGTAGTTTTACTTCTATCCTAACACATGACAAATGTATTATCTAAACAAAGTGAGGTAAAGGGATAAAAAGTAGATTTTTTAGTCAAAAGGTAAGATTATAGAAATCAAGAAGTATCTTCCTTAAGTACAAAACACATTATTCCTCTTCCCTACTACACTATGCACTAGCATATAAAAGAATATAACACACAGCCATTAGGCTACTATTAACATGAGGCAAAATTCTATCAATGAGCACTAGCACACAAGCACTATAACACGGTATAGATGTTCAAAATGTCGGATTATAAACATTTAACTATAATCGTTCTAAATAAGTTAATTTTAGCCAATAAGTAAGTTTTAGCCACTTACACCTCTTCTTTACCTTCCGTAAAAAACGAAAAGCACTTTTTTAAAATTGTATACTTATTACTACCTATTTATAGCAATAGAACACTTTTGTAACCTCTATTTTTTCTAAAAAGAAACCTATTAAGCTAATTCTATCTATAAATAGTAAAAAAGAGATTGACTTTTTTTAAATAGCAAAAACAACCAACAACATAATAATCAACACATTGCATTCTACATCATTTTTTATCCAATGAAGTCCTATACACTCTTACCCCTTATATAGCCTAGTATTCATACTTATTGCTTCGACAATACATGGAGAATACCACGAGAATGGTGGAGATAAGATAGTCTTTGTCGAGGGATGCTTCTTTTATTCTCCACCTATTTATCAACAATTGAAAATGAAAAAAGGTATAGTATTATATTGTGAATCATTAAATGACTATTCACAACGTTCAATAAATAGGCTAATAAAATGGAGAATTAAATAAAAGGAAATAATAAACTTCTATTAATAGACAACTCATTCTTATTTCTAACAACAAGAATGCGATATGCTATATAAAAGCAATACTGTTATCAATAAAAAGAACTTGTGTTCTTATAAGTAAATTACCTTTATAGACTATCCCGATAAGCACTAGGACTGACACCGCTATACTTCTTAAAGTATTTGCCGAAAGTGCTCTGATCACTAAAGTGGAGTATCTCTGCGATACTGCCTATAGAGAGGTTCTGATCTTGCAATAAGATTTTAGCTTCTAAGACTACTTGGTTTTGAATCCACTCACTAGCAGTTAATCCTGTTTCTGCTGAAATTACTTGACTTAGATACTTAGGATGGACGTGAAGATAATCAGCATAGTACTGTACACTTCTATGCTCTTTACAGTGCTTACCTACCGCTTCTCTAAACTTGAGAGCTAGTTTATGTAAACTTTTGGTCACATTGCCGTATTTCTCATACAGATAAGCTACTTCGTTAATCATACTGTAGATCACTCCTCTGATTACTTCTGTATGAAATGCATTTTTCGAATTATGATAGAGGTCTATGACCTTAAACATAGTCTTAAAACTCTCAAATTCTTTAGGATCTAACTGGGTGACACACCCCCCTAGACTAGATAAATCTGAAAAAGAAGCGAGTACATTATTCTCTACTAACTTATCTTGTAAGAAATCTTCTGAGAATAAGATTGTCATCATCTCATAAGTACGACGTGTCTTGTCCCATCTCTTAATCGATGTAGTATCTGCAAAAATAATAGCAGGTCCCTGGATAGTATACTCTGTAAGATCGATATAGAAGGTAATTTCTCCCTCTTCTAGAAGCCCTATTCCATAATAATTAGATCGATAAGGCTCTGCTGGATAGTATGCTAGATTAATAAATGGCATATAGATATAGTGCTCCTGAGTCTCTAATTCTTTGAAACTATTCTTTAAGCGATCTAAGGTCTCCCATTTTATATTCTTCATTTCAAGTCTATCTGATAGGCAAAAATAGAAAGTTGTTTAGAATAATTTCGTTTTTTGATACTCCCTGCCCCTCATTACCTCACTACATTTATTCGTATAAAATCTGTAACTCCGTAGCATGAGAAACGACTCTCAAAAAAAAATATCATTATATTTGCTTTATCATTAAAATAACCTCAACACAAAAAATAAAAGATATGAAAACAATAGGATGGATAGGATTAGGAAATATGGGAACACCTATGGCACACAATCTTTTAAAGGCAGGTTACAAACTAAACTTTTATAGAAGAGACAATACTAAAACCTCTCCACTTATCGCTGAGGGGGCTACTCCTATAGAAGACCTTATAGACTTTATAGCTAAGACAGATATTATCTTTCTAACACTGCCTGATGATAAAATAGTGGAAAGTACTTTTGAACAAATTCTCACTACGGATCTAAAGGGAAAAACATTCGTTAACAGTAGTACAATATCGCCTGCATTAGCAGAAAAACTATACCAACAAGTACGAGAGAAAGAGGCTTTCTATCTAGATGCTCCTGTATCAGGAAGTGTAAAGCCTGCTATAGATGGTACGCTCTTATTCTTAGTGGGTGGTGATCTAGCAAGTCACTTGACTTGTGAACCTCTTTTTGAAGTAATGGGTAAAAGCCATTATTACTTAGGAACGGCAGGTAGCGGTAGCAAAGCTAAACTAGCAATTAACTACTATATGTCTGTGGTAGTACAAGGGCTAGCAGAGACTGTACTATTCGCTGAACAGAATGGAATAAATAGAGAGATGATGACTGCTATCGTAAATGATAGTGCATGTGGCTCTGGCATGAGTAAGATAAAGACCTCTGCTATACTAGAGGATAACTATCCTGCTGCATTTCCATTAAAATTTATGCTAAAGGACATTCGCCTAGCACAAGATGCAGGATGGGATACTGCACTGACACAAGCTGCAGAACAGGCGTATGCAAAGGCTAGTGAACAAGGATTAGCAGAACAAGACTTAATGGCTGTAATCAAAGCCATTCAATAATTATATATTAACAAACCTCAATCTAATACAGATGACGCACTTACAAGAAGTAATCGAAAAAGCGTGGGACGATCGCTCACTATTACAAGATCAAAACACTCAAAATACTATTCGTGAAGTTATAGAGCTGATTGACAGTGGTAAATTGCGTGTAGCTGAACCTAAGGGAACAGAATGGCAAATCAATGAATGGGTAAAAAAGGCAGTAGTGCTATACTTCCCTATCCAAAAGATGGAAACTTTAGAAGCTGGTATCTTCGAATACCACGATAAAATGCCTCTGAAGAAGAATTATGCTGAAAAGGGAATCAGAGTAGTGCCTAATGCTGTGGCTCGTCATGGGGCTTATATCTCTTCAGGTGTGATATTAATGCCTTCTTATGTGAATATAGGTGCTTATGTAGATGAAGGAACGATGGTGGATACTTGGGCTACTGTTGGGTCTTGTGCACAAATCGGAAAGAACGTACACTTGTCTGGAGGTGTAGGTATCGGAGGAGTACTAGAACCCCTACAGGCTGCTCCTGTTATTATAGAGGACAATGCATTCATCGGATCGCGTTGTATCGTAGTAGAAGGTGTTCGAGTAGGAAAAGAGGCTGTATTAGGTGCTAATGTGGTACTGACAGCGTCTACTAAAATTATAGATGTAACAGGAGATACTCCTAAAGAAATAAAAGGATATGTACCAGAGCGCTCTGTAGTGATACCGGGTTCGTATACAAAGAAATTCCCTGCTGGTGAGTTCCAAGTACCTTGTGCATTAATCATCGGACAAAGAAAACCATCTACAGATCTTAAAACATCTCTAAATGATGCTTTAAGAGAATACAATGTAGCAGTGTAAAAATAAGTATATCATTATTAACGTAAAACAGAGTACTTTTGTGCTCTGTTTTTATTTATTAAAAAAAGTTTTTATTATTGATTATGAGTAAATTATTTTCTCAAAATTGTATCCTATTCTTTAAAAGATTTCTTTTAATCTTCTTCTTCTATCAAGTATGTAGAGTAGGTTTTTATTTTTACAATTCACACTTATTAGACCCATGGGATTTAAAAATATTTCTTGGAGGTGTACGATTTGACTTAGCTGCACTAGGGTTTATTAATATCGTATTCGCCTTACTACATCTATTCCCTGGTAAATTTCAAAATAACAAAGGATATCAGCAATTCTTATTTTACAGTTTCTACTTAGTAAATATATTCATACTATGTCTGAACTTCGTAGATTACGAATACTTTAGATTTATCAGTAGACGTAGTTCTTATGCATTTATCACAGCTTCTGGTATGGAACAAGAATTACCAGGATTATTAAAAAACTTCATCGTAGACTACTGGTGGATACCTGTCTATATGTTCTTATCTTTCTTAATATTCTGGTTGATCTATAGAAAGATAAATTATAAAATAATAAACAGTAGATTTAATATTAAAGACACTGTGGTGATGGTATTAGTGATAGGGATCATGCTAGTATTAGGTCGTGGTGGATTACAACGCAAACCTATTCGTCTGGTAGATGCATCTCAATATGGAGGATTAAAAAATACAGCTCTAGTCTTAAACACTCCATTCTCAGTATTAAAAACAATGGGTAAAAACGAAAGCTTAGAAGAGGTCAACTTCTATACTGAGGCTGAACTAGACCAGGTATTTAATCCTGTACAAGAGTTTAAATACGACAGTATTAATAAAAAGAATGTTGTCTTGTTAATCGTTGAAAGTTTTGGTAGAGAAACGATGCATAGAGGATTGACTCCATTTATGGATTCGCTAGCGCAGAATAGTCATTTCTTTGAAAATGCATTCGCTAATGGTAAAGTATCTATCGATGCTGTACCATCGTCTATCTCTAGTATTCCTAGCTTAATGAATAGAACGTTTATTTCGTCTAGCTATGCATTAAACGATGTATATACACTACCTAAAATATTAAAAGAAAATGGATATCACACTGCGTTCTTCCACGGTGCGTTCAACGGTAGTCAAAACTTCGATCAATATGCTAATGTAGCAGGTTTTGATGAATATTATGGAAAGAATGAATACGAAGGTCCTAATGCATTTGACGGAACTTGGGGGGTATTTGATGAAGAGTTTTTACAGTTCTATATCAAACAATTAGACCGATTCAAGAAGCCTTTCTTTACAACTCTATTCACGATTTCGTCACATAACCCATATACTATCCCAGAGAAATATAAAGGTAAATTCCCTAAAGGAGAAGCAGATATACACGAGTCTATCGCCTATGCTGATTATTCTCTTAAAAAGTTCTTCGAAACTGCAAAAACTAAAGACTGGTATAACAATACTATTTTTATCATCACTGCAGACCATACCTGTGCAGAACCAATAGAAGATGAATGGAAGACGAATGTAGGTAAATTCCGTATTCCTATCTTGTTCTTTGCCCCTAATGATCCTAGTATAACAACTGAAAAAATAGAGAAAAACTTCCAACAGATCGATATCCTACCAAGTTTAATGGATTATCTCCAGATTAATACTAAGATTATTACTTATGGTAAATCTTATAAATCTGATCAAGACTTTGTAGTAAACTACTTAGACAATATCTATAACTATGAAAAAGGAGATTATTACTTAGCTTTTGACGGGAAGAAAACCTTAGGTCTATACAACTGGAAGAAAGACCCTCCACTAAAGCAAAACCTGATGAATACAGAGACTGCAAAAAGAGAAGAGATGGAAAAATTCATCAAAGCATATATACAGTCCTTTAACTCTAGAGTTAAAAATAATCAATTGACTGTGAAGTAATTAAAAGGTTTCTTTCTTTAACTAGAAAGGAACCTTTTTCGTTTTATATTCTGTTATTTAACGTTGTATGTTAATCTTAAGTAAAGAAATGTAAAAAATTAAAGATATTTTTCTATAATCTATATCTTTGGAGAGTCAAGATTTAAAAAATGAATCATATAACTCTTTTAATCCCTACCAAAAACGAAGAACTTCGTATTGAGCAATGTATCTTATCTGCAAGAGACATTGTGGATGAAATTATAGTTATAGATTCTTATAGTCTTGACAATACTGTTAGCATTGCAGAAAGCTTGGGAGCTACTGTGATACAACGCGTGTTTGACAACTTCTCTAATCAAAAGAACTTTGCCCTAAATAAAGCTAAAAATGATTGGATATTACTATTAGATGCAGACGAACAACTAACAGATGAACTCAAACAAGAAATACAAACTCTTATAACTAGTAATAGCTTAAGAGACCATGAGGCTTATTGGGTCTATAGATCAAACTATTTCTTTAACCAAGCAATACATTATTCTGGATATCAGAAAGACAAGGTTATCCGCCTTTTCAATAAAAACAAATGTACGTACCAAAACGCTGTCCATGAATCCCTAAAGGTAGATGGATCAATAGGTTATTTAAAGAATAAACTATACCACAATACATATAGAGGATTTGATAATCACATTCAGAAACTAAATCAATACGCAAGTCTACAAGCTAGAGATTATGACAGTAAAACGGGTAAGTTAAACCTATACCACTTTATGATCAAACCGTGTTTCCGCTTTTTTAAACACTACATTATACAACAAGGGTATAGAGATGGAACGGCAGGTCTTATCTTGTCTTTTTTAGGTAGTTACTCTACTTTTCTACGATATGTAAAACTATGGATGTTGAGAAATAACATCGAAAAATAGACTACTTATATATTTTTTATATTCTTATCTAAATACAATAATTTAAATAAAAGTCACAACAATATTGACTTTTATTGTTTCTATATTAAAAATACTTTATTATAATTTAACAATTATTGATTTAAAAAATCAAAAACCTTTAAACTTAGACGAACGACATTGATATAAAAATACATTATTTATATATCTTTAACATGTATTTTCACATAAACAATGGAACGTTATGAATCTAAGTGTTATTATACCTACCTATAACGAGGAAAAATATATTGCTGATGCTATTAAGTCTGTAGATTTTGCAGACCAAATTATAGTTTTAGATTCCTATAGTAACGATAAGACTACACAGATAGCTACTGATATGGGCTGTCTAGTTTTGCAAAATAAGTTTGTCAACTTCGCTACACAAAAAAACTTTGCTATTCCTTATGCTAAGGGTAAGTGGATTCTATTTATTGATGCAGATGAAAGAGTGACAGATAGTCTGCGAAAAGAAATACTAGAAGTTATTAAAAACCCTGGAGAATACAAAGCCTTTAAGCTTAGATTTCCACACTTTTTTATCAATGAGTTTTTATTTCACAAAGCAGATAAGGTAACGCGTCTAGTTTATAACGAAGGAGTGCACTTCACAGGTGAAGTACACGAAAAATTGCATACAACAGAGGGCAAAACAGGGATTCTTAAAAATCATGTAGTGCATTTGACCTATAAAGGAATATTTCACTATATGTCAAAAAAAGAGTCTTATTCTTGGTTCCAAGCCTCTGAACAGTTTAAAAAGAAAAAGAAAGTCTCTTATTATCACCTAGCGTTCAAGCCATTTTACAGATTTTTCTATATCTATTTTATAAAGAGAGGATATCTGGATAAAACGGCTGGACTAGCAGGAGCTACATTAGACGCTTATGGAGTATTCGCTAGATATTTAAAACTAATGTTATTGCAAAAGGGATTAAAATAGCTTACCTACTTTTAATTTCCACTTAAAGCCAAACATACTTTCAGTTCCTTTAATATCAATACGGTTAATCTCATATTCACTACTAAAAGGGTATTGACTAATTCGATTACCGATACGTACAGCATATTTCATCTTATACGTTCTTAATATTTCAAAAAAAGCGCTTTTTGCTGGCTCTTTTCTAGGAAAGTTACCATACGGATAAGCTAAAGCAGGATAAACAGAAAGGTTATATTTCTTCACTACCTCAACGCTGTCTTCAAAATCCTGTCTAACCTCATCTAATGTTAATCCTGCATAATGACGGTGTTTATAAGAGTGGTATCCCAACTCTATAAAAGCAGGAAGAGATTTTAGTTGTTCTGCTGTCATGATGGGTTCTACTCCATTATTCCACAGATCAGTCTTCCCTAAGTAATGAAAAGGAATAAAAAAGGTCGCTTTTAAATTATACTTCTCTAACAAAGGAACAGCAAAATCTAACTGATTAACTGTTACATCGTCGAAAGTGATGATAATGCTCTTTTTAGGAAGAGCAGCTAGAGTCTCTAATTCACTAAAGTGAAAAGTAGTATAACCATTTTCGACAAGGTATTTCAATTGGTCTTCTAATGATGAACAATGAATAGAATGAGCTTTTAATTGTTCTGAATCCTCTTGAACATTATGGTACATTAAGATCGGTAGTTTACTCATACTTAGTAATTAACATAATATAAGACACAAAAATACATTTTTTAAATAGGCAACAGAACAAATAATAAAAATATTATACTAAAATAGAGAGTAAGAATAATTATGAACCTAACAATACTGAGTATATATCAGAATAATATCAATCTAAAAAACTGGATAGAAAATCTTCCTAAACAAATCGATCATGTTCTTCTGATACTACCTATACAAGATAAACACTATACAGATCATACCAATCAGTATAGCGTACAGATTACTTATTTATGCGTTGATACAAATGAGCTCTTTCAATCCTTACACAACAAGCTAACCGAGCTAAAAGTATCTTGGTTTGCGTTTATGCCAATGCATTATCAATTCACAACAGAGCTAGCAGAAGAGGTAAATAACATTATCGCTAATAGTAATGAAAGCACTACACTTTACATCAAAAAAAGAGAGTACATACAGTTCTTAGGAGAAAACATAAAAAAAGGAGGCTTTCAAAAACAGCCTGCTTTATTACTTTTTAATAGTCTATCACTAGCTGACCAAAAACTTTATTTTGCTAGTATTAAAGACCTGAAAGCACCTATTACTACAATAGTGGATCAATCATTTGACAACTTTCATTTTGAATTAGATATTTATCAACAAGTACTTAGTTATTCTGATTTTTTAAACAATAAGAAAGTATATAAAATACACTTCTTTACTAACCCCCTTGGTACTTTTATGTATAGAGGCCTGATACGAGGAGGTTTTTTTGAAGGCAAAGCTGGTTTTACACTAACGTATCTATATGCTTTGGCGTCCTTTAAAAGAGTCCTTTTTCTCTGGATGAGATATAAAAACATAGATTAATCATCACTATAATTTACCCTTAAGCTTTTGTCAAAAACAAAGGCTTTTACTTTTTTACACAATAAAATATTAAGTTTTAAAATATTGTTTTTTTAGCCTATTTTTGTGCATTACAACAACAACTAAATATTCTTAACGCAATGATTTATTTTTTCGAAAACCCTTCGAGAAAGTTCTACACAGTACAGGTGGAGAACAACTTATCTAATGAAGATATCCAAAAGTTAAACTGGTTATTTGGCAATGCCAAGCACATCAACGAGAAAACAATCAACGCTAAATTTGTCGGTCCACGTGCTACGATGATTACTCCATGGAGTACGAATGCTGTAGAGATTACTCAAAATATGGGAATCACTGGAATTATTCGCATTGAAGAGTTCGTAAAAGCAGAAGACTGTGAAGCATTCGATCCAATGTTATCACAAGAGTTCGAGACACTACACCAAGACATCTTTGCAATCAATATTGCTCCAGAAGCAATTAACTACATTGAGGACATCGCTAAATACAACGCACAAGAAGGTTTAGCTTTAAACGATGAAGAGATTACTTACCTAAATGACTTAGCGACTAAATTGGTACGTAAACTTACAGACTCTGAGGTATTCGGATTCTCACAAGTGAACTCAGAACACTGCCGTCACAAGATATTTAACGGTACCTTCATCATCGACGGAGAAGAGCAACCTACTTCTCTATTCAAATTAATTAGAAAAACATCTGAGACAAATCCTAATGATATTGTTTCGGCTTATAAAGATAACGTTGCTTTTGTCAAAGGACCTAAAGTAACGCAGTTTGCTCCTAAATCGGCAGACAAACCTGACTTCTATGCAGAGACTGAGTTTGACTCTGTTATTTCATTAAAAGCAGAAACGCATAACTTCCCTACTACTGTAGAACCTTTTAATGGTGCTGCTACAGGATCTGGAGGAGAGATACGCGACCGTTTAGCTGGTGGGCAAGGTTCATTGCCGTTAGCAGGTACTGCTATCTATATGACGTCATACTCTCGCTTAGAAGAAAACCGTCCATGGGAACAAGCAATGGACGAAAGAGCATGGTTATACCAAACGCCTATCGATATCTTAATCAAAGCTTCTAATGGTGCTTCTGACTTCGGTAACAAATTCGGTCAACCCTTAATCACAGGGTCTATCCTTACATTCGAGCATGAAGAAGACGCTCGTAAATTAGGGTTTGACAAAGTGATTATGCAAGCTGGTGGTATTGGATACGGTAAATTAGACCAAGCTTTAAAACACAAACCAACTGAAGGTGACCAAGTGGTGATCTTAGGTGGTGAGAACTACAGAATCGGTATGGGAGGTGCAGCAGTATCTTCAGCAAATACAGGTGCTTTCGGTTCAGGAATTGAGTTAAACGCTATCCAACGTTCTAACCCAGAGATGCAAAAACGTGCTGCTAATGCTATCCGTGCGATGGTAGAGGCTGAACATAACCCTATCGTATCTATTCACGATCATGGTGCGGGTGGACACTTAAACTGTCTTTCTGAGTTAGTAGAAGAAACAGGTGGACACATCAACTTAGATGCTCTACCAGTAGGTGACCCTACTCTATCTGCTAAAGAAATTATCGGTAATGAGTCTCAAGAAAGAATGGGATTAGTAATCGGTCAAAAAGACATCGATACTTTAGCGAGAATTGCAGAAAGAGAACGTGCTCCTATGTACACTGTAGGTGAGATTACTAATGATCACCGTTTCACTATTGAATCTAAAACAAATGGAGACAAACCAATGGACTTCGCTATCGAAGATATGTTTGGTAGTTCTCCTAAGACTATCATGGATGATAAAACGATCAACCGTGTATATGCTGACTTAGATTACTCTGTATCAAAAGTAGAAGAATACTTAAACCAATTGTTACAATTAGAGGCTGTAGCTTCTAAAGATTGGTTGACAAATAAAGTGGATCGTTGTGTGGGAGGTCGTGTAGCTAAACAACAATGTACTGGTCCATTACAATTGCCATTAAACAACTTAGGTGCTATGGCACTTGACTATAAAGGTAAAGAAGGTATCGCAACTACTGTAGGACACGCTCCTGTAGTAGCGATCGTAGATCCTGCAGCAGGAAGTAGAAATGCTATTGCTGAGGCTTTATCTAATATCGTTTGGGCTCCACTAAAAGAGGGAATCAAAAACGTTTCTTTATCAGCTAACTGGATGTGGGCATGTAACAATGCTGGAGAAGATGCTCGTTTATACAAAGCTGTAAAAGCGTGTTCGGACTTTGCTATCGAATTAGGAATCAATATCCCAACAGGAAAAGATTCTCTATCAATGAAGCAGAAATATCCTAACGATGAAGTTATCGCTCCTGGTACGGTTATTATCTCTGCTGCAGCAAACTGTACAGATATTACTAAAATAGTAGAACCTACTTTAAAGAAAAACGCTGGTTCTATTTACTATATCAACTTGTCTAAAGATAACTTCAAATTGGGAGGTTCTTCTTTTGCACAAGTACTAAACAAGATTGGTCAAGAGGTTCCTACTATCACTGATGCGGCTTACTTTAAAAATGCATTCAATGCTATTCAAGAATTAGTAGCTAACGAACAAATCGCTGCTGGACACGATATCGGAAGTGGTGGTTTAGTTACTTCTCTTTTAGAAATGACGTTTGCAGATGTGAACTTAGGTGCTAAATATGACTTGACTGCTCTTAACGAGAAAGACACCGTAAAAGCATTGTTTAACGAAAACATCGCGCTTATCGTTCAAGCTAAAGACGACGCTACTTTAGAACAAGCATTAGCTGCTAAAGGAGTTGTAGCTGTTAAGATCGGTACGGTTACTACTGATGAGAAAGTATCATTCACTAATGGAGCAGATCACTTTGCATTTAGCGTACCAGCTATTAGAGATACTTGGATGAAAACGTCTTACTTATTAGACCAAAAACAAACAAAGAATAACAAGGCAGCAGATCGTTATAACAACTATAAAGTACAACCTTTAAACTTCAGTTTCCCAACTCAGTTTGACGGTAAAAAACCTGTAGTTGACGCTTCTAAACCAAGACCTAAAGCAGCTATTATCCGCGAGAAAGGTAGTAACTCAGAAAGAGAGGTTGCTAATGCAATGTTCTTAGCTGGTTTTGATGTAAAAGACGTTCACATGACAGACCTTATTTCAGGTAGAGAAACGCTTGAAGATATCCAATTTATCGGAGCTGTAGGTGGATTCTCTAACTCTGACGTATTAGGATCTGCAAAAGGATGGGCTGGTGCATTTATGTACAATGAGAAGGCAAATACAGCATTGAAAAACTTCTTTGCTCGTAAAGACACTTTATCTGTAGGTATCTGTAACGGATGTCAGTTGTTCATGGAATTAGAGCTAATCAATCCAGAGCACGAGGTACACGGTAAGATGCAACATAACGAATCTCAAAAACACGAGAGTATCTTTACTTCCGTAACTATTCAAGAGAACAACTCTATCATGCTTTCTACTTTAGCAGGAAGTACTTTAGGAGTATGGGTTTCTCATGGTGAAGGTAAATTCAACTTACCTGAGACAGAAGATAAATACAATATCGTAGCGAAGTATGCGTATGACGCTTACCCCGCTAACCCTAATGGTTCTGACTTTAACACTGCTATGATGTGTGATACAACAGGACGCCACTTAGTAATGATGCCTCACATCGAGCGTTCATTATTCCAATGGCACTGGGCTAACTATCCAGAAGGAAGAAAAGATGAAGTTTCTCCTTGGATGGAAGCATTCGTTAATGCACGCGAGTGGATTGAAGAAAACAACGCTAAATAATCAAATAGTTTATTACTAAAGAAGGGCTGTCTTAAAAAAACAGCCCTTCTTTATATTAGTAAATTTTAAAACCTATAACTTTCTTTGATTTAATATATAATTTGAATTAAACAATTTGAATTGTATATTTTTAAAAATATGCTTTACTATAACTTTAGTTTCTTAATCAACTAAAGAAACTATTATGAAAAAAATTGTAGCATTTATAATTATAACTATTACAAGTTATAATTTTACAGCATGTTCTAGCGATGATAATGTTCCTTATAAAGTAGCTAATTTTAAGGAAGAAATTATAAAAGAATGGACAATCGAAAAAAAAGAATTCCTTGATAATAAAGGAAAAGTTATTCTAAGTATTGATTATACAAAGAAAAAAGATTGTTCAACAGAAAAATGGGTTTTTAATCAAGAAGAACTTAGTCGAAAAATAGCTTCTACAAACCAAGCAGGAAATTGTAATGAAACTACAGACAAACTAAGCTACAAAGTAGTTGAACGAGATTTACTTGTAATGTTTACTTCACAATCCCAAAGTACATTCAAAAAAATAGAAATTTCAAATTTCTACCATTATAAAATGAACTTAGTTGAAAAAGTAGATAAGGAAGAAAAAAGTCTTAGTTTAGATTACCCTAAAGGCACACAAACTATAAAATATACTTTTAAAAGATAACAAAGCCTCCTAATGGGAGGCTTTGTTGTTTATAATAGAAGTTTAGTTCCTTTCTTTAAAGAATTATGTACCATACATTCATTTTGTTTACTGCCAACGATACTACTCTTATTAAGCATTTACTCAGCAATAGTTACGCGTTCTGGAATAAGTAAATAAGAAATATCAGTATTATCACCCCTATAAAACATGCAAAAGCAATCTTCCAAGCACTATACGGGCGCTCACCTGTAATTCTTCCTGTTACTCCATTGACATAGAAAGTATATTGCTTATTGCCATAAGAGAAGGAACTCACATATAAAGGCAAAAGAATATGCTTAAACGTCATATCCGACAGTTCAGTATTTATATGATGTACACGTTGCTCATCTCCACCTATATCTCTCTTCACACTTTCTCTTTCATACTGAGCAACTATATTACGAGCCTTGTCATATCCCTCTTTCAAATCTACTTGGTATTTCTCTGTAATAAATCCACTTAGATAATCTGGTTTTATCTTTTGTACTCCCTTAGGATCCCATCCTGTAGAAATAGAATTGAGCAAGTCCATCTTGAGTGTATTACTACCAGTCACTAAAATATCATCGTAAAAGTTAGAGACACTACCACTAGTGTTTGACCAAGATATTCTGCGTTCTCTTCTCTTATTATCTCCACTACCAACGGTCACATAATAAGCATCTCCACGCTCTCCTCTATAATCAGTGTGCGTCTGCATATCATAAGTCCAGAAAGGCACATATACCCCTCTTAAATTATCTGCTGAAAAAATACCGCGTTGTATCTTGTTAGGAGCAAACCACAGATCTTTAATCCACTTCTGTAATATACCTGACACTTGGTTTCTATCTACAGCAAAAGGAGATACATACTCCGGTTTGATATAACGCTCTTCGTGAATATCCTGTTCTACTAAAGGATTAGCACAGTAAGGACAAGCCATCGACTTCAGATTCTCATCTACAGTTGCAGTAGCATGGCAGCTGTTGCACTCAACAACTTTAGTAGTACTAAAACTCTCCTTCTCGTAGCGTTCCATAAAACTTTCAAAGTCGTGTTCTTTTAATTCCAACTCCCCTTGTTCTATTTCCTTTACACTGCCACAATACTCACATACCAATGCTTGCGCACTTGGCTTATAAGTCATCGGTCCACCACAAGAGCTACAAGGTGTAGCTTCTGATGTATTTAATTTTATCTCTTCTCCTGACGACACTTCTATACTAATTAAATAGCTATTACTTCTTACTTTAACGATAACGAATAAGAAAAGCGCTAAAAGAAGTTTTACAGCCCTTATAGCGCTTTTCTTATTTATCTTACATATTTGGCAACGGTGGAGGTGTTTGTACCCACAGTGCGCCTAAATCACTTTGAGCATCTGCTTTTTCCCAGTTAGCCATACCATTTTTCCAAACTAATGTATCTCTTAGCAACTGCCCATTGGCTACCATCTGCTTTAAACCTTCTAAATCAAAAGGGCCTGCTTGCTGTCCATTTAGCGCTACAAAGTAACTAACAGCTACTGCACCAGGTAGTGGCGGAGGCGTATTAGTTACAGCTTGAGCACCTGCTTGACCTTGTGTAGCAGTTTGTCCTTGCGCCATCGCTTGGCCAAACTGATTAGCCATCGCAAACCCAGCTCCCATCCCTACTCCTGCTCCAGCTACACCAGACGGATTATTAGCTGCTGCTTCCATAGCTTTCGCTGCTTTCATTTGCATTAACTTATTCAAGTCAACGTGATTTAATCTACTCAACTCAAAGATCTCTTTCTTGATATCTTCTGGCATAGATACGTTCTCTATTAAGAACTTCGTAACATCCATTCCATATACCTCGAAATCATCTTTCATATACGCGAAGATCGCAGTAGATAACTCATTTAAGTTAGCAGCATACGTCTCGATTGGAAGATTAGCCTCACCAATAGAATCAGTAAAACGAGTAACTATTGCACTTCTCAACTGATCGTTGATTTGGTCTGTAGTGAAGGTACCTGATGTACCTACTATTTCTTTAATGAACTTTCCTGGATCAGCGATCTTAAAAGTGTACGTACCAAAAGAGCGCACCTCAATCATTCCAAAGCGATTATCATTTAGGATAATAGGATTCTTCGTTCCCCAACGTTGATCAATAAACGTTTTAGTGCTCACGAAGTAAACTTCAGCTTTAAAAGGACTATTAAAACCGTATTTCCAACCTTTCAATGTAGATAAGATTGGCAAGTTTTGCGTATTTAAAGTATGTGTACCAGGACTGAATACATCAGCCAACTGCCCTTCATTGATAAACACAGCCATTTGCCCTTCGCGGACAACTAACTTTGCATTATTCTTTATCTCGTTTTGAAAACGCTCAAAACGGTGTACTATCGTATTTTGTGTTGGATCTAAGAACTCAATAATATCAATGAATTCTCCAGATAATTTTTTAAACAAGTTCATATCTTTTCTTTTTCTTATTAGTAGTATTATTGTAGTAAATGTAACAGATTTTGTATTATTATTTGTGTCAAATATCTGTTAAACTGCGACAGATAGAGCCTTATAGCTGTAAATCAGCTATACACTATTCTCTTGTCCCCAAATCTCATTCAGCGTATAACGAACCTCCTCATTTGCCTCTAACCAAATTTCATTAGCCTTTCTGTGCTATGCAATTTTGTAATTGCCTATTTGGTTATACACAAGCTTGTTTTAAAGTCTTCAATACCTAATTTCTTAAAAGCCAGAGAAACTGCTTCTGTACTTCTATTACTAAAATTCAGTATTTCCATAAATATCTTTTCGTTTGTTAAATATACCTCTTTTACATGAATTAGATAACATCCACTTATTACTAAATTTAATATTACTATCGCAATAGTTACTGTAACATTTTTCACTATATTTATTCAATATATTTCTAAAGCAACTGATTATGAATAAGAATCTTAAACATAATAGTACACAAACTAAAAGAGGTAATAGAATAGGAGAAATTGAAATCATCAACCCTATAGCGCAACTGATTTTTGATGACAATGCTTACACCGAAATAATTGCTAAAGAGTTTCAATATGCTGACTCACCAGTATGGATAGAAGCAGAGAATTTATTAATATTTACAGATTTTCCGAATAAGCGAATCCACTATTGGAAAGAGCATTATAAGGATACCAAAACATACTTGGAAGATATTGACTTCATCGGTCAGAATACTAAAAGTGGAGAACTTGACTCTAGTGTTTTAGTATTTACTAATACCGGAGAGATATCACTCTACCTCTATGGAAAAGAGAAAATTGCAAAAATGAGTGCTATAATCAGAGAGCCTAAATTTAATTTTAACTCTTGGATAAATAACCCTAAAAAATACCGACTAACAGCACCCTCACATTTTACAGAAGATAAATCAGGCAATCTATACTTTACTGACTTAATAACTAAAGATCAGCAAACAGCTAAAAAAAGTTACTACGGAATATACAAAATCAATAATAAAAATCAACTAGAACTTTTACTAGAAAGTGTTCTAGTACCTAAAGGAATTGCATTATCACCTGATAATAAGACCATTTATATCTCTTATTGGCAGGAAAAGAAAAGTTTCTTATATCGATACTCTATAGATAAAAAGAAAGGTATTATAGGAGATCCTGTCATATTTGATTACACCCCATTTATCAGTGATATTAATGATAGACCTAGAGGTCTAAAAGTAGATAAGTTTGGCAATATATTTACGGCTGGTTCTAACGGAATATGGGTATTTAATAAAGATCTTGAACTTATTGCACGTGTACACTTCTCAGAACTAGCAACTAATTGTGTATTCTCAGACGACTATAAAATATTATATATCACAACTAATACTACATTACTCAAACTTAAACTGCGAAACTAAACACAAAAAAGACTGTTTTCGTATTATATTTTACAGTTTGCCTTATCTTTGACCCCGAATAGAAACAATGTAACTATTCGGTGATTAAAACAAATAGAATAAATATTAGTACACAATGGAAGAGCAATATCAACAAATCTTAGTTAGATATTATAGTGATGTCTTAGAAGAAAATACGGTCGAGACTTTTTGGGGAAAGACCATAGATAAAGAAAAAGGATTATACCAAGTTGATAATATCCCTTTTTACGGTCCTGATTTTTCATGTGATGATATTATCTATGCAGAATTTGACGAAACAGAAAATACACTTACATACCGTTATGTAGCTACTGCTTCTGGTAATTCTACAGTGCAGGTTATTGTTCAAAAAGACAATTATAACAGAGAAGACTTATACAACGAAATATTATATGCTGGTACAGAGATAGAAGTATGTAGTGACCAATACTTTGTAATTAACATTCCTAGCAAAACTGACTATCGAAATGTATATGCTATCTTAGGAGCTTTAGAAGAAGAAAAAGTAATAGAGTTTGCAGAACCGTTATTATCTCCTAAGCACAGTGCTGATTTAAGACAAAAATAACCTTTATTGATAATACAAAAAATGCCCGACTCATTAGAGTCGGGCATTTTTATTTATCTTAAATCAAACACTTTTAGAATTGGAAATAAATAAATGGTTGTGGTCCTGCTGTTGCAGTTGCATAAACAATCCAAAACACAAAGCCAAGTACTACTGCCTTCACAAACATTGGCGCAACATTAAACATCTGATGAGGCACACTCATCCATGATTTAGGTATATAATGCCACACAAAGCCAATACCAATCAGCATAAACGCATTTTTATACCCCATAGCAATAGTAGTCCAAGCTTGCCAATCAAATTCTATACTAGCAATATTATTAATAACATTTAATGCCGTATCAAAAGATGTTGCTCTGAAGAATATCCAACAAAATGTTACAAAGTTAAACGTTAAGAATATAGAGAATATTCTCCATAAGAAATTAGGTTTAACTCCTTTTGCTCTAGGAAATAGCTCCATAATAATCTTATGGATAGCTAAAGCAATACCGTGTAAGGCTCCCCATACAATAAAACGCAAACTAGCTCCATGCCATAACCCTCCTAATAACATAGTCGTTAATAAGTTAAAGTTAGTATACATATTTTTCTTCTTGTCTTTTGCTAACAAGAAGGTTAGACCAAAGACAACAATAGATGCTACAGCTAAGATTAATGGAATAATACTTTCATTCATATAGTAGATTCCCCATCCTAAGATACCTACAAAGAATAATCCTGGAAAGAAATACCCCCCGAAACTTCCTTTTCTATTTCCTCCCACTGATATATATAAGAAATCTTTTAACCAAGTAGAAAGCGATATATGCCATCTCCTCCAAAACTCAGTAATAGACATAGACTGGTAAGGCACATCAAAGTTAACTGGCAATCTATATCCCATCAATAATGCTATACCAATAGCCATATCTGAATATCCAGAGAAATCACAATAAATCTGGATAGCATAACCGTAAGAAGCCATTAGATTTTCAAAAGCTGTATAACTATTTGGTGCATCGAATACACGATCCACAAAATTTATAGAGATATAATCAGAAATAACAGCTTTCTTCAATAATCCTCCTATGATTAACAACAATCCTTCATTCACATAATCTCTTGACACATAGACATTCTTATATATTTGTGGCAAAAAATCTTTTGCACGAACAATAGGCCCTGCTACCAGCTGTGGAAAGAACGAAATAAAGAATAAGTAATCTAAAAAGTTCTTCGTTGGTTCTATCTCTTTTCTATAAATCTCTATAATATAACTAATAGATTGAAACGTAAAGAACGAGATACCCACAGGCAGTATAATATCATCTAAATGTAACTTCGTATTCGCAAAGAAATTAACTCCGTCCAGAAAGAAGTTTGTGTACTTAAAGTAACCTAATAACCCTAAGTTTACTACAATACTAATGGTTAAGAGTAATTTCTTCTTCGCTGCATTCAAGGTATGATTAATAATATTAGCAAAGTAGTAATCCATTAAAGAGGATCCTATCAAGATAATAAAATACATTCCACTAGACTTATAATAAAAGAATAGAGAGAATAAAGTCACATACAATAAACGAATGTGGAAGGTTTTTCTCATCAAGATATAGAAGAGATAAAACACAATAAATATTCCTAAAAATAAGCCTGAATTAAATAATAAAGGTTCTTTAGGATTAAAAGTAAACCAATTGATTACTTGATCAATAGTTATACTTGGTATTTCAATATTAAATAGACTCATTTAATTAAAAAGCACTATTTTGTTTGACAAATTGGTTATAAGCATCTATAAGAGCCTCATAGAATAGATCTCCCGTATATTCATACCCTTTCACGGTATAGTGTACAAGATCTTTTGACAACATTCCGTTCTCTCTTAAACTAGACAAGCCTAGTGTTGCTCCTAGATTATAATATAAATCCCAGATAGCATACTTCCCATCTATTCCATTAATGATTAACTCATTAGATAATTCTGCTGCTACAGTATTCGGCTTATCTTTAGAGAAATAAGACGGTGGAGGTGTAGTCAATAACACACTTGCATGAGGTGCTACTTTCTTTACTTTAGCTAAGAATATATTGACTTGTTCTTGAAAATCTCTACCACTCATTCTATCGAAGGACTCATTCGTTCCCATAGACACAATCACTAAGTCTGGTTCTAACCCTCTAAGTTGCTTAAAGAACAAATCATATTTAGTATAATCAGAGAACCTTGCTCCATTCACCCCTATAGTATGATACAGCACCCCAGGTTTATCATTCTCTAGTACCACACCATTTAGGTCATACGCTTCAGCCTGTTGATTAGAGTAGAAATAGATACGATCTAACTCCTCTCCTAACTCAAAGGTGTAGAATACATCATTCTTCTCTCCAGATAACTCATTAAACATATTATTAGACACCGCCACAGATTCTCTCTGCTTAGTAGGAATACTAAGTCTCTTACCTGCATGAATGGTGTTCGTCTTCATATTATTCGCTTTCTTAATCTCAGTAACAGTAGTGTTATACTTATTAGCGATAGCGCCTAAAGACTCTCCTCTTTTTATCTGATGAGAAATCTTCTTAGGGGCAGTTGATTCTAAGAAAACCTTTTGACTAGCTGTTCCTACATTAAACTCCTTTTTATTAGAAGGTGTAAAAACTTTCATTCGTGAAAAACCATACGAAGCATCACGCACACTTAGTTCTATGACAGCGTTACTATTATTTGTAGACAGCGCTATTCCACTTAGTCCTACCTGTGCATCCTTTACCGGAAATATATTTCTGTAACTACTCCATTCTGCATTAGAAGAATATCTAACAAGAGAGTTACCATTAGTCTTAGCTAATTTATATGGAAAGGCAAATCCCAATCCTCCATTACCAAATCTATCTTGAAGTAAAGACCTCATTCTTCCACTAAAAAAATCAGCTTGAAT
The DNA here is from genome assembly GCF_030326305.1 of Myroides odoratimimus. Classification (GTDB taxonomy): domain Bacteria; phylum Bacteroidota; class Bacteroidia; order Flavobacteriales; family Flavobacteriaceae; genus Flavobacterium; species Flavobacterium odoratimimum_A. Next base: position 161,715 of record NZ_JACAKB010000004.1, on the reverse strand, counting down.
ATGAGAATCACCTATATGAACAATGTTAATCTTCCCTTCCTTAGAACGAGTCATCTTCTGAACTTTCTCAAAGAAAGTTTTCAATTGTTCTGCGTAATAAATCTTATTTCCTATTCCTTCTTCATTCACAGTTTCTACCTCTTCATCACTAAACTCATTAGTACGAAGTGAACTAACCTGGGCAAAAGAACCAATATGAAATAAAATACCTACAACAAAAACAGCAATTTTATTCCTTTTCATTTTCTATTTTTTGTTTAGAACTATCTTCTCTTACAGCTTCTTTTTCTGGTTGCTGAAGAGAATCTACTTTCTTAACAGGCACATGACCTGCGTGTTTCTTTTTATAATCTGCATACCCTTCCTCTAATCGAGCAAATATCTTGCTTGAGATATCAGAAGCTCCTCTATGATTAAAGTGTGTATAATCTTTATTCGCTTTTGCAGGTACCTCTTCTACCCATTTGACCATAGAACCATTTCCTCCCATAGCCTCATATAGGTTAAAGAATCCAGCATGAGCTTCCATAGCATATTTTCTCTGTGCTTTCATCAGTGGTTCTACAGCAGCATCTGTCTTCATCACACCTTCTACTTTAGATGATTTATCTGCAGTAGATATTACTAAAATACTAGCATTAGGAAAACATTGTTTTAAATGCTTCACTACATTCCCCATCTTCTTCGTATACCATGAGTAATCTAGAGATCCGTAGTTTAAAACATTAGCACCATAGTGTAATACGATTAGACTATAATCTAAATTCTTTTGATACTTCTGCATTAAGCTCACTTTAAACAACGATAGTGGTAACCCAGAATTACCTCTGCTAGAGAAGTTATCTACCTGTATCCCACCACCTGCACTAAAGTCTACACCATATATAGGAATAGAATCAGCGTGTTTAAATAGTAGTTTAACATCTTTAATATTGCCATCGGCTATCTTCAGTTTATTTAATTCTGAACTGATGTTTAACTTCTTAACAATAGTATCCTTATTTATAATAACTGCTACTTCCCCTCTTTTATTATTAGAGCTTCCATAATAAAGTGTTGGATTATAAAGCATTGTCATATTTTGCATCCTACCTGCTGTGTAGCTCACCCAAGTAGGTTTAACTGTATCTTTTACAAAATACACCTGTCCTGATACCCCAAAAGGCTTCTGAGGTCTTTTGACATTTAAGTAAGATTGCATCTTGAAGTTATTCGAATACTTATGGATAACAGATAATCTAGACTGTGCAGATTCAGACATAATAGGCACATAACCTACTCCCATACCTCCATATTTATTCTGATAGTTCTTACGCAGATCTTGTACGATTAAATCTCCATCCGTCATCGAGTCTCCATAATAAGCGATACGGACACGTGCTCCTTTTTGTTGTTCTAGAGCATACAGTTTTGCAAAGAAATTCTCCAGATACGCCATTCCTTTAAAAGAGCTAAAATCTTCGTCACTAGTAAATACATCTTCTGGAACGATGATTACATTCTCATCATCTATTCCTGTTTTTTCAGTCTTCAGACTATCTTTAGTTACTAGCTTCTCTTTTTCTATGCCTTCTAGCGCCTCTAGCATCAGACTATCTACTACAATATTACTTGTAGGAAGAGCCTCTTCACTAAATAACTTTTTAGGCAAATTCCCTTTAAAAAATAAAAAAAAGCCACTTGCCATTACTATAATGGCAAGTGACTGGTATAGGTATGATTTCTCTACTTTCACAAAAAAATATAAGATTACATTCGGTCTGGTACAGCGATTCCCAATAATGAGAACGCATCCTTAATCACCATTCCTACTTTTTCTGACAATTGTACTCTAAACGCTTTTAATACAGCATCTTCTTCTCCTAGAATAGATACCGTTTGATAAAAAGAGTTATACTCTCTTACTAAATCATATACATAATTAGCTACAAGAGCAGGGCTATGTGTACGAGCAGCATCCTGAATCACTACAGGGAACTCCTCTAATAACTTTAATAGTTCTTTCTCCTTAGGGTCTAATGTGATCCCTTTTATTTCTGATGTATAATCGAAGTCTGCCTTTCTTAAAATAGATTGGATACGAGCATACGTATACTGAATAAACGGTCCTGTATTACCTGCAAAATCAACTGATTCTTTAGGGTTAAACATCATCCCTTTACGAGGATCTACTTTTAGAATAAAGTATTTTAATGCACCTAAGCCTATTGTAGTAAATAGCTGAGCACGCTCTTCTTCAGAGTACCCCTCTAGCTTACCTAATTCTTCTGAGATAGACTTAGCGGTGTCTGTCATTTCTTGGATTAGTTCATCTGCATCTACTACAGTTCCTTCTCTACTCTTCATCTTACCTGATGGCAACTCTACCATTCCGTATGATAAATGATATAAACTCTCAGCCCAGTCAAAACCAAGACGTTTAAGAATTAAAAACAGAACCTTAAAGTGATAATCTTGTTCATTACCTACAGTATATACCATACCACCTACATCGCCAAAATCATTTACACGCTGTATAGCAGTACCGATATCCTGTGTCATATATACAGAAGTACCGTCTCCACGAAGTACTAACTTCTCGTCTAATCCTTCTTCTGACAAGTCTATCCATACAGAGTTATCCTCTTTTTTGAAGAATACTCCCTGCTCTAGACCTTTCTCTACCTCATCTTTACCTAATAGATAAGTATTGCTCTCATAGTACACTTTATCGAAGTCTACTCCTAAGTTTTTATACGATACTGCAAAACCGTCATAAACCCACTGATTCATTGTTTTCCACAATTCGATAACCTCAGGTTTATTATGTTCCCAATCTACAAGCATCTGCTTTGCTTCTTTAATGATTGGAGCTTCCTTCTTAGCTTCGTCTTCAGACATACCTTGAGCCATTAATTCTTTGATTTGGCTCTTGTACTCTACATCAAACTTCACGTAGTAGTTCCCCACTAGCTTATCTCCCTTAAGTCCTGTAGACTCAGGAGTCTCTCCATTACCATACTTCTGCCAAGCCAGCATAGACTTACAGATATGGATACCTCTATCGTTAATGATCTGTGTTTTATAAACTTTTTTACCAGAAGCTTTTAAAATCTCAGCTACCGAATATCCTAATAAGTTATTTCTAACGTGACCTAAGTGAAGAGGCTTATTCGTATTAGGAGAAGAATATTCTACTAATACAGACTTATCTCCTGGTGTAGGTGTTACATATCCGAAGTGCTCTTCACTGCGTATTGCATTAAAGAAATCGATATAGTAACTATCTGAAACAACTAAATTTAAAAAACCTTTTACTACATTAAACCGTTCTATTACAGAAGTATTCTCTACTAAGTACTCTCCTATCTTAGTACCGATTTCTACTGGGTTTCCCTTAATCTGTCTTAGAAAAGGAAAGATAACTACAGTAATATCACCCTCAAACTCTTTTCTTGTCGCCTGATACTCAACTTTCTCTACAGTAGTACCGTATAATTGTTGAATCGCCTTCTCTATCTGCGGAGTTAAAATCTGATTTAATGTCATTTTGATTAATTTAATTAAAGGAGCAAAGATAATTTATATTTCTTCAATTAAAGAAGAGTACACAAGGAATTTAAACATTTCCTTTAGAATTTATTACCATTCCCTTCTTAAAACCAACTATCTAAAATACAATATTTTATTTCAAAAAACAACCCCAATATTCCTATTAAAATAAACAAACAATTGTTAAAGCATCTCATAGACTAATCAAAATTCTGCTTACATATTCATAAAGTAACATCAATCCTCCTAATACTTACTCAACTAAAAGTTCTAATAAATACAATTATACTCCACCTGACAATTCCCCCTCTTTTCACTTCGCTTATTTTACTACATTTACTTCACCTAATAATACCTATTTATAACAATAAAATAGCAAGACTCATGTAGCCTAAAATAAACAGAATGAAAAGTATCCTTCTTCCCAACGACTTACTCACTGATATCAACGAACAGATAACTATATTTGATTATCATACTAAACAGGAGATAGCTAAACAACAAGTTATTTTAAATCAAAACACTTTTAGTTTTTTAGTTGAAGGAACAAAGGAAGTATGGTCTGACAACTCTTTTGAAGCACTAGATAACTCCAAATTCATCCTTATGAAAGCTGGTCATTGCCTAATGACCGAAAGACTATCTAGTACAGCTAATTACAGAAGTATCCTCTTGTTTTTTGACCATGAATTGATACTTAACTTTATCTCTAAATACAACATAGAGCTAGTAGAAAATAAAACTACTCACTCTATCCATACTTTTAACTACGATAACTTCAGTAAAAGTTTTACAAAAAGTCTAATGGATATAACTAAACTCTCTCCTTCTATACAGAGGAGATTACTTACCGTTAAACTAGAAGAGATAATGCTATATCTCATTGAGATCAACGGAACAGCATTTCTTCAATCCTTTATAACTAACAACAATAATAAAAGTTTAAAGTTCACACAGACAATAGAAAAGAATATCTTAAACAAGCTCACTCTATCTGAGCTAGCCTTTCTGTGCAATATGAGCGTATCTACTTTCAAACGAGAATTTGAAAAACACTATGGTGATTCTCCTAGCAGATGGTTTCAAAACAGAAGATTAGAATATGCACATACCCTGCTCACACAGCATGTAACTACTGCATCAGAAGTCTATCTAAAGGTAGGTTATGAGAATGTATCTAGCTTTATACAAGCGTATAAAGCCAAGTATAATATCACACCTAAACAAAGTCAAAAACAATGAACTTCTAGCAACATTTTTTGACCCAATCCCGCTAACTCCTACTATAGACCTTACTATAAATTTGCCCTAAACATTTAATCATAAACACAATGAAAGTTGCAAATTTTATAATCGGACTAGCACTAACACTATCGACTAGTGTTTTTGGACAGAACACCTTTACGTTATCTAGTAAAGATCTAGGTGGAGAAACAACTAAACAACACGAATTTAATGGTTTTGGATGCGATGGAGAGAATCAATCTCCTCAGTTATTTTGGCACAATGCTCCTAAAGATACCAAGAGCTTTGCCATCACGATGTATGATCCAGATGCACCTACGGGAAGTGGTTTTTGGCATTGGGTAGTCTTTGATATTCCTAGCAATATAAACGAATTAGTAACAGATGTAGGAAAAGTCAACTCTCCCCTATTACCTAAAGGTGCTATACAGAGCCTCACAGATTATGGAATAAAAGGTTTTGGTGGACCATGTCCTCCTGTAGATCATGGATATCACCAATACATCATAACAGTACACGCCCTTAAAACGGATAAACTAGGACTAGATGGAAATACTACTCCTGCCATTGTAGGCTTTAACTTATGGGCAAACACCATCGCAAAAGCGAGTATTATAGCGTACTATAAACGATAATACATATTTATAAATAAGCAAAGCGAATCCTGATACACCAGAAGTTGCTTTGCTTATTTTTTTATTACAGAGTCCATCCACTAATAACTATTTTGCCACTCATAATACCCTCTCCATACATATTCATACACTTTCAAAATAGGTTCCCCCATGAAAGCTCTGTTGTCTATGATTTTCATCATCTCCTCTAATAACCTCATCATCATCTTATCTACCTCCCATCACCCTAGCTAATACTCTACCTAAAGTTTTTTCAAAGCCTTTGCGAACTACTTCTGCTCTTTCTTTTTTATCTAACCAACCTGTCATTTCTTTATTAAATGCTCGTTTAGAAGGAACTCTCACATATACCTTCTCTCTTTCCTCTAGCTCCTTATCCATCATAGACCTTCTTACACTATACATCTCTTCATATCTATCTCTCACAGATGAGTTCTGTTTCACCTTAAAGTTTGCGTAGAACCTCACCTCTGCATTTATTAAATACAGCTCAGGACTTCCCTCTAAATATATGATAGAAGCAGGACTCGCAAAGTGAATAGTAGATAGGACTGACTGCCCCTACATACAAGGCATTCCCAGTAAAATCAACAAACAAAAACACACTTTACCCATAGTGCAACTCTATTTAAAAACCTACAATTAAGGCAATATTCCGATAAGAAGATCGAGAAATAGGTTCTGCAAAAAGCTTAAATCCTGATCATACTCTCTTACATATCCTTTGTCTGGAGACACATCCACAGCCACTCCGTTATTAAACTTAACATTCCTGTTCAACAAGCGATACTTATTGTACATCAGTTCTTCTAACTCATATTTCTCTTCATATCTATTAGTCTTAGCGTAAGTATGCTTTATTTTAAAACTAGTAAAAAATCTCACCTGAGAATCCTCTAAATACATTTTAGGATTACTGTTGAGATAAAGCATAGAGGCAGAACTAGTAAAACTAGGCTTAGACAAAACAGCCTGCCCGTATATACAAGGCATCCCAATCAGTAATAAAAAATATAAACACATACACTTCATAACTCAAAAATAAGACTCTTTATTAAATAATAACTGTCAAAATATTTCATTATCTCATCAAATATTATTTCTAATATAGATTACATCTTGATAACATCAGTAAAAACACAAATCAAAATAATAGACTCTTAATCAGACTTCTGCGATGGAGGCATCGCTTCCAGTATAGACCGAGGTTCTCTTCCTTCTTTTTTATCTACGACTTTTGCTTGCCTTTCCCTTCTCTTCTCACTTCCATAGAAGCCAGGTGGAGCCCACTTCTCCTTAGATGTATCCTCTGTGAGTATTACTTTCTCAGGCTCTATATACTGCTCTACATCTATTGGTACTTGTTGTTCTATACTCACACTTTTAGTAGATACTACAGGCTTATTCACCTCTCTTTTCTCAACTATTAATTTCTCATTATCTATTTCCTCCTTTTCATCCCTCACTTTTTGCTCATTATTATCTCCTAACTCTGTTATCCCGTGATAAGCGCTTGTACTGATTACTTTATCATCTGCTGATTTCCACACACTCCAGAAGTGAACCTTCCCTTCTTTCCACTCTTTAGGTAGATCGAAGTGAACATACTTATCCTCCCTCTTTGCGATCGCTCTTATCTCTGCTACTAAATCTAACGATTCGCTATAAGCTACGATAGATAACCTATCCGTATCTTTAGTCAATACATTCGTGATACTATTATCCCATTGTACCTTTATACGTCCTGTCTTCAGTTGATTTATTTTCTTGATTACTGCAGGTGGTAGCGGCCCCATCGACACTAATACCTTCGCAATGTCAATACATGGTTCGCCTTCTACATTAACGATTCCCTCTTTCATCAACATAGAGATCAACTGCTCTTTTCCTGACGCTAGTTTATTATTCAGTAAAACCTGTGGATAATGTTCGTTTATAAAGTCTTTAAACTTACTCACAAAGCTAGATACCACGCCTAGTTTACTGCGCTGAAGCACTTGAGCTTCTGTAGCTAGTATATTTGACTTCTGAGGCTTAGAACGTATAAAATAACGCCCTCTCCACATAAACCCTACTACTGTACCCACTGTACCGTGCACCCCTCCTAATATTCCATCTTTTATCTCTGCCATAGTTAGTATTGTTTTTGATTGACGCAATTAGTTTGTCAAGGCAAATCACCACTGTCCTCTACCTGTTCCTAATTATCTTTTCCTAATTTTTCTTATCACAAGATATAAAAAACAGAAATACAACTATTTAACTAATCAAATAGCTTTTTAAAGAAAAACAAAGACTATTTATCAAGCATCAACTCCAATACTCTCTCAAAATAACAATTAACAAATAATTCGTTTTGACAGATTAATGTTTGTGCTAACTCTATCTAAACTTTTACTTCATGAAGAATTCTATATCAATAAGAGAAGCATCCATCGACTAATAATTCCCTAGTCCACTATTCATGGACTATACTCCACGAATAGTCGAGGGACTAAAGACAAACACCGACTTATAAAGGGATAGAACGGTATATATGCAAAACAGAACAATTATATTATAAAACGTACAACACTGAAAAACAAGCAAATAAGCAAAAATAGAGTACAAAAAAAGTATAGTAATATTTCATATTTATTTCATACAGAGACCACTATCACTAGAATATCAACTAAAAAAGGATCTAGAAAAGCTACTCCTAAAGGCTATATAGCTATACTAAGAAGATAATATGAAAAAAAGGAGTGTTTATTTTTTAAAGCAAGTAAGTCTAAAAAGAAGATTACAACTTTGATTAACAGATCGTGTATATACGATTAGACTCAAAAGAATAGTGAGATACATCGATGTACTAAAACTATAATCACGAAAACGGAATGTACCACTTTAAGAAACGGAATGTGCCACTTTTTTGTAAGAGATTAACGTAATATCACATTTAAAAGTGTATTTTCTGTGTCTCTATAAAGCATATAAAAGCAAAAAGCTAGTAAATCTACTAGCTTTTTTTATGACTATAAGTGTTGTTTATAGCCTTTTAAAACTATTCACTAACTCTTTATATCAATAACACAAAAAACACGCTTAAAAAGCTATTTAAAGCTTTTGTTATATCGCTTTAATTCTGTTTAATAACCATTTCTATCTCACCTAACATCTTTGTAGGATCAGGTGTAAATAATGTACACGTAAAGCCCAAAGACTCATAAAAAGGAATTAACCAAGAAAAACTATCTTGATCAACTGGAGACAGATCTCCTTTAATTACATTAACACCTTCGTTTTTCATATTTTTAATGAATTGTATCATTAATGCTTTAGCATACCCCTTTTTAATAGTATAGGATATTAAATCGTGAATCTTTACCACCTTTTTAGCTTCATCAAAAATATTTGAGTAGAATATATGACTATCTCTATAATGATAAGTACTATCACTTCCATATAAATTTAGGGTTGTTCCTGATGTTTGAGACTTTGAGATAAATACAATCTCATAATTTTCTGTAAGTGAAACATCACAATTCTTAAGTTTATCTTCTTGAACAAACTTAGTAAACCGTTTTTTTTGGTTGCTTATCAAGGTTAGTTCTTCAGCATATTCCTTATTCTGTTTCTTTAACTCTGTTATATCTGCATATAATCTGTTTTGAGTATCATTTAAGCGCTTTAAATCTTCTTTTAGTATAAGCTTAGCTAATGGATAAAAAACATAGATATTTAAGCAAATAAAAGGCAAATATAAAAAGTGTAAAATTATCCTCCACATCATTTTAGTTGTTATTTAATAAATGCATTAGTCATTCAATTACTTTAAATACAAAAAAAGAGACATAGATTTTATTTCTATCTCTCTTTTTTCTGTAGTACTATAAAAGTGTTAGTTGATTTTTTTCTTTTTTATGTATATAAGTCCTTCCAAACACAATATTTTCTATCGTTTTTGGAGATTTATAGAATTTAGCTGCTACAGTATTTAAAATCCACTCTGTTGTGTGCTTTTGCACACCAAACTCTTTTATACTACACAACTTATCAAATTCCTTTTTGATATCTATATGTTGTCTCTTTGTAAGTTCTCTTGCCATAGAACAAATATAAAACAAGTATGTATATAAGTCAAATTATTGATTTGTAGTAAGATTCTCTTTAATGATCTATTTATATAAAAGCCAAAAGCCAACACTAATGCTGGCTTTTAGATCCGAGCTTGACAAACTAAGTTCCCCTCGCTCATTGCAAATGTAAATCAAATATATGATACACACAATTTGTTTTAAAACACCATTTAAATAGCTTATAAATACTATTTAAATAGCCTTTAAGCTGTCACAGCTTAAAACAAAATGCCTTATTAAGTTTGGAAACTAAATTATTGATCATGAATATTACAATAACAATTCTTAAGAATGAACTTGAAAACGCTTCTACAAACCTACTTAATGATGTATACATACTATACAAAGTAAGAAGATTACATTTAATGGCTATCAGTGCAAAACTATGGAACAAAAAAGAAATCGATATAATAAATCACAATCTTAAAGAGCTACTAAATTTAAAAGATCCATATAATTCTAAAAAGAAACTTATAGATACATATACTTGGGAATTGATTATTAAGCATTATAATACATTGTGTGGTTTTGTTGAGAATAAAAATCTATAGAAAACAAAAGAGGGAACTACCTAATAAAAGATAGTTCCCTCTAAAAACAAATGAAATTCTAAAAAATTTTAAATTCTGATGGATTATCACTGAACCATTGCATTTCAAATGAGACAGCATCTCCATCTGATCCTTGAAGGATATTGAAGTTAAAGTCATTTATTACAATATTTTCAATACTGCAAATAGAAAACAAATGACCATTTACTTTTATAGAGTCTGCTAAATTTGTCCATTTGATTAAATCCGTTAACTGATCCATTGCATATCTATCAGGAGTTGTTAAACAAATACCTTTTACATCAATTACCCAATCATCATAACCATAAAGTTCTTTAACTGTTCCACTTGATCCTAAGACGTTTGTTCTAACTATATTTTTAGCTCTTCTAAATTGAAAAACAGTAGCAGGAGGTAAGTTATAGTTTTCCATCTGAATTTTTTCAAGTGTTCCATCTGCTTTATAATTATTATAATTTAATCCTTCAAATTCAGCTTCAAACATTATAGGTGTTCCCATCCAACTATTATTTTTAGCTTTATATTCAAATGGAATTTCATTATTGGTATTTATATCATCATACTTTAAATTGGGAGGTAAAGCATTTTTAAATGCCCAGGGTAAAAAGATAGGAGTATTAATACCAAAAACTCTTTTAAACAAAGCACTTACTCCGATTCTTTCATCAACCATATATTATCATTTTTAATGATTTTGTTTATTCTCTCTAAAAGCGGTTCAGGATAGTCAAAAAATAATATCTTAATCTTTCCGCCCTCTTGAGTGTATGTAAACGTAGTATTCTCTTTAAGTAAGTTAGAACGCTCTTGATTTATTATCATTCTATCCCAAACAGTAAGAAAAGGTTCTTTAGCATCTGAATCAATTTTTAGCATATTTAATAAAACATCTAAACGCTTTTCTTTTAACTCTTCAAATTCCGCTATCCAACGTAAAACTATTTTTTGAGCGACATTAGACTCTTTTATAATTTCTTCTATAGTCTTACCTGCTGTATGCAGTGTAATGACAAATAACTTAATTGGAAGTGTTTCGACTTTTTCCATATACTCCCTATTAATTCATTATTTTTAAATATGCATTTGGATCTATTCGATATAATAGCCCTTTTTCCTCTGGAGACATTGCCTCAATATCTTCTTTTGTCATTCCTTCTATATTACTATTACTTGAATTACTTTCTATATTAGAAGTACCATAATGATTATCGTTAAGCATATTAAACAAATTGATATCTTTTTGAGCAATAGTTTCTAATTGCTGAGGATCATTATCTAAAAAGTAATCTACTCCTTTGGCTAAAATTTCTTTCTTTTCTTGTTCTGTGTACATAGTTCTATTAATTACGATTTCTTAATATTCTCATTTGTCTTTTTAAATAATCAACATTGATTTCAAAATCAACATATTCAGAGTGTAGATCTCCTTTTTTCCATTTTCCTCTTTTTAACATTTCATCATTCGAGATATTATCTAAATTGAAAGGACCTTTAGTTACAGCTTTAAAATTGTTTATTCCTTCACAAATCATTTCTAATGATAGATATAACCTTTTTTCTTCATCTGTATTGAAATAAAGTGTATTGAACTCTGTAATTCGTTCTATTTCTTTGTCAATAATTACTACTACATTTTCTTTTATTAAATACTTTTCAGTATTATATTCTCTATTGGGATTATTTCTAGTAGAGTGTTCCAATACCCTCTCAATAAAATCATCCATTGCTTGTGGTTTTTCTAAAAGCTCATAATATTTGTCAATTTGAATTTTTCTACCACTTATTTCTATTGGTTGATCTCCTGTGAGTTTCTTTGATACAAATTCTTTAGGATTATTAAAAAGAGCTTGTAGATCATTGCCTTCCATTGTTCCTATGTCCATTTGATTAAAATCATCTACAAATTCTTGAAAGTATGACGCTCCTGCTTCTAACTTTTCTACTGCCGAATCAATATAATTCTGATTAACTATTGGCTTTACTTCTGTTACATTCATGTTTACTAATTGTTTTTATAATATTCGTCGTTTAATTTTTTAAATCTCTGTGGGTCGTCAATTGACATCTCATTTAAAGCACTAGGATCATTCTCTAAGTAATCTTCTAACTTCCAATTCCTTCTTTCTTCGATGCTTTCTGAATTGTAAATAGTTCTTGATGGTTTAGGAAGCGTTGCTAATATTGCTTTTGTACCTTCATAGTCTTTAAGAGCTAAATCTATCCATTGGCTTTTAGTATCGGCTGTAATTTGTTTTGAATCAATAAAACTCTGAACCATTGTATAAACTATATTCTTTTCATTTTGTTTATTAGATGATTGCATAGCACTGTACTTGCTAGAGTCTTCTAAGATGGTATTGATCTTTGTTCGTATTTGAGTTTCAGAAGCATCTGAAGGTAGTTTTAAAAGAGATTTAATACTGTCCAAGTCAAATAATCTATGATTGCCATAAGAGTGATTTGCCTTATAAAAAGAAGTTGGTTCTCCTATTTGTTCTTCATTAATACTTGTGATAAACTTCTGTTCTAATGCTTCTTGAGCAGAGAGCCACACATCTCCTTTTGTCCACCTATTTTCTATTTCTTTTTCACTTAAACCTGTCTTATTTGAATATGCTGTACGATATTGACTTGTTAGGTTCTGTAGTAGTTTTAGATCTGATGCTACCTTATCCTCATTACCTTGAATTAACCCATGAGGTTTATGATACATATATTGTCCATTACTAGCCATTTCAAACTCATTACATATTATTGCGAGATAAGAACCTGCCGAAGCGACTAAAGCACCTCCATATCCTTTTATTGTTCCTTTAAAGCGTTTTATTTCGTTTGCTATCTCATTTGCTTCAAAAACATTTCCCCCTGGTGTATTGATATAGAGATTTACATTTTTAATACCCTGTTTGATTAGATTGTCTATCTGCTCTTTAAATGCTTTAGCTGAATTTTGATACTCATGTATCACACCTGATATTCTAATCTCTGCTACATCATTGTTAGCCTCTGCACTAATGTTTAAAGTTTCATTAGATAAAAGATTAGGAAAGATTTGCGCATTTACGTTTTTTAAAAAACTCACTGTTTTATTCATCTGATTTATAATTTTGATTTTCCTACAAATTTGCTTTGTTCAAGTTCTTTTAAAAGTTTCGTTAGATTTCTTGCCTCTATAATTAAGAAGTCTCTTTCAATTGTTACATCTCTTAATCTTAGAGCTATATTTTTAATGGACTCATGAAATAATCCGTTTACTTCATTCCATTTTTTCGCCCAATTACAAGCCGTCTTTTCTGTTATACATGCTTTTTCAGCTGCTTCTTTTTGAGTAGATCCATTTCTCAACATGTCATAAAAAATTTCTTTTTTCAACTCCATTTTTACAGTGTGAGATATCTTAGATGGGGTACTATTATTTTTTTTCATTTTGTCTATTATACATTTTAGTTGTACGTTCAAAGTATTCTGTCATTGATTCATCATCTTCCTTAAATGAGTTCACAAACTCAGGAATACCATTTTTTAACACATACAGATTTGTTTGTAATTTTAATATTGGTAACCAATCTTGAGCAAAGATTCCTTCTCTAACTCCTCTGTTTACATATTCAAAATTGAATTCACTCTTACAGAATAGAGTAGTAATAGTTCTTTGAGTACCATCTTTCATTAAAACATTCGTAACTAATGCATGAGTAGGAACAATGTTTTGAAAATCATTTGGGATTATTATGTTTGTATTGTTTTCCATAACTATTGTATTTAATGGTCTAATAATTAATGATTATTTCTTGTTCATAACAAATAGGATCTAGTCCTTTTGTAGTCATATAATAAAAAGTGTTTTGAAATGAACTAACATTATGTGTTCGTTCTAAACCTTTTCTTATACCTATAGACACTTCTTCAAAATTGATTTCACTCCCATTAAAGATTGTAACCATTTCAGTCTCTAAACCATTTTTAAGTTTAACGTTAGTCACTATAGTATTCTTAAAGATCCTTTTATCTACTGATGCTAAGTTTTCTTGTTCCATGATATGATAGTCTTATATTGATATTAGTTTAGGTTTTGATATCTCAATTTTCTCTTTTTGATTCTTGGCAGAAGTGCACCAGGATAGTTTTTAAAAATCTTACCTGTCACATCTGCGTAAAAAGCATTTTTATCATTGGCAGGTAGATCTATATAATCTTTGATTTGACTTTTAAATTCATCTTCAAGTTTACCGTATTCATGCTTAAAGTAGTTTTGAATACTCTTTGAACATAACATCTCTTGAAACATCACATTTGAAGTACTTAGGCTTCTACACCAATCTATGAATGTGAGTAGCACAGCTTCTTGGTAGTACTTTTTATCAACTTGTAGTATTTTGTGTAACTCCATGATATACTAAGGCTTTTTTATCGTTTATTATATATTCTCCACCTGACCCATCTCTATTGGTTACTAAGGCTTTTAGCCCAATCACTCGGACAATTCTTTTAGCCAATTTTTTAACGAGTTTTCCTACTGCTCCTACTGGTTCTTTTCTGTCTTCATGAGCAATAATAATAAAGAGTGTTTTAGGATAATCTTTAGTTAGCTGGAGTATCATCTTTTTACTAATCTCATCATCATAAGCCGTTAGATTATCTATAAATATAATTTTGGCAAATTCACGTCCTTTAAAAGTTTCTAATAGATCTTCCCATAGGTTATAATCGTAGGCTAAAAACTTGTGTTCTTCTGTTATTCCTATTCGTTTACATCTATTTTGAAAAGAGTGTCCTGTTCCTTCTTCTGCACTTATATATGCTACTTTTTCTAAAAGACTTAGGTACTTTGCAAGTATTAAGGCAAATGTTGATTTTCCATTCTTTTCATCTCCATATATTAACCAATATCCTCCGCGTTCTGGACTTCCTAATATATCTTTCCAAATACCATCGAATTCAAAAGTTTTAAATTTCTTACTATACAATTGTTTAGGTGATATTCCTCTTGCCATAACTATATCATTGTTATTAATGTTTCTAATTTTCTAAGTGTTGATTTCTTGTTTAAACACTGTTTAATTAATCGTCTGACTAAATCAGATTCACAGCCTTGTGCTGTAGCTACTGTACCTATTAATTCAGTATAGAACTGAGTGCGGTCTTCTTGACCTATTGGTACTAAGGTTACATATTCATCACTTAATCGACTGAATATTTCTGCAAAGCCTACTTTATTATTGTTTATACCTCTGTCCATTTTAGCCTTTAATCCATCTGCTCCCATGAAGTACCAACCGCATCCACCTACTGTAGCATTCATATATGATTTTAATTCTAAAAATGCCGTGTGTTCTAAATCTCCTACTTCATCCATAACAAACACAGGTTCTTCTAAGGTGTTTATAAAGTACTTAGTATCTGCATTGATATCTTCTAACTTACCTTTATCATCTATCCCTACAGCTCTTGCAATAGCTTTGATTAATAACTTCTTTGACTTACATTGGGAGCAATCTATATAAAAAGCATTCTTTAATTGAGTACAAACTCTTTTACCTGCTACTGTTTTGCCTATGCCACAATCATCTACTAAGATCATCCCCTTTGCATTTTCCTTACAGAATTTGATATTATCTTCTATCTCATTATAGACTGAGGTTCTTACGAACTTCCATTTGCTTTCTTTCAGCGTTACATTTAGTTTTCTTCCTATTCGTATCCATGAACCACTGTCTAATAAATTCCCCCCTTTACTTGTAGTCATTTTTCCTTGTAACAATTGATTTAGTACAGTGTAGTGGATATCTAATATTCTTGCGTAGGCTTTTTGGTTTCCTCCATAGTTGTCAAATGCTATTTTTATAGCAGTTGTTACTTTGTTTTTATAATCTTGTGTTAGTTCCATATTTTTTATTGTTGAAATGAACGTTTCCAACCATTAATATTGCTTGGTATACTTGGGTTATATTCAAATTCTGTTTCATCTTCAAATACTTCTATTTCTTTTATTTCCTTAACTTCAAATCTTCTTACATTAGGAAAACTAAAATTTCTATTGATTGTCTTAGGAGTATTATCTATGACATTGATATTCTCTATTTTGTTTAGTTGTTGTTTTGAGTAAGCTTCTATAGTTGCTACATAGGCACTTTGTAGGGCTCTTGCTTCTTTGTCTTGTTCTGTTTGTTCTGATATAGCTCTATTGTAGCGTGGCATTTCCATAACTTCACATACATACTTATCATTTATATAAGCGAATGCCTTCATTACATTTCCATCGTTGTCATCTAACCAATACACTACTAAATCTTTCCCTTCTATCATTTTCATTTTCTCTATTAGGGGTGCTCCTATTAGTATCTTTCCATCCTCTGCTATAGCTCTTTTTCTACCTTGTAAAGTGACTTTTGCTACATTACAAGAGGTCTCTGTTTTAAAGCCTATAAAAGGAAGAATGCCATGCCAATTAATAGGTGTTAGTTTATCACTCTGATTACTCATGAAGTAGTCAAATCTCGAAATAGTCTCATCTTTTGGGTGAGGTGAGTTATTCCAATTTTCAAGATCTTTTAATCTATCATTGACTAAATCGTCGTATGGAAAAATCTTTTGCTCTTCTTTACTTAATTGATTGGATTCTTTTTTTGCTGTTGGACGAGCTAACCAACCCATTGCTTTTTTCTCTACATCGTACCTTAGTTTACCATTCATACGTTCGATATATTTACCTCTTGCGTTATTCGCTTCTATCCTTACATTGTTAAACATGTTTCCATTTCTTAATAATGTGTCTTTAAAACTGCTATTCAAACTACTTTCACATTCTAACTCATAAGGCAGTGGTAATCCCCATCCTACATAGTTTCGCACCATCTGTCTATAGAAGTCATAAATAAGTCCTTCTTTTCTTTTACCCCATACTACTGTAGTAAATGTTTGTGAGGCTACATCTAAACCTAAATAGAACCACAATCTTTTTCCCTTAGCATATAAAAAAGGAGGCTGTCTATCATCAATACTTATAAGCGAACTTGCTTTTGTTGGCAGTTCCATATCATGGGCAGGTTTAAAAGCTCCCATATACACCTGTCTATCTCCTGATCTTGACTTATAAGTTGCTATTTTGTTCTGCCATTTATTGATGTAACTCACTATAGTTGATTTTGATATAGGTTTAAAATCTTTTGGATCGTAGATTTCTCCTGTGTCCTCACTATATACCTCTGCATATCCATTGATAAAAGCTTCATAGTATCTTGCTACTTCTGTAGGAGTTGGTTTATGCTTACTGTTTTTAAACATAGCATTAAAAAGCATTTCTTCTCTGTCATATACTACTCGTGCATTCTGTTTTGTTTTACCCTCAGGATCTTTTATTAAAGGGTAATACAAATCTTTTTTACACGCTTTTAAAAGGTCTTTAAATCGTCTTGAAACAGGTAGTGTATGTACTGTTGCATAGTTTGTTTTTAACCAGTGTTGAAAATCTGTCACATCATTTATCAACGTTTGCCATATTCCTTGTAATGAGCCTTTCATCTTTAAACGTTCAGAGATACGAGCTTGTTCTAAATTGATAATTGCTTTCATTACTGATGCGTTAATGATATATCTTTCTTGTTCCTCACTCGATAGATTTATTCCATTTCGTTTAAACTTTGAAAAGTATCGTACTGCTTCAGCATCAAACTCAAAGAATAGTTCTAATGGATTACCTATCTTTCTTGGATCTCCTAAAGCTTCTTTAATATCTTCTTTTAGACTGTCATAATCTATAAGTAGTTTTCTACCATTACCGCCTATTTGTAATCGCTTGATACCATAAGGCTTGTTTTTGTAGCGCCATAGCTCTTGAGATAAGTTTTTTTCTGTATTCCAAAATCTTGGAACAAGCTCTTCGAGTTCTACTGCTACTTTATTTTCTGTCCATATATACGGCATAGCATCTTTTTTTATCGTTGTAGATACTGGTTAGTTTTATTCGAAAATTGTGACTAACCATTACACTATATTCTTTATAATATTTAGTTCCCGCTGTGGTGTCGAAACCACACTAAGCCGTGGCGGGATTTCACTATAATTGAGTTGTCTAATCTTAAATTATAGTGGTATATAACCCTGAGAAAATTATTTTAAGTAAACTATTGTTGTTAAAAGTGATATTGCTTTTAACATTGTTCCCACTGTGGTGTCAAAACCACACTAAGCCGTGGCGAGATTTCACTATATTTGAGTTGTCTAATCTTAAAATAAATGACAATGAATACTTTAAAGAAATTGAATGAGGATATCGAAACCTTAATTATTGAAACTTCGTTAAATACCGCTCATATCAAATCCTTAACACTTGCTTTTAAGGAGTTAGCGTCTCATGTGTTGACTGAGGACGAAGCCACGAGCCTATTTGATGGCTATTATCATACCTTATACGAGAATTCTGTAGAGCAAATAAATCACCTCTCCCAATCTGTTTCCCCTCATCGTATTTTGAACGAATTAAGTGACTTGAGGTTATTTCTGAACCTCCATTTAAGTAAAAACCAGTGAGTTCTTTTTTTATAGTTATTCCCAAAAACTTAGTTTTATGTACGACAATTACTATCTTCTTTTCGCTATCTAAATAAAATTGTTTTGTTTTTTTCATAGTGCTATTGTTTTTTGTTTAGTTCCCGCTGTGGTGTCGAAACCACACTAAGCCGTGGCGGGATTTCACTATATTTGAGTTGTCTAATCTTAAATTATAGTGTTATGTTATCTAACAGTGAAAAACTCTTTGAACAAGCGATTGTTATTAAAAATGATGTTACCTCTCGTTTACTTCCCAATGTGTTAAATAATGTTATTCTTGTTTCTGCTTCTTTAATGGCTCTTTTGGTAACTCTATCAAATCCAAGTACGAGCAACATTCTCCTTTTTCGATCTCTACTCTGTACGTTATTGTGTGCCATCTTCTTTGGAGTATTGTGCTATATATTAATAACATTCGATTTTTACACATTGGGCACAAAGGTGTCGGCTGAGGCAATAAAATCAGCCACTGATCGGAGAGAGCCAAAAGCTTATATACGCAGTGGAAAAATCTTTTACTATTCCATTGTATTATCCTTTGTATTGACTTTAGTCTCTTTTTTAGCTGCTTTAGTTTTGTTATTACTTTATGCATGGGACTTTAAAGTGAAGTAGATTGATAATTATAATCCGTACTTTAAGAGTTCCTCTTTGGCTTTTTCAGCTTCTTCTAATAAGTCAAAGTAGATCTTAGCTTCTTTTAAAATTTTAGCTTCTGTGAAATAGCCAACATTAGCACCAAGAAAGTATGTTACTACTGTATTATAACTTAACCCCGTTTCCTTAGCAATCTTCTTTTTAGCTCCATGAGGTAGTTTTTTTCCTAGCTCTTGTATTTTTTTGTTACTTTGCATAGCTTATATTAATTATTAATTACAAGGCAATATTACAAAAAGTAATTTTAAATTACAAATGTTATGAATAATTACAGTAAAAAAATAAAACAAATAAGAATTGATTGTGATTTGACACAATCAAAGTTTGCTGAAAAACTTGGGGTGACTAGAGGAGTTATCGCTCTAATTGAAACAGGTAAAAACAAACCAACTGTTGATATTTTAAATAAAATAAAAGACACTTTTAATGTAAACTTACTCTCAAGTGAAGAGTATATTAAAGAAGATGTATTAGAAGATAAACGCTTAACATCTATTGATTTTAGTTTAATAATGACTTATGAAGATAATATGAGAGCATTATATTTCCTATGTAACCTTCTGAAAAACAATAAATATGAATTTAATGATAAAGAAAAGAAAGAATTGTTTTTTTACGAATCAATACAAGAGTTATTACATGACATTCAAACGAATAAACTAAAAAGACAGGAGAATCTTTTCTATGAAAATTTAGAACACATTCTAAGAGTAGATATATATAGGGTTTTAAATCGTTATTACCATAAAATTGAAGAAGTTTTAAAAATAGATGTTGTTTATAGAATGGATGATATTTTAAATGATCAAAGAACAAGTTAGATCTGTATTGTTTTTAATGAAATTAAAAATAACAAATTGTAATTATTAATATCATTAAATGGATATGCATTTAGTGAATGCGATATTAAATATTGTCAATTCTATTGTGTGTGTAATGTATTAAAATTAACTAAAAATCAAAATACTGATTTTCAATTAATTAATACTCATAAACAGTAATATCAAATGTTTTTATCCTATTTGAGTTTTGTGTTTTAGTATTTTAATAATGTTATTTTATACTTTATCATATTTTAGTGAGTATAATTTTTAATACTATTTGTAGAACCAACTGTAGAACCAACTGTAGAACCAAAATAATAAACAATGTTTTACTAGGTTTAATGAAGTTCGTTTAGTAGTATGATTAAAATGCTATTATTAGATATTATTAAACTTCTTATCTACACATAAAAAACCGCCTTATAAGCTATTTTAAGCACTTATAAGGCGGTTTTTGTACATTTGTATAGCTCTAATAGTAATAAAGCTTTCTATTTATTTTAATCTTATACTTTTAATGGAAGATAAATGGTAATTACTGGTAATAAAAAGAAGTTTTGGAACATTCCGTTTTTTTCTAATTTTCGACCTTTTTTGATGTAACCTATTGATTTTGTTGAGTTTTTCGACCTTTTTTATATTCTATACTTTGGTACATTCTCTTTTACCCCCTATAAAACAATAGAACAATAAACGCTTTAGGTCAAAAAAAAAACTTCACTGTATAGTGAAGCTTAAGATGTGGGCGATGAGGGATTCGAACCCCCGACCCCCTCGGTGTAAACGAGGTGCTCTGAACCAACTGAGCTAATCGCCC
>NZ_JACAKB010000004.1:25518-140666 GCF_030326305.1 Myroides odoratimimus | reverse complement strand
TGTGGGCGATGAGGGATTCGAACCCCCGACCCCCTCGGTGTAAACGAGGTGCTCTGAACCAACTGAGCTAATCGCCCAAAGTATTTAAACAATTTTGGATAAAAACAATATTTTGAAAATGGTGGGCGATGAGGGATTCGAACCCCCGACCCCCTCGGTGTAAACGAGGTGCTCTGAACCAACTGAGCTAATCGCCCATTTCCTTTTTAAGAACGTGTAACCGTTTGTTGATTACGGGTGCAAATATACGACTGTGATTTTACTTTGCAAGCTTTTTTGAATATTTTTTTTATAAAATTTCAGCTACTACAAATGTGCTCCCGCCTATATATATCAAGTCCTCAGCACCTGCTACCTCCTTAGCTTTCATGTAAGCATTTGGTATTGAACTACAAACCTCTCCCATTAAACCAAACTCACTTGCCTTAGCAGCTAAAATCTCAGGTTCTAACCCGCGTAAATTATCTGGCTTAGCAAAAAAATATTTTGCCTCTTTTGGTAATAAAGGAAGGATAGAGTCTAAATCTTTATCATTCACAACACCAAAAACGATATACAAATCGCGATAATTTTCGTGTTTTAACTGATTCATCACGATAGTTAGCCCATGAGAATTGTGTGCAGTATCTGTAATTGTCTTCGGATGCTCACCTAAGACTTGCCATCTACCTAATAATTTTGTGTTCTCTACTACATGAAGAAGCCCTTCTGTCTCGGCTTTTTCTGTTATTTCGAATGTTTTTCTTAGTAATTCTATCGCTTGTCTTACAGTGCGGATATTAGATTTCTGATAATCTCCTTTTAGATCTGAAACTAATGTGTTATCTATATAGGTATCTTGAGCAAAATAGATATCTGCAGACATCTCTTTTGCCTTATTTATAAATACAGGTTGTGTATGCTCATTATATTCTCCTATCACTACAGGCACACCCTTCTTTATAATACCTGCTTTCTCACCTGCGATAGCCTCTAGTGTATCTCCTAAAAATGCTGTGTGATCCTTACCTATATTAGTAATAACAGAAATCAATGGGTGTATAACATTAGTCGCATCTAGACGACCTCCCATGCCCACTTCGATTACAGCTACGTCTACCTGTTCCTGTTTAAAGTATTCAAAGCACATGCCTACTGTCATCTCAAAAAAGCTCAAAGAGTTCTCTTCAAAAAAAGGCTTGTTACGTCCGATAAAGTCGATCACAAAAGATTCTGATATCTCAACACCATTAATCTTGATACGCTCTCTGAAGTCCTTTAGGTGTGGAGAGGTATATAACCCTACCTTATAACCTGCTTCTTGTAGAATAGAAGCGATCATTGAAGAGGTAGACCCCTTTCCATTAGTCCCTGCTATATGTATCGTCTTCAGACTATCCTGAGGATTTCCTAAATGATTAATTAGTTTTATTGTATTGGATAAATCTGCTTTATAAGCTATTGCCCCTTTTTGTTGATACATAGGCAATTGATTAAACATCCATTCTAAGGTTTCTTGATAATTCATATTCAAAAAAATAGGACTATTGTCCTACTTTAAAATTAATAACTATAAATCCGACTTGAATATTCGGTGCGTTGTCATCTGCTTTCCATCTAAATGTCTTCGCAGTAGCAATAGCTGCATCTGTAAGACATTTAGCAGAGTTAGTTGTCCCTTTAGTGTGTTGTGCAGATACGACCTTTCCACTCTTATCTACTCTTATCTCCACTACTACTGTTCCTACCTCATTACATTCAGGTACTACTTGTCCTCTATTGGCTAATGCACGCCCGTTCAGTCCCCAGCTAGTACCGTTACCACTGCCATTCCCCTTACCGCTACCATAAGTAGAGTTAGAGTACATATCTCCATCTAGCTTTCCTTGATCTCCACCTTTAGTAGAGTTTCCTTGACCTTCAGACTTTTCTCCTGTGGTCTTTGGTCCATTAATAAGACTTGCCAAAGCATCTGTTGTACTCTGACTTGGTTTTGGGTCAGGTTTAGGTTTGACAACTTCTCTCTTAGGTTCTTCCTTTGCCTTAGGTTTATCCTCCGTTTTCTTTACCACAGGAACATCTACCTTATTTTGAGTAACAACAGGCTCGGCCGTTGTCTCCACAGGTGTAGCTACTTCAGGCTCTGGTTCCATAGCGATAGGTTCTGTCGGTTGCACCTCTCCTTTCCCTACTTCGCTATTTCCAAAGTTAATAGCAATCTCCCCACCTAATAAATAAGGTTCTTCTTCCTGAACAGGAGTTATTATTTTATAAAAGAAAAACAACAAAAAAAGAAGTACAAAAACTGTGGAAGTAATTGCAAAAGCCTTTTTTTCACTTTCTGTTTGTAATATCTTCATACCTACTTTGGTTCCACTGCTAATACAATCTTATAATTATTGCGATACGCAATATCCATCACAAATACTGCATCCTCTACAGGTACACCTTTAGCGACATGCAATACTACATTAGGATTTTCTATTGTATTTAATTTATTTTTCAGTCCCTCTTCTAGTTCTTCAGGCATTACTTTTAGCTCATTGATATAATAGTTAGACTGATCATCTACACTCACAGCTACAGTCTCTACTACATCAGCCTTACCATCAGAATTAGGAAGTATTAAATCTAGTGCATTAGTACTCGTCATCGTAGTAATAGCCACCATAAAAAATATAAGCAATAAGAATACGATGTCTGTCATAGACGACATATTAAACTCTGCGGATACTTTATTTCTACCTCTTATATTCATTATGCAGGATCATTTAATAGGTCTAAAAACTCTACTGCATTTGCCTCTAACTGATGTACAATCTTATCTATCTTACTCACTAAGTGATTATACCCAACATACGATACAATACCTACGATCAACCCAAATACTGTAGTCATCATCGCAGTATAAATTCCTTCTGATAACACACTCATATCTATACGAGCAGAGCTAGCTGCAGACATCTCATGGAATGCCATCACCATCCCTACTACAGTTCCTAAGAATCCTGTCATTGGTCCTGCTCCAGATAATGTTGCTAATAGATTAATGTTCTTCTCCATCTTGTACACTTCTAACTTCCCTGCATTCTCTATCGCAATGTTAATATCCTGAAGAGGCTTCCCTATTCTAGATATCCCTTTTCCGATTAGGTGAGATACAGGAGTATCAGTGTTTGCACATAGAAGTTTAGCTTGATCTATCTTTCCTTGAGATAAGAACATTTTTATCTGAGCCATAAAGTTATCATCTATTTTAGATGCATTTTTAATAGCAAAGAAACGCTCTAAATATAGGTAAAGAGCCAAGAATAGCATGACAAAAATAATAATCATAATAGCCTGCCCTATCGGTCCACCGCTAAAGATAATTTCGCTAAGAGCTAATTCTTTTTTAACGGCTGCTTCTCCAGCTTCTGCTGCATTAGCTAATTTCTGTGCTACTGCTGTTGTATCCACTTGTAAGAAATGAAACATAAATAATCTGAGTTTTAAAATTTTAAAAGTCTTTTTCTGTTGTTCTATATTGTGCAAAATCGATATAGATTATTCTCATTCTATATTCTCATTTACTTCATGATAACGAAAAAAAATGAGATTTAATATTCAAAATATCAAAAAAAGTGAGATTTTGTCTTTATAATTATTTGCCATTATAGTTCAAAATGAGTTCAAAGATAAAATGTTTTGTATGTATAATGATACATAAACGCTATATTCTTTATATAACATTTATGCTAGTCATTGTACTAGCTAGTTCGCCTACTAATTAATGCACTCGTATACAATACAATGCAAACATAGTCTTCATCTTCTGAATAAGCTAATCTATCTGTGTGTATACCTCGTGAATTCTACCTGAGCTATGATCATACTTAGCACCAGTAACACTAGCTAATACATTCACTTCATCTCTCAATTTTAGCACTCCTAGTAAGCCAAATATTATAGCTTCTTTATAGTCAATCACTTCATCAGAAGGTCTTTCAAACAGAATACCTTTTGCGTGTGCTTTAATTCGACTAACTAAGTAATCATTTTTAGCACCACCTCCTGTTACTAACACACGCTGTCCTTCTTTGACACCAATCCCTGCTGCTATTTGAGTAGCAATATGCTCTACTAGCGTAGCTAAATAGTCTTCTACAGATAAAGTGTACTTATTAAGGATAGGTTTTACATACGCATTTAAGAACTCTATCCCTAATGATTTAGGGGCAGATTGTTTATAAAAATCAAGTGCATTTAATTCTCTTAGGAGATCTTCGTTTACCTTTCCTTTAGAGGCAAGTATTCCTTTATCGTCATACTCCAAGCCAAGTTTAGCTACCTGTTCGTTAAGCAATGTATTCACTGCGCTAATATCATACGCTAATCTATAATTAAGCCTTCCTTCAAAAGAGATATTAGCAAATCCTCCAAGATTAAGACAAGCTTCATACTCACTAAATAACAAGCGATCTCCTATAGGTACTAAAGGTGCGCCCTGTCCTCCTAAAAGAACATCTTGTACTCTAAAGTCACATATTACCTTCTGCTGTATTAAGTCAGCTAGTATAGGCATATTCCCTATCTGTAAGGTATAGCCTAGCTCAGGCTTATGAAAAATAGTATGACCATGTGAGCACACTGCATCTATATTGTCTATTGTTTTATCTTTAATGAATTGATTAATAACGGAGGCTAAATAGGTCGTATAACGTACATCTAATATCTCTATTTGCTCACTATCTAAATCCATTGCATTCATTAACTGTTCTTTCCATTGAGCATTATAACTTACTGTATCAGTACAGTGAACCTCAAAGCTCCACTTACCACTTTCATAATTAAAAGTGATATAAGCCAGGTCTATTCCATCTAATGAAGTACCTGACATAACTCCGATGATATTATATTGGTATTTATTCATAGTATAAAGATTGGTTTTTTACTATAATCTACAAAAGTTTAAATACAATATTCATTACATTATTCAATTATAAATACATGTTTTTTAAAATAACAAACATTGTTTCGTCCAAAAATAAATTATAATCATTTTATGCATCAAATTTAAACAGAATCTAAATTGAATAATTGTTTTAAATCAATTATATTTGAGAGCTACAAAAATTAGAACAACTAAAAAATTAAGAGACTATAAATGGATTTTAAATTTACAGAAGAGCAATTGATGATTCAGCAAGCTGCTCGCGACTTTGCTCAAACAGAATTATTACCAGGTGTAATTGAAAGAGATGAACATTCTAAATTCCCAACAGAACAAGTTAAAAAACTTGGTGAATTAGGATTCTTAGGAATGATGGTAGATCCTAAATACGGAGGTAGCGGTCTAGACAGCGTATCTTATGTATTAGCTATGGAAGAAATTGCAAAAGTAGATGCTTCTGCCGCTGTAGTTATGTCAGTAAATAACTCATTAGTATGTGCTGGTTTAGAAAAATATGCTAGTGAAGAACAAAAACAAAAATATCTAGTACCTCTAGCTTCAGGACAAGTAATCGGTGCATTCTGTTTATCAGAGCCAGAAGCAGGTTCAGATGCTACATCTCAAAAAACTACTGCAGTAGATATGGGAGATCACTATGTACTAAACGGTACTAAAAACTGGATCACGAATGGTAGTACAGCTGACTACTATATCGTAATCGCTCAAACAGATGTGGAGAAAAAACACAAAGGAATCAATGCATTCATCGTTGAAAAAGGATGGGCTGGTTTTGAAATCGGAGCTAAAGAACAAAAAATGGGAATCAGAGGGTCTGATACACATTCATTAATGTTTACAGATGTAAAAGTTCCTAAAGAAAATAGAATCGGAGAAGACGGATTCGGATTTGCATTCGCAATGAATGTATTAAACGGAGGACGTATCGGTATCGCTTCTCAAGCTTTAGGTATCGCTCAAGGTGCTTACGAATTAGCATTAAAGTATTCTAAAGAGCGTAAAGCTTTTGGTACTGAAATTATCAACCACCAAGCGGTCGCGTTTAAATTAGCTGATATGGCTACTCAAATCACTGCTGCTAGAATGCTTTGCTTCAAAGCTGCTGCTGAGAAAGATGCAGGTCAAGATATCTCATTATCTGGTGCTATGGCTAAGCTATTCGCTTCTAAAACTGCAATGGATACAACTATCGAAGCTGTACAAATCCACGGAGGTAATGGATATGTAAGAGAATACCATGTAGAAAGAATGATGCGTGATGCTAAGATTACTCAAATCTATGAAGGTACTTCTGAGATTCAAAAAATCGTTATTTCTAGAGCTATTGCTAAATAAGTAATATATTCTATCCTAAAATAGAAGCTCCTTTATTATTAAATAAAGGAGCTTTTTTTATATCTACTTAAACAGGTACACACCTAAAAAAACAAAGAGGACAACCTTATTTAGATCCCCTCTCTGCATTTTTTAATAAACGTATTAAACATTGATTCGTGAGAATTTTCTTTTCTCTTTTTCATATAATTTAATCTGTACGATTCTAACTAAAAGGCAATAAACATCGCTAATCGCCTAAACCAAAAATACAAACAAAAAGTTAAATAAAAAATAAAAAACATCATTAGTAATAAAAAACATACAATAAAACAAAAACAGTTAAAAACAATCCGTAGAAAAGACTATTATTTTTAACACAATCATTGAACACTCTTTTGTAATTTTACACCAAACTTTATCTATACATGAAGCCACCTAAATCTATAAAAGCTAAGATTCTTTTCCTATACTTTACGCTATTTGCAGCTGCATTATTCTCTGGGGCGTATATTTATAAAGAAGCTAAAAAATTTACTATTCCTGAGGAGCATGTAATCGAAGAAAATAATAAAATTTTCTTAGTCACTAGTGCTATCAATAACCTATACAGTAGTGAAGCTTATAGCAGAACAGCGATATTAAGTGGAGATAGTAAAGATATCAAACTCTACTATAAAGAGCTCGATACCATCGTGAAGCAAATTAACTTGGTACAAACACATGTACAAGATCCTATTACGGTAGTAAAGCTTGATTCTGTTAAAGACTTACTCTCTCGTAAAAAAGTGAGTTTTGAAAACATTATCAAAGCTAGAAAAGATCTTTCTGCAGAAAATAAATACACTGAGGCATTCTCTGAAATCTACAACATCCGTGAAGAAATCGAGAAAAACATACAACCCATCGTTATTCAAAGTAAAGAAAAGGAAAAAAGAAGTGGTTGGGCAAGGTTATTCAAAGGAGATCATACAGACACTATTAAAACAACTATTAACTATCCAAGCATCTCTGATTCTATTATCAATGCAATGGAGCGTATTCTTATTGCTACACAAGAGAAAATTAATGATAAACAAAACAACTTACTCAACCAAGAGCAACGTTTATTAAAAGAAAATAAAATTATCACTGATCAGCTAAGAGGCATTCTGCAAAATGTAGAACAAAATATACTTACATTGTCTTATCAAAAGATCAATGAATCTAAATCTAGAATTAGTGCTGCGTCAACAAATATCGCTTATATAGGCGGAACAGCTCTAATCGTTGTATTAATACTGGGCTGGATTATTATTAGAGATATCAATCAAACCCAAGAATATAGAAATGCATTAGAGAAATTAAATAAAGAGAATGAAGTACTATTACGCAGTAAGTCTATGCTACTAGCTACAGTGACACATGATTTACAGACTCCGCTTGGGGGGCTTATCGGATTTACTGATCTATTAGACCAGACAAACCTGGATAATAAACAACAAAAGTATGTTAACAACATTAAATCTTCTTCTAAGTATATCACGAATCTAGTCAACGACTTAACGGATTTCTCTAGATTAGAAAACAATAAAATAAGTATTCAACAGAAAACATTCAATCCTAAAGAATTAGTGGATAACACTTGTAATATATTAGTGCCTAATGCTGAAAATAAGAACATTAAACTAAATTGGGAAATTGAAGAAAACTTAAATAGTAATTTTGTATCAGATCCTCATCGCATAAAACAAATACTAACAAACTTAGTCACTAACGCAATTAAATTTACGCAAGAAGGAGGGGTTAATGTTAGGGTTACTAAAGAAAAAGAGAATATCGTATTTAAAGTTTCGGATTCTGGAATAGGAATAGCGGCTAATCAAACTAAAAACATCTTTAACGAATTTCAACAAGCTCATGATGGAATAGAAAAGAAATTTGGTGGAACTGGATTAGGTCTTAATATTTCAAAAAGGATGATTGAATTATTAGGAGGAACTATCTATGTAGAAAGTGTATTAAATGAAGGATCAACTTTCACCTTTACAATACCTATTATAGAAGCTGAAGAAGATACAAATATCACTGTACATTCAAATGATCTACAAACCGTATTTCGTTCATTAAATAACATAAACATTGTAGTGATTGATGATGATAAAGTACAGTTACAACTAATGGAGGAGATTCTTTCTCCACTATTTAATAAAGTGACTATAACTTTCGATCCTACATCGATAGAAGCTATTTTAAAAGAAGATCACTACGATGTGATACTAAGTGATATACAGATGCCTAAAATGGATGGATTTGAGCTTATAAATTATTTAAAAAAGAATTCTGATTTTAAGACTATTCCTGTTATAGCGTTATCAGGTAAAAGAGATATTACTATGGAGGAGTTTTCACAAGCTGGTTTTGCTTCTGCACATCCAAAACCCTTACAGCTTACAGAGTTGTTAATTCTCATCTCTAACATCCTTAATCTTGAGTATCAATTAAACAGTTCTAGAACTAAAGAAAATAACAATGAAGGCTCTAATAGCCAAACAACAGTTAGCACTACTTATAATACGAATACGCTAAAACAATTTATTGGAGACGATTTTAATGCTTTAAGAAATCTACTTGTCATCTTTATAGAAAGTACAGAAGAGAACCTACTAGACATGCATTATGCAGAAGAAGATTTTGACTTAGAACAAATCGGAAATATAGCTCATAAGATGTTACCTATGTTCAGACAACTCGAAATCACATCTATTATACCACTTCTAGAAGTACTAGAAGACAAAACAATAACCTTCGAAACTCAAATTGAACTAAGAAATTACATTGAGGTATTAGAAGATAAAATAAACTTAATTCTTACTCAGATAAAACAAAATCACTTGGAAGAATAACCAATAAAAAAGCCCTTTAATAATCATATTAAAGGGCTTTATATATATAACAATATTGTTTCTTATTTCAAGCTAGCAACTGTTGTTAACTCATCTGATTCTAATGTATAATCAATTGAATCAAACTCAAATCCAAACAGATTGAAAAAGTCTTTTCTATATCCAGCCAAATCAGAAATAGCTTCAATGTTATCTGAAGTTACTTCTTCCCATAACTTAGCTACAGCTGACTGTACATCTTCTCTCATCTCCCAATCATCAACACGGATACGTCCTTCTGCATCTAATGCTAAATTACCTCCGTATAAACGATCAGCAAATAAGCGCTGCATTTGCTCAATACATCCTTCATGAATGTTTTTCTCTTTCATTACTTTGTACAACAAAGAAATATATAAAGGAACAACTGGAATAGCTGAACTTGATTGAGTAACTAAAGCTTTATTAACAGAAACATAAGATACACCATTAATATCCTTTAGCAAATCATTAATTACTGGAACTGTAGCCTCTAAATCATTCTTAGCCATACCTATAGTACCATTTCTGTAAATAGGATAAGTTAATTCTGGTCCTATATAAGAATAAGCTACCGTTTTAGCACCATCAGCTAAAACACCTGCTGCTTTTAGATCTTCCATCCAAAACTTCCAATCTTCTCCTCCCATTACGGCAATAGTGTTATCAATGTCACTTTGTTCCTTTACAGGATCAATACTGATATTAGACACAACACCTGTATGGAAGTCAACTGTTTTATTAGTAAAAGGTTCTCCGATAGGTTTTAATACTGAAGCATAAGCCACACCAGTCTTTGGATGAGTTCTACGTGGCGAAGCTAAACTGTAAACAACTAAATCTACTTGACCTAAGTCTTTTTTAATTAGCTCTATAGTTTCTTTCTTAATTTCGTCAGAAAAAGCATCTCCATTAATACTCTTTGCATAAATACCAGCATTCTTAGCTTGCTCTTCAAAAGCTGCAGAATTATACCATCCTGCTGTACCTGGTCTATCTTCTGTACCTGGTTTCTCAAAGAACACACCAATTGTAGCTGCATTAGAACCAAAAGCAGCAGAAATGCGTGAAGCTAATCCAAATCCTGTAGAAGCTCCAATCACTAATACCTTTTTAGGTCCGTTTACTATTTGTCCTTTAGACTTAACATACTCGATTTGCGTTTTTACATTCTCTGCACATCCTTCTGGATGAGAAGTTAAGCAAATAAATCCTCTAGTTCTAGGTTGTATAATCATTATAAATCTTTTTCTACTTAATTGAATTTAAACCAAGTTGCAAATTACGCATTTTATCAGAACAATGCATATTTATTATTATAAAATAATAAAGGAGAGAAGTTACTTACTTATTATACTTAATCTCGATTTAATACATAAAAAAAGGTTGGATATACTCCAACCTTTTTTATTTCTTATAAGTCAATGATTATGAACTCACTTCTTCTATTTTCTTGGTGTTCTCTTTCACTACAAGGAACATTGTTTTTACAACGATTTATAATTCCTTTTTCACCATAACCTACACCTCTTAATCTCAATCTATTCACACCTTGGCGTACTAACCAATCTACTGTTTGATCAGCGCGGCGCTCAGATAACCTTAAGTTATACTCATCAGGACCAACACTAGAAGTATAAGAACGAACTTCTAATTTCAACGAAGGATTAGTCATCATGATAGAAGACACTTTAGACAATTCTAATTGTGCATCACTTCTAATAACAGAACTATCATTGTTGAAGTATATTGGTGCCAAATCAGTAAGTTTACCTAAATCATCTCCAATTCTTGGGTTACCTCTATTCTTTCCCCTAGGCTCTCCATAGTAATCTTCATCATACTCTTCTTCGTCATCATATGTTGGGTAATTTCTAGAAGAGAAAGGCTTACTTCTTTCTAATTCAAAGTCAACTTCTATAGAATCATCTTTATTAACATCTTCTACAGATACTTCTTCTGACTTATATCCTTTAGCTTTAACCGCTACATAATAATCTCTATTAACCTTAACATCTTTGAATGAATACTCTCCGCGTTTATCAACTTCGATTTCTTCAATCATTCTGTGTTTACTATCGTACAAGAATACAAAAGCATCTAATATCGGACGTTTAGTCGTTTTATCAGTTACTCTACCTCTAATTTCTTGAGAAATATTCAACTCAGTTCCTTCTTTCATTCTCACAAAGTAAAGATCATCTTTTCCATTACCATTTGGTCTGTTCGAAGTAATGAATCCAAATTTAGCTTCAGGATCTAAATACATTGCAAAATCATCATAAGGACTATTGATAGAGTTTCCTAAATTTACAACTTCTCCAAAAGATCCATCGTCATAAATCTGTACTCCATATAAATCTAATCCTCCTAAACCAGGGTGTCCATCAGATGCAAAATACAATACATTATCTGTACTAACGAAAGGAAAACTCTCTCTTCCTTCTGTATTAATCTTATTTCCTAAATTCTCAGGAGTTCCTAAAGTACCGTCTCTAAATAATCTTACACGGTATAAATCTGATTGTCCATAACCTCCTGGTCTATCTGAAGAAAAGTATAACCAATCTTGGTCAGGGCTAAGTGCTGGAGAAGCAGTATTGGCATTATCTAAGTTAATACTTAATTTTTCAACATCTCCCCATAAACCATTACCAAAAGAATACGCTCTATATAAGCTAACTAGTAAAGTTCCATCTGAATAACGAACATTCTTATCTTCTCTATTGTTACTTGAAAAGTACATTGTTCTTGAATCAGCTGTAAAGATTGCATTCGCCTCATTAAAATTACCATCAATCTTTTTTGCAAAAGGCTTTACTTCACCAATATTTCCATCGATACGCACAGGCGCTGAATACAATTTTGTATAAGGATCGTTTGTCCAACTATGTTTTCCTTTTTGTTTTCCTTTTTTATTTACGGAAGAAGCATATACGATTTCTCCTTTGTATAAAGCAGCTCCGTATTCTGAACCTGCAGTATTTACATTACCTAATAATTTTACTCTATATCCGTCGCTATTAGTATTAACTTCTTCTAAGTAATTTGGATCACTTAAATATTTCTTAACTCTTCCATCTTCTGGCGCCTTATCAGCTAACAAATCCATTTTAGCATTTGCTAAAACATAATCTCCTGTCGTTCTGATTGTTTGTACATATTCATAAAAAGCATTGATATCAGTAATATCTTCAGGAACCTTAACATACTCAAACAAAACACTATACCAACGATTCGCCTCCAAATACATTCCATTTTCATAATATGCTTTTGAAAGATTTGATATAATCTCGTTATCTTTATTTCCTTTGGAAAGTAGCTTTTCATAGGTCTTGATATCCTCGACATAAGCCATTTTCTCTTTTAATGAATTTGTTTTCTTTACATAAGAATTTTGTGCTATCCCAAATGTAGAAAGCATCCCAAATAGAGTTATTATCCCTATCTTATAAATATTTTTTTTCATAATATTAAATGTACTTTTCTCCTTTCGACTGTCCTTTATATGCCTTTAAAGATATTTCACTATAAAAACACAAAAAAATAAAACATTTAAAATTAAATAAAATTATGAATTCCACTTGTTTATTTATTATAACTACAATGCTAATTATATCCCTTAAAAACAAATAACACTTAATTGTGTATAAGTATGTGTTTTTTTACAACAAGAAAATTTAAATACTACCTAACAACATTTATTTCCTTATAAGCTTCCTGTGAAATTTTATCTTTTTTCTCTTTTACTTAAAACAAGACAGCTCTAGTATTATAAACTCTTAGAAGAAACGAGCTGTACTAACTTTGTTATATTTATTAAACATGTCGAATCTCAAGAATATCTCATGTGACCCTGAATTATATTTAGATAGCTTAGATGTATCTGCATCATATGAATATCCGATAAACAATCCATCATTTACCTGGAATCCTGCCAATGCACTAACTGATGAATCCCATCTATAAGCTGCTCCAATAGTAAACTTATTTACTATCAAGAAGTTTGCAGTCAAATCTACTTGCATAGGCGCTCCTTCTACGGTCTTTAATAAAAAGGCTGGCTTAAACTTCAAACTTGGATTTAACTCAAACACATATCCTCCCATTAAGTAGAAATGCATCTTCTGACGCATCAGTTCCTTACTTTCATTCTTTGAGCGATCAGTTGTCAAAAAATTAGGTACAGATACGCCTAAATAAGATTTGTCTGAATATAAATACAATCCTGCTCCAATATTTGGATTAAACTTATTATTGATATTCTCCAAAAACATAGGGTCATTCGGATCATAAATATCTAGCTTAGTATAATCTACATCTAAGATATTAGCTGTAGCCTTTAATCCAAATGCCAACTTATAAGTATCATTTAAATCTACTGCATAAGCTAAGTTTAACGAGAAGTTATTCTCTGACATAGCTCCGATTCGATCATTCGTATAGTTTAATCCTCCTGATAATCCATTATCTCCTAAAGGGGTGTCAATAGAGATGTTAGCTGTCTGTGGAGCTCCATCTAATCCTACCCACTGGGTGCGATACATACCGAATACATTTAACACGCCTCGAGAGCCTGTATAAGCAGGGTTGATATTAGATGTATTATACATATAATGCGTGTACTGTGGATCTTGCTGTCCATATACTGCTGATGAACCTAACATCATCAACGAGAATAACGCTCCTAGTTGTATACCTTTTCTTATTTTCATTGCAATCTTTTTTCTAATTGTTCTCTAAGTGTAAATAACCTGTCTTAGTTATCATCTCTGACCCTCTAGAGGTTTGTACTTCATACTTAACTATGTAGTAATAAGTTCCGGATGGCAATTTCCCACTTGATGATACTCCTTTTCCTTCTGCCTCACCTCTAAACACATTCATACTTCCATCGCCATTGCGGTCATAGTTATTCGCAGAATAAACCTTACCTCCCCAACGGTTCATAATCTGAACACTATTATTTGGATACTTATCAATATTCTCAATGATGAAATAGTCATTCATACCGTCTCCATCTGGTGACACTGCATTATAAATCTTGATCTCTGCGTTATAATCCTCATTTACAGTTCCTAAAGTAAAGATACCATTAGTATTTATCGTCATCGGTGTGCGAACTGTCTTAGTAGACACATCTACGATACCTCCTACATCTTCCCACTTTGAAACACTTGCATCCCAACGAAGAATGTGTAAATTCTTCTCCGGGGTTAACAATAAACTAGCAGGTGTAGTAGCCTCATCCCAGCTCAAAGTCAAGATAACTCCTGCTTCTGATGTCTTACTATTAACTTCCCAGTACTCTGCATTATTAATCTCTACAATAGCATTCTTCTCAGAATGTGCTCGACCTACTAGTGGATTTGATCGCTTATATTGTGTTTGGAATAAATCCTTTGCATCCTTACTCTCTCCTAAAGTGATAGGGCGATAATACGTTCCATCTCCCACAGGCATCACCTGCTCTTGCTTGCCCTCGCGATCGGCAAATCCTACTACGTGACTATCATTGCTAACATTCTCTATACTTGATCCGTCCACGAAAGTAATAGCTCCTGATAATGGCGTATTAACTACTACATGTCCGCGTTCAAACAAAGCCTTTCCTGCTATACTGATCTCTGTGCTTAGGTCTAGACCTTCTGTATCAAAAACAACGTCTTCTAATAATGTAGTATTCTCCCCTCCACTAATCTTACGTTTTGCTTTAGCAGATTCTAACTGTTCGAAAAAAACTTTACTAGCCTTGGTTGATTTGGTAAACATAAATGTCCCTTCATTGCTGAAATCATCAAAAAAATGGACTTCACCATTATTTATAAAAGTCGCTTCCTTTGTATTGCTGAATGCACCCTTGATAGATAACACCTCGCTAGGAGATACATAAATATCCCCTCCGTTATGCAATTCTAGTTTTTCTTGTGCTGATGCCACAGAAAAAGTCAAACCCACACTATAAAACAGTACAAATTTCAATGTATCCCCTCTTTTCATATCTTTTTTTTTACACATATTTGTATAAAATCCACAGAAATATATATTTCAAAAGCAAACATTATAACAAATAACAAAATTAAAAATAAAATTAACATTTAATAATCAATTAAAAAACATTTTTTAACACAGTCTATATTAAATAATTATTATCAATAAAATTTCACTTCTTATGATTTTAAATCAAACTAACCCTTAGATTAAAATCAAAAAATAGCATTAATCACATAAAATAACCGTATAAAACATTTTGATTATTTAAAAAACAGCATTTTTTACATGCATAAAGCGGAGATAAAAGTTAAAAAGAGGTAGAAAAGGTATACCATAATGGTAATACTCAAAAAATCAATCACTTAAATTCAAAAATACATTACTCAACATAAATCCATAAACCTAAGGCTAAAAAATACAGAAGCATCTTTAACTAAACAGTACTTAAAATACTAACTAAAGGAATATTTTTTATCTCTTTCATTCAAAACAAGCTACCAATAACAAGTTCCTTAATAAAACATCAGATTAAAAAAAAGGAAGGATAACACTATTTTTATAGAAGTCATCACATAGTGATCGGATAGTCATCGCATAGTGGTCACATAAAAAAAGGAAAAAAGTATGCGACCGCTATCCTATCAATAACCTATAAATATCCTGCCAAATGAAATATAATCAATTACATTATCAAAATCTCATAATAGAAAGCTACCATACTACTTATGTTCTAATACATCTTAATTAACTTCTGACACTATAGAATATCTCACGATGATACACTGCTAAGGAAAATACACTATACTGATAACAATGCTTAAACCAAAATGATAAACATAGTCAATACAAATACTACAAATAAAAAAAGCTCCCTTACGGGAGCTTTTTGTGGCTAATGCTGTTAGTTTTAAATCCTACAGCAGGATCGGTCGAAAAAAAAATTGTTTTGCTGTTTTTAAGAACAATTATAATATAGTATAAACGTAGACTTAGGTCATTATATTACAATTCTGTAACAATAAATTCACTACGTCTATTTAACTGATGTTCTTCTACTGTACATGGTACTCCATTACTACACTTATTCTGTAATTGTGTCTCACCATATCCTTGTCCTGTCACTCGGCTTGCCTCGATACCTTGGCTGATAATCCACTGTACTGTAGACTTCGCTCTGCGATCAGACAATCTTAAGTTATAATCATCATTTCCTCTACTGTCTGTATGAGAACGAACATCTATCTTCATAGTAGGGTACTCTTTTAATACTTCTACTACTTTCATTAATTCAATAGATGCATCTCTACGAATATTTGATTTATCAAAATCAAAGTAGATTGGATTCAGTTTTAATTTCTTAAACAGATCATCATCTTTAGTAATAGGTTTCTCTGTTTTCTCTAAAGGAATATCTTGTTTTTTAATTCCTCCAGCTACAGCGTCTAATTGTACACTTACTTCTTCAGTATTATACTTATCAGCTACTGCTTTTAGACGATACTTCCCTCTACACTCTAGATCATCTATTCTATAATATCCCTTATCATCTGTGATTAGTTCTCCTATCACTTTATATGAGTTATCATACACGGTTACTTTAGCATTGGCTAATACCTCTTGAGTATCTTTATCAAACACAATACCTTCTAGGCTCTGGTGACATACTTTTTGCATAAAGAAGTAAATATCATCTCCTCCTACACCATTCACTCTATTAGAACTAACGAATCCTTTGCGTGTCTTACTATCAATATAGAACGCAAAATCATCTGTGCTACTATTAATAGGCGTTCCCATATTCGTCACTTGACCTACACTTCCATCTACATTAATCTTTGTCACGAATACATCTAAACCACCAAGTCCAGGATGTCCATCTGAACTAAAGAACAAGAAATGATCTTTAGATATAAATGGAAATGTCTCTCTACCTGCCGTGTTTACTTTATTCCCAATATTCTCCACTTTACCATATTCTCCTGTAGGATATAAGGCTACTCTGAAGATATCAGATTGTCCTAAAGTTCCTTCTCTATCTGAAGAGAAATATAGCCATTTATCATCTGGTGTTAAGGCTGGGTGAGCAGTATTATAGTTATCCGAGTTAAATGGCAACTCTTCTACATTCTCCCATTTACCTTCTTCTGATAAAGTCGCTTTATATATTTTTAATAAAGTTGAATGCTCTTTATTTAATCTTCTCTTCCCTTTTACACTAGTATTATTACGTGTAAAGTACATCGTCTTCCCATCAGAAGTAAATACAGCTGTTGCCTCATTTACTTTAGTGTCTAACTCAGGTGCAAACTTCACTGGTTCTTCAAAAGTACCATCTGCATTAATCACACTACTGTATAAACTTGTAAAACTCTCGTTCGTCCATTCGTGTAATCTCTTTCCTGACAGATGTTCTGTATTACGAGCAGAAGTATAAATCAACTGATTTCCTAATAAAGCTGCTCCATAATCTGAATATGTAGTGTTCACACTTATATTCTTTAATTCGTATCGATCAGAGTTATTCTCTATCTCTTTTAGATAACGGTCTTTACTAGATTCGAAAAGCTGTGCTCTAGAATCATTTGCCTCTAATTTAGAGAACTCTTCCATCATCTCATTAGACTTATCATAATCCTCGACAGATTTTAATGTCTGAGCATAACGGTAATAATATTCTGATGGTAAAGCTTCTTTTCCTTTATCTTCATACTCCCCTTCGAACAGTTCTTTATACCACTGATTCGCTTCAGGTAACTTTCCATTAAAGTAATACGCATCAGCTAATTTTTTAAGCATATCTGCATTAGTATAACCTTTATTTGCGATACGCTCGTAGATTTTTATCGCATCTACATAAGCTTGAGTCTGGTATTCTTTATCAGCTTTCTTCTCTGCTACTCTTTGAGCTTGAGTATTTACTCCTGCTAAAAGTAGCATACTGAATAAGCTTATTTTCAATAGCTGTTTTTTCATACTTGTTTTCTTAAGTCCTCACTTATTAGAAGAAACGAGGAGCATTAATTGTACTACGACGGTTAAATAATTCGAATCTCATGAAAATCTCGTGTGAACCTGAGTTATAACGTTTAAGTGCAGTAGTCTCAAAGTCATAAGAATATCCAACGAATAAATTATCATTTACCTGGAACCCTGCCAATGCACTAACCGAAGCATCCCAACGATAAGCAGCTCCTAATGTAAACTTGTCATACATCAAGAAGTTAGCTGTCAAATCTACTTGTAATGGTGCACCACTTACTGCCTTAACTAAAGCGGCTGGCTTAAATAATAAGTTCTCACTCACATCGAATACATACCCTCCCATTAGGTAGAAGTGCATCTTCTGACGCATCGTCGTGATATCATTATCATCGTAGCGATCTGTAGTCAAAAAGTTCGGAACCGATAATCCTACATAAGCTTTGTCAGAGTATAAATAAACCCCTGCTCCAATATTTGGGTTAAACTTGTTATTTAGATTCTCTTGGCTTACAGGATCAGTAGGATTGTGGATATTAAGCTTTGTATAATCAACACTTAATAGATTAGCAGTCGCTTTTAACCCGAATGCTAATTTATAATCAGCATTTAAGTCAATAGCATAAGCTAAATCTACAGAGATATTATTCTCATCCATCGCTCCTATACGATCATTCGTAAAGTTCACTCCTAGTCCTAATCCACTTTCTCCAAGAGGTGTAGACACAGATACATTCGCTGTCTTAGGCGCTCCATCTAGTCCTACCCACTGTGTTCTGTACATCCCAAACACGTTCAGTGTTCCTCTACTACCTGCATAAGCTGGGTTGATCATATTAGCATTATACATATACTGTGTATACTGTGGATCTTGTTGAGCTTGCATTTGAGAAAAGCAGCCTAAGGCGAATAGGCTGATTCCGATTTTCTTTATGTTTTGTTGAATATTCATGTATTCTCTTACTTATTGCTTTCTAAATGTAGGTAACCCGATTTCTTAATCATACGCGAACCGCTAGCGTCTTTATACTCATAACTCACGATGTAGAAATAAGTACCTGTAGGTAACTTCTCACCTTTATTTACAGTAACACGTCCATCAGAGTATCCTCTAAACACATTACCTGCACTGTCATAACTCTTCGTATCATATACCTTAACTCCCCAACGGTTATAAATCTCTACTGTATTATTAGGGAATCTATTGATATTATCTATGATAAAGTAATCATTCTTACCGTCTCCATCAGGAGAAACAAGGTTATAAATAACGATATCTCCGTCTAAGATTAGGTCTGTATTCACAGTAGCTAATGTAAAGAATCCGTACCCCTTCACACTCGTAGGTGTAGTAATCTCTTTCTTCTCTAAATCTACTACTCCACCTTCGTCTACCCAAAGTTGTTGTTTAGCATCCCAACGTACAATGTGTAATTCTTTCTCTGGGTTTACTAATAACTCTTTAGGTGTCGTACGCTCATCCCAACTTAACGTCAGCATGATGTCTCCTTTACTATTATCACTTCCTTTATCTACTGTCCAGTACTCGCGCTCATCCAGTAAGTTAATCACTCCTGACTTAGCATTACGCGCTCTAAAGAAGTTCTTATCATCTAAGTTATACTTTCCTTCATACGCATCCTTTACATGATCTGGAGCAGTGATTCTAGCATAACGGTATAGTCCTTTATCTCCTTTAGGATATTGAAACTCCTCATTACCTATCTTCTCTACATATCCTTCTGCATGGCTTCTATCTGTAGGCTTAAGTGCTTTCGCCCCTTGGTGAAAGGTTAGCATCCCTGCTAATGAGTCTACCTTAATAATACCATCTTTAAAGTCTACACTACCTCTTACGTTAGCCTCATTCTTTAAGTCAAAGGCCATGTCTTTAGTAGAGTTGTCTAGTACTACATCAAAGAAATTAGAAGGTTGGCTTCCTGTGATATGCTGAGCTCCTTTTGCTTCTTCAAAAGGAGTGAACACAGCTTTAGAACCTTTGGCGTTAGTGCTGTGATCGTAAATATTGTCATTGTTAAAGTTGCTGTAGTAATAAACCGTCCCATCATTCTTTACATACCCTTCTTTTGTATTATCAAAATCATAGATAGTAGACATTACACCACCTTCTGCTACTGAAATCTTTCCTTGGTTTACCATTACTTGGTCTTTCTTAGCTTGCTGTGCTACTACTGTAGCTGGCAATGCTAAACCTAATAAGGCAACTGATTTATATATTTTTTTTGATTGCATAGTTTTCAGTTTTTAAATACTGTGCTAGTGTGAAACTAGCACAGTTATTATTCTATTATCTCACTTTTTGATAAATCATAGGATTCGTTATCAATAATCCATTCCCTTTTAAAGGTACATAAGTATGAAATTCTTTAGTAGCATCCCATCCTTCGTCACCTTCTTTATATGGTGTTGGATCTGTTGAAAGTTCCTTAACATTACGTGTTGATTTAGACAATCTACCTACTCCTGTTACAGTTGCACGGTTGTAAACCCCTTTCGTTTCGAATACATCAACTTCTGTTACTTTATAAGATACTGTGAACGTCCAAGTCTCATTTCTATTTAAAATACCATTATTGTTATTATCCCCTGAGAAAATCACTCCCTCTTGTAATGGCAGATGAGTACGTTCATCCAGCTTAATGGTGAATCCAAACAATGGGTCAATAATCTCAATATCCACTATATCCATATCACCTGCATTTTTCACATCGAAAGTATATAAGATTGTTTCTCCTACTTGTGCATATCCATCTTTACTCTCATCTGTAAACACTCCTTCTTTCTCTATAGTACAAGTTTCACACTCTTTTTGCTGTTGACCATAACCAAAACCATACATCATCGTTTGACCAATTACATTTTGAGTTACATCTACTTTATTGATATTTGCACCTGTTCCTTCTGAAATCCAATGTACTACTTGCAACGGTACTGCTACATCTCCATTATATCGATCATACACTTCCAATTCTTCTAACGAAGCATCCGTAGTTCTTTTTCCCCATAATGTTACATTCCCCCATTTATCAATATTAACACGGATAACTGGTGAAGGATTATTAAATCGATCATTCAGATCAATATGTGTATTATCATTCTCCTTATTATTAGGATTTTTATTTACATTCCAAACAGCACTAGTTCCTGTCTCTCCAAATCTTTTTCCATCAGACTTAAAACGCACATTTCTATTTTCATGGCCTGTTTCAAACTCTAATTCTTCTTTATAAAGAGATACTCCATTAATAACCATATTAAAAGAATTGTCTAATCGATAAATATCTACAACAAATCCTCCATCTGTAGCAGGTTGTTCAAACTTCTCAACTACATTACTACCTCCTGGTTTAGCTCCAGCTCTATAAAACCATCCAAAACCTTTACCTACGATGTCTTGATAACACTCATCTGCACAAGTAATATTAGAGACATGGATTCCACAACTTGGATCTTGAATACGCTTAGAGAATGTGATATTATCTATCAGAGTATGTCCAAAACCTTTTCCTGTTTTTAAAGCTCTATCCTGACTTCCTCGAATAGCAATTTTCACATCTTTACCTAAAACATCTACACATTCAGCATCAGCAAATGTAAAACTAGCAGTTAGTGGCACCCATCCTAAACTAAATCCTTCTGGTTTAGCTCCTTCTGGCAATCCAACACCTCCATACTTCAATGGAACTGATGCATAGATATGACCAGTCTCTTTATCTAACACATCCATGATCATATAATCTTTATCATGGTAAGTCACATAAGAATAGATATCTAAAGTATAAACTCTGTCTTTCTCTATTTTTTCTGCTAATTCAAACTCATAAAACGGTTTAATACTTTGCTCAGCTGAAGCAGCTCCTCTTACTAAGAATGCAGAACCATTTACTGCTCCAGACATATCTCTTATCGCTTTAGCATTATCCCAAGCTGGAGTCCAGTCAAAATTACTATCTGGTTTAGTTGGATCATTACTTGGTGCATTCTCTACCCATATTCCTTCATGCCAAGAATCTGTTGTAGGGATACCCATCTGTACATACCCAGGAGGATTTACAGAATAATATCCATTTTTGATACGTGCTACAGAGATAGTTTCACTATGAGGATTTCCGTTTGCGCCTGCATAACGACGATCGTTAACACCAGGTGCAAAAAGATAAGATGCAGTTGCTCCTCCTCTAGGACCTTGTCTTTTTATCGAACCATCTTGATTTTTTAATATCTCTCCATTTGCTCCTATACTAATAGAAGCTCGTTGAGTCCAATCCGTTCTTCCAGAATTCACATTCCAATATCCACGATCAAAATCTTCAAAATACAATATCTTATCTACACACTCACCAAGTGCCATAAAGACAACTTCATTGATATTGTTACATCCTATCGATCCACTTCCACCAGGTAAATTACCTGAATCATTATTATAGCATTCATAATGTGGATTCGTTGGTTTCACATTTGGGTCTCCATTTGTTGCATCTGGATCAGAAACATCAGCAGGTCTCATAATGGTTGATTCAGCAATCATTGATCCTGTCATACCATTTAACACTCCTGTGATTTTATACTCAACTTTACATCCATTAGGTATTTGTAATTCTGAACGGAATGTACGCGTTAGAGGATCATAAGTAAGTGCTACTGATTCTTTAGCATTTCCATTTGCACATTTAAAAGTTGCTTTTACTCCTTTTGGATTGATT
The DNA here is from genome assembly GCF_030326305.1 of Myroides odoratimimus. Lineage (GTDB taxonomy): Bacteria > Bacteroidota > Bacteroidia > Flavobacteriales > Flavobacteriaceae > Flavobacterium > Flavobacterium odoratimimum_A. The sequence continues at coordinate 117,822 of NZ_JACAKB010000004.1, read as the reverse complement.
ACATCCACTCCTGGAGGTACTGTAAATGTAAAAGGAGCACCATGAATTCCTTTACTAGCATCTGCTATAATATCAGAAGGTCCTTTATTACCTGCTGTCACTACATAATCTACTGTATCTCCTTTATGTCCTTTACCAGTTCCACCTACTTTATAAGTAATATTCGTATAAAGGTCTGCCTCTTTTATAACAACCTCTGTCTTAATCTCTTTTTTATTTCCAACTCTGAATGTCCAAGTATCCATTGATTTTTTATCACCAAATGTATTACTAGCTCCAGAACCTCCTTCACCCCACTTATGTCCATTAATATTACTACTAATTCCCTTATTTCCAGGTTCTAAATGACTATTATTTTTAGGCGAAACGTTTGCTCCATATCTACTTTTAACATCAGGTATATCACTATCATCCCAAAATACTAAATCTGATAGTACATTACTATAATTATGGTAATCTAATAATTCTATTGCTATACCTCCTATATTATATTCCATATCAAAGAAAGGGAAGTGAACTTCGGCACCTTGTAATTGTACATTTAGATCAACCGGAACTACACCTTTTAATTTTTGTCCATTTGTTCCTACTCCATCCCAATAAATTTTATTGTGTCCTTCCTTAGTATTTCCTTCTAATCTTTTAAATACAGACCCATTATTTATGATATCAATCGTAAACTGTTGTCCACTTACAGGAGCATCAAATTCTATATACCCACCTTTATGTCCAAAAATACCTACTGTCCCTTCAGCACCTACTATCTTCACATTAGATACTTCTGGCTCTATTACTGTAGGATTTAACCATGTAGTCAAACCATAAGAGGTACTATTAATAGCAACTTTTGCCTTATTAGGCATATCTTTTGCTGGTAATGTATAGTAGATCTTATGGGTAATATTACTATCATCATCTGGATTATTAGGATTGTGGATTTGATTTCTAACCTGACTAGCCTGACTATTCATACTTTTATACAAAGAATTCTTTGTTTTAGCGTCATAGAAACCATTATTATTAACAAAAAATGCCCATACAATACCTGAAGACCCCTTATGAGTCACTCTATATGTAAACCCATCATTGGTACGAACAAAAAACTTCCCTTGAAAAGAAACATTTGCATATTCACCATTGAAGTTTCCGTTAGTAAAATTTAAATTTGTCGTATAAACTCTACCATCAATAAACTTTGTATTATTTTCATTAATAACTGATACATCCCAAGCTCTAATAGCAGCATCATTCTCTTGTTTCCATGAATTATCTGCCTGTAATACAGGACCAGGTTGGCTAGTTCTTCTAGATGTAAACTCTACACGATATATTCCTTCAACTGTGACTTTATAATATATAGGAGTATAGCTTCCTGAGTTATTATTGTTTTTTAATCTAGGCCCTCCTAATTCATCATCTCGATTAGATATCCTCCCATCTTTCTCATTTTCAACTACTATCCCTCCTGTTGGGGAATACAAAACAATTTTATTTTCATCGTTTCTTCCTGAAAAACCCTGAGCTGAAGATGCCATTGTGATAGTTTCACCTACTTTAGCATATACATAATGTGCTCCTTCATTAGGAAATGGTATTGCTTCAGGTGAATCATATCCTTTTCCTAATAACATAGCACGATGTCCACTCACACCACTAGGGTATAAATTTCTAGAACCATCTGCCAACATAGTGGTACTTACCCCTAAGACTAGGCTTAGAGCAAGTACTACTTTGACTGTTATCTTATTTATAATTTTATATATCATATTATATTTGTAATTATAATTTAGTTTAATAAGTATCTTAAGCTAAAGATACCTAACTATTTTTTCGTTATTTGATTACAAAAACGATATTCATATAAGAAGCAGGTGTCGCATTACCAACGATGTCATAAGTAAGCTTACCATCTTTATCTATCTTAAGATTTTTAAATACTTTTGTGTCATAATAAGTCACATAGTAATAAAGCTCTCCTCTATCAAACACAGCTATATCTGCTGGAGCACCATCACTCCCCACTACTCCTCCTGTATAAGGCATCGTATATCCACCTGCACCATGAGCAATATCATAAGAACCACTTTCACCTCCTGTAAATTGATTTACATACTCTTGATATAAATCTCTTACTAAACCAGTTCCTTTTGCTTTTGTATCAAAAATAACTGCTGGCATATAGAAGAACTGAGGAGCTACTTTATTTTGATTTTTCCAAGCTGGAACACCAGAACCATCAGTAACTAAAACTTGATTATTACCAGCTTTAGCAACATCCTCTGGTTTAATAGTACCATTTTTAATTTCTTTAGAAGTAATTGATTCTTCTTTTACTCTTAAACTTGTCTCAACTAATACAGCTTTTAATCCACCATTTACAACTTCAATTGTTGCAGCATCTCCATCTGCAGCAGTTAAATCCTTACCATCAGTAACGTTGTCAACTCCTACATTTGGTGTACCTGGTTCCCAAGTATTTGTAGTTGTATTATAAACTAAAGTTTGTCCAGCAGCTGGTTTAGTTTCACTTACAGGCCTACCTTGAATACCACCTACAACTGTTTTACCCCCTTTAAGGACTACATCACCTGCTAAAGTTAATTCTGCTTTTTGATTGTTAACTGTTGTCACAATATTTGTTCCTTCAGTTTTTATATCATTAGTAGTTGTAGGAACTATTTCAGATTGTGCTACCCAAGTAGCTTTACCTTCTTTAGTAACCATTACTTGCCCATTATTACCCGCTTTTATTTCTAAAGAAACATCTTTGAATGTAGAACCTACACTTCCTTTATCATCATTAACAACAATTGAATTAGAAGTAACATTTCCTTTAGCTAATTTTTCTTTAGCAGTTTCATAGTTAACTGTTAGGTTACCAGTACCATCTACATTTAATCCTTCACCTGCTTTTACTACACCTGCTACATCTTTAGTAGCTGTTGGAACATCTAAAGTGTACTCATGAGAATCTGCAGCTTTAGTTACAGTAATATTTGTTCCTTCTTTAATAGTAGTAACTGTTTCGTTAGCTTTAACGATATCTTTTTGATCTACCCAAGTAGTTCCATTTCCATCAGCATTTGTTACCATCACTTGATTAGCTGCACCGTGTGTAATCGAAAGAGTTACCTCTTTTAATACTGATCCTGCTCCATTATCTGTACCTCCTACAGTAATCCCAGTACCTGTAATTCCTTTTGCATCAGAAATCAAGCTTGATGTAATAGTTGTTGGTGTCCATACCTCATTTACTAAAGTCAACACCTGATTAGCAGTTGGGTTATTTTTGGATACTTCTACACCTTGTATTTTACCTACTACGGTTGCATTAGTTGGCCCAGTTACATCACCTGCTAAAGTAATAGCAGTAATATCAGATTGTTTAGCAAAACGAGCCCAACGATCTATATCCCAGTAGTAATAACCTGGAGTAACATCATTAGTTCCAACTGTTGTAGTTGCTTGATTATATACCATCAATGATTGAGCTGGACTAACGATAGTCTCTTTATCAATAGTTGATTTTAAATCCACACGTGGTATCAACAATCCTCTTTTTGAGGATTGTATATCTACTGCTGCTGATCTATGTGGGTTGTCTGTTCCGAATCCTTGTTGTGCTTGAACGGTTTGAGTTCCTAATAAAAGCAATAAACTAAGTCCGGCAAATCCTATGTATGTCTTTTTCATCTTTTGTATTCTATTTTTTTATTAGTTACGTCCAACAACGATCCATTTCGTTCCATTAGACTTGATAATCCATCCTTGGAATGGCATAGCTCCATAAGCTAAACGATTACTTACTGTATCATTCTCTTGAACAATATTTAAATAACCATTGTGATTTTCATTTGTATTAGCAATTTTCACACTAATAGTTTGTCCTTCTACACCGCTTGGAGTTGGTAATTTTAAATTAGTATCTGTAGCCCCTAAAGTAACTTCGATTACCACTTCTTCTTGATTAATAGAGTAATTAGTATCTCCTGCGATATTAATATCACCTTCGTTAGTTATAGTAATACTTCCTGTAGATTCAGATTTGCTTACAGCATACAACTTACCATCTGTTCCGATTTTTACATTTTCTAAAACAGTATTTTTATCAGTAGGAGTATCTAATCCTGTAATCGCTAATGAGCCATTTCCTGTTAAATCTAATTTAGTTAGCTCTGTTATTTCACCACCTAAATTCACTGTATTATCAGATTTAACTGTAATACCCTGTCCTGACTTAACTGTATTTCCTAAAGCAGATGCTTCAACCCATTTTGTTACGTAAACAGGATTACCACTCTTATCAACTACAGGTTGATTATTTTCATCTTTCAAAGGCTCATTAGAAGTCACTAATACTTGACCTTCTTTACTTCCTCCTGTAATATCAATTCTAGTTGCATCTAATAAAGATTTCTCTCCACCAAATACAGAAATAGAACCTGATGTTAATGCTTTACCATTTAACAACTCTCCTGTTATTTGTTGGTAAGTTACTGTTCCATTATCTCCTGCTACAGGAATCATTCCCTTATCCGCATTTTTAATTTTACCATCTTTATCAGCTACGCCTGCTGTCATTTTATCTGAAGTTACAGCTCCATTGCCTAAGTCAACATTTGCTATTGTACCATCAAGAATCTCTGTAGATGTAATACTTCCTTCTTTAATACTTAGTTTAGTATCCACTAAAACAGCATTTTTTAGTTCAGAAGATTGAGAATCACCAATAACAATTTTACCATCAGTAGTTAATGTTTTAGCAGTTAACCCTCCTTTATCTACAGCATCTTCAATTAAGTTCTTAGCAGAAGTTTGTTTTAATACACCATCTTTATCTGCGATAACAAGTTTGTCACTTCCTGAATCTAATTTATTTCCAGTAGTAGCTTCTTTACCTACTAGCTCTTCTAATCCTTTAATAGCAATATCACCCGCTTTATCACCCTTAGTATCTGTTAAGTCAATAATAGCACCTGGTGTAGTACCATCATTTTTAATCTTACCTCCTAAGTTAACAGTGTTGTCATCTTTAACTGTAATACCTTGACCAGACTTTACTGTATTTCCTGCTGCATCAACCCATTTTGTTTCATAAACAGTTTTTCCATTTTCAACAATTGGTTGTCCTTTATCATCTAATTTAGGAGTCGTTACTAAGATTTGTCCATCCTTATCTCCTCCTTTAATCTCGATATTCACATCTTTTAAAAGAGATTCCTTACCGTTCTCATCAATTACGATTGATTTAGATGTTAATGCTTTTCCGTCTATAGCACCATTTTTAATAGCATCTTCCATTAAATCCTTAGCAGATACATTCTTTAAGATACCGTCAGATCCCATTACTACAATGTTTTGTGTAGTAGCATCAAATTTATTTCCTGTAGTAGCATCTTTGCCTACTAGAGTTTCTAAACCTGAAATAGCTAATGTATTATCTTTTGTAGTCTTGATTTCAGTAGCTTTTGATAAATTACCACCTAATCCAACATGTACTTTACCATCTTTCACACTAGTTTCAATACCATTTACACCAACAACTGCTGTACTAGCAAATTCCTCTGGGTTAACCCATTCTGTAACAAATGTATCACCCTTCTTTTTAGTCACTAACACTTGGTTAGGAGCAGTTCCTCCTTTTACACTAACCTCATAATTTGTATCGTGTCCAATTTTAGTATCTTTCACAGTTACATTCTCTCCTGGAGAAACTGTTACAGCACTTCCTGAGTTAGATGATACAAAACGTACCCATCTACCTTTAGTCTCATCATTTTGATCTGCTGTTTCCCAGTAGTAAAATCCTGGAGTTACATCTCCTGCTGTAGCAGTATTATAAACAAATAATGCATTAGCTGGCTTTGAAACTGGAGAAGCTATTTTAGTATCTTTTAACTCTAATCTAGGAATCAATAAACCACGTTTACCTGAAACGATCTCTACAGCAGATGATCTATCTGGTGTATTAGTTCCGAATCCTTGTTGAGCGTATATATTTGAAGTTGTTAAAACTGTGAAAGCTACTGTAGCTGATAATATTAATTTTTTCATTTTGATTTCTAATTAAGTAAGGTGATTAAAATTTGTTAACGATTTGCCATTGAGTACCATCAGATACTAAATCCCATCCAGAGTAAGGAAGAGCTGTGTATAACTCACTTGCTCCCTCTATGTTTCCTTGTACAGTTACATAGTTATCCTCTTCTGCATCGTACTTTTTGATAGTGTATTTCTTTCCTTTATTTGCTGCTGTTGCTGTAGGAAGATTTACTATTACATCTCCATTAACAGCATTTCCCAGTAAGATTACATCCTTATCTTCTACGCCATAAACGCCATCAATTACTTTAATAGCATTCATTCCTTCAAGGTTTAAAGAAATAGTAGCATCATGACGAAGAGCATCTTTACCACCATCATCGATAGTTAACATTCCTCCTGCCACTTTAAGATCTCCTTTTTTACCTGCTAACTCGTTAATAGCTCCTTCTACAGTATTAGATGTTAATCCGTTATCCTCAGTAGGCTTCGTATAAGTAACATGCTTAGCGTTAACTTTATTATAAGTAACTGTTCCATCAGCATTAGCCACAGGTACCATACCTTCTTCTGCATTTTTAGAACCTCCATTCCCGTCTGCAACTGTCGCTTTCATTTTATCAGAAGTAACAGCTCCATCAGCAATACCTAAAGTTACATCTTTCAATAAAGAACTAGCTACTGAAGTATCAGTACCTTCTTTATCTCCAGCTGTTACCGTAATTCCTACTCCTTTTAATGCCTTTGCTTCTAAATTACCTGCTTCAACAGCATCTTCAATCAAGTTCTTAGCAGAAGTTTGTTTTAATACACCTTCTTTATCAGCGATAACTAGATTATTTTCTAATACTTTACCTTTCTCTACTGAATCCATATTAGCAATAGCTAACGTATTCTCTTTAGTATCGATAACAGTTGCTTCTGTCAAAGCACCTCCTAATTTGAACTCACTATTACCATCTAAGTCATTCACTACTGTAATACCGTTGTTAGCAGTTACAGTTCCTGATACAAAGTCTTTAGGATCTACCCATTCTGTAACTTTATGAGTTTCTTTTATATCTGTACCATTAGCATCTTTACCTACAACTATTTCTTTTGTTTTTGTAACTAATACTTGACCATCTTTATCTCCTCCTTGAACTTCTATAACAGTCCCATCTAAAAGAGCTTTTTCACCACCAAATACTGTAATAGAACCTGAAGTAAGTGCTTTACCTTGTGTTTTTGCTATATTTTCAACGTTAACAGACGCTACACCATCTTTAAATAAAATAGTTGGATCTACTTCAGCTTGTTTAGTAATACCAGCTGTAGTACCATCCGCATCAGCAATCTGAATCACATAATCTTTACCTCCAGTTGTATTAGTTGAACCTTCTACTATACTAATTGGAGCATTTCCTGTGAAAGTATCTTTATTATTTAAAGTAGATTGATCAATCCACTGTACTTGACCATCAGCTCCAGTAACTAATACTTTAGATTTTCCATCTGATGCCATATCTTCAGGTTTAATCGTACCATCTAATATCTCGTCTGACGTTACAGCACCTGTAGCAATATGATCTGCAGTTATTTTATCTTTTCCTATGTTTAATTTTACATCAGCTAATAATGAATTATCTGCTAAAACAGTAGTTGATGTACTATCAGTACCTATCACAATAACTCCATCTGTAGTTAAAGCTTTTGCTTTTAAATCCCCTACTTCAACAGCATCCTCAATCAAGTTCTTAGCAGAAGTTTGTTTTAATACACCATTAGCATCAGCAATAACTAAATTGTTCTCTAATACTTTACCTTTCTCTACTGAATCCATATTAGCAATTGCTAACGTATACTCTTTAGTATCGATAACAGTTGCTTCTGTCAAAGCACCTCCTAATTTGAACTCACTATTACCGTCTTTATCATTTACTACAGTAACACCATTCTTAGCTGTTACAGTTCCCGACACAAAATCCTTAGGGTTAACCCATTCTGTAATATATACTGTGTTTCCCTCTTTATCTTTAACTACTTCTCCTTTATCATTAGTCAAAGGTTTATCAGTAGTAACTAATACATCACCTTTATTCTTACCTCCAGTTACTTCTATCTTAGTAGCATCTAATAATGCTTTCTCTCCTCCGATAACTGAGATAGAACCTGAAGTAAGAGCTTTACCTTTAAGAGTCTCACCTGAGATTTCTTTATAAGCAACTCCTCCTTTTCCATCAGCTACAGGGATTTGTCCTTCAGCTACAGGATTAGTAGTTCCATTTTCTGAAGTAAAAGAAGTCATCTTATCTGCTGATACAGACTTATCACCTAACTTTTCGTTAGTAACTGCTTTATCGTCCAATTTCTCAGTAGAGATTCCTTTATTTGCTACTTGGATATTAGCATCTGCTAATAATGCTTTAACTCCAGTTGTTTTAGCTGTAAATTCAAGACCTCCTGATACTACTAAATTTCCTGTTGTCCCTTCTACAGTTGTTATCTTTTCTAATAACTTCTCTATTGCTCCTTGAACATTTGTTACGCCAAGGTTTGTAGAGTTATCATTATAAAAAATTGCATTTGCATTTGCATCAATTTCACCAATTACATCACCGTTTGAGTTTTTGAACTCATACACCTGCTTTGTGGTATCTAAAGCAACTGATACTTCTTTTGGATCAATAGTTACTCCTGTTGCCCCGCTTAATGGTTGACCATTTGCATCTATTTCTTTCTCGTTATAATAAGTATAAGTACCATCAGCATTTTCAACTAATGTCGTAACAGTCTCGTTGTCTGTTACTATCTTGTTAAACTTAGTATTATCTACATTTACCCATGAGTTAGTAGTCTCATTCCACTCTTGGAAGATAGCATCTCCTGTTGTAGCATCGTAGATAATCTTGGTAAACCCTCCTGTTGATTCAGTTAAGTGAGTTATATAATCATTGATTGTTTGATAAGTAGTCCCATCAACTGTTATTGGCCCGTTGTTTACTACCTCCTCAAAGTTATTGACAACTCCTCCAACTACATCAATAAGATAGATACCCTCAGGTAACTTAGTAGGATCAACCGTAGTTGGTACTACTCCTTTATTTGCTACTAGATACTCTTCAGAAACGTAATATTGCTTTTTATTTACAGTGATAATAGCAGTCTTGCTTTCATTAGCAGTAATAACTTGATTAATAGAAACTTCTTTTCTTTCTCCTTCTTTAGTTACATAAGTAAGCTTATCACCTTCATAATAAACATTACCACCTACATGAGTTCCATCTAAGTAATTAGTAATGTGTTCTTGAACAGTGTTATTATTGATGATATCACCAAACTTATTGATAACTGTCTCTTTTACTTTAATGCGAATACCTTCACCAATGATTTTGCCATTGCGATCTACAGCATTCTCATTGTAATAAATATAGTCTCCAGTAACTTCATCATACACGATAGAAGTCAATTTATCTTTTATCTCTTGTTTTACAACTTTGTCACCATCTTTAGTGAACGTATAAAACTTATCATCTTCATAGATAACATTACCTTCTGTATTCTTAACGATGTTCTTGATGATATTCTGTACTTTATCACCATCTTTATTTACAATCTCTTGGAAATTATTCACTACAATCTGAGGTATATCTTTATCCGCTGTTAAACGAACCCACTTATTGATATCCCAATAGTAATACCCTGGAGTAATATCTTTCTCCTCAGAAATTTTTGTAGCGTAAACCATCAAGCTTTGAACATTACCATTTGTGATAGTTGTTCTGTCAGTAGCACTAGTTAATGCAACATTAGGAATCAATAAACCCCTATTACTTGACTCGATTAATAATTCTGCAGATTTATTAGGTGTTGCTGTACCAATACCTACTTGGGCATTAGTAGCAAAAGTTCCTAATAAAAGTGCAACAGGAAGTAATCTTTTTTTCATAACAATAATGATTAATATCTTATTTTAAAAAAATGCTACTGAAGAAAATTCTAGTCAAATGAATCTTAGATCAAGTAGTCTTTTATAATTAAATTATTAACAATGCCTAGTTTTGTTTTTATTAGCATCATTTTAAACGCATAGACCTTAATTCTATACGCGCATTATTTATGTTACAAATTTCTCTTAAAAGGAGGGATAAAATGTTCCAAAACATTAGCTCGAAAGACGTACCAATAAAATGAAACACGAAACAAAAATTCATTAACAACAAGCTAACAGATACTTACAAAATACTTTTTTATTTATCTCCAAAAAACACAGCTATGTTAAAAAAAAATAGAAAAATACCTATAAAAAGCGTTTTTGAAACAACAAAAACAGCTTTTTGAATCATAAATACTACAATAAAAAAAGTAAATTTCACAACTAGAATACCCCTTAATATTTATCAAAAAAGAACACAAATCCCACTTACATTTTATGATATCATGACACTATTTCAACACTCTTAGCAAACAACATAGAAAGTAGAATATCATTCTATAGAACAAAACACATCTGCTTAAAACAAAAAAAAGTCACAACATTGGCGAAACGTTGTGACTTTTTTGTAGCGATTGATTCTACACTGGCTATGTAAAATCGAGGTAATTAATTATTGTTGTTTGTCGTTCTGACTTGTTGATTCTCAATATACTCTGAAGGAGATACTCCCACATATTTTTTAAATGCTCTAAAAAAAGAAGTTCGAGAATTAAATCCACATTCTTCCCCTAATTCACTTACTGAAACATTGTAGTCTCTAGCTTTCAATGTCTCTTTAGCGTATTCTACTCGCAACTCATTAATATAAGTATTGAAATTCTTACCATACTCAGTAGAGAAGAACTGTGACAGATGATGTCTCTGTATACGTGTTAATTTCTCTACTAAATCCAACGAGCAATTTGTTTTTAAAAACAGTTGCTCTTTAAGAATTACTTTTTCTATTTTCTCTTTATACTCATCTACAAATTCATTTGCAAACTTAGATTTCTCATACTTGTTTAGCTCTACATCAACTATATTTCCAGACTTTTCCTCTTCCCTCTGATTAATATAAACCTCATCGCTTTTCAATTTTTCTACATAATAGAAAAAAATAGTCATTGCTAAACATAGCACCCCCAGATATAATACATTACCATCATTGTTAGGGATTGCATTATACAATACTAAACCTATTGATACAATACCTACAAAAACCATAATCCAAATAACACGTAACACCAACAAGCGTACATGACTTGATATTTTTAATTTGCTAACTGCTAGATAACCAAAAACAGCATAAAGAATTAACTGACTACCTAATACTACATAATTAATTAAATAGTAACAAATCAAAAATTCTATATCCACATTTCCTAAATTAAATAAGGTAATGATATATCCAATAAAAAAAAGAACTCCAGGTACAAAGTGTATATAATACTCTTTAAAAAATACTATCGCACTTTTACCTGTATCAGCATTTTCTTTAACCTCTTTTACAAATGTTTTAAAACAACAGTAAAAATAGGGGGCATAAAATATTCCAAATGGCATCCCTAAATAAACAAATGTTTCTTCTTCAAAAAAGAATCGCACTAGAATAGTTACAGTACAATGAAAAATCATGAATAATAAAAACCAATTTAAAATTCTTTGAGAGCTTCTTTTACTGACTAGTCTATTATTTATAAAGTATGATATACATGCAAAAACAATTGCTGCTGATAAGATAAGTATATATAAATATTCTTCCATAACTTACCTTTATGCAACTAGACTTCTATATCCTGAAGGGGTTTGACCGACAAAATACTTAAAGTACTTATTAAAAGTAGATTTACTACTAAATCCACATTCATCCACAATTGCTTCAATAGTTAGATTCTGTTTCTTCTCTATTAAAATCTTTGCATGTTTAATTCTATACTGAGCTAGCAATTGGTAGAAATTAGTATTCATATCGTGATTAATAACTTCTGATAATTGATGCTTACTCATCTCAACTTCTTTAGCCAAATGATCTAATGAAAAACTTGTATCTAAATACTCATCAGAACTCTCAAAATAGTGAATGATGCTTTTTACTTGACCACTAACTTCTGTATCTAACACATCTGAAACAACAACATTCAACACAGGAGCTTCGATAATCGTATTTGCATATTCTTTACTTTCTTCCTCAACAATCTCTTCTGATTGACTAACGATCAAGGTAAGTGTCGAAAACAAAATAGCAAAGAAGTCTATTCCTCCAAACAAGAAAGAACTCGTAACTCCATAGCTCTTGTCAAATAAATCCATTAAGAAATATAAGAAACAAATTACTGTACCAGCAACAGTATAAAAACTAAAAAAACTAATAAAAGTAAATGCTTTATGACTTAAATTCTTTGCGTGTACTGAATTTATATTTTTACAAATAGCCAATAGATAACCTACTAAAAAAACTAAGTTGACAATCTCATATAGTCTTCTCATTTCAGTAAAGGCTAATACTAGTACACCTAAAATAACGATAAAATGTAATTGTAATTTTGTATATATATTGACCTTAGTACGGTCATATTTAATCATAGTATATATGATAGGTAGGACAAAGTATCCAAACGTAATATTAACATCTATTAATGATAATAAAAATTGCAAAGTCACTAAAACAATAGCTAGCTTCACTATCTTCTCAAAGATAGCTTTGTCATTTTTTGCGTTATAAGGATTACTCAAAAATTTCATGCGTTAGGTGGTGTTAATGCAATGCTTTGGAAGCTGCCCTCAACGCACAAGACCATACGCCACATATTTATACAATATGTGGTACATGCCTAGATAAGTGGGGACTTAAATATGAATATTCGCATATTCCTATTTTTCTCTAAAGCAGTGCAAATTTATTACTTATTTCTTACTTAAATACATTTTTTAACAATGCAAGATCAGTTTTATGAAAATCATACAGATAAACTTAAAATGACAAACAAAAAACAATCATTACACAATAAAATATTAAACTTTATTTACCATTCCTCTATAAGTAAAGAAAATAACAAACTAAATTACCCTTATTTTGTAAATATTACTAAAGATATTATCTCAAAATTCGATTATTAAGCAATTCTATCTCCTATTTTCGTTACATGACATATATCATATTTTCTTTTTTAGATATATTATATACTCTTAAAGTATACTTTCATCAAAAACGAATGGTTAACTTCTGTAAATAAGACAACAAGACATCTAAAAAGTCACATACATTAATACCATAAATACGCAGAATTCACATACTGTCATACACTGCTATTTCAATAAGAAGCACAAAAACAACTTATAATCATTATTTTAACTCAAATTCACATATAAAACAAACAAAAAACATTAATAAAAAGTAAATAACACAATAATCATAAATATTAAAATATTTCAAAAGTCACCATTCTTGTTTCAATCTTATCTGTTTACTTACATTTTAAAAACAAAAAAACAGCCATATATAGCTATATATGACTGTTCATGTTTCACTCTATTAAAACAAACTACGATACATTGTTTTAACTTATTAAATACTTTATAAAGTATTCCTTATTGTACCGCTTTAATTTTTTCTACCCAGGCGTTCCATAATTGCTGAGCGACCTCATCTAACTCTGGGCATTTTCCTCCACCAAAGACTTCATAGTCATTAGAAGTCTCTTCATCTCCTTCATAAAAGTAGTAATAAGTATATACCTCTTTTGCCCATACTTTTTTGGAGATCAATCCTAACAACTTCCTCACTTTCTCTTCTCTTTCATCTATATTAAAACGAATAGTATAATTCCCTTCTTTAAAATAGAAATCTAATGAAGTATCATAAACAACTTCCTTGGTGTTCTCTCTTAAGTTTCGAGGACATACCTTCAAATGGTATTCTTCATTGACCCAATACTCAGTAGGTGTGTTCTGTCCTTGTTGTACATAATCAACGATAGCTGTTAGAAATTTAGTATTAGCAGTATGATCCATTAAAGAATAATTCTGATTAATTTCAACCTCTATTTGCGCTAAATTCCACAATCTATCAACTGCTTCACGTTCTAGACTAGGTAATCTATATTCTTGAGGTATTTCATCTACTGTACTCTGATAACGTCCATGTCCATCAAAAGCCTGAACTATCATATCGAAGTACTTACTGGCATTATCTCTATCATTTAAACCGTGATAAGACCATGCAAGACTAAACCAATAATTAACCTTTGCAACCTCATCTACTAAATCAAAATACATTATATTACTAAAAAACTCTTCTGTTATAGCAATAGTTTTATGAAAGTCGTGTTTCTTATATCGCACATAAGTAAAAAAGTCTGCAGCCATATAGATCATCTCTGATACAATGTCCTCATCCTCTATTTCTTTTTGTTCAAATCGCTCTTTTAAACTGTAATAAAACGACTCTGCTTCCTCATATTGATCAGCGTTTATATAATTCTTTAGAATACGTCCTTGAACCGACATCCATTCACTACTAAACTCATCGTGATACGTCAGTAGCTCCTGAGAAAAATACTCCACCTCCCCAAATTCTTCTAATATTTCTGCTAAAAACAAACCATTATCTAAATTCTCTATAAAAGGAGATAGCTCATATCCTTTTTTATGAAGTGTTAAGGCATATCTACAATCATTAGTCTCATAAGTATCTTCCTTCAGTTTAGATACGTTTCTGATAGCGATTCCTAGGTTATTACATAGCATTGCATAGCCATGACTATTATTATTTACCTTTGAGCCTTCTCCTCTGTCAAAATAAGCATCTAGCTGAGGGATAACTAATCCTCCTATTTCTTTTGCTTGTTCATAATACTTTAAAGCTCTTTCATTATTTTCTCCTTTTAATTCACCTGCTCTCTCTAAAAAGCGAGTCATTAAGTTATACCCATAAAAACTATCACATCGAACAGGATACTCCTCTAATGATATTGAAAACTTTTCTGCTAACTCATAATAAGTAAAGAAAAGAGAACTTGTCACTTCCTTTACTACTGAATAATATTTACTTAAAGCTTCGAAAGCTCTCTTTGAGTTCTTCTCTACCACAAGGTAATAGCGTATTTTCATACGAAGAACTATTTCATTATCAGGGTTAGTTTTTAACTCTTCTTCTATTATATCAGTAAACCTCATCCCATATTCACGTGTATTCTTCGCTCCAAATTCTTCTGGATAATCAATACCTATATGATATAATAAAGAGATTAAATTCCAATATCCATCTAGTTTTCCTGCTTTATATAGTTCTTCTATTTCTTTTCCGAAATTGACACTATACTCATTACCATGAAAAATATAAAAAGAATTTAATAGCTCATAAGCCTCATTATACTCTCCTCTTTCTAAGAACAACCGTCCTCCTTGATAAGTAGCGTAATAGTGATCAGGGAAATGATCATAAGCTAATTTATAAAAAGACACCGCTGTAGCATAGTCTTCTAACTCACGATATAGATAGGCGATCATATAATAAGTCTCACCAAACTCTTTATCTTGCAGGCTATAATCTTCTTTTAGTAATGATATTTCGATTAACTTATCATGTAATACCTCAATTGCTTTCTCTTTCAACTCTAGTTTAGTCTCATAGATCCAAGACAACCAATCAAAAGCACTGAACACAGATTTTTTATCAGTAGGCAGTTTATCTATAATTTCTTGTGCTGTAGACATCATCACAGACACATCATCATAGTATGGTCCATTATAGATGCGTATTTTCCAGAATAGCGCATCTTTATTTAAAGCATCTTCTCTTAGAATTTCCTCTATGATAGATAATATCTGTTCTGACAGTTCTTGATTTTTATGATATAACTCTGTTTTATAATCTTCATTGGCATTAGACAAATCTTCTCCCATCACCAACTGATCGTATAATTCTTTTATTTCGTCTAATCGTTTATCTTTTTGCTCCATAAAGCACGTATTTCCTTTTTTGTATAAATAAACGATAAAGATAATACATTAACCAATTCCCCAAAAAGAGACTTCAACATTTTACCCCAAACAAAAAAGACGAACTATCGTTCGTCTTTTTTATAATATTTGTAAGTTCTTTTCTCATTTAATGCCTTCTCCTCTTCTATAAATTCTTCTGGTATCACTTTCAAGAAAGAAGGATGTTGCTCTATCGCCATCTCTACTTTTTCTACGATTTGTTCTATAGTATCATTCTCGTAGTCGATATCTAAAGGCTCCTTAATCACCATAGACTGTAGAATACCTTTTTTCTTTAGATGCAATCCCTTTTTATCAAAAGATCTTCTAAATCCATCGATAACAATAGGCACTACGATAGGCTTATAATTCTTAATAATATGAGCCGTTCCTTTTCTAATAGGTTTAAAAGACTTAGTTGTTCCTTGAGGGAAAGTGATTACCCATCCATCATCTAGAGCTACTTTAATATTCTCTACCTGATCTTGATTTACCTCTCTCTTCTCTTCTAATTCTTTCCCTTGGCTTCTCCAAGTTCTATCTACCGTCACAGCTCCTACATAAGCTAATATACGCGGTAGCCATCCAGCTTTCATTGTTTCAGAAGCAGCTACATAATACAGATTTAACTTTGGCTTCCAGATATAGAATATATTCTTGATAGAATCCTCACGTCCTTTAAGACTTGCATTAAATACGTGATACATCGCTACCACATCAGCAAAGTAAGTTTGGTGATTAGAAATAAACAGTACATGCCTATCTGGCAATTGTCTAAGTACTTCAGATCCATCTATTTGTAAACTATTAAAGCCTCTGAAACGCTGATGCGTCGCAAATCCAAAAACTCTAATTATCCACTTCTTTAAAAATAAAATATGACCAAATGGATTTCTTTTAAACAATCCCATAATTCACACACATTGGTTCGAACTACAAAATTACAACTTTTACTCCTCTACTTTGTTAATTAAATGAAATAACTCATACTTCTAAGTACTAAATAATATTAAATAATCACTAATATACTGAAAAACAGCACAGATAACGAATCAATATTTTTATTACCTACTTATATATCTGCTTAATAGTTTCCTTTAACTCACTTAACATCATTGCTGTAGCTCCCCAAATCGTAAAATCATTGTATACATACGCAGGTACATCTATAAATTTAGCATAACTAGTCTGTAGCCCTACCTCTCTGACAATGCTGTCGTCTAACAGAGTCTTAAGTGGCATCTCTATTACACTAGCTACCTCATCTACGCTTAATGTCATTTTAGGAGTATGATCTATCACTCCTAAATAAGGTTGTACTATAAAATTACTAGGAGGTATATATACCCTCGTAAATGCTTTTAGCACTTGTATTTTACTAGGAGACACTCCTATTTCTTCATCCGTTTCTCTTAGCGCTGTCATCTCTAGTGATAAGTCTTCTTCCTCATACTTCCCTCCTGGGAATCCTATTTGTCCTGAATGCACCCCACCACAGCTAGCTCTTTCTATTAATAAGATAGAAGTATCTTCTCCCTTAGGATACAAAAGCATCATCACAGCAGAATACCTCGGATCCTTTTTAATAAAATCATCTACAGCTAAGTAAGGACGCCTTTCTTCAGGCACCATAAGTTGCTGTGCTTCTACTCCGAGTAGATTAACACTTTTAATTTCTGGTATTCTATGTAAAAGAGAATCAAAAGTCATATTTTTGTACACGTATTAATTACAACTACTAAAATTACAATTTTATTATCTATGTTTAGCAAAGAAGAAGCACAACGAATAAAAAAAGAATTCTGGATAACTTTTGCAGATGAATATCCTCGCAAATGGTTATTGCACAATACTAAAATTAAAGATTTCTCTTTTAAATTCTACGCTGATAACAAAAAAGCACAAGTTTTATTAGACATAGAACATAAAGATGAAGAAAAAAGAAAAATCTATTTCGAGAAGATTGAGTCTCTAAAAACGATCTTACTTGAAGAATATCTTCCTGAAGCTATTTTTGAAAGAAACTTTTACCTAGAAAACGGTAAATTGATCAGCCGTATTTGGATAGAACAACCAAATGTGTGTATCAATAACAGAAGGACTTGGAATGAGATCTATGATTTCTTTAATGATAAAATGAACCTTTTTGAACTATTTTTCTACGAACACGAAGATTATATAAGAGATTTAGAAATAAACACGTAATTTTAGCGTTATATATCTAAGTTTCTAAACAAGAATGCGTTATCTAGGCTTTTTTATTATCTTATTTATACTATGCTTTTCAGCTAGTAATGCACAAGAAAAACAACCTTACCAGAAAGATTCTTTATCTTATGCTAAGGTGCATTACTCTGAACATGAAGCACCTACTCTAGTAGAGAGAGACACTACTCGAATCTTCAAAAACCTCGAACAAAAAAGTAAGAAAACAAAAGTAGGACGTTTTTTCAACAGACTCGTTTATAAGAATAACAAAAAGCTTATAGCAAATGCTCCCGAAATAAAAACCAATCAACATCTAGAATTAGGTGAAGGAAAAGTTATACGCAATATCTATATCAAAACGTTAGATCCTTTCGGATTTTCTGATACTGACTCTCTGAAAAAACCAAAAAACAAAGTAGAGGAAATAGGAAATAAACTCCACTTTAAAACCAAGAACTTCACCATAAAGAACTTCTTGATTTTTAAAGAGGGAGATCGTTTTGATTCTTTAAAGATAAAAGAGAGTGAACGTCTTTTGCGTACTCAGAGCTTCGTTAGAAAAGTAACAATGTATCCTATCCCTACGTCACACCCAGATTCTGTAGATGTTTTAATTAGAGAATTAGATTCTTGGAGTATATACCCGACCGGCTCTATCTCTACCTCTTCTTATAGGATCAAACTAAGAGACAGAAACTTCGCAGGACTTGGACACGACGTGATTCTACAATATACTAATAAATATAAAGAGAGAAAACAAGGTGTATACTTTGATTATACCGTAAACAATATTCAGAATACATTCATAAGAGCTAATCTGTTATATAACAAACAGACTTGGGGAGACTACGTAAAAGGTATTGTAGTCGACAGACCTTTCTACTCTCCTTATACTAAATGGGCAGGAGGAGTAACTCTCTCTCAGCATTTTAGAAGAGATTCTTTACCTGATATTAATAATAATTATAGTTACGAATCACGCAAATACAATACAGTAGATACTTGGGGAGGATATTCTATCCCATTGTTTAAAAACTATAAAGACAAACCTGTTATTACCAATCTTAGAACCTCGCTGCGATATATAAAACAAAACTATATAGAAAGCCCACAAGAACAATATGATCCATACGGATTCTATAGAGACCAGAGCACCTATTTAGCCTCTGTTAGTTTAAGTTCCATTAACTATGTACAAGATCAGTACATTTTTAATTACAATATTATTGAGGACGTTCAGGTAGGTAAAGTATTTGCACTCACAGGTGGTATGAGAGATCAGTACGGCAAGCGAAGAGCCTACTATGGAGCTAAACTAGCTATGGGGGGATATACTAGGTTAGGATATTTCTCTGGTAATATTGAATGGGGAAGTTACTTCTATGGCAGTAATTCAGAACAAGGAGCTCTACGATTAGAAGGAACGTATTTCACTAAGCTATTTATGATGGGTAATTGGCGTTTTAGACACTTCTTTACCCCTCAGTTTATCTATGGCTATAATCGTTATGACCATATCGGAGATGAGCTTAGATTAGATAATGTAATCCAGGGGATACGTGCCCAAAAAGTAACAGGATCAAAGCGTCTAGCCTTCGCTTACCAATGGCAATCTTATGCTCCCTATGAGTGGAAAGGATTCCGCTTTAACCCTTATTTCAGCTTTGAAGGTGCTTTCATTACGAATAAAAGTGATAACTTATTTGATTCTAAATTCTACTCTAGATTCAGCATTGGATTTGTAGCTTATAATGATTATCTAGTTTTTAGTAAAGTAGCACTCTCTCTAGTTTTCTACCCTACTATGCCTGATACAGGATCTAGCGTCATCAGAGCTAACTCTAGACAGTATAATATGAATCTACCAGACTTTAACTACGATAGACCGCGTACGGTATCGTATTATTAATAAAAATCCCCAAAGTAGACGAGCTGCTTTGGGGATTATTTTTACCTACTCTTTAGATATTGTTGAAATCTATATATCTCTGTTTCTGCTGCTACATTATGCATAATTTCCTCATCTACAGGAGTTAATTCTACATGTCGTCTAGCCATCACTATTTTCATCGTTTCTAGAGCTTTCTCTACTTTATACGTTTCAGAAGACTCTCCTCCTCCCCAAGTAAAACTTGGTAAAAACGTCTTAGGGAATCCTCCACCGAAAATACTACATCCCACACCCACTACAGTTCCAGTATTGAACATAGTATTAATACCGCTCTTACTGTGATCTCCCATCATTAAACCACAGAACTGTAGGCCCGTATTCTCATACGATTGAGTCTCATAGCTCCATAATTTCACAGGGCTATAGTTATTCTTTAGGTTAGAGTTATTTGTATCTGCACCTAGATTACACCACTCACCTAACACAGAATTACCTAAAAATCCGTCGTGCCCTTTATTAGAATATCCAAACATCACAGAGTTACTCACTTCTCCTCCTACTCTACAGTGTGGCCCTACAGTAGTAGCTCCATAAATCTTAGTTGCTAGTTTTACTTGTGCTTCTTCACATAACGCAAAAGGTCCTCTAATAACCGAACCTTCCATAATCTCAGCATTCTTACCGATATAAATAGGCCCTGTAGAAGCATTAAGTGTTACGAACGCTAACTTAGCCCCTTCTTCTATAAATACATTCTCAGGAGCGATTACATTTACACTCTTTGGAATGTCTTCTGATATTCTATCCTCTGTAATTAAAGCAAAATCTGCACGAATAGCAGCGTCGTTCTTCTCAAATATATCCCATTTATGCTCTATCTTCATCAATTCACTCTCACATACCAATAACTCATAGTCATCGAAGTTCACTTCCTCTTGAGAGTCTTGTGTATAGAACGCCACTATATCTTCATTATAGATAACAGCCTGCATAGGTTGTAATTCCTTGATTAAGTCCGCTATCTCTTGATTAGGTAGATAAGCCGCATTAATCATAACATTATTCTCCACCTCTATCATTGGATACTTAATAGATAAATATTCCTCTGTCAGAGTTGTAGTTGTATAACGCAAGTAATTCTCCCATTTTTCGCGGATAGTCAATATTCCTACACGAATATCTGCTACTGGTCTAGTAAACGTAAACGGCAATAAAGCTGTTCTTACATCTCCATCGAATAAGATATAGTTCATAGTATATAATTCAAGATTTTAAAGGTTTAAAGTTAACAAAACTACAGCAAAAAACAGCGATAACTATCAATTAAATAATAATCCATCTACGCAAAAATCAATCTAGTCAATTAGAATCAAATACATTAACTTTAAAATAAACACTATAAAAACAAATTATTCCATTCAGGATTCTATTATCTCAAGTACTGGATAACAATAGTAGTCACAAAATATATTTCAATAAGAAAGCATTGTCTATAACTATCTATCCGAAATAAGAAGATACCATTAAGAGACAAACCACTAACAAAGGCATAAAATCGATTAATTACAACCATAAAAAAAGCCTCTCAATTACTTGAGAGGCTTTTGTATATGATAAGCTAAAATTATTTACCAAATTTAGCGTATTTGTTTTTGAATTTATCAATACGTCCTGCAGTATCGATAAGTTTAGATTTACCTGTGTAGAATGGGTGAGATGTACGAGAGATCTCCATTTTGTACACTGGGTATTCTACTCCGTCAACTTCGATTGTTTCTTTAGTCTCTACTGTTGATTTTGTGATGAATACGTCATCATTTGACATATCTTTAAATGCTACTAATCTGTAATTTTCTGGGTGAATACCTTTTCTCATGATAAATTCTATTTTAAATTGTGAGTTACCTTCCATTTCGAAGCTTTCTATTTTCAAGAAAGGTGTAAACTTCCGATAACTTTTTAGTTATACTTATGTATTTTATTTCAGATTGCAAATGTACAATTTAATTTTAAAAATCAAATAACTATTTTACTTTATTTACTGATTTTATCAATCCTCTATAATATCCTATTAATTATCAACTAATAAGCTTAGACACTATCTCCCAATCCTTATCCTCTTCTACCTCTATATGTATATCTATAGTATCTTCTATAGTATCACAATATGCTCCTATAGCCTCTCCATCTATGTCATCACTCGCTAAATAACAAAAGATATCTCTTACTCCTCTACGCGTCATTTTACCTACATAATGTATCTCTGACTGAGTTCTTCTCAAGATATCCATGATATTATTCTCTATCTCTTCTAATCGTTCGTTTTCTTCCCATGTAGGGTACTCACGCTCTGTCTCTACAAGTGACAATTCTATAACAAATGCATAAGGATATTTATCCTTATCACTAAAGTTAGCATAAGACATATTAATCACTCCAGTAGCTTTAAAGCCGCCTACCTCTAAAACACGAATACTCATACTTTGATCGCTCATAACTCTTTTTATTTTGAAACTAAATATACAAAATTTTTCGCATTTTAACATTTTTATATTTTAGCTAAGCTTTAACAATCCTATCTTTGAAAACACTAACCCTATTTAAGACTAAAACATTATGTTTAAAAAATTAATCACACTCGTATTCTTATTGATTACAGTGCTGGCAGTAGCACACCCTGATCAGAAAAAAGTAGAACAGGCTCTGTACAACTTAAAGAATGTAACATTCAAACAACTGGAGTCTAAAGATGACTCTTATCTACTGTATGAACTTAGAGTAAGACAACAAGTAGATCACACAGATCCTTCTAAAGGTTATTTTTATCAAAAGGTACACTTTTATCACAGGGATTTTGACCATCCTATGATTATGGAGACTAACGGATATGACCTATATGTACGCGCTAGCGAAATGGTAGGTTACTTAGAAAGTAACTATCTAAATATAGAACACAGGTTCTTCGGAGAGTCTATCCCTGAAGGCAAACCATGGCAGTATCTTACTATGGAACAAGTAACAGCTGACTTACATGAGATTAACCAACTGTTTAAAGAAATCTATACAAACAATAAATGGATCAGTACAGGTATTAGCAAAGGGGGACAGACTAGCATCTACTATAAATACTTTTATCCTAATGATGTAGACGTAGCGATTCCGTATGTAGCTCCTTTTAACCAAGCCTTAGAAGAGCCTCGTATCTATCCATTTTTAGCAAATGTGGGAGACAAATCATGCAGAGACAAAATCTACAATATCCAGGTAAAACTATTTGAAAATAAAACACAGATTCTAGAAAAGCTTAAATGGTATGCTAAAGGAGCTAAACTGACTTTTAGCTATTTAGGTTCTTTAGAAAAAGCTTTTGAATACGCAGTATTAGAATACAGCTTCGGATTCTGGCAAAGTGGTCACTCATGTGCTACATTCCCAAATACAAAAAATATTGATGAATTGACAGAACACTTCCTTAGCGTAAGCAATATAGACTTCTTTAGCGATCAAACAATCAAGCGATACGAATCTCACTATTATCAGTCAGGAACACAGCTAGGATACTATGGATATGACATCACTCCATTCAAGAAATACGTGAGCTTTACATCTAACCCGCTAGCTACCTTTATGCCTGAAGGAACTACATATAACAACTTTAACGATGCACTAATCCAAAAAGTAAAAACATGGTTAGAGAATGATGCAAATAACATTATCTATGTATATGGTGAGACAGATACATGGAGCGCTTCTATGGTAGTACCTAGTGCTAAGGTCAACTCTAAAGCTTATGTGCTTCCTAAAAAAGACCATGGACAAGCACGTGTGAAGAATATGACTCCTGAGATGAGAACACAGTTCTTCTCTACATTAGAAAAAATGACAGGATTAAAACCGGTAAGATAACTTGAAGAAATAAAACTAAAAAGCGCCTTTCTCTAATAAATAGGGAAAAGCGCTTTTTTGTTTAACATATACAATATTTATAATTTATAAGTTACTCCTAATAAAACTACTCTAGGAAACATAGAATTAATACTTTCTATAACCATTATATCTGTTGAATAAGTAGTTTGTTTCCATTTACTGTTTAATAAATTATTTCCAATTAATTCAAATCTCCAAGATGATTCTAAAGGGATATATTCTAATATTGCATTCAATTCCTGAGTAGTTTTCTCCTGTCCATAGCTATTAAGTGTTAACCTATAGTCAGTCTTAAAAACCCACTGTTTATTAAGTTTATAATCTAACTTTATCTTTAATTCATCATTATTAAACTTTTGGGTATTTAAAGAGTGTGTTTCATTAAATCGCTTTGTATAACTAATATCAAAATTAGGCATTTCTGTAAATCTAGTTCTAATAAATCCACTTACACTATATGTTCTATTCTTGGTAGCTAACATTGCTTCATTAATGAGCTGATGATATTTACTATCTCCATAAGTTAGATATACTGACGGTTCTACCTTTCGAAACTGATAAGATAACACTCCTGTTACATTTAGTCTGCTAAAAATTTTATTGCTATTAACTGAAGAATAATGTTGTACATAGTCTTTAGAAATCACATTATCTATAATTGCATTTCCTTGACTAATATAGTTTATAGAACCATTATAACTAAATTTATGAATACCTCTATGATAAAAATAGTTCAACCCTATACTGTGATAATTACTATAATCTAAATACATATCACCACTATAAACAGAATTAAAACTCTTAATGATTGGAGTATTTAACAATTGATAAACCTTAGGATACACAGGCTCGTAGCTATATTTAAACTGAACATAGTTCTGTTTATAAAATGTATACTTACTACTAAACCTAGGCTCTAACTTCCATAAGTTTGTACTGTGATCATTTAGATTATCCCTAAACATAGTATTATATGATGACACTCTGACAGAAGTTATATTTTCCCACTTCTTCATTTTCATTTTATACTCTAATTCTAAATAAGGATTAACCAACTCATACTTCGCTTTATTAAGAAGGTTCTCACCACTCGTAATGCTTATATCAGTGTTATTATGATTATAATCTACCCCTAGTGTTACATAAAAATGATGCTTTGCTAGTGGGGTATAAAAGTATTTGTAACTAGAACTGAAATTTTGTTGTTTTACTTTCAAATGCTGATAAATAGAGAATTTATCCAAAGCGTTGTCCCATGGTACTATACCTACTAAAAAAGGTTTATTAGAATTCCATTCCTTAACAGGGGCTTCTTCTTTAGTGTTGTATTCTAAAGTCAAAGCTGTCCTATGCTCATTAGAGTAAGATTTAAAGTACTCTAACAATTGTGAAGTCATTGTACTATTTTTCCTAGTATAATTATCAAAAACACTCTGAGTTAGCATTGTTTGATTAGTCATAACACTATAATCTTTATACCAGTTCGTTCCTATCTGGATATTATATCTAAATGTAGAAGTACTATTAGGTTCATACCCTATAGATAAACGCCCTGTTAATAAAGGTTCACTTTCTTGATAATCTTCGTTTCTATTCTCAAAATTATTTTCACTAAGAGTTAAATATTCTGTTCTAATAGTATTATACCTCGTTAATTTATTCTTATTATACAGTATCATTCCTTTAAGTATAACCTTTTCTGAAGGTGAATATCTAATATCTGTAGAGATGAACTGATTCTCTACTGTACTTGTATTCTTCTTATCTGCTAGATATGTTTTTAGATTTAACAACGAATTAGTTTTACTGCGTTTATACAAACTCTCAAAACCATCCATCCGAATAATATCATCCAGACTTAACACTGAAGCACCAAAATCATTTATATCACTAATAACATTTAGTGTCAACTTAGTAGAATAATAAAACAAAGGAGCTCTAAACTGATAATGTGCATCATTACCTATAGCAGCCTTTAACTCCCCAAACACAAACTTCTTTTTACCTTCTTTCAACTTGATATTCATGGCTAATACATCTGAAGAAGATACACTTTTCATATGTTTTATCTCTGAATAATTATCTATAACTTGGACTTGCTCTACTGCATCAGAGGGAATATACTCTACACCTAGACGTGTTCCTCCATTAAAAAAAGTATTACCCTCTACTAAAAACTTAGTGACGAGGCGTCCATTAACCTTCACTGTCCCTGTATCTGACACTTCTACTCCTGGCAACTTAGCCAATTGATCTCTTAACTTTCGCTCTGTACCATCAGTGAATTTAGACACATCATAAAGGACTGAGTCATTTCTGACTGCCATACCACTATAGTCATACTTAATCACTATTTCTTGTAAATCCTCATCACTTGGTAATAAAACAAAATCTTTTACCAAAGGTTTATCACCAACCTGTATAATCTCTTTTTCTGAATGATAACCTACTAAAGACAAATTAAATTCGTATTTATCACCCTGATTTAAGGCTACCTTATAATATCCTTTATCATCAGTACGTATAAATAGCACTTCATCTTTATCTTCTATATTTTTTACCACGATATTCATACTTGTCAAAGATACTCGCTCGATAGTTCCTACCGTACCACTTACTTCCATTCGTTGGGCAGAAAGATTTATAGTAAAAAAAACAAATAAGTAATATAGTTTATTCAAGGATTTAAGGATTTAATAAGTAATATAATTTAATCAGCTTTAGGAATAGGTACGTCCATTCCTTTATCACTTAAGACTATCTTAGTAGCACTATAAGTAGCCTTCATAAACTGTGCATATAGAATAAGACCAGGTAATCCATGAAAACCACCAGGTCCATAAGAGTAATTAATATCAGGTGTAAACCAAGCTACGATTGGCACAATTTTTATAGCTCCTTTGTATTCATTTCTTTTTTCAGCTATAGCTTTATAACATGTGAATCCTTGAATCGTTTTACTTTCACTAGTAATCTTCCAGTCTATATTATTAAATGTATTAAATGCACTATCCCCTCTATGTTTTGTAGCAGGAGTTCTTGTTTCTTCCTTCTCTGTATACATTGGAACAAATTGATAAGTATTCATCTTTATAATATTCAAACAACTTGACTCTCTAATCTCCCCAATCAAATCATAGACTGCTCTTTCTGAGTTAAATCTTAATTCTGCCTTTAAAGGCTTTTCTAAAAACACTTTACACTCTGGCTCCTCTTGATTTAACATCTCATATTTATAATTCTTTTTATCAATATCAGATACTACATCATAGTAAACCTTACCTGATACTATCTTATTCTGTGCGCCTACATTTATACTGCATATAAAAAGTAGTATAATTAGTTTGATTTTTCTCTCCATATTAAATTACATATAATTATATCTAGGAGAATTCACTCCTAGATATAAGATTTAACTAATCGTTATTCAAAATCATTCATACAACGATTATACATATTCTCAGACATCATAACTGCAAGATCATGATCCTTATACTCAATCATTTCACGATCATAAGATAACTGCTTCAGTTCACTACATACTTTATGATCACTAGTTGGTGCTGCATGAAAATTTGTACTCATACCAAGACAGAATAGTACTGCCATAAAAATTCTTTTTGATTTCATAATTATTTAAATTTAAAGATTTTAGTAAATATATAAAATTATATTAATTAAACAAAAAATACATACAAATTATCTTAATTAAACAAAAAATACATACAAATTATCTTAATTAAACAAAAAATACATACAAATTATCTTAATTAATATACTAAAAAATTAAAACACCCTAAAATAACTTGAATAAATAAAACTAAAAAGCGCCTTTCTCTAATAAATAGAGAAAGGTGCTTTCGGTTTATAACACTCCTTATAGGTAAATATTATATAAATCTCTCCTTTATTTTTTATAAGCGAAATAGAACCCTATACCAATCAAAATAAAGAGTATAGAAAAACAGATATTCAAAAACTTAGCTACTTTAATTCCAAAGGTATTTCGTATCCAAGCCATATTAAACACAGGCCCACCTGTCTGATCATACATGTGCTCATATCCTTTAATAGAACAGAATAAAAGCACACCTCCTATCAATACAAGTCCTATACCTCCATACTCTGGATGTTCTCTAAAAAGAGTATGAAAATACTCTGAAATTAAATCTAACATACTTCATCATTTTTACGCTCTACATCCCTCTATATTATTCTTTTGCATAACCATTTTATATAAAAATAGAATACTAAAATACGATATAAAAAAACATCGAAAAAACACTTTTCAAACAAACCTATACCCCTACCATACATACTCCATACTTCATTCTATTTAAGTGACCCTTTACTCAAAATTAAATTACTCAATCTATAATTCCCTCCACACTGAATTCAAATTTTAAGCTAGTCGTAGGTTCCCTATCAATACAAGAATCATTCTTCGACTAATGACCTCTCTGTTCCACTATTCTCGACTTATTCTCCATGAATTGTCGAGGAGGTAAGAGTCAATACTAATGTTTATGGGGGATTACAAGGAATTAAACTATTAGATACATCAAAACATTATTTGTGTCAATGTAGCCTCTATCCCTTATAAATAAAGGGATTATAAGTAAATATCTCTTTTTACCATTCTAAAAAAAACAGAATACTTTTTTTAGAAAAAAGAGTAAAAACAGCGTTTCGAACCGAAAATTTTAAAAAAAAGAAGTGATTATAGCTCAAATAAGGGGGTATACATCTGCGTTTTAGATCAAAATAAAAAAAAACGGATTATTAATTTTGAATCTGATTGATAAAAAGACGCTCTCTATACTCACTTCTAATGCGCTCATACACTATTCAATTAGAGCTCTATTAAGCCTGTAAAAAACTGATAAACTAAAGCACTCCAAGACCTTCTATACCTTAACAAGTTTACTGTTTTATAAAAAGAATAGATAAATAAGGCAATTAGTACACATTCTGTTAACAAACTCCCATTACATACCGTTCTAAAAGGGTTATTTTATTATATTTGTAAATCATATTTATAGATAACCAATGAAGAACCCAGTAAATAAAGTAGGTATTACTTTCGGAATCATATTAGCCATCTATTACACACTATTTAACAGTGTAATATTTTTTACAGACAAATCCCTATTTGCCAATACTTTCGCTGGTTTTTTTAATATGGGTGTGATGGTTATCTTAGGAATACTAACTATCTATTTTGCTCGTAAAAAAGCAGGAGGATATGTTACCTTCAGAGAAGCCTTTACTCCATTCTTCTTAATGGTCATCATCGGAGTGACTGTGAATATTATCATTTATAATATTCTTTTCAATATCGTGGATCCTTCTGCTAAGGAGGAAATCAGCAAATCTCTTTATGATATGTTAATCAAAACATTAGACGGGTCTGGACTTCCACAAGAACAAATCAATGAACAATTAGAAAAAGCTAGAAATATCAACCAATTTGCTCCTAAATCACAATTGTTTTTATGGGCAGGTAGTGTACTTAGAAATTCAATACTAGGGATATTATTAGCTGCTATATTTAAAAATAAATCAGAATTCGTAAACCCACATCCTGAAATTAATCATGATGTAGATACTGATTTTAATAAAGATCATAAATAATCTAGATGAATCTATCAATAGTAATTCCTCTGCTAAACGAAGCAGAGTCTCTGCCAGAACTACATACGTGGATAACTAAAGTTATGCAGGAGAACGGCTTTACCTATGAGATTCTCTTTATCGATGATGGGAGTAAAGATAAGTCGTGGGATATAATCACTGCACTAGCTGCTAGAGATACTCAGGTCAAAGGAATACGCTTCCAGCGCAACTTCGGCAAATCACAGGCTTTACACGCTGGATTTGCACAGGCACTAGGTGATGTGGTCATCACTATGGATGCTGATCTTCAAGATAGCCCTGATGAGATACCAGCACTGTATGATATGATCACTAAAGAGGGGTATGATATGGTCTCTGGTTGGAAAAAGAAACGATATGACTCTGTCGTATCTAAAAATCTTCCTTCTAAACTATTTAACTGGGCAGCGAGAAAGACTTCTGGTGTTCAGCTAAATGACTTTAACTGTGGACTGAAGGCCTATAAAAACGAGGTCATTAAAAACATAGAGGTATCTGGTGAGATGCACCGCTACATTCCTGTCCTAGCTAAAAATGAGGGCTATGATAAAATAGGTGAAAAAGTAGTCATCCACCAAGCGCGTAAATACGGTACTACCAAATTTGGGATGAGTAGATTTATCTACGGTTTTCTGGATTTGATTACTATTTGGTTCCTCTCTAAATTTGGCAAAAGACCGATGCACTTATTCGGATCACTTGGGGTTATCACCTTTGGGATTGGGTTCTGTGCAGCCTTCTTTATTGGAGCGAATAAGTTGTATAAGCTTTATTATGGATTACCGGCTATCCGAGTGACACAAGATCCGTGGTTCTATATATCACTAGTAACGATGATCATCGGAACACAGTTATTTTTAGCAGGATTCTTAGGAGAACTTATACTTAAAACAAAGACAAACATTAGTAGATATAAAATCGCTGAACAAAGCGGTTTTTAATCCACACTAAATATCAATATTATGCAAATAGAAAAAGAAATCTTAGCAAAAGCAGAATTGTGGTTAAAAGAACCATTTGATGCTGAAACACAGGCTTCTGTTCAAAAAATGATGGATACTGACCCTGCAACTCTTAAAGACAGTTTTTATAAAAACTTAGAGTTCGGTACAGGAGGTATGCGTGGTATAATGGGGATTGGTACAAATCGTATCAACAAATATACACTAGGAAAAAACACACAAGGATTATCAAATTATATCAAACAATCATTCCCTAGCCAAGAATGGAAAGTAGCTATCAACTTTGACTGTCGTCACAACAGTCAAGAGCTAGCGAAAGTAGTAGCTGATGTATTCACAGCTAACGGTATTAAAGTATACTTATTCGCAGAGATGCGTCCTACTCCTGAGTTATCTTTTGCAGTAAGACACTACGGATGTAATGCAGGTATCGTATTAACTGCATCACACAACCCACCAGAATATAATGGATATAAAGTATACTGGCAAGATGGTGGACAAATCGTTCCTCCTAATGATGCGGCTGTTATAGACGAAATCAACAAGTTAACTTATAACGAAGTAAACTTCAAAGGGGATGATAACTTGATCACTTATGTAGGAGAAGAGCTAGATGCTGCGTTTATCCAATCTACTGTAGAGAATGCAAGCTTTGATACTCCACAGTCTGTAAAAGATCAATTAAAAATAGCGTATACTTCCCTACACGGTACTTCTATCAAACTTATCCCTAGAGCATTCGAAGCTGCTGGATATAAGAATGTATTCATCGTAAAAGAACAAGCAGAACCAGATGGGGACTTCCCTACTGTAAAATCTCCTAATCCTGAAGAACCAGAAGCATTGACTATGGCACTTCAGTTAGCAGATGAGACAGGTGCAGATATCGTTATCGGTACAGACCCTGATTCTGACCGTATCGGTATAGGTGTACGTGACCTAGATGGTAATATGATTCTGTTAAATGGTAACCAAACAATGGTGATGATGACAGGTTTCTTACTAGAACAGTACAAGCGCAATATCGGTTTTAAAGGGAATGAATTTATTGGTTCTACTATCGTTTCTACTCCTATGATGCTAGACTTAGCAGAAAGCTATGGTGTAGAGTGTAAAGTAGGATTGACAGGATTTAAATGGATAGCTAAGTTTATCAATGAATGTCCTACTCAGAAATTTATCGGTGGTGGTGAAGAGAGTTTTGGATATATGGTAGGTGATGCTGTACGTGATAAAGATGCTGTTGCCTCTGCTTTATTAGTATGTGAGATCGCAGCTGTAGCTAAAGCAGCGGGTAGTTCTTTCTATAAAGAGTTAATGAATCTATATATCGACAATAAGTTCTATAAAGAATACCTTATTTCTCTAGTGAAAAAAGGAATTTCTGGAGCTGAAGAGATTAAACAAATGATGATTGAGCTAAGACAAAATCCACTTACTGAAATCATCGGACAGAGAGTAGTATGTGTAGAAGACTATCAGTCTAGTGAAGCGAAGAACTTATTCACTAATGAGATAGAGCCTATCCACGTACCTAAATCTAATGTACTAATCTATTATCTAGAAGATGGTACTAAGATAGCTGCTCGCCCTAGTGGTACTGAACCGAAGATTAAATTCTACTTTAGTGTAAACGAACCATTACACGATATAGCTGAAGTAAAGGCAACGGAGAAAGTATTAGACCAAAAAATTCAAGATATCATCAACGAAATGAAGTTGAATTAAAACATATAAGAAAGACTGGTAGTGATACCAGTCTTTTTTTCTTTATTTTTGCTTTTTACATTATAACAAATATGAACGAATACTTTAAGAAGATAATATACTTCGCTAAGCCATATAAGTCTTATGCCTATCTAAACATTTTTTTTAATATCCTATACGCTTTATTCAGTGCGCTATCTTTTGTGGCATTGATCCCGATGTTGACAGTGCTTTTTCACACTGGTGAAAAAATAACTGAAAAGCCAGTTTATCAAGGAATAACATCTGTTAAAGAGTATTTAGAACAATATATGTCTTACTTCATCACAATGTATTCTGATGAACACGGAGCTCAGAATACGTTGATGGTAATGGCTGCACTTATTATATCTTTATTCTTACTAAAGAACTTGTTCAACTACTGGGCAATGTACTTTATTACCTTCCTGAGAAATGGGGTATTAAAAGACATTCGTAATGCGATGTATAAAAAGTCATTAGAATTACCTCTATCATTCTTCTCTGAAAAAAGAAAAGGGGATGTGATTTCTCGAATCACTTCTGATGTACTAGAGATACAACACTCATTCTTATCGATCTTAGAGGTATTAGTTAGAGAGCCGTTAACTATCGTATTTACAATTGTAGCTATGTTTATGATAAGTACTGAGTTGACCATATTCGTATTTATATTTGTTCCTATATCAGGGATTATCATTTCTAAAGTAGGTAAATCATTAAAGAAAAGTTCACAAAAGGCTTCTGAAGAACAAGGGTACTTCTTATCTATCATAGAAGAGTCTCTATCTGGTCTAAAAGTGATCAAAAGCTTTAACTCAGAGAAGACATTTAATGATAAATTTCAAGATTCTACAATGTCATTCTACGACTTAAACAATAAAATCCTTAACCGCCAGAACCTTTCTTCTCCACTTAGTGAATTCTTAGGTATCGTGACTATCGCTGTATTATTAGTATACGGAGGTCATCTAGTACTAGGAGAGGGAACATTAACTAGTGCTTCATTTATTGCCTATATCGGTATGGCTTATAATATCCTTACACCTGCTAAGGCTATGTCTAAGGCTTCGTACTCATTAAAACGTGGTAATGCTGCTGCAGAGCGCGTGTTACAGGTATTAGAAGAAAATAATCCTATCGAAAGCAAAGAAAATGCAATAGCGAAGTCTAGCTTCGAGGATAAAATAGAGGTAGATAATATCTCGTTTAAATACGAAGAAGAGTACGTATTAAAAGATTTTACTCTCACAGTGCCAAAAGGAAAATCTGTAGCGCTAGTCGGTCAGTCTGGTAGTGGTAAGAGTACGATAGCAAACTTATTAACTCGATTCTGGGATATCAATGAAGGAGCAATTAAAATAGATAACGAAGATATTCGTAACTTAGAGCTGAGCGACCTACGTGATCTTATCGGACTAGTAACTCAGGATAGTATCTTATTCAATGATACGATCAAGAACAATCTTAAGCTAGGTAAAGAAGATGCTACAGATGAAGAAATCATGCAAGCGCTTAAAATAGCTAATGCGTACGAGTTCGTCAAAGATCTACCTCATGGTATAGATACCAATATTGGGGATGCTGGAAATAAATTATCTGGAGGACAGAAACAACGTCTGTCTATCGCAAGAGCAGTGCTTAAGAATCCTCCAATCATGATATTAGACGAAGCGACGTCTGCATTAGATACAGAAAGCGAAAAACTAGTACAGGTAGCACTAGACAATATGATGCAAAATAGAACGTCTATTATCATCGCTCACCGTCTATCTACAATCCAAAAAGCAGACTTAATCGTAGTCATGCAAAAAGGTAAAATAGTAGAACAAGGTACTCATGAAGAGCTAATCCAGTTAAATGGTACTTACTCTAAATTAGTTTCACTACAATCATTAGAATAAATGTATAAAGACGGTAAAAATATAACACTCCCTAGCGATCCGAATACTGTTGTATGGAAGTACTTAGACTTATCTAAGTTTTTAGATTTATTACTGTCTAATAAACTATTCATGTCTAGATCTGACAAATTTGAAGATCAATATGAAGGGACATTTAGCGAGCCAACTTTTGAAGAGATAAAAAGAATCAGTCAAGACAATCCTGACTTCTTACAGCACTATAAACAGAAAAGAAAGAATATAGTCATCAGTAGTTGGCACCTTAATGAATGTGAGTCTTTCGCAATGTGGCAGATATTCACAAAAAACAAAGAAGGTATCGCTATTCAATCTACTCTAGAACGACTGCAAAAAGCGGTCTCTGTAGAAAACCGAATAGACCAATACATAGGAGAAGTAAACTACATTGATTACAAAAGAGAGTTTATTCCTTTTGACGATGAGTTCTTTCCATTCTTGTTCAAAAGACAAAGTTTTCAATACGAAAAAGAGGTTCGTATTATCTCAGATGTTAGCCCTCTGGGTATAGAAGTCAATGAGGGCATTAAAATACATGTGGATATCGAACAATTAATAGAAAAAATTTATATTCATCCTAAGTCAGAGAATTGGTACAAAAACTTAGTATTAGAGCTAATGCATAAGTTAAACTTCAAATTTCATGTGGAGAAATCTGACTTAGAAAGTGATATATTAATCTAAAAAACTATGGAAGCAATGAACACTAACCAAGTTATCGTATCTATATTAGATAACGATTTCTATAAGTTTACGATGCAGTACGCTGCTATTAAACAATTCCCTTATGCTAAAGCGTCCTATATCTTTATCAATAGAGGACAACATAAATACCCCCCAGGTTTTGCTGAAGCGTTGCGCTCTGCTGTAGACGAAATGGCAAAACTAAAACTAACAAAAGCAGAGAAGATATTCTTAGAAAAGACTTGTCCTTACTTAGACCCTACTTATCTAGACTTCTTACAAGGGTATCACTATGATCCGTCAGAAATAGAAATATCACAAGATGGGCAAGATCTAGAAGTACATATCAAAGGATATTGGTATAGAACTATCTTATGGGAGGTACCTCTAATGTCTATTATCTGTGAGCTATATTATAAAATGACTAATTCTGAAAGAGACTCTTCTGAAAAGGTTATTGCGAATACGCGTAACAAAATAGAGAAATACAAAGAATTAGGGATTACTATTGCTGAATTCGGTACTAGAAGAAGACACTCTTATGCAGTACATCAACTAGTAGTGGATACTTTAAAACAATATGGCGACGGTAGCTTCATCGGGACGAGTAATGTACACTTAGCGATGAAGTATAACACTAAACCAATCGGAACACATGCTCACGAATGGTTTATGTTCCACGCAGCTAAGTATGGTTTTAAAATGGCAAACTCAATGGGGTTAGAACATTGGGTAGACACTTATAGAGGAGATCTAGGAATCGCGTTAACCGATACCTATACGAGTAAAGTTTTCTTTGAACAGTTTGATAAGAAGTTTGCTAAGTTATTTGATGGGGTTAGACATGATAGTGGAGATCCACTAGACTTCGCCGATCAAGTTATCGCACACTATAAATCATTAAATATAGACCCTACTCAGAAGACAATTATCTTCTCTGATGGATTAAATCCTGAAAAAGTAGAGCGCATCGCTAATCACTGCAAAGGAAGAATAGGAATGTCATTTGGTATCGGTACAGACTTTACTAATGATGTAGGATTAGATGCTATGAATATCGTAATCAAGATGTCTCAGGCTCTTCCAGAAGGAGGATATTGGACAGATGTAGTGAAACTATCTGATGAGCCTAAAAAGCACACAGGAACTCCAGAGATGATAGAATTAGCGCAGAGATTATTAGAGATTCCTGTTTCTAAATAAAAGTGATTAAAACCACACTTTTTTATAAATATTATCACTTTTGTAATATTTAAAAGACTATTTTTGCAATAAATTAAATTTAAGAATAATGGCAACGAACAGAACTTTTACAATGATTAAACCTGATGCTGTAGAAGCAGGTAATATCGGTGGAATCATCAACATGATTACTGAAGGAGGATTTAAAATCGTATCTATGAAGTTAACTCAATTAACTGTAAGAGATGCTCAAAAATTCTATGAAGTACACAGTGAAAGACCTTTCTATGGAGAATTAGTTGAATTCATGTCTAGAGGTCCAATCGTAGCAGCTATCTTAGAAAAAGAGAACGCTGTAGAAGATTTCAGAAAATTAATCGGTGCTACTAACCCAGCTGAAGCTGCTGAAGGTACTATCCGTAAAAAATATGCAAAATCAATTGGTGAAAATGCAGTACACGGATCTGATAGCGACGAGAACGCTGCTATCGAGTCTGCTTTCCACTTCTCAGGAAGAGAGCAATTCTAAGAATTTGCAATAGATTATATTTGCACCCAAAAAGAAAGCCAACTGTTATCAGTTGGCTTTTTCTATTTATAAGTACTATTCTTATCTATTAAAAGATACTTAGGTTTAATTCATTTACTAAATCTAAGATCATGTGGTATCCTACTACAGAGTTACCCTGTGTATCTAATCCAGGGCTGAAAGTCCCTATTCCGATTCTATTTGGCACAGAAACAACGATACCTCCTCCTACTCCAGACTTACTAGGCAAACCTACTGTACGAGC
The DNA here is from genome assembly GCF_030326305.1 of Myroides odoratimimus. GTDB lineage: Bacteria > Bacteroidota > Bacteroidia > Flavobacteriales > Flavobacteriaceae > Flavobacterium > Flavobacterium odoratimimum_A. Next base: position 80,893 of record NZ_JACAKB010000004.1, on the reverse strand, counting down.
ATACTCTCCACTAAATTCATACATCCCTGCAATTAACATCTGTGACTGTACTAACTTAGACATCTCCGAGTTTTTATACTTCGTATCTCCATCAAAACGAGTACACTGATTAGCAAAGAAATAACCAATCTTAGCTAAATCTTCTGCTGTAACTTCTATAGAACATTGTTTAAAATAATTATCTAATCTATTCTCTTCTCCTTCGATTAGACCATTATTCTTTAATAGATGGAATATACCTCTGTTTCTATGTCCTGTTTCTCTCTCAGACATATATACAGAATGACTATAACCTATTGCGTCGTTCTTCGTGATATAACGAACCATCTCTAGAATCTTCTGAAATGCTTCATCATTATCTCCACCTAATAATGCTGTAGTAAGTATAGCACCAGCATTCATTAAAGGATTAAGAGGCTTTCCTTTAGTCTCTAAGTTAGCATAATGATTAAAAGGTTTGTCCGTTCCATAATACCCTGCTTTAGAAAACACTTCTTTCTCTCCTAACTCCTCTACTGCTACCATCAGCGCTATTACTTTAGAAATACTCTGAATCGTAAACTTCTGTGATACATCCCCTACATTAACAACTTCTCCATTCTGCTTTACTACAGAAAATGCGATAGCGCTGGCATTAACCTTGCTCAGTTCGGGGATATAGTCTGCGACTTTTCCTTCTCCAACATGTATTCTATTTTTCTCTAAAATACGTTCTAACATCTCATTAGTAATTAGATTGGTACTATCACCATTTCTAATTATCTTCTTAGCATAAGCAGTTCCACCAAAAGAAACTAAACATGCTACAACCCAGCTTAGGATAATGTTACTTACACTATTCTTCTTCATGTTATTAATCTAGTTTATTGAATATTCTTCTTTCTTATTATTTTGCCTGTTTCAGTTTCTATAAATTTAGAAACAAACTGTACTTCACGAGGTTTCTCGTACTTACCAAGCTCCACAAATATATCATTAGGTAAAGTATACTGCTCACTTTCAATAACTAATACTAGTTTATTACCTAAGTAAGTATCTTCTTTACTCGCCACAAAGAAACGATAAGGAATCCTCTTTGACAACTTTTCTTCTATTTGCTCAGGAAAAAGTTTTACACCTCCGCTATTAATGACATTATCTGCTCTTCCAAGCCACTTAAATTCCTTACTATTAATAATTTCCACTAAATCATTGGTAACAACTAATTCCGGATTAACAGTAGGGGCAGAGATCACTAAACACCCTCTTTCATCTTGACTAACTGTCGCATGAGAAAGCACTGAAAAAGATTCTATACCTATTCGTTTAGCAGCTATATGAGTGATTGTTTCTGTCATACCGTAAGTCTCATATACTTTAGTAGTAAGTTGTTTTAGCTTATTTGCTAAACTCTGGTTCACTTTTGCTCCCCCTATAATAAGAGTCTTCACCTTATTCAATTCCTCTATTGAATTTTCTACCTGCATAGGCACCATCGCTACAAAGTCATATAACTTTGTATTCTGCTCTAATGGCCTTGCAGTAGGTTCTTTAACATCTAAAGACCAACCAATAATTAAAGATCTAATAAACATAAGTTTCCCACCGACAAACTTCGTAGACATACACAAAAGAGCACTACTACCTGTCGCTATTTCAAAAAAAGAAGCAGTCGCTTTAGCAGAACAAATCATAGCTTCTTTCTTTAAATGTATAGTTTTAGGAGGTCCTGTAGTACCTGATGTAGTCAAGCTTACATAATCATTCGTATTAAACCATTCTATAATAAGTTTTCCTAAATCAACCAAATATTCTTGAGTTCCTAGTTCCCATTCTTTAGCCAATGTAATCAACTCCTCTATCGTATAAGTGTTACCATTCAACTTAAAGTTAGGGTGTATATAATTCAATTCCATAATTTACTCTTTTATCTTACTCTACCAAATAACTGATGTTTCCAATTCTTCCACTTATACTTTCTAGCAAAGACTAAAATCACTAGAGGTAATACAACGCCGACTTGGATAATATATTCCCACGGAGAGATAACACTTTCTGAATTAACATTGGTAAAAATAGAGTTTGTCTGAAAAGCAGTCCAGTCAGAAGTAACTAAAAGCACTCCTATTAAGTTATTCGCTGCATGAAAACCTAAGGCTAATTCTACCCCGTCATCCATTAATGTAATAATTCCAAGAAAGAACCCTGTTCCAATATAATAAATCATGATACTAAACCCTATCTTCTCTACTTCAGGATTAGCTAAATGCATTAAACCAAATAAAATAGAAGTTGCAAACAAAGCAACTGCTCTACTACGAGTAGCTAAACCTATTCCTTGCATTAAATAAGAACGCATAAAATACTCTTCAAAACTAGTCTGTAAAGGAATTAAAATAATAGCAAACAATAAAAATATTAAAAAAGGCCAAAGCTTAAACGAAAAGACATAATCTTCAGGAGAAGCTATATACCCGTAAATAAAGAAAGCTATAATCACAAAACTCCACAGAGAAAAAGCAAATAATACTCTCTTCCAATCTACCTTGCTTCTAGAGGTAGTAAGGCTTAGCAGACTCTGCCTATGAACTACTAATACCCAAGCTATTAGAAATATAAACATGAAAACTAATGGCCCTATCGTTATCAAAAAATTGATATTTTTACCAAATTTATCAATATTCATTTTTATGATTTCATTAGTAGATATAGCCGAATATCTTAAAGAAATCCAATTTAGGAGCATAATCCCTAAAAAAAATAACGAAAAAGGTAAATAATACCAAAGTTTCTGACTTTTGTTTATTCTCAATAACTGTTCAATAATTCCCATATCTCAAAAAATGTACTATATTTGGTATAAAATTCCTTATTTATGATCACAATTTATCACAATCCGCGTTGTAGCAAATCACGCGAAAGTATTGCTTTCATGGAAGAGCAAGGCGTAGCATACAAAATTATAAAATATTTGGATGCAGACCTTACTGAAAATGATGTAAAGACAATACTAAAAAAACTCAATTACAATCCAATTGATTTAGTTCGTACAAAAGATGCCTTTTGGAAAGATACTTTTGGAAGTAATACATTGAGCGATGACGAGATAATCGAAGCTATGGTTTTAAACCCAAAGCTGATTGAAAGACCAATTGTTGTTAATGGCCCTAAAGCTGTTATCGCAAGACCTACAGAAAAGATACATGAAATCCTGTAAGGCAAATTAACAATTTATTAACTATTCTGTTTTTAAACCTTCACCACGTATTATAGTCTAATAGATATAAAACTAACGACTATAATGAAAAGATTAAAAACTACAAAAGTTCTTCTAATGCTGTTAACTCTAATGTTTGGAGTAACAGCATTAGCTCAGAACTCTAAACAAAGTACTGTAACTGGTACTGTAGTAGAAGCTGCTACAAATCTTCCTTTAGAATATGCGAGTGTCTTTGCACAAAATGAGAACAATGCTGATATTGTCTCTGGAGGTATGACTGACTCAAAGGGGCAATACTCTTTTAATGTACCTGATGGATCATACTTAATACGCATAGAATACTTAGGTTTTAAAACTATCGAATTGCGCAAAGTAGCTGTAAATGGAAATACTAATATAGGTATTAAAAAAGTTACAGATGACAATCAAATGCTAGATGAAGTAATGGTCATTGCTGAGAAGTCTACTGTGGACATTAAACTTGACAAAAAAGTTTACAATGTAGGAGAAGATATGATTGTAAAAGGGGGTACTGCAGGAGATGTGTTAGACAACGTTCCTTCAGTAACTGTAGATAGTGAAGGTGCTGTTAGTTTACGTGGTAACGAGAATGTAAAAGTACTTATTGATGGAAAACCTACTGGTCTTGCTAATAACATCCAAGAAGCAATGCGTATCTTATCTGCTGAGTCAATCGAAAAAGTAGAAGTAATCACTAACCCATCAGCAAGATATGAAGCTGAAGGAGGTGCTGGTATTATTAATATTGTACTTAAGAAAGGTAAAGCACAAGGTATTAATGGTAATATCACAGGGACTATAGGAGATCCTCGTAACTATGAATTAAATGGTAATGTGAATATTAGAGGAGAAAAATATAACTTCTACACTACTTTATCATATAGAGATACTAAAACAAAAGGATATAATCGTAATAACAACCAATATTTAGATAATAAAGGTAATACATTACAGTATATTGATGAGTATAAAGATAATAATAGAGAAAGACAAGGCTACAATGGTATGTTCGGTCTAGACTATTATATCACTCCGTCCTTAACGTGGTCTAATAGTGTGAATGTACGCAGAAGCAATGGTACTTCTCCTAACTCGGTAGATTATCAATATTACGATGCTAATCACAACTTAGATTATAATAGATATAGAGAAGAAAGACGTAAGTCTAACTATAACAGTGTTGAGTATACAACATCATTTGAAAAGAAATTTGCTAAAGAAGATCACAAATTAACAGTAGAGGCAAGTATCTCTAAAGATACTAGTGATGATGATGCTAATATCTCTGATATTAATGATAAGCATAATTTAATGACTTATGAAAGAACCTTGAGTGATGATAAATATAAGTCAGGTCTAGTAAAAGTAGATTACACTTTACCAATAGGAGAAAATGGAAGCTTTGAAGCAGGTTACTTAGGAACATTCAAATCTACAACGAATAACTTTGGTCTTTATAACTTAACAAATAACCAATGGGTTAATAATACTAAAGTATCTAATGTACTAGAATACAAAGAACAAGTTAATGCGTTCTATGCTCAATACGGAAATAAAATAACTGACAAGCTTAATTATATGATTGGGTTCCGTTGGGAAAAAAGCAATATTGATGTAAATCAATTAACTAGCAATGATTATAACAATAAGAAATACGATGACTTCTTCCCTAGTTTATTCTTAAACTATGAATTAGATGAATCTAGTAACGTAAGTATTAGTTATAGTAAACGTATTATGCGTCCTAGAGGGCATTTTTTAAACCCTTTCTCTAATTATACAAGTGACATCAACTTCTTTCAAGGAAATCCTGATTTAAACCCTGCTAAAACAAATGCATTTGATTTAGGATATTTAAAGAGATGGAGTGGCTTTACTCTTAGTGCATCTGCTTACTTAAATAAGACTGATGATACGTTCCAATTCGTGAGAAGAGAAGCAGGTACTAATGCTGGTGGTACAACTATTATTGTTAGTTCACCGATTAACTTAGCTACAGAATACAGATATGGATTTGACTTTACCTTAAACTATAGCCCATTCAAATGGTGGAAATTAAATGGTAACTTCAACTTCTTTAGAACAGAAACAAAAGGAGACTATACTTTCACTAAACTAGACGGTACAGTAGAGACTCAAAACTTTGACCAAAATACCTATGCCTGGTTTACTAGATTATCGTCTAAAATATCATTGCCTTATAAAATAGATTGGCAACTAAACGGAATGTATAGAGCACCTTATGATACACCACAAGGAAAAGCATTAGGAAATCTATCTGCTAATACCTCTATAAGTAAAGATATCTTAAAAGACAAAGCTACCATTACATTAAATGTTAGCGATATCTTCGATTCTAGAAAAAGAGAATCTGATACTTACTTACCAACATCTATTTCACACAGTGAAATGCAGTGGAGAGGTAGACAAGTAAACTTATCATTTACTTATCGTTTTAACCAAACTAAAATGGATAGACAGAAACAACAAAGAAATGCTGGCAATGGTGAAGAACAAGGAGAAGGGGAAATGATGTAATCAAATAAAGAAACCTTTACTAAACTATTATAAATTTATTATTTGTTAGGGGGTTACCAGTAGGTAGCCCCTTTTTTTATTCCCTTATTTTTCGAATCTATCTAACCTCATAAATAAGCATAAAAAAAGAGTCATAATACATATTATGACTCTTTATTTCTTAAACCAAATACTAGATCTGATTGTCTTCTAATTGCTGTCTTTTAGCTTTCTTCTCTTTTATTAGTTCTCTAGCTCCACCTACTGCCCAGTAAGATACGAAACCAACTAAGAACATCATAAGCCAAAATGCCATAGTAACTACAGTCATGGCAACGATGAAACCTAAATACTGTTGAAATTCAAACATGTTTTCTCCGGATTAATTTTGTATATACGCTGTAAATATACTCACTTTTATTTTTTCTACCTAACCTACCTTAACTTTTAATCTTTCTTTAGAATGAAACTAAATAATTCTTCTTATCTTTAGACTACAATCATTCAAAATAAATTAATAATGGATTACAGAATAGAAAAAGACACTATAGGAGAAATAAAAGTTGCTAAAGACAAATATTGGGGAGCACAAACTGAACGCTCTAAAAACAACTTTAAAATAGGTCCTGAGGCTTCTATGCCACACGAAATTATAGAAGCTTTTGCTTATCTTAAAAAAGCTGCTGCTTTTACGAATGCTGATTTAAATGTTTTACCTTCAGAAAAAAGAGACCATATCGCTAAAGTATGTGATGAAATACTAGAAGGCAAACTTGATGCTCACTTCCCTTTAGTTATTTGGCAAACAGGTTCTGGCACACAATCTAACATGAACGTGAATGAAGTAATTGCCAATAGAGCACAAGTACTAGCTGGTTTCCAAATAGGTGAAGGCGAACCTGTACTTAAAGCAAATGATGATGTAAACAAGTCTCAATCATCTAATGACACCTACCCAACGGCAATGCATATTGCAGCTTATAAAGCTGTGGTAGAATATACTATTCCAGGTGTAACTGCTTTGAGAAACACATTAGATAAGAAAGCTAAAGATCTAAAAGATGTAGTAAAGATAGGACGAACACACCTTATGGATGCTACCCCTCTTACGCTAGGACAAGAAATATCAGGTTATGTAGCACAGTTAGATTATGGGCTAAAAGCGTTAAATAACACTTTGCCTCATCTTGCTGAGTTAGCATTAGGAGGTACTGCTGTAGGTACAGGATTAAATACTCCTAAAGGATATGATATAAAAGTAGCAGAATATATTGCTCAATTTACAAAATTACCATTTGTAACAGCTCCAAACAAATTTGAAGCTTTAGCTGCTCATGATGCAATTGTAGAAACGCATGGGGCTTTAAAACAACTTGCTGTTTCCTTATATAAAATAGCAAATGATATCCGATTATTAGCTTCTGGACCACGCTCTGGAATTGGCGAAATCATTATCCCTGCTAATGAACCAGGGTCTTCTATCATGCCTGGCAAAGTAAATCCTACACAATGTGAAGCACTTACTATGGTAGCTGCACAAGTTATAGGAAATGATACAACAATATCTTTTGCTGGCACACAAGGTCATTTTGAGTTAAACGTATTCAAACCTGTGATGGCAGCCAACTTCTTACAATCTGCTAGACTGATAGGAGAAGCTTGTATCTCTTTTGATGAGCATTGTGCACAAGGAATTGAAGCAAACGACAAACGTATTAAAGAATTACTAGATAGCTCATTAATGTTAGTTACTGCTTTAAATACTAAAATTGGTTATTACAAAGCAGCCGAAATAGCGCAAACAGCTCATGCTAATGGTACAACGCTAAAAGAAGAAGCTGTTCGATTAGGATATGTTACACCTGAAGATTTTGACAAATGGGTTGACCCTAAATTAATGATAGGAAACATCGAAGATTAAAACATACTGAACCTTTAATAGAAAAGCCAATAGCATATTATATGTTATTGGCTTTTTACTTCTTAAATAGCTCTCTTCAGATAACGATACTAAAATACATACCTTATCTATTTTAGAAGTTAAAATAACTGCGATAATTATCTAAATCTTTATCTCCTCTTCCCGATAAATTGATTACAACAATATCCTCTGGTTTGAATTTGCGTTGTTCTAATACTGCTAAAGCATGAGAACTTTCTATCGCTGGGATAATTCCTTCTACTTTACACAAGGCTAACCCGGCTGTCATTGCCTCATCATCTTTAATCGCATAGAACTCTGCCCTTCCCAATTCTTTCATATGTGCATATAAAGGTCCAAAACCAGGATAATCTAAACCTGCTGATACTGAATATGCTTCTAGAGGTTCTCCTTTTTCATCTTGCATAAACAAGGTTTTACTTCCGTGTAACACACCTTCTTTTCCTACAAAAGAAGTAGCTGCTGTTTTTGGACTATCAGCTCCTTCTCCTCCTCCTTCAGCTACAATTAACTTCACTTGTTCATCTTCTAAGAAATGGTAAAAAGCTCCTACTGCATTACTTCCTCCACCAACACAAGCTACTATATAATCAGGCTCTTCTCTTCCTTCTTTTGCTAACAATTGTTTTCTAATTTCTTTAGATATAATAGACTGGAATCTACTCACCATATCAGGATAAGGATGTGGTCCTACTGCTGATCCTATCAAATAGAATGTGTCATCAGGATTTTCTATCCAGTATAATAAAGCCTCATCTACTGCCTCTTTTAATGTCTTTGCTCCAGACTCCGCAGCTCTCACCTCAGCACCTAGCATCTTCATACGTGCCACATTAGGCGCTTGTCTTTCTATATCTAAAGCTCCCATATATACGATACACTCCATTCCCATAAGAGCACATACTGTAGCTGTAGCTACTCCATGCTGACCTGCTCCCGTTTCTGCTACTATTTTATTCTTTCCTAAGCGTTTTGCTAATAATATCTGACCGATAGTGTTATTAATCTTATGAGCTCCTGTATGACATAAATCTTCTCTCTTTAAATAAACTTTAGTATTGTACTTCTCAGACAACCCTTTTGCAAAATATAATGGAGTAGGACGACCTACATAATCTTCTAATAACTGATTCATTTCTTGTTGAAAATCCTCTTGTTCAATAATAGAGATATACTCTCTTTGTAATTGCCCAATAATTGGAGCTAGTGCTTCAGGAATAAATGCTCCCCCATAATTTCCATAATAACCATCTTGATTAACTTGATATTTCATTTTATATACTGTTTTAAATTTTACTTTCGATTAGGTACAAAAAAAAGAGGCTTGTCGTTTGACAAGCCTCTTCTAGGTAATATATATTATTTCTCTTAATTCATATATACATAGCAAGGACTGCTCACGACATTCGACGTAAGTTTAGTCCACCACCAAGTATTTGTTAGAATTAAATTCATTTCGTTTTTCTACTTATTGAATTGCAAATGTAAAAACTTATTTTCAATAAACAATAAAAAAAGGATACCATTTTTTAAATGATATCCTTTAAGCTTTTCTTTTCTAAAGAGTTATAATACTACTACAGCATCTTTCTCAGCTGTAATATCAGATACATCGTATCCACTAAAACTTTTTAGATATGTACGTATCGAAGTACCGTATCCGTCTTGGAAACCGTTTGCTCCATTACTGTTCAAGAATTTCTTTACAGAACCTGCTCCACCTAAGTGAGCCGCTGCTAAGATTCCTGACTCTGTAATTGCAATTCCTCCGATGCGTTTACCATCAAATTTTTCAATCTCTTTTCTCAAGATCCATTTGTTTTTCGCAACTAAAGCGTCAAAAGCTTTTTCTTGCATTACTGGATCATGTAAAAAATTAGTCGTATCCGTTACTCCTATTGAACGTAATGCCACTTTACCAAACTGGTATTTGCCCATGTAACCATATGAATTTACTATTCTGTACAATCCATAAGATTCGCGTACTGCCAATGCCTGTTTAAAACCGACATAAGTCTTTCCGATAAATGGTATTGCTAATAACTCTCCTGACTCCTCCATAGCTAAATCACTATATGGAAAATCATAAGATAAGGGACCTTCAGGAACTATTTTATACTCCTCTAAAAGCATAGTTTCATATTGCTTAAAACCTGAAACACCTACCCCTGTTAATAGGACAATACCAATAAAAAAAGAACATTTTTTTCTCATTAAAACTAATTTCTCAAGCCCTGTCACCACTTGAAATTTCTGTCTGCAAAGTTACTTCATTTTTCTCATTCTCCTATTTTTTTAATATCACTTTTTATTTTTTAACACCAAAAATATATACAAACAACTAAAAATCAATAGTTTAAAAAATATAAAATTAACTTTTTAAATCTTGCTTATTTCATAAATAAACCCTAAATTATTAGAGTTCACATCAGTAATAACAGCTGACTAACGAAAAAAAAGGTACAATATTGTTCAATATTGCACCTTTCTTATTTTTCTTATTTATGGTGTTTTTTATTCCTCCATTTTAGAAGAAAGCTCAAACCATTTCTCTTCTCTATCCTCTAATTCTGCTAGCACTTTCTGGAGTTCATTTGCTTTAGATTCGATTTCATCATCCCCTACTTTTCCATCAGAAAATAATTTCTCTATTTCCACCTTCTTTTGCTCCAAATTAGCAATCTCTCTTTCTATTTTCTGAAATTCTTTTTGCTCCTGAAATGTCAATCCTTTTTTAACTTGACTTTCTTTCCAGTTTACCTTTTCCTTTGTTGACTCTTCCTTCACTGGTTCTATACTATCTTCATATGCTCTAAAGTCAGAATAGTTACCTGGGAAATCCTCTATTTCTCCTTCTCCTCTAAATACGAATAGATGATCTACGATCTTATCCATAAAGTATCTATCGTGAGAAACCACAACTAAACAACCTGGATAGTCTAATAAGAAACTTTCTAATACATTTAACGTAACAATATCCAAATCATTCGTAGGTTCATCCAGAATCAAGAAATTAGGGTTCTGAATCAATACTGTACATAAATAAAGACGTTTTAGCTCTCCTCCACTTAATTTCTCTACGAAGTCATGTTGTTTCTTTCTATCAAACAAGAAGCGCTCTAGAAGCTGTCCTGCCGATATAGATCTACCTTTCGCTAATGGAATATACTCACCGAACTCTTTAATCACATCGATTACCTTCTGTTCTGGTTTTATATTAATCCCTCCTTGTGTATAGTATCCTATTTTTATAGTTTCTCCTACTACTACTTTACCTGCATCAGGCAGTATACCTTGAGTAAGGATATTTAAGAAAGTAGACTTTCCACTACCATTCTTTCCGATAATACCAATGCGTTCACCTTTATTGAAATTATAACTAAAGTCATTTAAGATGACCTTATCCTTAAATTTCTTATGTAGTTTATGAAGTTCCACGATCTTACTACCGATACGCTCCATATTAATCTCTAATTCTACTTGATGTTCACGTCTTCTACTATGCGCTTTTTCTTTAATTACGTAGAAGTCATCAATACGAGACTTAGATTTAGTAGTACGCGCCTTAGGCTGTCTCCTCATCCAAGATAACTCCTTCACAAATAAGTTCTGTGCCTTATCTATACTCGCATTCTCTATAGCTAGGCGCTCTTCCTTTTTCTCCAGATAATAAGAATAGTTTCCTTTATACTGATAGATCTTGCCATTATCTAATTCGATAATTTCATTACAAACCCTTTCTAAAAAGAAACGGTCGTGCGTCACCATAAACAAAGTAATATTTTCCTTAGCAAAGTAATTCTCTAACCATTCTATCATCTCTAGATCTAAGTGGTTAGTAGGCTCATCTAAGATTAATAAATCTGGTCTATTAATTAATATAATAGCCAATGCTAACCTTTTGCGTTGACCCCCTGATAATGTTTTTACTTTTACTTTTAGATCTTCTAACTTCAGTTTAAACAAGATTTGTTTATACTGCGTCTCAAAGTCCCAAGCATTATGAGCATCCATCTTCTCGAATGCCTTCTGATAAGCATCTGCATCCTCTGGATTTTCTAATGCTTTCTCGTATTCTTCTATGATTTTTAATGTATCATTGTCTGAAGCAAAAATACTTTCTTCTATTGTCAATTCATCTTGCAGTGCAGGCTCCTGAGGCAAAAAGGCCATACGGATACCTTTGCGCATGACTACTTGTCCTGCATCTGGAAAGTCTTCTCCTGTCAGGATTTTTAAAATGGTTGTTTTACCTGTTCCATTCTTTGCTACGAAAGCAATCTTCTGATCTTTATTAATCCCAAATGATACATCCTCGAACAATGTTCTCGCACCAAAGGATTTCGCTATATTCTCAACCGATAAATAATTCACAATCTAATATTTTTTTACAAAAATAGCCTTTATTTTATTATATTCCTTGTACTCTGATTACGACGTATTCTGACACAGTACCTATTCTATATCTACCTCCCCATATTCCTACACCAGAACTGACATAGATATGCGTATCCTCTTTCTTTAGATACCCATGCGAATTCTCAAATAACCGATCTGTTATCCAAGACACAGGCCACATCTGCCCTCTATGTGTATGTCCAGAACACTGTATATCCACTCTATTGTTCACGGCATTTTCTAAGGCATAAGGTTGATGATCTAAGAGAATATTCAGTTTATCTTCCGCTATCCCCTTCATCAGCTCACCTAACTCTTTACGGTGTCGATTCGTCTTATCATCTCGTCCTATCAGATTCACGTTTATATCATCTAGTACCTTTACCTGATCGCGTAATATATTTATCCCTGCAGACTTTAAGAACGTAATACTTCCTTCTACTCCAGCTAGATATTCATGATTACCTAGACACGCATACGTACCATACTCACTCTTAAACTTCTTTAAAACCTCATCTAACTTATAATATTGTAATGGTATCAGGCTTACATCTATCACATCTCCAGCAATAAGTACAGCATCAGCACACTCAGCGTTGACAGTATCTACCCATTTATTTAACTCTTTATGCTCTATAGCATATCCTAGATGCAAATCTGTCAACAAGACAAATCGAAGCTCTTTAGGCAACTTTTTATTCACCTTTATCACTATCTCTTTTCTCTTCTTTTTAAGGTAAGTAATATGTCCTATAAACGCAATTACTAACGTCAATAATATCAATAGAGAACCACGGGCAGAAGAGTAATGATCATAGATAAACAAGGTAGACTGCTGTGTAAAATGATTAATTAATGCTCCTATATCAAAAAGTAAACACAACATAAAAGCATATATGCTTAACATAAGCCAACCAGTGCCTATTCTATAGAAGTACGACGCTAAATAGACAGGCATTCTCTTCCCTACACTATAGAATATAAGTATACTTAACGACATCGTTAATGCTATAACACCAAACAGTACCTTAACACTAAAATCACTCTCCCTAACTAACGCACTATAATTAAAAAACACATATGCATTAGATAGCATATACATAATGAATATGCCTATAAAAAGAAATCTCTTCATTGATTATTTTAAAACATTTTTTAATACTATTCTCACTATTGTCCCCTCACTATTATACTTGATAATCAGATCTTCATCTAGATAAGACTGGATTAGCGATATTCTCTCCTTTACGATCGCCATACCTTTAGACTCATGTTTCTTATTATTCACAGCAGTATCTCCTACACCATTATCTTTTATTTCTATGGCTAAATATTCTTCTTCTGTTTTATAAATTTCAATCACAATACGAGGACTCTTTATATGCTGAGGAAAGGCATGAACTAAACTATTCTCTACGAAAGGCTGTAATAATAAAGGAGGAACTAATATACCTCTTAGGTCTACTCCTTTTGCATTTATCTCGAAACTCACCCTCCCGTCTAATCGCATATTTTCAATCTCGACATACGTACTTAGGTATTCACATTCTTCTTTTAAGGTAATGCGTTCTCTAGTAGACATATCTAGTGTTGTCCTAATTAATTGAGCAAAACGTTCTAAATAAAAGAGTGCGTCATCTACCTCTTCTTTGATAATATAATATTGAATAGAGCTCAATACATTAAATATAAAGTGAGAGTTCATTTGACTGCGTACAGACTGTAACTTCACCTCTGCAAGTCTCTTTTGGTACTCTAGTTTTTTGCGCTCTGCTATTTGAACTTTTCTCAATTGTTTAAATCTAAACAAATAGAACAAAGAAGATATACCTAATAGTAGAAAGGCACATAATAGAATAAACCAAGCTTTTGCATAGAAAGGTTTATCTACCTCTACTAATAAGAGTGGGTATATTAATTCATTACCACTATCATAGTCATATACCTTAATATCGATAGGGTACAACCCTGACTCAAGATAATGTAAGTCTAATTTATTCTCTTTTACATTGATCCAATTCTCACCTAGCTTTAAGCGGTATTGAAACTCTAATTTTCCTGGAAATTTAGTTCCTAATACTTCGAAACCTATCTGAATATTGTTCTCTCTACTATCTAATTCTAACTTGCGTATATGATGATAGACCTCTCCATTTTTTTCTAATTCATACCCATTGACTGTAATATCCGAAATATTGACCTCATACTGAACATTTCTTCTTTTAAAATAAGTGATATCTAAAGTATATAACCCATCTACCGTACCTATATATAATAAATTATCCTTGAGCTCATAAGATAAGATTTCTTCATTGCCAAAACCTTGTTCTTTATTGAATTGAAACTTATGATTACCATCTATAACCGTTAGTCCTTTACTCGTTCCTATTAAGATCTTTTGCCCTATACACTTAAGCAAGGTTATATTAGCTCCTATAATATCTTTATTTGAGATAAAATCCTTCACCATATACTTTCCGCTCTGCGTCTCTAGTATATAAATGTCATTAAAGTCTGTAGCTACATAAAGCGTATTATTAGCTCCTCTCTCTATCTTCTTTAATCTATTCTCAGGAAACAGATTTCGCTTAGATAAGGACATAAAGCTCTTTCCATCGAAGGTATACAATCCATCTAGAGCTCCTGCCAAAAACATCTTGTCCCCTACATATTCTATATCTACGATATCTCTAGGTATATCATCACTATCTACCCTAAAGTGATATTGATAGTCCATTTTATTCAAATCCTGATACACCCTCACTCCTCCAAAAGGATTAGTCTCAATAAATCGGTTTTGAAAATAACCAAACTGATAAGTATGAATAGAGTGATAGGATAAAATATACCCGTTATACCCTATCTGAAATACACCTATATTACTACTAACCCAAATCGTACCATTATACTCTACTGCTGAGTAAAATATAATCTTATCCGCAGGCACTGTATAATCAATCTCAAAAAAGTGATTGTTTTTCGTAGTTATAGCTAGATGTTTGCGATAATGTTGTTCTTGATAATGCTTAAATGCTGATAGAGGTATAGTTCCTACTTCCTCATCTTTATTCTGTATCAACACTCCTTTTTGAGTGAAAAAGAACACTCTGTCTTTTAATTTTTTTATAACAGATACTGCTCCGTGCGAGTCATCATAACTCAGAGGAGAGAATAAGTCTATCTGAAATACCCCTTGAGATTTAGTCCCTATATATAAGAAGTCATTCTTTTCATCATATCCTACAGAATAGAAGTCTGTAGATAACACTCCTAAGTACTCTGTGATATTATCTAATGAAACCCCATCCCATCTATACAGTCTTCCATTATTATCATCTACTCCACCGCTGACGATATACAGTTGATTATTTGCTTTCTTTATATCCTTTACTGGTGGGATATCATACTTTGCTATCACTTTTTTAGTAGACAAATCCTTGATTACTAAACCATCCTGACCTCCGATAAATACTTTATCGTCAAAGCCTATAGCAGCAAATATTCTTCCCTCTTTTTCTACTAGAACCAACTCATTATTTACGAACTTAAATATTCCATCATTAATCGTAGCTACATACACCTCTCCTCGATACTCAAAAAAATCACTTACCTCAAATGGGTGATGCTTATTCGTAACAAAACTAGGAGTAGTAACAGAAAAGTCTTTTTTAGAAATTAGAGATACCCCATCAGAGGTAGCTACATATATATAGTCTCCATTGTGATATAAACGTCTTATTCTGTTAGAGATAAGTCCATGCTGTACACTGATGATACGCACCTCTCCCTTACCTCTGTATAAGATACCTTGTCCATAACTCCCTACCCAGATACCTTGCTTATCATCCTCTATGATATCAGTTATATTAGTATATCGGTATCGAGAGGCATCCTCATTAGCTTTTACTAGTCCTTGTACTTTTTGTGTTAGGCCAGATCGAGATCCTATCCACACTATCCCCTTAGAATCCACACAGAGTGCGCGTACATCATTAGCCATCAGACCATTCTCTATGGTATACTGCTTCGTGATAATCCCCTGCCCGAATCCTATAAAATAAAAGAATACAAAAAATACAGTTAGTAAATATCTCATATATTAAGGCTATTAAGCTCCTTCATCATAGCAGAAGCCACCGTAATCACATTATCCACCTTTTCGTGATTCACTATTATTTGCTCTTTAAAACAAACTACATTCGTATCCTTATCGATATAATCAATATGATCTACATTCACTAAATAAGAGCGATTAACACGTTTAAAGTTTTTGTGTTTTATCTTATCTTCCACATTTTTTAATGTCTTAGACACTAAATATTTCTGATCTTTTAAATAAATCTCACAGTAGTTATCAGCAGCCTTACAGTAGACGATATCTTCTACTCGTACGATATACCGCTTCTGATTATTCTTTATTATTTTATAAAAGTAATGATATCCTTCTAGCTCCTTATATTTATCGAATACGTTCTGTACATCCTGTATTCCTATCGGTTTCAGTAGATACTTCAGACAGTCATATTTATTAATAGCCTCTATAGCATACTGGTCATACGCTGTAGTAAACACTACCTCAAAGGTACTTTGATCAACATAATTAAATAACTCAAAACCATCTTCTTCTGGCATGTGAATATCTAAGAATACAATATCAGGCAAAATAGCATTCACTTCTTGTACAGCTTCCTGTACTGAGTGAGCAGTATGTACCACAATTCTTTCGTGGTATACTACTTTTTTCTCTATAATAGTTTTAAGTACTTCAGCTACTTTAGGTTCATCATCTACAACTAAAACAACTAGTTCATTCATCATGTCAGTAAGGTATTTATTTTATAGTAATGGTGGTATACGCAAAAATAAACAATACATCTATATCCACACTACATCTATTGATATTAATAAACAATAATATTCATCCTATTTATCACAGTTCTCTTAGCTCCTACTTCCGTAAGATGTAATCAAAATTAATTAGCTTACTTTTTTATTTTTTAACAAGTATATAGACTTATAAACACTAAGAAAGTCACTTTAGTCTCTCTTTTTTCCTACTTCTCCCCCAAAAAACCTCCTAAACAGAACAATTAATAAAAAAACCAACTCATTTTTTTATAACCCTAAAAACACAAATAACTATATACCAACACATTAAACCCCAAACACCTAATTATATACTTACTCATAAAGTAACCTAAACCCTTAAAAAACCTAGTATTAACTTCCACTCCTTCGACAATACATGGACAATACCTTGAGAATGGTGGAGCTAGAAGTATGTTTGTCGAGCAATGCTTCTTTTATACACCACCTATCCTCCTCTAACAAGCTCATCTGAATAAGGGTAAACAATTTCGAAACTTCTCTAAATGATCTCATACTACCTATTCCTAAATAAGTACAAAGCTTATATACTTCTAAAAACAAAAAAGTCAGTCCACACAAGATTGTGTGAACTGACTTTTTATATCCTTATCCCACAGTAGGTACTGCGGCGGGACTATATTATTCTTTGTAAACTTTCTTTAAAAATAAATTGTTCATAGGGTTAATGCCTAGTCCTTTTACACTCTGATGAGAGAACCTCGCTGCTCTGTCGTAAAACAAGATGATCGCGGGTACCTCATCTGCTATAATCTGATCCATCTGCTGATAGATACTATTTCGCTTCTCTTCTGACACTTCTTTAAAAGCTTGTTCATAGAGCTGATCAAACTTTTGATTAGCGAAGCGAGTATAGTTAGGTCCATTAGGTGCCTTGTTCTTTGAATAAAATAACAAAAGGTAATTCTCCGCATCAGGATAGTCTGCTATCCAACTCCCTCTGAAGAATGACACCTTACCTGATGCCATACCCTGTCGTAGAGAAGCTGGTGGTGTCACATCTACTATTACTTCTATCCCTAGTTTTTTCCACTCGCGTTGTAGATATTCTGCGATATCGAGATAGTTAGCATTCGTAGACAAGGTGATTTCTACCTTATTCTCCTTACTTGTCTTCTTATAATCATCTACTAGCGCCTTAGCTTCTTCTGGACGATAGAGCTTATCTGTACTAAAATGTCCCCCTAGACCCTGTGGTATAATTCCTCCTACTGCTCCATCTCCCATACCACTACGTAGATACAACAACATCTTGTTTCGGTCAAACCCCATATTTAAGGCTTTGCGTATTCTCACGTCTTGTATAGCACTAGGTGCTTCTAGGTTAAAGCCTAGGTACTCTGTATTTAGATAAGGCCCCGTCACCATCTGCACCTTATCCTTATACTTCGGATTTAGCTCACCATTCTCTGTGATAATATCATCCTTATAAGAAGGATCTAAACCGGATATGAAATCTAGATTACCTTGCAAAAACTGTAAAAAACCACTCTGCTTATCTGGCAAAAATGTGATGGCTACTGCCTCAAGATAAGGTAATGCATTGCCTTGTTCATCTCTTTCGAAGTAGTTTGGATTTTTGCGAAGGACTAGCTTAATGTTTTCTTCCCAAAATTTAAAATAAAAAGGTCCTGTACCGATCGGATTAGAACGAAAGTCTATCGCCTTGTCCTCTACTATCTCCCTAGGCACTACTGAGGCATACCTCATCGACAGCAATCCTAAAAATGCAGGAAAAGCTTCTTTTAATTCGATGCGAAAGACCGTATCATTAATTGCCTTAAAATTCTTTACCTTCTGGAATATCCACGCTCCTGGCGAAACCACATCTGCATCTAATACTCTGTTAAAACTGTATTCGAAATCACTAGCCACTACTGTACGAGTGCTATCTGCCCCAAAGTGGCTATGCTTGTGAAAATAGACATCCCTTCTCAGCATAAAGTCATACTGCTTACCGTCTTCACTGATCGTCCATGACTTGGCTATATCTGCCTGTATATGCAGGCTATCGTCTAACTGCACTAGTCCATTAAAGAGTTGATTACACGGCCAAATGATAGCCATATTTCTTGCAAAAGCAGGGTCTAGTGTCTGAATATTAGCATTCTCGTTATATCTAAAAACTAATTTTTTATCTTGATCAGCTGTTTTTTTCTGACAAGAAAACGTCAGTGCACAGACACAAAATATTGAAACGTAATGAATTATTGATTTCATCAAACCGATTTTTGTACGTAAATTTGCAAACCTTTTCAATATTGAAAAAGTAAATATAATTCAAAGTTACTACTTAGTAAGTAATCATTATGGAAAATAGAAAAAAAGTAGCTTTTTATACATTAGGTTGTAAGCTTAACTTCTCAGAAACTTCCACTATCGCTAGAAATTTTGCAGAGGAAGGATTCGATAGAGTAGATTTCGAAGAAGTGGCTGATATATATGTTATCAATACATGTTCTGTTACAGAAAATGCAGATAAACAATTTAAGCAAATAGTAAAAAAGGCTCAGAAGAAAAACGATAAAGCTTTCGTAGCTGCTGTAGGATGCTATGCTCAATTAAAACCAGAAGAACTAGCTTCTGTAGATGGAGTGGACTTAGTATTAGGAGCGACAGAGAAGTTTAAAATAACAGATTACATCAATGACTTGTCTAAAAATGAAATGGGACAAGTACATTCATGCGAAATATCAGAGGCTGACTTCTACGTAGGGAGTTACTCTATAGGTGACAGAACACGTGCTTTCCTTAAAGTACAGGATGGATGTGATTATAAATGTACATACTGTACCATCCCATTAGCTCGTGGTATCTCTCGTAGTGATACTATGGATAATGTACTGAAAAATGCGGCAGAGATCTCTGCTCAGAACATAAAAGAGATCGTACTGACAGGAGTGAATATCGGTGACTATGGTAAAGGAGAGTTTGGGAATAAGAAACACGAACACACTTTCTTAGAATTAGTACAAGAGTTAGATAAAGTAGAGGGTATCGAAAGACTTCGTATCTCTTCTATCGAGCCTAACTTATTGAAAAACGAGACGATAGACTTCGTATCGAAAAGTAGAACATTCGTTCCTCACTTCCACATTCCTTTACAGTCTGGATGTAACGACATTCTAAAGAAAATGAAACGTCGTTACCTACGCGAACTATATGTAGAAAGAGTAGAGAAAATCAGAGAAGTGATGCCAGACTGCTGTATCGGTGTGGATGTGATTGTAGGATTCCCTGGGGAGTCTGACGAGAAATTCTTAGAGACGTATAATTTCTTAAGTGAATTAGACATTTCGTACCTACACGTATTTACATATTCTGAACGCGATAATACAGAGGCTGTGGATATGGATGAAGTAGTACCTATGAATGTACGTAATAAGAGAAGTAAAATGCTAAGAGGACTTTCTGTAAAGAAACGCCGTGCATTCTATGAATCTCAAATCGGCAAAGAAAAAACAGTTCTGTTCGAAGGTGAGAATAAAGAAGGATATATCCACGGATTCACAGAGAACTATGTGAAAGTAAAAACACCATGGGATCCAGCCTTAGTAAATACGTTACACGCAGTGAAATTAACGAAAATAGATGAGGATGGTATCGTAAGATTAGAGTTCATCTAATAATAATATCTCTTTAATAAAATATCGAAAAAGTCAACTAATCTTTAGTTGGCTTTTTTTAGTCATTTACTTTTTTGTCTTGACACTAAAAAGTAACAGGACAGGGCATTAAAAAACGCCTAGTAGACATCTTTAGTGAATGAAACAGGCGGTATACAGTCTGTCTCATTTTATAATCTGTGTGAACTCAAAGAAAATAGAGACTATAAAAAAGCCTGTTTAGAATCTTCTAAACAGGCTTTTTTATATCATTACTTTATAATCCTTATTATTTTAAAAGGCTATAACGTGTATAATATTACTTAGATACGGATACCAGGAGGTAACATCTCTTTATACGTAGGATTCTTTCTAAAGAAAGAAACAATCTTAGGATGTGTAGGTACTACTCTTAATCTCTTCTCTCTTAACATCTCCAAAATACCTTTTAAAAAATCAGATGCTTGTGTTGGTAAAGCTTCTTCTAGTCCAGTAAGTTTTGTAAGAAAAATTTTTCTCTCTTGTAGTGAATACTCTACACTAAGCAACCCTTGCTCAGTCTCATACTCGAACTGACGTAGTAACTCATTGTCTTTAATTTCCATTATATCTCCAAGTTTTTATGATTACAAAACAAATTATAATAACTGCTGTGCTTCCTAAAAAATTAGGAGGGTAAGTGTACACCTCTACCTTCTAACAACCAACTCATACACTAAAGCATATACCAATACCACAGGTACGTTTAATGATTATCTAAAATCACTAATATACCTCATGATATGTATACGATAAATCTGTACTTATTGGATTATTTCACGTTAGAACTGTAGTAAAAAATAAAATATCTAGTATTTCTTTTTTTAAGTTACTATAATCTCTATATTTAGCAAAGTTCGGGATTTTTTTCCACATAACCTTATAAAAACGATTTAAAATATTTATAATGAGCAAAATACCTATTTATTTCTTCCCAGGTATGTCCTCTACTTCTTTGATTTTTGAACATCTTTGTTTGAATCAAGAAAAGTTTGAAATTGTCTTTTTAGAATGGTTACCTATAAATAAATCCGAATCACTAGAACAATACATAAAGCGTTATCTCTGCCTCATCAAACGCGATAATCCTATTTTAATAGGTGTGTCTTTTGGTGGAATTATAGCTCAAGAAATAAGTAAATTAATTTCTGTAAGAAAGACAATTATTATTTCAAGCGTACGTTCTAATAGAGAGTTCCCTAAGCTCTATCACATTGCTAGAAAAACAGGACTCTATAAATGCTTACCTACATCTTTTATCCCTACTCTCTGGAGCCTTATCAAAAAAATAGCTTCAGAGAAAAAGAAGAAAAGATTAGCACTATATGACCGTTACCTCCCGATAAGAGATAAGGTATATGTAGACTGGTGTATAAGAGAAGTGCTACATTGGAAACAAGACAAACCATTAGCCAACGTAGTACACATACACGGAACTAAAGATGAAATATTCCCTTACAAGAATATACAATCTGCCATCGAGATAAAAGGGGGCACTCATGCGATGATTATCATCAAGCACAAATGGTTTAATGAAAATTTAGAAACGATTATACTTAAGAAAAATAATGAAAAAGACGCTTAGAACTGTATTTGTAACCGCTGCTATTATAGCAGTAGCTTCATCATTTATGTTTGCTACTACTATATCTAGCGCTACGGAGGATCATAATGAAGCTGCCTTACACGCTCATCCTCTACCGCTATCTGCTAACTTCGCTGGAGAAAAAGCTCCTTTAGACAAGATAGATGTAAAAGAAAGATTTGACCGAGAAATGATTATCAATACGAATCTTCACGGTACGACCATAACAACGATAAAAAGAGCACATAGATTCTTCCCTATTATTGAACCAATCTTAAAAAAGAATGGTATTCCTGATGACTTTAAATACTTATGCGTGATAGAGAGTGGACTAGCTAATGCGGTATCTCCTGCTGGAGCTAGTGGATTCTGGCAATTCATGAAAGGGACATCTAAGGACTTTAACTTATACATAGATGAATACGTAGACGAACGATACGACCTAATCAAAGTAACAGAAGCCGCGTGTAAATACTTCCAAAGTGCTAAAAACCGTTTTGGTAGTTGGACGATGGCTGCTGCATCTTACAACAGAGGGATGGCAGGTATGTCACGTGCCATGGAAAGTCAATATGTGGAGGACTATTATGACCTATTCTTAAACCAAGAGACTTCTAGATACGTATTCAGAATATTAGCCTTAAAAGAGATTATGTCTAACCCTGTAAAATACGGTTTTGACGTTCCTGAATCTGAAAAATATCCAATCGTACCTACTAAAAAAGTAACTGTATCTTACGATATAGATGATTTAGCTTTATTCGCAAAAGAACAAGGTATCAACTACAAATTACTAAAACTATACAACCCATGGTTAGTAAACACTAGTTTAAAAGTAAAAGGTAGAGTATACGAAATCGAAATTCCAACTAAAGGAATCTAATCTAGATATAAAGCCAAAACAAAGAGCGCTTATTTAATACATTAAATAAGCGCTCTTTGTTTTTTTAATGCTTCTGAATTCTGTGTACCTTTGTACTTTAATTACATCTGTAGAATCATGGATAAACAACAATATATCAACAACGCATTCGAAATTATTCTTTCTAAGAATCTAAGTACACCTTTTCACCTAGATCCTGGAAGTACTGTTCCTGATCTAAACAAGTACTTAGAAAGCTTAAAAAGTGCTTACTTAAGTAGTGTTGACCCAAGACTAGAGAAACTATTCTATGACAAAATAGAAGCGCTAAAAGCACTGTAATTAAATGTTTTTTTGAAAGAACGACACTATTGCTTCTAGTGTCTGCTCTTTTATCTCTTTATGTGGTGTATGCCCTACATTAGGAAAAATAACCTTCTCTGCAATTCCTTGAGCCTTTGCTATTGTTTTCTCTACTTGATCAAGACTACCATACTCGTCTTGTTCTCCTTGTATAAATAACAATGGAGACAGTATTCCCTTCATCTCCTCTTCTACTGTCCAATCTTGATACTCTGGAGATAACCAAGTATCTACCCAAGCTCTGACTACATCATCTACCTTAGTTCCGTGATATTTCACTAAGCGCTCAGCTAAATCTGTAGTCTCATAAGCAGTCTTAGCAGCTTGCACTCCTTCTAAAGTTACTTTCTCTACAAAGATATGTGCTGCCTCAGCCACTAAGGCCAAAGTGTGATCTGGATACATCGCTGCAAACAACAAAGCAATAGACGCACCATCACTATGTCCAAATAAAGCGACATGCTCTAACTCTAACTCTTCCAACAAGTCTTTTAAGAATACAGCTTCTTGCTTTAGATAATCTTTTTCTCTCTTCGTAGTATCCATCTTATCTGACAGCCCGTATCCTACTCTATCATATACTAATACATCACACTGTAATCGTTCTGCTAGTAACTGTGGCCAATCTCTCCACAGGGTAACACAGCCTAAAGAGTCATGCAATAATACTAGCGTGTACTTACTCTCTCCTTGATAAAAAAAGTGTTTATAAAAAATATTCTTTTGATTGACTAAGACACAATCTTGAATAGCTGTAATCATTTACGGTAAGTTTTATTGTCGTTAGTCTCAAAAATAAAAAGGATATCTGGGGTGTGCAAATAAGATTCAGTAAGATGCCTCTATTTGATTACACCTAGATTATAGGAAAAGCTGAATTTTGTATAATCCCCAACTTTTGTCACTGATCCCTTTTGTCACTGATCCATACTAATGACAAAAAAGGTATATATTTCAGAAAACAAAAAAAGCCTCAACTATCGTTGAGGCTTCTGTGATCCAATCAGGATTCGAACCTGAGACCTACTGCTTAGAAGGCAGTTGCTCTATCCAGCTGAGCTATTGGACCTAACCAAAAAACATTAAATGTTTTTCTTTCGTCGGGGTGGCAGGATTCGAACCTGCGACCTCCTGCTCCCAAAGCAGGCGCGATGACCGGGCTACGCTACACCCCGAAAAACTTAGCGGAGAGACAGGGACTCGAACCCTGGCATCGGTTACCCGATGACAGATTAGCAATCTGCTCCGTTACCACTCCGGCACCTCTCCGTTGCTAAGAGAATTACTTCTCTAATGCGGATGCAAACTTAGCACTACTTTTGGTTCTATGCAAGCTTTTGAAAGAAAAAATAACAAAAAAATATCACATAAAAACAAACCTATTCATAGTCAATGAAGTAAACACAAATAAAAAAAACATTATTTTTTTATTTCTTAGATAATTATCCGAATTCAAGATATTTTATGTATTTTCCCACATCTTTATTGAACCTTACAGAAGGTCTAAAGTTTTAAAACAAAAATCAAACTTAATTAATTCTATAAATTATGAGTAAAAAAGTAGTTATTGTTTCTGCTGCTAGAACACCGATAGGAAGTTTCTTAGGAAGTTTATCAACTGTACCTGCTACAGTATTAGGTGCTACTGCTATTAAAGGAGCACTAGATAAGATCAACCTTGATGCTAATCTAGTAGATGAAGTATTGATGGGGAATGTAGTTCAAGCAGGAGAAGGACAGGCACCTGCACGTCAAGCGGCTTTAAAAGCAGGTTTGTCTAAAGAGGTAGCTTGTACTACAATAAATAAAGTTTGTGCATCAGGTATGAAAGCTATTATGCAAGGGACACAAGCTATTATGGCAGGTGATGCAGAAATAGTTGTAGCAGGAGGAATGGAGAATATGAGTATGATTCCTCATTATGTACACATGCGTAATGGTAACAAATTTGGTCCTGCAACTATCATTGATGGTTTACAAAATGACGGTCTAGTAGATGCTTATGACAATAATGCTATGGGAGTATCTGCAGACTTATGTGCTAGTACACACAATATCTCAAGAGAAGAACAAGATAACTTCGCTATTAAATCTTATGAGCGCTCTGCAAAAGCATGGGATGCTGGTAAGTTTAACAATGAGGTAGTTCCTGTATCTGTACCTCAACGAAGAGGAGATGCTATCGTAGTTTCTAAGGATGAGGAATACACAAATGTAAAATTAGATAAGATTACTTCTTTACGCCCTGCTTTTACAAAAGAAGGAACTGTAACTGCTGCTAATGCATCTACTATCAATGATGGAGCTGCTGCTGTAGTAATCATGAGTGAAGAAAAAGCATTAAGCTTAGGATTAAAACCTCTAGCTTATATCAGAGGATATGCAGATGCTGCTCAAGAGCCTGAGTGGTTTACTACTGCACCTGCTAAAGCATTACCTAAAGCGCTTAAAAAAGCGAATGTAGCTATCGAAGAGGTGGACTTCTTCGAATTTAACGAAGCGTTCTCTGTAGTTGGTATTGCGAATACCAAATTACTTAATATTGATCCAGAAAAGGTAAACGTAAACGGTGGAGCTGTTTCTTTAGGTCACCCTCTAGGATGTTCTGGTGCTCGTATCATCGTAACATTATTAAGTGTATTAGAACAAAACAATGCAAAAATAGGAGCTGCTGCTATCTGTAATGGTGGTGGTGGTGCATCAGCATTAGTTATCGAAAGAGCTTAATTTTTAATAATATATTCAAGATGAGTTTGATTAGTTCAAACTCATCTTTTATTTTTGTACTTTAATTCAAACCTATATTATGTTTGCATATTGCAACCTTGCCATTGTACCCTTAAGACTTGAACCAAGCGACAGAAGCGAAATGGTATCTCAAGTCCTTTTCGGTGAACACTTTACTATTTTAGAAAGAACAGAGAAGTGGTCGAAAATAGAATTAGCTTTCGACAAGTACCAAGGTTGGATAGATAATAAACAATATCAAGAAATCTCTGAAGAAGATTATAAATACCTTCAAAACACATCTGTTATTCACTCTGCGGAGTTAGTAGACTTTATTTCTTCTAACAACAATCACTTAATGGCAGTACCTCTAGGTAGCTGTCTTACAGGATTAAAAAAGAATAGTATCAATACAGATAACTTCACTTATGAAGGACTGACCATCACAGGTCAATTTACAAAACAAACTTTTTTAAAGACTGCGTTTATGTACTTAAACACTCCTTACTTATGGGGAGGGAAAACGCCTTTCGGAATAGACTGTTCTGGTTTCACCCAAATGGTTTACAGAATCAATGGATATAGAATTCCCAGAGATGCCTCACAACAAGCAGCTATAGGAGAAGCCTTAAGCTTTATAGAGGAAAGCGAAATAGGCGATTTAGCTTTCTTTGACAATGCTGATGGAAATATCATCCATGTAGGTATAATCATGGAGAACAACTATATTATACATGCTCATGGAAAAGTACGTATAGACCGATTAGATCATTTAGGAATTTACAATATCGACTCTGGAAGACATACTCATAAATTAAGGGTAATCAAAAAAATTATTTAATCCTATAACGAGTTTATATCTCCACTTTTCTAATAGGGATCACAATTCGTTACGAGGACTTACATAATTGCTTTTTTATTGACTATTTTAGTCTATTTAGTTCAAAAACTATTCGTTAAGACAATAGAAAGTATTTGATATTGCAAAAAAAATAAACGTATCTTTGCTGCAAATATCGACATATATGAATACTTTCGAGCAATTTAATCTACCGAAAGCACTTGACAAAGCTCTTAATGAGCTTAATATTATTTCACCAACACCTATACAAGCTAAATCATTTCCAGTTATTCTTTCTGGAAGAGATATGATGGGTATTGCCCAAACAGGTACAGGAAAAACATTTGCCTATCTTCTTCCTATCTTAAAACAATGGAAGTTTAGCCATGCCGATTCTCCTAGAGTAGTGATACTAGTACCTACACGTGAGCTTGTAGTACAAGTGGTGGATGAAGTACAAAAACTTACAGCCTATATGTCTGTAAGGACATTAGGGGTATATGGGGGTACCAATATCAATACACAACGAAAAGCTGTCTATGAAGGTGTAGATATCCTGGTAGGAACACCTGGACGTATGATGGATTTGGCTCTAGACGGAGTATTGCGTTTTGATAACTTACAGAAGTTAGTTATTGATGAATTTGATGAAATACTAAACTTAGGTTTTAGAACTCAACTTACGTCTATCCTTACAATGATGAAAGGAAAACGTCAAAATATCTTATTCTCTGCTACTATGACAGAAGAAGTAGACGAAGTACTTGACGAATATTTTGACTTCCCTGAAGAGGTTTCTCTTGCTCCTTCTGGAACTCCATTAGAAAATATAGATCAACAGATATATAATGTACCTAACTTCAACACGAAGTTAAATCTATTAATGCACTTACTTAATAACAAAGAAGAGTTTAATAGAGTACTTATCTTTATCAATAGTAAACGTCTTGCAGATGTTGTAATGGAAAAACTAGATGCTGCCTTTCCTGAAGAGTTCACTGTAATTCACTCTAACAAATCTCAGAACTTCCGTATGAGGTCTATGGCTGAGTTCCAAGCAAATGAACTAAGAGGGCTTCTAACTACAGACATTATGGCTCGTGGACTTGATATCTCTGATATTAGCCACGTAATCAACTTACAGTTTACTGACTCTCCAGAACAATATATTCACCGAATAGGACGTACAGGGCGAGCTGATAAAAAAGGTACAGCTATTTCTATCGTAGACCCTAAAGAGGAAGAAGTAAAATTAGCTGCTGAGATTTTGATGGAGAAAGAACTTAGGGTAATGACAATTCCAGAGGAAGTAGTTATCTCTGAGTCTCTTATGGAGTTTGAAAAATCGAAGTTAAAGTCTAAACAACTTGCTAAAGTTAAAAAACCTATCGAAAAAGGAGCTGCTTTCCACGAGAAAAAAGATAAAAACCAAAAGGTAAATCTTGGAGGACCTGGTAAACGTAATCCTCGTAAAACCAAGCCTCGTAACAGAGCTGTAGAAGCTAAAAGAGCTGCTAAACGCAAAAACAAATAAGAAATCAAACCATAAAAAAAGCGTGCTAAATCAAGATTTAGCACGCTTTTTTTATATCTAAACATATTCTCCTCTAATCTCTTAAAAGAAAGAATACATCATTTACTTATTTCATGTTTTCTTCCACAGCCTGTGGGTTGTGTTTATACTTAAATATAATAGCAAACAATATAGTCACCACTAAGGCATATCCAGCGAATATAAGCCATGAATGTCTCCATCCCTCTAATTGCAGAGTAACATCTTCTTGACTATATACAAAGTGATTCACAATGTACTGAGCGATAAGCATACCTATTGTTGCTCCAAAACCGTTAGTCATCATCATAAATACCCCTTGCGCTGAAGAACGAATATCTTCACTTGTCTCATTATCTACATATAGAGAACCTGATACATTAAAGAAGTCAAATGCAATTCCGTAAACAATCATAGACAAAATAAACATCCATACTCCATTTCCTGGATCACCTATACCAAAGAATCCAAAGCGTAGAACCCAAGCAAACATTGACATCAACATTACTACTTTAATACCAAACTTTCTTAGAACAAATGGAATCAATAAGATACACAATGTCTCTGAAACTTGAGATAATGAAATTAACGCATTAGCATTATGTGCTCCCCAAGAATCAGCGTATTCTGGTACTTTGGAGAAACTTGTGATAAAAGGATTGGCATATCCATTCGTTATCTGTAATGACACTCCTAACAACATTGAGAAGATAAAGAATACAGCCATTTTCTTCTCTTTAAACAAACTGAATGCCTTTAAACCAAATGCATCTGCTAAACTCTGCTTCTCATTAGATTTATTAATTGGGCAATTAGGCAATACAAAACTGTATAAGAAAAGAACTATTCCTAAAACACCAGATACAAAGAACTGATAATAATTAGACTGAAAACTTTCAAAAGCGATATCTCCTCCAAAATTAAAACCTAAAGAACCATCACTGTGGAACCCAAAAAAGTTAACAAACAACATCGCACATATAAAACCTACTGTACCAAACGTACGTATAGGTGGAAATGCTTTAATTGTATCGAGATGGTTTTGTTTTAAAATTGCATAAGAAGTCGAATTAGACAAAGCTATTGTAGGCATAAAGAAAGCTACACTACAAGTGTAAAGTGTAAAGATTGTAGTAAAGTCTACATCGCCTCCTGCTATAAAACCGTAATAACCTGTAGCAATCATAAAAATAGCTGCAGCTAAGTGATTCAACCCTAACAACCTCTGAACCGGAATCCATCTATCAGCTACTATTCCCATGATAGCAGGCATAAAAATAGATACTATACCTTGCATAGCATAAAAAAGACCAATCTTAGGCCCTAGCCCAACTGATCCTAAATAGTTACCCATAGATGTTAAATAAGCTCCCCAAACAGCAAATTCGAGGTAACTCATCAACGTCAATTTTGCTTTTACATTCATTACGTGTGATATTATTTCTGTGTTATTAGTTTAAGAGTTTACGCCCTTAAACCTCGTTTTATAAGTGTGTTTATATTAATTTATTTAATTCTTTTTTGCGCTAAATCCAGAATTAAATTAAACTGTTCTTCTATAGTTAAATTAGAATTATCTACCTCTATAGCATCATCTGCCTTTACTAGTGGTGAATCTGCTCTGCTTGTGTCTATTTTATCCCTTTCTACTACATTCTGAAACACTGCATCATAACTCACATTAGGATCTTTTTCCTTCAATTCATCAAAGCGTCTCTGAGCACGTATTTCTGGAGAGGCAGTCATAAATATCTTTAACTCTGCATCAGGAAACACAACTGTACCTATATCTCTTCCATCCATTACTACTCCCTTAGACTTACCTAAGTTTTGTTGTTGTTCTACCAACTTTCTCCTTACCTCAGGTATTTCTGCTATCTGACTTACGAACTGTGATACTTCTAAACTGCGTATTACACCTTCTACATTCTCTTGGTTTAAAAACACTTCTGCAAAACCTTTTTCAGGATTGTACTCAAAGTGTAATTCTACTGATGGTAATGATTCTATTAATCCTTCTTTATTGAAGTAATTTTCTTTTATCAAGCCTTTTCTCATTGCAGACAAAGTAACTGCTCTATACATAGCTCCTGTGTCTATATATACATAGCTAAGAGACTTTGCTAATGATTTCGCTAATGTACTTTTCCCGGTAGAGGAAAAACCATCAATCGCTATAGTAATCTTTTTCAAATTGAAAAATTTAAAATTAGTTTAAACTCATTGAATTGTCAAATATAGTAGTATTTATAACCTTTCGTATCTTTTTAAAAACACTTTATAAATAGCTCTTTTTAATCAAAACACCTTTTTAATACGTTCACTATAAAACAAATACTAAAAAAGCACCTTAAAAATACAACTATTTTCTACAATAATGGCTAGCAAAAGTAAGTTAATCTGTAAAAATTCACATCATTTTAAGGGGACAAAATACAGTCTAGAGCCT
Source organism: Myroides odoratimimus (assembly GCF_030326305.1). GTDB lineage: Bacteria > Bacteroidota > Bacteroidia > Flavobacteriales > Flavobacteriaceae > Flavobacterium > Flavobacterium odoratimimum_A. Next base: position 49,906 of record NZ_JACAKB010000004.1, on the reverse strand, counting down.
TATAAAACGAAAAAAAGCCTCACTTTATAAAAGTGAGGCTTTCCTTGTCCTATCTAATAAGTTTTACTTGTTAGCTACTTCTAGCTTCTTAGCATTCTTTACCTTTTGATTTGTAATAGCAATCTCTAAAACTTCTTCCATCTTGTCTACATAATGGAATGTCAATCCTTTAAGATACTCTTCTTTAATATCATCAATATCTTTTCTATTATCTTTACACAAAATAATCTCTTTGACATTAGCACGCTTAGCTGCAAGAATCTTCTCTTTTATCCCTCCTACTGGAAGCACCTTACCTCTTAAGGTAATTTCTCCAGTCATCGCTAAATTCTTTTTCACTTTGCGTTGAGTAAATGAAGACACCATAGACGTCAGCATCGTAATACCCGCACTAGGTCCGTCTTTAGGAGTTGCCCCTTCAGGTACGTGGATATGTATCTTATAATTGTCAAACACTTCTTGAGCAATACCTAACTCTTCTGCATGAGCCTTAATATACTCTAGTGCTATAGTAGCAGACTCTTTCATCACTGTACCTAAGTTACCTGTGATAGAAAGCTCTCCTTTACCTTTAGAAATAATAGATTCTATATATAAAATATCCCCTCCAACACTAGTCCATGCTAACCCTGTTACAACACCAGCTACATCATTATTCTCATACTTATCATTCTCAAAGCGCGGCGTACCTAAGATTTTTTTGATATCCTCTTCTGTCATCTTCACATTATACTCCTCTTCCATCACGATATTCTTAGCTACACCTCTAGCGATATGTGCTAGCTGCTTATCTAAACCACGTACTCCAGACTCTCTTGTATAATTCGTAATGATAAACTCCATCTGTTTTTTACCAATCACAACATCTTTAGAAGTAACTCCATGCGCCTTTAATTGTTTGCCTAACAAATGCTGTTTACCTATCTCTACTTTTTCTTCTATTGTATACCCCGTCATCTCGATAATCTCCATACGGTCTCTCAATGCAGGCTGTATAGTACTTAAACTATTAGATGTCGCGATAAACATCACTTTAGACAAGTCATATCCCATTTCTAAGAAGTTGTCATAGAACTCGTGATTTTGTTCTGGATCTAATACTTCTAATAATGCAGAAGAAGGATCACCATTATGACTAGAAGATAACTTATCTATCTCATCTAGTAAAAACACTGGATTAGATGTCTTTGCCTTCTTCAGACTCTGGATAATACGTCCAGGCATAGCACCGATATAAGTCTTTCTGTGTCCTCTGATCTCTGCCTCATCGCGTAACCCTCCTAGAGAAATACGTACATACTCACGACCTAATGCATCTGCTATAGATCTACCGATAGAGGTCTTACCTACTCCTGGAGGTCCATATAGACATAGGATAGGAGACTTAAGGTCATTTCTTAACTTAAGGACTGCCATGTGCTCTAAGACACGCTTCTTCACCTCTTCTATTCCATAATGATCTTTATCTAACTGCTTCTGAGCATTTTTTAAATTAAAGACATCTTTAGAATAATGATTCCAAGGCAATTCTAAGAACAGCTCTAAATAGTTTCGTTGAATACCAAACTCAGCCACTTGAGGATTCATTCTTTGGAACTTCATTAACTCCTTATCGAAGCGCTCCTGTACTTCCTTAGACCACTTTTTATTAGCAGCTTTCTTACGCATCTCTTCAAACTCCTCTTCATTCGAAAAACCACCCAATTCTTCTTGGATCGTTTTCATTTGTTGATGTAAGAAATACTCTTTTTGCTGTTGATCTAGATCGACTCTCACTTTCGTCTGAATATCGTTGCGCAGCTGAAGCTTTTGCAACTCTAAAGTCATCATCTTTAAAGCTTCTAAACCTCTAGCATTTAGGTCATCTATATTAAGTAATCGTTGCTTATCACCAATATCCATACTCATATTAGAAGACACAAAATTAATCAAGAACGATTCGCTAGAAATATTCTCAATAGCAAATGCTGCATCCGATGGTATATTTGGGTTCTCTTTAATGATCTCTAAAGCAGTCTCTTTAATAGACTCAACAATTGCTGAGAACTCTTTATTCTTCTTACTAGGACGCTTCTCTTCACGAGCTACCACATTAGCCTTCATATAAGGTTCTTCCTGTGTCAATTCTGTGATTTCAAAACGTTTTTTACCCTGCAAGATAACTGTGATATTTCCATCAGGCAACTTTAATAACTTGATGATACGAGCCACTGTACCTGTATGGTATATCTCATTGATACCAGGATCATCAGTACCTTCATCTATCTGTGCTACTACACCTATCGTTTTATCCCCTTTATTTGCTCTATTTAATAATTCAATAGACTTATCTCTACCTGCTGTAATAGGAATCACTACACCCGGGAATAATACCATATTTCGCAATGGTAATATCGGAAGTGAGGTTGGTAATTCTTCTTTATTCATCTCCTCTTCATCTTCACTTGAAAAAATCGGAATAAACTCTGAATCTCCATCTCCTAAATCTTGTAACGACAAGTTGTCAAATGTTATTATTTTTTGATTTGCCATATGTATTTTTACGTCATTTTGTCAGTTAACAATTTTATTTCGACATAGCCCAATTACAACCACACCCATAACTAACTGATTACCAACAAAAAAATTAATTTTTAATTGTTCTACCTATATAATATTTCAATCTTTATGCCATAAAAAAATCCTTACTATTATGGCAAGGATTTTTTGTCTTTTATGTTAAAATACAAAATATTATTTACTTGGAGAAGAAATAATTATAACAGAAAAATCTCCATAAGTGATTTTTACTTTTTTATCTTGATCCTCTTCTTCCACTCCTACTAAATTAGCTTCAAATCTACCTTTTAATAAAAACTTATTTGGATCCTTTTCATCTCGCTGTGCATAATCAAAACGCAAGAAACCTTCGTTCTCTGCTACCTTCTTAGAAGTGTACTTAACTCCATAAGGAGAAGTATACTCTACATTAAACCATCCTAGTTTCTTAAACTCTTTAGGATCATTCGATACTACTATATCTTCATTATAAGGAAAATCCAGCACTATCTTCTGTGTCTTCTCTACTCCATCTATACTAGACACATACGCTCTTCCGCCCTTTACTTCTACAGATTCCTCAGGATTAGTAAAAGGCTCATTATCTGCAAATGCTTCTAAATATGTAGCTTCTTTTCTAACAAAAGGAATATCTACAAAGCTTCCACTTATAGGAAATGACTTTAAGTCTGGGTTATTTTGATTACTAGGCATCATACGCTTAATGTCAAAATCACCTGATACTACTCTCGCTTTTCTATTAATATTACCGATAGACATAATCCCTGTCACGATATTAGGACGCAATGTATCCTTCGTTGTATACAGTAGCTTATTCTCCCACGAATAGTAATTACTCTCATTCACATTTGTAGGAAAGTTACCTGACTGAAACTTTAAAGTTCTAAGTATCAACTCATCATTTTCAAAATTCTCGCTTCCTGCTAACTTCACTTTTATTTCTAAACGTCCGTTTTTATCTAACTCAGCCACTATCCCTTCACGCATCAGGATAGTCTCTCCTTGATTATGAATAGTCATAATCGGCTTACCTACTCCCTGCTCCCCTTCTATGATAGTATCATACGATTCATTATCACATGAAGCTACAGTCATAGCGGTGATAGAAAATAAACTAATTGCTAATATTCTAAATGTCTTTTTCATATTATAACTTACTATTCGTAAAGTAATCAATTTTTAAAAATATTTCAATAACAAAAATACAATCTTATTTCTTTTTTAATACTAATTCTACTTTTTATTAGGTATTCTTAATAACAGAACAAAACCTACAGCAAAAAACAGGATCAAAAACAATATAGCATTCTGCATCTTACCAGTGATATCACTTACCAGCCCATACATAGACATCCCTAGCACAATACCTAACTTCTCTGTCACATCATAAAAGCTAAAGAAGGAAGTCGTATCAGTAGTCTCCGGCAATAGTTTAGAATATGTAGATCGAGATAATGATTGTATCCCTCCCATTACTAATCCCACAAAACTAGCTGCCACATAGAACTCATTAGGCGTGATTATAGTATATGCATATAGACATATTATAATCCATAACGCATTTAATACACATAACGTATAAATATTGCCAATTTTTTTTGACAATAGAGAAGTCAAATAGGCTCCCGCTACAGCTACTAACTGAATCATCAGTATACTTAATATTAAGCCTGTCGTACGCTGAGTATCATTTTCCCATGAGATTTCTTTTTCTCCAAAGTAGGCTGCGATTACCATCACTGTCTGTACTGCCATACTATAGACAAAGAAAGCAACTAAATATCTCTTCAGAGCAACATATTCTTTTAGCTCTCCCCATACTTTTTTTAACTCTCTAAAGCCTTTAAAGAATAAAGATCGGGTGATTTTCTTCTCATTTTTAAAATCAGGTAAATACTTAAAAGTATAAAGGCTAAATCCTATCCACCACAGACCTACAAGTATAAATGAGAAGCGCATAGCTGTCATTGCAGTAGTAAAGCCAAAGGTGTCATACTTCATCACTAACAATAAGTTTAACAGAAGTAGTATAACACTGCCTATATACCCTAGCGCATATCCCTTTGCGCTTATTCTATCCTGCTGCTCTGTAAAAGCGATATCAGGAAGGTATGAATTATAAAAAACTAAGCTTCCCCAAAAACCTATTAACCCAAACATATAGATCAATAAGCTCAACAACATATAATCTAAACTAAAAAAATAAAGAAGCATACACGATATAGACCCTATACCACAAAACAGTTTCATAAAAAACTTCTTATTCCCTAAATAATCTGCTACTCCTGATAATATAGGCGACAGTATACATACTACTAAGAATCCTATCGCAGTGATATAACTGATAATTGATTCACTCTTAATAGAGGTTCCCCAAAAATCAAAACTATCAATATTTAACTCTCTAAATAGAGATCCATAATACAACGGAAAGATAGATGACGAAATAACTAAGGCATATACTGAGTTGGCCCAATCATAAAACGCCCATGCATTTAAAAGTTTTTTATCCCCTTTTACAAAACTTTTCATAGTCTATTCTATTTAAAAAAATAAGCTACCAGAAGGTAGCTTACTCTATTTTTATCTTCCAAAAGATACACCAAATTTTGCTGCTTCAGCTTTTGCTTCAGGAATTAATTTCTTCAAATTAGCTATACGCTCTTCATTACTAGGGTGAGTACTCATCCATGAGCTCCCACCTCCACTGCCATCTCTAGCAGCCATTCTACTCCAGAAACTAACTGCTTCCTCAGGATTATACCCCGCGATAGCCATTAGTGTCAATCCTATCTTATCAGCCTCTGTCTCATGTGATCTACTGAATGGCAACATTCCTGCCACATTACTACCATACCCGTATAGCCCAGCGCTTAACTGTTTTGTAGTAGCACTAGATTTAGCAGTAGCAGCATCTATTGCCACAGCTCCAGCCTGCTGTAGCATTCCAGCACTCATGCGTTGTTGTCCGTGATTAGCTAACGCGTGAGCTACCTCATGCCCCATCACTACAGCTATCCCAGCATCTGTCTGGCAATAAGGCAAAATACCGGTATAGAACACTATCTTACCTCCTGGCATACACCACGCATTCACTTCCTTATCATCTACTAAGTTATACTCCCATTTATAATCATTAAGATAACTTCCATACCCATTAGCTGTCAACCAAACTTCTGCTGCTTTCTTAATTTTTACACCAACGTCAGCTACGCGTTGTGCATCTTTTGTCCCTTTTATCACCTTATGTTCCTTTAAGAAAGTATCATATTGTGAAAAAGACATTGGAAACAACTCAGCATTAGAAGTAAACGCCATAGTTTTTTTTCCTGTAAAAGGATTTGTTGCACAAGCAGTTAACAACAAAATAGTTCCGATAGAGAATACGATTTTTTTCATTATTTTTTATTTTCAAAATTAATAGGAATTCGCATAATTCAAAAACTTTTACTTTTATAATAATTCTTTTAGATTCTTTTATTTTGTAATTTTACCTCCTTAGAACATTATTATAATGCAAAGTCAAAAACCAAAACAATCGCTTGAAATACCAAAAAGCATAATAGTAATAGGAAAAACATTACAATTATTTTCAAATAACCTAGCGACTAGATTTGCTCAGAACTTATTCATCACTCCTCTTAAATTTAAACCACCAAAAAGAGAGAAGGAGATGTTTGATAAAAGTGTTGTCACAAAAATAACTGTACCTGCACTGCGCAAAGACATCGTTGTATATCAATACGGAACCAATAAAGCTGCTGATAAAAAAGCTCTTTTGATACACGGATGGAATGGTAGAGGTACACAGCTAGTAACTATCGCTAATATGCTAATGAGAGCTGGATATGACGTCGTAAGTTTCGATGCACCTGGTCATGGTAAGTCTCCTAAGACGAAGACTAATATGACTGAGTTTATCGCTTCTGCATTCGAAGTAGAAAAGCAGTTCGGTCCATTCGAACTCGTTATCGGTCACTCACTAGGAGGAATGACTACTATGAATGCTCTTAGAGATGGTCTAAAAGCTAAAAAAGCAGTCATATTAGGAAGTGGAGATGTAGTAAAGGATGTAATAGATGATTTCGTTAAACAAATAGAACTAAAACCTATTATCGCTAAAAAGATTCAAGAGCGATTCGAAACTCAGTTTAATCAAACTATGGAGAGCTACACTGTGCATCTAGCAGCAGAGGAGATTGACATTCCTCTTCTAATTATGCATGACGAAGATGATCTAGACGTAAATGTAAGTGCTGCTTACGCGATCAAAAAACACAGTAAAAATGCAGAACTTATGATTACTTCTGGTCTAGGTCACCGCAAGATCTTAGGAGATAAGAAAGTCATAGAACGCATCAAATCTTTCATAGAGCAATAAAACAATGAAAACAGTTGTATTCAGTTGTATCATTCTAAGTATATTAGCCTGTAAAGATGCAAACTATCAAAAGATACCAAAAATGAAAAAAGATAAAACAACAACCGAGCAAGAATGGCAACAAGCCTTAACTCCTGCTGAGTACTATGTACTAAGAGAGAAAGGAACAGAACGTCCATTCACTGGAGAATACAACGACTTTAACGAACAAGGAACGTATCACTGTGCAGGATGTGGACAGCTATTATTTAACTCCGATACTAAATTTGATGCACATTGTGGTTGGCCTTCATTTGATAAAGCGATAGAAGGTTCTGTTAACTATATAGAAGATCTGTCACATGGAATGAAGAGAGTTGAAGTGACTTGTTCTAACTGTGATGGGCATCTAGGGCATATCTTCCCAGACGGGCCTGCCGAGACTACAGGTATGAGATACTGTATGAACTCCATCTCATTAAAATTCAAAAAACAAGAATAAATATAGATAAAGAGAATAATGGTTTCATTATTCTCTTTCTTGTTTGTTTCCTTCCTATTTTAGTTCAGTCATGTTACTATCTAGTAGCAAATGAGTCCGTAGTAAGTCCGCTATGAGTCTGTACTCACTCCGTTAAAATGTAGAATATAACGCAGTCATCACCTACTTATCAGACTATCACTAAATACACTTCCCGTATAAGTTTAAAACAAGACACAAACATAAGAGCCATAAAGTAATATACAAACAACTAGTCCTGAGATATTGCCTATCCATACAGTTTAGCTAGTTCTTACTACTTTGTAGCCATATAGAGAGTGGTCATATACTTTCTGACAGTACTGACACGAAGCAGGAGCACTGCCTACTCTTTATTGATTAGTATAATAACTTTACTTGTTTGATATCAAATAGTGCTATACTATCATCTTCTTTTTTCACTCGTAGTAATCCATTTTTTGTCACTCCTAGTATAATCCCCATAAAGCGAACACCGCTAGGTAGTTCAAAAACACTAGGAATATTAATACGATATAAGTTACGATGATACTCTTCCCATATAAATGAGCTACCTAAAGTGACATACTTCTGACAGTACTCTTTCAGTGAAGCCAATATAGCATGCATTACTTCATCTTTATTCACTTTTTTACCGCATAATTTGAATAAAGAGGTCGCTTGAGGTAATTGATCGAAGTTTTCTTGGTTAGCATTTATACCTATTCCTACTACTGACAGTGTTTCTCCTGAAGCTTTGATAATATTTTCAATCAAAATGCCACCTATCTTCTTATTATATGACAATATGTCGTTTGGCCATTTTATGCTAAATGGCAGATTATATAACTTTTTAATCCCTGAATAAACGCTTAATACAACAAGAACATTTAAATCAAAAACATGCTCAGGAGTCTCTAACAGATCCTTCACTAACACACTAAATGTAAGGCTAGTACCTACTTCTCCTTTCCATACACTACCTCTTTGTCCTTTTCCTTGAAATTGATTTTCAGTTACAACAACAGTAAAGTTTTCAAGATTGGAATGCGTTAATATTTCCTTCAAATAAGTATTCGTTGACCCTATGGCATCGAGTTTGATAATATTCATGTAAAATAATTATAGACTAATCTGATCGATTTCATTATATTTGAATCCAAAATTAGCAAACATTACATTTAAACTAGAATAAAATAAGACAAAAAATAAATGGCAGACAAAAATATTAATAACGACGAATTGATTGCAAACATTGTAAAAGGGATAGAATCAGTTAAAGGTGAAAACATTACAATAATCGATTTAAGAGAAATAGACAACACTCCTTGCGATTACTTTATCATAGCTGATGGTAACTCTAACACTCAAGTTAATGCCATTTCAGGTTCTGTACAAAAATTAGTCTCTAAAGAATTACGTGATAAACCTTGGCACGTAGAAGGTGAAGATAATGCAGAATGGATTTTAATGGACTATGTAAACGTTGTTGTACACGTGTTCCAAAAACACATTCGTGAATTTTACAACATTGAAAGCTTATGGGGAGACGCTAAAATCACTACTATTGACAGCCAGTATTAACCACTAAACCAAAATTTCATGTCGGAAAATATGAAACCTAACCAAAATAAATCAAGATTTAATCCATGGGTATTATATGGTAGTATCTTGGTGATTATCTTGGTGATAAATTTCCTTACTAATGGGAGCAGCTTTGGAAACTCAAGACAATTGGGGCTTTCTAAGCTATATGAATATGTAGATAAAGGATATGTAGAAAGAATTGACTTTAGCCGTTCTGTAGCTAAAGTTTATTTAACACCAGAAGCTCAAAAGAGCAAAGAGTTTGAAGATCTAAACAAAAACAATATACTTGGAAGAGAAAATGCAGGACCTCAATTCTTAACTGACATTGGAGATTCTAAATTGTTTCAAGAAAAACTAGACAAAGCTACTACTGAAGGAAAAATTAAAGAATATAAATCTGAACCTGAAAGTAACTGGGGAGATATCCTAATTAGCTTCTTACCTATCATCATCATCATCGGATTCTGGTTATTCATGATGAGAAGAATGACTGGTGGTGGAGGAGCTGGTGGCGGAGGTCAAATCTTCTCTATCGGAAAATCTAAAGCAAAATTATTTGACGAGAAAAACGACATTAAAGTTAGCTTTAAAGATGTAGCTGGATTAGAGGGTGCAAAAGAAGAAATCGTTGAAATCGTTGAATTCTTAAAGAACCCTGAAAAATATACTTCTATCGGAGGTAAGATACCTAAAGGAGCGCTATTAGTAGGACCTCCTGGTACAGGTAAGACTTTATTAGCAAAAGCTGTTGCTGGTGAGGCGCAAGTTCCATTCTTCTCTCTTTCGGGATCTGATTTCGTAGAGATGTTCGTAGGAGTAGGTGCTTCTCGTGTAAGAGACTTATTTAAACAAGCTAAAGAGAAATCTCCAGCCATTATCTTTATTGATGAGATCGATGCTGTAGGACGCGCTCGTGGTAAGAGTAACTTCTCTGGATCTAACGACGAAAGAGAAAACACATTAAACCAATTACTAACAGAGATGGATGGTTTTGGTTCTAATACTAACGTTATCGTATTAGCAGCTACTAACCGCGCTGAGATTTTAGATAAAGCACTACTTAGAGCTGGACGTTTTGACAGACAGATCTATGTAGACTTACCAGACGTTAAAGAGCGTGAAGCTATCTTTAAAGTACACTTGCGCAATATTAAAAAAGTTGACAACTTAGATATCGACTTCTTATCTAAACAAACACCAGGTTTCTCTGGAGCAGATATTGCTAACGTATGTAACGAAGCTGCATTAACAGCTGCTCGTAAAGATAAAAAAGAAGTAGATATGCAAGACTTCTTAGACGCTGTAGATAGAATCATCGGAGGTCTAGAGAAGAAAAACAAAATCATCTCTCCTGAAGAGAAATATGCTATCGCTATACATGAGGCAGGTCACGCTACAGTAAGCTGGATGTGTGAGCACGCTTCTCCACTAGTGAAAGTAACCATCGTTCCGAGAGGACAGAGCTTAGGAGCTGCATGGTATCTACCTACAGAAAGACAAATCGTGAGAACAGAACAAATGTTAGACGAAATGTGTGCTACTATGGGAGGACGTGCTGCTGAAAAGATTATCTTCGACAAGATATCTACTGGAGCATTAAGCGACTTAGAGAAAGTAACTAAACAAGCTAAAGCTATGGTTACAATCTACGGTCTGAACGAAAAATTAGGTAATATCACTTATTATGATTCGTCTGGACAAAGTGAATACAGCTTCGCTAAACCATATTCAGAAGAAACTGCTCGTGTAATAGACCAAGAGATATCTACTCTAATAGAAGGTCAATACGAAAGAGCTATTTCTATCTTGTCAGAAAACAGAGATAAGCTAGTACAACTAGCAGATTTGCTTTGTGAAAAAGAAGTAATTTTCAAACAAGATTTAGAAAACATCTTTGGTCCAAGGCCCTTTGATAAAGAAGGAGCAGTAGAAGTAAATCTAACTACTGAAACAAAAACTGAAGATAACATAGAATAATAGAGACTCGACCTCTATAAACATTAAAAATCTTAACCTAAAGGCAACTTTAAGTTAAGATTTTTTTTATCTTTGAATACTTAATCAATTTATTTCATCGGAGTTTATTTTAATATGAGTTTTTTCAAGAAGTTATTAAAAGTATTTCAACCTTCTGACCCAGTAGAGGAAAACCCTGCTGTGCATAAAAGTCAATACTTACCTGAAGAAAAACTTCCTGTGGATGAACTTTTTACTTTAAACTTTAAAGAGAATGGAGGCAAGTTCTTATACTGCGAAACATTAGATGAATTAAATGAATCTTTTATCAATATTCTCGTAGAGAATGATTGGTTTGAAACAGAAGCCCAAACGTATGAAAGTCCTCTGTACTCTATGCTACAAGAGAACAATATAAAATATGGCGAAGTAAAGAACCCAACTTTCTTTTTCTCTGGGTGTGAAAACTTAATAGCTGAAGATGGTTCTATTCTTTTTTGTGATAAACAAATTAAGAATAATAAAGCTCATGATTTACCAGATAATATTGTAGTCCTAGCTAAGACTAGTCAAATGACTAGAACAAAAAGTGATGGCTTAAGAGAAATCAAAAGAAAATATGGTAGTGCACTACCTAGTAACATTACAACATTTAATTGCTTCAAACAGTCTACCAATGAAAGCGATTTTTTAAGTTATGGTAGAACTCCCAAGAATTTGTATTTATTACTTTTAGAAGATCTATAATATGTCAGAAACTGTTACTCGAGCAATATCAGGCGTTGTATACATTGCGCTTTTGATTGGAGCAACATTGTACTCACCTACTAGCTTTGAAATTCTTTTCGGAGCATTTATGTTCATTGCATCCTATGAATTTGCAAAACTAATCAAGCTACCAAAATCATTAGCTATGATTATCTCTCTTATGGCCTCTGCATGTCTAGCGTGGAATAGAGATATATTACCTATTAATGCGATAGCAATATTCTCAGCTGTAGTACTACTTGCATTACTAGCTGAATTATTTACTACAAAAAAACCGAATAGATCATTTCCTATCAAAATGATTATATTCTTAGGTTATGTAATATCATCATTTGTTACACTTCAATATTTGCCATTTGTCAAAGATGGTAATCAACCAATATATGTACCACAAATAATTATTGGTATTTTAATAATGATTTGGACTAATGATACTTTTGCTTATATCACAGGAAAGAAATTTGGTAAAAATAAGTTATTCGAAAGAATATCACCTAAGAAAACAATAGAAGGTTTTCTAGGAGGAATGTTGTTTACAATTATTGCAGGAACGATCTTAAGTCAATATTTTGACTTTTTTAATATTGTAATTTGGATAAGTAGTGCTATTTTTGTCAGCATTTTTGGAACGATTGGAGATTTAGTAGAATCTCATTTCAAAAGGGAGGCTGGCGTAAAGGACAGCGGTTCTATCATGCCTGGGCATGGTGGAATTCTAGATCGATTAGATAGTGTTATATTTGTAGCACCGTTTTTGTATTTAATATATCAAATTTTATAACTATGTTTCACAAAGAAGGAACTAAAATCATTTTCTTTTCATTAGTAATAGCTGCTGTATTAGTAGTTTTAGCTGATGTGTTATGTGCTAGTATTCCATGGCTAAGAGTAGTCCTGCAATCTATAGTATTAATCTTTTTACTTCTAATATTACAATTCTTTAGAAACCCTGACAGAACTGTAACAGCTGATGATAATAAAATCTTAGCACCAGTAGATGGTAAAGTTGTTGTTATAGAAGAGGTATATGAACCAGAATACTTTAAAGACAAAAGATTAATGGTATCTGTATTTATGTCCCCTATCAACGTACACGTAACACGCTACGCACTAAGTGGACTTATCAAATATAGTCAATATCATGCAGGTAAATACCTAGTAGCATGGCATCCAAAAGCTAGTGAAGAAAACGAACGTACTACAGTGGTAGTTGAGAATCCAGTTTTTGGAGAAGTTATGTACAGACAGATTGCAGGAGCATTAGCTAAACGTATCGTTAACTATGCTAAACCAGGTATGCAAGTAGTACAAGGTACTGATGCTGGATTTATTAAATTCGGTTCAAGAGTAGACCTATATTTACCATTAGGCACAAAAGTTGATGTGGTATTAAATCAAAAAGCAATTGGTAATAAAACTGTTATTGCGCACAAGTAAATAATGAGCAATTTAGATTTAGATTTTACAGAAGCATACGAGCGAATTTCAAGAGAGGCTAAGAACCTTCCTCCTGATGTCATGTTGCGTATCTATGCTTTCTACAAACAAGCTACAAATGGACTGAGCCACCAAGATTTCGAAGATATGTCTAGTGATCTTAAACGTGCTTTTAAATTTAATGCTTGGACACAAGTAAGTCATTTAACAATAGAAGAAGCTAAGTTAGAATATATCAAACTAGCAAAAGAAATATTAAGTAATGAAAAAGCTTAAGGTAACTTTAATCATCATAATCGCTCTGAACAGTCTCCTACTTACATCTTGTAATAATAAGGAAGAACTAACAGAAGTACAGATTCCAGAAAGAGAGTCTTTTATTACTAAAAGTTCTAACTTTCCAGATCCTAATACTATAAAAACTAAACAAGGCCCTTTTGAAATGCAAGGTATTGGTTATAGTTTTAGTGATTATGTTGATATACTAAAGCCAGAAAGTGTTTATATACATTATGATAAATACCACCTTAGCTATACGAATAAATTAAATACATCAGTACACGGTACTCAATTTGAAAGAGATAGTATATCAGGACTAGTTTCCAAGATTGACAACAATTATCCTAAGCTCAAAAATCTTTCAGGAGCATATTACAATCATAATATCTATTGGCGCTCTATATCTCCCTTAGAAGAAAAAGCTCCTAATGAGAGTCTTAAAAATGCTATAACAGAATCTTTTGGTTCTATGGCAGAGTTTAAGAAAGAATTTATAGCTCAAGGAAATGCTTTAATTGGTTCAGGTTGGTTATGGTTAGTACAGGTAAATGGAACACTACAAGTTGTGACAACTGTAAATAACGAATCTCCTATGATGCCTGAAGTAGCCAAAGGAAGTCCTCTTTTAGGAATAGATTTATGGGAACATGCCTATTATCCTACTTATGAAGAAGATATTACAGCCTATTTAGAAATGTGTTTTAAGCATTTAAATTGGGACTATGCTAATAAGCTTTATAGGCCTAAGGTTATTACAGTAAATCCTGTTACACAAGTTCAACAATAAGACTTCTTATATACAAAAAAACGCCTACTTTATAAAGTAGGCGTTTTTTTGTATATATAGTTAAAAAGGAACATCATCATCATTCTGATAGCCTCCTTGGTAACCACCTTGATTAGGAGCAGAACCAAATACAGAATCACCAGATGGTAAATTCCCAACAAAATTCTGTCTATAGTCTCCTCCCTCTTGATCATTCATTGCTGAAGAGAATGTATTACCAAATCCAATAACATCATCATCTAAATTATCAAATTTACCGAATTGTCCTAAGAATTTTAAGCGAATGTTATCTAGTCCACCATTTCTGTGTTTTGCAACAATAAATTCTGCTTGTCCAGCTGTAGGACTTCTTTCCTCATCATCCCATTCTTCAATCTTATAGTACTCTGGACGATAGATAAACGATACAATATCCGCATCTTGCTCAATCGCTCCAGACTCCCTTAAATCGGATAATAAAGGCCTTTTAGAAGCACCACGTGTCTCCACAGCACGAGATAACTGTGATAAAGCAATAACAGGTACATCTAACTCTTTTGCTAATGCCTTAAGCGTTCTTGAGATAGTAGAAATCTCTTGCTCACGGTTTCCTCCCCCCTTAGAATTCCCTCCAGCTGTCATCAACTGCAAGTAATCAATAATAATTAATTTTATTCCGTGTTGAGAAGCTAAACGACGAGCTTTAGCACGTAAGTCAAAAATAGATAAAGACGGAGTATCATCTATATATAGAGGAGCGCGCTCTAAGTCTTTTACTTTTACGTTTAGTTGTTCCCACTCGTGTGTTTCTAATTTACCAGTACGCAATTTCTCCGAAGACAATCCTGTCTCAGAAGAAATAAGACGTGTAATCAACTGTACAGAAGACATCTCTAATGAGAAAACTGCAACACCTGCACCAGTCTCAATAGCGATATTTCTAGCCATCGATAATACAAAAGCTGTTTTTCCCATACCAGGACGAGCTGCTATAATAATCAAGTCACTTGGTTGCCACCCGGAAGTAAGTTCATCTAGCTTATGGAAACCTGTTGCTAATCCACTTAGTCCTTCTTTAGTACTGATTTCCTCAATTCTCTTCTTTGCTTGTGCCACTAAAGACTGAGCTGTCTCCGAACTTTTCTTTATATTTCCTTGAGTTACCTCATATAATCTAGATTCAGCTTTATCTAATAAGTCAAATACATCACTTGTCTCATCATAAGCATCTTCAATTATTTCATTCGAAATACGAATCAAACTACGTTGAATGAATTTCTGTAAAATAATACGTGAATGGAATTCAATATGTGCAGAAGAAGTAATCTTTTGTGTAAGACTAACCAAATAGTAATCACCTCCCACTTGATCTAATTTACCATTTTTACGCAATTGCGTAGATACAGTTAATAAATCTATCGGTTGATTACTCACGAATAATTGATCGATTGCTTCAAAAATATGTTTGTGAGCGTCTTTATAGAAAGCATCAGGTTGTAATATATCAATAACCTCATCAATACCTTTCTTATCAATCATCATGGCTCCCAACACAGCCTCTTCTAAATCAATAGCCTGTGGTGGAAGTTTTCCTTTCTCTAAAGACACGACTTCTCTAGAAAAAGATTGCTTTGGTCTAAATTCTTTTGCTTGTTCCATAATGCGAAATTAATTCTTTTTGATGATAACTCAATTCTAATTTATACAATTAGCTTGTTAATAAGATAACTAATAATTAGTGAAAAAAAAATCCGAGAAAGACTCTCGGATTTTAATATTACTATATAGTCAGAACTAGTCTTTATACTCACCCATTTCGAAATATTTCTCCATGCGTTTTTCTATTAACTTATCTGTTGATAACTTAGCTAAACTACTATATGTATCTACAATATACTTCTTAACAGTAGCGAAAGTTTCTTCTCTGTTAGTATGTGCTCCTCCCAGTGGTTCTGGAATGATATCATCTACTAATTTGTTCTTCTTCATATCATAAGAAGTCAACTTAAGAGCATCTGCCGCTCTTTCTTTATATTCCCAACTTCTCCATAAAATAGAAGAACATGATTCCGGTGAAATTACAGAATACCAAGTATTTTCTAACATTGTTACTTTATCACCAACACCAATACCTAAGGCTCCTCCTGAAGCTCCTTCACCTACAATAATACAAATAATAGGTACTTTAATACGGAACATTTCATAGATATTACGAGCAATAGCTTCACCTTGTCCTCGTTCTTCTGCTTCTAAACCAGGATATGCACCTGGAGTATCGATCAAAGTAACAATAGGAATATTAAACTTTTCTGCCATTTGCATTAAACGTAAAGCCTTTCTATATCCTTCTGGATTAGCCATACCGAAGTTTCTATACTGTCTAGTCTTAGTATTATACCCCTTTTGTTGGCCAACGAACATAAAACTTTGATCACCAATCTTACCAAGACCACCTACCATTGCTTTGTCGTCTTTTACATTTCTATCACCAAAAAGCTCTAGAAAAGTATCTCCACATAAAGCCTTAATATAATCTAATGTATAAGGTCTATTAGGGTGTCTAGACAATTGAACTCTCTGCCAAGCAGTCAAGTTTTTGTATATATTCTTCTTAGTTTCTTCTAATTTCTTCTCAATTTGCTTACAAGTTGCTGATACATCAACATCGGATTCTTCACCGATCAAAGCACATTTATTCAGCTGTTCTTCAAGCTCTTTAATTGGAAGTTCAAAATCTAAATATTCCATTTATGATTAAGTTTTAGTTTCAATTACGAATGACAAAGATAAAACAATACTCGGATAGATAAGCTATCTAGTACTAAGTTTTCTCTTTTTTCTATTTTTAACAATACCATTTAGTACTACTGTACTCAAAATCAACAAGGCTCCTATATAAAACTCTAACGTCATTTTTTCGCTATCTTTAAAGATAGCCACAGCTAATAAAATACCATAAACTGGCTCTAAGTTAATCGTCAGCATCACAGTAAAAGGCGTTAAATAGCGCATTATATATACAGAGCCTAAAAAAGCAAATGCAGTACATACTGTACCTAAAAGTAAAAGCCACATCCAATCATTTAGACTAACCTCAAAAAATTCTATAGTAAAACCTCCCGTAATCAATAATACTACAGAAAGGACTATAAGCCCACCCAACATTTCATAAAATGTAATAACTGGAGCTGCTGTATGCACAATTAGTTTACTATTAATAATAGAAAACAAAGCTGACAAACAGGCTGCGATTAGCCCTAACAATATCCCCTCTACATACTCTCCACTTACACTAAATATTAAAGTCAAAGCACATATTACTATAAAGCCAAAAAAGACTTCATAGCTTACTACCCTTCTCTTTAAAATTAATGGTTCTAAAATAGAAGCAAAAAATGCTCCAGTGGATAAACAAGCTAATGTAATCGAAATATTAGACACCTTTATGGCTAAAAAGAAAGTTAGCCAATGTAGAGCGATAACCACTCCAGCTCCTAGAAACTGTATAATACGGTGTTTAGGGGCTTTTATAGATTGTTTTGTGAATGCATAAAACACTAACAAAGTAATCACTGCTATTAAAATGCGGTACCATACTAATGGTAGAGCTTCTAGAGATATTAATTGTCCTAGAATAGCTGTGAATCCCCATATAAAAACAATTAAATGGAGATATATTTGACTTTTTATATTATCTGCGAGCATTTCGAAGTAAAAATATTGCTAAAATACCAAAAACAACATTAGGCAACCATACTGCCACTAAAGGTGGAATACTAGATGCTTCTGCCAATGTACCGAATATCTTATCAAAGAATACATAAATAAAAGCTAAAGCAATCCCTATGGCTAAGTTCATCCCCATTCCTCCTCTCCTCTTCATTGAAGAAACAGATACAGCAATAATGGTTAAAATAAATGCCGATACAGGTACACTGTACTTTTTATACAAAACAACTAAATAAACATTGATATTAGAAGAACCCCTCATTTGTTCTTTTTCTATAAAACGCTTTAGAGGTCCTAGTTGCATCGTTTCTGCCGCATACACCACAGGAGTAAGATCATCTATATCAAAATCAAGCTTCATTTCCTTCTCTTCAGCTCTTTCAAAACGATCTTCGGTTTCTCCTATCTCCCTATTGAAGTAAGCAAATAAAGTATACGTTTCTGTATCAGGATTCCATACAATACGATTAGCTGTCGTTTTTGAAATCATTTTATTTCCATCAAATACTTCTAATGAAAAGTTATAACCGGTCTTGCTATTATAGTTAAAATTACTTACATAAATAAACTCAGTAGGGCTAATTTGTCGATATACATTTTGACTCTCCCGTACCTCAGCACTCTTCATATATTTATAACGAAAATCATTATACCCTTGACTAGCTTTAGGTACAATAAAAACAGACATTACTAAAGCGAAAATAGAAATGAAAGTAGCGCCGATAATATAAGGGCGTAAAAAACGAGTAAAGGAAATTCCCGAACTAAGTATTGCTACAATCTCTGTATTATTAGCCAACTTAGAAGTAAACCAGATAATAGAAATAAATAACAATATAGGAAACAACATATTAGCAAAATAGATCGTAAAGTCCAGATAGTACATTAATACCGCTGGTAAAGGTACCTTATTTGCTAATATCTTGTTTATTTTTTCAGAAACATCAATTATGATTCCTATAGGCACAAAAAGCAATAATAACACAAAGAACGTTACTAAGTATCTTTTGAGTATATACCAATCTAATATTTTCATATAAGTATAATTTGATGCTTCTTTATCTTTTTGATTAAACTATAAACGGTTATCCATTTGTTTCACCATCTTATTTTTCCACTCTGTAAAAGTACCAGCTAAAATCTGACGACGCGCTTCACGTACTAACCATAAATAGAATCCTAAGTTATGTATAGTTGCAATTTGTTTACCTAATGATTCATTAGCCGCAAACAAGTGACGTAAATAAGCTTTTGAATAAGCTGTATCTACCCATGTATATCCATTCTCATCAATAGGAGAAAAATCATCTTCCCATTTCTTATTCTTCATATTCATAGATCCATGAGCTGTGAATAACATACCATTACGAGCATTACGCGTAGGCATTACACAGTCAAACATATCTACACCTAAAGCAATATTCTCTAAGATATTAATTGGAGTACCCACCCCCATTAAATAACGAGGTTTATCTTGTGGTAGAATATTCGTTACCAACTCTGTCATTGCATACATTTCTTCTGCTGGTTCACCTACTGACAATCCTCCAATAGCATTACCATCAGCACCAATATTAGCTATATACTCTGCAGACTGCTCACGTAAATCTTTAAAAGTACTTCCTTGTACAATTGGAAATAAAGTTTGAGAATATCCATACATTTCTGGTACTTTAGCTAAATGGTCAACACATCTATCTAACCATCGATGTGTACGATGCATAGATCTCTTAGCATATCTATAATCACATGGATAAGGAGTACACTCATCAAATGCCATAATAATATCAGCTCCAATAGTACGTTGAATCTCCATTACACTCTCTGGTGAAAAGAAGTGATAAGATCCATCTATATGAGACTTGAACTTAACTCCTTCTTCTTTAATCTTTCTATTAGATGATAGTGAATATACTTGGAATCCTCCACTATCTGTTAAGATATTACGATCCCAATTCATAAACTTATGTAACCCACCTGCTTGCTTAAGAATCTCCATTTTAGGTCTTAAATAAAGATGATAAGTATTTCCTAAGATAATGTCAGGATTAATCTCTTCTGATAATTCACGTTGGTGAACTCCTTTTACTGAAGCTACAGTTCCAACTGGCATAAAAATAGGTGTCTCAATAACACCGTGATCAAGCGTAATCTTCCCAGCACGTGCACGAGAATTTACGTCTGTATGTAATAAATCGAACTTCATAATTATTGTTTACAACTCGCAAAGATAAAGCAAAACTATGGATGCTTTTAATTTTTAATATTTTTTTCTATTATACACTCAAACGAGTTCTTAATGAACTTTTTTTCTTAAAATAAGCCATATTACAATAGGTGCCCCAAATATAGAAGTGACAGCATTAATAGGTAACAAAAATTGCTCTCCTCTTATTTGAGTCAACATATCACATATCAACATCAAAATTCCTCCTAGTAATGCTGTACTAATAAGTAAATAACGATGTCCACTCACTTTCAATATAAGCCTTGTTATATGTGGCACTGCTAATCCTATAAAAGCAATAGGTCCAACTAATGCAGTCGAAATCCCTGCCAGAAGACTAGTGACCAAAATAATTATATTACGCGCCTTCTTAACATTAATTCCCATAGAAGAAGCATAATTATCGCCTAGTAGCATAGCATCTAAAGCTCTAATAAGTAACATACTCCCTAATACTCCTATCCCAACAACAATAGCAAAAAGTGTAATGCTTTCCCAACTCAAATTACCTAAACTCCCCAATGACCAAAAAGCGAAACGCTTTAACTGCTCTGCAGAACTAAAATAAGTCAATATACCTACTATCGCATTAGCAAAGCTTCCAAACATAAGGCCGACAATAAGAACTGTAACTGTATTTCGGACAGAATTAGAAACTAATAATACCAAAAACAGCAATCCTAAACTCCCTAAAATAGATACTAGGGCAATACCATAAGTAGAAGTAAAAATGGAAACAATAGTTGTCGGCAAAAAAGACACACCTAAAATCAATATAGCTACACCTAAACTTGCTCCAGAACTAATCCCTAGCACATAACTTTCTGCCATAGGGTTTCGAAACAGCGTTTGCATAAGTAATCCACTTATAGAAAGGGCTATTCCTACTAACACAGCTACAATCGCTTTAGGTAATCTATAATTAAGAATAATATATCGCCATGTCTCTTTTACCTCTTCCTCTCCAAATAATACACTTACCACTTTATTAAATGGAATATGTATACTACCTATGGATATGTTCAGAATAAACAGAGTTAACAAGACTACTATTAAACCTATGACACCTATTTTTTTACTCATAGCTACTTTAGTTGTTCAAAAAATACAGGTTGATAATTAGGTATAGAAATCTCTGGATGTAAAATATAAATCAAGTCTTTCAATACTAAATCAGGACGAGTTGGCCCTAACTCATAGAATAGACTTCCCCCTGTCTCTCCTTTCCTCGGAGAGAACGAAAATATATTCTTATTTTTAAAAGCATTAAACTTAGCATAATGTGGATTCGCCTCTATTAACTGTTGAAGACTTTCGTATTGAGCAGGGTTAATCCAGAAAGAAGCATCTATAGCTTTATCTAACACCACCTCTAAAGACAAAGATAAGCTACCTGTACCTTCCGTTTCCTTCCATAAATAATCAGACTTAGCATCCTTAAAATATATAGCCATCCAACTTTGTCCTTGAGGAGTATACCACACATCCTGATACATAGCACCACTCATCACAGTAGGAATATTTTTAGCATCTTTTACTAAAGCTTGTGCTTCCTTATAATCTTCAACTATTTTATCAAAAAAAACAGCAGCCTCTTTTTCTTTATCATATAAAGCACCAAATAACTTAATCCATTCGGCTTTACCTAAAGGCGTCTGTTCTACCCAATCACCATTATACAATACAGGTATTCCACTTTTTTCAATTAATTGTAAAGCTTGATTAGACCCATCCATTGCAAATGCAACAATAACTGAAGGATTTAAATCTAACAACATCTCTGTATTTAATTGTTCATTTTGGCCTAGTTCTTTAATGTGATTATCAGTTATTAATTTCCTAATAGAAGGAGAAGATATATAATTTAGCCCAGGAAACCCCCTCAACGTTTCTTCTTCTTCTAATACAACTAATGAAGGTATATGGGTAGTAGAAGTAACAACTATAGACTGCACAGGTACTTTAAGACTAGGAAGTGTTTTTAATGAATCAGGGATAACCTCTCTTCCCTCCTTATATAACACATATTTAAATTTTTTATCAGCACCTACCCATGCTTGTTTTACATTTATCACAGAATATTGGTCATACTTTTCTATAGTAAATCCCTTTGCATATTCTATTGTACTAGACTTAACATCTGAAGTTATTACTGTATTACTCTCTTTTTTACAAGATACAAATAAAGTAACCACTAAGAATAACATAGAATAAATCTTCCTGTCTCTCATAATTATATAATTGGTTTAAGTACAAAAATAGAACATTATTAAACATTAAAAATATAAAATGACTACTTCGTTATTAGGTTAATCCAATACGATTTTCTAAAACTACGTAGGAATTATTCAAAAACTTATTTACATTTATATTATGTTTGTACATATAGTTCAATATAAATGAAAAAAAAGACATCTATTAAAAACCTACTTTTCTTTGGAACACTAGTATTAGGAGCTATAATAGCTTTTATATACTTCCCTGCCAAAACTGACACTAATCCTACTTTAAAACAAAATGAGTATGGAACATTTACTAATCCAGAAGTGGCTTATAAAGAATGTCAAAAATTACTAATTCAACTTTCTAATGATCTGAATAAAGGGATCCCTACTAACAAAACAAAGCAACCATGAAACATATAGTAAAAACAATATTAATCTTTTTATTTACATTGAGTACTATTAACACCTTTGCTCAAGATGTATTTCAAGTATTTGAAAAAAACAAACAAGTAAATGCAGTAGTTGTAAATCAAAAGATGTTCGAGATGATGGCTAACGTAAAGGTAGAACCTACTAGCCAAGAAGAAAAAGCATATTTAAGTCTAATCAAGAAATTAACTTCATTAAGAGTATTTAATACAACTTCAGCTTCTTTAAAAGAAGAAATGAAAACTGCAGTATCGAAACATGTTTCTTCTGCTTCTTTAAAAGAATACTCTAATAATAAAGATAATGGTAGTAATATCACGATATATATAAATCAAAATGGTTCTGCTAACAACATAAGCAACCTACTTCTTTTCAACGAAAATAGTAAAGAGAACATAGTAATGATTTTAACAGGACAGTTTTCATTAAATGAGATATCGTCTTTAACATCTAAAATGAATTTACCTATCGGAGATTCCTTAAACAAAATAAAGTAATCTGAGAATATAAGACAAAAAAAAAGCAGAGATTATAATCTCTGCTTTTTTTTGTGACCCGACTGGGGCTCGAACCCAGGACCCCAACATTAAAAGTGTTGTGCTCTACCAACTGAGCTATCGAGTCATTGATAAACCGTTTGTTTCTCAATTGCTATGCAAAGGTAGTCCTTTTTTTATACCTCACAAATTACAAACTAACCTTTTTTCCTAGACTTATCAAGGGATAGACGTAAAACACAGTAAATGAATTAATAGCATTTTAAAAAAAATTTCAAACTTTTTAATTAAACTACATTACTACTGTTTTTTTAAGAATAATGGTTAATCTGGATAAACTTTCTAACTATACGATGAGATACCATTTTTAAACATTTTCTATTTTTAGACCATAAACATTCAATTTAATTTATCATATACTATTTAACAAAGAGCGTACATTTTTAGTACACAAGGAGTTATCCTTCCAAACCTTGATATAACCTCGTTTTCACCTCATCAAATAACTCACATATAAATAAGATGACAATTATCATTTTAAATGTTAAAAATATTCTATACTTTAGTGTTAAAATAACAAAAATAAACAGATTATGACTTTACAAAACCTACCTCTTTACAACTTCAACAATGGTACCTTCATGATTATTATCTTTGGATTAGTCTGTGTAGGTCTAGTTGTGGCTTTATTTTTACTAATGGGGCCTTCTAAGAAAAATGATGAGAATAGTGATGAGACAAATCAACAGTAAAAAAAAAGCTACTTAATTGAATTAAGTAGCTTTTTTTTTAAAGGTCTCTACAGCACTTCTATTCTTAAGTGACCATGATGGGATTCGAACCCATACGTCTTGCGACACCACCCCCTCAAGATGGCGAGTCTACCAATTCCTCCACATGGCCTTAAACGAATACTATTACTTACACCTTACTAAAGGTAAATAAAATTAATATTCAAAAAACAAAAAAAGCTACTCTTATTAGAATAGCTTTAGTGACCCGACTGGGGCTCGAACCCAGGACCCCAACATTAAAAGTGTTGTGCTCTACCAACTGAGCTATCGAGT
>NZ_JACAKB010000004.1:0-25418 GCF_030326305.1 Myroides odoratimimus | reverse complement strand
TTGTGACCCGACTGGGGCTCGAACCCAGGACCCCAACATTAAAAGTGTTGTGCTCTACCAACTGAGCTATCGAGTCAAATACCAATTCCTAAAAATCGATATAATAATGTATGTATTTTCTTAGTGACCCGACTGGGGCTCGAACCCAGGACCCCAACATTAAAAGTGTTGTGCTCTACCAACTGAGCTATCGAGTCATGCAATTTTGAAATCGAAATTATAAGTCTTACTAGTGACCCGACTGGGGCTCGAACCCAGGACCCCAACATTAAAAGTGTTGTGCTCTACCAACTGAGCTATCGAGTCGTTATTTCAATTCCTGATTGCGGGTGCAAATATAGGAGCTTTTTTTAAAAATCCGACACATATTTGTTTTATTTTTGACTTTTATTTTTAAATTCATCCTAACACTCTAATAAACAACCCCTTGTTTTTATGAAAAAAATTATTCTTTTAGGCTATATGGGTTCTGGTAAATCAACTATTGGTAAAATACTGGCAGAACAACTAAAACTGAACTTTATAGATTTAGACAATGAAATAGAGAAAAAACATCAAATGTCAATTTCAACCTTGTTCGAAACGAAAGGAGAAGTCTATTTTAGGAAGCAAGAGCACCTATTATTACACGAGATAATAGATACTCAAGATAACTTTATTCTAAGCTTAGGTGGAGGAACTCCATGCTATGCTAATAATCATTTAGCATTACAGAGAGAGGATATCTCATCATTCTATTTAAAAGGCTCTATTAAAACACTAGCAGATCGTCTAGAAAAAGAAAAAGAGCATCGTCCTCTTCTTAATCAGAATTCAGACGATACTCTTGAAATTTTTATTGCTAAGCATTTATTTGATCGTAGTTATTTCTACCATCAAGCTAAAACGATTATATCTATAGATGATAAAACTCCTAAGCAAATAACTCAAGACATCATTAATCATATTAATTAGCTTAAATAAGCATACTCTTCATCTCCATCAAAGACAACCTGAATATGTTCTAATAGTGATGTAGATAATGATATCCCTTTAAAGTCAGCTTTAACGGGATATTTTTTATGATTACGATCCACTAGTACTGCTGTTTTTAATTTCTTTAATGGCACATCTAAGAAATGCTTTACTGCATATATTAATGTTGCACCTGAATTTAACACATCATCTACTAGTACTACACACTTATCTGTATAAACTTTACTATCTAATGAAGTTTCTATTGGATTAATAGGGTTTTGTTTATCGATACGCACTTCACAAAGAGTTACCTTTATAGGAGATATATCTTGCAATGCCTCACTAATCTTTTGAGCAAAAGTATACCCACTATTCGCTATACCAGCGATTACTATTTCATCCTCATCTATATAAGTCTCATAGATCTGATAAGCTATACGTTTAGTAGTAAACTTAATTTGCTCTTTAGTTAAAATATTTTTTTTAGTCATGTTGTTTATTAATTATAAAAAATAACTCTCTACCCGCTCTAGGCTTAATAGAGTTATGTGCTGTTTCTAATACATTAACCTCAAACTTGTTACTAAACAAATCTAAGTACTCTTGTTTATTTCCTCCGAAAGGAGGCGTCTCTTGATTAAAATAACAATCAAATAATACACCTACTAACTTTCCTCCTGGTTTTAATAAATCATACATCTTATCTACATAATCAGTTCTCTTTTCAATAGGCAACGAACAGAAGAACGTTTGCTCTATAATAAGATCATATTGTCCCTCATGTTCAAAGAAATCTTCTAAAATCACATCTCCATAAGGAAAATTATTCATCAAACCATAAGCTTCTAATGCTCCAACAATAGTAAAGTCTAATCCACTAATATTAGTAAATCCTTTCTCGTACAAATACATCAACTCATGTCCGTGTCCTATACCTGGCACTAAAATAGCTAAATCTTTCTTTGTCAATTGATCTATATACTCCTGAATAGGAGTTGTTATACTACCAGCATTCCATTGCGCCTCACTATTAACATACTTCTTCTCCCAAAACTCTTTATCAAACATCTGCTTCTGTATCTTTAAAAGAATTATTGCTCTCTACATTCTCTTCTCCTTCTATGATATCATCGTCTTCATAGTCGTGAAAATCATCTATATCTCTTCTATCCTTTTTAGTCGGACGTCCAGTTCCTTTAGCTCTATAATAGTCCTTCGACAACTTTAACAACTCTAAGTGCTCAAATGCCTCTGCAGGAGTCTCATCCTTGCGATAAATATCCACTAGTTTAGCTCCTACTCTATTAGCAGGTATATCTAATACTGTTAGTTTATAAGTTATTTGATCTTTTCTCAATGTAATTTTATCCGTAGGGAAGACTTCTCTAGAGGCTTTAGCTGCTTGTCCATTCACCGTGATATGTCCCTTTTTACAAGCTTCCGTTGCTATATTTCTAGTTTTATAGTATCTAATACACCATAAATATTTATCAATTCGCATAATTTCGTATTAAATTTCTCTAACAAAGTACACAAAAATAAAGTAAAATTGTATCTTGCACTACTAAAATAAGTCAAAAAATGAATAGATTATTTACAGTTTTAGGTCTTGCTTTTCTAGGACTAACAGCTGCCAATTGTAATAAAGATGACGGTAATGGTGGAAATGAAGTTGTAAACCTAAGAGACCGTAAAGAAGTTCGTGATGAAAATGCAAAGCAAATAGAAGAGTTCTTAGCTCAAAACTACTTGATTATTGAAGGAGATAATATTCGTTTTGATAGTATTAGTAATCCTAATAAACCTAATCCTAATGTAGTCCCTCTAAAAGATGATAAAAGAATCAAAATAGAGCAGCAAATCATTACATCTGACAACTACGAATACGAAGCTGTTAGAAACCCGAATGGAACTACTTCTTTAAAGTTTTCTAAACCTAAAGACGAATTAGAATATACTATAGCTTATTTTATTGTTCCTGATGCTGATGGAAACAAACAAGAAGGAAAAGGTGATTATATTTCTACTATAGATTCTGTATTTGTAAAGACAAAATCTTACTCTTTAAAGAATGAATCTTTTGACAACAATGGGAATATAGGAAGTTATTATTCATTTCCTATTACACTAAAGGAGTTCGCCCTTATGTCACAAGGGAATTATGGTCTTATACCAGTTCAGTTAAAGACAGCAGAAAGACAACTATTAACTAAAGTAAAAACAGCTCCTACTACAGCTCTTGGGGAGAATGGTATACCTACTTATGAAAAAGGATCAGCAGGTAGAATTATTGCTTTTATACCATCAGGTGTAGGATATTTTAATGCTGGATACGGTTCTAAGCTTAAGGCATACCAACCACACATTATCGATATGACACTTATAGCAAAAAAAGAACGTGATCACGATGGGGATGGTATCCTTTCAAAGTATGAAGCAAAACAAGTAATCGAAAAATCATCAGAATTAGGAAGAGCACTTGAAGATGATGAGATTCGCGCACTTAAATTAACGATTAAAGATTACTTTGATTTTGATACGGATGAAGATGGTGTACCTAATTTCTTAGACGATGATGATGATGGTGATGGTATACTTACTAAAACTGAATTACAGTATAAAGACAAGAACAACAAAAAAGCATATTATCAATACTATGATCCTATTCTAAAAACTTGTTCTAATGTATTTAGATACCTAGACAGAACATGTTTCCCAGATCAGAAAGATGGTGAGGTAATTTGGCCTACTAAAAAATAACAAATAAGATTATATACAAAGAGGTAGATTATTCTACCTCTTTTTTTTGTCCTATTCACTCATTATACTACTATACAAAAAAACCTGCTTGATTGCTCAAGCAGGTTTCTTATATTAGATATACTTTTAATTATCTTTTGAATTTACGGTTGATTACTAACTGTGCTTTCTCAACGATAGCTGCAGCGTTTAAACCATATTTTTCCATTAATTGTTCTGGAGTACCAGATTCACCGAAAGTATCTTGTACAGCTACGAACTCTTGAGGTAATGGATTGTTTAAAGCTAATACTCTAGATACGCTTTCTCCTAGACCACCTAAGAAGTTGTGCTCTTCAGCAGTAACTATACATCCTGTTTTTGCTACTGATTTTAAGATAGCCTCTTCATCAAGAGGTTTAATAGTATGAATATTAATTACCTCAGCAGAGATTCCTTTTGCTTCCAACTCTTCAGCTGCGATTAGAGCTTCCCATACTAAGTGTCCTGTAGCTACGATAGTCACATCTGTACCCTCGTTTAACAGAACAGCTTTCCCGATAACGAACTTCTCATCAGCAGGCATAAAGTTAGGCACTACTGGACGTCCAAATCTTAAATAAACAGGTCCATCATGTTCAGCAATAGCTAAAGTAGCCGCTTTGGTTTGGTTATAATCACATGTATTGATTACAGTCATATTAGGTAACATCTTCATCAGTCCAATATCTTCTAAGATCTGGTGTGTAGCACCATCTTCACCTAATGTTAATCCAGCGTGAGAAGCACATATCTTTACATTCTTCTCAGAGTAAGCTACAGATTGACGGATTTGATCATAAACACGTCCTGTAGAGAAATTAGCAAAAGTACCTGTGAAAGGTATTTTACCTCCGATAGTCATACCAGCAGCTAATCCAATCATATTCGCTTCAGCAATTCCTACTTGGAAGAAACGCTCTGGGTGATTCTTTTTAAAATCATCCATTTTTAATGAACCGATTAAGTCAGCACATAATGCTACTACATTCTCATTCTTTTGTCCTAATTCAGTAAGTCCTGCACCGAATCCTGAACGTGTATCTTTACTTCCTGTATTTATATATTTTTTCATTTTTGATTCAATTTAAGTGGATTAATAATCTCCGAATGATGTTTCTGGGTTTTGTTTTAAAGCTTCTTCTAATTGTGCATCACTAGGAGCTTTTCCATGCCATGCATGTGTATTCATCATGAAGTCTACTCCATTACCCATTTCTGTTTTTAACAATACACATACAGGTTTTCCTTTACCTGTTTTAGCTTTTGCTAATTCATATCCAGCAACGATTGAATCAATATCGTTTCCTTTTTCTATCTCAATAACCTCCCAATCAAATGCTTCAAACTTAGCTTTCATAGAACCTAAATTTAATACATCATCAGTTGGTCCGTCTATTTGTTTTCCGTTTAAATCTACAGTAGCGATTACATTATCCACCTTCTTAGCTGATGCATACATAATAGCTTCCCAGTTTTGTCCTTCTTGTAACTCACCATCTCCCATTAAAACGTAAACAAGGTGATTGTCCTTATTTAATTTTTTCGCTTGTGCTGCTCCTACTGCTACTGAAAGCCCTTGTCCTAATGAACCTGACGCCATACGCACTCCTGGTAATCTATCATGAGTACATGGATGTCCTTGTAAACGCGTATTGATTTTTCTGAAAGTAGCTAATTCACTTACTGGAAAATATCCACTGCGTGACAATACGCTATAAAATACTGGTGAAATATGTCCATTAGATAAGAAGAAGATATCTTCATCTGTTCCGTCCATATTAAACCCTTCTTTTCTATCCATTAACTTTTGATACAAAGTCACTAAAAACTCTGCACAGCCTAAAGATCCTCCTGGGTGCCCAGAACTTACAGCATGTACCATTCTAAGAATATCTCTTCTTACTTGAGTAGTTAACTCTGTTAATTGTTGTGTGTTTGGTTTCATTATTTTTTCAATAAATATTTACACACAAATATAAGATTATTTTACGGTAATCACTGTCTTTTTAAAACACTAAATAGTTCATAAATCTTTACTGTCAAAAGTCTTCTTATAAAACTCTTTATTGATGCTAAGTATCCTTCTTACTCAATACAAAAAAGGAGACCTTATCAGTCTCCTCTTCTATATCTAATAAATAACTGTTACTTAGACAGACTTGCCATAAATGGATCCGTTATACTTGCTTGACCATTTTCGATATGACCCGCATAATGTTGCTTCCACTCTTTATCTTCTTTACAACTTATTATTAAATCATACCAACCTTTTGATCCTGTATAATCCCATTTCAGTAATTCTTCTTTATTAGGAAGTAATTCTACAACCATTGCTTCTTTTAAATATAAACTATTGTCCAAAGCAACATTTACAGTTTTCACACCATTATTTTTTAATTTCACAGAGATACTTAAATCTGTATGTAAAAGAACCTCAACATAAATATCTAAGTTACTCTTACTCCCTCTAAAGCTTCTAAAGAATCCATTAGGACCATGTACATTATAGTGATACTGATCGCTATCTTCTATCTTCCAGTAATAATCCATTGGTTCATTATCTCGAACTGCAAAGTCCCAAACTCCTCTAGACTGACTACCACCTATCATATCATATACTTGTACAGGAGCAGTATACACCTTATTCTTTAACTGATTAGACTCAACAGTCAAGTCCATCTGTAACTGTGTTTTACTGGCTGCTAGTTTCACGTTCACATTCAGATTATAAGGTAAAGCACATGCTTTCTTTATCCCTTCTTCTTGTTTAGGAAATTTGGATAACAGTGTCCAATGCTTACTTTCTAAAACTTCCTTCTTTGTAAATGCATTAAAGTCTCCAGGTACTTTCTTCTCTTTTGCATTCATTATTCTAGCGATATAATTATTGCGATCTACAAAATCCAAATCTACCTCTCTTAAGTCTCGTTCAGATTGGAACACACTCGTCATATTACCACACACTTCTCTTCTCCAGCTAGATATATTCTCTTCGATTACTTTTTTACCAGTCTTTTTTTCAATAAAATATTCTAAAAATTGTAGGGTAGATGTTAAGTCTAATACCTCCGAGTTTACCCATCCTCCTCTAGTCCAAGGTGAAGCTATAATCATAGGCACTCTATACCCTAGCCCTATTGGACTAGCTAATTGACTATCTGATTTTCTTGTTCTTACTCTTTCTTGTTCTTTAGTTACCCACTCATCTTGTGTGTCCATTCCTTTAGCAGCTTTTCCCATAGACTTATCTGTCGTTAATGGAGGGACAAAAGGAGCAATATGATCAAAATAACCATCATTCTCATCGTATGTCAACACAAATATAGTCTTCTTCCACACCTCTGGGTTCTTCGTTAGGATATCTATTGCTTCTGATAAATACCACGCCCCAAACCATGGCGCTGAAGGATGATCCGAAAAATTACACGGTGCAACTAACCAACTTACCATAGGCAACTTATCTTCATCTACATCTTTTCTAAACTGATAGAAGACATCTCCTTTAGGTACTTCCATTGTTTTCTCCACGCCTTTCTCCATATAGGTCATTTGCTCTAACTTGTGATAGTCTGGATCTCTTGTATTAGTAGTAAATGCTTTCTTATGAATAGCTTTATCAAATTCGCTTAATGCTTCAAATTCAGAAGGAGAATATAGAATAATATCTTTTTCTAACTGTTGTATCATACCTTCTAATTCCTGTATTTTATCTTTAGCGAGAGTCTTGTCACTCAGACTTCCTTTTAGTCTCTCTAGTTCTAATAGCATATAGTCATAATGAGCCTTGTGAAAACGCACATTATATTGCTTATAGAACTCTAAATTATTATCTGTAAAATTCGCCAACCAACTCTCCGCATACCCCTCGAATCCTACAGGAATACTTAACTCATTCTGATATACTTTCCACGACACATTAGCTTTTTCTAATCGTTCTGGATAAGTAGTCCAACTGACATCTTTATAGTTTATCTGTCCATTATCTACATGGGCTACTGAGTTTGGATCCCTCGGTTGTTCACGGATAGCTCCTGCCCAAAAATAAGAGCGATTAGCACTTGTACCTGTCAGAGAAGAACAAAAGTGCTGATCACATACCGTAAAGGCATCTGCTAATGCATAATAGAATGTAATATCCGCCCTTGAGAAATACCCCATCGTCAGTGGTAAATCTTTATACTCTGCATTCCCTGGTCGTTTAGCTATCAACCAATTATCCATTTTACCTTCATTACGAGCCCCCACCATATCCTTCCAGCTATGTGGTAACCCTCCCATCCAAGTGACCTTAGTATTCTCTATGTCCAGTCTAAAAGGACCATAAATATCTTTGTAAACATCTGTCTGAAACCATACAGGTAGACCATCTTTAAGTCTCATAGCTCTAGGATCATTAAATCCCCTAACTCCTTTTAAAGTTCCAAAGCAATGATCAAAAGACCTATTCTCTTGCATTAAAAAAACAATATGCTCCGCATCTAAGAACGTAGATCCTTCAGGAGCTTTAATATCAAATGCTCTCTGGATAGATGCTGGCATAGCCTCTGCAAAAAAGAGTCCGCTTGAAAATAAAGCAGACTTCTTTATAAAATCTCTTCTTGTAGTACTCATATTTCTTATTTTAACCACCAAGTGATACCGCGAATATTGTCAGCTCCACCGAATTGGCTATTTAGTGCTTCTTGTAATTTAGCCTGATTTCTATTATACTCTGTTTGTGGATATAACCATCTCGTAGGAGGTGTTATTCCTTCTTGTATTTTAAATTCTGGATATCCTGTGCGCAAATGATCGTAATAAATCGTCCAATTCGATTGATGAAACATAGTAATATACTTCTGCGTCAGAATCTGTTTTAATTGTACCTCAAGATTTCCAGCTTGGTACTTTACTTTGGGTTGATTAATATAACTTGTAAAAGCATCTTTTGTATAATAACTAGCCATTCCCTTTGCATATGTACCGTAGAAATTAAAGTTTGCCTCTATCCCCTTATTATAAAATTCAGCAGCACTACCTCCTATCCATTGGCGAGCAGCTGCCTCAGCTAATATGAACTGTAATTCAGAATAACTCAGTATAGAAGTAGGTTCATTAGTAGGATCTAAGTAATAACGGCTTTTGATTTTAGAGATATTTTTGGTCTGTACTAATTTTTCATTCTCTGCATAAGGCACAGTAGGATCTCCTCCATTATATCCACTAAAATCTGTTATAGGCAGACCTTTTTCTAAAGCTGTTGATGTCTGTTGTGCAAAAGCAAATAACCTAGGATCTTTTAAATCTTGTAGCAAATTAACAAATGTTCCTGACATATACATACTTGATCCATAAGAACTTGAATTAAACTGAGGATAACGACTTCCTGCTTGATCGAAATACATCAGTTGCCCGCTATCAGCATTACTTTCTAAGAGGTTTCCTACATTATATATTTTTGCAAATTGTTCTGCTACTTGGATAGTACCAACTGTTTTTTTCTTAGATAAACTCATCAACACCTTTAATTGATATGAGTTTATTAGCTTTTTCCATTTATCAGTATTTCCTCCATAAATTATATCTCCTTTAATAGAGGGTTTATTTTGAATCATAGAGGCTGCTAACTCTAGTTCTTTTAAGACTCCTACAAAAACATCCTCTTGTTTATCATACTTAGGAAACGGAACTTTCTTCTCTCCTAATAAGGCTTCTGAGTAAGGTACATCACCGAAGGTAATCGCTAATTCATAAAAGAACCTAGCTTTAAGAAAATGACCTATAGCTATATACTCCTCTTTATTTGTACGCTTCGCTTCATCCATCATTTTTTGGACTTGTAACAAATCTTTATACGCTGAAAAGCTAGAACTATTCCACTTAAAGTATTGACTAGTATTCTCTCCATCCGTCTGAATAATCATTCGAGAAGCATACTCTTTGCTAATTCCATTTAATGCAAAAGCTGACTTACTCACTTTAGGTAATATCAAGTAAGGATCTGCCTCCTTTACTCGATTAGGGTCTTCGCTTAATTTATCTAAATCTTGACAACTCCCCATTGATATAACTACTAGAACTAAGGCTGCTATTTTTATATATTTTTTCATTTGTATCAGTATTAAAATTTAATATTCACTCCTAAACCTACCCATCTCGTTGACGGATCTTGAATATCATTAGAAGTAGTGATTTCATAATCTGGATCAGAATAAAGTCCTTTTGACTTTTTCCAAATCAATAAGTTATATCCTGTTAATGAAGCCGATAGTTGAGTAATCTTCTTAGATTTTATCATTTCTGTAAAGTCGTAAGAGATAGCTAGTGTTCTCAACTTAAAGTACGTTCGATCAAATACGTTCGCAAATAGTTTATTCTCTTTCTCTGTTACTCGAGCGCGATAAGGATAATTCTGTGCCCAACTTTGCCAACTTACTGCTCCTGTATGTTTTTGGAACTGGCGAGTATCAGATATTACATTGCCATTTACATCTGTAATTAATTCTCCTGACACTATATTTACCCCCTCTGGTACATAAACAGGTTTACCTGTAGCATACTCCTGATCTCTATACTGAGTTGATTTAGGATGTTTCCCTCCCCACCACATTTTTTCTACTACTTGAGAGCGAGTAACCCCTCCCCATATTCCATCAATACCGATATTTACATTCCAGTTTTTATACTTAAAATTGTTATTCCAACCTAAAGTCCATTTAGGATCAAAGTTTCCTAGTTTAGTAGCTTGCTTATTTCCAGTAGGCATTCCTGTTTTAGCATCTAAGATTACTTGACCATCTGGTGCTTTCATCCACTCTATATCGTAGTAAGAGTCAGCTCTATCGTTTAATTTTAAATTTCCGTATTTAGCAGCACCTCCATGTATCTTTGTAATTCTACGTTCTCTTGTGCTCCAGTTTACAGTAGAATTCCACTGAAAATTATCTTTTTTAATCACCGCCCCAGCTAAGCTAAGCTCCCATCCTTTAGTGGTATACTCATTTCCGTTAAGCAACATATTATCAAAACCCGAAGCCTCTGATACTGGAAATTTAATTAAGAAGTTAGAATCCAATACTCTATAATAAGTCAGATCAAAATTTAGACGTTTATTAAAAAAAGCAGATGACAACCCTAATTCAAAAGAATTAGATTTCTCTGGAAGTAAACTTAAATCCAATATAGAATTAGGATATTCTACCATAGGATTACCATTAAATGAAGGTGTGACTGGAGAATATGCAGATTGTAATTGATAAGGATCTAAATCACTTGATACTTGAGCCCATGAAGTATATAGTTTTAAATAATCTACTTGTTTTGGCATTTCTATCAGATTAGATAATAATACACTCAAAGAAGTAGAAGGATAGAAATAAGATCTATTCTCTTTAATCAAACTTGACGACCAATCATTTCTAGCTGCAAATGTAAAGAAGAACGAATTAAAGAAATCTAACTCTACTGTACCATATACACTATTAACAGCTTTCTTTTCTAAACGATTCTCTGCTGTTACAGGCCCTGTCGAATTCCCTAAGTTATATACACCTGGTACTGTTAATCCATCTGCTGCAGAATAACTCCTGTTGTACTGACTATATCTAGAAGCAGCTCCAGCATTCACATCTACACTCATAAAGTCGGTCAAATCCTTTGTATACATCGCTAAGAAATCATACTCTAACTTTAAGTTTTTAGCATTGTCTATACTATATCCTCCTTCTCTACTTGCGCTATAATTAAAGTATGATTTAGGACTTTGTAACTCTTCTTTATTACTTGAAGACACAACAGAAGCTCTTCCTTGAAACTTCAGATCATCCGTAGCGTCATATCTAAGGGCCATCTGTCCTGTCACAATATCTTTATTCCAAATCCTCTTAAAGTTTTCAACCCCAAACCATGGGTTATTATACCATGCATAGTTCCAGTTCGCTTGACGATACCCCTCCATACCTGGTACCCACAGATTATTCTTTAAATCTCTTCCATTGACATCTGATCCTAACCATATCAGGACAGTATACATATG
This sequence comes from Myroides odoratimimus, assembly GCF_030326305.1. GTDB lineage: Bacteria > Bacteroidota > Bacteroidia > Flavobacteriales > Flavobacteriaceae > Flavobacterium > Flavobacterium odoratimimum_A. The sequence continues at coordinate 13,666 of NZ_JACAKB010000004.1, read as the reverse complement.
TCCACTAGGATTATAATCATAATTAGGAATATTAGGAGAATAGATATTTGCATAAGTAAGCTTGGCATCTAATGCTAATTTTTCTGTAAGTTGAGTTGTTGATTTAAAAGAAAGATTACCTCTATATAAACTTGTTTGAGGTACGCGATCCTTATTATAATTAAACTCTCCTCCTAATCTATAAGATGTTTTCTCTCCTCTATTGGCTACAGAAAAGCTTGTTCTTGAGTTCACTCCTGTCTCTAGAAATTCTTTTAAGTTATCGTGATATTCCCATGCTATAGGTACGCGCTCATATCTAGATTTATCATTGTACATTGTGCCCTCTACATTACCATACCAATCAATAGTCTGTCCTGTCTGCTTATCGCGAATGGGACTATTCCATTGGGCTATTTTTAAACCTGATGTAAACTTAGGTCCCCAGTTCATATCTCCATCACTTATCCCACCGTCTTTTCCATCCCAGAACTCATACTTACCATCTGATCCGTTACCGTACTCTTTTTGTGTTTTTGGGTAGACTGTAAATCCTGCACTTATCATCGTATTCTGTGTCAGCGTCACCTCTAGTCCCTCTTTTTTAGCTCCTTTAGTTGTAATAAGGATAGCCCCATTACGTCCGCGAGATCCGTATAACGCTGAAGCACTTGTCCCCTTCAATACATTAATATCTGCGATATCTTCTGGTGCGATATCATAGAAGTCTGTATCTACAGGAATATTATCCACGATTACTAAAGGTGTTTTTCCCCTAAGAGAGAACTTTGGCCCCTGTAATAATCCTGGGGCATTAGATACCTGAAGCCCCGAAACTTGTCCTGATAATAGGCTTCCCATATTAGGTGTGGCTACTTCTTGAGTTCTAGCCACATCCACTTTTTGTGTGGAATATCCTACTTTTTTTTCAGCTTTACTGATACCCAAAGCAGTAATAATAACCTCGTCTAAAGAAGAGCCTTCTGGGTCTAGAGCCACCTTTATACTCTGTTGTACACCTACGGGTACTTCTTTATTATTATATCCGATGAATGAAAATACGAGTACATCTGTGTCTAATACTTCTATCTTAAAAGTACCGTCTAAGTCAGTACTTATTCCTTCTTGGGTGCCTTTTATATATACAGATGCACCAGGTAGAGAAATGCCTGATTCGTCTACTACACTTCCTTGAAGTGTACGTTTTTCTTGAGCATAAATAAGGGTTATACAAAAGAATTGGACAACTATTCCAATAAGTAATTTTTGTTTCATTTGATTGTGTTATTATTACAAAGACAAATCTAGACCTGGCATTTTATCTTAATATTAACACAACACTAACTAATCACTATATTCTCATTTTCAAAATAATACTAATCAAATAATTTCTTAACCTTAAAGAAACATAGTACCAAAAAACAATACTCTAACTTAATCTCACGAGTCCGTTCAAACATATTACTTTTATAATACAGTTGATTTAACTACATTTAGTCTTTATTATCACGTAAGTATAGTACATGAACACACCTATTTTAAAAACAGAAGCACTGAGTATAGGATACCCACTAAAGAAAGGAGAATATAAAATTATTCAGCAACAACTAAATATTGAATTAAAACCAGGGGCAATGACTTCTCTTTTAGGTATTAATGGAATAGGGAAATCTACTTTATTAAGAACTCTGTCGTCGAACCAGCAGATAATCAATGGAAAAATACAGGTACTAGGAGAAGAACTGTACACTTATAGCAAGTCTAAGTTAGCTACTATCATCAGCATAGTACTAACAGAAAAAATACCAGTCTCTGAACTAACAGTAAGAGAATTAATACAAATAGGAAGGACTCCTTACCTTAACTACTATAGTACTTTAACGGATAAGGATCACGAACTAGTAAACCGAGCAATACAATTAACAGAGATACAAGAGTTAGTAGATAGAAATATGAATCAACTCAGTGATGGACAGTTACAACGTGTGCTCATCGCTAGAGCCATTGCCCAAGATACACCTATCATTATATTAGACGAACCTACTAATCACTTAGACTTACATCATAAAGTAGCCTTGTTTAAACTGCTCCAAAAGTTAGCACATGAAGAACAGAAAGCTATTCTATTCTCTTGCCATGATATGGATTTAGCTATTGCTTTTAGCGATGATATCATTGTACTTAAAAAAGATTCGAATATACAAGGACAGACGGATACACTAATAGAACAAGGGGTCTTCGATAACTTCTTCGAAGATGAAAACCTTAGCTTCAATAGAGCACAAAAGCGTTTTATCCTTGTGGAGTAGTTGAGCTATTATGTCTCTTATTCTTAGAGATATTTTCTATCGTCCACTCTATCTGATGTTCAAACTCAGCTTGGCGATAAGCACAATTTTCTACTTTACAGATCACACATGAGAATGGCTTACAATCGTCCATGTGAACGAATAACTCCATATCTGCTCCAAACTTCTCGATTATCTCCTGTTCTAATTGTTCTACCTCTTTATGCCCTTCTACGATATTAAAATACCATGGTATGGTCATATGGCAGTCAAAGTGTAATACTGCTCCATACTTAATAATACGTAGATTATGAAGGTCTATCCAGTTAGCTCTGCGGTGTTCTTGCAAATACTCTACAACTTCTTTTAATAAAAGTTCGTCTGTTTCATCCATTATACCAGATATCGCGCCACGTACAATCTTGTATCCTGTGACAATAATAATCCCTGCGAATAATAATGCAACACCACTATCTAACCATCCATATCCCGTAAAATAAAGTAAAATCAAACCAATAATAATACCTATAGTAGAATACGTATCTGACTGAAGATGTCTACCACTCGCCACTAAAGCAAGTGACTTATTTGTTTTTCCTTTTTTAATAGCGTACCAACCTAGTACATAATTTACTACTGCTGTTATCGCTACTAAGATTATTCCGTAATCTAACTGTCCTACAGGTTGTGGATGTAATAAATTACGCACAGCTTCGAAGATGATCACTAGTCCTGCTAGAATAATCATTCCCCCTTCTACAGTAGCCGAGATAAACTCTACTTTTCCATGTCCATAAGGGTGATTTCTATCTCGGGGTAACGCTGATAAGTATAAACTATACAATCCTACAAAACCACTAATCACATTAATGACACTCTCTAAAGCATCTGTCAATATAGCTACTGAATGTGTTAAAGACCAAGCAAGTATTTTAATAACAAATAATAATACTCCTACTATGGCTACTATCTTCTGAAATTGATAATTCTCTTTTGCTTTAGTATTCATCCTGGCTTAGATTATAATTGGTCTACTTCTTTTACTTCTCCTACTCGCATCCCTTCTAATGATATCTGTCCTATACGCACACGCACTAATCTTAGTGTAGCATGTCCTACATGAGCTGTCATCTTTCTTACTTGTCTAAACTTACCTTCTGTTAAGACTAAACGCACCCAACTCGTAGGCCCATGTCTCTCATCTCTAATGCGTCTGCCTTCGCCTACCCACTCTGGCAATCGTTCTAATCGTTCTACTACACAGGGCTTAGTTAAGTATTTCTCCCCTTTTACCCCGATAAGTACTCCATTTCGCATTTGCTCTACAGCTTCCTCCGAAATGATGCCATCTACCTGTGCGTAATACTCCTTTTCATAATGAGCCCCTCTTACGCGCTCACTAGTCATACCATCTGTTGTCAAAAACAGTAACCCTTCAGAGTTCTCATCTAATCTACCGATAGCCATAGTCCCTTCAGGAAAATCATATAATTCTCCTAACTTATGCTTCGTTCTCTTCTTCTCATATATAAATTGGCTGATATAACCATGTGGTTTATATAACAAAAAATGTCTATGTGTAGATTCCATGATTAATGTCTCTATGGGGATTTATTCTGCAGACAAAGTTAGTTATTATATAGAGTATGATTATTAGGATTTGATTATAATTTAATTCTAATATGCTATCTCTCTTATTTACTTTCTACTACAGCATTCATATTAGTCATAAATGTATCTATAGCCTTAATATATCGCTCACCATGTGTAGTGTCTGATAATGCTTGGAATCCCTGAAGATGAGCTCCTTTATACAATACGACTTCACTCTTAGCATTCAGAAACTTAGCTCTGTAACTATCATTAGGAGAGGTCAATCCATCTCTATCTCCAGCAAAATATAAGACTGGTAAAGTCAGCTTACTCAATGCCAACTCATACTGTGCAGCACTGCTAGGCAATGTATAGTCTTTCTCTAAAAACTGTTTTAGCTTGCTAATAATATCTTGTGGGCTAGATACAAAACCTTCTGCTATCAAGAAATCATACTTCACATCTGTATATAATAGCGTACTGGCTATCGTGCCCATCGAAAGAGCCCAAACCCCTACTGGCTGCTCAAATCTCCTCTGACTATACTCTACTACTGCTTTTAAATCTGTGACAAATTCGTCATAATACAGCTGTGTCTCTATCATATCGAATGCTTGACTCTCTCCATATCCTCTATAGTCAAACATCACTACAGTATAGCCGTGCTTTGCTACTTCTAATACTTGTCTTACATAATAAGACATATTACCAGCATCGCCATAGGCTAATACCAATACTTTCTTTAAGTCCTTATCCTTAGGCGGAAAACAAATCCAAGATTTTAATTTATAATTATCCTGCGTGACAATCTCTAAGGCTTCAAAATTCAATGTCGAATTAGCAGGATGATCTACATACTCCTTCAACGGCTCTACTGCCCAAGACAAATAACTGATTAATACTAAAAATATAGATAGAACAATTCTCATCTGAACTCTTATTTTGTTTCTTCACTCAAATATACAATTTTACAATAGTCTAACGTTACTAAACTTACTTTCTAACAATAAGTTCCTATCTTCTTTTTTCTTGCTCTAAAATTCGATAGTAGAGGTGTCCTAAAAAAGAAGCCTTTGTTTTTCTGTTATTTATGATAAAAAAGAGTTCTTAAAGGTTCTATTTCAGAAAATTCATTACTATTTTTTTCTATTTTGCCCACTTTAGTCTTTTATTAAGCTCATTATTAGAAAAAACACCACTCTTTTTTATTTATCTAAAAAACATAATACACTAATAAACAACAACTTATTAAAATATATTATGTTCATTACAAACCTATCCTTAGTCATAATCTCAGTAAATATGGGCTTTACTACTCAGCTCTTCGACAATACATGGACAATAAGTCGAGTTTAGTGGAGCTATAAGTCTTTTGTCTAATAAATCTCCTTCTATATATCTCGTATTCTCCATTTAGTAAGTCACAATACCCACTATACATAGTATCTACTCTTCTAAAATAATCTATGACTATACTACATAAGAACATAAAGCACTGCTATTATATCTAAGTATCAATAGTATAGATCACCCTCAATAAAAAATATCAATTCACCTAGAGTACTGATCAGCTAGCAAATAAAAAGGTATGTTTATCAATTTCAATGAACAAATTCAAAAAAGGAAGAGCTCAATACAATCCCCGTAAATCCTTTAAAGACAAACTCTTTTATTACCTCTAGTTTATCTTTTTAATAATACCCTAGTGATAATCCTTCTAATCAACTTTTAATTATTATTTTTGTTACACTAAAATATTATACATTATGCAACATATCATTGACCGTTTCATCAGTTATGTAACTGTTGATACTGAATCTGATTCATCTTCAAATACTTGTCCAAGTACTGAGAAACAATGGGATTTAGCTAACAAATTAGTTGAAGAGTTAAAACAAATAGGTCTAGAAGACGTAACTATCGATGAGAACGCTTACATCATGGCTACATTACCTAGTAATGTAGATCACGAAGTGCCTACTATCGGGTTTATCGCACACTTCGATACTTCTCCTGACTTTAGTGGTGCTAATGTTAAACCTCAAATCGTAGAAAACTATGATGGTGGAGATATCGTATTAAACGAAGAATTAAACGTTGTCTTATCTCCGTCTTACTTTAAAGATCTTCTTCAATATAAAGGACAAACTATCATCACTACTGATGGTACAACTTTATTAGGAGCTGATGATAAAGCTGGTATTACTGAGATAGTATCTGCTATGGAATATCTAATCCAACACCCTGAAATCAAGCATGGTAAAATCCGTATCGGATTTACACCTGATGAAGAAATCGGAAGAGGAGCTCATTTATTTGACGTTAAAAAATTCGGTGCTGAGTGGGCATATACTATGGATGGTAGCCAAATCGGTGAATTAGAATACGAAAACTTCAACGCTGGGTATGCTAAACTTACTTTTAATGGTAAGAGTGTTCACCCTGGATATGCTAAAGGAAAGATGGTTAACTCTATCTTATTAGCTAACAAGTTTATCTCTAAATTACCTAAAGATGAAGTTCCTCAAAAAACAACAGGTTATGAAGGGTTCTTCCACGTACATACTGTAACAGGTAGTATAGAAGAGTCTGTGGTAGAGCTAATCATCCGTGATCACAACCTTAAGAAATACGAGAAACGCAAAAAACTTGTGGCTAAATTAGCTAATAAGTTTAATAAAAAACATGCTAAGAAATTTGGTGGGCCTATCGTTAACTGCGAAATCGGTGACCAGTACTTCAATATGCGTGAAAAAGTAGAGCCTGTAATGCATATCGTAGATATCGCTGAGGAAGCTATGAAACAATTAGATATCAAACCATTGATCAAAGCTATCCGTGGTGGTACTGATGGTTCTCAACTTTCATATATGGGATTACCATGTCCTAATATCTTCGCTGGAGGGCATAACTTCCACGGAAAATATGAGTATGTGCCAGTAGAGAGCATCGTTAAAGCAACACAAGTAATTGTTAAGATCGCTGAGCTTACTGCTGCAAAGGCAAAATAATTCTTATTTGACTGTATAAAAAAAGGAGATTCATCAGAATCTCCTTTTTTTATATCCTATTTATTTGTGTCAGTATTCCCTAATAAATGTTTCTTTAATTCATTCTCTTGTTCTTTTAACTCTATCTCCACAGCTCTTCTTTTTTCACGTCCCTCTGTCTGAATTCGAACAATCTCATCTATTGTATTAATAATATCAGTATTTACTTTTCTAATCGTTTCGATATCTACAATTCCTCTTTCTGTCTCCTTAGCAATCTTCACAGTTGAATCTTTAAGCATTTCACTATTTCTAGTTAGTAAGTCATTAGTTGCATCAGTGACTGCTTGTTGGGCACCTAACGCTTGCTGTGAACGCGCTATTCCAAGTGTCAAGACCATCTGATTCTTCCATAAAGGTAAAGTATTGACAATACTAGATTGTAACTTCTCCATCAACATTAAACTATTGTTCTGTACCATTCTGATCTGTGGAGAAGACTGTAAAACAACCATTCTAGTCAACTTTAGATCATGTACCTTTCTATCAAAACGAACAACTTGCTGTTCTAAATCTTTATAAGCTTGTACTTTAGCAGGATCATTCTCAGATTCTACTTCAGCTTTTAAACGAGGTAACTCAACTGTATTTAACTCATGGAGTTTCTGATCACCTGCGGCTATATAAAGAGAGAGTTCTTTAAAATATTTTTTATTTTCATCAAATAGTTTGTCAAACATCGCTACATCTTTCATCATAACCTTATAATGACGTTCTAGCTGTAGTTCAATAGCATTGATATTAGTTTCTACCTTATTATATTGTGTTTGAAGTCTATTAATTTTCTTCTTGATGCTGTCGAACATAGGAAATAAGCTTTTCTTATTCGCTATTCCTTCAAAAGACTTTACGTCTTCTCTTAAAGAAACTAATATACCTGAAGTTTCTCCTAAATCTCTAGTCTGTACTTGTTTTAATACTTCTGTTGCGAATGTACTTGCTTTTAATTGGCTACTAGCTCCATATTGAATAACTTGAGTAGTATTAGACAAGTCTATACCTTTTTTATACGATTCTATTTGCTTCAATTCTTCTGGAGTAAACTCTACATTTATTTCTGGAGCTAGTGTATGCTCATCTCGCATTTGTTGAATATCTTTTTCCATAACTTCTATTTATAATAAACCTCTGTTCTTTAGATTTTGTATATAGACTTCAGAATCTATATCTATGGTTAAATGGTTATATCTCGTTTTATTACTTAATTCATTTTCGAATGCGCTAATAACACTAAGTAGTGTTGTTCTTATTTTACTTTCAGCTAATCGAATAATATCATTATCTAATTTAGATAATTCTATCTGATGATACTGTTGTAGCATATTTTCTATAGAGTAAGCGTGTCGTTCAATAAATAATTCACTAATATGCTTATTATCTTTAGTAATAGATTTAGTCAACTGAATCATACTAGCAATACTTCCTCTTACCTCTTGTTGTTTAATTTCTTGTTGCCAAACTACTAAATGATCTATAAAATCACTAACAGACAATACTTCTGATATTTTCTTTCTGCGCATAAAGTCTAAATAATCATAATCAGTATTCCATCTTATTTTAATAATAGACTTAAGGTGTACTCTTCTTAAAAACTCTTTTAAGTACATAGCGATAACTAATGCACCACTTAAAATAATTGCGAAGAATAGAATGTCTACTCTACTAGAGTCTTTATATAGAATGTATGCAAAGTAACCTCCTATATACAAACCACTCCATAGAATACTAGCTATGACTAAATTCTTAATCTTACCTACCACTCCCATATAAAGCATAGCTAGCGGAGGTAGTACAAAAGGAAATAGAATAGCTAAATAACTAAGCCCCCCTACCTTTAATTCCCAATTTTTAGATTGATGCGTAAACCATCCCATTATAACAATCCCTTTCCTTTTAATACTGATAAATAAACAGAAGCTTCACCATCTACTGTTAGAACTTGAGTCTCTATGATTTGAGATAACTCGTTCTCTAATGCAATCCTAGCATACTTAACTAAGTTTTCTAACTTCGCGATAGATTGCTTTACTTCATTATTCTGACGATAGTTATTGATTAACTCTATATATTGAATCAATGCATTCTCTATAGTAGATACATGACGCTCTAATAACAGGTCAGTACTAGCAGATTCTTTTAGCACTATAACACTTATTAAGCGAAGAATCTCATCAATCTCATAAACGATAGTAGGATTAGATATCTGTCTTCTAAACGTCCTTAAGTTGGTAATAAAAGACTCTTTTAACGACTCAGAAGACTGTACATCTACTAGCTGCTCCATTATTGTGTGGTAGTTGTACTCTCTATTCTTTTCTAACTTAATATAATTTTTTAAATCTAACCTCTGCAAATACTCTGGTAGATATAAAGCTAAATACACTACATAAATATAAAAGCTTATATAATTCAACGTTAACAATGAAATGGGACTCTCTCCTGCTAAATAAACAAATAAAGCAATCAACAAAACTAATAAGTAAACAAGTGAAATCAAGAATGAGGTCTTAATCCAATGCGTAATCTTCACTTGATAGCCAAAGATCATTACTACTAAAGGGGTAAGAACACCTAAACTTAAAAAGCTAATAATACCTACGGTACCAAGTAGCACAAGCCCTTCCCTTATTTCCCAAGTTTTGTTTCTGTTAGTAAACCACCCCATTAATATTCGTTTAATATATATTTTAAAGATATTAAAATATTCTATAATACTCAATAAATTACACTTCAGCAGTAATAAGATTATCAAGTAAATTCTTAAAATAAATCATGTACTAGAATTTACTACATAAAAAAAGCCCTAACATAAATGTTAGGGCTTTTGAAATTTATAGGTTAGGAATTATTTTCCTTTCTCCATTCTTTCTTTTAATTCAGCTAAAGCGTCGATATCACCTAAAGTTGTTTTTTCTGCAGAATTATTTGCAGTTTCAACAGCTTTTACGTTTTTCTCTTCTTCTTCACGGAAGATAGAAGTGTGAGAAGCAACTACTCTTTTGAATTCTTTGTTGAACTCAATAATTTTGAATTCAGCAGTTTCACCTTTTTTCAACTTTTTACCGTCTTCTTTTTCTAAGTGACGAGTTGGGATGAAAGCTACAACATCATCTTCGAATACTACAGTAGCACCTTTGTCAACTAATTCAGAGATTTCTCCTGAATGTACAGTTCCAACAGCGTAAGCATCTTCGTATTTATCCCAAGGATTAGCAGTAGTTTGTTTGTGTCCTAAAGATAATTTACGTCCTTCAACGTCTAACTCTAATACAACTACGTCTAATTTATCTCCTACGTTTACAAACTCAGATGGGTGTTTGATTTTCTTAGTCCAAGATAAGTCAGAGATGTAAATTAATCCATCAATTCCTTCTTCTAATTCTACGAATACACCGAAGTTAGTAAAGTTACGAACGATACCATTATGTTTAGAACCTACAGGGTACTTAGAAGTGATATCAGTCCAAGGGTCTTGAGTTAATTGTTTAATACCTAAAGACATTTTTCTCTCTTCTCTATCAAGAGTTAAGATAACTGCCTCTACTTCGTCTCCTACTTTAACGAAATCTTGAGCTGATCTTAAATGAGTAGACCAAGACATCTCAGATACGTGGATTAAACCTTCAACACCTTCAGCAACTTCGATGAAAGCACCGTAATCAGCTAAAACAACTACTTTACCTTTAACTTTGTCTCCAACGTTTAAGTTAGCATCTAAAGCATCCCATGGGTGAGCGTATAATTGTTTTAAACCTAATTGAATTCTTGTTTTCTCATCATCAAAGTCTAAGATAACAACATTTAATTTTTGGTCTAACTCTAATACTTCACTTGGGTGGTTGATTCTTGACCAAGATAAGTCAGTGATGTGGATTAATCCATCTACACCTCCTAAGTCAATGAATACACCGTAAGAAGTGATGTTTTTAACAACACCTTCTAACACTTGACCTTTTTGTAATTGACCGATAATTTCTTTCTTTTGAACTTCGATATCAGCCTCGATAAGTGCTTTGTGAGAAACAACAACGTTTTTGAATTCGTGGTTAATTTTAACTACTTTGAATTCCATTGTTTTGTTCACGTATTGATCGTAATCACGGATTGGTTTAACGTCAATTTGAGAACCTGGTAAGAATGCTTCGATTCCGAATACGTCAACGATCATACCACCTTTAGTTCTACATTTAACGAATCCATTAACAATTTCTCCAGACTCGTGAGCAGCGATAACTCTATCCCAAGCTTTGATTGTACGAGCTTTTCTGTGAGATAATACTAATTGTCCGTATTTATCTTCTCTTACGTCGATTAATACTTCAACTTTGTCTCCAACTTTTAAGTTTGGATTGTAACGGAACTCGTTTAAAGAAATAACACCTTCAGATTTAGCGTTGATATCAACGATAGCATCTCTGTCAGTAATTCTAACTACAACTCCTTCTACTACTTCTTCGTCATCAGTAGAAATAAAAGTTTTTTCTACTAAGCTTTCGAATTCTTTTAATTGAGTTTCTTCAACTGCATCGATACCATTTTCGTAGTTTTCCCAGTTAAAATCCTTTAAGAACTCTTCTTGTGTTTTAATATTTTCAGACATCTCTGATAAAAATTTGTATTCTAGATTTTATAAGTTTCTATATATCAGAATAAAATACTAGAAGTTGTTTAACATTTAAAATTGATACTTTTAGTGAAACTTCTCTGAACTAAAAGCGGTGCAAAAGTATAATAATATATTTGATATACAAAAAATTAAAGGCATTATTATACTATCAATACATTGTTAATCAAATGCATTAGAAGCAAAAAAGGTCTATGCTAAAAGCAATAGACCTTTTTTTATATTATATGAAAATAACTTCTAGTTAGTTACATTCAATTTCTCTTTATCACTAGCAGATGCTTTCGACTTCTTATTAAATATCTTAATAAACTTACTATTCTTATATAAGTCCCAGTTCATTAAACCTACACTTAACAATACTACTACTAATCCTCCTATCTGTAAGCTAGTAATAATATCATCTGTAAAGAAATAGCTCAATGCCACAGCTACAACAGGATTAACATAAGCATAAGTACTAACCTCTACAACTGGTCTGTTCTGAATCAACCAAATATATGAACCAAATGCCAATATAGATCCAAAAGTTATTAGATACCCCAATGAAAACCATCCTGAGATAGATACTTCAATAGGATCAAATGCTGCAAACTCTCCATTTAATAATGCAACTAAACAGAATAATACTCCAGCAGTAATCATCTGCCAAGAAGTTTTAACCATTACATGAAGATCTTCTCCTTCATCAGTATTCTTATCTTTAGAATATTTTGAATACAAAGATCCAGCTGTCCAAGCAATAGAGCCTAGAATCAATAAGACCATACAAAAAATATTCAACAGACGTTGCGATTCATCACTAGCAATATTTATTTGCTCAGCAAATAGCATGATCACACCAACAAAACCAAGTATTAATCCTAATACAGTAGGAATACTAGAAAAATTATTCTTCCATTGAGGTTTGTCCAATATAACAAACCATAAAGCTGCTGCTGCTGCCATAATAGCTGCAATACCACTTGATACATGTTGTTCTGCCCAAATCAGAGCCCCCATATCAATAAAAAGCAATAAAAACCCAGTGATACATGCTTGCTTAACTACTTTCTTATTGAACAATTTATACCCTTTCATTTTACAGTAAGTCAACAAAAGAATACTTGCACTAAAGAAACGTAGTGTTCCTAAAACAAAAGGCGTAAAATCACTTAATGCTTTGTGAATAAAAAAGAATGTTGATCCCCAAACAAAATATACAACGACATAAGCTGCAACAACAGTGCTTTTACTTGTGCTATTTGTACTAACTGCTCCCATAACTAATACTCTAACCTTTCTGGTATAATTAATTTATTTTCCTCTTTAACTGTTTGTAAAACTATAATTGTTCTAGTTGAAATAATTCCTTGGATTCTTGATAAAGAATTTCTCATTAAATGTACCAAAGCTAATGAATCAGTTGTACGTACTTTAATCATATAACCATCATCACCAGCAATATCGTGTACTTCTAAAACTTCTGGAATTTCTGCCAAAAGTCTGCCTGTCTCTTCATCACCAATAATTTCATCAACCTTAATAAAAATAAAAGAAAGCATCTTTTGATCTAACGCTTTAGGATTAACTTTTGCGTGGTAAGCTAATAGAACATCCTTGTTCTCTAACTTCTTTACTCTCTCCAATACAGCAGAAGGAGCCATACCTAATTCCTTTGCTATATCAGAATTATTAATTCTAGCATTATCCTGCATCAATCTCAGAATCTTTAAATCAATTTCATCTAACTTATATTCCATCCCTTACTATTTAACGAGTGCAAAGATATACACAAAAAGAATTATATACAAATATTTTAAAATAATTTAGAATATAATTCGGTAAATATTTTTAACTACAGAATTATATACAACAAAAGAAATAAATTGGGTTACGGAGGTAATGAAAAAAGATAAAATACAAATATAGCACAACATTTTATTTCCATATAATGTCAAGAGATGTTAGAGCTAACAAGTTTTTCCTTTTTAGATTAACTAAGCTTTTTTCATAATCTTTAACTTTTGTTACTACTACCTTCTTGTACGAGGAAACAAAATAGACTTACTATATCTATACAAACAAAAAAATCCCCAACCTCTAATGAGATTGGGGATTCTATAAAGAAAGGCGGCGACATACTCTCCCAC
>NZ_JACAKB010000049.1 GCF_030326305.1 Myroides odoratimimus | reverse complement strand
TATCAAGATTATTACTCTCTAAAAATGGACACAACCCTTTAAATATCAATTGCTTTAGTTTTTTGTCGTGTACTTAGTGATTTTTTATATTAACATAGATTATTGTCCCCGATAAAATAGGACAAAAAAAAGAAGCCAGAAAGCTGGCTTCTAAAAAATCATCGCCCTTTAGTCTTACAGACTATATAAAAACGATGGAAAAAAAGTACATGTTTCTTTAAGTAAACTTGTGTTGGACAGCTAATTTCTTTAATAAAATACCACAGGATAGCCTTAAAGGTATTATTAACAAAGTATACTTTCTGATAATCTTTGTCTGACTTCTTTATTCCAATACAACCCTACTATATTTACATAAAACTACTTATCCATAAACTATCTATAATAATTGCTTTATTTGTAGGTGGGGAAGACAGCACATTTCATGAGTATACTCTTTATTGTTCAAATTATTTGACCTGATGACAAACCTGATAGACTTTGTATCAAAAACAAGCATAACCTATTTTTTTTAAAAAGCTATCTGATATCTCTTTGATATTTCCTTACAAACTTTAACTAAACTAAAACCTGATTGATCTGTAGATACGTCACTCCTATATTTGATAAGAAATACTACACAATACAATAGCAAAGCTTTATTATAACTCTTGTAAATATCTCATCATCCATTTCATAGAACTAATTTACATCATAAAAACTATTGATACTAAATGTGAATCACTTCACTTCTAAAGTCCACCAAAAATTTCAAAAAGATAACTACTTACCACAGTACTTAAAATAAGAAGTAGTTCTTTTTTTTCAGCGTCTATCCTTATTTCAATATTTCCTTGTGCGCCACTTCTCCATTTTATTGATGTATTTGTTATTGTTGCATCTTCCCTTACTTTTCCATCAGAGCCTTTTAATTGTGCATCTATAATTTTAAGACTAGATGGATCATTAAAACCTACAATTACAAAATCTCCATAATTATACGCTTGCTGATCATCATTATTTGAGGCACTACTTTTATGCGTGTAAATAACAAATTTCACTCTTATTAATGTATTATTATTAGGAATTGTTGCTATTACTTTACTTCCTGAAGTTCCTCCATGAGGCCTAACTCCTCCTATTATTTTACTATATCCTGTAGGACTTAAAGACACAACTCCTGTATTTTTATCAATCAACAAAGGTACAGTATTAAATACATCTACATTATCAGTGAGTGATTCTGGTTTTAAAATCAACCCTTCACTATATGTTTTCCCTCTAACATCTAAACTTTGATTTGGATCTATTGTTCCTATACCAACTTTTCCTTCTGAATCTACAACTACATCATTTTTATATGCTTGTACATTATTCCCTCCTTTATCATTATCTCCTTTTCCATCAATATGCAATAGTCTCAAAGGTACTGTAGTATTTATACCCACATTCTTTTGAGCTATTCCTTTTATTGATAACAAAAGACAAAAATAAACAAATATCATTCTCATAACTTATACTATTTTATATATTAAATCAACTTAATTTAATAACAATTACACAAAAAAATAAAAACACAACAAATAACGCTTATTACTTAGACGAAAATTACTAGTTATTACATACTATAATTCTATCACAATAAACTCACTACGTCTGTTTAACTGATGTTCCTTCTCAGAACAATTAACACCTTTATCACAGTGATTTAGCAATTGAGTAGCGCCATATCCTTCTCCACTTACTTGTCTACTATCTATGCCTTTAGAGATGATCCACTCAACAGTAGCCTTAGCACGTCTATCGGATAGTTTTAGATTATACTGATTGTTTCCTTTACTATCGGTATGAGATCGCACATCTATCTTCATACTTGGATACAGATTCAGTACCTCTACTACCTTCATCAGCTCAATAGCTGCATCAGGTCTAATACTAATCTTATCAAAGTCAAAATAAATAGGCTCAAGACGTAAAATATTGAACAGATCATCCTCTTTAGTAAGTGGTTTTTCTGTTTTCTCTAGGCTGATATCTGTGTCTACTACCAGATGAGGTGTTTCTGTCAGATGTATAATCTTCTCCTCTGTATTATAGTCTAGTATTTCCGTTTTTAAGCGATATTTCTCACCACACAATAGGTTATCTATTCTATAATTTCCTTTTTCATCTGCCTGTATCTCTTGTATCTTTTGATATGCGTGATCATATACAGTTATTCTAGCCTGAGCCAATAGTTCATTTGTATCTATATCCAGTACTTTTCCCTTTACTACTTGATAGCACGGCTTTTTAGTAAATAAATATATATCATCTCCTCCTACTCCTTTAGCTCTATTAGAACTTACATAACCTTGATTTTTCTCTGTATCAATATACATACCAAAGTCATCCGCGCTACTATTAATAGGAGCTCCCATATTCTTGATTTCCCCTAGACTTCCATCGGGGTAAATTTGAACAGCAAATACATCTAGCCCTCCTAAACCAGGATGTCCATCAGAACTAAAAAACAAAACCCAATCTTTTGAAATAAAAGGGAAAGTCTCACGTGCTTCTGTATTTATTTTAGTCCCTAGATTCTCTACTTCTCCAAAATCACCATTTTCATTAATAGGAACCCTAAAAATATCAGACTGTCCTACTGTTCCTTCTCTATCTGAGGAGAAGTATAACCACTTCTCATCAGGAGATAACGCAGGGTTAGCAGTACTGAAATTATCTGAATTAAAAGGTAAATCTACTATATCACCCCACTGATTATTCTCTAACAGTGTAGCCTTATATATCTTTAAAAGCGCGGTTCTATTCTTATTCAGTTTTCTTTTTCCACTAGCCGTTGTATTATTTCGAGTAAAGTACATTGTCTTACCATCTTGTGTAAACACAGCTGTAGCCTCATTTACTCTTGTATCCATACCTGGTAATAATCGATAAGGCTCACTAAAAGTTCCATCAGGATTTATTCTAGAGCGAAATAAAGCTGTGTAGCTTTCATTGGTCCACTCGTGTAGCTCCTTACCTGTTTTGTACTCTGTTTCTCTAGCAGAGGTATAGACAAAGTGATTTTTCCAAATCGCAGCACCAAAATCAGAATAAGGCGAATTTATACTTAGGTTAGTGAGTTCAAAGCTGTTAGAATTCTTCTTTATATCTTCTAGATAACTATCTTTGGTAGAGGTAAATAATCTCGACCTAGAATCCTGTTTCTCTAAGACAGAGAACACCTCCATCATTTGATTAGACTTTTGATAGTCCTGCATGGATTTTAGAGTTTGTGCATAACGATAATAATACTCTGACGGTATGATCTCTTTTGCTTTATCCTGATATTCTCCTTCAAAAAGTTCTTTATACCACCGATTTGCCTCTATAAGCTTTCCATTAAAATAATATGAATTCCCTAACTTTTTCAGCATATCAGCATTCATATATCCTTTACTTGCTAATTTTTCATATATTTTGATTGCATTGACATAAGCTTGTACCTCATATATCTTATCTGCCTTTTTTTCTATTACCTTTTGTCCATATACTCCAAGGCCCATTAAAAGGAATATACTCCATAATATCTCTTTTCTCATAATCTGATTTTTTATCCCCTTACAATTAGAAGAATCTTGGAGCATTTACTTTGCTATGTTTACTAAAAAGCTCAAATCTTAAAAAAATCTCATGCGAACCTGAATTATAATTATTCAGCTTACTTGTATCAGCATCATAACTATATCCAACAAAAAGCCCTTCATTAATCTGAAAACCAGCCAGTGCACTTACCGAGGCATCCCATCGATACGCAGCCCCTATAGTAAATTTATCTACGATAAGAAAGTTAGCTGTTAAATCTACTTGCAAAGGAGCTCCACTTACTGCTTTAATTAAAGTAGCTGGTTTAAACTTAAGACTTGGATTAAGTTCAAACACATAGCCTCCCATTAAATAAAAATGAGCTTTTTGACGCATTACTGTCACTTCATTATCATCATACCTGTCTGTGGTTAAAAAATTAGGCACAGATACCCCCACATAGGCTTTATCAGAAAACAGATAAGCTCCAGCTCCAATATTGGGATTAAACTTATTATTGATATTGGTTAATGTAGTGGGATCTGTTGGATCGAAAATAGTTAGTTTAGTATAATCAACACTTAAGATATTAGCAGCAGTTTTTAAACCAAAGGCCAATTTATAGTCTTGATTTAAATCGATTGTATAGGCCAAGTCAACCGAAATATTATTCTCATCCATCGCCCCAATACGGTCATTAGCAAAATTTACTCCTAGCGCTAAGCCATTATCCCCTAGTGGGGTTAAGCCAGACACAACCGCTGTTTTAGGAGCTCCATCCATCCCTACCCATTGCGCTCTATACATTCCAAAGATGCTAAGATTCTCCTTACTTGCCACATAAGCTGGGTTGATCATATTAGCATTGTACATGTACTGGGTGTATTGCGGATCTTGTTGAGCCTTAGCAATAGAGAAACAACTCAAAGCAATCAAGGTGATTCCTATCTTTTTGATGTTTTGTTGAATATTCATATAATATCTTACTTTTTACAAGCAAGTACAAAATAGAAGAATATAAAAAGACTATTTTAAATATAAAGCTAAACTATAAGAAAGTTATATGCTGTTATAGGTACTAAATTACTGATTTAAGAAGAACCTACCCATTAGTTACTTTCTAATAGTGGTATATAATCACTAAACCATTTCCTAAATTATACTTGTTTTATTTTACTTTTTCATTAACTAAACAAAAATACAAACAACAAAACAATATTCAATGATACTAAATTATTATTATTAATAATACAATAAAAAGAATAAAAAAATAACAATAAAATTTAAAAAATCAAAAATATAACTAAACACAAGAAAACAACAAAAAAGAAAATATGCACAACAAATCACACTATTTACTGCTACATTCACATATATTAGAAGATGTCCTGATCATTAATATACACAGGAGTCATTCTTCACCAGATGAGTAGAAAAGAATTGACTTCCTATTTTAAAGTATTGATAATACTTAATTCTAAATTATCAGACTAAAAACACACAAAACAGATAGAAAACAAAAATTAAACGTCAATAAACACAATAAGTTTCAAAACAAAACACTGTTTTACTCTAATTACTTTCTTTTTACTAAAGACTGTATAAGTCATAAAAAAACAAAAGTCCGCCCCTTACAGAGCAGACTTTTTAATCTCTAGTGACAATTATCGTGTTTATGCTTGTGCTTTTTATTGTGCTTATTTTTATACTTATTACTCTTTTTGTAGTGATGTTCTCTCTTATAGTCATAAGGGTGATAATGTCTATAATTATAATCCCCTGTATTCCATTTCTCGCGTTGCTCTACAGTTAAGATATTACCTATTTGTATTCTGATTTCTTTGTATAGTTCTTCTCTTTTACGATCTAGATCATACTGCTTATAATGCTTAGCACTAGCCCAATGATTATATCTTGTCTCATAATCACTCTGATACTCTCTGATCTTTCTCCACTGATTATCTTTTAACCCCAGAGTAGACACATCATCATACACTATAGATACTAATCCCCCCAGATCAATACCGATACTAGTACCACTTACTTTAGTCTGAGCACTAGCCAAAGAGACTATCAACATAAAAGCCCCTAAAATTACTTTCTTTTTCATATTGCTAATTGTTTTAATTTCAACCTATTATTTTGTTAGTAAGGTAAAATACCACTTAATAGCAAGACAATATTCAAACTAGAGCCTCTATTTTTAGAAAGTACGTAACAAATGAAATCAAATACTGCAATATTTCAAAAACTATTCACTAAACATTAACTATTGTATCATACTGTTTTTTTACTGCCTCTAGAACTAAATTATTTCTAAAGAATAATGTCTTTAAAAAAGAATATTCCCTTTAAAACACAATACAAACTAAAAAACACACAATATCACACACTATTAACCATAAATTATTTAATTATAAATATTTTTTAACAAAAAAACATTAAAGCATTAACTTTACAACAAATAATATTCTAATCAATAAAACTAATTTTCATAATTGTTCTTATACTCTTTACTTTAACTATTACAAAGCGTTAGAATATTGAAATAAAGATGAAATAAATGCCTTTAGTAATTTTGATAACACTCACTCCTGTTGAGTTCCCATACAATTTTATATTCAGAATTACCAAAAGGAAAACATCCATTACTTGCAAAAAGAAATACTTCTTTGACCTACTAATACTTGTTTTTACGATAAGTGAAGTAAAAACAAAAAAGCACGAAGGTTCGCCTTCGTGCTTTTACTATATATCCTTACTATCTTCTTATCTTTTTGCGATACGAACCGTTTTAGAAAGATTCTCTGCTTTTACCTCTACTATATAGATATTAGAGTTTAGACTTGCCATATTAATACTTACTCTTTCTTGTTGTACTGTATCCGAGCTATTAAGTACTAAACGTCCATTTATATCATACACCTTTATATCGATTACCTTGCCATTGTATGTCTTGTCTAAAGACACATATAGATGATCCTTCACAGGATTAGGCCATAACCTTATCTCTTGTTTAGTCTCTATTTTACTCTCCTGAAGATCATCGAACTCCCCTACAGTACTAATTAAAGAATATTCCTGCTTACCAGTTTCTAATTTTCCTTTATGAGTGACCTCAATTACATAGGTTCCAGGCTCTACATCGTATAATTCTATCTTTTCGATATTATCTACATCATTGACTCCTTGGATGGCTCTAAGATCATTAAAATCTTTATTTAACTTCCATGGATAATAGGTATTCTTGCCTTTTTTAACCACTACATCTAAATCATTGACTAGGTCGCTATTATTTTTTTTATAATTCTCATCTGAGTTTTGGTAACTCACCACACCAGGCGGATCTGTCCAGGCCAGCGTCACCACCATCTTACTTGTCTTTTCTGCTACTTGGATTTCATGCGTATATTTTTGTTGTTCTCTAAGCTCATTCTCCAGGATAAGGGTACTTCGGTTATCCTTGGCCGCTAACATGACATCCACACCAGATTTAGCATTAATCACCCCCCAACCAAACAAATGATCAGGCCCCGCAGCATGACCAGCCTCATCAGCTGTATGAGCCATCAACGCGCGCAAGGTAGCTGATTTAAAAGGCATATTGGTATTAGAGGCATAAATAGCCCATTCTTGCCATAGGGTAAATACTCCACTAACAGCAGGAGCAGCCATCGATGTACCATCACTATAAGCATATAGACCAGTCTCAGCCGCCCCATATAAAGGACTTGGATTGCGATAAGCCGCTGATAATACATCTACCCCTTTAGCCGAGATATCAGGCTTTATCCTAAAGTCATTAGTAGGCCCTTGACTACTAAAACTGGCCAGCACTACATCAGAAGGTCCAGTATAGTTAGCAACCTCTACTACAGCAGCTACTACTACTGCATTTTTAGATACAGAAGAATCATTTAACAAATCACAATTACAGTTTTCCTTTTGACTCCCCCCATAAACACTATAGTGCAACTCCCCATCGTTTCCTGCTGCTATCACAGGCTGATAATAAGCAAATAAATATGCTACGCGGTCAAATTCTCTACTGTGCTCAGAATAAGCCCCAAAATTCTTTATCAAACTAGGCTCAGTTAAATATCCATAATCATCAAAGTAGTTATACCCATAAGAATGATTACTAACTAATATTCCTCCAGAGGCCATTTGCCCCATCTTGCGATAATCATTATTCCACGAATAACTCACTAGTTTTGCTTTAGGAGCGATTCCTTGGGCCTTTTGATTATAACCTAGCCCCACCATCGTTGCTCCTACATGAGTAGCGTGATAACGGCTTTTTTGATACCCTTTAGCATTATATTGTGTCAAAGAAGGAAGAGACTCCCCTAAGGTTACTCTCGAGGTTGTATTAGAAGTCGTTGTATAAAACTCTTGATGGGTATCTAATAAAGGTAGTCCGTCGATAATCCCAACTGTCATCCCTTCTCCCTCTAAGTACTTATTAACGCCAACCTCCTTTTGGATAGCATTTACCCTGGCTGTTAATCTAGAACCATAGTTCAGGGTAGACTTATAAAGCAAAATTCCATTTTTATCTATACCACTAAGCTCAAAATAATTCCCTCTGGCATTTATCCCACTTGTTGGCAGGTTTCTTTTCTCAGCCTCTAAAAAGGCCTCTTGTTTATTTAAAGCTGCTTTTCTTGTATATGCATTAATTTCTCTAGTAGCCTTTTCTAAATCATAAGTAGCCCTTACTGCACTACGCGTAGAGATTGTCTGCCCATAATGATCATACACCCCTAAACACAACAATACAAAACCTGTTACTATTATTTTTCTCATACTTTCTATACCTAATAGGGACTAAAATTAACAATTTATTCTTATCTAAAAGGATGATTCAAGCTTTTTATTTATATCTATTCTAAACTAATGAAGAAATTCAAATATTTATAAGGGATATATCCTTAATGATATTATAAAAAATAAAAACCTCTCTTATAAAAGAAAGGTTTTTTATTAGGGTAAGGTAAAAGGTTATTTATTTTTTTGGGAAAATATAAATAAGAGTGATTAATAAAGATAGTTCCTCTTGTACCTTACTGCTGACAAAAGTAACAATAGAAAACATTCATCCTTTACGGAAAACCGTAAAAGCCTATTTTTTATTATCACGGACCTAAGTACGCGACAAAAAACACATATAAATTATTCTCATTTTTAACCAAAATAATTTACATATTACAAAAAATAGCTAGCAAGGATTTACATCTAAACTCCAATACAACTGATAAATAGACATACAAAGGGGATAAAAAAAGAAAACCCACCAAAAGGTGGGCTCTTATAAAAAAGCAATAGAGTTTTTATAAGCGATAGTAAAAGGGCAAATTGTTATTAATTGTTTTTACTTCTCTATTGCTGTATTAATATTTCTATTTTATTCTTGTTAGGTTATATACTGTAAATGAATTACATCCATGCAAACTGACTAACGATTACGCACCTTCTGTTCCCATTTCCAAGCGCTCTCCAGCGCCTCTTCTAATGATAACTCTGTCTTCCATCCTAGCACTTCATTTGCTTTGGTAGTAGAAGCATAAGCCTGGGTAATATCACCTTCTCTTCTAGCTACAATCTTGTAGGGAAGCTTAACTCCTGATACTTTTTCAAAAGCCTGAATAATCTCCATTACAGAAGATCCTTTCCCAGTCCCTACATTAAATACCTCTACCTTATCTACATTCTCTTCTTTTATCAATCTATCTAGTGCTGCCACGTGCGCTTTTGCCAAGTCCACCACATGGATATAGTCTCGTATACAAGTACCATCAGGCGTATCATAATCATCTCCAAATACAGACAACTCCTGACGCAACCCAATAGCGGTTTGTGTAATAAACGGAATCAAATTCTGAGGAACACCATTAGGAAGCTCCCCAATTAAAGTTGAAGCATGCGCCCCAATCGGATTAAAATAACGCAATAATACTGCGCTTATATTACTTACACGAGTCACATCTGTGATAATATCCTCCCCGATTTGCTTAGTATTTCCATAAGGAGATAGTGCCTTTTGAACTGGAGCCTGTTCTGTAATTGGCATTACAGCCGCTTGCCCATACACCGTACATGAAGAACTAAAGATAAAATGACTCTTCTCTTTCTTATCTAATTCTTTTAATAAATTCAGTAGAGGAACAATATTGTTCTCATAATACATTAAAGGTTTTTCTACACTCTCCCCCACAGCCTTTGAAGCTGCAAAGTGAATCACTCCTGTAATATCCTTATAATCTGCAAAAAGTTTACTCACTCCAGCTCCATCTCGTAAATCCAACTCCACAAACAAAGGACGTACTTTAGTAATCCCCTCGATACCATCTAGTACCTCGATAGAAGAATTAGATAGATCATCTACGATAACTACCTCATATCCTTGTTGCTGTAGCTCTACTACGGTATGAGATCCTATAAATCCCAATCCTCCAGTAACTAATATTTTCATTTTTTTTACAGTTTATTTCTTTCTTTAACCATCAAAGATAGTCTTTTTACCTTTTTTAACAATATCAAAATGTCGAAACTATCTTTTTTTTGAGTCAACACCTATTTTAAGAAAACTGGGAACTTCCAATTAAGAGTTAAAAATTAACAATGTGTGCCTTGGCATTAAATTACACATAGCCTTTTCTTCATTAAGTTATTCTAAATACGCACTACCGCTTAATAAAATGAAAAAGCCATTGTCTTAAGACAACAGCTTCTCTATAATGTTTGTTATCGCAGATTTATAATCCGTGATAAATATACCCTATACTTGTAGGGCAACAATTCCATATTTTTAATTCCTTAAAACAGACTCCCATTCTCTAATATCAACTACTCGGTTCTAGATAAAAGCGATGCCGCTTCATTATCCAAGATATACTCTACATGAGACAATTTTTGTAAGAAAGTAGCAGGTATATCAGCGGAGATTTCTCCTTCTAATGCTTTTTTTATAATCTCTGCCTTGCGCTGACTTAGCGCCATTAAGATTACCTCCTTAGCTTGAGTGATGGTTTGTACCCCCATTGTGATTGCCTGTGTAGGTACTTTATCCTTGCCTCCAAAGTCGTCCTTTGCATCCTCACGCGTAATATCATTCAGGGTTACCAGACGTGTTCTAGACTCTAGTATAGCACCAGGTTCATTAAATCCGATATGACCTGTACGACCAATACCTAATAATTGCAAGTCAAGCCCTCCAAAGTCCACAATCTTCTTTTCATATAGATCACAGTACGCTTGTATTCCCTCTAGAGATAAAGTCCCATCGGGGATATGTACATGTTTTGGGTCAATATCGATATGATTAAACAGGTTATGCTTCATAAACGATACATAACTCTGATCATCTATTGGTAAAATGGGATAATACTCATCCAGGTTAAAGGTAGTCACATTTTTAAAGCTTAATCCCTCATCCTTGTGAAGGCGTATTAACTCTTTGTACACCCCTTTTGGAGTAGATCCTGTTGCCAATCCGATAATTGCGCGATCCCCTTTATTTTGTTTTTCTTTTATAATTTTAGCTATACGCTGTGCTACATAAGCCGAAGCAATATCTTTGTCCTTGTATACCTTGATAGCCTCCCCTTTGTTATATGTAATTTCTTGCGTTTTAAATAATTCGCTCATCTATCTTTTTCCTTAACAACAATAAACAATTTTTTATTACCCCTACTATCTATATTTTTTTCTAAAATATAGCAACAACAAAAACACCTCAGTATAGGTGTTTCCTTATTATTGGAGTAATTTTGATTCTGTAAATATAATCATTTATCCCTTGTAATGTCCATCACATTGGGTGAATATCTTGCTTTTTTGAGTAAAACAACTACACAGAAGGTATGACCTAATAAAATGAAACAAGAAAACTGATGCTAGTAGTAACATTGAAACTGCTAAGCACTTCTTTGAGTGGTTTTTTAAAAACATCAACTTAAATTACTTTA
>NZ_JACAKB010000048.1 GCF_030326305.1 Myroides odoratimimus | reverse complement strand
ATCAGCCTTTTTTACAAATAATTCCTCCCTTTATTTATCTTAAAATCAACTAATTAATATTTTTGTCGTGTACTAAGAATTATGTTATATAAACAAACCGTTATTAATGAGCTTTTGGAATTACTTCAAAGGCTTATGAAAGATGATAAACTAAAAGAGTTAATCTTAGTTGGTGATACTGCACTTGCATTAAAAATTGGTCATAGACTCTCTGTAGATATAGACTTGTTTTCAACCACAGATTTTGCTCCTAATTCTTTAGCAGATTACTTACAAAACAATTATGATGCTGAGATTACAAGAATAGCAAACAATACTAATACTGTTCTTGCTTGTATTGAGGTATAAAAGTAGATTTAATTGCTCATAAGTATCCTCTTGTCAATTCTATTGAATTTATTGACAACGTTAGAGGGGCAGTAAAAATGCATGCATTGCTTGATTTTGATGGAAATCTACCAGATTATATTAATATTACTAATGGTAAAACAGCTGATAATAAAGGCGCTTATGACATTCCTTTACTTAAAGGTAGTGTTATAGTTGCTGATCGTTTTTATAATGATTTTAGCCTTTTAAATGTCTGGGACAGCAAACAAGTATTCTTTGTCATTAGACATAAAGACAACTTGAAATTTGAAACAATTAAAGAGCTGGAACTACCTGAGAATAGACATCAAAATATTTTAAAAGATGAGATAATTACTTTAACTAATGGTAACTCAAAACAACTATATCCTAATAAACTAAGACGAGTAGCTGTATGGGATCAAGAAAATGAGCAAGTTATAGAGCTTATCACAAATCAATTTACCTGGACTGCTAATACAATTAGTGAGCTTTATAAAAGTAGATGGATGGTGGATACCTTAGAAGGCACAGGCTTATCGGTCTATACAGGTATGTGGAAGTATCTATGTACCATACTTAGGAATTACATTAGTTGTAGAGTTTAAGAACATTCAAATCAACATAGACTACCTATTAATCTGTGGAGTGGTAGAGACAAACTGTTTTTTTAGGACTTTTTTACATATGGTTAGTATTTAATAAGCGTACTTTTCAATATATTATATTTTATAACTATTAAACATTTATACAATATCTACATCTGACACTAAGTAACTTATCTAAAACAAACATAAAAGTCGATATTAATTTTTTTCACAAAATAAGCATAATACAATTATGAAAACAATTCCTATAATTATAAATAATCTATAAAAATTTCAGTTTATTTTAAATTAACTAAATAAAAAGTAATTATTTGTTTACAATAATTTAAATCAATTAATCTTTGCTATATTTGAAAAATAAATATTATAATAAAATTAACAAAAATAAGGTTTGAAATAGAAATTAAAGAATAGAATAATTTTATATTTTAAAAACTGATTAATATTTGTTAAGAATGAATGATTATGAGAGATAAAACTTACTTACTAATTTTATTTTTTTGTTTTACAAAAGCGCTTTCTCAAACTAATGAGATGGTTGTGACAGTTTTTGATTCTTTATATAATCCAATAGAAGAAGTTCTTTTTATAGAAATTACTAGTGAAAAAGAACTAAAGACAGATTATAAAGGAGAAGTTGTTATTAGAGGTGAAGAAAAATCTAGCTACATTTTATTTAAAGAAAATTATATCACTAAGCAATATAGTTGGCTAGAATTAAATGAGAATAGAACTGTAATCCTAGAAAATGACAATCAAATTTTGTCAGAATTACTTATATATGTTTCTCCTACAAAAAATGATGCTAGTAGTATTAATTATAAAATTAATGAAAAATACTTAGGAGAAAATCCCACAGTATTTAATGTTATAGAAAACATCCCAATGTTTTTTATTAAAGGAGAAAAAATCAACTATAAGGGAAAAGGAGTTACTATAATTATTAATGGAAAAAAAACTATCGGTAAAATTGAAAATATTGATCCTAAAAATATTGAGTCTATCGAGGTAATACCTTATGGACATTCAGCTTACGGTGTTATAGGAGAGCCAGTAGTTAATATTGTAATGAAAGATAATGTATTGGACTACTTTAGGGAGGATTTAAACGTTGGATACAATTTAAATAAGGGAAACTATGTTTTTAATGCTAACTCTTTTTTTAAAAAAAATAAGGTAACAGTATCATTACCTATTAGACTAGGAAAATCTGTTTTTGATAGTCATAGTACAATATATTCAGCAAGTAAGAAAATAAATAATAGCATAGATAAAACTAAGTCGTATGGTTTAACTCTACAACCAGAGATTAGTATTAAGATTAATGATAAAAACTCTATTAGTTCTTCATTCTTTTTATATACTCCTAAAAATAAAAACGACAGTAAATATAATACTATCCAAAATGAATTAGAAGAGAACTACAAGCAAGATATTAATTACCTAAATACTGGCGCATTACTTTCATATAACAATATAGTAAACGACAGTACTTCTTTTGATATATCATTTTTATACACTTATAATGAATATAAAAATAAAGGGGATTACCAAGAGAAAAGTTGGGGAAATATTCTATATGACAATGCTCTTAACTTTGATGTTATTCTTAAAAAGAGAAAAAGGCAATTCTTTAAGCTTCCCATGCGCTATGATATATATTATTCATATTATTACTCGGAACTTAAAAATGTAGAAGGTAATAATGTTAATAATGAGCGTCATAAATTTGCTTTTAATACTACATTAAGCTTAATTAAGAATGTTAGTTTTAATACAGATCTTTCATATAATCTTATTAATAATAATAAAAATGTCTTATTAAATAGTTCAACGTTAGCATTTAACAAAAATTCCTTTTCAGCTTATCTAAATTATTATAATTCCTATCAATTAATTTCTGCATATGACTTAAACAAACAAAATAGTATAGATAGTAACTTAAATACAAATATTGATAATTATAATATTAAAAAAAGTAATATAGATAATTTATCAATCGAGTTTAATTATTCAATCAAAAATGGAGTAGATGTCTTTATTAGGGGAAAATATAAAATTCATCACAATGCACCAGTTAGTTACTTGTTTAAATCAGATGAAGATATGCTATTTAAAACAAATTTAAACTTAGGAAAAAATTTAAGTTATGCTTTTGATATAGGTGGTTTTTTTGAAATCAATGATCGTTTTATAATCCAATCACTCTTAACCTTCAATAAATCTCAAGCTCAAATTTTAGATTATAAGTCTAGTAAGAATTTAGTTGGTTATGACTTTTATGCTAAATACAATTTAGACAAAGGCTTAAGTTTTAAATTCTCTTCTTCATATAATAATTATAACATGTTTAGTGCTTTGGAATCAAATAAAGTAAACTATCCATTTGTAAGCTTAACGATTGAAAAAGAATTTATTAATAAGAATCTAAAAACTTCTTTAGTAATTAATAATCCATTTATTAAGGCTAAAGAACAATATAATGCTTTTTACTCTGATAGTTTTGATAATATAAATATAGTTGATACAAGATTTAAATCTAAAGAGATAAAGAACTATTCTTCAATATATGTTAGTTTAAGCTATACTCTAGGAAATAAAAAATTAAGAATGAAAAGAGACTTACCAATTAAGGCTAAATATTAAATATTATGAAGTATATAAAAAACTTACTGTTGTTATTTTTTATCTTTTTTTTGTCAATGTCTGTTATCGAAAAAATAACCAATTATAATTCTTTTATATTAAGTATTGAGAATACTCAACTATTTTTTAGTTGGTTTATAATTCCATTATCTTATTTTGTTATTGGAATTGAAATAATCACAGTAATAGCATTAGTGCTTAAAGAAAAAATAGGTTTTTTATGTTTGTTTTTAATTTTTTTATGCTTCTCTATTTACATTATAATACTAAGCTATTTTAATAAATATACATCATGTGGATGTGGTGGTTTTTTAAATTATTTAGGATATACTAAACATCTTGTATTTAATATTTCTATATGTATTTTATCCCTTCTTGTTTATTTAAAATTATCTACTAATGAAAAATAAAAGTTTAATTATATTAATATTATTAATAATAGGATCTGGTTTTCTCTTTATTATTTATAATAATAAAAAGCAAAGTGATTCTGATGATGATACACTAATAAATAGAAAAACTATTTATACAGAGACTGTTTTATTAGATGTTAATGAAAACATTTATACAATGCCTAGGTTATCTTTTTCCTATAATGAATCAAAATTTCTAGCCTATCAAGTAAATAATAAATCTGTATCTATTGATGAATATAGTACTAATTCATCGAAGTTAATTAACTCGAACATAATAGATATTGATAGTGTACTAACAATATCTAGTTTTAATAGTGATTTTTTATACTATATTAATAATAGTAGTATGTTTATTAAAATAAATAGAGAAACTTTGAAAAAAGAAAAAATATGTGATTCTGTTTATAATGCTTTTCCAATAAATGAAAAAGAATTTTTTATTTTCTCGACAGTTAAAAAGAAAGATAAGTTCCACATAGGTGTATTTAAATTAAAAGACAATAAAGAATTAGATACTATTCAAATAAGTCAATCTGACACTATTTATAGGAAAGAAAACATTCTTCTTTATGATGGCTATTTTACCCAACATACAGGTGGGTATTTCAGTTACACATATTATAACATACCAGAAATTATTTTATTTAATAGAGATTTAACTTATAAAAAGACTTTTATTTTAACTGATAAGAAAGTTACTCCTAATATATATACAAGAAATAATACTTTTATATTATCTCAAGGTTCTAAATCTTTTACTAAAGGCGTTCATTTAGATCAGAATAAAGAAGAACTTATAGTTTTTTCAAATTATTATAATCAATACGATTATGGATTTTTATTAGATTATTATTCTATAGAAAGTGGCCAATATAATAACAGTAAAATTATACAGATAAAAAATAAGATTATTAATAATTCATATATTCAAAAAGTGTATTCAAATGAGAAGAAAAATGTTAAAATATATTCATTCGGAGATATCTTAAGTATCTAAATATTATTAACCAATTAAATTTTAAACATTATGAAAAAAATCAAAATTATTGTTGCACTTCTAGCAATTACAGGCGGTTTTGTTTTAAACCAACAAGCTCGTGCTCAGAAGCTTGGTTATGTATGTGATCAATCATCTGATAGGACATGTCAGATAGGAGATATCATTACTAATGGAGAGGCTGAAAGAGTGTCAATTCCGACAGAGCCTAAATTCCCTGATCCACATTAAAATTAGGGGTTTTTATTATTAGTGGTCAGAAACTATTCTGACCACTTTTTTTTAACGTATTTACTTAGTCGAACCTTAAAATGACTTTTTAAGGTTCGACTAAGTAATATTCCTTTCTTTTACCAATTTTGCGACCTTCGGGAGAAAAACGAGTGGTCTTTGATACTGGAAAATTTTCAATTTGTAAGGACAAAGACACATCTCGATGATTCTAACGTTATTTCGTTATAGATATTAATCCATTAATTTATTTCATTATACTCAAAGAAAAGTTATCTTCTAGTTCTTTATCATATCACAAAATGAACCTAAAAAGTAATTAGTATGAGCCAAGTAAACACAAGTAGTATTCGTTTTTCTAAGATTATCTTAGAAAAATTAAAAACGCACTTAAGAATTTAATAGTTCACTAAGAATAAGACTTAGTTCACTAAATAGTTGTAAAAAAAAAGTACAAACTTTTATATATTCATTTTCATTTATAAAGATAAAGCTTATGTTAGAAGAAGTATTCGAAGCAAAAATACAGTATACCTATGATTTTTCATTAGGATATGAAGATATTGTAGAATCAGAACTGATTAAAAGAACTCAATATATATATGAAATAGAAGATAGATCAAAAATTAAAAACTTAATTCTTCTTATAGGAGATGAAGGAATTGGAAAAACTACAATTTGTCAAGAGTTTATTAAAGCTAATGACAATAATTGCATGTCAGTTATATTTAGAGCTGGGAATAAAGCTGATTTTTCTGTAAATTATTTTCTAGAAAATATTGTATATCAGTTAGCATTTTTACTAAATATCCCAGAAGAAGAAGTGGAAGTTAGTCAACAATTTTATCGTCGCTTAATTACTAAATTAAGAAGACAAGATAAAAGCAAAGTTTTTTATTTTATTATTGATGGGTTAAGTAAAGAGAATACTTCACTTTTGAATGAGCTAAGTGAATATTTTTATTTAGGTACCGCAAATTTTTGTTATATAATATCAGTTAACAAGGCTAAAAATTTTACTAAAGATTTAAAATTAGATGTATCAGATGCTGAGAAAATAAATGTTTTAAGCTTCTCAGCTGTTGAAATAAATTCTTATGTAAATATCAACAATTTAACTGCTTCTCAAGAGAACAAAATATATCAATTAACTAAGGGAATACCTTCAAGGTTATCACTTCTCAAAAGGAAAATGAAATTAAGTACAAACATTAATGAATTACTAGACAATAGTAGTAATTATAATGATTGGTTACAATCTGATTACGAAAGTATTAATTTTGATAATGAAGTTTTAAAAAAAATATATTCATTAATTTCTTTGAGCCCAAATATACTATCTATATCAGATTTAATATATATTTTAGAAGAAAAGGAAACGGAAATAAAAAGGCTTATAAGTGAAAATGATATCTTATCAATTGACAGAGTCTCTGACGAAGTAGAGGAAGTTACTTTTATTTCACGTATACATAAAGATTACTTTTCAAAAGAACTGGCCACTCAAAAAGAATATGTAGAAAAGTCACTTATATATTTGTTAAATAATATAGATGATTTTAGAAAGAAAATTGAAATACTTTCTATTATGTCTAATAACAGTAAATGGCTAGAATTAGATGAGCAGATTAATGATGATTTTTTATTAAATTCTTTTCTATCTACAGGAGATTTAAACACAGTAAATAATATTATCACATTCTCTAACTTTGCTTCAAATAAATTAGAAAAACAAAACAAACTTATTGATGTTTCTCTTAAGGGAAGCTTTATCAATTATCTAAAAAAAAATAATGAATTACTTTCTGAAGTAAACACAAAATTAGCCTTTAATGATTACAGTGGTGCAATTGAAATAGCAAATACTTCATTGATAACAATAGAGAGACTACGTCTGTATTGTATAATTGCTAAAAATCAAAAGAAAAAACAAGAACTAATAGATAAAACTCTACTAGATGATATAAATTCTTTATTTCATAGTTGTGATTTTACTAATACAGGAGATGTGGTTTATGATATCTTTTCTGATATGATACATATTGATTCATCAATTGTTTTAAAATTATTAGATAATGAAGAATTCAGAAATAACAATAACTTAAATGATGTTATTATAGCAAAGCTTTCATTAATGGCTTTAAATAACGAAATTGATAATGATAAAAGGGACTCTTTAAGTGAAAGTATAGAGAAATTTCACAATTCTAGTTCCCGAAAAATAACTAGAGCTTTATCATATATTTTAAGTGATTATCCTTTAAAAAATATAATTAGAGATATAGATAAGCAAAATGATTCCATAGAAAAAATTAAAATTATAAGATTATATCTTGAAAACTTAAAAAAATATGAAATAGGACTTGATGATTTATTAGATAAGTCATTTGAGATATTGATATCCAATGATGGTAATAAATTTATAGATATTGAAATTCTTATTTTACTATCTTCTAAAATTGTTTTATTAGAAGAGTCTGAAAGGAAGAGAGAATTAATAAGAAAATTAAGATCTATCGAAAATAGTGTTTCAAATGTAAGTTTAACTATACACAAAACTCAGTATGAATTAAATATTTTTAGATTAGAGAAAATCGATTCTCCAGAAAGAAGTTATAAAATACTTGAAAAATTAATAAATGATACAAATAAAGAATGTGATTTTTTAATTAAATCAGAAGCTTTTTCGTTAATATACAACACGCTTTTTACAAACAAAGATCGTTTTATTGATAAGTTAAAAAAATACAACATCGAGCTATTAAAAGAATCTATCACCCAGTTGTTAACAAGGACTGCTAATCATTACATGATTTTTAAAAAAATAATTAAAAACATATGTATTGTAGATTTTAAATATGCTTGGGACATAAGTAATGAATTAAATAATACTATCAATAGAGATAGAATAAAAATGGATATTTTAGAAAACTACCTTTATTTTAATTCAGGTATCAGTATAAACCTTCATTTACTTAAAACCTCTCTTAACGATATAAAAGAAATTTTTTTAAAAGAAATTGCTGTTATTATAATACTAGAAAAATTTG
This sequence comes from Myroides odoratimimus, assembly GCF_030326305.1. Classification (GTDB taxonomy): domain Bacteria; phylum Bacteroidota; class Bacteroidia; order Flavobacteriales; family Flavobacteriaceae; genus Flavobacterium; species Flavobacterium odoratimimum_A. The sequence goes on along the minus strand of NZ_JACAKB010000048.1, from coordinate 3,589 downwards.
CTGAAGAAAAGGATATTATTAAAATAAGCATAGAGTCATTATATGAAATTTATACTTACAGTATGGCTACTCTTAATACGACTCCTGGTGAAGGTATTTATCAAAGTGTTTTAATGCTTAAAATTTTAAAAAACGCTAAGAATAATGATAAAATTAAGTATAAAAAAGTTAAAGATTGTTTAGAAAAAGAAATTGATAAAGTAAGTAATGATTGGAGTAGACTTGCTATTGTCAACCAAATATGTATTGATATTGCAGATATTGATATAAGTTATGCAAAAAAAATATATGGTGAGACAATAAAAAATAAGAAAGACAATATTTTTAATTCAGAAATGTTTTGTAAAAGTTATTGTTATAATCTAGAACTATTAATTTATTCTTTTGAAGCAATAGTGTTGAAATGTAATGATTATACAGCAGAGTTAAAATTAATTATAAATGCTATAAATAAGCTGCCATCTAATGAATTACGAGTTAGTTTTTATTCAAAATTAGTTTTTATTCTATATACAGCGGGGCATATTAAAGAAGCTCAAGCAGTATTTGACAAGAATGTAGCAAATATTATTATAAATAAGAATTTGATACATTTTGATAATTCAGGAATATACTGTCTACTATATTTATTTAATGAATCATATGCAAAAGAAATAATCAGCAAACTTTCTATAAGTAAGGCAGATGATATATACTTTGATATTAGTATTTTCTTTTTAACAAAGAATAATCCTTTTAAAAAGTATGATGACCAAGATGAAAAGTATAATGAACCAAGTTTTACAGATGTTAGCAAAAGTATTCAATTAATACAAAACTTAAATACAGATTTTTATATTTTTAAATCGATAGAACAAGTTACAAATTATCTTAAAAGAAAAGAAGTTGATTTTAAAGCAAAACAAAGTAGTTATTTAAAAGCAGAACTTGATAATATTATCAAAACAAAATTACCTGATAAAAATAACATACAACATAATGGTTACAAATTATTAGCACAAATGTTTGTTTCTAAATACAGTACTAATCATTACTCTATCAGCTTAGAAGATATTGATAATAATGTAGATAATATTTCAGATCGTATTTTTGTCAAATCTCATATTATAGAAAATTTAAAACAAAATGAAAGAAAAGCTTTTTTTGAAGATATTGTAAAAGATCTTAAATCAATGGAAATCAATTATGAGTATATTGAAAGAATTAAAGATATTTCTAAAATTATGTATTCTCAAAATAGGGGGGAATGGACTAAACTATTGAAAGAAAGTTTAACTATATCAAATAATATTTCTGATACTTATGAAGCGTTTTCATATCAAAAAAACTTAATAGATACCCTGTACAAAATAGATGAAAAATTATGCAAGGAATTGGTTGAAACTATTAATATTTCAACTGAAAGCTCTACTAAAAATAAATTGTTAAAAAAGCATTTGAATAGGTTAGACCTTGCAAAAAAAATACAAAATAATAGGGATGTTAAAGAGCAAGAGATTAGAAATGATAAGAATATTTTATATGCAATAACAGAATCACTTATTTTACTTAATTCAGGAAAAATACCTCCTAAAAAAATAAACCTATTAGATAAATATTTTACACCTGCTTGTAGAACTTCGATTGATAATTCGCTAGTTTTCTTTGTGTATTATTTAACAAATTTAATGACAAAATTATATCACAATAAAACAGAGGAACAAAATATTCAACAATTAATAAAGAAAATATTTACTAGTACTAACTTAAATTTCGATTTTCTAAAGAGACTTCATTCTATTAATTTTGAAACTTCAGTAGCGTCATTAGAATTAAAGAAGGAAGAAGATTTTGTGATTATTGATATTGGAGAACGTCAAAAAGCATTTGACTATATTGTGAATTGGTTAGTTAATGAGTCTATAGATAAAGATGAAATTATTATAATTGATCCATATTTTGATGTTAACGATCTAGATATCATCAAGCTTTTATATGATATTAAAAATGAGATTAGTTTTAGTGTATTGACTAATAAAGGTATGAATAAAGAAAATATTGAACAAAAATGGAAAGAAATATCTTCTTTAGATATGCCTATTTCTGATTTTATGACAGTATCAAAATCTGACGGTTCAACACCTTTTCATGAGAGATATATTTTGAGCAAAAAGAATAAAACTGGATTAAAAATTGGGTCTTCATTAAATTATTTAGGGTTAAAGAAAATTTCCGATTTGACATACTTAAATACTGATCAGTATGAAGCTATAAATGAAAGTATTGTTACGCGTTTTTTATCTAATCGAGAAAGAGAAGTTCAGGGAAACAGAATTTTCTATGAATATTGTCAATTTTAAAAGAGTAATATTAAGTTTTAACAATTACTGCAGTATACTACTGAATACCTCGTGAACTTTCCTCGAGGTATTTTCTTTTTATAACCAATTGACACTGTATTAGATAATATTGATTTTGTTTACAGTGGCAAGAAATTGCGTCTTTTCGCTTCAATTTCCGCTACTGATGCTAGGTTCTAAAACGTTAGCAAGGTATCCTACAAAACAAAGGATTTAGTAATCGAATGATAATGGCAAGTTATGTTTTGAGGCACTCGAAATTGAGATTCTCGCTTTCAAAACGACTTGCTCTTGCAGAGGGCTGAAAAACTACTCCGAAGTCGTGAGTTTTTGATTGAGATAGTAGGTAGACTCAAAATATTGAGTGGTTTACGGATTTCCGTAATAGATTTAGAGAAAGTTTTAATATGTTTGAATATGAATTATAAGATACTTTAAGTAAGTTTCTTATTTTATAAAAAACTAATTATATTGTTAGCAAATTTAACGAAATGCACATATGGTGTTGTTTTACGAAACTACACCGTGTTTTATTTCGTGAAATAACAATGTTTACGCAATTATATAAAATCCGTCCATGAAATTAAGAGCATACATAATTGAATACGCAACAATGTTAGATGAAGTCTGTTCATTAACATTATGTGAATTACTACAAATTAAAAAAGATAAATCTATAAGTTTTGGCTATAAAACAATGGCGTTGTCCTTTAATCACAAAATAAATTTGTTAGTAGACTTGTCTTCAGTTGACAATATAATACAAAAAAAATTTCAAATTTTTGCTGAAATTAGAAATAAGTTTGCTCATGTATTTGAAGTTAATTCTTATACTACGTTTATGAATTTAAATGATGATACCAGACGAAACTGTAAAAAACTTGAAGATTGGTTTCCCATAGATACTGAACAAAACGAACTTCAAAACGAAAGAGATTTAGTTTCATCCGATTTTATATTTTTAATTAGATATATACTTCTTTATCGAGAGCTTTCAGAATTCGCAATATCAATAAGTTTGAAAAATGCTGAAAAAAGAGGATACGAAGAAGGTAGAAAAGCTACCTTGGAAACCTCATATCAGATTATGCAAGATGAAATTATGAAACTTCATAATAAAGATGAAATTCTTAAAAAAATTAATGATAAAGTAAAGCAATTATAACTGAGTACAATAACTAAGCTTTCGTCTTGCCCGGAGGGCACGAGATGAAAGCCCGTTGAACGGAACCGTAGGAAGCTTAATACGT
>NZ_JACAKB010000047.1:3426-12192 GCF_030326305.1 Myroides odoratimimus | reverse complement strand
TCTATACAAACGAAGCGAATAGTAAGGTTACTATCGATGTTGTAGGCGATGTTATTAATAATTTTGATGAGATAATTTCTAAAGAAGAAATTCAGAATAATATATATGAGTCTATAGAAGCAAAAGGCAAAAAATTATTATCAGATGCTTCTATACAAGTAATAAAAGGAGAGAAAGCATTGTTAAGTGAGGCTAGTATTGCAATAGCTAAACAAGGTGTTGGTACAGAACATTTAAAAGACAATGCTGTACTTTCATCTAAAATAAAAGATGGAGCAGTAGGAGAGGAAAAATTATGGGCAGGAAAAGGAAAGAATAAGTTTGTTGCTGTGGCACAAAACGATGGAACTGTAAAATATCAAGATGTTACTGAAGTGATACAAGCACAGGCGTTAACAGTAGATAATTCTTTAGAAATAAAAGGCGATGCTTCAGCTTCTGTTTTAAAAGGTGTGGGAATTCAGGTTGCTGAAAATGGAATTGTAACCAAGCATCTTGAAAATAAGGCGGTAACAACAAGTAAGATAGGTTCAGAGAACAGTCTCAATGGTTCTGTTTTGACAGCAAATGGCGTTGGTGGGGCTGTGTTTACTCCTTTAGCTGAAGCTATAACACATACAGTAAATGGAGATATTGTTGGAGATGTAGAAGAAACAATCCTGGTTAAGGGTGGAGAGAATGTATTAATTGGGGAGCAAGATAAACAAGTGAGTATTGAGCTTAATATTGCAGGAGTTAAAGAAAAGCATATTGCTAATGGAGCTGTTACAGCTGCTAAACTTAATGCAGAAAATGCTGTGGAAGGCTCTGTAGCAACAGTAGGTAAAAAAGGATCGGTAAGTTATCAACCTTTAACAACTGATATGTTAGTTGGAAAAGGTAATATCATATCTGGAAAAACAATCTCTGCAACACAAGGAGCAGAAGGATCTGTACTTAGCAATATTACTTTAGAGGTGAATAATCAATCTATTACTGCAGACAAGCTTATTGCTAAAGAAGATGAGAAAGGAAATGTAGCAACAGTAGGTACAAAAGGAGTTGTTAGCTATAAGCCTTTAACTGTTGATATGTTACAAAAAAGAGGAACAATAACTACCGACGATATTATTGTTGCATCTGACAATGGAGTAAATAAAGTCTTAGAAAATGTTACATTAAGTATTAAAGACAATAGTATTGATACAAAGCAATTAACTAACAATGCTGTTAAAACAGATCAAATTGCTGATTTAGCTGTAACAAGTGATAAAATCACTTCAGGAAATATTGGGAAAGGTAGAGTTTTATTAAGTGATGAAGCTGGAAAAACACAGTGGGGAGAAATGGATAAAATCTATGATGCTGTGGCCGGTAACTTAATGACAGATGACATCATTATCATTATGCCTAATCAACAAGGAGAAGTTGTCTCAGGAGAGAAGGCTCTGTTAAAAGATGTTAGATTAGGGATTAAAGAAAATAGTATTTCTAATCAGCAAATAGCAAATCAAACTATTCAGATTGAAAAACTAAACAATCATGGGGCTAGTAAAGAAGGTATGGTAATGGTAACGAATCAAAATGGAGGTTTTGATTATGTAGATAAAGCAAGTATTGTACAAGCCGGAAAAGATTTAAAATTAAATGATGGATTAAAATTTATTAATAGCAATGGTAAATCAACCGTTTTAGCTGAAACTAGCATAGGTATAGAAGACCAAGGAATTGTAACAACTAAGTTAAAAGATAAAGCTGTAACAACAACAAAAATATCCTCTGAAGGAGCTGCAAATAATGCAGTATTAACAGCAAATGGAGATGGAACAGTTAGCTATCAAAATATCAATGAGAATATTTTTACAGGAAAAGGAGCTGATTTAAAATCTGATAACTCAATTAAAGTAGTGGCTAATAATAAAGCTCTTTTGCAAGAGACAAATATAGCTATCGCTGAACAAGGTGTGGATACAAAACACTTAAAGGATACTGCTGTAACGACAGCAAAAATTAGCTCTAAACAAGGAGCTGGAGTTGTAGAAGAAGGATCTTTTTTAATAGCAGATGGACAAGGAAGCACTATTTTTTCTTCTATAGATAGTATAGCTTTACAAAGTGGAAAAGAATTAAAAACAGATACATCAATTTCTGTTTCTGGCGGAGGGCATGCTCTTTTACAAGAAGCTTCTATTCAAATAGCCACTTCAGGGGTTCAAGAGCAACATTTAAGTAATAGATCTGTTACGACTCAGAAGATTAATGCCGAAGGAGAAACTAAAGGATTAGTGTTACTAACCAATGGAGAAGGTGGTGCGAGCTTTGAAACAGTAACCACAGCAATATCAGATGCAGGTAAAACGATTTATGAAAGTGATGCTATAGCTATCACAGGAGGAGATAAAGCAGTTTTAAAGGATGTTACAATTGGCTTAAAGAACAAAGGTGTAACAAATGCTAAAATAGCGGATAAAACTATTCAAGCCATTAAAATAGACGCAGATCAAGCAGATCAAGGATATGTATTGACTTCATTAGGAGATGGAGAAGCGAAGTTTGTATCAATGAGCAGTTATGGTCAACAGTTAGATAGTGATGCTTCTATCACTGTTTCTACAAAAGATGGAGTCTTATTAGCACCTGCATCAATTAAAGTAAGTGAGGCTGGAATTACAACAGAACACTTAGGAGATAAAACAGTTACAATAAATAAGCTATCTTCAAAAGAAAATGATCAAATTGTTTTGCCTAATCACATTTTATTAACCGATGGTGAGGGAGGATATAATTTTGGAAAAGCTGATGATATAATCACTAAAGCAAATATTACTAACGGAGAAACAATTTCAGCTATCTCAGGAGCAATAGGTTCAGTATTAAACGATGTTGTATTAGAAGTGAACGATTTGTCAATTGATACCAAGCATTTAAAAGATAATGCAATAGTAACAAATAAGATTGTAAATGATGCGGTAACTTACTCAAAATTAAGAGCTGGTTCAGTGTATGGGACAGTTGTTAAAGATAAAGGGGTGACGGCCGCTAAAATAGCGTCTGATAAAGCAGCTAATGGAGATGTACTAGTAGCAGATGGACAAGGAGGTGCTTCTTTTAAAAAGGCTCCTTCAGGAGAGGTAGATTATAGTAAGCAAGAGCAGATAAAAGATGTAAAATGGTTAGATACTGATAAAAAGGTAGCGCAAAGAGTTTTTGAGGTAGAGTTAACCAAACCAGATAATCAAATAACATTAGATGGTGATTTTGCAACAATTATTCTTGATGCAAGATTCATAAATCAGACTACAAATTCTTCTACACGTGGTTTAATTAAGAAAGAAGTAATAGGGGGAAAAACAGTTTTAACACTTGGGACACCTGGGACATTGACTGTAAAACATCCTAAAGGAAAGTATTATCTTATTTTAGAGTATGTAAAGAAATAGGTTCTATACAACACACTTGTTTTTAAGTGTGTTGTATAACACTAAAAAAACAATAGTAAAGACGATGAAACAAACAATATTTATAATAATGACGTTGTTCTTCTCTTGTCTGGCAATGGCACAGGTAGGAGTAGGTACAGAAAGTCCTGCAAGCGGTATTGAAATTCAAGGTAGTATTAGATTTCGAAACTTAGAAGAAGGGGACCTGAAAATATTTAATAAAGAGGTTCTAATGGATAAAGAAGGTAACTTAGGATATTTAGAAATTGAAAGTAATCGCTCTTATTTTGTTAAGATGGTTTACGATCAGATGAAAAAACAGGTTATTCTTAATAAAACAAATCAAAGTAAAGACTTGCTTTTAGAAGTAGAATTAGAATTATTACCTAATACTATTTCAGTATTTGAAATTCATTATAATGTACCAGTCTCTTTTGAAATGGTAAATCAAACGACTTATACTGATATTCCTTTAGTAAGTGATATAGGTGTTCGATTAATGAAAAAAGAAGAGGGCAAGGAAAGTAGTTATGTTAATTTAAGAGAAGGAAATAGAGCTGTATCTCTAATTGATGAATATGAAAAAGCATCTCCAAATTTAAATTTTAGAAGATCTTTTATTGAAGGAATGAACGTTCAAGAGGTAGTAAATAAAGATAATAAACAAAAAAAAATAAGCTATAAATTAATGAGTTATGTCAATGACAATCAAGGAGAGGTGAGGTACGGTTCACAAGAGAATAATGATGGCATGGGAGTAGGGATGATACTGGTGAAAGTATATCATAAACCTTATTATAAATAAATTACAAAAAAGTAAGCAAATGAGAAAATATATAAGTTTATTGATGTTGTTTTATAGCTTATTTTCTATGGCTCAGGTAGGTATTGGTGTAGAAAACCCTCAAGCTGCTGTACACATTGGAAAAGAAGTTAAATTCAAAGATATACATAATGTAGAAACAGAGATGATTGATTATCCTCAACATTTAATTGCCGATGAAAAGGGGAATTTAGCTGTATTTACAGGACTACCTACTAATTTGATGTTTAAAAATGTTTTAACATCTAAGATGCTTACAAAAAAGTATATTCCTAATGAGGATACAGTAGATAGAAATGCTATATATGAAGAAGTATCTTTGGGATTCAATACTAAAATTATAATACCAGCTAAGAAAACTTATGTGTTGGAGGTCAACTATAGTATTCCTTCGATGCATACAAATGGAGGGAATTCTAAAGGAGAATTTGGTGTTTTCTTAAAAAAGAAACAAGGAGATGGTGATTTTGAAAAAATCACCTCTTCAGTTCGTAGTTTCTCTGAAAGTCATAGTATAGCTAATTCAGCTACAGCTATAGGAAGAGCGATTGCATATACCTATGTTGATACAGTGAGTAATGATACAGACTCTCCCTTGGAACTTGTCTATGATGTATATGGGTTTACTGATCATATTAATCTACATAATTATAGTATTGTGTTTGGAGCATTTGATGATAGAATAGGGTATAAAAATTACAACTGGGGAAGAGGGATGATTTTAGTAACAGTTAATGAACTAATAAAGTAAAAGTTATGAAGAATGTTAGTGCACTGTTTTTTATTTTGTTCAGCATATCAATGTTTGGACAAGTAGGAGTGGGAACAGAAGATCCTACAGCAGGTTTAGATGTCGACCCAAAGGGAATTAAAGTAGAAAATGCAGAAAATAGTTATATTCGTTTAGAAGGATTAGAAAGGAAGCCTGATTATTTACGTAAAGTAGTATTAAATCAACAAGGGTATTTGGCAACAATGGATTATGATTCTGATAATTTTAATTTAAAAACTATAGAATATATTAAAAGTAATAAGATAATTCATACACCAAAAAGTGCCAATGTGATGGATACATCTAAAACTCCACTGAGCTTAGAAATGGATTTAGAGGTTATTTTGTCTCCTAATACAGAGAATATTCTTTTTTTAGAATATGATATACCAATCTATATTTATGACAATATAGTGAATAATAATGTGATAGTGGGGTATATTGGAGTTACTCTAACTAAGGTAAATGAAGACAATACAATTGTTGAGCTTGATCAAGGATCTAGAAAAATAACTAATTATAAAAATAAAATACCGGCATCAGGTGATAATTTATTAGGTGTATCTGTAACAGGTAAAGCAGTGGATCAATTAAGTAATAAAGAATCTGTAGAGAATAAGGTAAAATACAAGTTATTTGGTTATATAGAGAAAAATTCTTTTGTTGATTTAGATAAAGAGGTTTATTTCGGCAATGCTGATGGAGAAATAGAATCACTAGGGATAGGAGTCTTTAATGTAGTAGTTTATGAAAAAGTAATTTCAAAGCCTTAAAAAAGATTTACTTAGAAAATAGAATTGCTAATAAATATGGTTGTTTATGATGTTTTATAGGCTATGCCTTTTATAGGTTTGTACTATAAGACATTTAAACAGTGAGTAAATATAGAAAGTTAACGCATGTGTATTACAAATGTGATTATCACATAGTTTTTACACCCAAGTATCGCTTCCAAACTTTGGAAGGAATGGTAAAAAGTTTGATTGAATATGATATTCAATTGATTAGTAGTTAGAAAGGGGGCAAATACAAGAAATGAATATTCAGAAAAACCATATTCATTTAGTATGTTCGATTCCTCCCAAAGTATCTATCAGAGAATTTATGGGTATTCTCAAGGGTAAATTAGCCATAAAACTCTTTAAAACATATCCAACATTAAAACAGAAGCCATATTGGGGTAATCATTTTTAGTCTCGAGGGTATTTTGTTAGTACAGTAGGATTGGACGAAGATATGATAAAACGATATGTCAAGTATCAAGAACATAATGATAATCAATCATAATGCCCTTTTAGGGCTAATCTGAAAAACAAAGCCACCATTTTTAATGGTGGCTTTTTATTTTGGTTGAATAAAGGAGGAAGATTATAGGGCTGTCTCACTTAACTGAGAGTTGTCTTTTCTATGTGAAAACTATAAATTGTTACAAATTACCACGCTTATCTAACATTTTAAATAGTATTGGAAAACACATATTCTTATAACTAATACCTAGCATTAAGATGTTTATATCTTGTTTGCCAAACTTCCAATTGGTGTGATCCATCACAAGAACATAAGATTCCTCAGTAGGAATAAGTGCAAATATTAGTTGAGATATCCATTCCAATTTCAAATCAGCTGAAGATATAAAACGCTGAATACTTTTGTCGTGTACTAAGATAAAAAACATACAAAAAAGTGTAATGTGTTGATTTGTATATAATTAATTTGTTTTTAAGGGACGACTACCTAATAAATATCATTGCTAATTTTTTTTGTGTAGATTCTTCTATTTCTTGTCCCATTTCAAAAACTGTGTAGGATTTTAATCTGTAAAATATTAGGGGGAGGAAGTATATGTTCTTTTACAGTAGTATACCGATACTTTCCGAATTCTCTTGTTTGTTAGCTGATTTTAGGCTGTAAAGGACATTTGTGTGGTTTATTTGTTAGGTATCTTTTTTGGATATATATTGTTAAATTGGTGAGTAATAATTAAATCATTTAGGAATAAATATTAGTTTTGCTATTATTAAAATAAATTAACATGAAAAAAAATTTTTTAAGGTTATTTGGATTAACCGTATTTTTATTATCTTCTGCAGTTATTGTTTCTTGCTCTAGTGACGATAATTCTAAAAATGAAATAACTGTAAAATCAGAACCAGGATCTGTAGTTTTATCAAGTAATGTATGGATAACTTCTAAGATTGTCGATAATAAGGGAAATAACATAAGTTTAGATAAAATGCCAGGAGCTATGTATGCTGGGTATGCTTATTATAATACAGATGGTACTTTTAGAATAGTTGATTTTAAAGATGGTCATAAGATGTATGGCTTATGGTCTTTAACAGATAATGATACAAAGAGAAAATTAGTGGTGTTTAATTCTTTAAATGAAATACTTTTTGAGCGCTCAGTAGATCTAGTAGAATTAAATAATAAAAAATTTACATATGTTATATCTGACGCTACTAATCCTTCAATTGTGTATAATGTAGAACATGAGCCTGTTACAAATCACCCAGAGCCTAAAACTCCAGCGCAAATTTTAGCAAGTGTAGAGTGGAAGACTACTAAGGTATTAGATATTACAAATGGAGTTGATAAAGCGATTGAATTAGATAGGACTATTGCTCCTGCGTCTAACTTTTCTGGAGATGCTTACTATGTGAATAACAATGGTAAAGAATATTTTCCAAAGAATAAAGATGGGAAGTATTCTAATGGTACTTTTTTAATTACAGCTTATGGAGATAAAGCTGCAGTTCGTTCTCAAGGAGATTGGTATGTTTCTTTGGATGGTAAAACAAGAACTTTAATAGGTAGAGCTGCTGATGGTTCAGTTACATTTGAACGTACAGTAAGTGTTTTTGAACTAACAAATAAAAAGTTTACTTACGATATAGAAGTAGGTGGAATTTTATTAAGAGTTGAGCATGAGCCTATTGTTAGATAATGAATAGAAAAATTATGAATAACTATTTGTTTTTTAATGTTTATCATAATTTCTATGTTTTGCATTAATAGGTTACTTGTGTATATAATATTGTTAGCGTTCTAAAATTAATTGTATATCGGTTACAGATGATTTTAAACAAGATATAGAATGTTTTTATTATAAAACAGGTAGTTGTTCATAATAAGTAAAGACTTTAAGAGGATATAAATAGAAATTAGTATGTGTAATCTGTTTTTATTTATTAAATCTTAAAGTTTTTTTTTATAAATAATGAGACTCTAAAAGGACTACATTTAATATTAAAATAAACTTACTTACTGCAAAATTAAATAACTTAATAATATTTAGAGGATTTCATCTATAAACTCAATAGAAGATAATTTTAGTTTCTAGTTTTAATAAACTTTGAAGGAGTACAGTTCTCAAATAATTTGAAATACTTAGTAAAGGTTGATGGGGTATTGAATCCACATTCTTTTGCAATTATTTCAATTTTTAAATTAGGTTTTTCTATAAGTTGTTTTTTTGCGTGTTGTATACGATAATATGCTAGTAGATTATAGTAGTTAGTATTTAATTCTTTGTTTATAACTACAGATATCTTATTAGGCGATATATTAAGTTTTTTACTTAATATCTCAATACTAAAATCTTTTTTCAGATAATCACTATCATTACTTTCGAAGAAGGATATAATTGATTTTGAAATAATGGTTTGATCATGTGTTTGATCATGTGTTTGATCATGTGTTTGATCATGTGTTTGATCATGTGTTTGATCATGTGTTTGATCATGTGTTTG
>NZ_JACAKB010000047.1:0-3326 GCF_030326305.1 Myroides odoratimimus | reverse complement strand
ATCATGTGTTTTAAACTTAATAGTTAATGTCAGTATTGAATATATCACTATATAAATATGTAATAACATTATTTCTAACTCAAGTATAGGTTTTTTAGAAGAGACTTTTATTGTTTGAAAATTTAAAAGCAATGTACTAATTACTAGTACTAGATATGCTATGGTAATATGGTGATAGTATAGATAAAGAGGAATGTGATTTTGTTTATTATTAATTCTATATAGGAAAATACATAATATCACAAAAATATTTAATGAAAATCCGATTGTTAAAAAGAGGTTTAGATCAATAAATTTTAATTTTAATAAAATTAAAATTATTAACTGTGAGGTTATTATTAGTAGTTTATTTAATATTGATGTGTTGTATATTAATAAAATAAGTATATTTATTGTTAAAAATAAATATATATGTGCTGTATTTGTTATCAGGTAAAAAGAGCTAGTAAGTGTGTTTATTAACACAAATCCGATGTTTTGAATTTCTTTTTTTGTTAAATTGTATATATTTACTTTCATTTGTATAATGTCTTTTTTTAAAAGTGTTAAATTATGATTAGTTTTAAGATGGAGTATGTTCATAGTGTTAATATACTATTTATTTTTGTATTTGTTCTGATTTTATCTAAAGAATTGTTTTTTTATTTTAAAATAAATAAAAAAACAATAGATAACAAAGGAGCTAATTTGTTAGGTCAATTAAGTAATATTGTATTGATCCAATTTGCTATTTTTCTGTGGCAAACTTCAGTCTATCGACATATATTAGATTTTCCTGTAGGGATGTTATTTTTTTTGTTTTATGGACCATATATTTTAATGTTGATTCATTATTTTTTTCCAAAGGATAAAGGTCGTACTGTTATTAGTTTGTATACTAAGGATTTTTATTATGCATTTTTGTTATTTGTACTTTTTTCTAGTGTTAGTTTTTATGTAATTGATGATTTAGAAATAGATAATGTAGTTTTGTATTGGACAATATGTTTTTTTGTAGTATTACATCTGTTTTACTATGCAGTAAAAGGAATGTTTTTGTTAAGACAAACAAGAAATAAAATTCAAAAAAAGAGGTCTAATCTAATTAGTTTGCTAAAAAATATTTCTTATTTAAATAGTTTTTTATTCGCATTCTGTATCGTAGTGTTGGTTTCTGTTTTGTTTTTAGAAACAAATTATGAAGCGTTTTTTGTTTTGGGAATTTTTTATCTTGTTTGGTTTTATGTTATTATTGATCTTATAAGATGGAGGCTTTCTAATAATACATATTGTAAAGAAGATTCTACGGAAGTTTATTTTGTTAAGGAAAGTTTTGTAGAAGGACTAAATCTAGTAGAACAAAAGACTAAATTAGAATATAATAAGACGGATACTGTAAAGAAAAATAGTAGCCTAGAAGATAAAATGGGAAATGATCAGGATAAAAGATATGAGAAAATAAGGTTAAGTGATAACGTTTTAAAAGATATTGATACTAGGGTTAAGAAAGTTTTAAATGAAGAAAGGGCTTATTTGGATTCTAACTTTAAAATGACAGATCTTGCAAACAAATTAAAGACATCGAGATATTATCTTTCTCAGTATTTTACTTATGTACATGGCATGGGGTTTAAAGATTATATTAATTCATTAAGAATTAATGAAGTTTTACTCTATATTAATAAGGAAGAAGAAAGTATTAAAATAACAAGTAAGGAGCTTTTTCTATTAAGTGCATTTAATTCTAAGGCATCTTTTTATCAGAGCTTTAAGAAAATAACAGGTATGACTCCTAATGAATATCTTAAAAATCATAATAAAAAATAACCATCCATGTCAATGTATTGTTTTGAGTAAATACAGCTTTTATAAGCTAGTGTAGTATAGTGAGCTTGTCTCAAATAATAAATTATCATGTACAGAAGCTTTGGTTAAATCTATACTATAAAAAATACCTTTAAATAGATAAATTGCATGTGGTTTTTATTCATAAAAATGTACAGATTCTGGGGCACAAGAGCCTTGATTGGGAGAAGCTTCGTATTGTTCTTTACAAATTTTAGCTCTATTACTTCTTGACAGTTTACAAAACTCTAGTGACGGCATACTATCAAGAATAGAAAGTTTTTGATTATTATTTAGTAGTCCTGAGTTTTTAGCCCTTAAAGCTTCAATATGAAAAAGTAAACGACGTTTTCTTTTATTATAAATACTGCGTTTATTTTTTGTTGTAATTCGTTGGTAAAGAGTGTGAATAAATAATTCTCACTATCTATGCTAATATATTCTTTTGTTAATCAAATATTTATTAGTTCAATATCACTTAGTTTAGGTTTGAGCTTTTGATAAGTGAGTAAAGTATTCTCATTTATTGACTGTAATACTCATAATGCATAACAGGCCTATATCATAAGTATATAGAAAATTAAGGTAAGACAGATAAAGGTTATCAGACAGTATATTCCAGTCTACTTACTTTATTCTAATATTATCTTGTGGGCTTGCCCCGAATATTGTATTTTCTTGTGGAGTTAAGTATTACATTTTAACTTCTTTCTACAGTATGCGGTATACAGTTTTTGTATTTGTACTTGTTTGGGGGCATACTTTGTAATACTACAATAATATTAGTAAAATATATGTATAATAGTTTGATATCTATAGTAATATAAGAAGTAATGCTTTTTTTATAACACTAAAATTTCATTTTTTTAAAACTAGTTTAAAAAAATGAAATTTTAGTGTTATTTAACCTTGTGTTAATAGGGGGGATTGGTTTTTATTTTAAATTTTAATGCAATTTTTACTTATTTTATAGCTTATATAAGCCTTGTATTGGTTATTTGTTGTTTTGTTTTGTTAGGTTTGTATTTTATATAACATATTTAAACTGTTTATTCTTTTAATATTAAGATTTTTGTTGTGAAAAAAATATTTGATATGAAAAAGAAAATACTTTGTGTTGCAACATTATTATTAATGTTGTCTGTTAAAGCTCAGGTAGGAATTGGGACTAAACTTCCTAATAAATCTGCAGAATTAACAATTATGTCAAAAGATAAAGGATTGTTAATACCTAGTTTATCTTTAAAGTCAACAAAAGATACAACAACAATCTCTAATGGGAATGTTGAGAGCTTGTTGGTTTATGCAAATAGCAAGCAAGGTGATATAGAACCTGGTTATTATTATTGGAATAAAGAAAAATGGGTTCGCCTAGTTTCTGATGTAGATGTGAGTGATGTAGTTATAAATAATTTTGAAAAAATTACTTAGATTCAACAAATAAATGCAACAGCATTTAAAAGAACAGCGGGGAACATTTGCCCCAAGGGGCAAATGTTCCC
>NZ_JACAKB010000046.1:8117-14276 GCF_030326305.1 Myroides odoratimimus | reverse complement strand
CTGTTGTTCGTTTTTAAAGGCATTACGTGAGAAATAATTCTTTAATATACTGAATATCAGCCTTTTTTACAAATAATCCTTTCCTTTATTTCTCTTAAAATCAACTATTTAATAATTTTGTCGTGTACTAAGAATTAATTTACTAATTTCACTCCAGCTTATTTAGGGGCTAATATAAATGCAATATGCGTAAGAATTCCATTGATAATAAGTTTTATCGGACACTAATGATTATAATTAGAGAATTTAAATTCTAAAAACTCTTTTCTTACATTTTTATAGAAGTACCTAAGTTTTCTCTACAAGCCTTGTCATAGGCATATTTAGCAGTAATTAGGTCTTGGATTGCGATACCAACATTTTTAAAGACTGTTATCTCAGAGTCACTTGTTCTTCCTTGAATTCTACCTAAGATTAGATCTCCGATTTCTCCTTTATAATTCTCCTCTGGTAACAATGCCTTTTCTAGTGGGACAAGGATATCAGCAGTTGAAGAAAAGCAAGAATCTTTGTGATCTACAAATAGAGAACTATTTATAAAGATATCTTCAGGTAACTCGTGCATAGTCGGGCTATAAGACCCAGCCGCGTTGATATGTACTCCTTTTTTGAGCTGAGAAGTTTTAAATAAAGGCGTTGCAGAAGGGGTAACTGTACAAATAATATCTACATTAGCAAGAACCTCTAAATCATCTGCAGCTATAATCTCTATATCAGATTTGTCTTTGTAGTATTCGATGAATGTTTGAACGGACTTACTTGTCTTAGAACTACCGAATAGATATGCTTTTTTAATAGGCCTTTCTGCACATACAGCTTCAAATTGCGTATAAGCTTGTGCTCCAGCTCCAAATAGAGCCATTACAGAGGAGTCTTTTCTAGCTAAATAACGAGTTGCTACCCCAGAAGCACCTCCTGTTCTTAAGGCAGTAAGATGAGAACCATCCACTATTGCTTGAGTAAGGTTGTTTTCTGAGTCAATTAATATAACTAGTCCTTGTATAGCAGGATGACCATTGACACCGCCTTGTTTGCGTATGCTTAAAAGTTTAACACCTGCTGTATTGATATTGGAAATTAACGATGGTTTAAAAAAGATATCTAGATCGTCATTGCCTAGACCTGTTATTACTCGCTCAGGCATTTCAGCTGTATTATTAGATAGTTCAACATAAGCATCCATAACCGTTTCTATTGCTTCTTCTATAGAAACCAATTGTCTTATGTCTTCTGAGTTTAATACTTTTATGGTATTCATACTTTATGTTTTTTGTTTAAAAAAATAGGTTATAAAGATTTCTCTTTTAGTAAAAGTTCTTTATAAATGAGTTTTATTGTTTTATAGAAAATAGAATGCTTTCTATGTATGATTGAAGTTTCAATATATAAAAACAAGAAAGGATAACCAAATTTTTTTATTTGACAGTTTTCTTTAGAGTTAATTAAATGAGAACTACCTGAATTTTACAGAAGGCTATATGTTAACCTAAAAGCAAGGAACCACTTTATAGTGATTCCTGTTTTATTCAAAGTATTGGTGTTGATAATTAGACGGTTATATAAAACCTTGCTTTTTAGCCTCTCTCAGTAGACCACTATTTTCTGTTACATTAAATACCTCTTTTAATAGCCCGATATTACGTTGTACAGAACTTAGACTCTTATGAATTAAAGTTGGTATTTCTTGAACTTTATACCCCTTGTCTAACAGCATTAAGATTTGGATATTGTCTTCTTGAAGTAAGACTGCACGTTGATTCATTGATATTAGAGCTTGTTGTGCTTTGCTAGACCTATAGATATTTCCTTTTATTGTGTTTTCTATTGCTAGGATTAGTTCATCTGTATTTACATCTGATTTTATCAGTAAGGCGTGAGGTCTTACTTTCTTATGGATATTATATACGATAGTAATTTCTTCATGTGCAGTAATCACTAATATTTTTACCCCGTCGTATTTATCGGCTAAGAATTTAGCTAAGTCTATTCCATTCTCAATATCATTATAGGGTTTACCTATATTGTAATCTAGTAGTAAAAAATCTACTTTTTCTACAGTATCTACCAGTGTTATGGCATCTTCTATATTAGTAGCTTCATAGAAGACAGGAGCCTCATATTTGCTTTGGATAATAGCTTTATAGCCATTGATAATCATTGGATGATCATCTATGATAAGAAAATTGTAAGATAGCTTCATTTATAAAAATTAACATTTTTGAAGTTTTTCAAGTCATTAGATTAAAAAACTCATTTGTATTTTTGAAAGGATGTGAAAAAGTAGTGTAGTATGGTACACTGCTTGTCATATAAAGTAAAAGTATAGAAGAAGAATAACAAAAGAAAATTAATATGAACAAAAAAATTATTTATGCTTGTGCTGCTATCTTGAGTTTAACAGTTTACTCATGTAGTGTTGATCCTTTAGAGAAAGAAAGCAAACCTCTAAATGCTTCAGAATCATTTAAAGGAGGGGAGTTCAGTACAGTAAGAGATTCTATCCAGACAAGATCATTCGGACAAGAAATGGAAAGTGCGGATAATATTGAAAAAGGAGTAGATAAAGGAAAAAAATAGTATATACATCTGAATTAGTTAGTCTAAAAGATTAAAGATGTCATAGATTTATTCCATCTGTATATACAATGTCATCGAATTTATTTCGATTTTTTTTTAAGAGAGGTTATTACATAGATAACCTCTTTTTTAATGAGGTATATTGATGATAATTACAGTTCCTTGAGGGGTCGAATTGACCTCTAGTGAGGCATGAAGCTGTTTAGCTCTATTACTAATATTTTTGAGTCCATTACTATTCTTAACTTTAGAGTAGTTAAATCCTATTCCGTCATCTGTGATGGTTATTCTATCACTAGTCTCTGTTTTAAAGATAGAGATAATACAGTTTTTAGCTTTGGAGTGTTTGATTACATTCTGTATTGCCTCTTGTAGTATTCTATAGATATTTATTTTATCATCATAGCTAATCTTATCCCATTTATAGTTTTTGGATATGATAAGTTGAAACTTTTGAGATTCGGTGCTGTTTTGGATGACTAGTTGGGAGATAATCTCTGAGAACCCTTGTTGAATAAACTCGTGATTTTTCAGGTCATGAGAGATTAGCCTGATTTGATTTTGTACCTTTTCTATTTCATTAAGTATGGGTATATTGTCTTTAGAATTTCCCAAACTTAAACGAATGATAAATAGAGAGTTAATGATTCCATCATGTAGCTCCTGACTAATTCTCTCTCGTTCTTTCGTTAAGACATCTTGAGATAATTGTTCTTGATCTAATAGTAGCTTGAATATTAATTCTTTATTTTCTTGATCTTGTTTTAAGAAGGTATATTTTTTTATTTTATTTCTATATAGAATAATGAATAGGAGAATAATAGCTATTAGTACAATGATGATAGAAGTAATCAGTAGTTGAGAATTCTCCTTTTTTAGGTTAACTATGTTCTTTTCTAATTTTTCGCTTTCATATTTAATTCTTGCAAATTTATTTCTTTTACTGATCTGTAGTTTATTGATACTATCATTAAAAGCATAATATAGACTAATGTATTTAATTGATTCCTTTTTGTCTGTTAAGCTAAGTGCTTTTAAGCTTTTTAAGATAGTATTGTTTGCATGTGTTTCACTAGAAAGAGCATAGGTCTGTTTGTAGTATTCTATTGCTTCAAGGGTATCTTTCTTTTTTAAGGCTAATTCAGCAAGTCTAAAATTATTAGCTGTTAAACTTTGTTTATAGGACAATTTTTTACTAAGCTTTAAAGATTCTATTAAAAGGTTCTCAGCTTTAAGAATATTGTTTAAACTAATATTAAGAGTTCCTAAATTAGTTAAAACAATTGCATATAGTTCATGATCTGTTTCTAGATCAATAAGTATGTTATAACTGTATTGTAAATAGGTTTCTGCATTAAGATATGCTTGTTGTGTATGGTATAAAGTCCCGATGTTATTGTAACAAAATGCTTTAGCTAATAGGAAGTCTTCTTGTTTTATAAGGTCTTTTTTATAAAGATTTTCTAGAATATGAATAGCTTCTGAATAGTAGAGAAGTGCTTCGTTAGGCTGTTGATTTAGATCTAAGATATTACCTAGGTTTAAGTTTATTTCATATAAAAGCCTACTATTAGGTTTTTTATCTAAAGTTTCCAGAGCTTCTAGTGCTTTATTTTCTGCTTCAATATATAACCCTTCTCTAAATAAGACTATAGATTTATATTGTTGCATTCTTGCCATGTTCTCATCTGAGCGAATAGTTTGGTATATCTGTTCTGCTTGGTCAAAGTATATGTATGCACTATCTAATTGCATTTTATAATCGTAGTAATCTCCGATATACCATAATGATTTAGCTACTACTAGGGAGTCATTGTTCTTAGTCGCTATTTGATTGATTTCCTTAGAATATCTAAAGTATTGATCATATAGCTCTAGATTATATGCTTTAGAAGCGATATCGATTAATTGTGGGCTCCTAGGGTCTGTTTCTTTCGTTATTGCGAATAAGGAGTCTAGTGTATATTGGTTTTCGAGTACTGACTTCTCATTAGATTCGATATTATCTAATATTTTTTGGTTGCTAAGGTGATTTGTTTTCACTGTTGTTTTTTGACAACCAAACATGCCTATAATTAGCAAGCTACATAGGATGTATACTACATAGCGTCTTACAGATATTCGCTTACAATATTGAGTAAGAATGTCAAGTAATACTAATAGGAAAGAGGCAGAATACATGGTTAGAATTTTAAAAAGATTTAGGTTTGACTAGTATAATGAAGGCAACTCTAGTTGTAGTAAAAGTAGAATAAAAATATGTACATCACAACTATGAAGTAGGGGATAGAAGGTATTAGATGGGGGATTGACTAAAACTTGTTTAACTACTGAAACTGTATAGTGAAAATGGAGTAAAGGAATTGAGTTAAGATGTTGGATTCTAGTTCTTAATACGTTTTTATTGAGTGTAAAAGGTTTCTGTAATTAGTATTTTATTAACATTTTTAAAGTTTTAAACTTATACTTTCTTAAAGTATGGCTGACGATAGAAGGTATAAGCGAGAACACCACTATATTTGTACCTGTAAATGTTAAGCAAATACACAAAGTTAGAAAAGCGTTATGAGAATTACTATATAACATGAAGAATGATACAATGTTTAGTAGTTTATTTTATTAACTATCTGCCCAATTGTTGTTTCCAGATAAATGGGGTGGAAAAGAATAAGTAGCTAACTATATTGTATACTATAAAGTCACTAAAAGGCGAGGATGGTAATTGTGGGGACAAATATTGAAATAGATTGTATGGTATACTATTTTAATATAACTATCTGAGTTTACTACCTAATATAGGGAGTGACTTTATTTTTCTTCAGCGATGAAAAGTATACTTTGTATCTTTTTAATTATGATAGCCTCTAGGGCTATATTCATTACTTATTTACTACAGAAGACATCTGATTACACTTCGTAATTAATAGTATATTTGTCTCTGGTCTAAGGTTCCTCTTAAACAGAAAACTACAGTTGTAATATTTAGAATCAACTATACACAAAGTGTTTGGTTGAGGGGGATCTTGGTTTAATATAGAGAACAAAATATCACAATATGTATTTAGAAGAAGTATATCCTCAATATAAGGTTGAGCGAATTGAAAATAATCTATTATTGCCTTATCCTTTGTTATTATTAGCTGATGAGACTGTCCAAGCGATTGATAAGTATGTTTTTGATAGTGATGTATATGTTGTTAGAGAAGGAGGTAGTGATTTAGCAGTATTCTGTCTGTATTCTATAGATAAGGATATCATAGAATTAAAGAATATAGCTGTGTCTGCTGAGCTTCAGGGCAAGGGAATAGGGAGTCTATTGATAAAAGAGGTTATCCGACTTGCAAGAGTAGCAGGCTATCGTCAGATCATAGTAGGTACAGCAGATTGTGGAGTAGATCAAATACGATTTTATGAACGCAATGGCTTTGTGGAGTATGATGTAAAGAAAGACTTCTTTATAGAGAATTATGATGAACCAATTATAGAAAACGGTATTCAGCTTCGCGATATGGTTATGCTAAAAATGAGTATATAAATAAAAAGCCCTTGTTAGAAATAACAAGGGCTTTTTTTAGTGATCCA
>NZ_JACAKB010000046.1:0-8017 GCF_030326305.1 Myroides odoratimimus | reverse complement strand
ATCAGGATTCGAACCTGAGACCTACTGCTTAGAAGGCAGTTGCTCTATCCAGCTGAGCTATTGGACCATTTAATCTTATAAAATAGATTAAAATTATCTATCAAAATTGATAGTTTAGGATAAAAACTCCTTAACTTAGAAGTGTTTTAGTGATCCAATCAGGATTCGAACCTGAGACCTACTGCTTAGAAGGCAGTTGCTCTATCCAGCTGAGCTATTGGACCATTTAATCTTTATAAAAGAGATTAAAAATTGTCAATTTTAGAAGGCGTATACCTTGGTTTTTTTGACGTGGCAAATATATTGCTTTTTATTTAAAAGTACCAAGGTAAAATATTACTTTTTTTTGTAAAAAAATCAATGGTTTGATATCAAGAGGTTTATAATTGAAAAAAAATGTCTTTTTCTTTGGTTTTTCTTTATTTTACAAGGGTTTTGATGACTTTTATAGTTTTGGATTTCATCAGTTTTATCTAATTATCCTTTAGAAGTAGGAGTTTTCTTGTTTAGAATAGAATGAAGTATACATTATGTAAAGCATCTGTTGTATCAGATATTGAAGAGATTTCTTGTCAAAAAATAAAAACAGAATACAAAACCAGAACTATTATTGTACAGTTATAGTAGGACGAGACACGTTGAGTTCGTAGTGAGTCCGTTAAAAGAGGTATTTAAACGGAGACAGTATTGAGTTATAGGTAGTACAGTTTTATTCAAAGGAAGATAGGAGTATAATAAAAGCGAGAGCCCAATTATTTGGTTGGGCTCTCGCTTTTATTATTGCTTTAAAATTGCTTTAAAATTGTTGTCGAAGATATTTACAAAAGGATCTATGATAGACCCATCTTTGTCTAATAGCATACATCGCTGTATCTTCGTGATGATCCATTCATCTTTCATTAGGTTAAAGTCATCAGATCTAAGCTCTACAATACCATTAGAAGGGTAGCGCTTTAATATACTTAACCACTCACCATGCTCACCATCGATGCAGATCGATATGATTTCTATATTTGGTATTTCTGCTTTTAATTCTGCAGCTATCTGATGAGCTGCATCAGCATGAGCTATTCCATTTTTAGTCCAGAAGAACATTAGAGTTCTCTTATTGATAATAGAATTGATAGATACCTTTTGATTTTTAGTATTCACTAGAGGAACTTCAGGTAACTTCTTCTCATATTTAAGATTTTGAATCGCTTGTTGGATCTGGATAATCTCATTGTGTTGATTCTTATCTGTAGATAGTTCAAAGTATCGCTCTAAGAACTTATCATTATTATTTAAGTTCTGATCCTCTAATAAGTAGATAAATGCAATATTGTCTAGGATAGCATTTTTAACTTTATCATTTCTGATTAAGGTATCTACTATATTAAGTTTATCGATATATTTATCAAACTTATTATCTGGTATAATGTTTTGTTCAGGTTCATTCACAATAGAGTTTAGCATTATGGCTAGGTACTTCGTAAATGAAGAGTACTTTAATAAACGTTCATCATTGAAATTTATTTTTTTTCTAAACCCATAGTAGTCCACTGGGAGTTTATCTCTTACATCTTCATCTGTTCTCACATAATGTGCAGTAGGATAAAGCTCTTTTAATGCAAAGAAGTGTAAGTCAAGCTTCGCTTTTGCATATAGATCAAAGTTGTCAGACCAGTTGATAATAGCTTTATTTCTTAGATAGTAAGTAGTTCTAGCTGCATGTACAGAGTCTATTCTTCGACTAAACTTCTCTGGAGATACATCGAAGGCACTATATCCTTCACTCTCATCCATGATATTTCTGACCGTTAGATTCATTAAGAAATTATTCTTTTCTGCACCTCGTCCAGAGAAGATAATAGAATGGTCAAAATCTCTTGAGTTAAGGCGTAGCGTCAGACTGTCATTTTTATCAAAGTAGATATATTGAAACTCAGGATTGTGCTTATAGATATACATTCCTGGTGTTAATGAGTCGAATTTTTTATAAAATTTATTGTTTTCATCTAGGAACAAAGTGTCTAGGACTTCATTGTCTTTGCAGAATAAAAGGTAATTAGAAGTAGGATTTATAATCTCACCCTGTATATATGCACTATAATCCTTAGGATCAAATTTCTTTTGACAAGATGCTAAAAGGCTTATAAGTGGGACAAAAAGAAATAATAAATTTGTATTAGGTAATTTTTTCTGCATTAGCTAAATGACTATTTGTTCGGTAGATAATATAAGCAAATTTAAGTTTTACGGGAGTTTTATCTTGTTAATGATTGGTTAAAGTGGGTGTCTAGGGCGATAAGTTTTATTTATAGATGTTTCTAAATATAAAATTAGTAATTTTGTAGGCAATTTAAATTAAAAGATAATAATGTTAACAGTTTCGAATCTGTCAGTTCAGTTTGGTAAACGAATTTTATTTGACGAAGTTAATGTAACTTTTACTCAAGGTAACTGCTACGGTATTATCGGTGCTAACGGTGCTGGTAAATCTACATTCTTAAAAATATTATCGGGAGATATCGACCCTACATCAGGCCATGTTTCTCTAGAACCAGGAAAACGTATGTCAGTTCTTAATCAGAACCACAATATGTTTGACGAATATACAGTTCTTGAAACTGTAATGATGGGTAATAAAGATTTGTATAATGTTAAGAAAGAGATGGATGAGCTTTACTTAAACTATACAGACGAAAATGCTGATCGTATCGGAGAGTTACAGATCCGTTTTGATGAAATGGATGGTTGGAATGCTGAATCAGCTGCCGCTACGATGTTGTCTAACTTAGGTATATCTGAAGATTTTCATTATACACCTATGGCAGAGATGGATGCTAAGTTAAAGGTACGTGTATTATTAGCACAGGCTTTATTTGGTAATCCAGATGTATTGATTATGGATGAGCCTACCAACGACTTAGACTTTGAGACAATCGCTTGGTTAGAGAATTTCTTAGCCCATTATGAGAACACAGTCTTAGTAGTATCTCACGACCGTCACTTCTTAGATGCTGTGTGTACGCACGTATCTGATATTGACTTCGGTAAGATTAACCATTACTCAGGTAACTATACATTCTGGTACGAATCAAGTCAATTAGCAGCTAAACAAAGAGCTCAACAAAATAAGAAAGCTGAAGAGAAAAAGGCTGAATTAGAAGAGTTTATCCGTCGTTTTAGTGCGAACGTTGCGAAGTCAAAACAAGCAACTTCTCGTAAGAAGATGATTGACAAATTAAAATTAGATGATATTAAGCCATCTTCTAGAAGATACCCTGCTATTATATTTGATACAGATAGAGAAGCGGGAGATCAGATTTTAAATATCGAAGGATTATCTGCTTCTATAGATGGAGAGGTATTATTTAAAGATATCGACCTAAATATGGCTAAAGGAGATAAACTAGTAGTTATCTCTAAAGACTCACGTGCTACTACAGCGTTCTACGAAATCTTAAATGGTAAGAGAGAGGCTGATGCAGGTAAGTTTGAGTGGGGAATCACTACAACACAATCTTATTTGCCAGTAGAGAACCACGAGTTTTTTGACAATGACTTGACATTAGTAGACTGGTTACGTCAATGGGCGAAGACAGAAGAAGAAAGAGATGAAGTATATGTACGTGGATTCTTAGGTAAGATGATTTTCTCTGGAGAAGAGGCACTTAAAACAGGTCGTGTATTATCAGGAGGAGAGAAGGTGCGTTGTATGTTATCTCGTATGATGATGATGAGAGCTAACGTATTAATGTTAGACGAACCTACGAACCACTTAGACCTAGAGTCTATTACTGCATTCAATAATACATTGAAAAACTTTAAGGGAACAATCTTATTAACGACGCATGACCACGAGTTTGCACAGACAGTAGGTACACGTATTCTAGAGTTAACTCCTAATGGGGCTATCGATAGATATATGACGTTCGACGATTACTTAGATGATCCAAAAGTAAAAGAATTAAGAGCAAAAATGTATTCTTAATACATTTAAAATATAGAATAGGGCTATTTGTATTACAGATAGCCCTTTTTTTTGTGTAATAATTTATGTTTTGAGAAGAGTTATTCCTTATAATAAGATATTATATGTGAATTTTAAGAATTATTTATTATAGACTACCATATGAAATGGTAAATTTGCTAATAACCTTGAAAAAAGGAAAACATAATAAAATAAAAGTAAGATGAAAAAGACATTAGTATTACTAAGTGCTGTTTTAGCATTAACGGCTGTAAGCTGTAAGACAGCAGGAGAAATTACTACTGTAACAGTAGAGAAAAAAGTAGATATGAGTAAAAAATTAGAAGGAGAATGGGTACTGAACTCTATTACAACTACAGCAACTTCTGGTAAAGATATGAGTACTCTTTTCTCAATGAAGAAACCAAGTTTAACTTTTGAACTTAAGGGTAAAAAAGTTTATGGAAATGATGGATGTAATAATATCCATGGAAGTTTTGAAGCTAAAGAAGGGAACGCTATCAAGCTAGGAGATAAGATGGCTTCTACAATGATGTTCTGTGAAGGAGTAGCAGATAGAGAGTTTATGAATGCACTAAACTCTGTAACTCATTACGACATTGTAGAGGATCAGTTAATTATGCGTTCTGGCGATATAGTAGTATTGACATTTACTAAAAAGTAAGAATCGAGTTCGATTATTGAATTTATAGGACTGATCTAAGGTATATCTTTAGATCAGTTTTTTTATGGCTATAGATTATAGAAGTTTTTTTTCAGTTTGTTTTTTATAATTGAAAGACAAAAAAGGGCAATATTTATCTAGTTAATATTTAAACTTTTATAAAAAGGCTTAGAATTAGTGTGATTACTGGTTTTGATTTACGCATTTAGCGACTTTTAGATTGAATAATTGTACTTAATCTTAGAATAAATTAGCGTTATAATATGTTAATTTGTGTGATTTTATAGTTAAAAGTGAATTGTTGATGAAGTGGTTAATAATTATTTGTTATCATAGTGAATACTCTTACAAAAATATATAATTTTGTTGCCGTATGAAGGAATTGTGGGGACTTAGTACTTCATGCGATTTTGCTCCCTTTCCTAATAAACGCGTTTGCTTTTGGCTAAGTATTGTATGAATAAAAGTCTATAAACGAAATGTTCTTTTGCGTTAATACATTACGGAAAGGGATTTTTTTTTTTAATTATATATTTAAGTATATTTTAATGTGCCTACTATTAATAATTTAAACACTATATTTTAAATAAACTGAGCACCTCTTCGGGTGATTTTATTGTCTCTATAAAAGTAAACCCTAATCTTGTTAGAAGTTTAATAGAGCTCTTGTTGTCAGGAAGTGCTATAGCATATAATGTTTTATACTTCTCATATTCTCTTATTATCTTGATGATAAAGCTTGTAGCTTCGTAGGCATATCCTAGCCCAATGTAAGTGGGTATGAAGGCAAAACCTATATCATGATGGTCTAAGTAATCTCGCTTAATCAGGGAGATTAACCCTATTGGTTTCCCATCCTCTTTTCTATTGACCACCCAGTATTGCTACTGTGGATTATCTAATATACTCTGTATGTACATCTGAGCATCTGTCGCTGTATAGATATCCTTGTTTCTGATAAATTTAAGCCATCCAGGAGTGTTTACTAATTCAATGATAAAGGTTTTATCACGATGAGAGAGTGGGGAGATCTGTAGCCTATCTGTATTATACATAAGTCAATATTTTGAGAAAACTAAAGTAAGACTATTTCTTTAATAAAGACGTTGATATTTGTTTAAGGTATTATTGTGATTGAAAAAGAAAAACATTTATTAGATAACTTGTATATTCGTAAGTACTAATTGGAGGGATATGAAAATTTTAGTTATTGAAGACGAACAGGAGTTAAGAGATATCATACGAGAATCTTTAGAAAGAGAGCTTTACTTGGTCGAGGTGGCTAGTAATTATAAGGTAGGGATAGAGAAGTTAGTAGGCTATGACTATGATTGTATCTTGTTAGATATTATGCTTCCCGATGGTAATGGAATAGACTTGTTACGTGAGATCAAATCGATGGGTAAAGCCGACTCGGTTATTATAATATCGGCTAAAGATTCTATAGATGATAAAGTATTAGGCTTAGAGTTAGGAGCAGATGATTATCTCACTAAACCTTTTCATCTATCGGAGCTATTAGCTCGAATAAAGTCTGTGTTGAGAAGAAAGAATCAACAGGGATTCCAGAGTGTAAAATGGAATAATATAGAGATTTTTATAGATGAGAGAACGGTAGTCGTGCTGGGAAGTACAATGTTGCTTAATAATAAAGAGTTTGAGCTCTTATATTATTTTGTAGTGAATGCGAATAGGTTAGTGACTAAATCTTCTATTGCAGAGCATATATGGGGAGATAATATGGATGAGGCAGATAGTTACGATTTTGTGTACTCTCAGGTGAAGAACTTGCGCAAAAAACTAAAGAATCATCACGCGGAAGTAAATATTCAGTCTGTGTATGGAATGGGGTATAAATTAGTGAATGAATAGGGGATGAAGTTACATAATTATACACTTAGGTATTTATCCATTGGCATAGTGATAGTTCTTACTGTATGGGTGTTTATCTTCTATGCATTCATGACAGAAGAGGTCTATGATAATATAGATGATGGACTGAAAAACACTAAAAGTGAGATAGTCAAAAAAGCATATAATAATCCTAGTATCAATAGTATACAGTCATTCGGAGCAAGTGGATTTAGAATTACTCCATTAGCGCCAGGAAAATATTCTAGAAAGAATGTGTTCACTACAGAGATGATCTATATGGATGTAGATGATAATGAGGAACCTGTGCGTATGCTCACCACTACTTTTGAAGATAAGAATGGAGATAATTTTTTATTAGAGATACGTACCTCTACTATAGAAGCAGATGATTTATTAGGAGATTTTGGTATTGCTGTTGGTGCATTATATCTGATGTTGATTATCAGTATATTCTTAATTAACTACTTTATTTTGAGAAAAGTAGTGTGGGGTTCATTTTATAAATTACTAGATAACCTAAAGAACTATACAATAGGTAAAGAAGTGATAACGGAAGAGACGAAGACTCCTATCCGGGAATTTGCAGACCTTCAATTAGAGATCAATAAGATGATAAGGCGTATAGAGAACACCTTTGAACAACAGAAGACCTTCGTTTCTAATGCTGCTCATGAGTCTCAGACTCCTCTAGCTATTATGAGTAATAAGCTAGAGCTAATGGCTGAGAAGGAAGAGCTGAGCGAAGAACAGATGATACAAATACAATCTATTCATCAGACGCTGAGAAGGCTTATTAAGCTGAATAAATCTCTTCTTATGCTAACTAAAATAGAGAATAAGCAGTTTGTAAATTATCAGGACGTTAACTTTAATGATATTATTAAGGAAATAATAGATGA
This sequence comes from Myroides odoratimimus, assembly GCF_030326305.1. Classification (GTDB taxonomy): domain Bacteria; phylum Bacteroidota; class Bacteroidia; order Flavobacteriales; family Flavobacteriaceae; genus Flavobacterium; species Flavobacterium odoratimimum_A. The sequence continues at coordinate 603 of NZ_JACAKB010000046.1, read as the reverse complement.
TTTTGAAGAGTTCTTTGAGTATAAAGCGGTTAGTATAACGGTTAAAGAGGATAAACAACCTTTTATAGTCAATATGGATAAGGGGCTGTCTATTACTCTTGTGCAGAATTTGCTGAAGAATGCATTAACTCACAATGTACAGGGAGGAGAGGTAGAAGTAGAGATTACAGAACATTATTTTAGAATTAGCAATACCAGTTTAATTCCTACTCCATTAGACGAGAATTTAATATACAATAGATTCTTTAGAAGTACTACAAATGAGCAGTCTACAGGACTTGGACTTGCTCTAGTACAGACTATTATAAAAGTAACAGATAATTTATCTATTAAGTACCATTTTAATGATAAGCATTGTTTTACAGTTTATCACACAGACTATCAAGGGTAGTAATAAAGTTATTCTTAGTACACGACAAAAATATTAATTAGTTGATTTTAAGATAAATAAAGGGAGGAATTATTTATAAAAAAGGCTGATATTCAGTATATTAAAGTTTTCCTCCTACAGAATGTCTTTAAAAATGAACAACAGCCTAGAGTACAAAAATACAGAACTTCTAACAACTATAAAAGCCAATTTTAAAGGTAAATTAGGGTTAG
>NZ_JACAKB010000045.1 GCF_030326305.1 Myroides odoratimimus | reverse complement strand
TTGCCTAAGAAACCTGCCATTAGATATGAGAAAGTAATAACTAATCAATTAGCCTTGTTATAATCGAACTCAGGTTATAAGTATTGTTTAACCAAACTTGTTGTGAAGGATTAATCGAATAACCTATCAATGTTCTTGAAGTAAAGAAAGTCATATCTATATCAGCATTCATAGGCATATCGCCCTCTCCTCTATAACCACGTGGAGTGAACTCTCCTAACCAATTATATCTTCCTTTTAAAGTATCAATAGCTTGTGACTTCACTACATTATAAGATAGAAATTGATCTATAGATAATTTATCATTGAATACGGCTTTCTTATACCTTAATGTTGGAATAACACTGTGTTGTTTATCTTCAATTCCTCCATAAGGTACAACCATTGAAGTAGGACTATTTTGAAGTTGTTTATCGATGTTGTAATAGCTTATACCTAGTTCAATTTTATCTGCCCAAGAAAGATTATGAGCTCCTAAATAAGCATTAGCAAAGAAGTGCTTATATCGATTGTGAAACAACTTTACCTTAGAATGTGTTTGAGCTAGTTCAAGATCCGGAGTATTAATTTTATAATCATTATCAGAGTAATTATAAAACACCTCTCCTCCTGCATATAGATTGTCATTTAAGTTATAATGCCCTCTTACAGCAGAGCGAATTGTATTAAATGATCCGTATTCTACAGAAGCTCTTAATTGATTACTTTGTATAGAAGAAGAAACTAAATTAACTGCTCCTCCTAAAGCATCACTTGCTAAGTGCACAGGGATAATTCCTTTATATACCTCCACTTTATCCAATACATCTAATGGCACATTAGAAATATTATACCCTTGTCCTAAATAATTTAAGGGAATACCATCCTTAAAAAAACGTATTGCATTACCTTGAAAACCATTCAGATTAATATTAGCCTCTGAACCTAAGCCTCCTCCTTGTCGAATACGTACTCCAGTAGTCTTATTCATCAAATCATTTAAAGAGGTAGGGCGAAGAATCTCACTTTTAGTATCAATAGTAACTGCCTTAATAATATTGCGATTACTATTTTGTTGTTCATCTTTAGTTTGAACAATAATATCTGATAAGATGGTGTGGTCTTCTTCTAAAACAAATGAATTGCGTATCAAATCCACAGTATCGAATGTCTGATTCACACTTTGATAGCGTTCAGCAAATACTTGAATTACATAAGACGACGCAGGTTTTAGGTCAAACTGAACCTTACCCTCCGCATCTGTTATCAGTTGTTGATCGTTTACTATTACGACAGCATTCTTTACCAACTGATTACTGTTATTGGTAATAACGATGTTCTTCTTTATTTGCCCCAAAGTTAATGAGGTACTGGCAAGAGCCATCAATAAGGTTACTTTACTAAGCCTATTCACTTGTTATTTATAATTATTTTAAATAATAACAAATGTAGACTTATTTATTTCACTAACAAGAATAATTCTAAATAACTAATTAAAATAAGCTTAAACTAAATATAAAAAACACACAATAAAGAATAATTAAAAATAAAAACTATGGAATTAGAAATTATATAATTCAAAACATCCTTTGATATACTAAATAAAAAATAGAATAGTTAAAGTTATAATACTCACTTTAGGTTACATAAAAAAACCTTCTAATCTTATTATGATCAGAAGGTTCTTTATAATTTATTCCTCTTTACTCCATTTGACAAACCACTTGGCTATCCTACCAAAATTGGTTATCATTAAGAATCCTAACACTAAATTAGCAAAAGCTCTAAAAGCCCCATATTTCTCATAGGTAGGCATATTCTCATTTCTGATTGCTACAGTAAATCGCTGTATAATCCACGATATTGCATATGGAAGATTATTCACAATGAGTATTCCTCCAATAATAAATATCCCCACCTTAACAATATCAACAGCAGTCACGCTACCTACGGCAATATTATCAGTCTCATAACCTTTACTCAAACGGAAAAGACTAACTATCTTATCTCCATATGTATCCACCCGAGCAACTGCATCTTTCACAACCTACCGTAAGATAGTAAGTTTGTCTCAAATACTAAAGAGATGAACAAACAAGAAATTATGTATTCTCATATAGAGGAATGGAAACAAAGTGGATTAACACAGGTCTTGTACTGTGAAGAGCAAGGACTAAAATTGCCAACCTTTAGTTATTGGGTTCAAAAATATCATAAACATCACCAACAAGATAATTCGAGTAGTTTTATCGCCATTAGTAAAGATCAGTTAGTCAAAAAAGAATACGAGATTATTTATCCCAATGGAGTTAAGCTTCGCGTTCACACGGAAAACTTAAGTGAGTTATATTCTTTATTACAGCTTGGATAATGTTTAGTTTAAGTAGTTCCCACCAGTTCTATTTGTATAAATCAGCTTGTGATATGCGCAAGAGTTTTGATAGCTTGTGTGGCATTGTTCAAAACGAACTCAATCAAGTCGCTCACAATGGAAGCGTGTATGTCTTTATCAATCGCCGAGGCAATCAAATGAAGCTTTTACACTGGGAAACGGGTGGATTTGTGTTATATCACAAACGATTAGAACAAGGAACTTTTGCTTTTCCTATCCATAATCGCACTCAAATCAGTTGGAGCGATTTGGTATTAATGATAGAGGGAATCCAGGTTATCAAAAGCAGTCAAAAAAGGCGTTTTTTATTAAAGTAAATGCACTAAAAACCTTGTATAACCAAGGCTTTTGGCGTATATTTCCGTCATGGGAATAGACTTAGAAAACTTATCAAAACAAGAACTTTTGGCGCTTATAAAACAGCAGTCCAAAACTATTTCCAAACAAGAAAAGGCAAATATTAAAATCGAATCTGAACTCAAGAAAGAGAAGGGAAAATCAGCCGAACTTGAAGAAAAAACGATTGAACTTCAACGCTTAGTTGATCTTCTCCGTCGCATGCAATTTGGGCAAAAGCGAGAGCGTTTTGAAGATCCTAATCAAACAGCGTTACCTTTGGATGTTGAACCTGAGGTTGTGCAAGAACAAGAAGAAGTAATCAAACAAGAGATTACCTACTCTCGTGAAAAGAAAAAACACCCAGGACGAGCGAAACTACCCAATCATTTACCTGTAGAAGAAATAGAAATCCTTCCAGAGGGGGATTTATCTGATAAGGTCTGCATTGGAAAAGAAACGACAGATGTACTAGACTACGTTCCAGGTTACTTTAAAATTAAACGTTACATCCGATATAAATACGCAACCAAAGACAAAGACGATACGCAAATTAGTATTGGATTACTTCCAGAGCGGATTATCGAAAAAGGCATACCATCTAATAGGCTCTTAGCTATACTCCTTGTTTTTAAGTATATGGATCACCTGCCCTTATACCGTCAAAAACAGATTTTTTCAAGAGAAGGCATAGATATCGCTTCCTCTACTATAGAGGGGTGGGCCGCTCAAGGGATGGATGCTTTAAAACCACTATATGAAAGGTTGTTGATGGATATCAAAAACCAAGGGTACCTTCAAGTAGATGAAACCACTATCAAGGTTTTGGATGAGAAAAAGAAAGACAAATCTCATCTAGGGTATTACTGGGTCTATCACGCTCCTATATCCAAGCTAGTGATGTTTACTTACAGTCCTACGCGTAGCAGTAGTGCTGCACTCCCTGTATTAGAAAACTTTAAAGGATACCTGCAAACCGACGGTTATAGCGGATACAAAGCCTATGGGCAAAAGTCTGAGGTGACGCATCTTGGCTGTTGGGCGCATGCTCGTCGTGAGTTTGAACGTGCTTTAGACAATGACAAAACAAAAGCACAGCATGTACTGGTACAAATACAAAAACTATATGCTGTAGAACGAAAAGCGAAAGAACAAAACTTAACGCCAGAGCAAATTAAAGAACTTCGTCTGAAAGAGAGTTTACCCATCATCAACGAACTTGGTAAATATATGTTTGCTCAGATGAAACTTACTTTGCCTAAAAGTCAAATAGGAAAAGCCTTTGCTTACTCCCAAACTAGATGGGATAACCTAAGTGCGTATTTATATGATGGGAATCTTCAAATAGACAACAACCTAGTTGAAAACGCAATCAGACCGGTAGCATTGGGCCGTAAAAACTATCTCTTTGCTGGATCTCACGATGCGGCACAAAGAGCAGCGATGGTCTATACGTTTTTTGCTAACTGTAAAAAGCATGACGTTAACCCGTATCAGTGGTTAAAATACGTCCTTGAAAATATACAATCCATCAACCATAAGAATATTACAGACTTATATCCGCATAATTGCAAGAAACTTATCGTTGATACTGTAGAATAATATTTATATCCTACAAGATGTACTTGCTTGGGTGGATACCTCCATATAACATTAACAGAGTAAATACTACCAACAAAAAGATATGTTGAGCTATATCTGACAGTAAATCACCAAAGGTATTTTCCTTTACAGTAATCAAATAGTACAAACTACTTAATAGAGACAAAAAATAGCTAAGAAAAAAGTAAAACCCTAATAACTTCACTAACGCTGTAAACAAATCTCTTTTACTCATAGACACTCATATTAAAGATTGAGAGTATCTAATATACAACTAATTAACGTATCTTTTTTTAGTTTACTCACAAGTATACACCGCTCGTTCCATATCGTGATAGAACAACACTGTCCAATGCTCTGCCTCAGCCTGTACCTTCCATTCTGTACGCCACTTCATCGCTAACTTGCCATCATAGTCACTCTTAAAAGCCATATTAAATTCTAAATAACTATGCTTTGGTAGATTATCTGCACCATAAAATATGATTTGCTCTTCATCTTTAATCCAAAATACCTGCATATATGGCGTATGCCCTCCTACCACCTGATAAGTAATCTGATCATCAATACTTCCCTGATCATCATTCATCCATATGATATTAGGCAGAGCTAATGCCTCTTCTAGTATATCATAATCAAATGAAATATCATCCATAGACAACTCTGCAAAAGCAACTTCTCTACGTTGAATGTATATTTGAGCATTAGGATAGCGTCCTATATATCCTTCTTCTGTTTCTTCAACCAAACCGTTGATATGATCTTTGTGCAAGTGTGACATCAACACTCTATCTATATCCAAAGGAGTTAATCCTTCTTTGGCCAATAATTCGTCTATTTTGTAAACACCATTTTCTTGATATCCTAAACCTACATCTAATAATGTTTTATGATTATCTGTTATGATCAAAAAAGGTTGTACTGCTAATTGTATTTCTGTGGTCAATACCTTATCTCCTATAGGTAAAAAGTTCTTTACCTCATCTTCATAAAAATCACCTTCTTTTAAGGGTACTACTTTAATCATTGTTTTGTGAGTTTTGAATTACAAAGATAAATAGAAATAAAGAAAAAGGATTGTTCTAATCACAATCAGAACAATCCTTTTTCTTTATTTTAAAAGTTCTTCTTTCAACTCCTCATAAGAAGTGAGAACAGTACTTTTCTTTTCTCCTTTCATAATCTCTTCCAATCTATCAGGTATAGGAATCTCTATTTCTAATAATTGCTCTATACACTCTGGAAACTTAACAGGATGTGCTGTTCCTAAAAATACACCTGTAAAGTTTTGATGCTCTTTAGCGTATTCTTTGATTCCTAGATAACCAACCGCTCCATGAGGATCCAGTAGATACCCATTCTTAGCATATTGTTCTTTTATTAGGGCTAATGTAACCTTATCTGTAAAAGAATAGGCTGACAGATCTTTACTCAACTCCTTCGCATCTTTAGCAAACAATTCTAATATACGCACGAAGTTGCTCGGATCACTTACATCCATCGCATTAGAGATTGTCTCTACTGTTTGTTTTGGCGTATAGGCTTTAGAAGAAAAGAATCTTGGTATTGTATCATTTGCATTAGTAGCTGCAATAAAATGAGCAATAGGCAATCCCATCTTTTGAGCTAGCATCCCTGCACATATATTACCAAAGTTTCCACTAGGTACAGATACAACCAATGGTTTTTTTAAATGTTGTAATTCTTTATACATCAAGAAATAATAGAACATCTGAGATAACCAACGAGCTACATTAATTGAATTCGCTGATGTCAAACGACAAGATTTCAACTCTTCATCTAAAAATGCTCTCTTCACCATCGCCTGACAATCATCAAAGCTTCCTTCTACTTCTATTGCTCTAATATTCTTACCTAGCGCAGTTAATTGCTTCTCCTGGATGCTACTCACTTTCCCTTTTGGATATAAGATAACAACCTCAATCCCCTCTACATCATAGAATCCATGAGCTACTGCCCCTCCTGTATCTCCTGAAGTAGCTACTAGAATAGTAATTTTCTCTTTCTCTCCTTTGACAAAGCTTCTCAGACATCTAGACATAAATCCTGCTCCTACATCTTTAAAGGCTAAAGTAGGTCCATGAAATAACTCTAATGTATAAACATCTTGATCAATCGACACTACAGGAAAGTCAAATGCTAACGTTTCTCTTACAATCGTTCTTAGCTCTTCTTCTGTTATCTCTTTTCCTACAAAAGGAGCGATAACCTGGTATGCAATCTCTTCCTTACTCATCGCTTGAATACCTTCAAAAAACGAAAGAGCTAACTGAGGTATTTCTTGTGGAAAATACAATCCTTTATCCTCGGCAATACCTTGTATTGCAGCTTCTTTAAATGAGGCTACTCGCTGAGGGTTATTTAAACTATAATACTTCATTACAATACTTTTATACCTTGTGAATTAATAGGCGATACATGAATATCAAACTCATACCCTGCATCCTTTACTACTTGACGCATTGCTGCTGCTACACGCTCTGCATTCTCCTTGCCTTTGCTCAATGCAAACACAGAAGGTCCTGCTCCTGATATTCCTCCTCCTAATGCTCCATGCTCACAAGCTGCTTGTTTTAACTCTGCATAGTTTGGTATCAATAGTGAACGTTTAGGCTCTACAAATTCATCGTGTAATGAATTACCAATCAAATCGTAATCTGAAGTATAAAGTCCACAGATTAAACCACCTAGATTACCACATTGTTTAATCGCTTGTTTTAAAGTAACTGTTTGCTTTAAAACCGAACGAGCATCCTTTGTTTTCAATTCTATCTGAGGGTGAATAACAGTAGCGTATAGCTCTTTTGGAGAATCTATATGAACTATATTAAGCGGTTCATAACTATGAATAAATGCAAACCCTCCTAATAACGCTGGAGCTACATTATCCGCATGAGGTGCCCCACTCGCTAAAGCTTCTCCTTGCATTGCATAATAAATCAATTCTTTATTAGATAATGGATAGCCACATAACGCATTGACACCATAAACAGCACCTGCCGAACTTGCAGCACTACTCCCTATACCACTACCTGCCTTGATATTCTTGTGAATCACAATCTCAAAACCAAAATCAGGTTGTAGTTTTTCTATTAAAGCTAAAGCGGCAACACCTGCCACATTCTTCTCTACTTCGAGTGGTAGATCAGCTCCAATAATCTCTTTGATACGTACACCTTTTTCTACTGTCTTAGTGATAATCATTTCATCACCTACATTGTCTAAACACACCCCTAAAACATCAAAACCACATGATAGGTTTGCTATTGTAGCTGGGCAAAATATCTTTATTTCTTTCATTTTATAACAATTTACTTCCTATTCTTATTACATCTGCAAATATTCCTGATGCTGTCACCTCTGCTCCTGCACCCGCTCCTTTTATTAATAACGGTTGTTCTTGATAGCGATTTGTATAGAACATTACGATATTATCTTTCCCTTCTAAGTGATAGAATGGGTGATTAGACATTATCTCTTGCAGACCTACACTAGCCTTACCGTCTTTAAGCGTTGCCACTACTTTTAGACAAGCTCCTTTAGCTTTTGCTCCTTCATATAGCGTTTTAAAGTGAGCTTCTTCCTTAGCTAAAGCTGTGATAAACGCATCTGCATCCTCTGCCTCCATACAAGACATTGGTAAGAAACTATCCACCTCTACCTCTTCTTCTTCTACCCAATAATTGCACTCTCTCATCAGAATCATCAGTTTTCTCTTCACATCTACACCACTCAGATCTATCAATGGATGAGGCTCTGTATACCCTTCTTTCTTAGCTAGAGCTACTATCTCTGCAAAAGGTTTATCTCCGTTATATTGATTAAAAATAAAGTTCAAACTACCACTTAATACTGCTTGTATCTCTTTTACTTGATCTCCTGAGGCAACAAGGTTCTTAATTGTATCAATAATAGGCAGACCTGCACCTACGTTTGTTTCGTATAAAAAAGGAGCATTGTACTTCTTAGATAGACCTTTTAACTCTTTATAATATTCCATTGTAGAAGAACAAGCTATCTTATTACAAGTCACTACAGCAATACTATTCTTTAAATATGATGCATAAGTCATGGCTACATCAACAGTAGCTGTATTGTCTACGAAAATACTATTGCGCAAATTCAGTTCTTTGATCTTATCTAAGAAACCTTTTTGAGTCATAGGTACTCCACAATTAGACAAATCTTTTACCTCAGCCAAATCAAATCCCTCTACATTAAAACACATCAATTTAGAATTAGCTATTCCTACCACTCTAACATTTACTTTCAGATGCTCTCTTAAATAATTGTGTTGTTGCACGATTTGCTCTAAGAACTTCCCTCCTACATTTCCTATTCCCATAACAAATAAGTTCAACTGAACCACCACCTCTTCAAAGAAAGCTTCATGTAGTACATTCAATGCTTTCTTGACATCTTTCTCTAAAATTACAGCAGAGATATTACGCTCTGATGCACCCTGAGCGATAGCACAGATATTAATATTGTTACGGCCTAACGCACTAAACATTTTACCACTGACTCCTTGATGTCCTTTGATATAATCTCCTACTGCAGCGATAATAGACATCCCTAATTCTACGCGAACTGGTTTTACTTTTTTGTTTTGTATTTCAAACTCAAAAGCACTATTAATCACTTGTTCTGCTCTTTCTGCATCTGGAGCAATAATTGCGAAACAGATAGAGTGCTCTGAAGAAGCTTGAGTAATAAATATCACATTGATATCCTCTAAAGACAATACTTCAAACAGTCGTTTAGAAATACCTGCTACACCTACCATCCCTGGACCTTCTAATGTCAACAATGCTAGATTGTCAATATTTGTAATTCCTCTTACAGGATTAGGGTCTGTACTTCCTACAGCACTGACTAGGCTTCCCTCTGCATCTGGCTCAAAAGTATTTTTGACAATCAACGAGATTCCTTTAAGTAAAATAGGCGCCAAAGCAGATGGATACAATACTTTTGCTCCGAAGTGAGAAAGCTCCATCGCTTCTTGGAAGTTGATGTGTTTTACTATTTTTGCTTGTTTTACCACTCTTGGGTTAGCTGTATATATACCACTTACATCAGTCCAGATCTCTAGTTCTTTTAAGTTAAGAGCAGCTGCGATAATAGCCGCAGTATAGTCAGATCCTCCACGACCTAATGTTGTCACTTCATTTGCTTCTGACTCTGCTATAAATCCTGGTACGATAGTTACTGCACATTTATGTTTCTTAAAGTAATCAACGATCAACTGATCAGTTACTTCAAAGTTTACAGCAGCTTTACCAAACTTGTCATTTGTCTTGATAAAATCTCCACTATATCCATGACGGCAATCTTGTCCCTGTGCCTTCATAACCTCAGCGATCACATAAGAAGAAAGGCGTTCACCATAAGACATAATCAAATCCTTAATGCGAGGAGATAACTCTCTTAACAAGAAACACCCTTGTAACAATACTTCCAATTCATTCAGTTCTCTAATCACACTGCTCAATATCCCAGCCTGATCATTCACAGGTATTAATGCTCTGACAACTTCTAAATGACGATGACTAATATCTTTAAATTGATCTATATATTCTTCGTTATGTGCTGCCGCTTGTACTGCCGCCAGCTGTAGTAGATCAGTCACTCCACTCAGCGCAGATACTACTACTATAACAGGCTCTTCTATCTTATTGATGATATCTATACATCTCTTTATATTCACGGCATTAGCCACTGATGACCCGCCAAACTTTATTACTTTCATAAAATTTCATTGATTTGGTTTTCTCCCAAAGCAAGTAACTAATTGATATTACTCGCTTTGGATAATATAAAATACAGCCGTTAATAAATAAACGACCACAGACGATGGTTATATGTAATAAATTCCCCCTTTACAGGGTTGAGATAGATGACGATGACGAAGATGTCAACGTAATAGTAGTTACTGTCGAAGTAGTAACGTTAGAAACACGAGAAGTTGCACCACTTAAGATAGTAGTGTTTAAAACAGGATTATATGTTCTAAAATTCGCGTTCATTGATATGGCTAAGATACCAAAACCATTTTGAAACAAACCAATAAAAAGTTAAAGAAATTCAAATATTTATTTCAAACGCCTTTATTAAAGCACTCTTAATCCCAACAAATACAAGGGATAAGCAACATTAAAAATATTTTTTAAAACACTCCTATTTACGCAAAAAACAAAGAACTCCATCACTAAAAGCGATGGAGTTCTTTGTTTTTTAAACTCTGTAAACTTATTTTATACCGTCTTCATCAGCCAAATAAGCATATTTCTTTTGTCTATTTTGCCATCTTTCTTCTGCATATTGTCTTAAGTCAACAATCTTATCTTTCTCATCAATAATCTCAAAACCAAGTAGAGTCTCGATAATGTCTTCCATAGTGACTAAACCATCTACTTCACCATACTCATTCACCACAATAGCGATATGCTCATGCTTCTCCTTCATCTTATTCCAAGTCGTAATCACATTCAGTTTTTCAGACACAAATAGAATATTTCTCTTTATATCCTTTAATTGAATATCAAATCTATCTTCTGCTAAATACTCGAACGCAACTTCTCTTAGCACATATCCTGTAATATTGTCTTTCGTATCACTATACACAGGGATTCTAGAGAAATGTAGAAATTCTTTATTCTTCAGGAACTCTCTTAAAGTCATTTCTTCATCTGCACTAACCAACATAATACGTGGTGTGTGAATTTCGTCTATACGTACTTCGTTTAACTTAAATACGTTTTGAATAATCTTGTTCTCTTTAACACCTAAGATACCTTCTTGCTCTCCAATACTTGCTAGAGTTGCAATCTCTTCTCTACTGGTAGAAGACTCTGCATTCTTCTTGCTCAACCTCTTTGTCAAGAAAGATGACATAACCACTAATGGATAACTTACAACAACCATAGCAGAAATAACACTTGCCATAGAACCATAAATATCCTTAGCATAATTCGCTCCTAAAGTCTTCGGTATAATCTCTGTTAAGACTAAGATTAATAAAGTCAATACAGCTGATACTACTCCGAAATATGCCTCGCCAAAAACAACTGTTGCTTGTGCTCCAACTCCTGCAGCTCCAACTGTATGAGCAACTGTATTAAGAGACAAAATAGCCGATAACGGCCTGTCAATATCCTCTTTCAGGTTTATCATTTTTAAGGCTTTCTTATCTCCAGCTTCTGCCTTTGACTTTAAAAAAGAAGGGGATAAAGAAAGCAAGCTTGCTTCTGCGATAGAACAGATAAAAGATACAGCTAAAGCTAGAAACAAATAAACTAATAATAATGTCATGTATTTTTAAATATATACACAAGATTAATTATAAAAAACACATAACAAGGATAATAATTAATCAAAACATACAAATTAGCTTCTGAAACGTCAATATGAGTTACTGATATTTAGGTATGTTGCATAATGTATCCACTTACTCTAGTCTTATCACACCAGAAGATATAACATAGTCCACCACTACCATAATACACTTCACCTCCCTCTACATCGGGAACTTCTGAGTCTAACTGCATAATAAACTGCATCTTCTCTCCGCTAATAGGACAAGTCAAAACCTCTCCATTCTGTATCCAAGAAGGTTCTCCTCCTATTCTAAACAAATTCTCTCTACTATTAGCGCTTGCCCATGACTGAAATGCCCAACGAGAATCCGTAGGTACGATGCTTACTTCTGTAGGAACCATAGCATGCTCTTCTACCCATTCTATCACCATTGGCTCTCCTATTTTATGAGGAATCCCTTGTTCATCATGTTGATAAAAGACAATACCATTTTCATTTAATTCACGTAAATGACATCCTAACACTAGTTGAGATAAACTTATTGGCAATCCTTCAGGAATAGGGTGTAATGTAATGATATGCATAAAGGGGTTATTCTCATCTTCCGCTAGATACCCACCTACTTTATACTTATTTGTTAATGGTACACCATTCCACGTTGGGTGATCTGTGCGGTTTAAATGTACTGCACTTGGCTTGTTTAAATACTTTGGTTCAAATAAAATATGATACGTTTGATCTGAACAGTATCTTTTTACCTTTCCGTTTTCTCTACACAATCCCACACCCTCTAAATATCCATCGATATAATCTGCTGAACTCACATAAGTGCTCAATTCTAATTCTAACGCATGTGGAATAAGGCTTTCTATAGCAACGATATCTCTAGATTCGACTAAACAATTAAACAACTTAATCTTAGTTTCTAAATCGGTATTTGATGCTAAGAATTGAGCTAAATAAGGTTGTAATTGAGCAGAAGTACAATTTCTCCAATGATAGTCTGCAAAATAGCTATCCCCATTAGGATTTAAGACTAATAAATCATCGAGATAAGGATGTAATATATGCGGTAACTGAATACCTGCATACTCTATAACACTCTCTGCTACGGCACTCTCTTTTTCTTTTAAAATATCAATTGCTATTTTAACTAATTGGCTAAAGTCTTTCTCATTAACATAACTTAGTGCACTGTGAAAAAGCGTTGAATCCTTCTCGATATTCATCAGAAACTCTAAGCAGAAAGCATATATTTCTGCTTCATCCTTCATTAATCCCCTTAATTGATTATAAACATCAGGTGTCTTCCATTCTGTCTGTTTATAATCTATTGCTAATTGTTGTCCTTTACTACTCATTCTTTTCTATCTCTATCCAATTTATTCTAGTTTGCCTTATTGAGAGGTACTTTATATCCCTTGAACAAAGTCTAATCGCTGTCTTCCTTGCACTTTGGCGCACATTGCTTGCACTTTCCTAGGACTTTCCTAGCCCAAAGCACCTTTTTGTCGAAGAATAGTGCAAGAATACCTCAAGGAATCTGCTAGCATCATACAGCAAAACTAATCTTAAATTATGGCATACTTAAATCCCATCTCTATTTTACTAAAGCCTCGATTCTCTTCAAAGCTTCCTCTGTCGAAATTCCATCATAAAAGTCTTTTATAAATACTGAATCTCCTTTTTTATGAGGTAAGATAGTTGGAATTCCTTTACTATTATCTACCTCAACATTGGTAGGTAAAGCAAAAGAAGTATTAGGAGGGTAATTAGGTAAATTAGTCACTAACCAACCAAAGTAAGTAGTCTTGTACTCTTTATCCTCATAGTGCTCATAATAGTCTTTCATACTCGCCTCACTAAGACTAACCCAAACCCCGTAATCCAAGTATTGGCAGGCATCATAGACATACTGAGTCAACACTCCTCTTAGATACCAATGTGTCTCATCTCCTTCATCTATACTACATACTTCGCTCGTTAAATCTGCGTGTTCTCTTTCTTCCTCAGACAGTGCTAAGTAAGGATCAGGAGCTTTAAATACTAATGCAGGCCAATCCTCGTGTTCTTGCCCACAATCTGCACATATATATTTCATTAGAATGTTCCGTTATCTATTATAAATTGTTGATGTTCTGTTATTTCTCCTTCTAAAGATTCTATCTCTCTATAGATCAATTCCTCTAGGCAGAAAGCAATTACTGTTCTACTCCAAGACTCATTTTGTAATTCTATAATTTGTCCATACGTCCCTGTATCACTTGGATCAGTATCTATCAATAGATAATCTCCATTCTTCCCTTCTGCAAAAGGAATCCACTTGGGATTAGCATATCCTGTACACTTAAGTCGGGTATCATAATCAGCTATTGTATCTTCATCTACCTCCTCATCATCGAACAACTCATTGATACCTTCCCACTCATCTGCTATCTTCTCAAAAGGCAATAAGTCATAATCCCATCCGTTGGCATGCAAACTTAGTGCTGAAGTAACAGCATTCCACTTCACATTCACTATCTTATAGAAATTAACCAAAATAGCTGGCAATTCTACTTCGTCTAATTGCTCTACAACAGTGTCTAATTGTTCTTGAGTAATACCATGAGTAGGGTTATAGTATTTATTATCTGCACCAACTCTATGTTCTATTGTTTTTTTCCATTCATACCATACCGCCTCTAAATATTCAAAGTTTTCATCAATAGGAAGTAATGCTACTTCTTCTTCCTCTACCTCTTCATAAGCTTGTAAAGAAAGTGAATACAACTCTTCCCTTCTGATATTATACCACACCGTCACATCATTAAATCTAAAAGCACCTGTATCATCTGTATCCCAAAGTTTTATACGCTCTTGCTTATGTTCGTTATAATACTTCATTACATCTGATTCCCCATTTAGTTTTAATTGACCTATAAATGCAGATTTCACAGCTATAGCGTAATCTTCTACTCTATAGGTTACTTCTATGGTATTAATAGCAATTCTATCTTTTGAAAAAGCTCTTAATCCTACTGTATGCCAAATATAAACATCATTGTGCTCTCCTGTGAATACCTCTGGCTCTCCAAATAGCGTAAACATTTCTTCTTTTGCTACCGGAAAGCTATACAGTTGCCCATTTATCTCAAATCCTTTTGATGTAAAATCAAAGTCTATCATCTTTTTTATTTTGGGCTAAAATACTATTAATTTCAAACAATAAATTCACTGAATACATGGAAGTATTTACTATTTTTATAAAAACAACTCTTATGAAAACAATAGAATTAACCACAGAACGCCTTCTTCTAAATCAACCTAATCTACAGGATATTCCTCGCCTATTAGAGATTATGAAAAACCCCGTATACAGTCAGAATACAACCAATATTCCTTACCCTTATACAAAGGCAAGTGCTACTTTTTGGGTAAACTTAGCTTTAGAAGGCTTGGAAATTGGAGATAAATACATCTTTGCTATTCGATTAAAAGGTAGCTCTGCGATCATTGGAGGAGTCGGTTTAGGCATAGACAAGGCAAATAATAAAGCTGAAATGGGCTATTGGTTAGATGAACAATATTGGAATAAAGGATATATTACTGAAGCAGCACAAGCTCTCATTCATTATGGCTTTGAGACATTGCATCTAAAAAGAATATTTGCTTCTCACTTTATACATAATCCATCATCAGGAAAGATTATGCAGAAGATAGGAATGCAGCAAGAAGGGGTATTAAAAGCCTATACACTAAAGGATGGAGAATACCTTGACCATGTACTATATGCGATAGTAAATCGAGTAGGAGGCTGAAGATTATTTCTTCAGCCGACCTCTCACACCACCTGGCATACGGATCCGTACCAAGGCGG
>NZ_JACAKB010000044.1 GCF_030326305.1 Myroides odoratimimus | reverse complement strand
TATATTTAAATTTCAGATACTTAAATATACGGATTTTTACCTTTTTTTATGCATTAATATTAATCGAACTCAGGTTAGTAGAGAACTTTTTATCTTTTAGAGAAGAGACTGAATTTAATATGATAGCGGGAAACTTAAGAACACACACTAATCATGTGTATGATTATCCTGTTAAATTATTGCGTGCAGGAGCTATTTATGGCGCTAATGGAGCAGGAAAATCTAATCTTATAAAGGCAATTAGTTATTTAAAAGACCTTGTTGAGGAAGGAGAAGTTACACAATCTGTCAATTCTAAAAAGTTTAAGTTAGATCAATCGTATCTTTCTAAGCCTGTTTTTTTCGAAATTGAAATCACAGTAGAAAATAAGTTTTACTCGTATGGCGTAAGAATAGATGGAGTAACTATCTTAGAAGAGTATTTGTATGAAACGGGTAATATAAAAGAAGATAAGTTAGTTTTCCATAGACAGAGAACAACAGAAAATAAAACAGCTATACAGTTCGAAAAAAGCTTTGTTAAGACTAAAAAGAATCAGTTGTTAATTCAATTATTAGAAGACAATATACTTTTACTTAATCAGTTACTATTGAGCAAATATGATATTCTTAACCACGATATTGTATCTTCTGTTTGGGATGAAATTGTAGAGAATATAATTGTTATTTATCCTGAAACTAAGTTTGCAGGATTGACAGAGTTATATTCTTATAGACAAAGTTTTAAACACCTAGCCAATAACCTATTAAACAGCTTTAACACTGGAATTGAAAGATTAGAAGAGCAAGAGATTCCTTTTGATCAGTATTTTGGGGAAGATTACAAAAAAAGTAAGGAAAATATTTTAATAACTTTAGAAGAAGAAAATAGTGTAAGCCTTTATGATCCTTCACTTGAAAGCAATGTAGTAATTACAAAAAATGATAATGGAGATGTTGTGGTTAAAAAATTAATAGCGCAACATTTAGATATTAATGGTATTGAAGTTCCTTTTGAATTACAAGAAGAGTCGGATGGAACAAAACGTTTATTCGATTTCATACCAGCTTTAGTTAGTGTATTACTTACAGATGTAACGTATATAATAGATGAAATAGATCAGAGTTTACATCCTGTGTTATTAAAGACTTTGTTAGCGCGATTTTTAGCGGATAATGAAGTAATGGGGCAATTGATTTTTACAACACATGAATCTAATTTATTAGATTTAAATATGCTAAGACAAGATGAGATATGGTTTGTAGAAAAAAGCGAAGAAACAAAGGCATCACAGATATACTCTTTAAATGATTTTAAACCAAGAAGTGATTTAGATATTAAGAAAGGCTACTTACAAGGGCGTTTTGGAGCGATTCCTTTTACAGGTGATTTAGAGAAATTAAGTTGGGACTTGGAGGATGAAGTATATGAGAATATTGCTGATCAAAATTATAACTAAGTTATGGCAGGTGTAGGTGAAAGAAAGAAACGAGGATATAGTAGAGATGTATCCCCAGAGCGATTAAGAGATTATCGTTTATTTGCTATAGGTTGTGAAGGAGGAAAACGTGAACCAGAGTATTTTGAAGTTTTTGAACATTTGTCAAGTAGAGTCAAAGTAGATATTATTGGTAAAAAAGATACAGTAGATGGAGAAGAATTACAACCAGAAACAAAATCATCACCTGAGTGGGTGTTAGAGAGGGTTAAGAATTATATGGCTGAACATAATCTTGACGAAGAAGATCAGATATGGTTTGTTTTGGATATAGATCGTTGGTCTGCTAATAGTTTAAAAACTATTGAACAGATCTGTAGAGATATTCCTAATCTTCATGTTGTTTTTAGTAATCCTTGTTTTGAGGTATGGTTATATCTGCATCAGAAGCAAAATTTCCAAGGAATAGAGGATGTAAGCTGTAGTGATTTAAAAGAAAAAGTTGGTGCGATTTATAGGGGAGGTTACTGCCGTTGTTGTTTATCCAAGATGTAGAACAAGCTTGTGTGAATGCAAAAGCTATTGATAATGGTGATAATAGTAGACCAGACAAGAATCAGACTAAAGTGTATCAGTTAGTTGAAGCTCTGTTAGCTTTTGCTCCAGTAAAGGATAAGAAGAGCTTCTTTGAGAAGAAACTACCTAAATTTATTCAAATTAAAAAAGAAGCTTTACGAAATAAGAGAAAATAAAAATCCCCTTGTTATAGGATAACATTAGGGGATTTTTATTTAACTCAAAATACGCGAGGTATCTATTAAGCGATTACTATGATAAAAGCAAAAAATAATTCATAATATTTATTTTAGTTTTTCTGATAATAATTCAATAATCTAAGACATAGCCATACCTGGAATAATACATATTATCCTCTATAATTATATCCGTTATTTATAGCTTTTGATTAAGCTACTTGTTTCACTACATACATTTTTCTGTTTTGAACGCATGCACATATACGTTATACTAATTTGTTTCTTACATTGTTTAATACAAGCATTTTGTGTTTTCCATCAGCCACTTTTCTCTCATAGTAAATCTTCATCTAAGGATTTAAAAACAACTAATGTTGATTTTGTGTATCAAGCAATGAAAGATTGGAAGATTAAGCAAACTGGCTTTAAGTCAAAAGCAGAGAAGTTTAGCAAGGAAGACATAGAGAAGATGATAGAATTATTACTTAATAGAGGAGTGATAAAATAGATATTAGAAAGCCCACTCATCGAATGGGCTTTGCTATTATTATAATTCTAGATATAGGAGATTTCTTATATCTGGTGAAATTTGCTAAGGAGTACATTTTTACTTCAACACAAAGATCAAAAAGAAGTTAATCACTAAACATTTTAAGGATAAAAAGATAAAGGATTGTATTGAGAACTTTCTATTAATCATGGTTGCTACTACTAAGACAGGTAGGATAAATAAGGCATATAGCATCGGGGTATATGCTTCTTCATAGATCCATTGAAAGGTCTCAGAAGTATTCGTTCCGATAACGTATAAGCCACGCATGATCCATAGAATCAGATTAATGGTACACAATAGAAATAAACTTATATCTATAGTTTTGATCCAAATCATTTTCATATCTAAAAGAGATTTAGCGTTATATTTAGTCTAAACTAGGTTTGTGCTCTGCATTTAGAATAGTCCATGCTGTAGCAAAAGCTAATTGTGTGCGTTTTTTCATTAATTCAAACTCTATTTTGTCATAGGTATCAGTCGGTTGATGATAGTCAGCATGTGTTCCATTAAAGTAGAACATAGCAGGGATATTGTGCTTTGCGAAACTGTAATGGTCAGAACGATAGTAAATTTGTTCAGGATGATTGACATCGTTATAAGTATAATCAAGATCGATATTGACTGAGTTTGCATTTGATTGCTCAGACATTTGATGTAATTCTTTACTCAATCTATCAGCGCCTACTACATAAATATAGTCTCCATCTTTCTTATACTTATCACTTGTACGCCCAATCATATCGATATTAATATTCGCTACGATATTTTCTAATGGTATAATAGGGTTTTGTACATAGTACTCAGACCCAAATAGTCCAAATTCTTCTCCTGTTACATGTAAGAATAGAATAGATCTTTTAGGTTTTATTCCTTTGCTTTCAAGGTCTTTAAATACACGAGCTAATTCCATTACAGCTACTGTACCTGAGCCATTGTCATCAGCACCATAGTAGATTTTGTCAAGTAATATTCCCATATGGTCAAAGTGAGCTGAGATGACTAGTACTTCTTCAGGTTTTTCACTTCCTTCTATAAAAGCCATAATATTTTCGCTATCCTTTAATCTCATCATGCTATTTCTCATAAAAGCACTAGGAACAGGCTGTAGGTAGCCTTCAGCTTGTTTAGGATACGCTATATTTCTCTTTTTATAGAAGTTGGTAATATATTCAGTTGCTTTTTTTTGTCCAGGTTCTCCTGTTCTTCTTCCTTCAAATTCTTCTGAGGCTAATACTTTTAGGTTTACAGCCATAGAGTCAGCAGATATTTCTTGCCAATAAGTAGAAGTAACTGTTTGGTTATTTGAAATAGAACTAGTTGTTTTACAGCTAGTCATTGACATACTAAGTGCTAATAGGCTAGCAGCTAATATAATTTTATTCATGAGTGAGTCTTAATGTGTTTGGGGTAAAGATAAGAAGAATTACTATGTTTTGCTTGGTTGACAGTTTATGGTTTACAGTTTACAGTGAACGGTAGGTGTAGAGGCTCTAGGGGAATAGAAAAAGAAAACAACAAAGCGACAGTAAGTATTCTTCATTGAATATTTTTATCTTTGTTCTAAATCAAGAAATACAATGAGTAAAATCGTTTTTATTACAGGAGGATCTTCTGGTATAGGTAGGAGTGTAGGAGAATATTTGACACAGCATGGGTGTAAAGTATATGGAACAAGTAGAAATCCTGAGAGAGTAGTAGATTCAAAAATTCCTTTAGTACGCTTAGATGTACGTGATACGGCTAGTATTCAATCTGCTATAGAAGAAGTCATTGCGATAGAAGGAAAAATAGATGTGTTAATCAATAATGCTGGTGTAGGAATCACGGGACCAATAGAAGAAATTCCTGCTGATCAAATCTTAAATAACTTCCAAACAAATGTATTTGGACCGATTGAAGTTATGAAAGCTGTATTGCCTCATATGCGTGCTAGAAAAGAAGGTTTAATCATTAATGTTACTTCGATAGCAGGATATATGGGATTGCCATTTAGAGGGATCTATTCTTCTTCTAAAGGTGCTCTTGAGTTAATTACAGAAGCTATGCGAATGGAGTTAAAGCCATTTAATGTAGAAGTGACTAATGTAGCACCAGGTGATTTTGCAACTAATATTGCGGCAGGGCGCTATCATGCTCCTGTATTAGACAATTCGGTTTATAAAGAAGTTTACCAAATGTCATTAGATATGATGGATGAGCATGTGGACAGTGGTGGAGATCCAATAGAGATGGCTAAAGCTATTCATAAAGTGATCAATACACCTAAGCCAAAAGTGAGGTATAAAGTAGGGGAGCCTTTGCAAAAGTTCTCATTAATCCTTAAAAAAATATTACCAGGGAAGGTGTATGAGAAGATGCTGATGAATCACTACAAGATTAAAGGCTAATAAAGGGAAATCATTACTATTTGGGACTCAGTGAATAGGGATTAGAGGTGTAAGTATTGTTGTAAAAACTCTCTAAGAATCGCTTTAGTGATGAATATATATCGTACTTTTGGGTTACAACATAACATAATATAATAATATAGATTATGAAGTTTTTTATTGACACAGCTAATTTGGATCAAATTAGAGAAGCTGAGGCACTGGGGGTATTAGATGGTGTTACCACTAACCCTTCCTTAATGGCTAAAGAAGGAATCACAGGAGCTGAAAACATTTTAAATCACTACAAAGCTATCTGTGAGATAGTAGAAGGTGATGTAAGTGCAGAGGTTATTTCTGTAGATTACGAAGGGATGATTAAAGAAGGTGAGCAACTAGCTGCACTTAATCCTCAGATCGTAGTAAAATTACCAATGACTAAAGAAGGAGTAAAAGCATGTAAATACTTTTCTTCTAAAGGAATCAAAACTAATGTAACATTAGTATTCTCTGCAGGGCAAGCTTTATTAGCGGCTAAAGCTGGTGCTACTTATGTTTCTCCATTCATTGGAAGATTAGATGATATCTCTACTGACGGTCTAACATTAATCGAAGATATCCGTCTTATCTATGATAACTACGGATTTGAAACACAAATCTTAGCTGCGTCTGTACGCCATACTATGCACATCGTGAACTGTGCTAAGTTAGGTGCGGATGTAATGACAGGACCTTTAAGTGCTATCACAGGTCTTTTAAAACATCCATTAACTGATAATGGATTAGCTCAGTTCTTAGCTGACTATGCTAAAGGAAATAAATAAGAAGAAAATTCTTATACACATATTACAAACTACAAACAAAGAAAAAGGTTACCCTACGGTAGCCTTTTTTGATTCAATCAAGTAAGTCTTCTAATTATGACCAATTAAATTTTTGGAAGACTTGATTTTGTTTTCGATCTATATAGAGGCTTATTTCATCCTCACCAATTTCGCTGTATTTATCACCTGTCCAATCAAATCTTATAGAATTATAATTAAACAAATTGTCTTTGTAGTCTAGTTCAGGATTACCATTACCTCAAATAGTAATAAAATGGACTTTACCTTCGCCTTTATTCATGGTGTTAAGATCAAGTGTCAATAAAGGAAAGAATACTGTTTTATAAAAATCCATTGGTGCGTCAAAGACTTCTTCTATTGTTGGGTATAAATGCATAGTAATATTTTTAATGTTTTAGAATTAGTGAATTATCTTAAAAGAATATTATAAGTTCAATCGGTTAAGAGGAATTCTTATTTAGAAGGTAATACTAAAGTACAAAACTTTGCTACTCGTATCTAGTAAATATAAAACAATAGTTAGGATATAGGAATTAAAAAACATTCCCACTTATAGGGATTGTGTATTCTTATTAATCTCTTTAATATTGTTATTTAATGGTGTAAAACAGAAAACTTATGGATTTAGATCAAATGTACGAAGCCTATGGCAACATCAGGCAGATAAAAACATGTATTAATAGAGCAAGAAAAGGAGTTAATTTTAACTCTACAGTATCTCTATCTAACTTATCTGATTTAGCCTATTGGTTATATATTGTACCAAATGATTTGAAAATGTCATTAAGTGTATGTGATCAAATAAAAGAGATTGCCTTTGCTCATAATTTTAATAAATGGGTGTGGATAGAGAACCTAAGTCAATTAGGGGCTTTTATCAATGAGCAATTAGATAATAAAGAAGAAAGAGAGTTCTATGTTCAAAAGGTGAAGTCTCCTTTATTGGCTATAGATGAAGACAGGGTAGAGGGGTACTTACGTACTAAACAAAGAGTGGTTAATGGCTCTCTTTTATACCATAAAGAAATAAGTAGAGCAGTCAAAGATAAAGACATAAAAGGAGAGATAGAATGGCGAAAGGGACAAGTCGAGAAGCTTATTAATATCTATATTACTGGAGGATCAGAAGTTTTTACTAATGAAGAACTGCTAAAAGAAATCACTTTAAACATAGATGAAATAAGAAGAAAGCTATGATTCTCAAAATAAGAATAATCTAACCAAAATACTTATCTAATTGAGGCACTGGACTTGTAATAAACTCTTCGAAAGTACATATATCTATAAGTTCTTGGTGTTCTAAATCGTAGCAAGCTATTTTCTTAGTCTTTGGATTCCAAACGATATTTACATCTGTATAGTCACCAGTTTGTTTAGAAAGACGAAGTAGTTTCTGCCTTCCAAACTTGAATGGAACTGTCTCTAGTAAGGTAAAGAACTCAATATACTCAAAGTCTGAATCTGGTAAGTCAATGCGTAAATTATCTCCTTGTAAGAACTCCAAAAGTACTTTAGGTAATTTAAAAGGCTTAAGTTCAAGGAGTTTATTGCTTAGATTATGAAAATCTGTAGGTTCTATAGACTTAAAGTACTCCGCCATTTCATGATCTCCTTTCTCTAAAGCAATACTGTATGGACGCATACCGTCTTTCTCAGCGAGCGTTACATCTGCACTGTGTTTGATAAGATATTTACACATCTGTAGGTCTACATATCTTGCAGCTACACATAGTGGAGTAGGCTTAAAGGGATACACCATATCCGATTTATTATAATTGATGTCAACATTGTGAGAAATAAAGAAATCTAAAACTTTATAGTTGCGATCGCTAACTGCTTGACGAAATGCTAAACCACCGTACTTCTCTACGTTATGTCCTAAGTGGTGAATAATAGGTAAATTGTCATAAGATTTGCCATATAGCGCTTGTTCAAAAGCTTCGGATTTAAGGTGATTTATTTCGTTTATCTTAGCACCATGAGCTACGAGATAACTAATAATATCCGCCTTGCAATAACGTACAGCGTTTAAAAAACTAGGACTACCTTTTACATTTAGATTCACTCCTTTACTAATAAGCCATTTGACAGCATCAAAGTTCTCCATGATCAAAGCTAAATCTAAAGGAGACTCATCAATATACTTGCTTAATGAAATCTGCTTCTCAATATCCCAACCTTCAGTATAATACTGATCTAAGAAGGGAATATCTCCTGTTATAATTGCATTGACAATAGGCGGAACTGTTTTAAATGTTCCAATATCCTTTAAGCTTACCATGACTTATGGTGTTTTAAGTATGAATAATATTTTAATAACCTGATATTTGTTTATCAATTAGATAAGTTTGGTATGAGTTATTGAAAAAACGAAATATACCATATAAATAAGAACCAATAATTAGTGATAAGGCTATTTTTAAAAATAAATAAATAACCCAGCCTATAAGAGGTAAAAATAAAAAGAATTTACCAGTAAAATTATGTAGTACTTTCCAACCAGCTACAAACGAAAAGCCAATATAAAAAGCCATAGCATAAAGTGATAATAGATTGCTCCATGTAAAAGAGTCTTTTGAAGGGTAGGATGGTCTTGTTATCATAAAATATGCTAATAGAACACCAATTATTCCAGCGATTAACATATCTCTATTATCCTTTTTTAGACTTTCTTTTTTATCTAAAAGATTATAATAATTTGCATTCATAGTCTTTTTATTTACTTATTTTGCGTTTTAAGACATAGCCAGTTTGTATATTATCTCCATTCAGAACCTGAACCTTAAAAAAATACTTAGTAGCGCCAATACTATCTAAAGGTTGTCCTTCTGCTAATTCACTTATAGGATGCGTTTGACTATCAGGAGAAGGATATAAGCTAGTTTTAGAAGTTGTTTTCCTTTTTATAGTTAAGATATCTTTCGGTTTAGCTGTTACTTTTTCTATTCCGTAAGGGTTGAAGACAATAGCAATTAGTAAGGCAATACCTGCTAGTTTTAAGATATTACTTAATGATAAAGCTCTTTTTGTTTTTCTTTTTTTTAAATAGTCTAATTGCTCTTCTGAGTAGCCTATAAAATCAAATAGTTGATGACGTTTCTCAATCCATTTCTCAACATTTGAATTTATAATTACTTTTTTATGTTTATTGTTTTCTTTAGTAGAGTCTGTTGTATAGTTGTTATCTAGATCATTGGCAGAGAGAAGATTTTCATATGCTTGATTAATTTTTCTGAACATATTAGTAAAAAACTCATTACCACCAGTTCTATCAGGATGATATTGTTTTGCTAATTTTCTATAAGCTAGCTTAATTTCATCAAGAGAAGCATTTTCTTCAAGGCCTAATATAGTATATGATTCTTTTTTATTCATTTGCTTTTAATTTATTTGTTGCCAAGTAGTGATCTGATCATCCCATATATTGATAAGTAGCTTATATCCTTGTTTTAAATCATATTTCCAAACTTGCCCTTGCGACCCATTAAAAACGATATCTTTCGGTGTCCCTAAAGCAACTTTAAGTAGTACTAAAGGCATATCTTTATAAATATGTCCGTTGAATGCACTTTCAACCCAATCAACAGAATAGTATTTAGTCAATTCATCTTTTAGTAATTGATTAATGCTTAAGTAATTCTGTTTTGCTTTGAGTATTTTATTTTCAAAAGATTCTATTTTCTTAGTACTATTTCTTTTTTGTTTAGTATCTAAAAAGTATAAATAGATGAAATAAATTAAGACTATTAATAGTCCTATATAGAAAAGAGGTTCTTCAGGTTTTACTGCTTTCTCCATGATATATTTGCTAATAATATTTACAAAAATACATTAATTTATCAAAAAGACTATTTTTGTTTAGCTATATGCAGTAATTCAAAGCCTAAATTAGTTTAAATATTTACATTTTTATTAAGCTTTTTTTACTATATCTACTGACTATATGTATCTTAGTTTAATAAAAAAGGTGTTTTTATTTAAAAAAAATAGAGCTAATAAATATTAAAAACATCCCCACTAATAGGGATTGACTCCTTTTGCTTATCTCTTTAATATTGTTACTTATCCAATACAAAATGAAAAGTATGAAAGTAGCTGTATTAAGTACCCTTTTGATATTGATATCTATCATAACTTATACTCAATTGAGAAAAGACAAATCCTTTTTAAATATGTCTCAAGTAGAACCTACTCAACTTATTCCGTTTTTAACTAAACAGAGTGACTTTATCTATGTTAATAGGAATAATTTAAAGCCTTTTAACGGGATAAAGTATAAAAGCGCATCTACTTATACTTCGACAGGTTATGCGATGGTTATAAATAATAAGGGAGCTTCTGTTGTTATAGATACCACTGGAAAAGAAGTACTTGAAGTAGGAGAGAGTGAAATAGAGATAGAATTGGTGAATGGACTGACATTCTATAAGAAACAGAGGGAATACGAGAGAAAGATGCCTATCTGGAATTGGGAGTGGAATATCTTAGGTGGAGCTATTAAAAAAGAACAAACCTATCATAGTATAGAGATTGGGGTGATTGAAACCAAACAGGTCTTACTGCAAAAAGAAGTCCCTTATTTAGAAGATAGTTACACTCTAAATCCTGAAGCAGTAGATGGTGAGCATATTTATTGGAATGAGACACTTTATGTAATTAAGAATCAATATCTAAAGAAAAAGGAGTCTGATATCATCACAACCTTAGCTGATAAGCGATTTATAAAAGGTTGTAATGGCACTTTTTCTATTTATAATATACAGCAGAAGAAAGCAATAAATCAGGGCTTAGAAGGTGTTAATACACTTACTATAAAGTACGGTAATGAAGACCTTATACTTGATCAGTTGATGCAAGAACGATTTGAACCAATTGTTCCTAAGTTATTAAAAGATAGAAATACTGGAAGTGTCTACTCGTATCCGCAATATGATAAAGCCTTTCCAAAAGAAATTAAACAGGCTACAACAGAACAAATTGTTTTTATAAAGAATGCCACCCTTGTGTATTCTATTCACAATTCTCCTTATTTTTTAATAGGTGTTTTTAATTATGATGACGATATTTGGGCTTATGATTGGCTGTATTTAGATATAAATGGGCAAATACTAGAACAGCTTGATTTGGATAGTTTTAAGGTATCAGATCAAATCGGTAGGCTTGTATGGCCTGCTAAAGAAATGGTTATACCTCATCAGAAGGTCGCTTCAGTAAAGTACTATACCAGTAGTGATGAACTATATGTTGTCAATATAGAAGGCAAAGGAGGTGATAGCATGTATGGGGTATGGGATAAAAACGCTCAACTATGGAGTATAGAGCCTGAGTACACTTCTATACTTGCTTTGGATATTGCTAAAGGTATCTATGCCTTGCAGAAAGAGAAGGATGAGAATTATACACTTTACAATCAGATAAAGAAGAAAAATATAGGTGTGAAGGCTTATAAATACATCTATTCAGACGGTTTAGTTCAAGTAAATCTTGAAGATAAAACAGTTAGTTATTATATAGATATTAATACAGGTAGAGCGTATTTAGAAGAATGAAGAGATAGAATTAATGCTTAAATTTGTGATGCAGATTTAGTTAAAAGTAATAACAAGTTATGGATAAAGTTTCAATACGTTTTTTTGATGATCGTGAAGTGCGTGCGATATGGAACGAAGATAACAATAAGTGGTGGTTTTCAGTTCTGGATATAATTGCGGTGCTAACTGATCAAGATGATTACACTAAAACACGTAATTATTGGAAGTATCTTAAAGCTAAATTAAAGAAAGAGAATAGTGAAGTGGTTAGTATTCTACCCAGTTGAAATTGATAGCGCCAGATGGTAAAAAAAGAATTAAAAAGATGTGTAGATTGGAGTAAAATAGCCAAGAGCGACTATCATTTAACGATGATACAAAGTGTAAGAGATTGCCAAATGTTGAAAGGCTTATTAAAAGAAGCTTTGACAGAAGAAATATATAGTAGAGAAATGTTTATGAAAGGAATAGATTACTCTTATTATTATGAAGAAAATGAGTAGTTTATAAAACAGATTGACCGCTATTTAAGGTATATATAAGACCTCTTTATCATAAATAAAGAGGTCTTGTTACTTAATACGCATAGTAGTAAAATAAGAAAACCACTATTATCAGTGAGATTATTATAGGGTAAGAAGTATTACTTTTAACCAGTGAATATGTTTAAAAATGCAGTAATGAAATACCTTATGATTTTAGCATCTATATTTAGCTTATTTGGTTGTCAGACTAAGGCTCAAACATTACAAGTCTCAACGATATATACTGCACCTAAACAAGAGACAAGAGAAGTGCCTGAAACAGGTAAACAACATACTTATACCACTTATCAGGAGGTTACAGAGAGATTTGCACCAGCTGTTTCTTTAGTCTCTAAAGAGGATAAAGTGTTGCGATTTAGGATACAAGGGAATATTAGTTCTAGAGGATTACAGATTCGCAAAGTTTCTAAGATACGCTTTGAACAAGGAGAGCAGTTTGGCAATGGTATAACACTTAAGTACTATGTAAATATTAAGCATATAGCTGGTAAAGAAGGAGCTTCTATAGCAGGGTATAACTACAGTCAGGAAAAGGAGTATAGGATACCTACTCATGCGAAAGTAGTCCGTGTAGAAGTATATGAAGAACATCCAAATAAAGAACCTAAATTAATAGCAGAGAAAAAGTTTGACTTCTTTTCTAAAATATAAGCTTAAAAATAACAAGAAATGAATATAGATTTTAATGCATTAGCAGTTGAGATAGAAGCAGCTACCCGTAAAGCTTTTCAAGAAATGGTAGCAGCCCATGGGAGTGAAGGTATCTACAGTTTTGCACTATATAGTGATGAAGGAGCCATGACCGTTTGTCCTTCTACGAATACACAAGTGTACTTAGAGACTAAACCGAAACAAGATTATGTGTACTATAAGTATGAACCTGCTGAGTGGTGTTATGAAGGGGATGGAGCTGATGAAGACTTCTCTGCTATCTGTAATACACTTTACAATGCTCTTGAAGGAGACTTCTGGACAGAAGATGGAGAGTTTAAAGAAGAAGAATATGAAGAAATAAGTGATGAAGAGTTTGAAGTATTTCAACAGACGTTGTATCAGGCTTGTATTGCTATTTTGGTCAAATTAAAACAAGAAGACTTCTTTAAGCAGATAGCTGGAAAAGACATCTTTCTGATGTTTTCTGTAACAGATTATGAGTATGATTGTCAAGCATTAGAGGAGATGATCATTACTTTAAATGACAATCCTTATCAACAAGAATATTTGGAATGGATGAAAACTTGGCGCAAATAGAATGATGAGTAAATAAAAGAGTATATAAATGAACTCCTTAATAAAGCTATTCCCTGAATACGAAGATGTATTCTATGATGATATTGAGAACCATAAGAAGTATTTCTTACCGATCTGTTCTTTTAACTTAAAATTAATTGACCCTACTAATGATACCTGGTTACACATCGTGTCTGTCAAGGAGATTTATGACAGTTGTGTAGGAGTAGATACAACAGATTATCACACTACGTTTACTAAAGCAGATATGTTTGGCTTTGATATCATAGATAGGAAATATAAATTTGATGCTGATTGGAACTACTTTTCAGTAGATACTGTAATAACAGAAGAAGATTATACCAAAGACTACTCAGAATTAGAGATAGAGTACAATAAGAATGAGACCGTGTATCAACTCCGAAAAGCATATTATCAAAAGTATGGTAAGTTATGTGATAAGGACTATGACCGACCAGGCTTACACGTAGAAGATATCCGTAGTTTAGAAAGGTTGCGCCAACTTACAGTAGAAGATATGGATAATGGGCAACATTCAGACTATTTGATGGAGCGTTTAAAACAGAAGATACATGGTATATTCGAAGAGCTAAATATAGAAGGACTCCCTTTAGAAGCTTGTAAATACGGTGGAGAAAACATAATAGAAAAACCTTATCACAATGGAGAAGTATTGCCTCATATCGCTACGATAGAAGGATATGACTTTCAACAGAGTGCCGCCGATATGTTATTCTTATTCTATAACCAAACTATAAATAAAGCCGTGATTTGCTTAGAATATACCTAATAGGGAAACTAAGGCAATCAGATGTAGTGCTAAAGTAATAATAAATGAACTTAGAACAATTAAAAGAGAAAGCGAAGACTTTGATTAGAGAATCATACCTTTTTGTAAAAGCAATAGCAGGTGATGAGCAAGTCGCTTATGTAAATGAAGAAGAAAGTATCAGCTTTATAATCAAATACCTAAATAAATGGATGGCTTTAATTGAGAAGGATGAAAAATTCTCGTTTGAACCCATGGATATCCAATCAATAGATTTAAAGAAATACACAGCTCTAACGACTAAAACTCAACAAGTATACCCAAACTTCGAGCATTTGATGCATTTTGGTGATGTTGAAGTTCAACAGTGGGTTAAAGATAATGACTGTGATAGTGATGATCTATCTGACTTACAATCCATCTATAATGATGATTATATAGATTTATGGATGCAGAGCCATCCGATGTATCATAATGAGGGAATATATGGATATGCAGGAGGTTGGGCTATGATTTGGCCAGAAGAAGATACTCCGATGCAATGGGATGAAAGCTTAGAGTTTAAATATCAAATAGGGCTACAATATGAGCCTTTTATAGATATTTATTTCAATAAGAAACAGAATAAATATATTTGTATTGAGCGTAATACCTAATATCTTGTATTTTTTGAAGAAATCTTTATATACCTTATCGCATTTAAAGTTGAGCATGAAGAGAGTTTCTCTTTTGACACTTATGTTATTGGCTACTGCCATAGAGCCTTTGCTTGCTCAATCTTTAGAAAGTTGGGAACAAAAGTATAAAGCAGAAGTAATTACTGGTACAGTTCATAATACTGTGGTAGTGTCTTATATATCTGCTCTTTATGCGAATAAACAATATGATAAAGCAGAGCAGGTATTCACCAAAAATCTAAATACAGCCTTAAAAAAAGGAGATTATAATAGTGTAAGTATATTATATTGTATAGAGGCTGTAAATAGGCGTATTAGAGAGAATAATTCAGGTGCAGTAAAAAGCCTTGAATTAGCCAAACAGTATAGCCTAAAGCTAAACGATACCGAGACTAAGGGCTATGTTGCTTATTGTGAGGGATGGTTATACAGTAGAGATGGCAAGCAAGATAAGGCTGTACACAGTATTATATCAGCTATTAAGCTTTATGAAGCAGCCAGTAGTTCGCCAACATTAAATAAGAGAAAAGCATTCGCTAATAGTGAGTTAGGTGTTATTTATGGTCAGTTAGGAGAGAAGGAGTTACATGAGAAATATACTAAAACAGCACTCAAATATGCCTTATCACAGTCAGATCCTCAAGTAAAGTTTACGACCTTTATGCAAATGGGGAATCTGTATAATCGTTTATATGAGAGTCATTCTTCAGATATTAATTATAGAGATTTAGCAGAGCGATATTTCTTGCAATCGATAGACATCTTTAATCAGAATAAGGACGTGATGTATAACTTATCCGATTTATCTTTTGCCAATAATAATTTAGCGAGTTTATATTTATATTCTTTCCCTGATAACTATCGTGCGAAAGCCTTAGAGTACGCTAAAAAAGCTAATCAGATCGCTCTGAAAATAGACCAAGCAGATCATATAGCTTCCTCGTATGGTATTATTTCTACTATCCATTTGACTAATGGAGATAGTGATGCGGCTATATTATACTTATTAGAAGCGCAACAGGCTATCCAAAAGTCAAGTATTGTTGATCACAATATAGAATTGAATATTTACGAATCCTTAGTAGAGATTTATGTAGAACAAGGGAATTATAAAGAAGCTTTTTACTATCAACAAGAGTATTTGGAATTATTCAAAAAGCTTTATAACCAAGATAAACTACAAATTGTAAAGAAATTAGAAGCTGAGTTTGATAAAGAACGACAACAACAGAAGCTGATCAAACTTCAGTTTCAATCGGATCAAAATACACAAAAGATTCAACTGATGAGTGCTTTAGCTCAGCAAAGAGAACAACTGTTGAGTAATCTAAAATTGACAGAAGAGAATCAACGTAGCAGATTAAAGTTCTCCGAGCTTGAAGCACAGAAGAATGCACAGCAATTACGTCTATCACAGTTAGAAACAGAACAGAAGAATAAGGACTTATTGACTTATAAGAGTATTGTGGCTTATAAGGATAAACTCAATACCTTCTACGTTGCTTCTATGATATTTTTTATCTTAGTCGTGTTCCTATTGTTATATGCCTATAGACAACGTTTAAAGACAATGAAACAGAGAGATACGCTACATAACTTAGCCATAGAACAAGAAAAGCAAAACTCAAAAATATCTACTTTAACAGCTCTGTTAGAAGGACAAGAACAGGAGAGAGGGCGTTTGGCTCGTGATTTACACGATGGTTTAGGTGGTCTGTTATCAGGTACCAAATTACATCTTACGCAGTTAAATGATAAAGTAGAAGGTCAGGCTAAACAAGGGTTAGATAAATCCATTAATCAGATAGATGCTGCAGTCACAGAACTTCGTAAAGTAGCACATAATTTAATGCCTGATTTATTGGTTAACTATGGTTTAAAAGAAGCTTTAGACGAATTTGGAATTCGTATGTCTAATGATTCTTTAGATATTCATATCGAATTTTTGAGCTATACGAATTCTCTATCTCAAGATCAAGAATTGTTAGTATATCGCATTATACAAGAGTTAGTAAACAACGCTATAAAGCACGCTGCTGCCTCTCAGATTATTATTCAGTTGGTAGAAGAAGAACACGAGATTATTGTCACAGTAGAAGATGATGGAAGAGGTTTTGATATTAATAAATTAGACTTAAAGAAGTCAGCAGGCTTCCACAATATACAATCGCGTATACAGTTTATGAAAGGGACATTAGTTGTGCATTCAGAAGAAAATATAGGAACAAGTGTGGAATTTAAATTTCCTAAAAAGTAATTATGATAAAAGTAGCCATTACAGACGATCATCCTTTGTTATTAGAAGGATTAAAAAATATATTAGGATATCAATCAGAAATAGAAGTAGTCGCTTGTTTTTCGGATAAAGAAAGCATGATGCAAGGGCTCTTAACTATAGACACGGATATTATACTATTAGATATCAATTTAGCAGATATCAATACCTTAGAATTAATTAAACCACTTAGACAGAAATTTCCACAGTTAGAGATTATCATGTTGAGTGTACACAATGAATATGCGGTTATCAATAGTAGCTTAGCAGAAGGAGCGAAGGGATATATTCAGAAGAATGCTTCGGTAGAAGAGATTATCTCAGGAATTAAAACTGTATTTACAGGAGAAAAATACCTTTGTTCACAGTCTAAAATAGTCTTGGACAAAAAAGAGGAAGTAGGCTTAAAGCAAATCCCAAAATTGACTCGTCGTGAGAAAGAAATCTTAATAGAAGCCGCGTCAGGTTTAACCACAAATCAGATAGCAGAGAAGTTGTTTATCAGCCATCATACAGTAGAGAGTCACCGCAAAAACTTAATCGAGAAGTTCCAAACTTCTAATCTAAGTACTGCTATTAAAATGGCAATAGAGTATAACCTGATACAGAAATAGTGAAATATATTCTAATCGATGTATGATTAATACAATTCTGCTTAGTAGTTAAGCTTTTTTTGTTTAGTTAAATTTATTCTATTGCACTTATTATTTTAAATACCTATTTATAATTGAATCGTTTGTGGTTCTTTTATATGTATTGATAGGATATGCTTGCACCTTTCTTCGACAAATTGTATTAATTGTGTATTAGCAGATAGAGAGTTTGTTGGAGAGGATTGGATTAGTTATCTAAATGATAAGCAAATT
>NZ_JACAKB010000043.1 GCF_030326305.1 Myroides odoratimimus | reverse complement strand
GATTGACCTTTTTGTTACTCTTTGTATAAAGAGTAACTATCTATAAATTCCTTTTTTATAATCGTGTTTTGTGAGAGTTTGAATATATAAATACTTACTCCTGTAAATAAAAAAAGCACCCCGAAAGGTGCTTAAAAACATTGGTTTTTATAGTTAATTTATAGAGGATTTAATTATTAGGCTTGTTATACTTAAAGTATTCTTTTTTGATATACTTTGCTCCTGCAGGAGTGTTTTTATTTGTTGGATCTACTTCTTGTAACAGAACTAAACGATTTTCATTTAATGTCATGACAGTAAAGAATAGCTGATACTCTTCAATCATACCAAAAATCTGATTTCCTTTTATTTTATAGTCAAATTTATCCTGTACTAATCCACATTCAGAAGTATAATAATGATCTAAACTTTCAAATTCATTTTGAAAAAAAGATATTTTATCCAATCCACAAGGTAATTGTTCTATTTTTTTTACTTCTCTAAAATCCGAATTTATAAAAGAAGATTTAGATTTTATCCATTCTGTACTCATTAATATTTGAGTATCAATTTCCACAACTGTAATTTTTTCAACATCCTCTATATTAGAGCTATTGTCATCAGAACTACATGCAATACTAAGTGTAGCTACTACACTTAGTATTATATATTTAATTTTATTCATAGTATTATTTTAATGTTTCTAATTCAAAATCTATTGTCTTAGTTGTTGTTTGCCCTAAGTTATCAGTAACAGTATAAGTAACAACTAACTGATCTCTATATTGCATTTGATAAGTTTCTCCGTCTCTCCAATCGAATATTACAACATTAACCTTATTATAATGTATTTCGTAGGTATTGTTATCCTTTTTAATTATAGATGTTATATCATCTTTAAATGCTGTTCTAGAAGGATTTCTTTTAGCATAAGTTTCAATAGTGGCACTCTTAATTCCAACAGGGGTTGTTACTAATATAGGTCTTGCTTTTTCAATATTTAAGCCGAGAATCGTTGTGCTAATACCACTCCCTTTAGTTACTATAAAACTAGTTTTACCTGTTATATCCTCTATATAAGGCTTATCAGCTTTAATGTTTAAAGGAACTGTAACATTATGCTGTGTTACTTTACCTTCTATATCTTGTACATCTACTATTAACACGTTATTTGCATTACCAAAGATACTCCTATCAAAATTAAACGTAAATGTATTATTTAATTTAGACAATTGATAAAACGTATTAGGATAGAATGTGCCATCTGCATCGATAAGGCTTGAATTTCTAAAACGAATTTTCAAGTCTTTAGCTTGTAATAAACTATTGATATCTATTCCTATTTTGACAGGGTTCTCATACCAAATAGCATCGTAACCACTTATCGGTGTAGATAAAATTTTACTAGTAATTGACGTTTTATAATCTTTAGCATTAACATTAAACTTAACGGCTCTAGTTTGCTTAAACCCGAACTCATTTTTAAATTCAAAGGTAACTGTGTGTTGTCCCTCCTCTTTGATATTAAATACTAATCCCTCACTAGTTAAATTAAGTTCCTCCCCTAAGTATATCTTACGATCTTGATACTTAACATAGTTAATATTGTTGTCTCCTTTAATTGTGAAAGTTACATTCTGATTAGCTGGAGTCTTTTTAAGAACTAGCCTTACAGGGAACTCCTCATTCTTAATGATATTGTTATTATCATGAACAACATCAATAGTGAAACTAGGTTGTTGTACTTTTATTTCAAATCGTTGTCTTACTTCTTTTCCAAATTCATTTTGAAAATCTAAAGTAAAGACAAAGTTACCCTCACTTGGAAATGTCATTTTAAAGTCTGCAGTCTTGTAATCTAACCACTCGTCCGGATAGATTCTCTTACCTCCGTAATTAACTTCCGTAAGACCTCCATAACCTCCTTGTACATTGTATTTAAACTTGTACTTAGATGTTAAAGTCTCAACTACATTCACTTTAAAGTCTGCCCCAATATTAGGGAAGATTTGAGTAGGTTGTACAATTCTAACTTCGTAAGAAGTATCTAAAACCTCTACAATTAAAGGCTTGCTTGTTGTTCCTCCTAAATTGTTTTCAATGTCGAAAGTTAAAGTATATCTACCTGCTCTTGGGAAAGTCATTTTAAACTCATCCCCTGCGTAATCATACATATTGTTGTATGATAATTCAGAGTTTTTATACTTAACAACAACAGAGCTATCTGATGATTTAAGTTTAAACTTGTGGTTGATTCCCTCAATGTTAGCCCCTTTTAATATAGCATTAATAGTAACTTCTTTTAAAGGGTAAACCTTTTCGGGAACTTTAAACTCTAAAGTCGTATTAGCTGTCTTAACATCAAATATTAACTTTTTATGCACTTCTAGTCCTTGACTATTTTTCAAAGAGATAGTAGCTTCTTGTGCTCCTATCTTAGTGAACTTAAGACCTAACTTTTGAGAATTGTATCTCACATAAGTGTTATTAGGAATAGGATAGTTATTATAAGTAACTACATCAGCTCCTGTAACTCTAATTTCATAGTTTATGTCAGGGATGTTTTCTTCTGCTTTTGGAGCTACTCCAATCTCAAATTCTTTGTTGATATAAACATCTTTAGGTAACGAACCTGTTTCTATATCAAATTTAGTAGTACCTACATTAAATTTAATTGTCTTAGAAATAGTGTACCCATATTGATTTTGTAAAAAGAACTCAATGTCATGTCCTCCTGTTTCTTTAAACAAGATCTCTAAGTTCTGACTATTGAAGTTTACATATTCATTCTCATAAATTGTATTACCCTGTGATGTAATCAAAGGTCTATTACCTTTAGAGATATATTTAACCTTAAATTTTTGGTCTATATTCCCCTCTACAGCAGGAACTATCTTAAACGACTTGGTTACATCTGGATAAACTTTACCACTAACCTCTACTGCAAAATTAAACTTAACAGCATCAACCTGTACAATTACCTTTTGAGATATCTTATGTCCTTGATTATTTTCAAAAGTAAAATTTAATTCATAATCTCCACTTTTAGTAGGTTCAATATCAAAATTACTACCTATATAGTTTAGAGTCATACCCGATGCAATTTGAGAACCATTATAAGACACTTTAAGGTCGCTAGGGTATGTTACATTAAATTTATAAGTTATATCCTTAATTCCGCTATTATCTACAGGTTTAACCCCTAGTTTTCCTTTAGTAAAAGACAAATACTGTTTGTCTTTCGTTATGTCTAAATCAAAAGTAGCTGTTTTAGAGCTAAACACAACTTTTTTACTTACCTCTTTACCTTGACTATTTTTAAGGTAAAATACAACCTCTTGTTGTCCTGTAGAGTTAAACTCTAATTCTACTTTAGTATCTGAGTAATCAACATAATTATTAAGGCTAATTTGATAGCCTCTATAGTATGCCTTAACGCTTGAATTTGCCTCTATTTTCATAGAGTACTTTTGTTTCGAAATATCCTCTCCTACAGATTTAGCGATAACATTCAAAGGATATTTAGTATTTAAAAAGATATTACTAGGTAGATTAGTAACATCTAAATCAAAATTAGCGTAATTAACATCATAGGTTACATTCTGTTTAACAACAGAACCGTATTGATTTTTAACGATATATTCAATCTCATACAATCCTACTTCGGGGAATGTAATTCCTAAATCTTCTGTTTTATATTCAACAGATTGATTCTCTCCTACTAAGTATCCATTGTAACTAATAGACGGTTTTCCTCCATTTTTAACAAGATAAGAGAAAGTATAAGTTTGCTCTTCTTTATCTTCTTTAGCAATCTTAAAAGCAAAAGACTTTTTCTCTTTAGGATATATCTTACCTGTAGATGTAATAGTGAAATTAAATTTCACTGGGTCAACCTGTAACACTACTTTTTTGCTCACAGTTTTACCGTGTGAGTTCTTAGCATTGACAGTTACCTCATAAGTCCCCTCTTTGTCAAATAAAACCTCTAATTCTCCATTAGAGTATTTATTGTTAACGTCCTTAGAGATTAAACTTCCATTGTAATAAAACTTAGCTGTTGGGCTATTAGTAACCACGTTGAAAGTATAATCTAAGTTTGACAACCCCGATTTATCACTAAGTTTAAATTTAAGTGGTGTACGTTTATTAGGTAAATACTTATCTGCTTTGATAACATCTAAATCGAAATCAGCTATACGAGCGTCAAACGATTGTTTTTTACTAACCTCTAATCCTTGATTATTCTTAAATGTAAACTCAATATCTGTACTCTCTTCTTTTGAGAATACAACTTTAATTTTACTAGAGCTGTAATTTGTATATACATCATTGTTCAATAAACGATCATCGTAATATACTTTTGTGTTAGGCGAAGCCTTAACTTTAAAAGTATATTCAACTTTAGAGGTCTCCTCTTTTAAAAATACAGGCTCAACATTAAATGCATACTCGTTATTTATAAACGTTTTAGACGGCAAATTAGACACTTTTATATCAAAGTTGGCGTAATTCACATCGAAAGAAAAATCTTTCTCTAAAATGTAGCCGTATTGATTTTCCATGAATACTTTGATGTTGTAAACACCTGTTTTCGGGAAAGTAATATAAATGTCCTCTCCATTTAAAGGAACGTTGCTATTTTTAGTAAGAGTAGTATTGTTATACTTAATAACAGGCTCTACACCTGTAGTTACATTGTATCTGAAGGAATATTTCTGTAATATATCCTCCTCTAAATTCTCAGTTTTGATTTTAAAAAGATTCTCTGTAACAGGGTAAATCTTTTTAGCATTAGTCATATCAAAGTTAAATTTAACGTCACTTACTTTGATAATTTGCTTTTTCACAACCTCTTTACCTTGGTTGCTTATAGCTACTACATTAAACTCATAATCTCCCGAAACAGGAAACTTGATTTTAAGGTCTTTAGACGAATAAGTAAACTCTTCTTTAGGCGAAATCTTTTTACCTAAATAAGACATATCTATTTTTTCTGTAGTCTCTGGGTGATTAATCAGTTCCAAAGCTACTTTGTAACTGATATCCTTTTTATCTTCTCCCTCTTTGGATTGAATATCTAAAGTAAGGTCTTTTGCTATTTTAGGATAGATAACATCCTCTGAATTAAGAGTAACATAAAAGTCAATATCTTTTATGTTGAATACCTCTTTCTTTTCAATTACAAAACCAAAGTTATTCTCTATTCGAATTGTAACAGGGTACTGCCCTGTTTTAGTAAAGACGAATTGTATATTATTTTCGTCTTTAAACTGATATTGGTTTTTAAACTTTAACAGCTCATTTTTGTAATATGCTTTAACGTTATCACTCTCTACTTCTATTGTGTAGTAGTAGTCAATTTTTACGTTATCATTTGGCTTTTCAAGTTCGTAATTAACCTTGACATTACCCATTTCATTAGCGTAGTAAACTTGATCTTTTACTACATCAATCTTAAAGGGAAACTGAAAGCTAGTATTAGCTTTATAATTATCATCACTACTACAGTTAATAACTAGTATAGATAATAATAAGGTCGCTATAAATAGTATCTTATTTCTCATATTAATAGTTTAAATTATATTTTAGCCCAAATCCATAAAAGAACATACTCTTTTTGACTTCACTGTTTGTAAATGTGTTCTTAGCTAGAATAGCTAGATTAAAGCGTTTAGCAATTGACATTTCAAACTCTATCCCTGCATAAGCTCCAAATACAGTCTTTTTAGGTGCATCATACGGAATACCGTCTATCTCTTCTTTTGCACCGTTTAACTTCTCTTGACCGAATTGACCACCTAAGAAAGCTTGAATATAAAAAGGGTGTGTTATAATTTGTTCAAAACTATAAGTCATAGCTGAACCTATAGCATACTTCTCTAAAGTAGTGGGATAAGTATTATTGACTACTGTAATATTATAGTCTCTTTTAAACCAGTCAGCATCTACACGATAACCGAAATAGTTATCTCCAATAGATTGCTGATAAGTGGCTGTTACACCATTACCTTTATCTACACCTAGATAACTTAAACCTATGCTTTGCTGTCCCCTCTGTGGGTAAATTTTTAAACAGCCAATTAACAACATAGCACTTAATACAAATACTCTGTTCTTTTTCATATTATATATTTAATTTAATTTTTAACTAGAGCAAAAATAATAAAAAATTACAACTATAGAAAACTTTTTAACTTTAAAAAATTAAATTTAAAACAAAACAACAAACCTATAAATCAATGTATTAAATAAAAAAAGACACTAAAAAGTGTCTTTAATTTTTAACAAATAAAACAAATCAAATATTTTATTTTTTAGCATTGGATTTTTTCTGCTTATAATTCTCTACATCAGTTTTAAAATTACCTTTAAAGTTACTTACCCAAGTTTCATCATTTATAACAGACTTAATAAAAATATACAATCCTATCAAAGTAAGTACTATCTTAAGCCACATAGGAACTTGTACAAAAACCATTATAATCATTACTACCATAGCAATGACAAATAGTATTAATTGGTTTGTTTTATTTTTCATTACACTTCTGATTTTTTAGTTTCTTCTTCTCTTTTAATGTATTCATCAAATACAGCATTGAGATTAACTTTATTCTTCCTTAAAAACAATAAATATTTAAACAAAGGCATCTTCTCATAATTAGCTTCTATATAGTACTTAGTTCTTGTGGTGGCAAGTAAGTTATCTAGATCATCTGTCTGCTTACGCAAACCTTTTCGATATTTACTAAACATATTATACGTTTTTAAAATTTGATTTAAGAATAGGCATTACCGTATCAATAATTT
This sequence comes from Myroides odoratimimus, assembly GCF_030326305.1. Taxonomy (GTDB): domain Bacteria; phylum Bacteroidota; class Bacteroidia; order Flavobacteriales; family Flavobacteriaceae; genus Flavobacterium; species Flavobacterium odoratimimum_A. The sequence continues at coordinate 13,473 of NZ_JACAKB010000043.1, read as the reverse complement.
CATTTGAAGTATAAAATACTATTCCTATAGGAATAAGTACAGCAAGTGTAATAGCTATTGTCTTTGCTATTTTATACTTAGCTTTACTTTTATATACATCTACTATAAAAGCTCCAAATAACATCCCGACAATGATAATTAATAGTAAAAATCCTACTAAGCTATAGAACAACTTACTCTCTGTATCTTGACTTATAACATAAGTAATACTTTCTTGTGCATAAATACCATGACTAGTAAACATAACTAATAACAGTAATAAATAATTTTTAGTTGATTTCATAATTATATGGTTTTTGATTGGTTTATAATTTGAGGTAAGATATTAAACTTTAAGTTTCTCTCTCCTTGTGATTCGATTACCTCGAGTAACATTTTTTTATCATCAGCTAGAGAAAATTTCTCTATCACAAATATTACCTCTTTTTTTCCCATTAGGTTGGTAGTATCACCAGAGGGAGAAAAAGTATCTAACACTTCTATCTGTATTTTCTCTCCCGATTTAGTAATACCTTTTTTATTGACAATAAAGAAGTTTAATCGTTCAATGATGTAATCTATCTTTGTTTTATTATTGAGTTCAAAGTATAGATACAATTTTTGATCTTTATAATAAGTACCTTTCAACAGGGCAGATATCCGATTGCTCTCAATGTAATTTCTAGTTCTAATATACCCTTTAGAAGCTAATATCTTTTCGTAGATATCGTGATTTACTTTATCTTCTTCCTCTTTGGCTATTTGCTGTTTCTGCTCTATCTTCTGTTGTATCTTTATCTCTTCCTCACTTGGTTTAACTGTTTTAACAAGTGTCTTTATATCCCCTTTTTCGATTATTATAAATGGGTAAAATTTATCATCTATTGTTTTAACAACAATGTTAGTTGCTTCAATTGGATAAAAGTTTTGAATAAACATTGTATTACCTGTAGTATTAACACCTATACTCTTATCGGTTAAAGCATTTGTTTGTACCATACTTATTTCTTTAGGGAAGTGTACAGTAAGGAACTTTTTTTGAGTTACAAATAATGTGTCTTGTGCAGACACACTACCTGTAACCATAAGTAAAATTAAAAATAGTATATTCTTCATATCTTTATTTTATTATAAAATAAACTGTTTGATTATTGACAAAGGTTACCTCTTGTTCTTTAGCCTTATTAGACACAATATTAGACACGACTTTAGCCGTTTTTTCAACAGCATTTCCTCTAGTTGCTTCATCTATAATATCTTCTTTACCCTTTTGCAAAATCTTGTCTATTTCAAGAGGTATTCCTTTAACTCCGTCAGAACCGTAAACCTCCATTCTAACAGGATGAATTTTGTTACCTACTTTAATAGTTGTAACAATCATATCAGCTCTGTAATCAGTAAACACAACCTTAGCTGTTATATAGGTAAACTTTGGTATTGTTATTCCACCAGCTGTAAACTCTTGCTTGGTAATTAAAGTAATGTTTTGTCCCGACTTTAATTTTTGCTCCCCACTGATTGAACCTGTATAAGCAGTACCTAGATCAATTTTAGAAATACTCTCACTTTGATTTATTTCTTGTTTTCTAAATATGGCTTTATAATCTATTTGTGGACTAGGAGATGAAACTACTGCAGGAGTTGTTTGTGTTACAGGTTTAGAATTGGAATTAGTAGAATTAGCCCTACTTCCTCCACCTCCACCAGAACTAGTATAAACTCTGTTTTGTCTTAATTGTTCCTGTAGGGCTTGTTCTCTTCTTTTAGATTCCTCTAGCTCTCTGTGTAAACGGTCAGACTCTGCGTTTTCTCTGTTGATTTGATTAATGTCTAAACTAACTATCTCTTTATCTAATTCTTTGTCTAAATCAGCATTAATAGAGGGTTGTTGTTGCTCTTCTTGTTTTGGAGTATCAAAGATGTACTCTAAACTATTAGAGGTTTGAGGGGGTTTTTCTTTCTGATACAACATATCTACCTTAGAGGTTTTTTGATTGTAAGCATCAGCTTCCGAAACTGTTTTAAAGTCCTGTACTTTATCTTCATCAGAACTCATGGTAAGGTAAATAAAATACCCTCCTATAACAGCAATTACTAACCCTCCAAAGATGAATTTTTCTTGATGTTTCTTAAAAACATCTTTGATTGATATCTTACTCATAAGTTACTTGGCTTTCGCTTTTTATATGTTCTTCTTCTTGTTCACGTAAAAACTTCTTATCTGTTACCTCTTTTATCTCTTCAGATATTTGTGTAATTAAAAAACCGTAAGGGTTAAAAGGATAATTCTTATTAACTACTTCCATTTTAACAGCGACTTTACTGTTATAGTAAGTAATGTTTTTTTCGTTCTGTCTTTCAATACGTACTACAAACTCTGCTATATAAGGGGCTTTATCTGTAATTCTAAGAGTATTAGCTAATATATACCCTCTTTGTCTAAGTTCTGTATAGGTAAGAAAGTCATTAAAGTACCCCCTATTTGCCCTATCTTTAATTACCTGTGTAGGTTGCTCTCCTATAAGCCAATGTAAACGCTCTTGTTTACTTTTCATTGTAGCTCCCTCGAGGTTAAAATAGTAGTTTACAAATAAGTCTAAATTTGCTTTTGCTTGTATCTCTCTCTCTATTGATTTATCAAGTAATGATACAGGAACTAAGTCTCCTTTAGCATCCATTACATAAGTCCTATTAAGACTTTGAGTATAAACAAAACCTGCAAATACCATTACAGCCACTACCACCACTACAGAAACTAAAACAACTAACTTTACTGATTTGTTATTTTGGTTAAGTTCTTTATATAAACTATTACCAAGATTAATTTTACTATTTTCCATAATTAATTAAACATTGAATTTACATAACTAGTGACTGTTGTCAATAGTTTAAACTTTAAAGGATAAGCTACACATATAGTGATAAAAGCATTATTGGATAATTCAGAGACAGGAAACCAAGGGTCATCTAAACTAGGAGCCATCATAATTTTTATCAGAGCTTCTATAATAAAAAAGACTCCTATATAAGCAACTCCTAATACAATTACCCCAACATACCTTTTAACCCAAGAGTAAAAGAAGCTCTTTGTATTGTCAAATACGCTAAATAGAATAGCGATAGGAAAAGTTAGTTTTAAGAATTGTACTATAAATTGTCTGATAATTAACAGCCCCATACTTATAACCATATCAGCTATTTTAAAGAACCCTGCTACTAAAGAACCTACTGATAACATTACCATTGAATAAAAAGTATCTATGATATCTCCAGCTAAAAAATCCCACATTTTTCTAAAGAACCCTGTATCACTTTTTATCTGTGACATTTGTTTGTCTTGCTCGCTCATTACTGTTAGAAAAATATCTTGATCTTGTCCTAAAGAATTTAATTTAGCATCTATGATAAATAATTGTTCTTCTCCTAAATCTATTATCCAAGATGAAGAAAGGATAAGTAGAGCTGTTCCAAAGAACTGCATATATTTTCCTAATGACAGAACTTTTCCCCCGTCCCAAGTTCCTACAAACTCCTGTATTACTTTAAGTAAAATAAAAGCTAAAGTAAGAGCTTGTACTGATTGAAAAGTAAAAACAAAAATATTAGTACTATTAATCAGTGATGTTAATTTTATAACTGTTTCAAAATGCATACTCTAATAGTTTAATTTTCTATCCATTCTTTTTGTAGCTGTAGATAAACTTCTCATATTCCCCTCTATTTCAGATAATATCGTTAAGCGCTCATAGTCATTCATACTTAGAGTTCCTGTTTTAACTACATTATTTACTTTTAGTATTAATCTGTTAGTTTCATCTATTAGATCTACTAACATTAAACTATAATTCTTTTGTGTTTGTTGATTAGGTATTCTTCCTAATTTTTTTCGAATACTACTAATCCCGCTTAATATTTCACTTTGATATTGAAAAATATTTACAACCTCTTTACCTGTAGAGATAACAGTACTAACTTTTGTTACAAGGTTATATGTTTTTTCTGTTGCATCTTTTAAATCATTTAACTTAGTAACTGTTTCTGTACTGCGTTCAATAACACTTAATGCATTAGCAGCGGCTGTAGCATCAAATGTTGCCATTTGTGCAAATGATGTCACACTAAACATCATAAATAATACTAGTAATAACTTTCTCATAATAATTGGATTTAGTTTTTCTTTTCTTCATTCATTTTAATTGCGATAGCTTCTTGCATATCTCCTGTTTGCTCATAAATCTTTAACAGCTTCTCATTTTCTGCGCCCTCTGTTTGATAAGCCCAGTAGTTAGTTTTACTAACTTCTAAATGAAATACCTGTTGCCTATCTCCCCTGCGAATAAATAAAGAGGTGTATTTTCTTTCTGTAGATAGACTATCTTTCATACTTTGCATTTGATAAAGTGCGTGTTGAGGAAGATTGAACCTCTTTTGTATACGTGTAAAATCATCTGCATTTAAAACATACAATACTTGTGTATTAGCAATAATATTAGAAGCAACATTATTCTCGGGTAACTGGGTTATTGCTTGTAAAATAATATTAATAGCTCCCTCTTGTTTACGAATAGCTTGAAAGAACCATTCTATACGGTCTAACATTCCTTCCCATTTTAACTGTTCTGCCACCTCGTCAAACCAAATGATACCTTTTGTATTTCTATCTTCCCAAACAATTGTACGGATAGTAGATGCAATTACCTGTAACATAATTTTAAGTAAGAACTTATTATCTCTAATCTTGTCTAACTCAAATATGACAAGTGATTTATTCTGTAAATCTTTTAAAATAGCATTGTTATCGTTTTCGTATAGATTAGCATAAATACCATTATCTATAAACTCAGACAACATTAAAGTAAAAGCTTTAGAGTCTAAAAACTCATCGTTTAGTTCTAAGACTTGATATAATTTATCTTTATATGTATTGAAGTAATCAATAAAACTCTTAAAAGAATGATCCTCTAAGATGTCTTTATAATACTGTTTTATCAGTTTTTTAATTACTACTCTCTCTTTATCATTTATTAGCTCTTCCCTTTTGTAATGAATACCTACAAACTCTGCTAAGTCTTCTATTTTTTCAGAGATTAACTCGCCATTTTCGTAATCTATCTCATACAACATAAAAGGGTTAATACCTAAACTTTGTCCCTCCATATAAGAGATGTAAATACTGTCTTTAGGGAATAAGGCAGAAATTTTCTTATAACTCCCCCCAAGGTCAATAATTACCTGTTTAGCACCTGTAGAGTAATAATGTGTAATAAGGTGGTTAGCAAGGAAACTCTTTCCTCCCCCTGTAGGAGAAAAAATAATTCCATTACGAGCTTTTATATATTTTTTGTCGGCATCCCACGTATCAACTTTTACAGGAGTATTTTTAAGTCTAGAACAGAAAATCACACCTGTATCATCACTTCTATAGTTTGTACTATAATTCATAAATGCACAACAAACATCAAGGGTTGATACAAAAAGTTGATTTTCTACAAACAAATGACAGTAAAAAGGATTTGAGTATAAGTAGATTGCTAACTGATTATCCCCACTAGTAATAGTGTACTTTAAATCAAGCTTTTTAAAGCTGTTTTTAACCTGTTTTATACCGTTACTTACTTCTTCTTCACTTCCTAACAGAATAATATTGTTATGCCCCCTTACAATGCGCTCAACATCTTTACTATCAATGATACTTCCTATTAACTCGTTGTGTTGGTCTTTAAGTACTTTATTGACTGGATGAAAAGCTCTACATTGGTTAATATGGTTATTGTTTCTTTGTGCATTTTGGATGTGAAAATCTGTCTCATCTATAATAACTAATTGGTTGTATATGTGATTACAATCAATTCCGAAAGTAAAACAATCTCCATAGTTCTTAAAAAACTTAATTTCGTCTTGTGATAGATCCTCGTCTATAATAGAAGTTTGTAATTTTTCGGGAAATCCTGCTTCATCAGAAAAGCGAATTACATTAGAGAAGTCCGCTCCTATTCTTAGGTGTTCCCATTCTTTTTTTATCTCTAGTTGCGCATCAGAGAACCCCGACATACAATAATCTCTATAATCAAACAACTCTTTGTCAGAAAAAGGAGTAAAGACAAGATTTTGTCCCGATATTCTTACATCTTCCAAATAGTTAACACAGCTTTGTACAGATTCTAAAAACACTTTGTGTTTCTTGTCTAAATCCTCTAGTTCCTTTCTATTTATTTTTTTAAACGGATTGCTTATAGCTGTATTGAGAACTCTTTTATAAGGCGATACGAAGAAAATATAGCAATGATGACCTGTTATACTGTATTTAGCAAAATACTCCTTTAAAGACTTGGTTAAATAGTTATTCTCAAGCCAATCATCAGTATTGTTCTCTTCATTAAAAAACAGATCTTGTTTTAGAACTATGGTATCTGTCTCAAGGTTTTTGAAAGCTCTATTAAAGATTTCGTTAACTTCGTCAATGTTTATTTCACTTAGAGAGTACTTTTCAAATAGTTTAAGTTTATAACCTATAATTAGATTACCGTCATCAGAGTATATCATAAATTTATTTTTTAGTTAAGTCTGTTAATTCATTAGGTAACTTTTTTTGTCCTAGTTTTTCTAAGATATTAGAATCACCTAAAATGTAGCGATTAACTAGAATATTAATAAGTTGTAAAACCACCCATAAACCAATTCTAGTAGAAGACATTTCCATATTCCCAAACAGTAATAAGGTTATAACAATTGTTATAGCAATTACATAGTTTAAGGACTTAAAAGTAAAGCCATATAAATATGGCTTTACTCTTATTTTTTTATAATTATTAATTTGTCGCATCTTATAGAGATTGACTAATTACGTACTTATAAATTTGTCCAATAGCAATAAAGACTAATAAATACCAACCTAGAGGTTTAAGCCCCTCTAATCTGTTACCCTCTGTCTTAAAATTATCTAATTGTTGGTAGGCTACGTATAAGAAGCCTGCACCGCCAATAATTACATAAATTCCCTCTAATGCCCTTTGCATTACACTAGCCCCTCCTGTAAGGTTTAAATCCTGTGAGTACCCGAATTGAGGTAGAAGTAATAATGTACCTAGTACGAAGTAATAATTAATGTTAATTTTTTTCATTTTTATTTTGGATTTTAAATTATTCAAAGGTAAAAAAAGTTTTCTATAGTTGTAAGTTTTTTATTCAAACATTTTACTATACAATAATTTAATAGTCATAATTATTTGATATTAATACATTTACATCTTTAATTATTTTATCAAAATTATCTTGTAACATTTGTTCTGTTACATTTTGTACTACAGGTATTTCTTTTGTTAAAATATTTTGCAACTTTAGTTGACAAACTTCCTGTATTCCATTAGATATAATGGCAAATTGCCCCTTATTAAACAAAGGGAATTCGTGAGCTCTAACCTTAGCTACCTCGCGTTCAGATATACTAAACCCTTTACTTACTCCTCTTTCAGAGGTGTTTTGTGAGGTGCTTCTTTGCTTTTCTTTAATCTTCTCAAACAAGGTCTCATATCCTTTTGAGGTTTCAGCGTTAAAGGCTCTACCTAAAAGAACATTAGACAAGTTAGCCGTAATCTCTGCGAAACCGTCTCTGCTGTACTTCATAACCCCTTGTATTTGGTCTTGTGCGCAATACACAGTACTAATGCCAAAACTTCGCATTGTAGCTGGTATATCAGCCATATTGGCTAGCTTAATGGTAGGAGCTTCGTCTAGCAATAGAAAAGAAGGTTCTCTGTGTCGCTCCTGCATTGACACTGTTATAAAGTGTATGATTAAAGCATTAATAGGGCTTAAATACTCTCTTTTGCCCGGTTTATTTAAGATTGATACTATATTAGACTTAGTAGCATTAATAGCAAGATCATGTGTATTCTTAGTAAGTAACCAAAAGTTATTAGGGCTTACGAGTTTTCTTAGCATATTAGCTAATGTAGATAATACAGATGCAGTTTGTTTGGAGTTGGCAAGCCCTAAGTTAAATGAAGCTGATTGCATTTTAACCCTATCTACAGAAGTTAAGAAGTTCTTTAATTTGGCGAATGTATCAAAAGCCATATCGCCTAAATTACCTCCTCCCATTGTTGCACCTTGTTCGTGTTTTCTCTCTTCCTCTGACTGTGAAAAATCAACAGCTAGAATAAGCGATATCATATGTGGTAGTGTACATTGTTCGGGGTGGTCAAATGCGAGTTTTAAAATGATTGCTGTTAGGATAGCTTCTGATGTCTCGACAAAGAAGTTACCTGCATCCTCTGCTTTATTAGACTTTAGTAGGTTAATAACAAGTACAGTTGCTATTTGTCCTGCATCGGATTCATCTTTGATAAACTTAGGGTCTATCGGATTTATACGAATACTTATATCGGGTCTGTGTAAAGCAAATACATTTACCTCATTAAACAGGTCGTATAACATTTCTGTTAACTCTCCGTCTTTAAAGTCATATACGACTCCTGAGTATTGATATTTTGCAAAGTGTTTGATAATAGGATAAAGAACTGATTTTGTCTTACCACTACCTGCAGAACCATAAACCAAAATACCATCTTGTATAGCGTGTAAATACATATCTCCTTTATCTGTCTCTAGTTTTATGTCGCTTATACTTTCTTCCTGTACAATTGGTTTTCTCTTCTTAGAGTTACTAGAACTCATTAACAGGATAAATACACTTAGTCCTCCAATGACTAAGTAAGAGTTTGACAACTCTAAATACTGCTTAAAGAATATATAATATATTCCCAACCCTATAAGGGGTACAATAGCTAAATACCACTCTTTAAGCTTAAACAACATTAATACAGCCAATACTATACAGGCTACATATCCGAGTAAATATAAGTAGTCATTTAGACTATCCATATCAAAATTTAGTATAAACATATCTTTCTAGTTTTAATATTCAATTGAATTAGATGCTGACTGTACAAGAGCTTTAACCACTTTAATAGCTAAGTCTATTTTTCCTTTAGGGAGCTTAGTCGGCAATGGCATTCCTTTCATTTCTTTGCGAACCTGTGCAATTGGGTTAATCTCCTGCAGATGTTGTTTAGGCGATAGTTGTTTTTTAACCTCCTCTATTCCTAAATGTTCTTTTAATTTCTGCTGTATCTTCCCTTTTAAATATCCCTCTGCCTGTCCTACTATTTCGTTTTGTTTTTCCTTAGAGTAGTTCTTATGAGAATTGTAATGTTCAAATGAGTTCTCTTGACTGCGTTCATATTCAAACTTCTTGTCATATCCTTGCTCCATATCTTTAAAAAACTCTTTTCGTTCAAACCCCCTATTGACTACTCCTGCCTGTTCTCTATGATTAGTCATAGGAGAGAGTGATATTTTGTGATTGGCTAGTTTATTAGTTTTATCGTGTCTAGATATTACAACGTGTACGTGTTTGTTCTCTCCTCCCTTTTGTACTCCCTCAAAGATTATCTCATTTGTTTTCTTATCTCTGATATACTGACTCTCTAAAGTTGTCGCTAAACTCTCCTTACCCTCTGCCCTAGCTTGATTAACTTCTTTTTGTACATTAAGATTGAAATCAATGCTTTTTAGATCGTGAGAATTTGTACGTTTATAGGTTCTCTCATTCTCTATAGTTGCATAGTACATTAGGTCTTTATCTGTAAGTTCTCGCTTCTCTGGGTTAAATCCGTTTAGCTTCCAAACCTCTGCATTTATAATTTGTTTTTCCGATTTTAAAAGCTGTTCTGTAAGTTCATTGACTTGTTTATTTACAGCATGGTTAAACATATGGGTAGGTACTGTTATTTTTGTATCTACTACACTTATATTTTCCTCGTTGAATTTTAATTTTATCGTTCCGAAATTTTTTGTTTCATAATCAATTTCATAGAGTTTTACATCTTTACCTTTATACTTAAACTCGATAATCTCTGGCATATATTTTCCGATATCTAAAGGTTTAGTTCTTGCCTGTTCAAGTGCTTTAGCTTCGTTATAATAATGCTCTAGTCTTTGAGAATTAATCGTCAAATTATTATCCTCTATTCTCGAAATATCTTTACTAGTAAATAGCTTAACACCTTTGTACTCGAACTCGTAAAAACTGTCTTTTTCCTTTACATTATCAACCTTAAAAGTATTCTCATATATAGCCTTATCCTCCCCATAAAATGGCTTCTTATCGTAATCAACTTTTAGCAAATCTTCATTATATCCTCTCTCCTCTTTTATTGATTCTATTTGTTTATTTACAATGTTGTTTAGATTAACTAGTTCCCTTTTATTTGGCAAATTATCTTGATCTACGTATATCTGTTCATTGAAACTTTTAGCATATACTTTCATCATATCCTGTGTATATGATTTAAGAAAATAATCTATTGTTTGGTCTAGTTGTTCTTTGTAATATTCCATTGCTCTAGGGTCTTTAGATACAACACTTTCATCAAGTCCTCTTACCTTTAATTCTTCCTTTGCTATTTGTTTCATATGTATTAACTCCTTCTCACTTGGAGAGATAGTTAATACATAATAATTAGCATCATTTTTACTCCTTGCCCCTCTGTTATTATCAATGTCATTTACTACTTTTTCAAACTCGTAATGTTTGTTATTTTCTAATGTATAATCAGATGTAAAAAAATGACCTTTACCCTCATTTTCTTTAGATAAATACTCTATAAGTTTACCACAGCTACTAGTAAATTTTGCGTTATGTGAGTTAAATTGACCATACATATATTACTGAAATTTTCTATATTCTTCCTCTGTTAATGATGCGTTATAACGATTAGTCATTACTGCTTTATTAAAGCAAGAAAACAAACTACTATATCTATTTTTACTAATTTCTAATTGCTTATTTACTCGGTTTAAATCATCTTGTAAACTTTCAATTTTTCTTTCTAAAACATATAGTTCATTAGTTTGCTTTTCCTCTTTTTTTACGTCAACTACAGGTACAATATTTTGTTGTTTTATGTCGCTTAAAAATGGTTCACTAGAGATAATTTCTTCTGTAGTTTTTGTTACTGTTTCTTCAATTCTTCTCATAAGAATTGGCTTCAAAATATCTCTCTCTTGGGCTTGCAAAATCTTAACTACACGCGTTGTATTTTTATCTTCCTGCTGTAATATTTTATCTGATTTTGTATTGAGTAATTCTACAATATGGAGAGTCTCATTTAATGATGATACTAATTGCTCCAATGCTGAATTACTAAACTCTTTATCTAGATCAACATTATACTTTTCAATAAAATCAAAAATCATATTAAGTACTTCTGTCTGACTAGACACTCCTAATTTATCTCGAAACACATTTAATCTGTCTCTACAATCCTTTTCTATTTTTACTGTTATATACTTCATATTACTACCTTTTATTACTAATTCAAAAATACACATTTTCAACAACTTATATTCAATTATTTCATTTTTTTTCACTATATTACTAATTATTATTACTACATAAAATCACAAATAAATCATAAACAAAAGAAAATCAGCCCATTACAGAACGGAGATACTTTGTATCTCCGTTCCCTCTTGCTAAAAAATAAAAACCGAAAATTTCGACTGAAAGGAGAAAAAATAACCATTTACAAAATCCGCTAAAAAAAGACAAAAACCGACTTCGTTTTTATTTTTGAACTTTTGGGACAAAAATAAAATGTCCGATTTTATATCGTACGATATAAAAATTATTCTTATAAATACTTTAGTCCAACCTTTAGATTTTTGCAAACAAAATCTATACACAGGAGCTTAAAAAAAGTTAGCCTATATACATTAAAAAAAATGCCTACATTTGTATAGTTAATACTAAAAAAAAATTATGACAACAGAGAGCAACAACACCGAAAAAAAAGAAACAAAAACTCTTACCAAAGAGTTAGATTCTAAAGCAAAAAAAGACCAAGATAAAAAGGTAAAAAGAGCTTTATTAAAATTATACTCTATCCGAAAAGAAATATTAAGTCTAGAGTATAAAGACGACAAAGATTTAAAAGAAAAATTAGCACAAATAGAAAAGAGTTTAACTAGTTTAGATAAAACAATTTCAAGTGCTACAAAAATTAATTTTCCCGACGCAAAAAAAGAAGAATTCTACGAGCTAATTGGATAATTTTATAATCGTGTTTTGTGAGAGATTTAAAATACAAAAAGCTCTAAAAGTAAAAAGGGGGACTGTAGTACAGTCCCCCTTTTTTAAAATGCTCCGATGTCCTCTAAATCGTCATCTTTACTTAATCGAAATTCGTCCTTAATGTATTCGCAATGATGCTTTAAATCTGCGTAACTTATCTTGCCATTAACCGCAGAGTAATACCCTTGCTTTTTAAATCCTTTAAGCCATTTTTTAAAAAATTTCTTCGCTTGATTTTTAGACGTAAATCCGTCAATTGAAATTGTAAATCCGTCTGGGCTTACAACATTGTGTACTACTAAAGTTTCTGTACTCATTTTGTTTTGTTTTGTGAGGTGTTCCCTCGATTAATAAATATAAATAAAGGGGGTAAATACCCCCTTTTAATTAACTATTGATTTTGTTGTTGGTTGTTTTTCTGTTGCTTCTCTTCTATGTTTTTTTCAGTAGACCTACAAGCTTCAAAAAAAACCTCATATATTACGACTTCTGTAACGAAAACCTCTAAATCAAAATTAGGGTGTTTATAGCTTCTCTTGATTAGCTTACCTGTTACAGCGATCTGATCACCTACTTTAAAATGTTTTACAATTAAATCAGCTACTTTATTTCTAGCTGTAGCATCAATCCAATATGCTCTCTCCTTTAATTCTCCCTGTTCTGTATAATAGTTATCACTAACTGATATACTTAAATTAACGACTCTAGAACCGTCCTCAAATTGTCTAGGGTTAATAATACCTATTCTTCCGATTAAACTTACATTGTTTTTCATAATAATACTTGTTTTAATTTATTAAATGTATAGGCTCTCAATGAGAGCCTATAATTAGTAATCTTAGTACTCGCTAGGCAACATTAAAAGGTTATTACTAACCCACATATTAAGCCTATCAAATTTAACATTTAACTCATAAAAAGGAAAGGCAAACCGAAGTATTTTAGAGTCCTTTACATCATCCTTAGAGTTTAAATAGTCACTCTCTGTGTGACAGTATAAAATAAAATCGTTAGTGATTTTATCCCCCTCCACTACTCTCTCTAGAGTCCATATTTGAAAAGGGTCTTTAATCTTTTCAAACACTCTCCCAATCTCGGGAATAATAACAGGTTGTAACTGGGTAACATTCATTATCTCTTGTACACCTGCTGTGTAGAGTAAATTAGGAAACTCACCGATATAATAATTCTTTCCTCCCCCTGTGTGATGCTTATAAGCATCATTTAAAAGTACCTTAGTTTTTACACTCATAATTTTGTTTTGTTTTGTGAGGGTGTTGCCCTCGATTAATAAATTGATTTTTGTTTTGTTTTACGTATGTACTTACGTACGTACGTATTACTTAAAAGGTTGAATT
>NZ_JACAKB010000042.1 GCF_030326305.1 Myroides odoratimimus | reverse complement strand
CTGTTGTTCGTTTTTAAAGACATTCTGTAGGAGGAAAACTTTAATATACTGAATATCAGCCTTTTTTACAAATAATTACTCCCTTTATTTATCTTAAAATCAACTAATTAATATTTTTGTCGTGTACTAAGATCTAGCCTTAGTAACTATCTACTAAGGTTAGAAATAAATAACAAAGAATCTTTTCTTAAGAGTTTGGGTTGCCATTTATATGATTTAATTTTGAGAAGCAATCTTTAAAAACAAGTATAAAATGTCCAACTTAGCACAAGATATTCTATTCGGTGTAGCAGTAGCTGATGCACTAGGAGTTCCTATCGAATTTAAGTTTCCAAATGAAATAGATCTAGAATCTGTTAAAACTAATTATCAAAACGAACCTAATAGATTAACTGGGTTTGGCTCTTGGCATAAACCTGTTGGAACCTTTAGTGATGATTCTTCTCTTACTTTTTGTACAGCAGAGTATTTAGCCTCTAAAGAGACTGATTTAAATGATTTGATGGATCGTTTTAAAGATTGGATGAAAGAAGGTTATTGGACTGCCGATGGAGATACTTTCGATATTGGAAGAACAACATTATTTGCTATTGAAAATTTTGCAAATGACTATAATTGGAGAACAGCAGGACTAAGTACAGAACGTGATAATGGAAATGGATCTTTAATGCGTATATCTCCTCTGCTCTTTCCACTCTTATATGATAAGAGTATTACAGATACTTACAGCTATATTAGTAACTTTAGTAGTTTAACTCATGCACATAAAATAGCTATAGATAGCTGTTATATCTATCTTATTTATGCCAAACATCTTGTTTTAACCAAAGATGCACAATTGGCATATGAAAATATTATACATGACTTGGCTTCTATCTATCAGGAAAATGAATACTTTAAGCGTATCTTCTCTCCTAAATTTAAGGAAATTGCCCCAAGTGAATTTAATAATAGAGGATTTGTAGTGGGAAGCTTAGAAATTGCTCTTCAAACTTTACTTACTACAAATAATTATGAAGAAGCTATTTTAAAAGTTATGTCATTAGGTAAAGACACTGATACAAATGGAGCAATTACAGGAGCTTTGGCTGGGATTTTATATGGATTCAAGAGTATTCCCTTACACTGGATAGAGCCGTTAAAAAGAAAAAAAAATATTGAAGAATTAGCAAAACAATTATATTTAAATTATGGACTATAGTATTTTAAAAAAACTAACTAATAAAAATCTTTCTAATCTTTACATTGGTAAAGGAAATCCAAATGGTACTATCTTATTTATAGGAAAAGAGGCTGCTATTGATCAACAAACTAATCAAGAAGCTTATATCCGAGATATTAAAAAAAATAATATTCAATGGATTCAAAATATAGAGGAACAAGTAACACTAAAAGACATCCAAAATTGGGCTCCATTATATTTAACTCAAAACTACAATCCTTTGTACCCGTATAAAGGACAATTAAATAAAATTGAATCTAGAGATAATTTAGGAAATATCATCAGAGGCAAAGGAGGTACAAGTTCTACTTGGTTTTACTATCAAAAAATAATTGATGCAGTTTTTTTTGATCATGTTAAAAGTGAATATATTAATTTTCATGAGAAGGCATTTCTGACCGAGTTAAGTGAAGCATCCGCCAAATACAGTAAAGATGTAGACAAACATGATAGACAACTCAGTCTAACTCTAAGACAGGAATTTTTAACCCATGAATTTTATCAAAACTTCCCTATTGTCATAGTAGCAGCTGGTCATTATGTTCGTAATCATCAAATTGATATTGAAAAAATATTCAATGTAAAATACGATTCCGAAACAGGAGTAATTCCTATTGGTAAATCTAATTTCATTAATATTCATTATGATGATATTAATCAACCCAAAAAACTAGTTATTCATACCAATCAACTAAGTATGGGAATCTCAAATGAATTAATCAAAGAACTTAGTTCAATAATTAAAGATTTTTTAATTAAAACAAATACATTCAGTATAAATTCTAATTCAACCTATACTTCTTCTTAAAATCAAAGTATATTATTAAACAAGGCTGTCTATTTAAGACAGCCTTTAGAGTTGTTATAGTATTAGATTATGTTTAACTATTACATTTTTCAAAATCTATATGGATATTCCACTCTATACAAATAAGATTTAGGGATATAAGAATGACCTAAGTACATGACAAAAACTAAAGCAATTGATATTTAAAGGGTTGTGCTTATTTTTAGACAGTAATAATCTTGATAGATAGTCAAGTCCAAGTTTAAATACACTAATAAGCCTATTGCCATGGTTCTTGATTGTGATAGGCTTAATAGTATCAATATAGTCCCCAATCTTATAGAACCACACAAAAGCAATCATCACTAACATGAATAGTTTTTCAATTCTATCTATTTTTTGTAAGTGTGTATCTTCTATATTAAATCCGCTAGACTTGAAGGCTTTAAATAGTGTTTCTATCTGCCATCTTATTTTATAAGTATCTAAAGCTTTCTCTGGTTTATTAAACCCAATGACAATACAATAATCTATCTTATTACCTGTGATCACTTTAGTTCCAGAGATATAACATAGCTGATTATGAATTCTAACAATCTTGTGATACTGTCTTGTTTGACCAGGTTTTAAGTTATTAAATAGATGAGAAGCTGTTATTTCTTTCTGTTTACTAGGCAGGTAAACTTTAAAGTTATTTCTAATACGAATGTAATATTTAATCTGTTTATCATTTAGATAGCTAATCCAATCTTCTCCAACAAATTCTCTATCAGCTAATACACAATCAATACGATCTTTGCCAAACCAATCAATAAAAGTATTAATGAGTTCTTTTCGCTCATTTGTATTTGAATTACCACGCTTATCTAACATTTTAAATAGTATTGGAAAACACATGTTCTTATAACTAATACCTAGCATTAAGATATTTATATCTTGTTTACCAAACTTCCAATTGGTGCGATCCATCACAAGAACATAAGATTCTTCAGTAGGTATAAGTGCGAAAATAAGTCTTGAAACCCATTCCAATTTCAAATCAACTGAGGATATAAAACGCTAAAATACGTCTATAATTACTACTAGTCTCGGCACAGTTGTCAAATCCAGTTGATACTTTAGAAAAATTCACAGACTTTACTTTGCATAGAGAGACGATAAACAAACAAATAAGTCGAACCCTAGCTAACCCCAGTTTCCCTTTAAAATTAGCTTTTAAAGTTGTTAGAGGTTCTGTATTTTTGTACTCTAGGCTGTTGTTCGTTTTTAAAGGCATTATGTCAGAAGTAAACCTTTAATATACTGAATGTCAGCCTTTTTTACAAACAATTCCTCCCTTTATTTATCTTAAAATCAACTAATTAGTACTTTTGTCGTGTACTAAGAAGTACTTTATACTTGAGTTCAATTAATTTTGCTTCAAATAAGTAATGAAGATGATGAACTTAGTAAATAAACCAACTGTATATCACTATATTTTAGCATTTGTATTCATATTACTGATGGTATGTGGAGCAGTGTATTTTCAGGATCCAGAGATTGTCTTGCCAGAGATAGCAGCACTAGCTGTGGGGCTATGGGTATTCCAAGAGAAAGCATGGCTGAGACAGCCTGATAAAATATTTATTCTTCCTTCACTAACAGCGTTAATAGGGTTCGGGCTAAATATGTTAGCTATTCCTTATATTTCTAAGTTGTTGATTGTACTGCTACTGATGTTAGTGCTGATGAAAGTAATTAATTATTGTTTGCCTCCTGCATTAGCTACAGGTTTTCTTCCTATTGTGACTAATGCTCATGCGTGGTCATTTATCTATGCCATATTGGTAACTACTTTTGTCTTGATGGTTGTGGTCTATGCGCTAGCTTTAAATAAAGGGATTGACTCAAAAGGGAAGGTCAATACAAAAATGATGTATCCCTATATTGCTATTAATTTGTTGTGGATGATAGTGGCGTATTACTCAGCCAACCAACAGATGGCTATTATCCCTCCTATAGCTGTAGTACTGTATGAATCTTTAAATATGAAGACGTATTCACTGAAGATCATGGTTAAGCAAATCGCTATTCTTACATTAGCTATTAGCATAGGAGTAGTATTATATCAGTATATTGAGAACTGGTTGTTACTCGCATTTCTATTGTTGATTATGATGTATGGTTTGTCTCAACTATTTCAGATGCGAGTGCCTGCGGTATATGCGTTTCCATTCTTGGTTTATGTGTTTCCTGTAGAAAAGGTGATGAGTTTGCCTATCGCTACTTTTGTTGTAGCAACATTTTCATTTGGCGCTGTTTGTATTTATAGAACATACTTATCTACTAAGGTAGCAATTCAGCCTGCAGACGAATAATTCGCTTATAGATATACTAAATAATTGATTTATAAATGAAGTAGTTTAAAGCAGATAGTCTTTTAGGGAACTAGTTATTCATAGAATAGCTGATTAGACAGAGCAGAGTTTTTAGTTTTGATACAGATAGGTTTTTTCTAAGAAAAAGAGTACTTTTAGATAAAGTAATGGACGTGTATGTTACAAGATAGGATTACTCAGCTCTGGGTAAAGTTGTTTGGAAGGCGTATTGATATCGCCCAGATGCCTTGGATAGAAGGAGTTATTGGTGATAGGAAGATTATAGATAAGTCTTATATTGACAGATTAGCTAGTCAGTATGACGTGATTATTAATCAGGCTGGAAGTGGACTTATAGAAGAGATTAATATACTAGATTTTACAGTATCAGAGCGCAGTAGATTACATCCACAGATCATAGACTTCTACACCCATACATCAGATTACGACTTTGAGGTTTGGTGTGAGTGGAAAGGTGTTTTTAAACCCTTTGGAACCTTATTAGGATGGTTGTTTAGTAAGAGATTACAGCAATTGAACATTCCAACTAATACCATTAGTTTTTCGAAAGGGCTAGAAAGTGAAATAATAAAACTTCAGAAAGAAGAACAAACGGTCTGGACGATTTGGTATCGAAAGGTCAAAGAAACAGGTCAGACGTTGTTCTCAGGTATTTATACTCATGCTTATCTTCCTAGTAAGGATAAAGAATTGTTTAAAGTGGTTTTTCCATTGCCAAATGGCAATGCCACAGTACTACTCAATCAGGAGGTTAAAGAAGATGGAAGTTTACTTCTACAGAGCAATGGTAAGCAATTTGGCGATGTAGGCTTTTACTTTTATGTCACAAATCACAAAGGAAAGCATTGGGTGAAATTTGTCAGATCTTTACATGAGAGTTTACATATCTATGTAGATACAGATGGAAATCTGTGTACAGATCACAACTTTAGTTTTTATACCATCCCGTTTTTAAAACTCCACTATAAGATGCAACGCAAGGAGGAGTAATTAATATTCTTCATCTAACTATCTACAGTTGTAAACCGTGTAGAATAGCTGATATATACTAGTTAAAAGGCGTTTTTTAGCAAGGGATAGGCTCGTATTAGGTACTGATATATCACGGAGATAGAAGAGGTACTATCTTCTCGGTAGAGTGTATGATAGTATCCGGACTAGTATTTATCTTAAAAGTGGTCTTGTGGTGATCCAGTTAGTCCTTCTAGTTTTGTGGCTTAAACAAACACAAAATGGAACAACTATTAGAAGTAATCGTAGCGAGCGATGAGCTACACAGCAAATGGTTAAATGCCTTATCCTTTATGGAGAACACAGGAGCGAGGAAGATATCCGCTTGTGAAAATCCGTATCAAGTTACCTTTTTACAATTAAAGCATGCAGCGGAAGAGCATAGGCATGCCTATTACTTAAAAAAACAAATTAAGAAACTACAAGTTTGTTTTCCTGAGCAGTATGATACCACTAGTTTATTAGCACCTGTTCAGACTCAACAGTATCTACAACGATTAGATGTATTTTGCGTTCGATATCTAAAAGAATCACTTGGACTTGATGGAGCACCTTTAAAATTCGCTGCTTATCTATTGGTTACGTACGCCATAGAGGTACGTGCAGACAAACTATATCCTATTTATCAAGGTGTTTTAGATCGATCTGGTTCCAAGGTGATGGTCAAATCAATTATAGCAGAAGAACAAGGACATCTAGAAGAAATGATTGCTCAATTAGAAGTTTTTTCACCTGATTGGCAATACTATGCTGATATCATTGTAGAGTATGAAGAATTACTTTGTCAAGAGTGGATGGAGGCTATTGCTAAAGCGATTAATTAAGGCATGAATACACTGCCTTATAATCTACAGCGACGACTCTCAGAGCGGCTTTATGACCAGAATTATAGAAGCTTACAGCTTAGGGATATAGAAGCAATAGACTTCCTATCGAATGACTATTTAGGATTGAGTAGAAATAGTGTTTTTCAGCAAGGTTTATTAGATATGGTAGTAGATAATCCAGCTTTGTTAAGTGGAAGTACAGGATCTAGATTAATCAGTGGGAATATAAAGGAGGTAGAAGAAGTAGAAGAGTATATAGCAACTAGGCATAGCATAGAGAGAGCACTTCTTTTTAATTCTGGTTATCAGGCTAATTTAGCTCTATTAGGTAATCTACCTACATCGAGAGACACTGTGATCGTGGATGAACTAATACATCGGTCTGTACACGATGGATGTCTATTGTCAAGAGTAAGAAAGTGGAAGTTCAGGCACAATGATTTAGATGACTTAGAGCGCTTACTCAATAAAGCAACAGGAGATATCTACATAGCTATAGAGAGTCTATATTCTATGGATGGAGATTTAGCTCCCTTAGAGGAGCTAATAGAGTTGTCACAGCGTTATGGCGCTTACTTAATAGTAGATGAGGCTCACGCTATAGGAGTGTACGGCCTAGGTAGAATACACTCTTTAGGATTACAGACTGGTGTATGGGCAACTCTTGTGACATACGGTAAGGCGATGGGAGTACATGGAGCTGCTGTGCTGGGAAGTAAGATGTTGATAGATTCTCTTATAAATTTTGCTTCTTCTTTTATTTATAGTACAGCCCCTAATGCTTTGATGGCTGTGAGTATTAAGCTTGCGTATCTTTTTATAGAGAAGTATCCTATGCTATCACTACAATTAGAAAGTGTTATCAAGACTTACGCAGAAGTTGCTCCTAAAGGTATTGTACTCACTCCAAGTCCTATACAAGTGATTAGTCTTAAGGGAATTCGAGATATTCCAAGCTTTCAATCAGACTTAGTACAACACAACCTTAATACTTATATCGTTAAGGCTCCTACAGTGGCTAAAGGTACAGAACGTATAAGAATCTGTCTACATGTTTTCAACAAAAGAGAAGAAATGAATTTATTATTTGAAATTATAAAAAGAAATGACACAACCCCTTAAACTATTTGTAACTGGTATCGATACAGGAATTGGTAAAACAGTTACTTCTGCTATTCTAACACATTATTTTAAGGCTGATTATTGGAAGCCTATTCAGTCTGGAGACCTACATGAATCAGACAGTATGAAAATACAACAGTGGAATGAGAATGTGACTATTTATAGAGAAAGATTTAGGCTGCAGTTACCCGCTTCACCTCATGAATCTGCAGTTAAAGAAAATGTAGATATTCAACTAAGTGATTTTACGCTCCCTGATACTGCGAATAATCTTATTGTAGAAGGAGCAGGAGGATTGTTTGTTCCGATTAATTCTTCTACTTATATGATTGATCTGATTCAATATTTAAAACTTCCTGTCGCATTAGTGACTAAAAACTATTTGGGGTGTATTAACCATACAATGTTATCGATAGAAGCTTTGAGGACAAGGAATATTCCTATTGATTACCTTGTGCTAAATGGAGAGTTTAACCCTTACTCATTAAAGGCGATAAAGAACTTTATAGACAGAGATACACAATTAATACACATACCCACATTAGAAGAGATTACTAAAGAAGCAGTTATGTTAACAGCACTTGAATTAGCAAGTGTTTCATTACAAGAATAACAAATGAAAAATAGACAAGATAATTTAATAGAACGCGATTATGCTGTGAATTGGCATCCTTATACTCAGATGAAAACAGCTCAGAATATAATTCCTATAACAAAAGGGGAGGGAAGTTATCTATACGATGCGAATGGCAAGAGATATATAGATGCAGTATCATCCTGGTGGGTAACCTTACATGGACATTCGCACCCTTATATTGCTCAGAAATTGACAGAACAATTAACTACTCTAGAGCAAGTAATCTTTGCTGGGTTTACTCATCAGCCTGCTATAGAGTTATCAGAGCGATTATTAGGCTTATTACCATCTAGCCAGACTAAGGTATTTTATACAGATAATGGCTCGACAGCGATAGAAGTCGCTTTAAAAATGGCTATTCAGGCTAATTATAATAAAGGAGGTAAGAAGAATAAAGTCTTTGCTTTTAAAAATGGGTATCACGGAGATACTTTTGGGGCAATGTCTGTGAGTGGTAGAGGAATATGGACAGATCCTTTTGGCGATATGTTGTTTGAGGTTTTGTTTATAGAGGTGCCCACGGCAGAGAATCTAGAGAGTATAAAAAAGACCATTGATACATATGCTGAAGAGACAATCTGTTTTATCTATGAACCCTTAGTACAAGGGGCAGGGGGAATGTTAATGCACAAGGCAGAACACCTATCTGCATTAATGAGCCATTGTAAAGAAAGAGAAATACTCTTAATCCAAGATGAGATATTTGTGGGGTTTGGGCGAACAGGAAAGCTTTTTGCTGCTAATCACCTTAGGGAGTCGCCTGATATTATGTGTTTTTCAAAAGGACTTACAGGTGGTACATTACCATTAGGAATTACTACTTGTACAGAAGAACTGTATCAGGCATTTTATGCAGATGATAAGACTAAAGCACTGTTTCACGGACATTCTTTTACGGCAAGTCCTTTAGCGTGTACAGCAGCTTTAGCAAGTATGGATCTGTTGCTATCTAAAGATACACAGGATCATATTAATCGTATTGTAGAGAAGCACAAAGGGTTTATACAACAATTAAAACAGCATCCTAAAGTACAAGATGCACGTCAATGCGGAACTATTTTTGCGATGGAGTGGAAGACAACAGAATGTACTTCTTATTTTAGTGATATGCATGATATGTTATATCCTTTCTTCTTAGAGAGAGGAGTCCTGATGAGACCTCTAGGTAATATTATCTATCTAGTGCCTCCATACTGTACAACTGACGAAGATCTATCGTATATATATGGCTGTATATTAGAGGCTTTAGAGATGATATAACTGTTCTGTATTAGGTGTCAAAACAGAAGAAACAGGTCTCTCTAAAAAGAGTAAAAAAAGCTTATAAATTTAAGTTTTTTTTCACAGTTCCTTTGATACATTTGCACCGCTTTTAGCACGAGGAAAAAGAGAAGTAAATTACTTGGCATTATTGTTGTTTTATTGAGTACCTAAACCTAAAATAGCAGGATATGATAAAGAGTAGTTTATTGATCAGTGTATCTGTATTAAGTATGTTAGTGTTTGTAGGAAATTACAGTTCTGTAACTTATGCTACCTGTATAGGATCTTCAAATTGTAAAGCGTGTAAAAATTGTAAATACTGTAAGCACTGCTCTTAGAAAGGAAATAGCAGTGGAGTTTGTAAGTAGATTCATTTTTAGTACGTAGTACATGGCTAGGGCAAGGTCTTACATAGTTTGAGGTATTTTAAATAGGATAATGAAACAAATAATTCTGTTGTTTGCAAGTATGATATTACTGTTATTTGCTTGTAAAAAAAGTGCCGGGTCACACGGTTTTACCATTTATGGTGAGAGTGACTATTATAAAGATGGAGTGTATTGTGCTGAGGTGATGTATGAAAACCCTTATACAAACAGTAGTAGTACTTATCAGGTAAGTGTAGAGGTGAAGGATGGAAACTTAGTACATATCAATTGGCCTAGTGAAGGATGGCTAGATGATGTGAACTTCTCTACTCAAAACATTACAGATGGGCAGTGCTCATTTATGAGTGAGAGAGGCTATAGATATACTATCACTCTAGGAGGTTTAGGAGCAGAGTGTTATGACGATAGTGAAGAATTGCAGAATCGCGTGAATGAGGATACGGCTCAGGCAACTTGTCCTGAATGTGGAGAGATGAGAGCTATACAAGAAAAACACTGCGTTTATTATGCTAATAGAGTAATCCTAGAGAATAATTGGGATAGACACTTTTAGTAAAACAGTATAAGAAGACTTATTTATAGTGTAAGCAAATTATGAATCATATTTAAGAAAAGAAGATGAAGATCATAGGATGGGGTATTATCGCGATAGCGGTTCTCTTTTTAGGGATGTGTATTGGTGGACTCAATGGCAATACACCTGAAGAATTTTTGGTTCTATTAGCTCTATTAGGAGTGATATTAGGTGCCTATCTTATCTATAAAAGTCAACATAAGGAATAATATAATTAAACAAGCCGATAGATGATTCTATCGGCTTGTTGTTTGAAAAAGGACGTTTTTTGATTGTAGAAACGCCAGATTAATATTATTTTTAGTAGTTTAATTGATTGAATAGGATTTATAAGATATGAATGTAAAGTACTGTTTGCCTCAAAAAGAGCTAAGAAGTATCGTAAGTAGATTCTGGCATGGAGAAGTAGATTTAAAAGAAGGGAAAGGGCTGTATCGCATAATCGCTTCTGGTAATACAGGGATTATTATACAGCTGTTTCAGAATCAATCAGTATTGTACAATAAGGAAAATCAAAAGGCTTTGCCTAAGTCTTTTATCTATGGACAGAAGAGTGATAGTCCTTGTCTTAATTACTTTGCTCATAAAGCTACTGTACTAGGAGTAGACTTGCATCCTACTGCTTTTAAAAAAATATTCGGTCTGCATGCTACAGAATTGACAAATACGCTAGCAGATGCAGAAAACCTCTTACCAAGTGAAGTGTGTAGACAACTTTATGAAAGTACATCTACCCAAGAGGCAATTAAAATATTAGAAAATCACTTCTTAAGATATGCTATAACACCTTCTAATCAAGAGATAGAGTACAGCATACAAAAGCTAAATAAGACTTGTGAATTAGCTAATACAACAAACCTAGCAGAGCAGGTGAATATGTCTAGGAGAAGTTTTCAGAGAAAGTTCAAAGAAGTAGTAGGTATAGATGCTTATACTTATAGTAGAATCATGCGATTTCAAAAAGCATTACACTTTATGCAAAATAGTGAGGCTACCTCATTAACTCAGGTAGCGTATAAGGTAGGCTATGCGGATCAATCTCACTTCGGGAGAGAGTTTCGGGTATTTGTAGGAGATTCACCTAGAGCATTTCTTCAAAATAGCTATTTTATGGATATTCCACAGATAGATATTTCTATACCCTTTAGAATAATTGGCGTAGAATAATTGGCGTTATCATTCTATTTTTTGACTTGAAATAAGTTGATTTTTGTTCAATTAAATTTAGAAAAATAGTATGATAAACGTATATCACTTGAACGCTGTAGAGATTAATGCTCCAACAGGAGATAGAGCCATTGGGCACTGTACAGTTTTAGAAATGGAAAATAAATTAGTTCTATTAGATGCAGGAATAGGCATGCAGGACAACGATCCTGTGCAATCTAGATTCTCACCCGAACTAGTAACAGCTGTTGGGCTTCGATTAGATCCTTCTATGGCCATATATGAGCAGTTAAAACAACGAGGTCTAGATCCTAGAAAGGTAACAGATGTGGTAGTATCTCATCTAGACTGTGATCACATCTCGGGTATTGTAGATTTTCCGAACGCTTCTATACATGTTGCCTCTGAAGAGTATCATAATTACCAATCTGACAATCCTCGATATGTAAAGACGCTCTTACTCCATCAACCTATTATAATACAGTATAGGACTACAGTAGAACAATGGAGAGGATTAGAAGTAAGAAGAATACAGATAGAAGGAGTAGAGTTGTATTTGACTCCATTGTTTGGACATACTTTAGGACATTGTGGTATTATTTATCAGCTACAGGAGAAGTGGTATTTTTATATAGGGGATGCTTATTATTTAAGAGAAGAACTCAGTAACCCTAATCATCCTGTACACCAATTGACTGAGGCGAGAGCAGATAACAATAGACTGAGATTAGAGTCATTAGAGCGTATAAAGGAGTTTATAAATCAGTATCCAGAAGTAGTGGTATATGGCTATCACGATATGAAAGAGTTTTTAGAAGTATAGTATATAAAAAAGCACCTTAATAGTTATACTGAGGTGCTTTTGATTTTTTAAAGTAGTGTTATTCTGCAGAATAATCATCTAAAATGTCTAAGGAAGGCACGAAGAATAACGTTCCTGATATGGCTTTACTAAAGTCTAATATTCTATCATAGTTACCTGCTGGTTCTCCAATAAACATATTTTTAAGCATTTTTTCTGTTGTGCTGAAGGTAGAGGCATAAGAGATAAAATAAGTTCCTGCTTGTCCTTTAGAAGGATTAGCATAAGGCATATTCGCTCTAATGATCTTTAGTTCATTACCGTCTTCATCTTCTATGGCTGTTAGGGCAGTATGTGAGTTGGCAGGTTTTTTATCTTCTTCCATCTCTATATCTGTAGCTTTATATCTACCGATGACTTTCTCTTGTTCTTCTGTAGATAAGTTGTCCCAATCTTTCATAAAGTGAATATACTTTTGGACGAATAAGTAACTACCTCCTTTGTATTGAGGGTCTTCGTTTCCTACAATTGCAAAGTAATCTCTGTCTTCTCCGATAGGGTTTTCAGTACCATCTACAAAACCTATGATCGCACGACCATCCCAATATTTAAACCCTTGTACTTCATCGATACAGTCTGCTACTGGCAGTAGAACTTTAGATATCGCCATGGCCATATCATAGCAGATAGCAGGATTAATAGCATTTAAGTGTAGGTGTAGGTCTGCATCTGTAGATACAGCAGTATGTTTATCTCCTTTGATTTCTTCAAAAACTTTTAACTCTTTTGGTAGAGGAGTAGGTAAGTCTAGCTTTAACCAAGCATTATGACTTACTCCTAAGATACAACTAGTAGGACCAGCGTTTACTCTAACTTTAAATGAATTGTTTAAGTTATTGACTAGACCACATAAAGCCTCAAAAGCTTGTTTTATTTCAGCTCCTTCTTTAAACTTCCAAACTGAAAAAATAGTATTGTTATTTGGATAATTTGTCACATTTTGTGCTTTCTGACTCATTTGTCTTTCTTTTTAACGATTAAACTAACTGTGTTCTGTAAAGATATTTAAAATTTTGGCAATAGGTCAAGGATAGGCTGGTATTTAAAAAGGTTTTAAAAATGAAGGTGTATCTTTGTTAGAATAATTGAACACACTAGTGATATGATAAGGACAAGTTAAAACGTTAGTATCTTTATCTAGTTATGTTAGTTTTGTGATGGATATAAGAGAAATATGGATATTATTTTATGGATTATAGTTAGTGTGGCTTTTATTGGGAGCATCATTATGTTTATTCCTTCTATTATGTCGATTGCCTCTCCTAAGTCTAGCGTTGTAGGACGAAGATATTATTGGTTAGACAAGGTCTCTAGAGTTTTTTTTATATCTGTACTTTTTTATCCTCTATTATTTTTTATATCTGTATTGTGTTACCGTTTTTTCGATTTAGAAGTTCTTCCTTGGTTATCTTGCTATGTTTTGGTCTCTCTTGTTTTATTTTTTATTTGGAGTAAGTTAGATCAGAAATTAAGAGAGTAGGTTCACCAATAGGAGAGCCATAAAACTGTTTTTTATATTTCTTTAATCCCCTCTGATCCCTTGTAAAACCTATAAAAACGCCCTTTTAGTTGGTGCATATTGCGAATATTTGTTATTATATATGTTAAAAAAATATTTTAACATTTCTGTACGGTTTAGTGCTTAGTTGTTTTTATTTTGAATAATAGTTTTGTTTTTACTCTTCTTTTATACATATTCTTTATAATATGCTCTGAAAAGATAGAGTATATCACGGATTGTTATAATGCGTGAACTATTGGTGTATGTGACTTTTTTGTACCTTCTCATCACGATATGATAAATTATAAAATTTTTAAAAATGTCTTTTTTAACAAAAATAGCTATATGAGACAAGGAGAATTCAAAAAAAGAGTTAACAAAAATAGTCCTGTAAAGCTGTTTTTCTTTCTTTTAACTGTCTTTCTTCTTTTGTGCATTCCTTTTTACAAGGAGATGCTTTTAGAAGTATCGTTTAACTTTTTTCCTTTAGTAGCTAATATTGTTTTACTTTCTTTATTGCCTTTCTTCTCCTATTCTTTGGTAAAAAGAGAGGCGTATAAACTCATCATCATAGGAATTGTATTTCTGATTGTAAATCTAGTAGAGCGCAGCTTTAATTTATTAGAGATATCTCTATTTAACCTTTATTGTGTGATGTATATTTTGTTTTTTTATTGTTATGCTAAAAAGATTACAATACAGAATAGATTTCAAAAAGGATATACGTGCTTTATTAATTATTTTCTCATATTTTATGTTGTACTTCTGAACGTTGGAATCGTTTTTGATAAATTCTATCACAGTATACATTCCGAGCAAATTATGTACTTTAATATAGGTATTAAGCTGATTATCTTATTTATCAGTATGCTTACTTTGTGTGCATATCTGGTAACTGTAATAGTGAAGAATAAAAAAGTATTAAGTGAAGGTTCTCTGATACAATTAAAAGAGTATCTAAATTTTAAATAAACAATATCATATATGTAAATTGTAAGCTAAATAAAAGTAGTTGTGTTTCAATTCAGAAAGGAATGAGAAAGACAAATTTTAAAAGATAACCATTGGGTTTAATATCGAGTAGAACTGTACATAAATTATATAAGCTTCCCCAAAGCGTTTAAATTATGATTTTATTATTCTTAATAGTATTACTTTTTGTTAGCTATGTCCTTGTTTTTAGTCATAATATATCTAAAGAGATTGGCGATAAAAAGGTGTTTTACCTCTCTTGTATTCTTGTAGTATTAGCATTTTTAGTTTACTTCATTAAACGAGATGAAATTGCTTTAAACTTCTCTTTAGGAGCTTTTTTAGGTCTGACTATAGGCCCACTATTACTGTTATTATTAAAGGATAAGGAGAATAAGATTTATTACCATTTTCTTCCTCTTATTATCTTTTCAGCAATAGATATTTTGAGTTTTTTTTTAGTGCCTTCTTTTTATTTGTGGTATTTGCCATTTGTAGATGATATTCTCTTTGCAACAGTGGCACTGAGCTGTATAATCTATGGAAGTTATGGCTATCTCTACGCAGTTCAAGAGGAACTCAGTTTTGAGCATAATAGCATTGTTATTTCCTATATCGTATTAGTATTTAGCTGTGCTTTCTTTTTTGGATTACTCTTCTTTAAATCTCCTAAAGCATTAGATACAGATTATGTGTATATGATATACTGTTTCTTTTTGATAGGAGTGGCTTTGTTGACAGAACTCAACGTTGCTTTAAGCTGCAGAGAACAGAAAACAAACCCTGGTGTCTTAGATCAAGTGGAGTATCTTATAAAAGGGCACACACAGAAGCAAGAACGAATAGGCATTATTCGCCAGAAGCTGTCTGAAAACCTTATAGAAACTAAACTTTATTTAGAGCCTAATCTAACCATCGATCAAGTAGCGACTGTTATACACATCAGTAAAAAAGAATTAGTGTTGTATTTTAAAAATGGGTATTCAGCTAATTTTAGACAGTATATTAATCGATTAAAAGTAGAATATGCAGTTAATTTGATTCAAGAAAAAAATAAGGATATCACAGTAGAAGAGCTAGCATTTTATTGTGGGTTTAATACTCGATTATCTTTTTATAGAGCCTTTGTTCAGTGGTATGGTTTTCCACCTTCAGCTTTATTAGATAAGTAAAAATAGTCAGTTTTATTTTGATTAAAGCGGTATTCTCTATAGAGTACCGCTTTTCTTTTTAGCGTGTTTTTTTCGGTTTTTGAAAAAACAGTAGTAAACCGTGTCTTAATATACTAATATCTACTTTTAGATTTGTTCTATTATGTAGAAACTTAAATAATAATGTTTTTAGTTGTTAAAAACATAAATTATGTAACCATAAACCATACTTTTTTAACACTTGATATTCTTAAAGTATGTACCATTAGGCTTTAGATGAGGAGAGAGAGCCTGTTTTGATACATGGAATTAACATAAGGATTCTAGTTTTGTTTTCAAGTTTAAGTATATAAACACTCTTCAAATCCTATTTATTTAAATACTCATTTTTGTTAAATGTAGTTGAGTTTTACACTTTGGATAGTTTTTGGGCTAAAAAGAATGTTTCAGAATCTTTATTGTGTCTAAGAAAGTGATCAAAAAAAGTGAGGGATTTTTTCTTTAAAAAAGATTTTATGTACAGAGTTTAATTGTTCCCCTATTTACAATTTATTATGGTTCTATTATTTTTGATTCTCCTTTTTTTTGTTAGTTATGTTGTTCTTTTTAGTTTTAATAAATCAAAACGCAATATAGATAAGAAAATTTTTTTTCTATGTTGTATTTTAGTTCTATCCTCTTTTCTAGTGTATCTGATAAAGAGAGATAAAGGTGTTTTTGACTTTCACTTAAGTGCTTATTTTGCTTTAACGATAGGTCCTTTATTGTTTTTGCTATTATATAATTTCTCTATTAAGATATTATGGCATTTATTACCTTTTCTAGTTTTTCCAATATTTTATTTGCTGTCCAAGTTATTTTTACCTAACTCCGAATATTTACTTTTTTTAGATAGAATACTTAATATACTGATAGCAGGAAGTTGTTTATTATATGGAAGTTATGGCTATTTATACATGATAAAACATGAGTTAGAGTTTAAAAAGAATAGTGTGGTTGTGAGTTATATTTTATTAGTGTTAAGTTGCTCTTTCTTCTACGCCGTGTTGATATTTAAGCCTATAGGAGTTTTTGATGTTGATTATATTTATATCTTCTATTGTCTTGTTTTGATTATTGTTGCTTTTTTAGATGCGATAAATAGTTATGTAATTAAGAATTGCAAGGGAAGATTAAATATAAAAAGTGAAACGATACAGCTATTAATAGGAGAGTCAGAAGAACCATATTTAAATGATCAACAAGATCTGGA
Source organism: Myroides odoratimimus (assembly GCF_030326305.1). Classification (GTDB taxonomy): domain Bacteria; phylum Bacteroidota; class Bacteroidia; order Flavobacteriales; family Flavobacteriaceae; genus Flavobacterium; species Flavobacterium odoratimimum_A. Next base: position 3,665 of record NZ_JACAKB010000042.1, on the reverse strand, counting down.
TGAGTTAGATGTATCTATAGAATGTAAGGAAAAGGAGGTAGTAGAGGTTTGTTTGGATACAAAGGAACTTCAATTTACTATGGAGAAAGAACAGCGTATGATGGTTATTCGTCAGAAGTTGTTTGAACAACTAATTGAAAGTAAACTTTATTTAAATGTAGATTTGACCTTACAAAAGCTTTCTGAAGTAATAGAAATAGATAAGAAGGAATTGTCAGAGTATTTTAAAGAATCTAATGCTGTAAGTTTTAGACAATATGTAAACCGACTAAGGGTAGAATATGCAGTGGGATTAATTAAAGAAAAGAATAAGGATGTAACAGTAGAAGAGCTAGCTAGTTTTTGTGGTTTTAATACTAGATTGTCTTTCTACCGTGCATTTGTGCAGGTATATGGTTTTCCTCCATCAGCTTTGTTGAGTAATTAATTAAGGTCTCAGGTAGTTTTTTTTAGAAGTATTGCTTCTAAATAATAAAATACTTTGGATTTTAAAAGATAATATATGTTAAAATTAAAGATTAACATATATGTTTTTAATTTTAATTTTTAGTTTTTTTTATTAAGTAATGTTCTTTTTTTTTGTTTTTAAATGTTTTTATATTTTGTTTATTAACTTTTATAGCTATTCTTTGTTTTTGGTTTGTGCTGAATAACTGTTCGCGTAAAGTGACTTTTTGATAATTTTAAGTCTTAAGTTGTACAGGTGTTTATTTAATGTGAATTATTATATTAAAAAAAATATACGTAATGCGACTTATGTTTGTAAATAAAATAGTTAAGAAAGGTTTATCTAAGTACATACTTTATGTACTATTACTGGTTTTTATTATTTTCTGTTTAGTTTTCTATACAAGCACGATAGGATGTATGGAGTTTAATATTTTTCCTTGGGTAGGTAGTATTATCTTAATCTCTCTTATTCCTATAGTCAATAATAGAATGTTATTGTTAGAGTTATACAGTATTTTAAAGTTGGGAATAGCTGTTATTATTATACATACATTTTTTCATTTAGAGATTTGGTTAGAAGATTCATTGTTTAACTTTTTTAGTATTATGTATCTCTTGTTTTATTTTACTCGCATTAGTAGAATTAAAATTGAAGATAAAGTACATCGGGGATATATTCATTTTATTAATTTCTTTTTATTGTTTGACTTCATACTTTTTAATGTAGATTCTTTATTTAGAGAGACTATATCCTTACATATAAAGTATATAGATATAGGAATAGATGTTGTTATTCTATTTCTTTCTTGTATTACTCTGTTTACTTTAATAATCACTAAACTAATATTGAAAAAAGAGCCATTCACATATAAAATATCGAGTAATACGGATCTAGATGTAGAAGAAATAAAAGACCAAATAATTATTGATCATTCAGTAATAGCCTTTACAGAAGAGGAGGTATTAATTGCAAAAAAGATTGCTGATTTTTTTGAACAAGACTTATCCTATTTAGAAAATGATTTTTCTTTGAGCAGATTATGCGAACTGATAATTGAGGATAACAGAAGTACAGTTAGTAGGGTAATTAATGACTGCTTAAATACAACATTTTATAAATTAGTGGGTAAATACAGGGTTAACCATGCCCTTAGATTATTGGAAGGGAAGGAAAATTGGACACTAGATGTGGTTGCAAATAGTTGTGGGTTTAAATCTGTAAATACTTTTAAAAAGCATTTTGTTGATTGTGTTGGGATAACACCTAATGAATATAGAATGGTTGGTCTTTAAATAACACTCTTTTCCGGTAATGCGAGATAATAATTAAATCTCTTCATATAGCTTAGTTATGAAGTAATTTTGTAACTTTAGTTTTAGGAGAAATCTATTCTTATTTTAAAAGTAGATTTTAACTATATAAGTGAAAAACGGCTATCAATTTTTTATTGGTAGCCGTTTTTGGTATTATTTATTTCAGCATTTGGATAATACAAAAAAAATCTAAAAAAAGTCACTTTTTTAAATAGTTTCTAGTCCTTTTATGATTAAAAATTAGGCCTTGGTAGAGAGTATTGTTTAAGAGAATAGATAGAAATATGTAGCCTACTTTTCATGACTATTTATTTTAATAAATATAGAATTATTATCAAGCATTAAAGCTCTTTTTATAAATAAAGCAAACATTTTTGATTATCCTATCCTATTGTTCACCTCTGTTTTGTATTAATCACCTTTATTAATTAAACAAAATAGTATCATTTTTATTAAAAACTAAAGGGTAAGATAGAAATTGAGGTTAAATAGAGTTGACATAATATTTTAAAATTAGTTTTGTGCTTACTTTGTTGATTTGTAATGTGTTGTGTTTTTGTTTGATTCGTTAAACCATGTATCAATACGTTTTATTTAATCATTTTCTTTTCTTTTAGATACAATTATTAACAATTGGTGCCGATATATTTGCTTGTCAATAATTTCTGAACAAGGAGTTAATTGTATTTCTAATTTTTAGTACTGTTTACAGAATTAGAATTGTAGTGATATATATCAAGTATTGTTAGGTTAAAATAAATTGTAGAGAAAAATATGAAAAAAAGAGTACTATCTGTAGCTGCTTTATTAGTAAGTAGTTTTGCTGCTAATGCACAAGTAGGGATTGGAACTTTGACTCCAAACAAATCGGCAGAGTTAACTATTGAATCAACCAATAGGGGGCTATTGATTCCGCGTATTGCATTAAAGGACAGTAAAGATATTGTTACAATTAGCGAATTTCCTAAAAATGGAATTAATAGCATGCTTGTGTATAATACTGCTACTGTTGAGAATGATCTGAAACCAGGATATTATTATTGGTATATCGATAAGTGGAATCGATTAACTGCTGTTTCAGATATTCCTGATGCTATAATTAATCAGTACCAAAAGATTTTCAATAATAAAAATATTGTTGAAGAGATTACTAAAATTGTTAATAAAACTAAAGGTAATGTTGTTTATGAAGGTGATAAATTATACTACATAGATGATAATGGTAAAAAAGTAGAAATAAAAGAGAAAGTTACTAAGATAGAGTATGATGAAATTTCTGGAGATTATATTTTCTATAACGAGAGTGCAATTGATAGAAAAGGAAATCCTATTCTAGATAAAGGGTATAGAATTAAACTTCCTAAGAGTGTAATTAAAAACTTCAAGGAAATTATTAATAACGAAACAGTTAAGAAAGAGCTGTATGAAGTAATTAACAAAAGCTATGTAGGTGGTAATGTTTATTATGATGGGAATTCATTTACTTATGTAACAAAAGAAGGAGAAATAAAGAATATCACGTTTAATGATATCATTAAAGAAAATGAAACGGTTACTACACTTGTAGATAATGGTAATGGAACATTTACATATACAAATGAAAATGGAGAAGCTGTTACTATTGATTTAACAAAAGGACCTAAAGGAGATAAAGGAGATGATGGGAAGTCTGCTTTAGAAATTTGGCAAAGTTTACCTGGTAATGATGGAAAGGATGGCGAAGCTTTTATAGCAGCTATAAAAGGAGACAAGGGAGACAAAGGAGATACAGGCTTTAAGTCAGAGTCACAACCAGGTCAGACAGGCGAGCCAGGAAAACCAGGCGAAGCAGGAGGCCCAGGTGAAGGCGTAACTATTGTTCACAATGATTCAGGAGTATGGGTATATGATCCAACAACCAA
>NZ_JACAKB010000041.1 GCF_030326305.1 Myroides odoratimimus | reverse complement strand
ATTTCTTGTATTTCATAAGTCCAAAGTTATGTAATTAATTTACTAATTTCACTCCAGCTTATTTAGGGGCTAATATATCACAACCCTTTCCTCTTCACAAAGAATTATTTGAAGAAATGTTTGTATTATAAAACCGTGACTTTCTAAGCTAATACCGTGACTAGTCATGGTTATCCATTGATTGTCATGGTAGTTTTGACTTTCATTTGCACCATAATTAAATAAAGGAAAGCATATGAAAGCTATTGAAAACAAAAATGTAAAAAAAGAAAACATTATTCAATTACAACGAATATTACTTCAAACAATTGAAGAATTTGATACGTTTAAAAAACAAATAATTCATCAGCAAAGAGAACTCAAAGATGCTATTGGGCTTAATCTGATTCAACAAAAAGAGATGCTTAATGTACAGGAATTATCTGATTACATTGGTATGTCAACATCAAGTATATATAAACTTGTCTACAATAACATAATTCCTTTTTACAAACCTAATGGGAAGATATTATACTTTGATCGTGAAGAAATAAATACTTGGTTACGACAAAACAAAAGCCAATCTATATCGCAGTTAGAGCAACAAGCTCTTGATTATTCTTTCAAGAATAGAAAAAAATAAAGCGTTCAAAGTTGCAATTTGAACGCTTCAGATTAATATTGTCTCACTCGTAAGAGTATGATGCAAATATATGCATTATACTCTTATTAATCAACTATTTATTTAATGGAAGAAATAAGCGTATATGATATATCAACACGGAAGGACTCTGTGTATGATAAAATTCACGAAGAACTAAGCAAGTATTTCACTATCAAATTCAATGAAATCTCTTTAGAGTTTGAAATATTCAGTTCAAAATCACATAAGACTCTTGAGTTTAACGAATCATCTTTACTAATACACTTACATAGAGAAAAGTTAAACATAAGTCCACAGGCTTTAAAAACGTATTTAAAGAGTCATTTTATAGAACGATACAATCCCATAATAGAATATTTCGAAGAACTCCCCACTTGGAACGGAAAAGACTACATAAAGCAATATGCTTCTTATGTTAATACAGACGACAACAATCTTTTTGCTCATCATTTATTAAAATGGGCTATACGAGCAGTTAAAACAGTTATTCATCCAGAGCAGATTAACAAACATTGTTTGATTTTAGGAAATGGAGACCAAAATGCAGGTAAATCAACCTACTTAAAAAATCTTTGTCCTAAACCCTTACAGCGTTACTACTATGAGAATATAGGAGTCAGCAAAGATGATCGAATTAAGCTATGTAAAGCTTTCATCATTAACATTGAGGAATTAGATATACTGGGTAAATATGATATCAATTCCATTAAATCAATTATATCACAGACTACAGTAAACGAACGTTTACCCTATGCTGAAAAATCTTCTTTGTTATATCGTATTTGCAGTTTTGTAGGTAGTACGAATAAACTTGAATTTTTAAACGATGAAACAGGAAGCGTACGTTGGATCGTATTTGATGTACTTGGTAGAATCAACTTTGCCTACAGTCAAGAATTCAACACAGACAATTTTTGGTCACAAGCCTATCATATTTACAAGTATCAACCCTCGTTCAAATCTGACCTAACAGTTGAAGAAGTAATGGCTAATGAAAAAAGAAATGAACGCTTTACAATTCAAACTGTGGAAAGCGAATTTGTACTTCGTTTCTATGAAACTAGTGAAGAAATGGATGACTTTAGAACAGCTACTGAAATAATAACAGAGCTAAATGTAATGGGGCATAAACTAAATCATAAACAAATCGGTACCGCATTAAGAAAACATGGGTTTAATAGAATTAAGCATGCAAAAAGACAAGTATATGGTTATTTGGCTAAAGCAAAATTTACAGACTCACCCTGGGGTTTTAAAGAATAATTGCTCAATACCTCTAATTATCTTACCTACTTACCTAAAACCTTATATTAATATGATTTACAGCAACTTATTTAGGTAGGTAAGATAATTTTCTACTTACCTATTTACTGCTTTTTAGGTAAGATGGTAAGATCAAAAACAACTTACCTTTACACATAATAAACTATAAAACAGAAACTTACAACAAAAAGGTAGTTAGGTAAGTAAAAAACATGTTTTAGAGCAGTTGATAAACTGTAGCGAAACAGAAAAATATGTTTGATCTATTTTTTAAACAAAATAGGTATTAAAAAGTCAAATAAAATAATCGAAAAGTTTGATATACAAGTCCAATTATAAATGACTCTCCAGAAGAAATAAAAGATAAAACAAATTCTTATTTCCAATACTAAACTAACAGCTACTTGATATTTTTTCTTTTCAACAGAAAAAGTGTTTTCCTTTAAAAACACTTCTATGAAATAGAGCAAGACGGCGTCGTACAAAAGTTCGACTCAGACTTGCCCATTCTGGAGGTAATTGATTAAAAATCAACAACTTAAAACCTTTCAAACTGATTCTTTAGAAAATAAAAAAGTAGTCAAAACAAATCAATCAACTACAAATCAATACATTATGAGTAACTATTCAAGAAAAACTGTAAAAATATACAGTGAGACATACAAACATTTAGAACGAATTTCAAAGGAGACAGGTAAGCCAATTTCACATATTGTAAGTACAATAGTCAATACGTTTGTGGAAAATGAATTTGTTAAAGATTTTAATTTAGAAGCTAAAACTAAACCAATAAATTATCGTGAACTTTTAACCACCTCTCTAAATGAGCAAAAAAAGGAATTAACAAATATGATGAAAGAGCGAACTAATACAATTATTGGTTTTATAAAGACGCTTGATAAGAAAGTAGAAGGAACTCGACGTGATATTATTTTCAAAGTAGATCCAGAGGATGAAGAATTATCTCATCCATTAGAGTATCACTATGACTTCCTGATTAAAAACTTAATATACCTTCTTAAGTTAAATGGAATGGATCAAGAAGACATGTTTGAAAGACTATATGAAGTACTTAGTAGAGACGAATATGAATTCGTGGTGAAAAGTTATAATTCTGTCATGTCTAAAAGGATCAATTAAAGATTATAAGTTTGAGAGACAAGATTACAGAGAGTTGTATATTTTTCTTTCGATAAAGAGTCCTCTATTAGAGATACCTGGTCATAGGTACACTTATAAATTAATTCATAAACTAAGTAGGTAATTACCTCGCAAGGTAAATTATTAAAGACGAACTTATAACCATCTTTCGCTAGATCAAAGCTATTAACATCAATATGTTTAGGATAAATCTCAAAGGTAGTCTTGACTAATACTACTTTAAATAAATCTTCATTAAGAGTACTTTGAAGAATAGATGTCCTTTCAAGTCTCTCTAAACCATGAATTGTTTTTTCAATTTGTTCCACCCAATAATCAGAGACCTTATGACTCTTAAGTAATTTAAAACTTTCAATAAAACTAGGTGATAACTTTAAAGAATTGTTGTCTTCAAACTTAACATCTACGATATTAAACAAAAGATTATTTAGAACTTTAATCAGAGGATGTACACTCATAGCCTTAAGAATAAAAGGCGCAAGCTCGGTAACTATGGTTAACTGAGGTTTGCGACAACCCAACAACCCAATAGACTCCGCCTACGCCAGTATAAGGCACAGACGTAAGTCTATCGTTTTATAGGTTGTTTAATGAAGGTCGCAATTTCAGTTAACCCAAACGATAGCTCACGCTTGTTCGTAATATTTTCAATTACAAATGTAGATATAATCCATCAATAACTAAAAGAATTACATAACTTAGAAAATAAAAACACATTATGGAAGAATCTAAAACATACATTAAAAACTGGTTCTTAGAGAACAATCCTACGTTTACCCCCAATATTGAAGCCATCTATCTAGATGTAGAAGATATGCTAAAGGGACTTAGTCCTCAAGCTTGTAGAATAGAGTTATCTTCATATTTAGCTTTAAATTACAGCAATAAGTACCTAGAAAAAGTTGAAATGGAACTATATGAGGAATACGGTGATACAGTAAATGAATGGAAAGAGTTGGGTATATTTACTTCTGAGCTTGGATGCATATTAGAGAACTTAGAAATGGATATAGATAGGTACCCTGATAAGGATGTAGATGATGTAATAAAAGCCTGTGTTCAAAAACACATGTTAAGGGATGAAATAGAAGAAGATCCTTTTATTGAGTTTATGCGGTATCTAAGAGAAGATTGTAAAGTTAGTGATGAAGAACAGGCTAAGTTTAAGGAAGTAGAGAGAATATACCAGGAGAAAGGTTTAGCTAAGAATCAACGTATGTGTCCTAAGTGTCAAGAAGTAATAACTTCTACACATAGGCATCATTTTGTTCAGTGTAAATGCGGTTATCTTGGTATTGATGGCGGTTTAGACTATACAGAAATACATATTTTCTTTTAGTATCTTATTTTATCTTTTAGTATTTTTACCAACTACAGGGGATTATCACTGTTTATAGATATAAATACAATCTTCCTTATATTAAAAATTGATAGTAAAATCAATTAAATGTTCAATAAATAAATATAGCACCATGACAAGTCAAGCACAAAGAGCCGATTTACAAAATAAGATATGGAAAATAGCCAACGAGGTTCGTGGTTCAGTAGATGGATGGGATTTTAAACAGTTTGTATTAGGGACTCTTTTTTATCGATTTATTAGCGAGAATTTTACGGCTTATATAGAAGGTGGAGACGCATCTGTGGATTATGCTAAGTTTAAAGATACAGATATACCTGAGGAGGTTAAAGTAGATGCTATTAAAACCAAAGGTTATTTTATTTATCCTTCACAGCTTTTTGTTAATGTAGTAGCTATTGCCAGTACTAATGAAAACTTAAATACAGATTTAAAACAAATCTTTACTGATATTCAAAACTCAGCAAATGGTTATCCGTCTGAGCAGGATATCAAAGGGTTGTTTGATGATTTTGATACGACAAGTACACGTCTTGGAAATAATGTTCCGGATAAAAACAGAAGATTAGCCGCAGTTTTAAACGGTGTTGCAGAGTTAAACTTTGGCAACTTCGAGGATAATCAAATTGACTTGTTTGGTGATGCGTACGAATTTTTAATTAATAACTATGCAGCCAATGCAGGTAAGTCTGGAGGTGAGTTTTTTACACCTCAGAGCGTATCTAATCTAATAGCGCGTTTAGCATTACACAAACAGACTAAAGTTAACAAAATATACGACCCTGCAGCGGGTTCAGGTTCTTTATTATTACAAGCGAAAAAACACTTCGACAATCATATTATTGAAGATGGTTTCTTTGGGCAAGAAATCAACCATACGACCTATAACTTGGCACGTATGAATATGTTTTTGCACAATGTCAATTACGATAAATTTGATATTGCTTTAGGTAATACATTAACAGAACCACATTTTATAGATGATAAACCATTTGATGCCATCGTATCTAATCCGCCATACTCAGTAAATTGGATAGGTTCTGATGATCCTACCTTGATTAACGATGAGCGCTTTGCACCAGCAGGAGTACTTGCTCCGAAGTCTAAAGCCGATTTTGCTTTTGTATTACATGCATTAAGCTATTTATCAGGTACAGGGCGTGCAGCTATTGTATGTTTCCCAGGTATCTTTTATCGTGGAGGAGCAGAACAGAAAATACGCAAGTACTTAGTGGATAATAACTATGTAGAAACTGTAATTTCTCTGGCACCTAACTTATTCTATGGAACTACCATTGCGGTAAATATCTTAGTATTGTCTAAGCATAAACAGGATACTAAAACACAGTTTATCGATGCCAGTGGTGAAGACTTCTTTAAGAAAGTAACGAATAATAATATCTTAGAAGAAAATCATATAGCGTCTATCCTTACTATTTTTGATACCAAAGAGAATATCGATCACGTAGCGATAACCTTAGATAACCAGAAGATCGCTGAGAATGATTATAACCTATCTGTAAGCTCGTATGTAGAGGCTAAAGACACCCGAGAGGTCATCAATATAGATGAACTAAATAAACAAATAGACCAGACTGTACTTACGATTAATGAGCTGCGAAACACTATAGCTAACATCATTAAAGAGATCTAAGTATGGGTGAACTGATATTATATACCACAGAGGATGGGTTAACTAAATTAAGTGTTCAGCTGGAAGACGAAATGCTGTGGCTGACACAAAAACAACTTGTAGAATTATATCAAGTTGTAAAATCTACTGTAAGCGAGCATATTAAAAATATTTATACAGAAGAAGAACTAACAGTAGAGGCAACTGTTCGGAAAATCCGAACAGTTCAAAAAGAAGGTGATCGCGAGGTAACTCGTGAGTTAGAGTATTATAATTTAGATATGATCATCGCCTTAGGATATAGAGTAAATTCTAAGATAGCTACTCGTTTTCGTCAATGGGCAACACTGCGTCTTAGAGAATATATCATAAAAGGCTTCACTATAGATGACGATCGACTGAAAAACTTAGGGGGAGGCAATTACTGGAAAGAGCTATTAGACCGCATTCGCGATATTCGTTCGAGCGAAAAAGTAATGTATCGCCAAGTATTAGATCTATACGCTACAGCGACAGATTACGACGCTAAAAGTGAGGCAAGCTTGACTTTCTTTAAGATAGTTCAAAACAAATTACACTATGCAGCACATGGACATACGGCAAGTGAAGTGATTTACTTGCGTGTAGATAGCGATAAACCTTTCGTGGGAATGACCAACTTTAAAGGGGATGAACCTACACAAGCCGAAGCGATGATAGCAAAGAACTTCTTGGAAGAAAAAGAACTTAAAGTGCTGAATAACTTAGTAGCGGCTTATTTTGATCTGGCGGAGTTAAATGCTATCGAAGAACGTGAGATGCGCATGGAAGATTATATCCGCGAACTGGATAGGATCCTTAGCTCTACTGGGCGTAAGGTACTGGAGAACGCAGGGACAGTCTCTACGGCACAAGCTAAAGAAAAGGTGGGTGTAGAATATAAAAAGTATAAAGCTAAAACCCTAAGTGGGGTAGAAACAGCTTATCTTAAAACCATCACCGCTCTGGAACAACAAGCCAAAAAAGGAGATAAACTAAGCAAGGTTAAACGAACGATTAACAAAGAAGGAAAAGCATGAGTACACTAAAAGAATTATTAAAAGGAGTTCCGGTGGAATGGAAGACTTTGGGGGAAGTAAGTGAGTTAAAAAGAGGAACTACGATAACTGCAAAATCTAAAACTGACGGTACGTATCCTGTTGTTAGTGGTGGTCAAAAACCTGCATATTTGAATGGTGAATATAACCGAGAGGGAGAGACAATTACAATAGCAGGAAGTGGAGCATATGCAGGGCATATATTATTTTGGAATGAACCAATTTTTGTTTCTGATGCTTTTTCTATAAAGCCAGATTTATCCATATTAAATACAAGATATATATATGTATTATTGTTATGTAAACAAGATTGGATCTATAATTTAAAAAGAGGTGTTGGTGTCCCACACGTTTACTCAAAAGATGTTGCCCATTTAAAAATCCCTATCCCTTACCCTAATAATCCTGAAAAATCATTAGAAATACAACAAAAGATAGTTAAAGTATTAGATGAGTTAAGTGAACAGAACAAAGCTTTAACGATTGCCTTAACAGAAGAAATCGATAATCGTAAAAAACAATATGAGTATTACCGTGAGGAGCTGTTTCGTTTTGAAGGTAAAGGGGTTGAGTGGAAGATATTGGGTGACGAAAATATAGGAGTCTTTACACGTGGTAGTGGATTGCAGAAAAAAGACTTTACAGAATCAGGAGTTGGATGTATTCATTACGGACAAGTATATACATTTTATAATACTTATGCTTACAAAACCAAATCTTTTGTTTCAGATGAATTTGCACAAAATGCAAGAAAAGCTAAGAAAGGAGATTTAGTAATTGCTACAACAAGTGAAAATGATGAAGATGTTTGTAAAGCTGTAGCTTGGTTAGGTGATGAAGATATAGCAATAAGTAGCGATGCATGTTTTTATTCACATAAATTAAATCCAAAGTATATTTCATATTATTTTCAAACAGAACAGTTTCAGAAACAAAAAAGAAAATATATCACTGGTACAAAAGTTAGAAGAGTTAATGTTAATGATTTAGAAAAGATACTTATTCCTAAGCCTGCCACCCAAGAGCAAGAAAGAATAGTTCGTTTATTAGATAAATTTGATGAAGCTACAAAAGGTATTATAGAAGCACTTCAAACAGAAATAGACTTTAGAAATAAGCAGTATGAATATTATAGAAACCAGTTATTGGCGTTTAATAATTAAAATAATATGAGTCAAACACTAGAACAAATAGCCGAAACGTTAATAAAAGCAACTTCAGAAGAAGGAAAGAAGCTTCGTAAAACTCAGGTTGTATATGCTTTTAATGGTACGGGTAAAACACGCCTTTCAAGGGTCTTTAAAGAAAAAGTAGATCCAAAGGATCAAAGAACAGAAGACTATAAAATAAAGACATTGTATTACAATGCATATACCGAAGACCTATTCTTCTGGGACAACGATTTAGATACTGATACAAATAGAAGGTTATTGGTTCGTCCTAACGGTTTTACTGAACTAGCTCTGTCTTTTTTAAAGGATGAAAATCAAGATGGTAACATTATTATTAATTTTCAAAAATATACTAATCGATTTATTACACCCAATATAAATGAAGATTTTACCGAAATAACATTTGATTACTTAGGTGGTGGAGATGATAGTGCACCAAGTATAAAAATTTCTAAAGGTGAAGAAAGTAATTTTATATGGTGTGTGTTTTATAGCTTTATAGAACATATAGTTAATTTATTAAATGACAATGAAGATGATCGTTCAACAGATGAATTTAATGACTTAGAATATATTTTTATTGATGATCCTGTTAGTTCTTTAGACGATAATCATTTAATTGATTTAGCAGTTGACCTATCATTATTGATTAAGAAAGCCAAACCAACAAACGTTAAATTCATTATATCCACTCACAACCCTTTGTTTTACAATGTATTATTCAATGAATTAAATAGAGAAAGAAACACAGGAAGGTATCGTTTACAAAAACTAAGTGACGGTACTTATTTGTTAGATGAGACAAATGATTCGCCATTTTCCTATCATATTTTTTTAATAAAAGAACTTGGGCTTGCCGCTGATTCGAGAATTATTAATAAATATCATTTTAATTTGCTTAGAAATATTTTAGAAAAAACATCTACTTATTTAGGATTTAATCATTGGGAAGATTTGATTAATCTGTATGTTAGTGCAGAAGAAATTCATGTAGCTATTCGATTAATAAACTTATACAGTCATAGCAAACATTCTGGAGAAGAATTGGCAGTTATTCAAGAAGCTGAAAAAGATATTTTTATAAAAATTTTCAAAAATATGTTAAGCACACACAGTTTTGAAATGCAAATAGGTGCTCACCATTAACCAATAAAACATTGTAATTACAAAATGTCAAACTATAAAACCGTTGCAGAAAGCAATAACTTTATCGTATTAGAAAAATACGATAAGTATAGTGTAGTAAACGAACCACCTATAGGATATCAAAGTGAAGCAGATCTGGAGCGAGAGCTTATACAGGATTTAGTAAGGCTTGGGTATGAGAATCCTACATACATCAAATCATTAAATGATATGTTAGCTAACGCACGTGTACAGTTACAATCGTTAAATAGTATGGTGTTTACAGATAAAGAATGGGACCGTTTTATAGAAGAGTATCTAAATAAACCTAATGACGATATAATCGCCAAAACGGATAAGATACACAATAATCATATTTATGATTTCGTCTTTGATGATGGACATATCCAAAACATCTACTTGGTAGATAAAAAAGACATTACGCGTAATAAAGTACAATGTATTTCACAGTTTGAGCAACACGGTACACATGCTAACCGATATGATGTCACCATCTTAGTCAATGGACTACCTCTGGTACATATAGAATTAAAAAAACGAGGTGTAGCTATCCGTGAAGCGTTTAATCAAATACATCGATATAGCAAGGAGAGTTTAAACATGGAACACTCTTTGTTTAAGTATGTACAGTTATTTGTTATTTCTAATGGTACGGATACACGCTACTTTGCTAATACAGTAGAGCGAAATAAGAATAGTTTTGACTTTACGATGAATTGGGCAAAAGCAGATAATACAGTAATAAAGGATTTAAAGGACTTTACAGCTACATTCTTCCAAAAAAACACTATACTGAATGTATTGCTTACCTATTCTGTCTTCGATGTTAGCAATACCCTATTAGTGATGCGTCCATATCAGATAGCAGCTACGGAGCGTATTTTATGGAAAATAAAGGGAGCTTATCATGCTAAAAAATGGGCAACAGTAGAAGGAGGAGGTTTTATATGGCATACCACAGGTTCGGGTAAGACACTAACGAGCTTTAAAGCTGCACGCTTAGCTACCCAGTTAGATTTTATAGATAAAGTATTCTTCGTCGTAGATAGAAAAGACCTTGACTTTCAGACGATGAAAGAATACCAACGCTTTTCTCCTGATAGTGTAAATGGCTCGGATAGTACCGCTGGTCTAAAACGTAATATCGAAAAAGAAGATAATAAGATTATCGTTACCACTATACAGAAGTTAAATAACCTGATGAAGACAGAGAGCGATCTGGATATTTATAATAAGCAGGTAGTCTTTATATTCGATGAGTGTCACCGTTCTCAGTTTGGAGAAGCTCAAAAGAACTTAAATAAGAAGTTTAAGAAGTTTTATCAATTTGGGTTTACAGGTACACCTATTTTTGCTCAGAATGCCTTAGGTGCGGATACCACAGCCAGTGTATTTGGTAGAGAGTTACACTCGTATGTGATTACAGATGCCATAAGAGATGAGAAGGTGTTAAAGTTTAAGGTGGATTATAATGATGTAAGACCACAGTTTAAAAGTCTGGAGCAGGAACAGGATGAAAAGAAATTAAGTGCTGCCGAAAATAAAGAAGCTTTCTTACATCCTGCGCGTATTAAAGAAATTTCACAATATATCTTACAGAATTTTAGACTTAAAACCCATCGAAACCAGATAGGTGCTAAAGGATTTAATGCCATGTTTGCGGTGAGTAGTGTAGATGCAGCAAAGGCGTATTACGAGCAACTGAACATACTACAAGAAGATACGGATAAACCACTAAAAATAGCGACTATATTCTCTTTCGCAGCTAATGAAGAACAAAATGCTATCGGAGATATAGAGGATGAGACATTCGAACCAACGGCTTTAAATAGTACGGCAAAAGAATTCTTAACCAAAGCAATTCACGACTACAACGCTATGTTTAAGACTAATTACGGCGTAGAGAGTAATGAGTTTCAGAACTACTACCGCGATTTAGCTAATCGTGTGAAGAAAAAGGAAATAGATTTATTGATCGTAGTAGGGATGTTCCTTACAGGCTTTGATGCACCTACTTTAAATACGTTATTTGTAGATAAAAACTTGAGATATCACGGATTAATGCAGGCTTTTTCTCGTACTAATCGTATCTATGATGCCACAAAAACATTTGGGAATATTATTACCTTTAGAAATTTAGAACAAGCAACAGTGGATGCTATTACCTTATTTGGTGATAAAAACACAAAGAATGTAGTATTAGAAAAGAGCTATAAAGAGTATCTGGACGGTTTTACAGATATAGTTACAGGACATGCACGCAGAGGGTATAAGGATATTGTAAACGATCTGAATTCTAAATTTCCTGATATAGATGAAATAGCAACAGAGAAGGATAAAAAAGACTTTGCGAAGTTATTTGGTGAATATTTAAGAGTAGAGAACATCTTACAGAATTATGATGAGTTTACTAATCTGAAAGCTTTTCAGGCAATAGATCAGGACGATCCTGAGGAAGTAACCGCTTTTCAGGAGAAATACTTTATATCAGATCAAGACATTGAGTTTATGAGAGGTTTAGAGGTTTTACCTGACAGAGTAATACAGGATTACCGCTCTACGTATAACGATATTCGAGACTGGATCAGAAGAGATAAAAATGGTAAGGAAGCTGAACAATCAACGATAGATTGGAACGATGTAGTTTTTGAAGTGGACTTATTGAAATCTCAAGAGATTAATTTGGATTATATCTTAGAACTTATTTTTGAACACAATAAGAAGACAAAAAGCAAGGTAGAGTTAGTAGAAGAAGTCCGTAGATTAATTCGTTCGAGTATTGGCAATAGAGCGAAAGAAAGCTTAGTGGTTGATTATATCAATGAAACGAATCTGGATACTATAGAAGATAAACCTGCTATATTAAGTTCTTTTTACGCTTATGCACAAGGAAAGCAGAATAAGGAGATCGCTGACTTAATAACAGAAGAAACCTTAAATCAAGAAGCTGCAAAACGATATATATCCAATTCATTAAAACGGGAGTATGCCAGTGAGAACGGAACAGAATTAAATGAATTATTGCCTAAAATGAGTCCTTTAAATCCTCAGTATCTAACTAAGAAACAAAGTGTTTTTAAGAAGATTAGTGAGTTAATCGAGAAGTTTAAAGGTATTGGAGGGGTTTTATAAAGAGTGATTAGTAATAAGCTTATAGAAGATAATTTATCTTTTTAAAATGTTATACAACAGCCTTCAAAATGAAGGCTGTTGTTGTTTATACTCAGAATTATAGAGGTTTCACATTTTTTTTAGTTTCTTATGTTTTGTTTTGGCATTTTTATAAACCTAAGTATTTCATATTTTTAATATGAGCGAAAGAAATACTACAGCCACTTGAAGTAGGTACTCCTGTCAAAGACAAGTTGATCTACTTGTACCTTTACGAAAGCTTCTAGAAGCAGATATAATTTTCTTCAATCAATATGTAGAATTTGAAAATACAGAAGATATTGCTATATGTGAATTAAACCAAGGTTCTTCAAAAAAATTTCTTTCAGTACATCAAGTAAAAGAATACTACACTACTGCTAATAATATCTATCATAAATAAATATATATCTGTTTTAAATAATCCTTTGTTTAGATTTATACTCTTAATTACTAAGATAAATAGTAACTTTAATATTTATTAAATTATCTCAAATGGCATCAAAACTACGAATCTATCAACATGATATTGTAAACAGGGTATTCACAAACTTACGTCATTTAAATTCTCTTTTAATTCAAATGCCAACTGGAACAGGTAAGACTACTGTCTTTTCTGCAATAGTAAAAAAACAAATTACAGAATTTGAACCTAACAAAAGAGTTCTTATCATAGTACACAGAAAAGAATTAGTTGAACAAATTTATATAAGGCTACGTATTTTTGGTATTCGTGCTGGGATTATTATGGCTAATGAAGTATATGAGCCAGAAAGACAAGTGCAAATAGCCTCGCTACAAACATTAATAAGAAAAAAAGATTTACCGAAAAACATATCCTTAATTATTGTAGATGAAGCACATCACATCTTATCTAAATCATATGTTACTCTAATAAATAATTATCAACAAAGTAAACTATTAGGTTTTACTGCAACACCAACACGTTTAAGTGGAGAAGGTTTCGATAAGATATTTCAAAAATTAATTCAATCAAAATCAATTGGATGGTTTATAGAAAATCAGTTTCTTAGTCCATACAAGCATTTATCTCTAAAAGACAATAACTTGTATAACTTAAAAATTAATAACTTAACCAAAGACTATGATGAAGTTAGTTTATCTAACTTTATGCAAACAGACAAAAAACTTGCTGACATACTACTAGCTTATGAGAAATATTCTAGAGAAAGAAAATGTATTATCTTTTGTGTTGATGTAAAACACATGCTAACTCTAACTGAGAAATTTAAGAATCGTAATATTTCCTGCAGATATATTGATAGTAACACGAAAAAAGATGAACGAGAGCAAATTTTGAAAGATTTCAGAGAAAATAGAATTGATGTTTTATTTAATGTAAATATATTCACAGAAGGTTTTGACTGCCCTGATATAGAAACTGTTATTTTGGCAAGACCCACTAAATCACTGGTCTTATACATACAACAAGTTGGAAGAGTCCTAAGATATAAAGAAGATAATTATGCACTTATTATAGATTGTGCTAATTTATTTTATGAACATGGTTCAATACTATCTGATTTTAATTGGTCCTTAAAAGGGGGAAAAGAATTAAATAAAGAACTAGATACAAATAATAAATTAACGCTAACAGCAAAAGAAAACAATACTAATACGCCAAAAGAAATTCGTTTCCTTGAATTACAAACAGCCGATTCTTTTTTAATAGCTCCTTCCAATGAGTACTTATTAAAGATTCTTCCTAAAATAATAAATCATGACAAAAATAAATACCAATCAATATATGATTTTGGTATTTCTAGTATTGAAGAACTAATAAAATACTTAGATATTAAAATTGAGGATAAAAACATTTTGTCTATACAAGAAAAGGATAATTTGAAAAAAAAGGCTGTTGAAGTATATAAAGAAAAATTAAATAAACAAAAAAGCAAACTTAAAAACACTATTGAAAGTAAAAAAATATCATCACTAAAGCTAAGAAAAAGGTTATATAGAAGTGAAATTGAAGAACTGAAAGAAGAAATGAAATTGGTTTTTGATAATTTATTGATTTTTAAGGATAAACCTAAACAAAGATAAAAGACTGATCGATTTCACCGTCAGGTTCTCAAAAAAAAACATAGTGTTTATTCTTAATATAACTTATAAATAGCTTTCTTACTTTAAGCCTATTGTAGATTCCAGAGAGAAAAAAAGAAAACCTATAGACATATCTTTATTGAAATAGAAAAAATTCTCACCACAACCACATCATACGATCCCTTGTAAATCAGTCTATTTAAGATACTGTATCTACGAAAGTAAAAAACAAAATATGAAATATAAGATATTGCTAAATGTACTTATTTTGTACTTATTAAAGCATCTAATTAACTATATATCAGAACAGTATTACTTACTGTATCGGTAAATAACCTGTCTTTTTAATACTTTTATTTGGTTTGAAATGGCTTGAAAATCAAATAGTTAAGTGTTAAATATTTTTATAAGATGTCCTTATTTTCTATATTTAGTACCACATTTGTACCACATAATAAAAAAGTGTGGTACAAATGTGGTACAAATTGAGTCTCCCTAACCTAATATAGAACATTATGAACATCACACTTAAACAAAGAAAACTGCCTAGTGGTAGAATTAGCCTTCAGATAGAATACTATAAAGGAATTGAAGTTTCCTTAGAAGGTAAAAAAAGGCATATCAGAGAATTTGAAAACCTAAAACTCTTTTTACATGGCGCTCCTAATAGTCCAAAGGAGAGAAAGGAAAACAAAGAAGCGCTACAAATGGCTGAGAATATCTTAGCTATTCGACAAAGTGAAAACCTTAGAGGTAAATATGGAATTAAGAATAAACACAAAGGGCAACGTTGCTTCCTAGACTTCTTTCACGAAAAAATGGAAGAGAAATACGAAAGTCCTAAAAACTATGGAAACTGGGCTGCTAGTTTCCTTCACTTAAAAAAATGTATTTCTACTACTTTTACCTTTGATGAAGTAGATGATGACTTTTTAAAAAAAGTTAGACATTACTTTGATACAAAGGCGCTTACTAAAAGTAAACTTCCGCTTTCATTAAACTCAAAATACTCTTATCTCAATAAGTTTAGAGCTGCTCTTCGATTAGCCTTTGAAGAGGGGTATCTAACAATTAACTATGCTCAAAAAGTAAAGAGTTTTAAACAGGCAGAAAGCCAAAGAGAGTATCTTACTTTTAATGAAGTACAACGTCTGGTAAAAACAGATTGTAAATACGAAGTGCTTAAACGAGCCTTTTTATTTTCTTGTTTGACTGGTCTTCGTTGGTCGGATATTAATAAGCTTGTTTGGTCTGAGGTAAGAGACGAAGATGATGCTTGTAGAGTCATCTATAGACAGGAGAAAACGGAAGGTGTTGAGTATCTCTATATCTCTAAACAGGCAAGAGAACTCCTAGGCGAAAGGGAATCACTGAATCAACTCGTTTTTACTAATCTTAAATACTCGGCTATTTACAATAATGAAATTGTTCGTTGGTGTAACAGAGCGGGTATTCACAAGCATATTACCTTCCATAGTGCGAGACATACCAATGCGGTGCTACTCTTAGAGAATGGAGCGGATATTTACACGGTTTCCAAGCGTTTAGGACATCGTGAGATTAGAACGACTCAAATCTATGCTAAGATCATTGATAGTAAAATGAAAGAAGCCTCTGAGCTTATTCCTGAGCTTAAATTTGGATTTTAAACTAAGGATTAATTACAGATTATAAAACCTATGTAACCGTTATTAATAAGCTTCTACAATATCAAAGCTATGCTAAAGTGTCTTTGTGTTGGCATTCGTTCGATATGGCGTTCTACTATGATTTTCTTCACTTTTATACTAATGTTCAATCACTGCATACCAATGGTTTTGGTAGGGCGATTAAAATTATCAAAATCATTCTCAACAATGCTTTGGAACACAATATCCACAACTGTACTGCTTATAAAAGCAAAAAGTTTAAGGTGTTAAAGGAAGAAGTAAACAACATTTATTTAAGTGAAGACGAACTACAGCAAATTATTCAATTGGATTTATCCGATAATACTACAATGCAATTAGTTCGCGATTGCTTTATTATCGCATGCTATACAGGTTTGCGCTTTAGCGATATTGCAAAAGTAAAAAGGGAAAACATCAGCGATAACACCCTTACTATTAAAACGCAAAAAACACTACAATGGGTTACTATTCCCTTACTGCCTATTGTTGTGCAAATTCTAAGTCGATATCAGTCTACGCCTAATGGTTTTCCTACGGTTTGTTGTAGTCTAACGATGAATAAATACCTTAAAGTAATTGGGCAGTTAGCTAACTTAAACGACAATGTTATCCTTATTCGCTCTAAAGGTAAACAAAGGGTTGAACAGTGTTTGCCTAAATATCAGTTGATCTCTACGCACACAGCACGTCGCTCTTTTGCTACCAATCTGTTTAAAAAAGGTGTTCCTTCACGCGTTATTATGTCAATAACAGGACATCAAACCGAACAGTCGTTCAATAGTTATATCAAAATTAATGGCAACGAAAACGCTCAACTGCTGTTGTCATATCTCAATAAACTAAAATAAGGGTAGTGTTTACTACCCTTATCGTTTTTACTATCAAATACTTCATACTAATAAAAGTAGTCGTTACTTTAATAAATAGTATAAAATAGCTGCTATAACTAATATCCAAAAAATCATTGATACCCTTCTCCTTCTTACATTCTGCTTATCAATATTCTCTGCACATTTCTTACAAACACTTCTTATTCTGTAATGTTTTGCATTAGAATAGCTACTTCTCTTTCCATAGTTCACTCTATTGGAAGATCCTACATATATCTGTCTTTTATAAACTCCGTAAGAGCTAATGTAACTCCCACAATTACTACAATTTGGCATTATTGATGTCTAATTTATTACTAAATAATTTATTTAAGGTGTTATGTCTCAGCACTAACTTCTTACTTTGTCTTATTCCATTGCTCAGTAACATTCAATAATACTGTATAGCTTTTCTTCTTTCTATTTACTAAATCTTTTGTATCAAAGGTTAATACAGCTTCTACTTTGGTTATATTATACTCCTTATACCTCATTGGTATAAAATCGGATCTAATTGGTTTGTCAGTCGATTCAAATTTTTTTATTAGTCGTATTTCATTGGGTTTCCACACTTTCTCAAAACCACCAAAATTTACAAACAACATCCCACTTCTATAATCACGATGAGTAATAACGTTACCATTATCTAAATGCAATTGAACTTCAGCAGAACAATAAATTTCATCAAAAATATACTCTGATACATTCTTAAAACTTCCCACAAATTCATATTGGTAATCCATTTACCCAATATCACCATCATCAAGGATTTACCAGACCCTTGGGTATGCCAAATGATTCCGCCTTCTCTGCGTTTGATAAATGGCTGGGCTTCTTGCAAGGCGAAATATTGATGTGGCCGAGGTAGTTTTTTCACACCTGCATCAAACACAACACCAGTATAAATAATATCTAATAAACGTTGTTTGTCGCAAAGTTTTTTGAGGTATTTGTCTAATTTGTAATCTTCGTTTTCTTGTTCATCTTCTTTCCAAGATAAATAATATTTATCTGGCGTCTCAATAGTTCCATATCGCAAACCTTGTGTATTATTCCCCGCAAAAAGAAATTGAACTGTGCTATAAAACCACTCATTAAACAATTCTTTTTGGTCGGAAATATATTGTCGAATACTTTCCGAAATATCAATTGTTCCACGTTTTAATTCTAAAACCCCCAACGCAATTCCATTGACATATAACACGATATCTGGGCGGCGCACATTTTGCCCTTTAGCCAAAGTAACTTCTTCTGCTATACCAAATTCATTGTTCTGCCAATTCTTCCAATCTATCGGAAAAATGGTTTCAAAGTTCTCACCCAATTCAGGGCGAGCTTTCACCCCATAACGCAATAGCGAATACATTTCTTTATTACGCTGATACAATCCCCCTGCATTTGTATTTGCCTGATCATACACTTCCTTGACCGCTTTATTGGTTAAGGTTTCTGAATAACCACGCTTGAGTAGATTTCTTTTTAAAATCTCTTGCTCTACGTTGCTATTGTGCTCTCGCTTTTCCCAATTGCCATAATAGCTATATCCCATGCTGGTAAGCCATTGTGGCTGAATGATTTACCTCAGCGCCAGTTGCCAGGTCTCCTGGACTTTGCCCCGGCTTTTGAGCAGCTCCAGCTGTTCGCCCGTGGCCACTGCCAGTAGCTTGGACAGGCTGCTGTACTTGTCAAATTCGGGCGGGTACTTTTCGAGCACCCGGAAGCCCTGATCGTAAAAGAACTGCCCGGCCTGGTCGAAAGACTCGAAGTAGTTGGTGTGCACATTGTTTTTCCGGAAGAAATCGCTCCATTGTCCGTCTCTGTCGCTGCCCACGGCCCGGGTCTCATGCCGGATATAAATATCGGCGGTGGTCCAGGTGCCGCCCTGCCGCTCGAGCAGCCTGCGGATATGCTGCAGGATCTGTTTTTTGGCCGCGTCGTCGAAATACAGCAGCAGCCCCTCATTGATGATGGCGAGTTCGCTGCTGCTCTCCGGATAGCTTTCGGCGTGTAGCACGTCGAGCGGCTGTAATTGCAGGTTTTGCGGGACAGCCTGCTGCATGGTACGCAGCATTTCACTCTTCTGGCTGATGATGGCCGGCAGGTCCGTGTCGATGTAGCGGGCGTCGGGGTGCTTGCGGGCGTAGTCCAGACCACGCAACGAGAAGCCTGCGGAGAGCTCGAGTACGGTAGGTGCTGCGGTCTTTTCCAGAAAATAATCTAGGGAGTGGTACCGCATTTCGAAGTGCAGCACGCTGGCCCAGAAACCAAAATCCTGTTGCGGAGCTGCAGGGCTTTCGATGCCGAAATAGGCGGCTACCTCCTCCGCAAAGGGAATGGAGCCTGCGGCCGCTTTGAAGGCCAGCAAGGCGCTGGCAGTATCTGTTACGTGTTTTAATCGCATGATTGTGTGTTTTTTTCTACAAAGTAACAGCACCCCGGGATGGCAAAATAGGAAAAAGTAGACCTATCGTTTTTTGTTGAAGGCATTGCCCAGCTGGTTTGGGGTGCGCATAAACTGCCGTGGCCGCTGTGCGAATACCTTGCGGAAGTCTTGCAGGAAGTGGGATTCGTCATAGTAAAGGTCATACAGATGGTCTTTGTTTTCCCTTTGCTGATCACGGATATAGAGGTTGTACATCGCCTGCAGGCGCACGATGGAAGCATATTCTTTCGGTGTCAGGCCGACCTGCTCCTTGAACAGCTTATTGAGATGCCGCTGCGAGCCGGGAATATTTTCGAAGACCTCCCGGATGCGGATATTGCCCTGATGCTGGTCGATGGCATCCACTGCGCTGATGACGCGCCCATCGGCTGCAAACTGAATCCGCTCGGCCAGCAGCTGCAGCAGCGAACCGATACTGTCCGCAGGCACCCCAGTGCAGGAGTCCAGTACCATGCTGCCGTCCTGCTTCAGGCGGGAGATGGACGCTACCTCGTTGACTAATGTGGGCATGGCAGCACCTGCGATGGCATAATAGCCATAGGGTCTGAAGGTGATGCCGATGGAGCTGACCGGGGCTGAACCGCGGAGAGCAATATTTTTGTTGTGAGGGCCCACCAGATGCAGGTCGTACAGCGGATGATGAAACACTTTGTCCTCCACGACATGCTCGTAAGTACTTTTATAGTTCCACAGCAATACGCATTTACCGGTCGGGATCACCAGGGCCTGCTCACGCTCCGTGAGCTGCTCTGGGCTTTCGAACGACCAGATGGATTCAATCAATGGAGATAAACTGTGAGGTACGGGATAATACTGCATGCTGGCATATAAAAAAGCAAATATCGGAATAATGGGCCAGTCGCGCAACAGGGGCTTCGTGAATTCTGATATCGGTAAGTTAACTTATTTTTTCCAACCTTTTTGTGTACAGGAGATGTTCAGACTGTAGCAATCATTCCCGACAGGGGTTAATATCTCGCTTCTTCGGCAATATTTTTAATGTCAGTTGACAAAAAGTTGAATGCTAAGACTAACTTTCTGTAGGTAAATCTATATCAGTTTAATAGACAGCATCGTGAAATTAGAACTACTTAAATCTATGCTAAGATCATAGATAGTAAAATGAAAGAAGCCTCTGAGCTTATTCCTGAGCTTAAATTTGGATTTTAAACAAGGTGTTGATTACATCTTAGAGAGCAATTCAATAAAATACTTGAAAAAAGTTCCCGAATTGGGAAATAATTTGTAAATTTGTATAAACTATTTTAATTGAGAGTAATAGCGATAAAAACGTTACGTGTGTTTTGGACAAAACATGCAGGCAGTGAGCAACAATTAAAGGCTTGGTATCAAGAGGCAGAAAAAGCAACTTGGAAAAATAGTAATGAAATAAAGGCCG
>NZ_JACAKB010000040.1 GCF_030326305.1 Myroides odoratimimus | reverse complement strand
TCTGTTGATTTGGTTGCTTTATTATACTTCTATAAAATTATCATTTTCTTATTCAACAAATCTAAAGGTAAACTGTCCACCATAAACTACTTTCTATCAAGATCTGTAATCAACAAAGGATTGTCTTGACGTAATTGTTCAAGTAGTTTCTCTGTCTCAGAAGTCTTAGGGTTTTCTAGTAAGGCATCATACTCTTTCTGGGTAATACCGACCATCTGTAAGAAGTCTATGCGTCCATTAGGAGTGTCTAAAGAGCCTAATTCAGGGTCTAATGCAAAAGCGATGGCTACTAAATCTGTATCGTAATCTAAACGAATAGGGCTATTAGTAGGGATAAAGTGAAACTCTTCAAACCATTTTCCTGAGTTAAATACATATTTAGCCAAGTTGTTCATAAGGTTCATCGCCCAATGAAAGTTTTCATCCCCTTGTTTTTTTAGACGCATCGTCAATTCAAAACCATATCCACTAAAGTCATTGTCTACAGCCTCGTCATTATAATACAAGTCAGAGAATCCATAGGTAATAATATGGAAGTGGTCTGTCTGCTGATCACTATTATATACACTTAATCCATCTAAAGGGTTTTCTCCACCTAAAGAGTAAGGTAATGCATTGCCGAAGTGCTGAGGTTCTTGCTCTCCATATTGTTTTGCTAAGTGATCAGAGATAGCATCCCATCCCACCGCATCTTCTTCATTGTATTTTTGTTGGTATTCTTCTTTTGTCATTTTTTACTTTTTATGAGCGTTATTTTATGCGTCTTATAGCTTAACAAAAATAGTGTTTTTGTTAAAATAAAACAGATAAAAACAGTGTGTTACAGTGGTGTAGTGTTAAAAAAGACGGCATAGCACAAAGTTGAAAGTTAAAACAAGAGATGTTATTAATAATAGAATTATCTTTAAGCATTCTAAAAAAACAAGCATTAATTATATGAAAATAGCCATCGTATGCTATCCAACCTTTGGAGGTAGTGGTGTAGTAGCCACAGAATTAGGGTTGGAATTAGCGAAAAGAAATCACGAAGTGCATTTTATTACTTATAGCCAACCAGTGCGTTTAGCCTTGCTAAATCCTAATATATTTTATCACGAAGTAAATGTTCCTGAGTATCCATTGTTCCATTATCAGCCTTATGAACTTGCCTTGTCAAGTAAATTAGTGGATATGGTGAAGCTATTCAAGATCGATGTACTGCATGTACACTATGCTATTCCTCATGCTTATGCAGGATATATGGCGAAGCAGATGTTGAAGGAACAAGGGATTAATCTACCAATGATTACAACACTACACGGTACAGATATTACTTTAGTAGGAAATCACCCGAACTATAAGACTGCAGTGAGCTTTAGCATCAATAATTCTGATTATGTGACTTCTGTATCCCAATCTTTAAAAGAATCTACTCATTGCCTATTTGGTACTGAAAAGGAGATTCATGTCATTCCTAACTTTATAGAGGTAAAAGAATTAGACTGTGAAGACACACCGTGTAAGCGTAGTGCTATGGCGGGTAAAGATGAGGTGATTGTAACGCATATCAGTAACTTCAGAAAGGTGAAACGCATCGAAGATGTAGTCTCTATCTTTTATGGAATCCAAAAAGAAAGACCTGCCAAACTGATGTTAGTAGGGGATGGACCTGAGAAAGAACGCGCAGAACGCCAAGCATTAGAATTGGGTATCTATGATAAGATTATCTTCTTTGGGAATAGTAATGAGATAGAGCATATCTTGTCTTATTCTGATTTATTCTTATTGCCATCAGAGACAGAGAGCTTCGGTCTAGCAGCTTTAGAAGCGATGGCGATGGGAGTACCAGTTATCTCTAGTAATACGGGAGGTCTTCCTGAGGTGAATGAGCATGGAGTATCTGGGTACCTGAGTGATGTAGGGGATGTAGAGGATATGGTAGCCAATGCATTGAAGATCGTAAAAGATCAAGATACGCTATGTGGTTTTAAAGAACGCGCAAGAGAAGTAGCGAAGAAATTCAGTATAGATAAGGTAGTACCTTTATACGAAGATATTTATCGTGCTGCGATAGAAAAGAAGTAAGAATACTTTAAATAGAAAAGGGAGTCAAGTGATTGACTCCCTTTTTATTTGCTTTGTATTTTAGAATTATCTTCTTTATCAGTAAATCAAAGTACAAATACCTCTATTTAACATAGATAACCATACTAGAGTTATATTCTTTTGTATTATATAAAGTTAACCTTTGTGCAGTATTATTGATAGGGTAAAAGAACTGGATATCTGCCACTAAGAGCTCAAGTTTTTCATCCGTATTAATACAATTACACAACCAGTCAGTTTCGTTTACAATAGGATCATGTATTGAAAACTCTATGTTTAGCTCTCAAAGTGGTCCTTCTTTGGATAAGTCGTTGTCAGGGTGTATCGCAAAGGCTCTAATGCGCAGGAGTGCATCTGTACAACCTTTTGGGAAGACTACTTGCTCTTTTGGGATAAAAGAAGGTACCCGTACTTGCAGTACTTCTTTGTCTGTGTGTTGTACAATAATTCTTTAGAAGAAAGTGTCTTTAAACAGAGCTTTTCTATTGAACTCAAAACCTTCGAGTGCTTTACAATTGACCGAAAAAATTGACCTTTGTTTAAAATCAATCTTATCCTCCTGGTGCATGATACTCATAAGTTGCCCTAAAAAACGAGAATGCATATAGCTCTCATGCCTTTTGTTTAAATGAATCTCAATTACCTGTCGAATAAAGGAAGAGTTATGAGATACACTTCGCATTAATTTTGAATTGTGATTTTTTGATTTGTCTTGTTTTGAACGATTAGGCCTTGTTTGTAATATCTGCTTGCCTCTGTGTTCTTTTCCATAAATAGGTCCTATTATACCTACTAGGAGTTTTTTAGAATTAAATCTAGCCATACTGTTGTTGGTTTTAATAGTTGATAATAAGTGTTTTATGTCAAAAATTGAGCCGAATGTTCAGCATCTAATGGTAGAATTATAGCATAGTGATCGCATTATTTTAAAGCTTTATTATGTGACCACTATGCGATAAGTATCCGATAGGTATGCAATCAGTGCCATAAAAAAGTAATGCTTCCATATTTGTTTAAAAATGCATCTGCATAAAAAAAAGGTTATTCTAATCATGAGAATAACCCTTTTTAGGATATATAAACAACTAAGCTTCTTTCTTGGTGCTAAATATAGTAGAGCCTACACTCGCAGTGATCACACAGGCTATAGAGATCCACTGTGTCAAGGTGAGGTGTTCTTTTAAGAATAGAAGACCTGACATGGCTGCAAAGGCAGGCTGTAAACTAGTAAGGATACTGAATGTCTTGGCTGGTAACTTCTTTAGCGCGACTAAATCTAGAGAGAAAGGTAAGGCGCTAGATAGAATAGCGACTAATACACCTAGTCCTAAGCTACCCCAGGTCAACTTCTCTAACCCTCCCATAAATAAGGCTACAGGGACTACGATAAATGTAGCAAATACAAGACCTACTGATACTGCATGGTTTGTATTCATCTCTTTAGAGACCTTACTTCCCATCACGATATAACACGCCCAAAATACACCTGCTGTAGCGGCTAATCCTAGTCCTATAATATCTACATTGTTAGTCTGCCATGGAACGATTAATAAGATTCCTGCACAAGCAAATAAAGCCCATACGATATCTAATACTTTTCGAGATAAGAATAGCGCTAGAAATAAAGGGCCTATAAACTCTATCGTTACTCCTAGTCCTAATGGAATGCGCTGTATAGCGAGATAGAAGATCATATTCATCAGGGCAATAGAACCTCCAAATAGCCCACAGTACAACCATTCTTTTTTAGAGAACTTCGAAATCTTCGGACGATTAATAATATTAAGGAATATAGCTGATATGCCTATTCTCAAAGCGGTCGTTCCGGTAGCTCCAACTACAGGAAATAATTGCTTGGCTACAGATGCTCCCCCTTGTACACACATCATAGAGGTCAGGGCAGCAGCAACTGAAGATGCTGTAGTGTTTTTTTTCATTTATAATGGTTAGGTAGTAGAGGCTTGTATGATGCAGTATATCTAGGTTAGTAGGTATAATACTTCATATAGCGAACTTGTCTTAAGGTTAATCTCCAAAGCTATGATAATTTCTAAAACTATCAAATAGAAGAACAAGTACTTATTTGAATGGAGTTAATAAGGAACAATACTCACCTATTGAAAGGAGTAGATAGGGATAGAATTACATAAGGTGATTTTCGATATAAAATATTTTTATTGGGTGAATATGAGCTTTTTTTGAGTGAATGAATGTTTGGATTTTTTCACTCAAAAAAAGTGATGTTTGGCAATTTATTGTTATGATACATAGTGTTTTAGGATTAAATTAGTATTAAAATTAGAGCTATGGCAAGATATAAAGCTACGGTGATACGCACGTATAATAATGAGCAAGTTTACCTCGAAAAAGGGATGAGTGTTGATTTTGTGTCATTTGCACATCCTTGGCTAGACAATGGCAAGGTGGTACAAGAGGCATTTAGACGAGTCTATGGTATTGATTTCTCTAAAGGAGGTGGTTGTAGCCCTGCCTTTATAGAAGATGTGGAGGTGTAGTGAAAAGATAAATGATAATATATTTAGATAAAAACTAAAAAATAGAATATATTTAATAACTCCCACTTAGCGATATTTCGTAGCAAGGAAGCTGGTTTTAGAGAGTAATAAGTAGATGTTTTAGAGCAAAAAGTACTTTAAAATTTGGTAGTTCAATATATAATTGTTTTCTTTGGCCTCGGTAATAGATTAAAAAAGAGCTGTTTTTAGTTGTATTTGATTGGTTATGAGAGGGATATAGGAGCAGGAAACCGAAAATATGAAATTGCCATTCTTAAGTTAGAATAATTAATTCATCTACTAAATTAATATCACAGTTAAAGCCTATCCTTATAAAGGATGGGCTTTTCTTTTTATACATGAGATTTGAAATGTTAATTTATAGGGTTAGAGTAAAAGAAGGAAGGAGGCTTATATTGGCTTTTTATAGGTTGATAGATTGCTGAAATGATATTCTTATAAAGGAATGATAATAATTACAGTTGTTTTATTGCGCAAATAATTCTCAATGTGTGAACTTTGTGATGTTTTAACTAAAAATAGTTTAACATGAATTTGATTTGAGTTATTTTTAGCGTCTATAAATGTCATTTGAATTAATATACCATACAAAATACGTGAATACAAATACAAAAATTAAGACATTATCCACTTCCACCATTTTAGGGGAAGATACCTGGGATATAACTTTGTTCAAACATATTGAGAAAGGTAGAAATGATTTGTTGTCCCCACACAAGCATGATTTCTATTTTATCTTCTTCGTTGAAAAAGGAGGAGGATACCACGATATTGATTTTGAAAGAGTAGACGTAGTAGATTACCAAGTGTTTTTCTTGAGACCCCAACAAGTGCACTATTGGTTATTGGAGAATCATACTATTGGATTTCAATTAATGTTCTCACCTACTATCTTACAGTCTCTGAATACGACTTATAGTCCTTTAGCTTATTTTCAATTAGGTGCACCAAATCAGTTGTTGCTAACAAAGGAGAGCTTTGAGAAGTATAAGGCAGATTTAGAGGAGCTAGAAGAGCGATTAGCTAAGGATAAGGTTATCGATAGAGAGATAGCCCTATTGTCGTTTCATTTATTGCTAAAATACATACACAAGGACTATTTAGATTACCACGAAGGAGTAAATCCTCATAGTATAGATAAGAATATCTTACAGTTTGAGGAGCTTTTGGAAGTACATTTTAAAGAGCAAAGTAGTGTAGCATTCTATGCTGAGCAATTAAAAATCACTCCGAATTACTTGAATATCTTATGTAAAAAGGTATTGGGAACTAATGCTGGTTCTTTAATTCAGAATAGGTTATTGTTAGAAGCAAAGAGATTATTGACTACAACGAATATTTCGATTAAGGAAATCGCCTTTTCGTTGTCCTTTAATGATACGAGTTATTTTAATAATTTCTTTAAAAAGCAATTAGGAGTTACTCCAGGTGAATTTAGAGCGAGTTATAAAAATTCCAATAATCTATAAAAATATTACAACTTCCTTTATATCAGTACTTCTATCTTTGTGTTAGTAGTTATAAGTAACGAACTCAACCTATTAAAAACCAAGAGATATGAAAATGATAAGAAGAATAGCTATATTACTTTTTATTGGCTTTATCGGAGGTGCGGCTATGGCTTGTAACTCGTCAGATGAAAGTTCAACTCATTCAAATGAAGTAGTAGATATGAAGGAAGTATCATTATTTACCGCAATTCAGAATAATAATCTCAATGCTGTTAAGCAGCTTCTGGAGAGTAAGGTAGATATAGAACAGCGCAACGAGAAAGGAGAGACTCCTCTGATGTATGCTGTATACCAAAATCGAAATGCGATAGCAAAGGTCTTAATGCAAGCAGGGGCAAATGTCAATGCCCAAGACAAGGTACTTAATAGCCCTTTTTTATATGCAGGTGCAGAAGGTAAGTTAGAAATAGTACAAGAGGCGTTAAAATACGGTGCAGACTTTACTGTGTTTAACCGTTATAATGGTAGTGCGCTTATACCTGCTGCAGAAAAAGGCCATTTAGAAGTAGTGAAATTACTGGTTAACTATCCTAATTATCCTATCAATCATGTTAATAGACTAGGCTGGACAGCGCTTATGGAAGCGATCGTTCTTAGCAATGGCGGAGCTGTACATACTAGTATCGTGGAAGAATTAATTAAGGGAGGTGTGAATGTAAATATTCCCGATGCTGATGGAATAACTCCATTACAACATGCTCAAAAGAGAAATTATACAGGAATGGTGAAGTTGTTAAAAGCAGCTGGTGCTAAATAAACTGTATATTCGATAGGTGTATAATAATAATAGGAAACAACAATATGATAAATAGAAAGCAATTTCTAGGATTAACAGCGGCGGCGGCTGGTGGATTATTTATTCCATCAGTAGGCTCGTCAGCGAAAGCAAGTACTGAAAGAAGTTCTGTTAAGGCAAATGTGTTCATTCTGCGCAATGTATTATTAGAAACTGGCTTTGAGTATAATGATCAAGGAGAGGTATGGCGTACTAAGACAGCATTATTCGATATACGCATTGCCAATGGAGTTATTGTTTCTATTGACAAAGTAGGAATGTCTAATACATCAGGTATTATCAGTGTTGATATGGATGGATTATTGATGTTACCCGGATTTAGAGATATGCATATTCATATTGATAAAACGTTCTATGGAGAGCGTTGGTATGGTGATCCTAAACCTGGTCGATCTGTTAAAGATATGATTGATCTGGAAAGAAGAATATTACCTAATCTATTAGTTAAGTCAGTAGAAAAAGCGGAGATGGCGATAGACTTAATGAATAGTCAAGGAACTTATTTTGCAAGGTGCCAGACTAATATAGACCCGACTAGCGGACTGAAGAGCTTAGAGAATCTAAAAATAGCACTAGAGAATAAAAAAGAGGTAATGGGTAGTGAAATAGTTGCTTTTCCTCAGCATGGTATTTTATATTCTGATAGTGAGGCTCTGTTAAGAGAATCGGCTCAGCTAGGGGTGGATTATATTGGAGGGCTTGACCCAACTACGGTAGATGGGAATATGGAGAAGTCTTTAGATATCATGATTCAGATCGCTTTAGATTATGACAAAGGAATAGATATCCATCTTCATGAGGGAGCTAAAACAGGTATTCCTGCTATCCAATATATTTTAAAACAAGTGGAAGCTAATAAAGCGTTACAAGGACGCACTTATATCAGTCATGGCTTCGCTCTAGGGCAGTCAGATACTAAGGAATTAGAGGAGTTATGTACACAGATGAGTACTAATGGAGTAGGGGTGATCTCTACTGTGCCACTGGGACGCTCTATGATGCCTATACCTACATTCTATAAGCATAAGGTAAGTGTGATGACGGGTACAGATAGTATTATAGATCACTGGCAACCATTTGGGAACTGTGATATGCTAGAAAAAGCAAAGCACTGTGCCGAACTTTATGGGTGGACAGATGAATTAAGACTGAGCCGTGCTTTACAAATAGCGACTAAAGATCAGGTGCTACCACTGAATGAAGCAGGAGATCACCAATGGCCAAAAGTAGGAGATTCAGCAGACCTTGTTTTTGTGAAGGCTAGTTGTTCTGCAGAGGCAGTGGCTCGTACTCCTAAGAGAGAAGCTACTTTCTATAAAGGAAAGAGAGTGTACTCAAGGAAAACTGTTTAGTAGTCTAAACAACAAGAATGTTTTTTCATACCCAATTTTATATTTTTTTTTAACGCCAAAGACATTGCAGTTATAGAGACCTGATATGGAAAGCCCAAAAATAATAGAAGGAAATAGTATTTTATAAAGTTTACTCCTAAAGGTTGATATACTTGTATAAGCGTAAATGTTTTTGGAATTACCCCCATTAGAGACTTGTCATTAGATGAGTCTCTATTTTTTTTGCGCTAGAAATAAAAAAAGGGATAGTCATTAGACTATCCCTTATAACGTAAATTAATATATTTACGTTATATTATTTCTTGTAAACACTTTCTTTTTTGAAGTGAACAGTCAATAAGTAATAAACTACAGCTCTGTATTTATTTCTATTTGATTGACCATATTTATCCATAACAGCTTGGATACCTTTATCTAACTCTGGTCCATCTTTAAGACCTAACTTTTTAATTAAAAAGTTGTTTTTAACTGTAGCTAACTCAGACTCTGAAGAACCAGCAACGGTAGAAGAATCTTGGTTATAAATAGATGGTCCACATCCAATAGTTACAGCAGTTAATAAATCCATATTAGCTGTTACACCACACTTATCTTTTAAATCAGCAGCGTACTTTTGAATTAATTCGTCTCTTTTACTCATAATTTTCTTTTTTATTGAGTACAAGATACATAAAATTTCAATACGCAAGCATTAATCGTTGTTAAAATTACATATTGCGAAAATAGTTGCTCAGTACAGTGTTGTTAACCTCAGTAGGAGTGAATACTTCTAGAATAGCAGGACCGTTATTATCTTCAAAAAACAATTGACATTGCTGCTCTAATTCCTCTTTATTAGTCGCTGTTTGATATTTAAAATTATACATCTTCGCCAAGTGCTCAGCTGTGTGATGATGGCTTGTCTCAAAGTAAGTATTAAATACAGGTGTTTCTTTATGTCCTGGCAAGATTCTGAAAATACCACCACCACCATTGTTTAACAATAGTATTTTAAAGTCTTTAGGAATATAGTTATTCCAAAGTCCGTTACTATCATAAAGAAAACCGATATCCCCTGTGATTAATAAGGTAGGCTTTTGGGTAGCTACAGCAGCTCCTATAGCTGTAGAAGTACTTCCATCTATTCCGCTGGTACCTCTGTTGCAGAAAACGGGATTAGAAGCGTCTATTTTGATTAATTGAGCATAGCGTATTGCTGAGCTATTACTGATTTGCAATTGGGTTCCTTTTGGCAATTTAGCAAATAAGGTTTCGAACACACTTAGATCACTAAACGGTATCGTCTTTAAATATGCCTCATGCTTAGCTAATCTAGCTGTGACAATGTTTTGCATCCAAGTGTAATAGTTAGATGCGGTATAGTGTTCTACGTTTTCTTTAATGGTTTGGAAGAAATTCTCAGGTGTATCTAATATTGCTTTGTTAAGTGCATTATAAGTATCGTAATGTCTTAGGGTATCAATATGCCAATGCTGAGTAGGTTTATACTTACGCAAGAATGCTTTGATTCTCTTACTGATCACCATTCCTCCAAAAGTAATTAAAAGATCAGGCTGAAAAGCTAAAAAATCTTCTTCAGAGAATGTCGTAATGATGCGATCTATATGTTCTACGCAGTGAGGGTGGTGCAAGTTAGAGGTAGTCTCTGTCATGATAATAACAGAAGGGTCATTCGCTAGCCAGTCCATTATCTCTTGACTTAGTGCATCAGGAGTATTGACACCTACTAGGATTAACTTCTTAGTTGCTTCTCTATAACTATCTATATATTGATCAAACTCTTTGAATTGAAGAGGTAGCGTCTCTAGGTTAATGATAGTAGGGGCAACTGTAAGTTCCTCTACAGTATTATATAAAGGCTCTTCAAAAGGAGCATTGATGTGCACAGGGCCTTTTTGGGCTATCGCTGTATTAATGGCATTGTTGATTAGAATGTCATTTTCTTTGTTTGCTTCTTCTGTTAGATTAGCATTGTACACGATGTGGTTCTCATATACATTGCGTTGTCTAATGGTCTGACCATCTCCTATATCAATCTTAGAAGTAGGTCTATCTGCAGAGATAATAACCATCGGTATCTGACTATAGAAGGCTTCTGCTACAGCTGGATAATAGTTAAGAAGAGCTGATCCTGAAGTACAAACTAAGGCAATAGGAAACGCTGTTTGTTGAGCAATTCCCATACCGAAGAAGGCTGCACAGCGCTCATCTGCGAGACTGTAACACGTAAAAAAAGGATCACTAGCAAAGCCTATTGTTAATGGGGCATTGCGTGATCCTGGTGATATGATTATATGTTGAATATTCTTTGCTTTACAAATTTCAATAATACTTTGCGCTAGTTCTATTTGTGGATAGTTCATAATTTAAAAGTAAAACCCAAAGATACGAACAAACCCATTGTATTAGATATGTAAAGTGACTTATTTTGCCTTAACCCAAGCTTTGATTTCTGGGTCATCTGGTAGTGTTCTAGGGTTTATTACTTTCACTAAATGACCTGTTTCATCTATTAAGTACTTTTGGAAATTCCACTGTACTTCGCTGTCTTCTAATCCATTCTTAGACTTTTTAGTTAAGAACTCATATATCGGTGCAATATCATCTCCTTTCACAGATATTTTATTCATCATTGGGAATGATACACCATAATTCTGCTCACAGAAAGTAGCGATTTCTTCATTGCTACCTGGTTCTTGAGATCCAAAGTTATTCGCAGGGAAACCAACGATTACGAAGTTGTCTCCTCCGAATTCGTTATACATACTCTGAAGTTGTTTATACTGAGGGGTAAGACCGCATTCAGAAGCAGTATTTACAATCATGATTTTCTTTCCTTTTAAGGAAGCAAAGTCAAACTCTTCTCCATAAAGGTCAGTAACCTTAAATTGGTAAATTGTTTTTTTGTCTTTTGGGGTTTGTGTCATAATGCTTTTATTGGTATTAATATTAGTATGGTGTGTGTGTGCAAAAATGGGTGTAATGGCTAAGATAGCCGCCATAACGAATAACTTTTTCATAATGATGTGAGTTTTATTGAGGTGAAATTACAAAACTGTTTTTAATTCCCTACTTGTTTTAACGCTTAATTTGTTTTCTTTAGTATTTTAAACGCATCACATAAAGGTCTAAACCTTTTGCCCAATAATCTTCTTGCGTTTCTATCACTTCAAAATTGTGTTTTTCAAAAAAACGGTATACCACCTGAGAGGTACGCACTTGTATTGTTTTGATTCTATGATCAGGCTTTAGGATGTCTAATCTGTGTTTTAAGAGTAGAGAACCTGCACCTTTTCGATGATAATCAGGATGTAAAAAGCCCCAACTTAATGAAGCAAACTCCTTCTCGAAGTCTCTATTAATACCTGCAGCCCCTATAATCTTGTCATTGTCTAAGGCTACATAGTAGAGGTCTAGATACTGATCTAGGTATAGAGCTAGGTCATCTACTTCTTCTTGCGCAAAATAAGTAGGAACATTGAGCTGAAGGATATCGAGTAAGATTTGCTTGTCTTCTTTCTGATAAGGTCTGATTGTTATACTCATTAATTTAGTAATTAGCTGTTATAAAAGTGTAATTGGTGTGATTAATTTAAATCCAATAGGGATTAATAGGCTAAAAGTAATAAAAACTTAAAATATGGAGTATAAAAACTCCTTATTATAAGTATAAACTACTAACTTTGATAGTTTGCCAATATTGCAATTATTAAAGCCCAAAAACATATTTTATGAAATCAGTAGTCATTCAAGGAATCAAAGGATCTTTTCAC
Organism: Myroides odoratimimus; assembly: GCF_030326305.1. Lineage (GTDB taxonomy): Bacteria > Bacteroidota > Bacteroidia > Flavobacteriales > Flavobacteriaceae > Flavobacterium > Flavobacterium odoratimimum_A. The sequence continues at coordinate 9,043 of NZ_JACAKB010000040.1, read as the reverse complement.
CATGAAGCGGTAGAGAAGTTCTTTGGTTCAGAAGAAGTAGAGATAGTGGATAGTCCTACTTTTAATTCGTTAGTAAAACAGTTAGTCAATAAAGAAGTAGATTATGGCATGATGGCGATAGAGAACTCTATTGCAGGATCTATATTACCTAATTACTCGTTGTTAACTAAGAATGACTTGTATATTTGGGGAGAGATTGCTCTTCCTATTAGACATAATTTACTAGCCTTAAAAGGACAGGCATTAGCGGATATCACAGAGGTGCGTACACACCCTATGGCCTTATTACAATGCGAGAACTTCTTAGATCAATATACAGATTGGAAGCGTCTAGCGATGGATGATACAGCTACATGCGCTAGAAATATTCAAGAGAAACAGTATAAAGGCGTTGCGTCTATCGGATCTACATTAGCCGCAGAGATGTATAATCTAGAGATCTTAGCAGAGAATATCCATGACGTGTATGATAATTATACACGATTTTTCTTGTTAAGTAGAGAACCGAAGAAAGTAGAAGGGTTTAATAAAGCTTCATTGTATTTTTATACAGATCACCAAAAAGGAAGTCTAAATAGAGTATTAGAGATACTAGCTTCTCATGATTTAAACTTGAGTAAGATACAGTCTGTGCCTCTGTCAGGAAGTGTGTTTCAATACTCATTCCACGCAGGTGTTGTCTTAGTCAATGAAGATTATGACAAGTATTATAAGGCAATGGAAGAAGTAACTAAGGCGACTCGATACTTAAAGGTATTAGGAGAGTATAAACAAGATAAATTAGTCATACCAGACCACCAATAGTTACAATTTTAGTAGTATAAGTAAAAAAGCGTGAATAATCTTATCCACGCTTTTTCTTTACTGCTTAGAAACTACTAACAATCCTGCTCCGATAGGGAGGATGACTTTCTTAAACTTATTCTCATCTATTTCATTGATAAACTCTTTTACTTCTGCCTCATGAGAGATTACATTATCGACTACCAATAAGCTAGACTCAGTCTGATCTAATAGACGTTCTAGATCTTTCCAATACCCTGTATAATAACTTCTTTCTGCATCTAATAAGATAAGATCAAAATCAAGATTGGTATCAGCTAGATATTGTCCTGCATCATAGGTTAGTAATTCTACATAAGACTGTAGATTGAATTGTTTTAGATTCTCAAATGCTTTATTTGTTCGTTCTCTTTCGATGTCTATAGAGATGATTTCTCCTTGATGATGAGACACAGCTTCAGCTAGCCATATTGTTGAAAATCCATTAGAGGTACCTAATTCAAGTATTCTCTTTGCTTGTTTTGTTTTAACTAATAGCGAAAGGAACTCGGCAGACTCAGGTTCTATATTACGCCATTTATCTAATCGATCTGTTTTTTGAGCATCTTGTTTTTTAAAAGTGTCATAGAGGGCTAAGAATGCTTTTTTTAATTCAATATTCATACTGAAGGGATTTTTATCTGATTCTGAACAACTAATTTACAGAATATACGTTAGTATAGTAAGTAATTAAAGTAGTATTTTTGAGTAATAAATAGTTAAAATAGAGTATATTTATCTCTATAGGTCTATATAACAGAATAGTATGAGAATTTTATTGATGGTTTTACTGTGTAGTTTAAGTATAACTGTGCAAGCAAAAAAGAAACCAAGCTTAAAACGAGCAGACAAATATTATAAGAATACAGAGTATGCAAAAGCGGCTGATGAATATAAAAGACTTATATTAGGACGTCGTACTGCTGATTATATTTATTTGCAATTAGCAGATTGTTATGATCGGTTAAATCAAGATATTGAAGCATCGAGATATTATGGTAAAGTAATCGCTCAAAACGACTCTACACTTAAGCCAGATATCTATTATAAGTATGCTAAAGTGATGGAGAAGAATGGACGTTATGAAGCAGCCAAAGATATCATGCAACAATTCGTTCGTCGAGCACCTCAAGATGCAAGAGCAAAAGACTTTCTGGTCAAACCAGATGCACATAAGGCCTTAGTTGACAGATATCCTACTTATATGTTTCAGGAGTCAGGTCTTAATCATTTAGAATATGACGATTTTGGAGCATGGCTAAATCCTGGAGATACGTTGTACTTCACTTCAAATAGAACAAAGCACGAAAAGAAAATACCTAGAAAGATATTTGAAGTAAGAGATAAATGGCAACGCAAACCTAACTTAGATCTTTATACAGCTGAGTTTAAGGGAAAAGATGAACCTATAAAAGGGGTAACGCGTATTAAAGGGCGTGTCAACAGAAGGTTTAATGACGGTCCTAGTGTAATCTCTGCTGATGGACAACGTATTTATTTCGCTTCAGAAGCCTATAGAAACAGGAAGTTTAGAAAGAATGATAATGTTAAGCATAGAGATCATCTAATGAGTCTATTCTATGCTAAAAAGAAGAAAAAGAAGTGGAAGAGAGTAAAGCCACTACGCTTTACCCGTGCAGGCTTTATGTATACGAGTCCTTCGTTATCGCCTGATGGTAAATTCTTATACTTTGCCTCTAATATGCCAGGAAGTTATGGAGAATTAGATATATGGCGTGTAGCTGTATTAGAAGATGATGAGTTCGGTACACCAGAGAATTTAGGAGCAGTGATTAATTCAGGAACTCGTAATGACTATCCTTTCGTGTCGTCAGATAATAAGTTATACTTTAGTTCTGACCGATGGGGAGGATATGGAGGAATGGATGTGTATGTATCAGATTTAAATAATCTATCTAATGCACCTACTAATCTTGGAGAGCCTATTAATACAGCTAAGAATGATTTTGCTTTCAGTTTTTATCCTGATAAGAATATGGGATTATTCTCTTCTGATAGAATAGGTCGTACAGATATATATAAGGCATTCCCACTGTGTTTTGTCGAGTTTAGAACCATGCTTAAGAACAAGAGCTTTAACACACCTGTAGCCGATGCGAAAGTAGAGTTTATCAATACTAGACGCAGAGTAGAGGATCACGGAGTATCTAGTAGAAGTGGAATGGCTAGAGGAGAAGTGAAGTGTAGCGAGACTTATAAGATTAAAGTATCTCATCCAGATTATTTAGATGAAATCATAGATATCACAGTCAATGCTGAAGAAGGAGTACAGGAGATAGACGTATTCTTAAGGCCTCTAGAAGAACTCGTAATAGGGAAAGACAAAATTGAATTAGGAGATATCCAATTTGCATTTAATCAGACCGAAATTACAGAGAACAGTAAGACAGAGTTAGATAAGCTAGTAAAAGTGATGAAGCGTTACCCTAGTATGAGAGTTAAAATTAACTCACACTCTGACAGTAAAGGGAATCCAGCTTATAACTTGAAATTGTCCAATGATAGAGCGAAGGCTACACTTGACTATATTGTATCACAAGGTATAGATAATAGTAGGTTAGAATCTCAGGGATATGGATCACAAGAGCTAAAAGTGGAATGTGAACCATGTAGTGAATGGGAAGACGCACAGAATAGACGATCAGAGTTTATTATCCTTCAGAGATAATATATGAATATAAAAATAGTAAAGGCAGTGAGTTCTCTCACTGCCTTTTTCTATTAATAGAGCTCTTTATTTATCATAAAAACGGAATGTAATGAATTTTATTCTTATCTATTAGCTGATTTAGTTGTTGTATTTAGCTAATAAGGGTTATTATATTAAGTTAATTAATTGTTAAATGCAATTTGTGTTCTTATCACCATTAGCGATTTAAGAAAAATTAGAAGTAGAATGTATAGACTGTTTATTATAGAATAAGTCATTAGTGTTTTTGTAGATTAGTTGCAAGATGAGTAGTGTATTAATTATTTTATTTGTTAAAAGTGAAGAGATGTAGGCAAGGGGAGACAAGTGTTAGTTTAAGGATTTTATAGGAGGTGAACTTATTATTACTATTATCTACAATAGGTGAATAGGCTTAAAAAGCCAGTGTTTACAAGGGTTTGTATAGTGTAAAAACATGTCTACATTTGCTCCGTACAAAAAACATAACAATAAAATAATTGATGCAAAAATGAACGGTTAGATAGGCTTTATAGATGGTTCTTTTGAAAGTTATAAGCAATAGTATTTTTCATAGTTAAAAAAATATCAACTCTAGCCAAGTTAGTTCTAGCCTAACCGATTTAAAGTATGTGTCAAAGAATCTTTCTGACGTTGTAATCATATTATATAGACAAAAAGATTCTTACAATGATCATTCCCTTCTAAGCTTAATTTTTTTTAAAAAACATTGCTTGTGAAGAAGAGACTGAATTAGGGTTAGAGAGGGATTGTTTTTAAAGTGTTATGTTCTAAAAGTGAGTGTTATTTAAGAAAAGGATTTAGTGAAATCCAAATAAGGTGTTTTTCAAAAATTGTTTTATAGGGGATGAGAGGTAGAGATGCCTCTCTTTTTCTTATGTAGTACTTAAATACAGAAATACCAACCACCAAAAATTATTGTTGTTCTGATAGTAATAAAAAAAGCCTATTGAGTATTCAAATAGGCTTTTTGTTTTATCGCGTTTGACTCTCTATTAGAAGGTCGGTTAACATTGACATTTTCTTTTTGTAGACTTCTGAGATATCATTGTCTTCATATAAGTCAGAGTTGCTAATCGGTATAGAATAAGGCAAAGACCATGCTCTAAGTGCTTTTGCGATATTGTCTAGAGCTTGTATACCTTGCATAGCTTGGTTACCAGCTGACCAACATGTAAATCCTACTATTTTATTTGTCAAATAAGCAGGATGATCTTTGGCTGTTATTTCTAACCAATCGATAGCATTCTTCATTACTCCAGTAAGACTGCCATGGTAGAGTGGAGTAAGCCAAATCATTACATCTGCTTCTCTAAAAGCATCCGCAAAGGCCATAACGTCTGCTGGGACATTATCCATTAATTTAGCTTGAAATATAGGAATTTGAAAATCTGATAAGTGAACCTGTCGAACTTCAATATTAGAATTTATGAACTGATCTGCATAATACTGTGCAATGCGTCGCGATGTACGGAATGCTTCTTCGTCTAAAGAACCATTAAAAATTAAAGCTTTCATAAAACTAAATTGTTATTAATCCACTAAGGTAAAGAATTTATCAATTGTAAAGCCTTTTTAAGCTTATCTTAAATTTTATTTAACCCTCATTAGAAAGCTGATAATATTGAATATTTATTTTCTTTAGGTTGATTTATAGTTAGTTGTATAAAAAAAAACTGTGAAGTATAATTTTACAGGTTTTAGATATTTTAATGACTGTATTCTGTTACAGTCTTGTGTTTTATAAAGAGTTTTTCTTTGCTAATTCAAACTTCATAATCACCTTATTGTTTTGTAAGATATTTAAAGTCTGATCTGTAATTTCGAATGGATAAGTAGAGTTGTCAAAGTATTTTAAGAACTCGTATTTGCTACTATTACCACATTATTTAGTTGTATCTGATTGAAGTACAAATAAAGTGACTGTACTCGTTTTTGTATTGATAGCAAATGGAGCTTCGAATAAAGCACATCCGTTATTTCCTTTCACTAAGTAATTGTGAAAGCCAAAAGTTATCCATTGTCTATAAGGTCTTTTTTTACCACCATCTAACTCTACTAGTTTCCAGTCATAACGACGTACATCTTTGGCTACTTTATCTAATTTCTCATCAGCGAATACGTACTCGATTCTATCTTTAGTCATTAGCTATAATAAACCTTCTTTCTCATTGAAGGTAATCGTACCATTAGAAATACGCTTTAAGAACTTGTTCTCATCATATTTAACATCTGTAGAACATTCTTTATTCGTTTTAGAATCAAAACGAGTCGTTAGATGTGTACCTTTTGAGTTAACAGAAGTTTTCAACACAGGAATTTCAAACACATTACACCCAGCAAATCCAGTGATAGTAGATCCATATTCGTGACTAAGTATGATATGTTTATCAGTAGGAGTTAGGGTTCCAGGTTTGCTATTGTCTTGTAATACCCATCTAACATTCCATATACCATCTGGTGTTAATGGATGTCTTTCTTGAGAATCGAAAGAACCTTGTTGTGCAAAAGTTACTAAGCTTGTTAAATAAAGAAATAAACTAGTAGCGTATTTTTTTTATAATAAATATTAAAATAATTCTAAATATACATGATACATTTGCCTTCTTTTTGTTAACTAGATTTTTATTTAGTTTATTTTGAAGTATATGTAAATGATTGCGAAAAGGTAGTAATTCCTATTTAATAACATAATTTATAAGAGATATATTATTGATAACTTAATATAAATCAATCAGTGATATAGATAATGAGGAGTTATATTTATTTTTTTGCGTATTTTAAAAGATTATGGGGATTGTGTTTTACTCTTTAGGCATAAAACCGAACATGAGTACTAACTTTTCGTCTTGATAGAAATTAAGTGTTTGTTCAGCGATATCATAGCGATACGTTTTATCTGTGAAGTAGCGCCCATATCTTTCTTTTGCTTTACGACTTGCTCTATTTTTAGCATGATAAGGAATTTCGAAACTTCTAAAGTAAAAAGTATCTTGATCAAAATATAAATCAAACTTCACCTCAAAAGGGATATTATTTATAGTACCTGTTATGGTTGTGTTTTCAAAATCAAAAGAAGTAATCATCTTAGGTAGATTCTCTGACTCTCGATTTAAAGCAATAAGTCCCCAGTTAAATCTAGAGACAAACTTACACATACGGTCAAAATCAGTACTGTAGAACTTGTACTTAGTTTCTGTACCTTTTTTAAGTACTAAGACATCTGTTGTACTACTCACAGTGATAGCGCTGGATTCTAAAACGCGAAAAAACTCTAAGTCGTCTTGTGTCCAGTTCACTGTTGTAGGAGTAGATAAGAACTCTGTTTTATCAGTTAGTAAGACATATTCAGTAGCGTTATCTTTGATTTGCTGAGCAGGAATTCTAGCGTAGATTGTTTTCTTTTGATCATGATTAATCGGTTTGTTGGCTAATGCTATTTCTAGAGCACCATCAGTCCATTGTAGAATTAGGTTTTTTTCTTTGTCCTGTATGACCCACTGTTCTTTTTGTATTTGTTTATTTGTCAAAGGAAGAGGATCTTCTATCTTCTGAGCATGCAGAGCTAGAGATAGGGTTAAGGTAATGAATATTATAAATTTAGACTTGATCATGAGCAATAGGATTTTAATCTTTATCCAAAGATATTAATATGATTTAGAAAGCATACTTTGATTAGCTACATTTTTTTAGAAGATATATGTTTAATAAATTGGTGACAAACGATATTTAATTGTAAATTTACTCCCCAAACACAACTCTTTTATATATGAATCCAAAAGTATTACTTACTTCAAAAGAGATTGATATCATTCTACACCGTTTGGCTTGTCAATTAGTAGAAAAACATCTTGATTTTTCTAATACCCTTCTTATTGGTATTCAACCACGTGGTAAATTTTTAGCAGAACGCATTAAAAGCATCCTTAAGACTGAATATGGTATATCTGAAGTGCCTTTAGGTTTTTTAGACATTACTTTCTTTAGAGATGATTTTAGAAGACATCAAAAAACTCTTGAAGCGAATAAAACACAAATAGACTTCTTAGTAGAAGATAAGAAAGTCGTATTTATAGATGATGTGCTTTATACAGGACGTAGTATACGTGCCGCATTGACGGCTATACAGTCTTTTGGCCGTCCAGCAGAGATAGAACTATTGGTATTAATAGATCGCCGTTTTAGTCGTCACTTACCGATACAGCCTGATTATAGAGGAAGACAAGTAGATGCCTTTGACGAGGAGACTATCCGTGTACATTGGTCTGAACATGAACAGGAAGATGTAGTCTTTCTAGAAGAAACTGAAAAAAACTAACTACCTAAATCTACTCATAGAAGTACAATGAAAGAATTAAGCGTAAATCACCTTTTAGGAATTAAGTATATCAATAAGCATGATATTGATTTAATTTTCGAAACAGCTGATCACTTTAAGGAAGTAATTAATCGTCCGATTAAGAAAGTTCCTTCTCTACGAGATATTACCATAGCGAATATCTTCTTTGAAAACAGTACTCGTACTAAACTATCTTTCGAATTAGCACAAAAACGTTTATCTGCAGATGTGATTAGTTTTTCTGCGGCTCAGTCTTCAGTGAAGAAAGGAGAAACACTAATCGATACAGTTAATAATATCTTAGCCATGAAGGTAGATATGGTAGTAATGCGTCACAGTGATGCAGGAGCTGCTCATTTCTTATCTAAGAACGTAAACGCAAGTATCATTAATGCAGGAGATGGAGCACATGAGCACCCTACACAGGCGTTATTAGACAGCTATTCTATCCGCGAAAAGTTAGGTGATGTAGCAGGGAAGAAGGTTGTGATCGTAGGAGATATTCTACATTCACGTGTAGCATTGTCTAATATCTTTGCTTTGCAGATGCAAGGGGCTGAAGTTAGAGTATGTGGACCTAAGACATTAATCCCTAAGTATATTGAGAGCTTAGGAGTAAAGGTAGAGTCTAATCTAAGAAAAGCTCTAGAATGGTGTGATGTAGCGAATATGCTTCGCGTTCAGAATGAGCGTTTAGACTTTAGTTATTTCCCTAATACGAGAGAGTATTCTCAACAGTTTGGGTTGACTAAAGAGATCTTAGATTCATTAGATAAAGAAATCGTAGTCATGCACCCAGGGCCTATTAACAGAGGAGTAGAAATTACTTCTGATGTAGCTGATTCACAGCAGTCAGTGATCTTAGATCAGGTAGAGAATGGAGTAGCAGTTCGTATGGCTGTAACCTATCTATTAGCTTCAAAAATTAAATAATTCAAGCCAGCCATTTTGTTGGCTTATTTTATATCTATAGAACACCTAATACAGCACAAGGAATATTGTGCTGTATTAGGTGTTTTTTTATAGTTCATTCTTTGATAAGAGTATTTATTATAGGTATCTTTAACCCAGATTAAGTATTAGTCAAATACTACAAACCTGAGTTCGATTATAACAAGGCTAATTGATTAGTTATTACTTTCTCATATCTAATGGCAGGTTTCTTAGGCAAG